>NZ_RCUY01000018.1 GCF_003667575.1 Mycetocola lacteus | reverse complement strand
GGGGGGGGCGCTCCTAGCAGTTCTGCTGCTTGCGGTGACGACGTTGTTTGCGTTTGCACCGAGTTCGCCTGCTTCTGCCGCTGACGGTAGTCAGGTACAGATCGACAATATTGCGATCCAGTATGACGGCGATGAGGGAGTCATCGAGGATTGGTCCTATCAGAGGATCGACGTCGATTGGAGCATTCCGGGTGAGGCAGAAGCCCCGGTTACGCTGACCATTGACCTCCCTGATGGGTTCTACGGCAACCCCGAGACGTTCCCCGTCAACGGGCCTGACGGCCCCGCGGGTGAGTGCGTTGTCACGCGAACGCAGGTGACCTGCACGATTGATGATGCGTTCATCGAGGCTAACCCTCACGGGGTGGCAGGCGATTTCTTCTTCGAGGCGCGCACTGAAAACGATAACCGTGAAGACACCAACCAGACCATTGATATTGGTGGGTTCGAGAACGAGGTAGTCGTCACCCCGAGTAGCAACTGGTGCACCGAGGATTGCGAGTTCGGTGAGTTCTGGGATGGCAAGTGGGGTTCATACGACACTGCCACGGATGAGATCGTCTTCACCGTGCAGGTGAAGGGCGGCAACACCGGTATCGCTGCCGGCAACACAGTCACCGTCACCGACCTGCTCGACGAAGACTCGTACGAACTCGTTACTGATGGCGAGTACCCGCGTGTGCGCGAGGCCGGGCTGTTGCAGTACGACCGATGGGGCAACGAGGTCGTCGGTGGTTGGCAGACCTACCCCACGAGCGATGTCACCTGGAGCAACGGCGATCTGACCGCCACTTTTGAATCCCGCGAGGGACGCGGTGCAGACTGGAATAACCACGATGAGATCGCACCGCCCGCGCAAGGAAGTCAGCGCGGCACCGACGGTAGCTTCTACCAGGTGCAGTGGAAGGTGAAAGCGCTCACCGGTGGCGACCTACAGGACAACGGCGACCGTGTCTTCCGCAACGCAGCCGAGTGGGATATCAACGGTGAAGAATCTGGTGACGTCAACGGCAGCGCCACGCGCTACAACCGTGGCGGCAATGTCGTAGGCACGAACTACGGCAAGTTCCAGGTCACTAAAGAGCTGACCGGCGATACCACCCTGAACCCAGCGTTCACGGTGAACTACACCGTCACCGAGCCGGGCCAAGACCCAGCCGAGAAATCGTTCACAGTGCACTCGGGCGAGACCTTCACGAGCCAGGAGTTCTTCCGAGGCTCCGTGGTGGAACTGACCGAGGTGAAGCCGACCGACCCGGCAAACGTGACCTGGGCCGACCCGGTGTTCCTCGACGCTGACGGCAACCCGGCTGACACGCTCACATTCACAGCGGACGGCAACGGAAAACTGGGTGCGGTCACTGAGATTCGCCTGGTGAATGAGGCGACCTTGCAGAAGGGTGACTTCTCCGCACAGAAGAGCGTAGTGAACGAGGACGGTGTGCCACTGGCCGACGACCTCACCTTCGCACTGGACTACAGCTACCCGGCAGACGCCGAGAAGGGCTTCGCCGCTGGCTCGGGCACGCTGATACTGCCGATCAACGGCGATGCCGTCACAAGCGGCGAGCTGCCCGTTGGTGCGGTGGTCACACTGGTCGAACCGAATCTGCCGAACGTGCCTGGCGCGAGCTGGGGCGATCCGGTGATCGAGCCCTCAACGCTCACCATCGGCGAGAGCGCCGACCCGGTGACTGTTGCGGTGACGAATACCATCACGCAGGACGTGGGCGGCTTCGCAGTCACGAAGGCGATCACCGGCAACGGTGAAGAACTCGTGCCCGAGGACGCCGTGTTCACGGTGACCTACGAGTACGACGCGATCAACGGATTCCCCGCGGGGTCCGGGCAGATCGAGTTCACCGCAGGCGAGACGGCCACTGTCGAGGGTCTGCCTGCCGGTGCGACCGTCACCCTGACCGAGCTGGCCGTGGAAGATCCCACCGGTGGCACTTGGGGCGATCCGGAGTTCAGCGAGAACTCCTTCACCATCGTGAAAGACACTGTGGTGAGCATCGACCTCGATAACCCGATCTCGTGGAACAACGGCGACTTCTCCATCCTCAAGGCCCTCACCGGTGACGGTGCCGACCTCGTGGGCGAAGATGCACTGTTCACTGTGGACTACAGCTACACGCTCCCCGAGGGGCTGGGCGCTGACCCCGCGACGGGCACGGGCACCCTGACCGTTGCCAACAACGGCGAGGCCGTCGTCAGCGATCCGCTGCCCTACGGCACCGAGGTGACGCTTTCCGAGGCGACGCCCACGCCGGTGGCCGGTGGCACCTGGCTCGGCTACGAGTTCGACAACCCCACCTTCACCATCGGTGACAAGACCACCTTCGAGGTCGTGCTGACCAACGAGATCGAACGCGATCTCGGCGGCTTCGCGGTCACCAAGGCCGTCGAAGGTACGGGCGCTGACCTGATCGGGTCGGATGTGGAATTCACCGTGAACTACTCCTACCCCGCAGGTGACTGGTACGAAGCGGGCGAAGGATCGCTCACGGTCACCAAGGGCGGCACCGCCTCCGTTGACGGTCTGCCCGCTGGCGCGGTGGTGACGCTTGAGGAAGTCCTTCCGGCTGACCCCGAGAACGGTACCTGGGTATCGGCGTCCTTCCCCAACGGCAATGTCGTTGAGATTGGGAAGAACGAGGTCGCTGAGGTGGCTCTGGTGAACGAGGTTGCGCTTGGGGAGGGCGGCTTCAGCATCCAGAAGCTCATCGACGGCAGCGGCAAGAACCTTGTGGCTAATGGCGCAGTGTTTGTCGTGCACTACGAGTACAAGGCCGGAGTCGGTTTCGAGGCGGGCGAAGGCACCCTCGAAGTGGCTGCAGACGGCACCCCGGTGACCGTTGACGGCCTGCCCGCTGGTGCAGAGGTTCAGTTGACTGAGCAGACTCCTGCCGGTGTTGACGGCGCGACCTGGACGGGTCACGAGTTCAGCGCCGATACGGTCACGATCGGCAAGTCCGAAGTAGTGGAAGTCGCACTGACGAACACCATCGAGAAGGACACGGTGCTCGCCAGCACCGGCAGCAGTGGACTCGGCGTGATGATTGGGGCGGCAATCGTCCTGCTTCTCGCCGGCGCTACCGCAGTATTTATCGCGCGTCGACGCCTTAGCTAACGGGCTGCTCCCCCAAGCACCCATCTGCTAAACATCACTGCCCCGGGTAGTGGAGATGCTAAATACTGCGCGAGGGGCACCAACCTTTCCCCGAGGTTGGTGCCCCTCTTCTTTTCCAGCCCACCGCACGCTTCGAGCCGGATCTGCGGACGAGATTACCTCGAAATGATCATCAATGCGGCATAGGGGTTGGTTGGCCTAGCGTCCGAGGCTCGGGCCTCGGTGCGGGTCGATCTGGTGGTGAGTCGGATGGTAAGGGCCATCCTGCCGTAGTCGTTCGGCTCGCTCTTGCGCGAGCTGTTTTTCGCGTACTGCTTGCTCGGCCGCGGCCTGGTGCTTCGCCTGCACCCGGCCAGCGGCCTGATCGGTGGGGAGCTGGCGCAGCTCGACAACCTCGGCGCGGGCGGTAGTGGCACGGTCGCGCCACTGTTCCGCGTTCCTCGCTGCGCGGCGCTCCCCGCTCTCGGCCGTGATGAACTGTGCGGCGGGATCGTTGCGGAAAACGCGAAGCGCAAGGCCTTGCGCTTCGAGCGGGTGTCGTTTGTGAGCGGTGTTTAGCTCGATCTTCGCAGCGGTCGAGGCCTTGCCCGCGTCGCGCGCCTGGGGGTCTTGGCCGGCGCTGCGTGCTTCCTGTTGCGCTTGTGTCGCGCGCTCGCGCAGCGCCGCGATCACTGAGATACCGTGGTAGAGGAACCGTTTTCTTATACCCCGCGAATCAGGGGGAGAGGATCGTACGTGGGAGGGAGGTTGTTTTGGTACGTCAACGCCTGATCAGGATCGGTACGTGGGTGGTCGTGGCGCTGGCATTTATCGCTTGGGCGATATCGCTGGCGATCCAAGCGCCGTGGACGCCGTGGTTCACGATCATTCTGTGGTCTGTGATCGGCATTGGCTTGGTAGTGCGGGTCGCGAGAGGATCTAGGAGGAAGCAACAGCCGCTCGATGCGTTCCACGACATGAATCAGATCTATCTCGGACGCACCCAGACTCCCCACTTTGATGGAACTTCACCGGAGAGTGCGGAGATTGGGCACCCCTTTTCCGGCGATGAACCTCCCTCCCGCCAAGAAGATGACGCTGGGCGGTGAGGAGCCTCCCCACCGCCCAGCGTCATAACGCAGTTGGCTGATTACTGGAACATGCCGGCTGCGCCTGTGGGCACCGAGTAGGACAACGCCTTGACGACCTTCGTTGAGGCGACTTCGCCCCAACTAACAACGCCGCCGCCGCTGCTTCCACCGCCGCTGCAGCCGAGGCCGGCGAAGTATTCATCCCAGGCGGTGCCACCGCCCGGCAGGTGCCGAGCCTGGTAGCCGCGTCCCTGCAGACAAGCCGAGCCCAGGGAATTGAAATCCACCGTCCAGTCGTAGCCCGCGGTGGCGGACGGCGAGACGCCGATGACCGAGCATCCCGGACTCGAGGTGTACCAGGTTCCGGTACCCGGAGCCACCCAGCCAGTCCAGCAGCTTGCGAGGGCAGACTTGTCGGTGGTGGACACCATCGACAGCTCACTGACCTGGCCGTCGGCGCTGACGACCGAGAGGTCATCTACCGCCACCGGGCCGTTGTCGTCGATCACCACGGCCGGAGCCGTCGGCTCGAAGTCGGGCATCACGGCGATGTTGGTTTCTTCCCCGTTGATGTAGACCTTGTCTGCGGTCGGCTTCACGGGGTGTATACGATGTCGCTGTCAGCCTGGCCCGGCTCTGGCGGTGCAGAGCCTTCGGTTGCATACGCAGGACTACCCAGCGCAAGCATCATGGCGGACAGTGCGGCCGTCGCACCGATCCCGATGCGAGTCTTCCAAGAAGTCTTCACGACAATCACTCCTCGTCATTGAGTTTCAAATCAGGCGAGGCCTCTTCAATAGCGCTACTTCCAACGTATGCAGCCAAAACAGAAATTGCCACTTGTGTTTTATCCTTATCTCTGATCTCTGCGCGCGCTCGACTGCTCTAGCTAGAGTCCGAGGCTTGGGCCTCGGTGCGGGCCTGGTTGGTGGTGATGCTGTGGCCGGTAGGGGTCGTGCTGCCGGAGCTGTTCGGCGCGTTCGCGCGCGAGCTGCTGGGCGCGTGCGGCTTGCTCGGCCGCGGCCTGGTGCTTCGTCTGTACCCGGTTCACGGCCTGGGCAGTGGAGAGCTGGCCCAGCTCGACCGCTTCGGCCCGTGCGTCGGCCGCGCGGCCGCGCCACTGTTCCGCGTACTTTGCTGCACGGCGCTCCCCGCTCTCGGCGGTGACGAACTGCGCGCCGGGGTCGTCACGGAATACCTGGCGGGCAAGCCCTCGCGCTTCGAACGGCTGCCGTTCGCGGGTGGTGCGTAGCTCGATCTTCGCGGCGGCCGCGGCTTTGCTCGTCTCGCGCACCTGGGGGTCTTGACCGGCGCGCTGCTGGCTGACGCGCGCGACCCAGCTCTCGACCTCATGGCCGCCCCACGGCGCGCTGCCCCATTCCTGTTCGACGCGGCCACGGGCGTTCTCCCACTGCTTGACCGCTGCGGCGCTGTCGCGCTCAGCACGGCGGCGGCTGAACCTGCCAGCACTGCGTGCGTTCTGCTGTGCCTGCGTTGCGTTCTCCCGCAGCGCGGCGACTTCGGCCCCGTCACGCTGGGCTTGCTCGGTGAGCGGTGCGAGGGCTTCGGTATGGGCCTCATACGCGGCGGCTTGTGCGTGCTCTGCTGCCTGTTCGAGCCGTTGCAGTTCGGCGGCCTGCTGCTCGCGCAGCCGGGCGAACTGCCCGGCTGCATCATCCCAGATGGTGGCCTGCCGGTCGGCTTTCTCCGCGTTGCGGGTGAGCTGGTCGACCTCGGCGGCCACGGTCGCATCGTGGCCGGTGACGATGCCGCGCATGTCGCGCTCGGCCTGCTTTTTCGCTTCCGCAAGGCCGCGATCAGCGTTATCGCGTGCGAATGCGTCGACGAACTGCTCGCGGGCGTCGTCGTGGTCGACGGCGACGACGTGCAGCACGTTCGCGGTGCGGCCGCGGGTCATGCCGACGTAGACGCCGGCGGCGTCCATCTCGTCGGAGAGCACCGCGTGCGCGGTATCGGTGGTCATGCCCTGCGCGCCGTGCCCGGTGACAGCGTAGGCGAGCTGCACATGCTCGGCTACGTAGTCGGCGTCGAGGGTGCGGTGATGCCCGGTCTTCGGGTCGGCAACTGTGATTCGACCGTCACTATTGACGTTCTTCACGATCCAGGTTTGCCGGTTGGCGACGCCGAGCTCGCGGTCGTTCTCACGGGTCGCAACCTGCGCGCCTGCGGCGATGGGGTCGCCGTCTCGCCCGTGGGCAACCGTACTGGGGTCGATGGTGCCGGCGTCGACCAGACGCTCGTAGACGGCGTGGTTGATCTGCTGCGCGGCCGCGTTCGTCGACGTGACCGCGATAGTGGAGCGGCCGGCCTGTTGTTCGAGCGCGAGGGTTTCCGAGAGCCGTACTCGTAGCTCGTCTGGGGTGCCGGTCTGGATCAGACCACGCGCTACGAGTTCGTCGAATATCTGGCCGGCGTCCTCACGGTCGCGCATCCTGAGCGAGAGGTCGGCGTAACCCTCGTCGACCTGGCCGTCTGGGGTGCGGAACCGTCGAACGTCGGTGAGATCGAGCGACGCGGTGGCGAGCTGCGCGGCCCGTGCGAGGTATCCGCCGCGGCCGACGGCTGCCAGCTGCGCCGCATCCCCGGAAAGCACGAGCGTACCGAGGCGCATATCGTCGATGTACTGGTGCAGCGCTGCGGCGGTGTCTTGGTCGAGCATCCCGGCCTCATCGACGACGAGCACTGTGCGCTCGTCGAGCCGCCACCCCTCGGGCTGGGTGCGCCACTGTTCGGGGAGCTGCCAACGGCCGGTGTCGTCGACCTCGGCGCCGGCACGGTACAGGAGGGCGTGGACGCTCTCGCCGTCGACGCCGAGCACGTCGCCGGCTTCGATCGCGCCGCGCTTGGTCGGGGAGACAACCACAAGCCTGCGGCCCTGCGCACTGAGGGAGTCGGCGGCCGCTTCGAGCATCGTGGTTTTCCCAGCCCCGGCCGCGCCCTGGATCACGACCAGCTCGTGTGTGCCGGCTATCGCCTTGGCCGCCGCGTGCTGCTCGACCGAGAGGGTGAACCCCTCCCGCTCGACGGTCACGGTGCCGGCCTCACCGGGCACCACCGCGCGAGCGGTGAGTGCGTCGGTGAGCTGCTGGTCGACCGCGCGCACCTGGTCGCTCGTGTAGTGCCTGACGCCCTCGACGTTCACGCCCTGGTCGAGGAACGAGACGCTGCGCTGCATGGCGGTGTCGATCGCCGCCTGCCGTAGCTCGGCCACGCCCTCGGAACTGATGAGCCACGTTTGTGCGAGGCGTCGGTCGACGGCCGCCTGCACGTCGGCCAGCGACCACGCGGAACGCTGCCGGCCGAGGTCGTCGAGCGCCCCGGCACCGATCACAGCCGGGTCAATCTGCGCGGCTTCCTGCCCGTACAACGTGCGGTCGACGTTCTGCGGGGTAACCTCGCCCACCGCACGCGCCAACCCCTCGGGGGTCAGCTCGGCGTCGGGTTTCTTCGTCGGCCGCTCCTGCGCCCAGGCGTGCGTATCCCACGCCTGCCACTGGCGCGGCCCCGGCTCCTGGCCAGGGTGCGCGATCCGCCATTCCAGTTCGAGCGCTTCACGATTCTGCGCGACCTGGTCGCGGCGGGCCGAGTGCTCGTCGACCAGGTGGCTGTATTCGGTGATGCGGCCGCCGCCCTGCGACGGCTCCCACGACAGTCCCTCGGCCGCGAGCACCTGGCGCAGCTCCATATCGGTCGAGAGTGAGAGGTCGGCGGCCGCGTTCACGCGCTCCGCGAGCCGGTAGAGTGTGCGCCCGTCGACTGCACGCCAACGCCCCTCCGCGAATCCCACGGGAAGAATCTGCATGTGCCGGTGGTAGTGCGGGTCACCTGTGCGACTCGTGGTGTGCTGCACGCTTGTGAACTCCATGCGCTCGAACTTCACTTGCCGCTGCTTCCCAATGTCGCCCACGCGGGTCACGGCGTGCTCATTCACGGCCTCGGCCGCAGCTTGGCAGGCGCGACTCATGGCCTGTTCAAGCGCGGCCGCAATCCTCGGGTTCGCGGCCGCCGCGAGGCTCAGCGTCTTATCCACGCTGATAATCGTTTCTTGGTAGAGCGGCGTACCGCCGACTTCCTCGACGCCCTCGGAGTTGATAAACCGGCGCTGCCGGAACGTGCCGCGCACCTCGTCGGTCACGGGGTCGCGGTGTTCCATCCACGCCCGGAACTGCTCGGCCGACAGCTCCCCCATTTCGACGCCGCTGGCACCGATCACGCCGTGCTCGACAGTGCGCTCGGTGCCCTCCCGGTAGTAGTCGTCGAGCCGGTCGGTATCGCGTTCGAGCAGGTAGCTCTCAGCGGTCGCGGCCGAGCCGCGAAACGCCTTGAAACCGCCCTTACTCACTACCCTTGCTCCGTCCGGTACAGTGCCGCGCAGCGGCGCTGTTAGTTTACTAGATTACGTGCTTCACGGATAGTGAGGGAAAGGTGAGTGTGGGGCGTGAGTTGTTGGCGAAGCTGGCAAGGGAGGTGAGGATGCGGACGTGGCTGTTAGGGGTGCAGGTGAGGAGGGTCGGAGGTGAGATCGAGGATGGGATGATCGAGCGCAGCGAGCATGTGCAGTAGCTCTTCGCGCAGCTCCTTAATGGTCGCGCCGGCAGGCGCTACGGGGTCGGTGGTGTAGCTGAATTCTGGCCCGTCTTCGGCGGGGTAGAATTCGCGAATCTCGAACGCTTCACCGTCCAGCTCCGAGGAGTTGGACGTGCGGGAGACGACATAGCGCCAGATACCCGGTGCGTTTGGGGTTGTGCCGGGGGCACCTCTTCGCGACGGGCCGAGATGTTCACCGTCGTAGTCTTCTTCGGTTTCGCCTTGGTCGTCGAGGATGAAGCCCAGCTTGGTAGCAAGCTCGCTGAGTGGGCGTGCTTGTTCGTGCTGTCGTTCACGAACGATGTGCGCGATTTCGTGTTCCTCAGCGCGCTGTTCTGCGATGAGCTGTTCACGCCGTTCGTTGGCTGCTTCTCCGTGAGCGTCGGGGCAGTCAGCCGCGCAACACCCGCACAGCGGCATCCCGCCGAGGGTGAGGTCGGCCGGTTCGGTGCAGGTACAGCGTTCACACCCGCATTTAGCGTCGGCATCACTCATACAGCGGCATGTGCCCATTCTGCGAGAGCTTCGCGGATTGCCTCTGACCGTGTGCGGTGTTCACGCTCGGCGCGGGCCATGACTGCGGCCAGCTCAGACTCGCTCAGACGCACCGTTACCGCTTTCGAGGGTTCGTCGGTGCGCGCTGGGCGACCAGGCGACCGAAATGTTGCACCAGGGAACTTGTCCTCGGCGTTCTTCACGAGGCGGGCGATCACTTCCTCGGTGATTTCCACGCCGTCAATTACGCCGTAGGAACCATTCACGGGCTTGGCGATCTTGTCACTCATTTCAACCTCCTCTGCATCTTGGCTACTACTGACCGGCGGGCGGGCATTGCGTGGATCACGAGATACCTGGCACCGTTCCCAAAGCTCAACGCCCCAAGCTCCCACGGTCGACCTGCGCTGTCGAACGCGAGTCGCATGTACCGCGGGGGTTCGTCGTCGTCGATCATGGTTTCTTCGGTGCCCTCCTTCCACATGCGGATCACTTCGTCAGCGTCCAAACCACGCTTGAGCGCTGATTCGTGTACCTGCACGTACAGCAAACGTCACCACCAATTCTTTTCGTACACAAAACTATCATTTTTTCGTACACAAAACTATCCCCTGTTGCTGACTGTACCTACGAGGTGCGTGCCAGTACCTCAGGCGCGAGGGTGTGGCGTAGTACCGCTTCGAGCTTTGCTGCGATCTCGTCGCGTTCTCCCGTGCCGAGCGCGTCGAGGAGTATGCCGCGGGCGTATGCCGATGTCGGCTGATCTGCCGCCTCGGCGCGTGCGGTCAGCTCTGCGAGCTGTTCGGCGGTGAGGCGCACCGAGAGCACGGCAGGGGTTGCGGCTCCGGCTCGACGCTGGCCGCGAATCTGGCCGGGGCCGCCCTGGTGGCTCTCGGCGTCGTGTGCTGCCCGTTCGATCATTTCGGTGATGCTGCTCATGATTCCTCCTCGGTGTAGCTGGCTTGATCGTAAGTGTTGGATCGGAACGCGGTTGCGCCCCAGAGGTGCCCGGTGACGTCGCGCACGGTGATGATGCTGATGAGAAAACCTGCACTGTCAGACCAGCCGATGCGACGCATGCCCTCTCCCGACTTGGATGTGTAGTCGGGGATGAAGTCGACTGCCATCGGGTCGGCGTAGGCTTCGTTGGCCCACTCCACAGGGATGTTCTTCTCAGCGGCACCCTTGCGCTTGGCACGCAACTCGATGTGTTCTCGTCGGTGCGTCCAATCCGGCAACTCTTCCACGTTTACAAGTCTACTACGATTTGTGTGCGGTGACCAGCTCGGCGCGTTGCCCTCCGCAGGATCGCCTGTGACGCCTTAAAAGGCTTTCACCCTGGAGGAACTACCGGGAACGCACTCGCATCGCTCTCAGGGCTGTTCTTGTGCGTCTCCGTGGGTGTTCTGTTGTGAGCGTGAGCTGCACCTGATGGAGCACCGTCACTCTCATCTGTGGGGAGTTCGAGCGTAACTAATCATTTTGAGGGCAAGGGTTTCGCTTGCGAAACCCGCGGCAGCCCCGAGACGGGCGTAACTCGTCAAGCACCTGTCGATACCTTCTAGCTTCGCGCACGCGCGCGGTCTTGAGTTACGTAACTAAGTAACCCAATAGAGAGAACTAGTAAGAGAAAGAACTAGGGAAGAACGATAGTCCATACGGGAGTAGAGCGAGGCGCAGGTATTTCCCTACTGACCGTCTCACCATTTCCCTACTGACCGTCTCACAGGGGTACTTATCCACAGGCTCGGGAGTGAGACGGTCAGTAGGGAAATGACGGCTTTCGGTTTGTGTGGTGAGCGTCCCGCCATATGTGTTGCTACAGCTCGTCGGCGGGCAGTCTGAGCAGCGGGCTGCGCCGGATGATGAGCACGGTTCCCCCGCCGCGTCGACCGGGCACCCGCTCGATAGTGAAGTTCGTCTCGATGCCGTCGCCGTGAATCCGGCGGGTTGCTGCCGCTTCGTCGAGCGCGACGCGGAACTTCGCCCGGAAGTTATCGAGGCGCTTGTAGCCGTGGGTGAGTTCGTTGTAGAGGTCTGCCCACTCGAAGATGCGCTCGCGGTTGGGGCCGTCCTTGATCGAGAACAGCACTTTCTCAAGCCACGCGGCAACCTGCATCGGGAACGGCCCCGACATGCGCGCGAGCGCGTCGAGGCGTGCCGGCGGGGTCTTCGGATCGAGAGCCAGGTCGATAAGGAGCTGCGAGGGCACGATGTAGGAATCGAGGCCGTCGAGCACGTCGCCCCAGCCGGGCACGTAGAGCTGCACATCACTCGCAAGCGTCGTCGACTGCTGGCGGTAGCGGCGGCCGCCCTCGGCGTTCTCCGGCCCCCACTCGGCCATGTGGAACGTCGCTACAGCGAACCCGGTGACTTGACGGGTGAGTTCCTGGTGCATCCGGCCGCCGCTCGATGTGTAGCCGAGGTCGGCCGCGAGAGCGCGCTGCGTCTCTTCGAGGCCGATCCCGTCGAGTGGGTTACCGCCAGCCTTGACGGTCGAGCGGATCTTCGTGGCAATCGCCGCACCGATCAACAACGCCGGCTTCCCCGAGGGCACGGGAGCCTCGACCCATTCCCCGTGCTTGGTGAGCACTTCGCCTGCGGTGATCTTCCATGACGTGAATGAGTTAGAGGCATCCCACTTTCGAGAGGGTTGCTCGTCCATCGGTGTCAGCGAGAAGTAGCCGTTGCCAAGCACGATGCCGCGGCGCTCGTTCGCTTCGCCGTGCTCAACGGCGGTGGCATGTTCGAGCTGCCGGCGCATCCATCCGGGCATCTCCAAGGGGTTCTCGTTAGGTACGCTCATATGCGCCTCCTGGTCGTATCAGGTGGTGTAACGCGCCGGCGGCTTTTGTCGGTGCGGCGAGCCGTTCCCGGTGCCAACGGGGGCGGCTCGTTCTGTTTATCCTATGGCACACATGGCAGATGTTTACATGTCTACATGTAATCGTGTTGCTGGTATAAATATCAATGCGTTTACAAGCAGACATGTCTACATGTAAACTTGCACCATGAAGATCGCAATAGTGAACCTGAAAGGCGGCACTGGGAAAACCTCGACCGTCATGCACCTGGCGGCCGTGCTCAAGATGGCGGGCGATAGCGTGCTCGTGGTCGATGCTGACCCGCAAGGCGACGCGCTCAACTGGGCGAACACGCTGGAATGGGACGTGACCGCGCACCCGAAACCCACGATCCACAAACAGACGTGGCTCGGTGCCTCGCACGATCACGTCGTAATTGACACCCCGCCCGGCGACCTGAGCGTAACGACATCGGCGCTGCGCGCAGCAGATCTGGTCGTAATCCCGATGCAGCCCACAGGCGGCGACTTCGCGCAGTACGCCGAGACCGTACAGCTCGTCGAGGAAGTGCAGGCGCTCACCGATGCGACGGCCGTTGTGCTGCTCACGCGAGTGGTGAAGCGCACGGTTGCTGCCGCTCAGGTGCGCGAGGCGCTGGAGCCGTTCGGTATCCCGGTACTCGACACCGAAGTACCACAAGCTCAGGCACTCGCAATGGCCTACGGGCAGAAGATCACCGATGCGGGCGTCTATGCTGACGTGCTCGCGGAGTTGAAAGGACTCGTGAAATGAGCGCCAGCAACGTATTCGATAGCGCGCGGAAGAAAACCCCGCCGACGCGGGTGGACGACCTCAAGGCCGGCGGTGCGCTGGCCGAGCCGATGGTGATGCACTCGACCCGCGTGCCCGTGTCGCTGAACAAGGCAATCAAGAAACTCGCCGTCGACGAGCAGGCCACATTGCAGGCGCTCACCATTGAGGCGTTAGAGACACTGCTGAAGCTGCGGGGCAAGAGCGAAAGCTGACATGTAGGCATGTAGGCACGTCAGCTTGTAAGTACGCCTATTTGTCAGCGGTCACCCATACCGTCGACAGCAACGAGAGGAACACCGGCTATGGCTATCAACGAACAAGGGCAGCAGCTCGACGTCGCCCGCGAAGCCGAGGAACTGCTGCGCACGCTCGCGCACTCGACCCGCGATGTGCCGAACCCGCGAGATTCCTACTCGATGCTCGGTGAGTTGGGCGCGATCATCGACCACGTTGCGCAGGTTTGTGAGCAGCTCTCGAGTTGGCACAACCGCGTCGAAGGTGGCACCCACTACGAGGGTGAAGACGGCGGTACCGAGGGCAGCGCCCGGGCAGCGTCCGCTGAGCTGACCACCGCCGCAGGTGCGCTCAGGCTCGCCTCAAACCACGTTGGGCGCGCCCACTCACATAATGCCGTGGTGCGCTGGTACCCCGAGCCTCGGTAACCGGGGATGAGAGGAACAGGAATGTCTCATGAATCGTTTTCGGGTGAGACACCCTATGCGATCTGCGAGCAGTACGCAGCCGGCAAGATCGACCGGGCCCAGCTCGTCGACGAGCTGACGCGCTGGGAATATGCACCGCCGGCTCGAACCAAGGATTACTTTGACGATCTTTTGTTCGATGCGCCTGGCTCGACCGATGATCTAGAGCGGGCTCGGCGGCGTGGACTGATTGACGAGGATACGTTCTACGAGATAGCGGATCGCCTCGAAGCGTTACACGAGGTTGACCCAGAGAAGCGTTGGCCCGAGTTGTTCGAGCCGTTACCCGATGATGCCCGCAGCGAAGCGATTGCAGCATGTTGGCGCGTACAAACCGACGCGGGTTCTCCGCTGTCACACCGCGACGCCCAGCACATTATTTCCCTCATCGTTGACGACCCCGAACGCTTCGCGATGCTTTACGGCCCATACGTACCGGTCGACGAGGCGGACTATGCGAAGGGCGGCAAGCAGCCCGTGAAGCCAGGTACAACCGTGTTGCGCGGTACGGCAGCGGTGGCCGAAGTCCGCCGCCTCCTGGCGGAGACTGACAACGCGGCACAAGGCCCTGCCTAAATTATTCGACCTGTGATATGCGCGTCATGGTATCATTCTGGGTGTTTTCTGTGCATTTTGCTCTGCACGCGATGCGTAGGGGAGCGCAGAGCAGGGGAACTCATCATTTGTCGATAGAACTGAGTAGAAAGCAGCAGGAGTCAATGAACGCAGGAGTGCTCAAGAAATTCCGGAGGGGGGGG
>NZ_RCUY01000017.1 GCF_003667575.1 Mycetocola lacteus | reverse complement strand
GGATGATCCCGCTTGAGGCCGGCCGCTCTAGCGAGCCGCACCTTTGGGGTGATGAGTATTACTTTACGCAGGTTCCACAGAACGGGCAAATCGGGCCCGAATAGTGGCGTGTCGCCAGGCCACTCCCGCGGAAATCCGCGGATCAGCGTCGCAGCTCAACAACGACGCTGCGACCGAGGATGTGCTCCCCGGCAGGTGAAAAACCCTGGGCGGCCAGTGCGGCGATGTTCTGTTGGGCGCGTCGCTCCCGCTGCGGCTGCGTCACAACCAGCCAGAGCACGCGGGACTCCGGGTCGATCACCGTATCGGCCACCGGAAGCACCTCATCGTTAAACCCACCGAGCTCGAGGTGGGTATGAACCACCCCGGGGGTGCGCAACCCCGCATAGTGCTCCGGGTACACGCTGAGCCCGCGCCGCGGGCTCGCACCCGGGTTCCGATCCAGGTCGAATACGATGCTCTCCCCCGGCCGTGCGTGGGCACCGATGTATTCGGCCACCTGCCGGGCGTCTGATCCCTTGGCCAGGGGTGCACGCTGATCCAGATAGCCGGGCAACGCGAGCGCTCCGACCAGCAGCACGGCCAGGCTTCCCAGAATCACCGTCGGCACGTGCGAGCGCGCCGGCACCGTTCCCGCGGGCCCGATGAACGGGCGCAGGACGAACCGGATCGCCGTCGAAATACCCAGCGCAATGAGAATCGCGACGGCCGGGGTGCCCAGCGCCAGATAGCGCGGAACAAAGGTGGGGTACACGACACTCACCAGCAGAAGCAGCAGCGGCGGGCCCAGCGCCCAGCCGGTCGCGAGTAACAGGAGTGCCCGCTCGGGCCCTCCCCCATGGGAGCGCAGCGCGGTCGGCACCAAGATTCCCGCGCAGAGCATCAGCGCCCAGGCGGCACCTGCCAGGAACGGTGAGCCGAACCACAGGGTGACAAAAACCGACTCCAACGAGATACCGGCGTTGTCCACCCAGCCGATCTGCCCCGCCTGCAGGATCCCGCCGATGACAACCGGTGAGGCGATCGCCACTGACAGGGCACCAAAACGCAGCAGAGTGCCCAGCTTTTCGCGATGCACCCACCACACCCAGGCAAACACCGCGATCCATACCAGCAGGGCATACATAAAGACCGCGATCCCCGCGGACACCAGCACCGACCACCAGACCCAGTCGCGTCGGCGCACCGTCGGTCGCTCCACCAGCACCACCAGCGCCAGGATCGCCCACACCAGCAGCGCCAGGGCCAGCGCGAAGCCGCGGCCCTCGGTTCCGATCAGGGTGACGCGGGGCAGAATCGCGAAGATCAGTGTGGCCAGGGTCGCGATTCCGGGCCGGGACAGCCGGGCAACCAGCATCCAGAGCCCGGCGGCCGCGGCACCGATGGCCAGGGCCGAGGGGAAGCGCACGGCAAACTCGCTGATCCCAAACACATCGGTCCATACCCGCAGCAGCAGGTAGTAGACACCGTGCACGATATCCACGTGCCCGAAGAGCTCAACCAGTTGTGGGAGCGAGCGCCGGGCAGCCAGCACGCTGGCAAACTCATCCGCCCAAAACGACGGGGTGCCCGAGCGGAACGCAGAAATGCCCGTGGCCAGCACGCCCAGACCAATCGCGGTCAGGAGGTGCCGAGTAGCCACGGGCACTCGCATGAGGAGGTTAGTTGGCGGCGCGGCGCGCGGCGCGACCCTGACCAAAGCGCTCGGAGAAGCCCCAAACGGTGACCCGCCACATGGCCTCAAACACGATGTTGCCGCTCATCTTGGAGCGGCCATGCACCCGCTCGACGAAGGTGATCGGCACCTCGGCGATCGAGAGCCCGGCGCGGTGTGCGTGCCAGAGCATGTCGACCTGGAAGTTGTAGCCGGCGCTCTGGACATCCTCCAGATGCAGTTCGCGCAGCGCGTGAGCGCTAAACACGCGGTACCCACCGGTGACGTCCTTAGCCGGAAGCTTCAGCATGATCCGGGCATAGGTGCTGCCGCCGCGGGAGAGGATCAGGCGGTGCAGCGGCCAGTTCTCAACCTTGCCGCCGGGCACATAGCGCGACCCGATGACCAGGTCCACACCCTCATCGGCCTTGGCCAGCATCGCGGGGAGCTGCTCGGGCTGGTGGGATCCATCCGCATCCATCTCGATCATCCGCTCGTAGCCGTGCTCGAAGCCCCAGGCGAACCCGGCCTTATACGCGGCGCCGAGGCCCTCCTTGCCGGTACGGTGCAGCACGTGGATGTGGGAGTCTGCGGCGGCCATCTCATCGGCCAGGGTTCCGGTGCCATCCGGGGAGTTGTCATCCACCACGAGGATGTCGACCTCGGGGGTTGCCGCGCGCACACGGCCCACAATCAGCGGGAGATTCACCAGCTCGTTGTAGGTCGGGATGATGACGACGGTCCGGACGGACATCCGTGCTCCTTCAGGGTTAAAAAATCAAAAATTGGGGGATCCGAAGAAAACCCCCGGACACCAGTATCACCGCAAATCGCGGCAACTCACGATTTCCGCCGCTAATGTGCGTCGGCGCGTTCCAGCTGAAGGACCCAGCTGCGCTTGAGCGTGGTCTTGTCCACCACGTCAAAACCCTGGTCTTTGAGGTGGGCCAGATCGGCCTTCTCGCGCTTGATTTTATCCGGCCCGCTGATGACGTACCAGACGGTGTCGACCCCCGTGGGGACCGTGGTCTTGTCCGCGTCGTAGGTTTCATCCCACAGGTGTGCGGTCTTGACATAGGACTTCTTCAGGCCCGGATCCAGGATCCCGGTGAAGTCCTCGGGGTAGAGTCGCAGCGCCAGGCGGGGCTTGCGTGAGGGACGGATATCGCCGTTGAATACCACCGCGTCTCCCGGCTTGGCGTGCGCGCCGATGGTTTCGGCGATCTGGCGCAGGTCGCTGCCGTCCTTACCGTGGGGTCCGCGCTGCGCGGCATACGAGGAGTATCCGGTTACCGCCAGGGACAGCACCAGCGCAACCCCGAGGATCTGCCCGAACAGCTTGGGCTGCAGGCGCACCGCGATGGAGCGAATACCCCAGGCGATCAGGATCGCCACGGCCGGGGTACACATGCTCAGGTAGCGCTGTGAATAGCTCGGCGAGAAGATGCTGATCAGGCCGAGGATGACCGGGGGCAGCACGGTCCAGATCAGGGCCAGCAGGGGCAGGCGCACGTCCGCCTTGGCGATCATCCGCAGGACGATGTTGACGATGGCCACCAGGATCAGTG
Source organism: Mycetocola lacteus (assembly GCF_003667575.1). Taxonomy (GTDB): domain Bacteria; phylum Actinomycetota; class Actinomycetes; order Actinomycetales; family Microbacteriaceae; genus Mycetocola; species Mycetocola lacteus. Next base: position 35,066 of record NZ_RCUY01000017.1, on the reverse strand, counting down.
CCCAGGCGATAATCGCCAGGTTGATGTTGCCAAACCACTGGGTGACCAGCACGCCGTTCACCCCGGGCGGACGATTGCCGAGGAACTCGATCTGGCCACGCTCCAAAAACCCGATCGCGATGATCGGCAGGCTGAGCGCGGCGGCGAGAGCCCCGTATCGCACGGTGCGCCAGAGGCGCGCGCCACGGGCGGGATCCAGCAGCAGCCAGAGGCCCACCACCGGGAGGATCAGCAGCGAGTACATGAACACCGTGGAGGTGATGGCCAGGCCCACGGCCCACAGCCACCACAGCCCGCGGTGCTTTTTGGAGGACTCCAGCAGGCACACCAGGCCGTAAACCACCCACACCACACCGGCGACGGCGATCGCGTATCCACGCGCCTCGCTGCCGATGTTGGTGACGCGGGGCAGGATCGCGAAGATCAGTCCAGCGGCAATGGCCAGGCGCGGACCGTGCATCCGCCACACAAGCAAAACCAGACCGGTGGCCGCCGCCCCCACCGCAAGGGCGGAGGGGAACCGGGTGGAGAACTCACTCGCCCCAAAAATGTCGATCCAGCCGTGCAGGAACACGTAGTACAGGCCGTGGACCGCATCCACGTTGCCGAGGACCGGCCAGAGGGTGTGCAGCGGACGGGTCGCGGACATCACGCTCGCGGCCTCATCCCCCCAGTAGCTGGCGCCGGCGGAGCCGATCATGCTGATGAGTGCGGCAATCACACCCACGGTGAGGGCAAAAACGGTGCGCGGAACGCGCGCTAACGTGGCAGGCATAACGGTCCCCATTGTTCCATTGTCGGGGATCATGACTGGGAGGGCACTGTGCGGCGAATTCCCCCGCGCGGCGCGGCCACCGGCTAGGCTTTCGGCATGGTGCGAATCGACCCGCAGGACCCGACCCCTCCGTTCGAGCAGATCCGTGCGCAGATCGTGGCCGGTTCGCTGGATGGCAGCCTGCCCGCCGGCACCCGAATTCCCACGGTGCGCGGGCTGGCGGCCGAGCTTGAGGTTGCCGCGGGGACCGTGGCGAAGGCGTACCGCCGGCTCGAAGAGGACGGGATCATCGAGACCCGTGGACGCTCGGGATCGGTGATTGCCGCCTCCGGAGACTCCTCACGCCAGCAGATCGAGCTGCTGACCCGCGAGCTGGTGACCCGGGCGCGTCAGCTGGGCGTTACCGATGCTCAGGTGCGTGACACGCTCGAGGCGACACTGACACAGGTGTGATCCGACGGCTAACGGCCCTCGTCACTACAGGACCTCGTCGCTCCAGGACCCCCCCACCAGCGCCGCGGCCGAAGACTCCAGGACCTCGTCGCTCCAGGAACCTCGAACAGCGCCGCGGCCGAGGGCTAGAGGACCTCGTCGCTCCAGGGCCCCCGACCAGCGCCGCGGCCGAAGGCTAGAGGACCTCGTCGCTCCAGGGATCCGGGCGTCCGAAACGATGAGCCGCAATCGAAATTGACTGCTCCCGCAGGTAGTGCAGCAGCTCCACGCGCCCCGATGCGGTGACCTCACCGGCAAAAACGGTGGGGGCCGAGGCCCCGGCAACACGAATCAATTCGGTACGAAGGTCGGCACGCAGTGGGCCCACCAGTCGTACCCGGGAGGGCGGGGTGTCCGAGCCGAGCAGACGAACGATCCACTCGGCGTCGCTCTCAATCGACATCACGACCCCGAGACCGCCGAGGGCCTGGCGTACGCCGGCGGGAACGCCGGCCGCGAGGCTCACCGTAAACGCCGATTTCACCCGAAGGGCGGCGATGATGACTCGGAGAACCTCGCCCAGTTCGGCGTCCTCACCTGCCCGAATCGCGACCGGCACGCTGCGGTAGCGCAGCAGGTTGCGTTCGATCCCGAGTTCGGAGGCGTCCTGGATCGCGCCGTAGCCCGTCCCCCAGGCGATCGCGTCGGACAGCGCCGCGCGGCGCAGCAGGTCGAACCGGTCATAGCTCAGCGCGGGCTGGGCTGCCTCGATGAGTCCGCGAATACGGGAATCAAGACCGCGCAGGTGCAGGGTTGAGCTGGAGGTTCCGGCATCGGGGACCCAGTCACCCAGGGCAATCAGGTGGTTGGGGCCGCCGGGGGCGGCACCCGGACCGCGGCGGGCGGCACCGTGGGCGGTTCCGGGCTGACGCTGCACACGCAGATCCGTCATCGACCGGTTGACGTGCAACGAGCCGGCGTCGATCCGGTCCAGCCACTCGGACAGGTCCTCGGCGTCGCGGGTGTGCAGCGCGGCCTGGCGTCCACCACCGGTGGCGTTGACATAGCGCAGGGCCTCACGCAGCGTGGTGGCGCGCATGATTCCCAGGGTGGGTCCCTGAATGATCTGACGCTGGAAGTCGGCACCATGTTCGATGCCCTCGCGGATACCGGGACGCCAGTGTCGGCCGTCCTCAGGCAGCGGGGTGGGTTCCAGCAGCCAGCTCTGGGCGCCGGGCAGATCGGCCAGTGCCGTGGCGAGCACCGGAGAGGCCGCTCCAAACAGCGGGGCCAGGGTGGTGGCGGGGTCCTCGGTCGGGCCCGAGACCAGGGAGTTGGTGGCATCCACGAGCTGGTGTCGGAAGTGCTCGCTGCGTGCGGCCGAACCCACCACGATCACCAGGCTGGCGGACTCCCGCAGCTGACCGGCGTGACCAAACGCGTCACTCACGATGTGGGCAACGGCCTGGTCCAGATCCGCACTGGGCATCACGATGATCGTGTTTTTACCGGGAAGTTCGGCCCGTAGGTCCAGGTCGGGCTTCCACTCGAGGTACCGTTCTGCGGCGGCATGGTCACCGCGCAGCAGGACCCGGGAGACCACCGGATGGATGATCAGGGCGCGCTCGGTGTCCGCATCGGTGATGTTCACCAGGCGCAGTTGATCGCGGGAAACTCCGGCCTCCCACAGGCTCTCGGCCAGCACCGCGGCACTCCGGCGGGCGTGCGGGGCAGGGTGCAACAGCACCACCGCGCCCACGGCGAGCGCGGCGATGACCCCGGCGGCGGGATCGGCGATCGGCGAGGCGGAGAACCCGGCAACCACGATCACACCGGGGGCGGCAAAGCGAGCCCCACGCAGGGTGTCGAGTTCACGGGAGGTGGCGGCGTAGTAGTGCGCGAGGTCGATTGCATCGCTGACTTCGCGGTCGGCATCGGGCAGCAGGGTGCCGGTTTCGTGCACGGCGATTTCCAGCAGTCGGTCGCGGTTGGCGGCGAGCGCGAAACCGATACGGCGACTCAGCGCCGCACGATCGGCGGCCGCACGCAGCACCACGGTGGAGGCGGCGCGGGCGGCATCGGCCAGCACCACGGCGATTTCCTCGGGGTTCAGGATCGCCGCGGCCTCGATGGTCTCGGTCCCCAGGGTGCTCTCGACCGCTCGTGCCCGGATCCGGTTCGCCCAGGCCCGGTTGGCGGCCAGGGACGGGTCGGTGTCCGGGGCCAGGCCAAAGCCGGGTGCGCCGTGAGCGGTCTGCACGGTCGGGGCGATGGTGGTCGAGTCAAAGATCCTGACCGAGTCAAACGGCGACTCGGGCTGAGCGTGCCGGGACAGGCGCAACACCTGCTCGGTCATCCCCACCTCCTCCACCGGGGTGCGCGTCAGCGCCTCGGTGGGCAGGTTGAAGGAGTCCGGAACCTCGGGCTGATCGGTGATCAGCTGGACGCTCTCCGCCCGCGGCTCCACACTCCACTCACTCTCCCGGTTCTGGGTACGACGCGGCTCGGGCAGGTGCCGACGTTCGGTGCGCAGCTGACGGACGGCCGCGCGAAAGCGCTCGGTTTCGCGATCAAGCAGAACCGGGTCGGCAACCAGCTGGCTGGAGGCTCCCAGGAAGCCATCGTCCTCAAACTCGCGCAGGGTACGCACCAGGTACTCCCCCGCATCCGCGAGCTGCTTATCGGCCACCACCGGTGCCAGCAGGGTCAGCCGGCCAAGCACCGTCTGCAACAGGCCGGTGTAGCGCGGCAGAACCCCCAGCGGCAGGGCGTATTCCAGCGCATCACTCACGCCGCGCTCGGCAGCCAGCAGCAGGGTGAAAGCCAGATCAAACAGGTTCGGGACCGAGACGCACACCCGCAGGGCGTGCATCCGCTCGGGGGTGCACACCCAGGAGAGCACTCGGAAGAGGTTGGCCTCGGCCTCCTGCACGGTGGGATAGGTCGCCACCGGCCAGCCGGTGAGGGTTGCGGTGACCCGCTCATCCGGGACCCGGTCCCCTGCACTCAGTCGGATCCCCAACGGGGCACCGCCGGCGGCCACGCGGGCGCTCGCGTGATCCGAGAGCGTGGTCACGCTCTCCAGCACGTCCGGGAGCGAAACCGGCAGGGCGATGCTCAGCGGGTAGGCGCGCAGGGCCGGATCGGCGAGCAGACGGATCAGGACCGCCTGGGTGAGATCCAGCTCGCGATAGTCCTCAACAACCAGCTCCACCAGGGTGCCGGCACTTCGGGAAGCCGAGGCCACGAGAGCCCCCACCCGGGCGGTGACCATCTCAAGGGCTGGCTCAAAGGCCCACGGGGAAGCATTGGTGACCAGGTCGCTCACACGCACGCTGACACGATCCACATCATCGCGGTGGGCGAGGGTCGAGACGCGATCCAACGCGCGGGCGGCACCGTCGTCCCCCAGGACCGCGGTACCCATCGGCAGCACACCCAGCTGAACCCCCTGGGTGCGGATCGCCGCAAACCGCTCCCTCAGTTCGGTATCGGGGGCCTCGATCACCAGGTGTTCGGTGAGTTCGCGGGTGAGCTTGCGCACGCTGGGGAGGGTCAACGCGGGCAGCCCCGGTCCCAGCAGCGCACCCACCCGCAGGGCCGTGCGCTGGCGGGCGGTCAGCGAGGGGACGGGTTCCACCACGGGGGCCGCATCGGTCCCGGCTGGCTGCGCCGGAACCGGGGAGCCCTCGGGGGTCGGCACGTTCAGCGCGGCGAGCGCGGCACCGGCAACAAAACCGCCCTCGGGGCGCACCACGTCATCCAGCAGGTGCGTGACCAGGGCCAGTACCCCGGGATCACCGTGCAGCGCCTCGGCGCGCGCGGCCTCGGGACGGATCGGGGCGTTTGCAGCACGCAGCACCCATTCCCGGGCAAGGGCTACGGACTCTCGTGCGAGACGGTCGTAGTCGGTGTCGGTGGCGGGGGTGCGATCGGCCATACCCCGAGACTACGCCCTAGAACTCACTGGGATCGGGCGGCACGACGAACACCCCGGAGTTTCCACGGTTCTTCCAGGCAACCCCCGGACAACGCACTCACACCCATCACCCTCGCGGGGATCGGATGACACGACGAACACCCCCACGGTTTCCACGCGACTTCCAGGCAACCCCACCGGGCCGCACCCGTTACGCGGGCCCGGGCCCGGGCCAGTCCCCGGGCCAGGTGCTCGGCGCATCGGCCCGCGAGCGCGGCAGCGCAACCGCATCGCGCCAGTCCGCGATCCACGCGGGCAACGGCTCGGCGGTCTCGGTCATGCCGGTGGCCGCCATGAACTCGGCCGGGGACACCGTTCCCCCGCTCCGCCGAATGAAGCGGGCCCGCATGAGCGCCCGGGTGTACACCTGGCCGTCCACCACGATGCGATGCTCGATATAGCCGGCCTCCTCATCGGTGCCGATAATCCGGGTCTCGACCGTGAAACGCTGCCCCAGGGTCAGCGAACGCCGGTACGAAACCGTCTGGTTCACCACCACCGCATACCAACCGTTTTTCTCCATGACCGCCCACATGCCCGAGCGAATCATCAGATCCAGCCGGCCCAGGTCGAAGATGGACAGGTAGACACCGTTGTTCATGTGGCGCAGGATGTCTAGATCGGTGAGCAGGGTGCGCAGTGAAATCCGGCCCACATCGTGGTGGCCGAGGGTCTTCCCGCGCGCCAGGCCGCGCCGGGCTGCCCGCATCACCAGGAGGGTACGAAAGATGAGGTGCATGGGGTCCTAGAGGAAGATGTCGGGAAAGAGGTCGGCGGGATCCACCCCGGGGGCGTACTTATCCAGATCGGTGATGCCGTGATCGGCCAGCACGTCCTCGACGATCAGCGAGCGGCCGGTCAGCTCACGCGCGTCACTGGTCAGCACCAGATAGGCGGCATCCGCATAGATCTCCGGGGTGCGGCTGCGACGCATGAGCTCCTCGCCGCCCAGGATGTTGCTGACCGCCGCGGTCTGGATCGTGGTGCGCGGCCACAGCGTATTGGCGGCCACCCCCTGCTCGGCAAATTCGGCGGCAAACCCCAGGGTCGCCAGCGACATTCCATACTTGGCCAGCGTGTAGCCGATGTGCGGACCCAGCCACTTGGGATCCAGGTTGATGGGCGGGGACAGCGAGAGAATATGGGGGTTCGCGGATTTCAGGAGTGCGGGGATGGCCGCACGGCTGAGCATAAACGTGCCACGGGTGTTGACGTCCTGCATCAGGTCATAGCGCTTGGGGCTGAGGTCCTGACTGCCGGCGAGGGTGATCACCGAGGCGTTGTTCAGGACGATATCGATTCCGCCAAACTCGGCAATCGCCGCGGCCACCGCGCGCTCCACGTCCTCATCGTTGCGTACATCCCCGACGACCGCGAGCGCCCGCCCGCCGGCCGCCCGGATCTGCTCGGCGGCGGTGTGAATGGTGCCCTCCAGGGCCGGATGCGGGGTATCGGTTTTGGCCAACAGGACGATATTGGCCCCGTCGGCCGCGGCGCGCAGCGCGATGGCCAGCCCGATCCCGCGGCTTCCGCCGGACATCAGGATGGTGCGGTTTGTGAGTGTGCGGGTCATGCGGTCTCCTTCGGTGCGGCTTTGGCATGGGAGCGGGTGGCAAAGGCCGCGATCCGCTCGGCGGACTCGGTGCGGGCGAAGGCCTCGCCAATCGTGGTGGCCTCATCGTCCAGCCCCGCCTGGAAGTCGCGTCCGACGCTCGTGCGCAACAGCCGTTTGGCCTGCCCGAACGCCAGGCTGGCACCGGAGACCCAGTGGGCGGCCACGGCCTCGGCCCGGGAAGCCAGCTCCTCGGCGGGCACCACCTCGTTGATCAGACCCCAGTCCCGGGCGGTTTCGGCGTCGAGGCTGCGATCGGTCAGCACCATCTCCAGCGCCCGGCGCATCCCGATCGCCTCGGGCAGTAGCGTGCTCACCCCGCAGTCGGGCGTGAGACCGATATCGGCATAGCGGGAGACAAAACGGGCTTTTTCCGAAGCCACCACGTAGTCGCCCACCAGCATGAACCCGAGGCCGCCTCCGGCCACGGCCCCCTGCACCGCGGTCACGATGGGAATCGGGGCGGAGGTCAGCAGGCGGTGACCGTCGTGGATCACATCGGCCAGCTCGGCGATGGTGGTCCCACCCTCACGCGCCAGGGTGGCAAACTCAAGGACGTCTCCACCGGCGCAGAACGCCGGACCGATCGAGTCCAGGATGACCGCCTGCACGTCTCCCCGGCCCGCGACCTCCCCGGCGATTTCGCGCCAGGCCAACGCGGCCGCCCGATTGATAGCCCCGAGCCGCTCGGGCCGGTTGAGGGTGATCCGGGCGATGCCCCCGGCGACATCCAGCCGGATTGGATCGTTGTCGTGCTGCGTCATTGCGACCTCCTGAGCACCCCGCGCGGGGCGCATGCGATGGCTTCGTTGCGATCAGTGGATGCCCCGAGCATAGACCGCACGGAGGTGAACCCCACGGAGATTGTGCACAACCGGCGAGTGTCACCAACCAACCCCGATGCACGCTTGTGCGCTTCCTACAACGCACCCGGCGGGCCGTCCGGTAGGCCCGACTAAACTGGAATCATGGCCCAAACGAAGATCCTGCTCTACTACGTCTTCACCCCCCTCCCCGACCCCGACGCGATCCGCCTCTGGCAGCGCGACCTGGCCGCATCCCTCGGGCTGCGCGGGCGAATTCTGCTGTCCAAGGACGGCATGAACGGCACCGTGGGTGGAGAAATCGGCGCGGTGAAGCGCTATCTGCGTGCAACCCGCGAGTACCCGGCGTTTAAGAACCTCGACGTCAAGTGGTCCGACGGCACGGGCCTGGACGAACACGGCCAGAGCCTGGACTTCCCCAAGCTGAGTGTCAAGGTGCGCGAGGAAATCGTGTCCTTCGGCGCCCCGGGAGAGCTCACCGTGACCGCCGAGGGCATCCAGGGCGGCGGCGGACGCATCACCCCGGACAAACTGCACGATTTTGTGGCGGAACACCAGGACACCGTGTTCTTTGATGGCCGCAATGCCTTCGAGGCCGAGATCGGACGCTTCAAAGACGCGATCGTTCCCGACGTCAGCAACACCCGACAGTTTGTGGCCGAGCTCGAATCGGGCCGCTACGACCACCTCAAGGACACCCCCATCGTGACCTACTGCACCGGCGGCATCCGCTGCGAGGTGCTGTCGGGCCTGATGAAGAACCGCGGATTCACCGAGGTGTACCAGCTCGAGGGCGGCATCGTGCGCTACGGCGAACAGTTTGGAAACGACGGCCTGTGGGAGGGCTCACTCTACGTGTTCGATGCCCGCGGATCGATCGACTTCGCCCCCGGAGCGGCCCGCATCGGCCACTGCGTGGTGTGCGAAACCGCAACCTCGGAGATGCGCAACTGCGAGGATCCCAGCTGCCGCGCGCAGCTGGTCGCCTGCGACTCGCACACCGAAGCCCCCGTCCACTGTCCCACCCACGCCGGAGTACTCGCATGATCGAAAATTCTAAGCTCGCCATCATCGGTGCCGGCAGCGTGGGCTCCTCCCTCGCCTATGCCGCCCTGATTCGGGGATCCGCACGCGAGATCGTGCTGTACGACATGGACCGCGCCAAGGCCGAGGCAGAGGTGCTCGACCTGGCCCACGGAACCCCGTTTACCGGGGCCGGAAAGATCACCGGCGGCGGCGACATCGAGGCCGTGGCGGGTGCCAAGGTGGTGGTCATCACCGCCGGCGCCAAGCAGCAGCCCGGACAGACCCGGCTTGATCTTGCCGGAACCAACGCCCGGATCCTGGGTGAACTCCTACCCAAGCTGGTGGAACTCGCCCCGCGCGCGGTTTTCATCCTGGTGACCAACCCGTGTGACGTGCTCACGGTGGCGGCCCAGGGCGTCGTGGATCTTCCGCCCGGACGCATCCTCTCCTCGGGCACCCTGCTGGACTCGGCCCGCCTGCGCTGGCTGATCGCCGAAAAGGCCGGGGTCTCGGCGGCGAGCGTGCACGCGGCCATCATCGGTGAGCACGGTGACAGCGAGTTCCCGCTGTGGTCCCAGGCCAAGATCGGCCCGACCCCGCTGCTGGAGTGGACCGACGAACACGGCAAGCTGGTCTTCGATTCGACCGAGCGTGCCCGCCTGCATGAGGAGGTTGTCGGTTCGGCCTATAAGGTGATCGCCGGCAAGGGCGCCACCAACTACGCGATCGGGCTCTCCGGTGCTCGGATCGTCGAGGCAATCCTGCGCGATGAGAAGGCCGTGCTGACAGTCAGCACCGTGCTGAACAACTACAACGGCGTCGACGGGGTAGCCCTCAGCGTGCCGGTTGTGGTGGGCAAGCACGGCGTGGAACGGGTCCTGGACGTGCCGATGAACGACTCCGAGGCTGCGCATTTCCGCGCCTCGGCCGAAGCACTGCACCAGAGCATCCAGGCGCTGGGGATCGACACCCCCTAGTTTCGATGTCCCCCATGCCCGGCCGGTTCCCTGAATCGGTCGGGCATGATGCTTTTTGTGCACCCCTGTCGCGACCCGGGGCGACTGGTTAGGGTGGAGATATGAGTGCATCCGAATCGTTTCATGCCTGGTGGGTCTCCGCCGAGAGTGCCGAACTTCGAGACACCACCACCGACCAGCTCGGCGAGGGAGACACCCTCGTCCGAATCGAGTTTTCGGGAATCAACTTTAAGGACGGGCTCGCACTGGAGCGGCGCCCCGGCATCCTGAAGGAGTATCCGATGATCCCCGGGATCGACCTGGTGGGATTCGTGGTTGAGTCCGACCTGGACCTCTGGCAGCCCGGCGAACGTGTCCTGCTCAATGGTGCCGGGCTCGGCGAGAGCCATAATGGCGGGCTGGCGCAGTATGCGCGGGTGAGCGGGGCCGACCTGATCTCGGTACCGCAGCAGATCAGCAATTTCCGTGCCGCGGCGATCGGCACCGCCGGATTCACCGCGATGCTCTCGGTGCTGGCCCTTGAGGACGCCGGGCTGGAGCCCAGTGCCGGACCGGTGCTGGTGACCGGCGCAGCCGGCGGAGTGGGCAGCATCGCCATCGCGCTGCTGGCCGAGCTGGGCTACGAGGTTGTGGCCGCGAGTGGACGGGTGGACACCGCCTCCAACTACCTGCGCAACCTCGGTGCCGACCGGATCATCCCACGCTCGGAGCTCTCCGAGCCCGGACGCCCGCTGCAAAAGCAGGAGTTTGCGGCAGTGGTGGACTCGGTGGGTAGCCACACCCTGGTTAATGCGCTGGCACGGCTGAACTATCGCGGTCTGGCCACCGTGTGTGGGCTCGCCCAGGGGCCGGATCTGCCCGGAACCGTGCTCCCGTTTATCCTGCGTGGGGTTCACCTGATTGGAATCAACTCGGTCTTTGCCCCGCGCGAGCTCCGCGAACGTGCCTGGCAGCGACTGGCCCGGGATCTCAACCTGGATCTGCTTGACTCACTGACCCGCAGCATTCCGATGTCGGATGTGGGGGCCTCGGGGGCTGCCATCCTGCGCGGTGAGCTGCGTGGACGCACGGTGGTGGACGTCGACGCCTAGCTCGCTCCGACAAAACGAGGCGAAACCCCCTGGTGGGGTTTCGCCTCGTTTTGTCTGGGACCAGCTACTTTTTGGTGTCGGTCTCGGGATCTTCTGTGCCCGCTGCCGGTTTCTTCGCCGCAGGTTTCTTCGCCGCGGGCTTCTTGGCGACCGGGGTGGACTTTGCCGCCGGGGCCGGCTTCGAAGCGGGCGAGGTCTTGGCGGCGGGGGTCTTGGCGGGCGAGGTCTTGGCCGCCGCGGACTTGGCGGCGGGGGCAGCCTTCGCGCTCGAACCAGCCGCAGCCGCGGGTTTGGCCGCGGAGGTGGACTTCGCCGGTGACGCCTTTGCGGGCGAGGTCTTGGCCGCCGGGGCCTTGGTCGCCGGCTCTGTGGCTGCCGGACTCTTTGAGGCCGGAGTCTTGGGCACCGAGGATTTCGCGGCGGGAGCCTTGGATTCCGAGGCCTTCGCGGCCGGGGTCTTGGGCTCCGAAGCTTTCGCGGCAGGCTTCGCGGGAGTGGTCTTCGCGGTCGGAGCCTTTGCCGCCGCAGGCTTCGAGGCCGCGGTCGACTTGGCCGCAGCAGACTTCGTCTCCGCAGGCTTAGAGGCCGCAGAATTAGACTCCGCGGGCTTTGCCGCCGCAGGCTTGGCCGTGGCGGGCTTAGTCTCCGTAGACTTCGCTGCGGTGGACTTACTCGCGGCAGGCTTACTCGCGGCAGGTTTTGCTTCGGTAGGCTTTGCCTCGGCGGACTTGCTCGCGGCAGACTTTGCCTCGGCAAACTTGCTCGCGACAGGCTTCGCCTCGGCGGGCTTACTCGCCACCGGCTTACTCGCGGCAGGCTTTGAAGCGGCCTTGCTCGCGGCGGCAGGCTTGTTCGCGGCCGCAGGCTTCGCCTTGGCTGCGGGGGCCGCATCCTTTGCCGGGGCGGGAGCCGCTTTTTTCGGGGCACGCTTGCGGATCGGGGTCACCCGAGCCAGCGGGTTCTTGGCGGCCTTACGGGCGGCCTCACGCTCGGCGGCAATCCGCTCGGCCTCGGCCTTACGCGTCGCGTGTTCCTCCTCGAGAACCGCGCGCAGGTCCACACCCTCGGCCTTACGCTCGATCAGCTTACGCACCAGCGCCGGACGCACACCGGTGACCGTGCGCGGGTTGACCTCGATATCGGATTCCAGCAGCGCAACAATGTCGGCCTCGGTGGCCCGGGTTGCCTCGATCCGCTTCTCGGCCTCGAGGGCCGCGGCCGTCTTGCGTCGCGCACGCGCGGCATCGCCATCGTCCAGGCCCAGCGCGGCCACGAGTGCCGCCGCATGCTTGGTGGTGACCACCACGCGGGAATATTCGGCGTCCTCCAGCTCAAACACGATGGTGGGACGGCTTCCGCGGATCACCAGGAAGTCCATACCGCCGTTAAACTTCCAGCGGCCCACGGCCATGGTGAGCGGAACGTACCAACCGGGCGAGCGGATACCCCGCAGCCAGACCCACGGGTCCTCGGTAATCGAGGCCGTGCGGATCGCATCACGCGGGATCACCACGTTGTCTTTGCGCAGCGCCAGGGCCTTTTCCGCCGCCGTCAGTTTCACTTCCAGTCGATCGGGGTGCAGGAGAAGGCTAGCCATACCCTCTAGTTTGCCCCTTTCACCTGAAAAAAGGGACGAAGACACCTCACAAAGTGATAACTCCCCGACTGGAGAATGATCACAGTGCCCTAAACGCCGTGTCCATCCTCGGCGGCGGTCACCACGGCATCCAGCAGCGCGGCCACCGTCTGCTCTCCGGCGACCAGGTCGACGCGCAGTCCCGCGGCCGCCGCATCGTTCGCGGTGCGCGGACCGATCGCGGCAATCAGGGTTGAATCCGGGATCTCACCAAACTGCGCGGCGACCTGATCGGCGATACTCCCCGAGGTCACCAGCAGGGCGTTGATGCGGCCACTGCGGACATCCGCGATGACCTTCTCCGAGACCGGCTCGCCCACCGTGCGATAGGCCATCACCGATTCCACGTTGTGCCCGGCGGCCACCAGGCCACGGGTCAGCACGGGTTCGGCATTGGCGGCGCGCAGGGTCAGGAAACGGCGCGGTTCGGGTTCGCGCGCGAGCAGCTCACGCGCCATTCCGGTAGCCGAGTTGTCCTCGGCGGGAACCAGGGTGACCACAAAACCCGCCGCCTGTGCGGCGGCGGCCGTGGTCTCGCCCACCACGGCAATCTTGGTGTGGGCGGGGACCTGAACTCGGTGAGCGTAGAGCACGTCCACGGTCGTGGCACTGGTCAGCGTCAGCCAGTCGAATGCGCCGGCCTGAAGTGATTCCAGGGCGCTGGCCAGCGCCTCGGGGTTGTCGGTCGGGGCAAAGTTCACCATCGGTGCGATCACCGGGGTGGCGCCTCGACGACGCAGTTCGGCGGCGACTCCGTCACCCCAGGGGCCACCCCGGGGCACCAGAATCCGCCAGCCGGTCAACGGCTTGGAGGAAGATCCTGCAGTGCTCATCGGAAAACTCGTTGCTACCTTCGTCAAACTGATTGCGCGCGCGCACGCCCATTCGGGTGGCACGGCTCGGGGAGGAAAACGAACCTCACACTACCATCATCGTCCGGTTCCGGCCGGATCCGAAATCGCCCGGGGTTCCCGGACGCAAAACACCGAGTAAACCCGCGGTTTTAGCGGCGCGAAAGCGCCCGCACAATACCCCAGGCCGCAAGGCCCACGGTCACGGTTGCGGCCGCGGCCACGCCCAGCGCACCGCCGGGATTCTCGGTGCTGAACTCCTTGAGCTTCTTCTTACCGCGGTTCACCGCACCGCCCACTCGCTTGGGCACGTTGAGCTTGTCCTCGAGGGCGTTCAGCGTGGCTACCAGCTCCGCGCGCGCCTCCTCAGGGGTCTTATCGACGGTCATAATCACCGGTTCCCTTCAGCGCGTCGATATCTCGACGCACACCCTCAATCGGACCCTGCTCATCGCTGATGCGCTTAAACGAGCGCCAGCCCAGGAGCCCGAAGACCCCGGCCGCCAGCAGGAACAGGACAAAAACAATCAGCGCCGCCAGCCAGGCGGGCATCACCAGGGCAAGCGCCAGGATGATCACGGCCACCAGGGTGCCCACCGCGAAGAACACAAAGATCAGCGCGACGATCACAAAGACCGCACCGATGCCCGCGTTCTTTCCAACGTGGATCGCCTTGACCTTGAGCTGCTCGATCTCGGCCTTGATCAGATCAACGATCTGACCGGGGAGATCGGCGATCAGACCAATCAGGGAGCGCTTGCTGGGCTCACTCATTCTCGGCCGACTTCTTGGTGGAGCTCTTGGCAGCCCCGCCCTTGGCGGAGCTCTTGGTCGACGCAGCCTTCTTCGTGGCCGGCTTTTTGGCGGCGGGCTTTGCCGGCGTGCTCGTGGCGGCGGCCGGCTTTTTCGCCGAAGTCTCGGGAGCAGACTCGTCGGGGGCGATAGCCGAGGCCACCTTCTTGACACCGGTCAACAGCAGACCCGGAATTTCACTCAGCCGGGCCTTGGTGAAGGTCTCGACCTTCTCAACCTGGTTCTGCACGGGGGCGGCGTTCCAGACGCTCAGCCACCCGCTCTTAATCTGTTCGTAGCGCGCACGGCCCGCACGGGTCCCCAGCACGTAGCCCGCGGCCAGTCCGGTGACGAAGAGTATCTTGCCTCGCATCGTGTCTCCCTCTGCTCGATTCGATACTCACCAGCGTAGCGCGTGGTTGCGGATACGTCGGGAAGAATGTCTCAAAAGACTTTGGTAAACAAAACACCGCTTCATTCCTCGGTGGGAATGAAGCGGTGTTTGGGTGGTGAAACCTAGGCGCCGCGCAGGCGCTCGGCGAAGTACAGGTACAGGTCGGCGATCGCGATGCGCTCCTGCTCCATGGTGTCGCGGTTACGCACGGTCACGGCCTTGTCCTCAAGCGAATCAAAGTCGACGGTCACGCAGTACGGGGTACCGATCTCGTCCTGGCGACGGTAACGACGACCGATCGCACCGGCGTCATCGAAGTCCACGTTCCAGGTTTCGCGCAGCTCGGCGGCCACCTCGCGAGCCAGCGGCGAGAGGGCCTCGTTGCGGCTCAGCGGCAGGATCGCGACCTTAACCGGGGCCAGGCGCGGGTCCAGACGCAGCACGGTGCGGGTGTCCACACCGCCCTTGGCGTTGGGGACCTCCTCCTCGTCATAGGCGTCCACCAGGAAGGCCATCAGCGAGCGGGTCAGACCGGCCGCGGGCTCGATCACGTAGGGGATCCAGCGCTCGTTCTTGGGCTGGTCGAAGAACGACAGATCCTTACCCGAAGCCTCGGAGTGGGTCTTGAGGTCGAAGTCGGTGCGGTTGGCCACACCCTCCAGCTCGCCCCACTCGCTGCCGGAGAATCCGAAGCGGTACTCCACGTCCACGGTGCGCTTGGCGTAGTGCGAGAGCTTTTCCTTGGGGTGCTCGAAGAAGCGCAGGTTCTCGGCCTTGATGCCCAGGCTGGTGTACCAGTTCATGCGCTCGTTCAGCCAGTACTCGTGCCACTCTTCATCGGTGCCGGGCTCCACGAAGAACTCCAGCTCCATCTGCTCGAACTCGCGGGTGCGGAAGATGAAGTTACCGGGGGTGATCTCGTTACGGAACGACTTACCGATCTGGCCGATACCAAACGGCGGCTTCTGGCGCGAAGCCTGCAGCACGTTGGCGAAGTTCACGAAGATACCCTGGGCGGTCTCGGGGCGCAGGTAGTGCATGCCGGACTCGTCCTCAACCGGGCCGAGGGTGGTCTTCAGCAGACCGGAGAATGCCTTGGGTTCGGTCCAGGCGTGACGGGTGCCACAGTTCGGGCAGGCGATGTCGTCCAGCCCGTTCTCGGGGGCACGACCCTTCTTCTCCTCGAACTCCTCCTCCAGGTGGTCGGCGCGGAAGCGCTTGTGGCAGGAGGTGCACTCGACCAGCGGGTCGGAGAAGACCTCAACGTGGCCCGATGCCTCCCAGACCTTGCGGGGCAGGATCACCGAGGAGTCGAGACCCACCACGTCGGAGCGACCCTGAACCATGGACTTCCACCACTGACGCTTGATGTTCTCCTTGAGGGCGACACCGAGGGGGCCGTAGTCCCATGCGGAGCGGGATCCGCCGTAGATTTCACCGGCCTGAAAGACAAATCCGCGATGACGGGCGAGGGCGATGACTTTATCGAGACGGCTGGCTGCCACGGTGGCTCCTGAAGTGTGCTGAAAGATAACCCGACCGGGTGCCGGGCATTAGGGCCTAAGTTTACCCACTTTCCCGGCCGGTGTCCGCTGCCGTTCTAGGATTGATGCCATGAGTCACCCCACACTCCCCGATATTCAGGTTGCCGCCTTCGCACTGGTCCGGAATCGCCGTCTGCTGATGGTCACCGCGCGGGGCCGGGACGTCTATTTCCTCCCCGGCGGCAAGATCGATTCGGGTGAGACCCCGCGAGACGCGGTGATCCGTGAGGTTTTTGAGGAGGTGGGGGCCCGGGTCGACCCGGATTCGCTGGCGATCTACCACCGGCTGGCGTTGCAGGCACACGGGGAACCCGAGGGTCGCCTGGTAGCGATGACCATCTTCAGCGGCGAGCTGCTGGACGAGCCGGTCCCGAGTGCCGAGGTGAGCGAGCTGCACTGGGTGCGTCTGGCCGATGCCGACCGCTGCCCGCCCGCCGGGGCCGATCTGCTGTACGTGCTGCACCGAGACGGCCTGATCGACTAACCATTCGCGCACACTGGGAACTCTACGAAGTCCCGGCTAACATGGATCGCAGTCGTGATGAGAACCCGGCCGCGCCGGGAACGGATGCACCCAGGGGGCCGAATTGACACAGCAGGAACGTGGACGCGCCGGTGCAGGGGTCTCCGCCATCGCCTTTAACGAGGCGGTGCCGGTGCGCTTCGAGCGCGACGGACGCCAGATCGTGAACTTCCGCTCGGGCCCGCGCACCGGAACCCCGATTGTGCTGCTGCACGGCATCGGGATGGGGCACGCCTACTGGGAGGGGCTCGCCTCGGAGCTCAGCGAAATCGGTCCGATCTATGCGCTTGACCTGCCCGGATTCGGGGAGTCCCCCGAGCCGGATGAGCCGCTGGATATGCCCGATAGCGGCGCCTTTGTGGCGGACTTTGTGCGCTCCGAGGGTCTGCGCGATGTGATTCTGATCGGGCACTCGATGGGCACCCAGGTGGCCGTGGAGGCCGCCGCGGCCGCGCCGGATCTCTTCCCCGAGCTGATCCTGCTCGCCCCCACGATTAACGTCTCCGAGCGGACCGTGTGGCGTCAGGCCCTGCGCATGATGCAGGACATGATGTCCCCGCAGCCACGCACCCTCTACTTTGGCATTCGCTACTACCTGGCGGCCGGCCCGCGCTGGTACATCAAGAAGCTGGCGACGATGCTCACCCACGAGGTGGAGAAGACCCTGCCCCGCATCCAGGCGCACACGCTCGTGGTCCACGGCGAGCGCGATGCCCTGTGTCCGGCCCCCTGGGTGGACGAGGTGGCGGGCCTGATTCCCGATGCCCACTCGGTCACCATCCCGGGCCGCGGACATGAAACCATGATCAGTGGTTACCCGGCGGTGGCGCAGGCGATCCGCACCCACCTGGGGTTGCCCGCCGCCGAGCCCAAGCCCGAGCCCCGGACCGGACACACCGGGCGATGAACATCCTCGGCCGGTTCAGCGTCCTGGTGCGTGACACCGGACTGATGATCGGGCTGCACCTGCGCGCACCCTTTCAGCGCTTTCCCCGCCGCTATCGCCACGGGGACGCCGATAAGCCGATCATCCTGCTCCTGCCCGGAGTCTACGAGACCTGGGCATTCCTGGAACCGATCGCCGAGCTGCTGCACCGCTCGGGCTATCGCATCTCGATCGTGCGCGGCCTGGGCTACAACCTGCTCCCCATCATCGATACCGCCGGGCGCCTGGCCCGAGCACTGCGCCGCGCACCGGCGCCGCGGGCCGGACGGATCATCGTGGCCCATTCCAAGGGTGGGCTGATCGGCAAGCAGCTGATGGTGACCGACGGCCCGGAGCTTCGGATCCTGGGGGTCGTCGCGATCGCCACCCCGTTTGCCGGCTCCCGCTATGCCCGCTACATCCTCGACCCGAGCCTGCGCGCGTTTTTGCCCACCAACTCCACGATTGTGGGGCTCGGTAGGCAGGCCGAGGTCAACGCCTCGATCGTCTCGATCTTCGGGCCCTGGGACCCGCACGTGAGCGAGGGCAGCGAACTTCCCGGCGCCCACAACGTGCGTGCCGAGACCTCGGGCCACTTCCGCATCCTCCGAGCACCCGAAACCGCCCCGCTGGCGCTGGACGCCGTGGAGATGCTGCACGGGGCCGAACCTCCGGGCGAAACGGGCAGTCCGAATCCGCGGCAGCTCACGCTAGAGGCGAAATCCCCGACACTCCCAGCCCGGCTCGGCGCGGCTTCCCCTACCCTGGAACAGGCCCCCTAGTTTTTCGCGTGCAGCGCCCAACGCCCGGCGCGCGAGTGGCCCCGCCTCACACAAGGAGCATTTTTGTCTCTCGACACCCCCGAAACCAGCACCCCGGCGAGCGCTCGTCCCTTCCAGGTTGATCTGCGCGGCGTCGTAGACCTGCTCAGCCGGCACATCTATTCCAGCCCCCAGGTGTATCTGCGCGAGCTGTTGCAGAACGGCCGCGACGCGGTGACCGCCCGGCAGAAGCTCCCCGATGCTCCGGCGGGACTCCTGCGAATCAGCCCGGTCACCGACGCCGACCCGGTCTTCCGCTTTACCGACAACGGTGTGGGTCTCACCGCAACCCAGGCAGCCGAACTGCTCTCCACCGTGGGCCGCAGCTCCAAGCGGGATGAGGTCCTGAACCTGCGCCGCGAGGACTTCCTGGGCCAGTTCGGGGTGGGACTGCTCTCCTGCTTTATGGTCTCCGATGAGATCGTGGTGCGCTCGCGCTCCGCTCACGGCGAGGCCCCGATCGAGTGGCGCGGCCACTCCAACGGCACCTTCAGCGTGCGCGAGCTGAGCGAGGCAGAGGCCGCCGGACTGCCGGTGGGCACCGAAATCTCACTGCGCCCGCGACCCGATGACGCGACCCTGCTCTCCCCCGCCCGGGTGCGCGAGCTCACCGAGCGCTTTGGCCGCTACCTCCCGGTGGACGTGCAGCTGGAGCAGGGCGACCGCTCCTGGGAGTCGGTCACGATTCCGGCGCCGTTCCTGGAGCCGGTGGCCGCGGGATCTGCGCACGAGGAGGCCCAGCTCGCGCTGGGAACCGAGCTGCTCGGGGCCCGCCCGTTGGCCAGTATCGAAATCGTGGTTCCCGGAACCGAGACCCGCGGCATCGCCTATGTACTGCCGTACGCGCCGCCGCCCAGCGCCCGCCAGGCCAGCCGGGTGTATCTGGGACGCATGCTCCTGGATGAGCGGGTTGAGGACCTGCTGCCCGACTGGGCATTCTTCGTGCGCTGCGTGATCAACACCGACGGTCTCTCTCCCACGGCCTCCCGCGAGAGCTTCGTGAATAATGAGGCGCTGGAATACACCCGCACCGAGATCGGTAACGCGCTGCGCCGCTGGATCATGCTGCAGGCCACCACCGCACCCCATGTGTTGTCCGGTCTGGTTTCGGTACACCAGCTCGCGCTCAAGTCGATGGCCGTCCACGACGATGAGCTGGCGGCGCTGATGCTGCCGTGGCTGAAAATCGAAACCTCCGCCGGAGACACCACCATCGGCGAGCACCTGGAACGCTTTGGCGAGCTGCGCTACACCGACACCGTGGATGAGTTCCGTCAGGTTGCGGCGATCGCCAGCCCCGAGTCCCCCGTGGTCAACGGCGGGTACGTCTACGACGCGGCCCTGCTGCGCCAGATCCCCGCGCTGACCGGGCAGAGTGTTACCCGCATTGAGGTCTCCGATGAGCTGGATAGCCTCGAGGCACCCCCGCTGCACGAGCGTCAGCTCACCGCCGCGGTCGAGGCCCGCGCCGAGGAGGCGCTCACCACCGTGCAGACCCGGGTGTCGATTCGCTCGTTCCAGCCCGCCGATCTGCCGGCGCTCTACGTGGCCGACCAGGCGGTGCTGCGCCGGATCGAACGCACCAAGGCCGCCGACATCGCCCCGGGCCTGTGGTCCCAGGTCATCTCAACCAACGACCGCCTGCTCACCGGCAAAAACTCCGGCGAGGGCGAGCGGGACGTGCGCGCCCGGCTGTGCCTGAACTGGTCCAGTCCGCTGGTGCGTCGTCTGGCCGAGCTGGATGATCCGCTGGTATTCCGCCGCTCGATCGAGCTGCTCTATGCCCAGGCGATGCTGGCCGGACACCGTCCGCTGACCACCACCGACCGAGCCCTGATGACCGGTGCCCTCACCGATCTGGTGCAGTTGAGCATCGGCCTCGGCGACCAAAACCCCACCGACTAAGCACACCAACACCACACGCCGCCCGCGAACCCCGAGTGGGCGGCGCACCGGGTAAGGAGACCCCATGAGCACCCCGCATAATGGTTCAACCGCCGAGCAGATCGATCAGCTGCTCGCCGAAATCGACATCACCCCGATCGGGCCGCAGGAGCGTGCGCTGATCGATCAGGCGGTCGCCCTGGCCGATGAGGCCGGGGATGAGGAGCGTGCCTATCAGGCCCGTATGCGCCTCACCTCCTCCGCCCACATGACCGGCGACACCGACGCGATGCTCGCCTCCTTCGGCTGGTGCGTGGGCAAGTTTGACCAGGACCCGGTGCGCTTCCCCAGTGAGGCCGGCGGCGGCAACGACCTGCTGTTCCAGTACAAGTGGATGGCCGGCCGGGTGGCCTCTAACCCCGCATTCCCACTGAGCCAGCTCGACGCGATCCACGCCGATATGTCCGAGCGCTACCGCCGCGCGGGTGTCAGCCAGTCGGGGGTGCTCCAGAGCCGCTTCTCGACCGCGATGGACACCGGCGATTTTGTGGCCGCAGGGCGCTATCGCGACGAGCGTGAGCTGATCCCGCGCGATGACTACAGCCACTGTGAGGCCTGTGTGCGCGCCGAGGACGCCGCCTACTTCCGCCGGATCGGGCAGGAAGACAAGGCCCTGGCCCTGTTTGACGAGATCATGGAGCAGGGGCTGACCTGTGGCGAGGAGCCCGAGTCGGTCGAGGCCAACTCGCTGCTCACCCTGCTGCGCGCGGGCCGACTGGACGAGGCACGTGCGGTGCACCTGCGCAGCTACCGGGTCGCCCGCCACTCCCCCGACGGCCTGGCAATGATCGCCGACCACCTGGTCTTCTGCGCGGTCACCGGCAATGAGTCCCGCGGGCTGTCGATCCTCGAGCGTCTGCTGCGGGATCTGACCGTGGATCCGCTGAACCGCGCGCTGATTTTCTCCTCCCGCGTCTCGATCGCCGTCTTCCTGGACGCGGTCACCCGCGCCGGGGCCGGAGACACCCCGATCCGCGGTGCCCAGAACCCCGACCTGGCCGCACTCCTGGGTGCCGACCTGGGCGAGAACCCCACCGCCGCCTCCCTGGCGACCGCACTGTGGGCCGGGGCCGAGGAGCTGGCCGGGGAGTTCAACGCCCGCAACGGCAATGATGACTTCACCGGCCGAATCGCCCGTGCCCGTCAGCTGGCCACCGAGCACTACGACCTGCCCATCGCCGGCGAGCGTTTCACTCCGCCGGCCGAGCTGGAGCAGGACACCCAGGCCGAGCCCACGAGCGCCGCCGACTGGCTGTTCCGCGCACAGACCGCGATGTTTGAGTCCGATCAGGCCGCCGTGCTGGCGGCCGTGGACAAGGGGCTGGCCATCGAGGACGGCGATGCCGAGGCCCGCGTGCGCCTCTACAGCTGCGTCATCCAGACCCTGATCGCCGCCGAGCAGACCGAGGGTGCCCAGCAGGCGCTGACCGAGCGCATCGCTGTGCTGCGCGCGAGCGGACACCCCGAGCAGGCGGACCTCGAGGAGCGCTTCGGGCTGCTGATGTTCTCCACCGCAACCCCCGAGGATGAGGAGGCGCTGCTCGCCGAACTCGAGCGCGCCCGCGTCGCCGGTGCCCCGCTGGAGGTGATCGCGGACCTGCTGTTTGTGATCGCCGACCTGCGGATGCGCGCCCAGCGCCCCGCCGAAGCGCAGCCGCTCGCCCTGGAGGCGCTGGCCCTGACCGAGGATGGACCCGCGCGCCTGCTGGAATCCGCGCGCACCCTCGCCGCCTTCACGCTGCTCTACACCGAGGATGCGCCCGGCGCCGCGGCACACCTGGATGCTCTGCTGGCCACCGAGGGTGCCCCGCACGTGCGCATGCAGGCCCTGCGACTGCGCGCGCAGATCCACGGCATGCTGGGCACCCCGCGCGCGGGCATCCCGCTGGCCGATGAGCTGCTGGCCCGGACCGCCCGTGGAACCAACCGCGAGAACACGATCCAGGCCGCCCAGCTGGCCGCCAACCTGCTCAACGATGACGAGCGTCCCGGCGAGGCCGCCGCCCGCATCGAGTACGCGATCGACCTGGCCCAGCGCGCCGAGTCCGAGCAGCTGATCGGGCTGCGTTTCCTGCTCGGGCGCTACCAGCTGAACGCCGGGGCCTTCGAGTCGGCCACCGAAAACCTGGACGAGGCCTACCGCGCCGAGGAGGCCGCCGAGGCGCCGCCGGCCGCGCGGGCCGAGACCCTGTTCTGGCTCGCCCAGGCGGCGCAGGGCGCCGAGGAGAACGGCCTGGCCTACGGTGCCTTCTCGCGGGCCATCGAGCTGGCCTCGGAGGGCGAAGCCTTCGAGCTGGCCGCCCGAGCCGGAATCCTGCTGGGGCAGCTGTGCAACGGCTTCAACGATCCCGAGGCGATCGAGATTCTCGAGCGTGCCCTTGCCCACGCGGAAAAGGTGGAGGACGCCGACCTGATCGCCGCCGCCCGCCACCGTCTCGGCCAGACCCGCGCGACCCACGGCGATGCCGCGGGCCTCGAGGAGCTTGACGCCGTGCTGGCCTTCGCCCAGGAACGCGGTGCCGACTGGCTGATCGCCGACGTGACCGACTCCCGCGCCCGCGCGCTGGGTGCGCTCGGCCGCATCGACGAGGCCATCCCCGCCGCCCTGACCGCCGCCGACGCCTACGCCGACTGCGGCGATGAGGGCAACGCGGCCATGAGCGAGCTGTTTGTGGCCCGCGTGCTGGCCCAGGCCGAACGCGCGGAGGAGGCCGTGCCGATGTACGGCGCCTCGATCGACCGCCTGCCCGTGGGATCCCCCGCCTTCGTGGGGCTCAACCTCGAGCTGGGCGCCCTGCTGGAACAGCTGGGTCGACACCCCGAGGCCGCCGCCGCCCGCGCCCGCGCCGAGCAGGCACCCGAGCAGTAGCAGCACAGAAAACGGCGGCCCCGCGGATCATTCCGCGGGGCCGCCGTTTTTCATCCGAGCGACTAACTCACAAAGTCGAGCAGCTCCAGGCCCAGCTCACGCAGCCCCTGCTGCACGGCAAAACCCGAGGTGGCATCGGTTTCCCGGAACGACACCTTGATCGCAAAGCACACGCTCGCCGACGGGCCACGAACCACACCCGTTTCGGCGCGCAGGCCCAGCTCGCGCGAGGCCAGGGCGTATCCGCCGATCCCGAAGCGTACGCCTCCGCGCAGGCCCGGATCCAGCCCTAGAGCGCCCACAACCGATCCGGGGTAGCTTCCGCTTCCCAGCCAGCGCAGCACCCGGGCCGAAACCTCGGGGTTCACGATCTCGCCGCGTTCCAGCCGCCAGATCAGCTCGCTCAGCTCGGTCATGGTTGAGCGGGATACCGCGGCCCGGGTTCCACTGTCGGCGCGGCGGCTCAGGCCATCGCGCAGCACCGTGTTGCGCAAGTGTAGGGACTCGGCGCGGGCGGCAATATTGTCCAGACCGAACGCACGCAGCAGCGCATTGCCCGCGGTGTGATCTCCGCTTCCGGCCAGCAGGGCCGCCGCATCCGCGAGCGAGAGGGTGTCTCGTTCGAGGTGTTGCCAGATCCCCGGGCCGTCGGCCAGGTCCGCGCTCTCGCGCACAATCTGCGGGTTGTCTCCACGTTCGCAGTGATCGGCAGCCTCGATCAGCAGCAGGATCCGGCCCAGCGACCCGATCTGCGAGACCACGTAGTCATCCACGCGCAGCAGCGGTGCCCCGGTTTCCAGGTTGCTGACCCGGACCGAAACCCGCATGTCCTCGCGCACCATGTGCTCAAACGCACGCATCGAGCGGCCAAAGCCGTTGCCGCCGCGGGCACCGCCGCGAGTCCGACCGCCGGTGCCGGGCTGCCGGACACCGGCGATGAGCGCGGCGGAATCTGCGGTCGCACCGGCGGCACGCCGACCGCGGGTGGGAACGTCTGTCCCCTCCCGCGGTCCGCCGTGCCGGTGTGCCACCCGGGTCACCAGATGGTGACGCGCTGCTCGGGCGCGAGCCAGAGCTCGTCGCTCTCGCTCACGTCAAACGCGGTGTAGAACGCGTCGATGTTGCGAACAATCTGGTTGCAGCGGAACTCGTTGGGCGAGTGCGGGTCGGTCGCGAGCAGGCGAATGGCCTCCTCATCCCGGGCGAGCTGCGCCCAGGCCTGAGCCCAGGACAGGAAGAAGCGCTGGGCGCCGGTCAGACCGTCGATCACCGCGGGCTCGGTGCCCTCGAGCGAGAGCAGGTAGGCCTTCCAGGCGATCGCCAGACCACCCAGGTCACCGATGTTCTCACCGATGGTGAGCGCGCCGTTGACGTGGTGCTCGGGGACCTGACGCGGTGCCAGGGCGTTGTACTGCTCGATCAGCGACGCGGTGCGCTGCTCGAAGGCCGCACGGTCGGCCTCGGTCCACCAGTCGGTGAGCTTACCGTCTCCGTCGTAGCGCGAACCCTGGTCATCGAAGCCGTGACCGATCTCGTGGCCGATCACCGCGCCGATGGCGCCGTAGTTGGCGGCGGCATCGCGGCCCGCATCGAAGAAGGGGAACTGCAGGATCGCCGCCGGGAACACGATCTCGTTGAACCCGGGGTTGTAGTAGGCGTTGATGGTCTGCGGGGTCATGAACCACTCATCGCGGTCGATCGGCTTGCCGATCTTTGCCAGCTCGCGGTTGAACTCGAACTCCGCCCCCGCACGCACGTTGGCGATCAGGTTATCGGCGCTGACCTCGAGGGCCGAGTAGTCACGCCAGCGGTCGGGGAAGCCGATCTTCGGGGTGAACTTGGACAGCTTGTCCAGCGCACGCTCACGGGTTTCCGGGCTCATCCAGTCCAGGTCGGTGATCGAGTCGCGGTAGGCGGCCTCCAGGTGCTTGACCAGCACATCCATCTGGGTCTTGGACTCGGTCTGGAAGTGGCGGGCCACGTACTGCTCACCCACGGCCTCACCCAGCAGACCCTCAACCAGGGAGACGCCGCGCTTCCAGCGCTCGCGAATCTCGGGGACACCCGAGAGGGTGCGGCCGTAGAAGTCGAAGTTTTCCTCAACGAAGGCGTCGGAGAGGTAGGCCGCAGCGCCGTGCACGATCTTCCAGCGCAGCCAGTCGGTCCAGCTCTCCAGGTTCTCCTCGGTCAGCAGCGCAGCGATGCCCTCAACGAAGCTGGGCTGACGCACCACAACCTCATCCAGCGCACCGGCGGGGGCACCCAGGCTCTGGGCCCAGGTGCTCAGCAGGGCGGCATCGCCGTGCTGGCCGAACAGCTCGGCAAACTCGTCCCAGGTCTTGAGGTTGTACTGTGCCTGGCTGTCGCGGGCAGCCACATTGTCCCAGTGCACCGCGGCGATGCGGGTTTCCAGGTCGAACACGCGCTGGGCGCGGGCGTCGGCCTGGTCCAGTCCGGCGAGCGCCAACAGCTTCTCGATGTGGGCACGGTAGGCCTCGCGGATCGGCGCAAAGCGCTCCTCACGGAAGTAGCTCTCGTCCGGCAGCGAGATACCCGACTGCTGCACCATGACCAGGTAGCGCTCGGGGTTACCCGGGTCGTTATCCACCCAGAGTCCCAGGAACCCGCCCACGCCGGCGCGGTCCAGGGAACCGGCCACGCGCGCGAAGTCGGCGATCGAGGCGACGGCATCCACCTGGGCGAGCTCGTCTGCCAGCGGGGCTGCACCCAGCTCGTTGATCCGGTCCTCGGCCAGGTAGCTGGTGTAGAGGTCACCAATCTTGCGGGCGGTGGTGCCGGCTGCGGCATCACGGGATTCCTCGATGATCTGACGGACGGCCTCCTCGGCCTCCTCCGCGAGAATCGAGAACGAGCCCCAGCGGGACTTGTCCGCGGGGATTTCGGTGCGCTCTAGCCAGCGTCCATTGGTGTGGCGGTAGAGGTCGTCCTGGGGACGAATGTCCGGGTTGAGGTCGTCGAGGGTAATGCCGGAGGTCGAGTTGGGAGACGTCATCTCTCCAGGGTAAACCAGACCGGCCCGGAGGTGTTCGGATCCGTCATCTAAGTCCCCAACCGGAATCAAAAAATCCCGTACCGTGGGTGGGTGGCCTCACTCAACCGTTCGATCCTGCACCTCGCGATTCCCGCCCTGGGGGCGCTGATCGCCGAGCCCCTGTTCCTGCTCACCGATACCGCCCTGGTGGGGCATCTGGGGGTGTCCGAGCTGGCCGGGCTCGGGCTGGCGGCCGCGGTCCTGCAGACGATCATCGGCCTCATGGTGTTCCTGGCCTACGCCACCACCCCGGCGGTCGCGCGCCGGCTCGGCGCGGGGGATCCGCGCGGGGCCGTCTCGGTCGGAATCGACGGGCTGTGGCTCGCCCTGGGGCTCGGTATCGTGCTGGGAACGCTGGGAGCGCTGGGCTCCCCGTGGCTGATCGGCCTGTTTGGTGCCCCCGCAGGGGCGAGCGCCGCGGCGATTCAGTACCTGTCGATTTCGATGGCCGGGGTCCCGGCAATGCTCCTGGTTTTTGCGGCCACGGGGCTGTTGCGTGGACTCCAGGACACCTTGACGCCGCTCTGGGTTGCCGGCATCGGCTTCGCCCTGAATGCCGGACTCAACTACCTCCTCATTTACCCCGCGGGCCTCGGCATCGGCGGTTCGGCCCTGGGCACCGTCATCGCACAGTGGCTCATGGTGGTGGCCTACCTGCTCGTGATTGTCCGCCATGCCCGCCGAGTGCGTGCCCGAATTCGTCCGTCCAGGGCCGGGGTCCGCGGCTCCGCCCGGGCGGGTGGATGGCTGCTGCTGCGCACGGCAAGTCTGCGCGCGGCCATGCTGCTGGCAATCGGGACCGCCGCGGGGCTCGGAGATCCCGAGCTCGCCGGATTCCAGATCACGATGACGGTGTTTAGTACACTCGCCTTCGCCCTGGATGCCCTGGCCATCGCCGCCCAGGCTCTGGTGGGGAAGGGTCTCGGAGCCGCGGACACCGGATTTGTGCGGCTGGTCCTCAAGCGCTGCCTGCAGTGGGGCATCGGCGCGGGTATCGTGCTGGGGGTCCCGTTGGCTCTGGGTTCGGGGGTGCTGGGACGGGTATTCACCTCGGATGCGGACCTGGCCACGCTGATCACCCCGAGTCTGATCATCCTGGCGATCGGCGCCCCGCTGGCCGGGATCGTGTTTGTCCTGGATGGCGTCCTGATCGGTGCCGGGGATGCCCGCTACCTGGCGCTCACCGGCCTGGTAAACCTGGCCACGTTCATGGTCATCCTGTGGATCGTCGGACTGATCGGCCCGGGCGGTGCGGGTGGTCTTGCCTGGCTGACCGGCGCGTTTGCGCTGGGCTATATCGCCGCCCGGGCGATCACCCTGGGGCTACGCGCCCGCGGCACCGCCTGGATGCGCACGGGCATCACCCCGGCGTAGCGCCGGGCGGCCGGGCCCGGGGTTCGCCGGCTCACCGAGAGCTCGGTCCCGTCGTTCGCCCGATCAGCGGGCGGTCGGCACCGGCCCCGTGGTGTCGCCGGCGACGAAGGAGACATCAAAGTCCGCCGAGGGCACGCTCTGCCC
Organism: Mycetocola lacteus; assembly: GCF_003667575.1. GTDB lineage: Bacteria > Actinomycetota > Actinomycetes > Actinomycetales > Microbacteriaceae > Mycetocola > Mycetocola lacteus. The sequence continues at coordinate 7,481 of NZ_RCUY01000017.1, read as the reverse complement.
CTCCAGCATCGCGAGCACCGCGCGACCTGCGGCCTGTCCCTTGGCGTGTGCGGGCTGCCACACGGTGGTCAGGCGACGCTCAAACCCGTCGACGCGGATCCCATCAAAACCCACCACACTGAGGTCCTCGGGCACCCGTAGTCCCAGCTCCTCGGCCGCGGCGATCACGCCCACGGCGATCAGGTCGCTCTGCGCGATCACCGCGGTGGGTCGCTCGGCGGCGGGCACATCCAGCAGTCGCAGGGTGGCCAGCCGCCCGGCCTCGACCCGGCTGCTGCCGGCGATCACACCGGTGATGTTGGGGTAGATCGCTCGCGCTCCGCGCAGCCGCTCGAGCGTGGTGGCCACGGTCCCCGCGGCCTCACGTTCGGGAGTCAGCGGGGCGACCACGCGCTGCCGGTCAACCCCCAGGGTGACCGTGGCCACGCGCTCATGGCCGAGGGCCGCCAGGTGCTCGGCGGCGGCCTTGCCGCCGCCAAAGTTATCGAGGTTCACGCTGGTGATGGCGTTGTTTTCGGGACCCTCGATCTGCACGGTCGGCACCCCGCGGCCACCCAGGACCCGGGCAATATCCCCGGCCTCGGTACCCACGCACAGCAGCACCAGGGCGTCGATCGGCGCGTTGGCCACGGCCGCGGTTCCGCGATCCAGCTCGGGGATCAGCAGCAGTGAGGCGCCGATCTTTGAAATCTCATCGGCGAGACCGTCGAGGGTTTGAATCAGCACCGGGTCCCGGAAGGAGACTCCGATACGATCGGCGATCAGCACGCCGACGATTCCGCTGGTTCCCAGTCGCAGCGACTGCCCACGCGGATCGGGTCCGGCATAGTTCAGCTCGGCGGCGGCGCTCATGACCCGCTCGCGGGTCTGGTCCGATACCGGCCCCCGGCCGCTGAAGGCCAGCGACGCGGTGGAGGCCGAAACCCCGGCCAACTCGGCCACCTCGGCGAGGGTTACTCGTCCGGCATTCCGATCAGTCATCGCCCGCTCCGTTTTCGACGGCGTTGTCCCGGCCGGTTGACCGGGATCACTTCCATCGGATAGCTTAGGCGATGTTCTTTGCGAATCGAATCGATTCGACACGGGGCGTCACCTTCCCCCGACGCCCACACGTACCCCCACTTCGCGCCGCAGGCGCCCCGTTTGAAACCGTGAGCATGACCGCTACCTCCATTGCCGCCTCCCCCGCCGCCCTGCGCGCCTGGCGCAACGCCCTGTTTATCGTCTTTCTGCTGAGTGGATTGAGCGTGGCCAGCATGGCCAGTCGGATCCCCGCACTGCGTGAGACCCTCGACATCAGCAACGGAACCCTCGGACTGGTGCTGTTCGGGATGTCCGCGGGCTCGATCCTCGGTCTGGCCTCCTCCAACGCGATTCGCGAGCGCCTGGGCACCCGGGCCGGCATTCGCACCGCGCTGCTGGTCAGCATGGTTGGGCTGCTGATCATGGGCTTCGGATCCACGATCGCGCTGCCGGTGGTCATCGTGGGCCTGGCAATTCTGGGCTTTGGCAACGGCGTGGTGGACGTCATGATGAACCTCGACGGCGCCCTGGCCGAGGTCGAACTGGGTAAAACCGTGATGCCGATGATGCACGCGTTCTTCAGCGTGGGCACGGTCCTGGGTGCCCTGATCGGCTCGGCCGCGGCGTTCAACCACGTCCCCCTCTCGGTCCACCTCACCATCGTGGTGATCCTGGTCTCGGCCGCCGCGATCATCGTGGTGCGCTGGATCCCGCTGCGCCCGATCGTGCGCCAGACTCATGAGCGCGTGCCGTTTGGCGAGCGTCTGCGCGCGAATGCCTCGGTCTGGAAGGATCGTCGCCTGCTGCTGATCGGCCTGATCATGCTGGGTATGAGCCTGGCCGAGGGCAGCGCGGGTGACTGGATCGCCCAGGCAGTGGTGGACGGCTATCAGCAGTCCCCCGGCACCGGTGCGCTGGTCTATGGCGTGTTTGTGGCCGCGCTGATGCTGACCCGGTTTGTTGGCGGCCCCTTCATCGACCGTTTCGGTCGGGTCGCCGCCATCCGCCTCTCCGCGAGCCTCGCGGTGCTGGGCCTGGCTCTGTTTATCTTCGCCCCGGCCTTCCCGCTGGCCCTGGTGGGTGCCGCCGCCTGGGGTGCCGGCTGCGCACTGGGCTTCCCGGTGGGCATGTCCGCGGCAGCCGAACACCCCACCCAGTCCGCACAGCGAGTGAGCGCGGTAGCCATGATGGGTTATGTCGCCTTCCTCGCCGGTCCGCCCGCCATCGGCCTGCTGGGCGAGCACGTGGGCCTGCTGCACGCACTGCTGCCGATTCTCGGTCTGGTATTCATCGCCCTGCTGGCGGCCCCCGCGGCCCGTCCCGTGGGATATCCGGAGAAGCAGATAGCTTAGTCATCCACAATTCCCCAAGAATCAACCTGGGGGAGGGTGTTTTTGGGTACAGATTCTCGCTAGTCTGCACCAATGAGCCTTGGAGTCCTCACCCGTGAGATCACGAAGCCGGTGCCGCTGCGCCTGGCCTCGGGGATCGTCAATCCCGACGCGATCGGTTTTTCCCGCGCGCCGCTGCACCAGGCGGCGGGCCGGGAAACCGGTCAGGACCGGCGTCGGGATCACTGGCTGGTCAGCACCCCGACCCACATTCTGATCATCTCCACCGGCCGGGATCAGCGTGGCGTCCAGCAGCGGTTATGGGTGCTGGATCGTGCGACCCACGCACACATCGAGATTGCACCGACCCGGCCCAAGGACGCGATGGGCTCCCTTCCGCAGAGCCCGGAAACCGGACCGATTCGGGTCCACTCCCTGAACCTCGACATCAGCATCGATGAGGTCCCCGGCGGCACCCGGCTCCGGGTGTACGGCGGGCGCGTACAGCTTGATCTGTGGGTGGGACGACCGCTGATTCAGCAGAGCCTGAGCACGGTCGTCTCCCATGACAACCGAGCGTTTGACTATGTCCTCAGCGACCTCACTCGACCGGTCACCGGCCGCCTGGCAATCGATGGCAGCTGGGAGGACCTGGCCTCCGAATCGACCTGGGCCGTACACAACTACAGTCATTGCTGTCATCGACGCGAGCGTGATGAGGTGCGGGCCGAGGCGATCGGTATCGGCGTTCTCGAATCGGATTCCAGCGTTCACCGCCTGGGCATCCGGCTGGGTGCGGGGAGCGGCCTTCTTGTGGACGGAGTGCTCGACTATGACGCCGCGGCCGCACAAACGGAGCGCCTCGAGAACGGCGCGATCCGCCTGTTTGGCCCACACTTCGATCTGCGCTTCACTGCGCTCAGCGATGCGCCCGCCGATGCTCGGGGTGAGCGCCGCTCGCGCGTGGGTCTGTTTGCCGGCTGGATCGAGCAGGCCCCCGGTATCCGACTCACCGTGTCTGCCCTGACCGGGTGGCTCTCGCTCCCTGGCACACCCGACACCTCGCGGTAGATCACGGCAGTTTTCTGCGGCCACGCGCACCCGATGGACTGGGTGTTCCCGGGCTCGGACGATACACTCACTGGGTGCGTTTGGTTATTGCGAAGTGTTCCGTGGACTATGTCGGCCGGTTGGCCGCCCACCTCCCCCTGGCTACCCGGGTCTTGATGCTCAAGGCCGACGGGAGCCTGCTCATCCACAGTGATGGCGGCAGCTATAAGCCGCTGAACTGGATGAGCCCGCCCTGCACGATGCAGGTGCAGGAGCCCTCTCCCGAGCGCGCCGAGGAGGGCGTGAAGGAGCTGTGGAAGGTCACCCACGCCAAGACCGGCGACCAGCTGGAGGTCTCGATCTATGAGATCCAGCACGATAGCGCGCATGAGCTCGGCCAGGATCCGGGCCTGCAGAAGATCGCGGTGGAGTCCGAGCTGCAAAAGCTCATGGCCGAGCAGATCGACGTCCTGGGTCCCGGGCACACCCTGGTGCGCCGCGAGTATATGACCGCGATCGGCCCGATCGACATTCTGGCCCGGGATGCCAACGGCGGCGCGGTGGCCGTGGAGATCAAGCGCCGCGGCGAAATCGACGGCGTCGAGCAGCTGACCCGCTACCTCGAACTGATGAACCGCGACCCCGCGCTACGTCCGGTACAGGGCGTTTTTGCGGCCCAGGAAATCAAGCCCCAGGCGCGCACCCTCGCCGAGGACCGCGGCATTCGCTGCGTCATCCTCGACTACGACGAGATGCGCGGCCTCGACGACGGCTCCCGCCTGTTCTAAGAATTTCTGCGAGGCCTAGGCCCCGCTCCGTATGATGGGGAATTATGTCGATTCCCACCATCCCCACCACCGTGCCCGCCACCAGTGAACGTCCCACCACCCAGGCCTGGACCTGTGTGCTGCTTGATCTGGACGGCACCCTGATCGATTCGGCCCCCGGCATCATCGAGCGCCTGGGCCGCACCCTCGCCTCGCTCGGTCTGCCGGCTCAGCACGAGTCGGAGATGATGCGCTGGGTCGGTCCGCCGCTGCTGGACTCTTTCCGTGATTTCGCCGGGCTCAACGAGGCCGATTCCTGGGCGGCGCTTGAGCGCTACCGCAGCCTCGCCGGTCAGGAGGATGCCTCGCAGCTCACCAGCGTCTACCCGGGCATCCCCGAGTTCCTGAAGCGTCTGAACGAGGCGGGCATCCCGCTCGCGCTGGCCACCTCGAAGCCCGAGTCCCAGGCCGAGCGGATCCTGGACCACTTCGGGCTGCGCGACACCCTGACCGTCCTGTGTGGCGCCAGCGAGGACGAGACCCGTAGCGCCAAGGCCGACGTCGTCGCCGAAGCTCTCGTGCGCCTGCGCGCCCAGGGTGTCGACACCACCGCCCCGATCATGGTGGGCGATCGTCACCACGACATTGACGGTGCCCGGGCTAACGGGATCCCCACCTACCTGGTGAGCTGGGGCTATGCGGTTCCCGGTGAGGAAGAGGGCGCACTCGAGGTCTTCGACTCGGCGGAGGTTCTGGCCGACCGTCTCATCGCCGAATACGCCGGGACGGACACCAAAACGACGCTTTAAGGAAGATGACAGTTTCATCCGTATTGAGACAGGTACCATTCTTATGAGCAACTTCGCGCGCCGCGAGGATTCGTGACACCGATTGGGAAAACACATGGCATCCAGTGATTCGGGTAATGACCCCGACAAGATGAGCAAGAAGGACCGCCGCGAACACATGCGCGAGGTCGCACGTCTGCGTCGGGAAGAAGAACTGAAGCGCAAAAAGCGTAACCGCATCATCACCCAGATCGGTGTTGTTGTCGGTTCCCTCGCGGTCATTGCGCTCGTGGTGGCAATCGTGGTGAACACCACGGCCCAGAACAACCGCCCAGGCCCGGCGAACATGCAGAGTGGTGGCATCAGCTTCACCGGCGCCGCCGGCAAGATCGAGGCGAAGACCACCCCCGCGCTCAAGGCCGGGGAGAATCCGGTCGGCGTGAAGCAGGATTCCGCCAAGACCAACGTCGTGATGTACGTCGACTATCTGTGCCCGCTGTGTAACCAGTTCGAGTCCGCCAACCTGGACGGCCTGAAGGACATGGTGAGCGCCGGAACCGTAGACCTGCAGGTCCTGCCGATCAGCATCCTGGACCGCGTGTCCGCGGGCACCAAGTACTCGACCCGTTCGGCCGCCGCAATGGCCTGCGTGGCAAACTACGAGCCCAACGGATTCCTGGACGCCAGTGCCGCGCTCTACGCCAAGCAGCCCGAGGAGGGCACCGCGGGTCACAGCAACGCCGACCTGGCCAAGATCATCGAGGACTCCGGTGTGAAGAACGCCAACATCGCCAAGTGCATCAGCGATGGCGACTACACGAACTTCGTGACCTCGTTCACCCAGTCGGCCCTGAACGGCCCGCTGCCCAACACCGATGTCCCCAAGGTCACCGGTACCCCGACCATCCTGGTCGACGGCAAGCAGTACAGCCCCCAGCAGAACGTCGGCTGGGGCAACACCCAGGACTTCTTCAAGTTCGTTGAGCAGGTACAGGCTCAGAACAAGAAGTAATCCGATTCGCCGAGGCGCCGGTGTGGTTTATCCACACCGGCGCCTCTGTTTTGTCACCATGACTTTCCCAGGTTGCCGACATGGTGTCGAGTAGGCTGGTGGGGTCTGACCCCAACCCGAAGAGGCCATATGACTCCCCGCACCCTGTACCGCACCGTCGCGATCGCCGAGGCCGTCACCTGGACCCTGCTGATCATCTCCTTGATCCTGAAGTACGGGTTGAATGCGAATCCGATCGTCACCACGATCGCCGGTGGTATCCACGGGGTCGTGTTCCTGAGCTTTGCCCTGGCATCGATCCTGATCGGCATCAACCAGCACTGGTCACTGGGCCGCGTTGCCCTCGGCGTTGTGTCCGCGGTGGTGCCCTATGCCACCATCCCGTTTGAGCGCGCCCTGGAGCGCGGTGGACACCTGGGCGGGGTGTGGCGCACCGAGCCCGGTGCGGACCCCCGTGACCGCTCGGTACTGTCTCGCCTGGTGATGTGGCTGGTACGCCACCCCGTGCTCTTCCTGGTCCTTGCGGTGGTCGCCGTGGCGATCGTGGCCACCGTGCTGCTGATTCTGGGACCGCCCATCCCCAAGGGATAATCACCGTCCCCGAGACGCCGCGCGAAGTCCTGACCGTGCCGCATGGTTCTGGGCGCGAGCTCACGCAATAACCCACATCAAACGTTCAGCGACGCACGTAGCGAGTTTGGATACACCAGCGTATCCTGATGACATGACCGATGGAACAATTGAGCTCCTCCGCAATGACGGAACAACCGAGCACCTCTCCGACTATGAGGGCAACGTCCTCCTTGTTGTGAACCTCGCGAGCAAGTGCGGCTTCACGCCGCAGTACGAGGCACTCGAGGCCCTGCAGCAGAAGTACGCAGACCGCGGCTTCACCGTGCTGGGCTTCCCTTCTAACCAGTTCCTCCAGGAGGGCGGCAGCGACGAGGAGATCGCCGAGTACTGCCGTGTCACCTGGGGTGTGACCTTCCCGGTCTTTGAAAAGGCCAAGGTCAACGGACGCAACCGCCACCCGCTGTACCGCGACATCATCGATGCCAAGGACACCGTGGGCCTCGCCGGCCCGGTGCTGTGGAACTTCGAGAAGTTCCTTATTCTCCCCAACGGCGAGAAGCACCGCTTCCGCACCAAGACCGAGCCCGACGACCCGGCTCTGGTCTCCCTGATTGAGGCCAACCTGCCCCGCTAACGCACGCAGATCATCCCCGGACGGCCGAAGGCCGTTCGGGGATTTTTTACGCCGCAGAGCGGCCCCCAGCATCAGTCAGCCCTGGGGGTTAAACACGAATAGCCTCACCCTCATCCAGGGCAAGGCACAGCCGCGCCAGCACACACCCCCGCAGCCCCGGGTTAAACAGCAAAAGCCCCACCCTCCAGGATGAGACCAACACTCACAACACCAACACCAACACCAACACCAGCACCAGCACCACAAACAATGCTGTTAAACAAGGAAAGCCCCGACCGAAAAACGGTCAGGGCTCTCAACCTG
>NZ_RCUY01000016.1 GCF_003667575.1 Mycetocola lacteus | reverse complement strand
TTCCGCTTGAGGCCGGCCGCTCTAGCGAGCCGCACCTTTGGGGTGATGAGTATTACTTTACGCAGGTTCCAGGGTTCGGGCAAATCCGGCCCGCCTGATGGCGTGTCGCGCCCCACTTCCGCATGTTTTCGGGAGCATCACTAGGCGGCACTCAGTGCATGGTCGATCAAGACCTCGGCCGCCGCACGAGCCTGACCCGCAGCCTCCCCCGATCCGGCGATGGCCGCGGTGGTCTGCGCCCCCTCGGCCAGCAGCGCGAGCTGTGCCGCCAGAAGCGTGGGTGCACCCAGGTCGTCCACAATCTCGGCCAATCGACGCTGGAACGACTCCTTGTGCTCGCGGACGATCCGGCGCACCTCGGCATCCTCTCCCCCGAGCTCCCCAAAGGCATTGATGAATCCACATCCGCGAAAACCGTCCTCACAGAACCAGTCTGCCAGGTAGTCATAGACGGCCAGGAGTCGCTCACGGGGGGTCCCCGCCTCGGACATACGTGCCTCAACGCCATCACTCCACTGGAGGTGCCGCTTTTCCAGCACCGCACGCACAATCGCATCCTTCGCCGGGAACTCCGAGTAGAGGCGGCGCAGCGACACCCCGGCCTCATCACGCAGCTCGGCCATTCCCACGGCGGTAATTCCCCGCTCGTAGTAGAGCCGATCGGCGGTATTGACGATTGTTTCGGCAACAGATTCGGAGGTCATGCATTCATTGTACTTGCATTGAGAACGATCATTCTCTATAGTCGATCTCAGCAGCGAGAATGATCATTCTCGCATCGGAACCCAAGGAGCACATCATGGCCCGCATTACCGTCGGCACCGAAAACAACATCGACATCGAGCTGCACTATGAGGATCGTGGCACCGGCACCCCCGTGGTCCTGATCCACGGTTACCCCCTTTCGGGAACGTCCTGGGAAAAGCAGTCGGTTGCGCTCTTGGACGCCGGCTATCGCGTGATCACCTATGACCGTCGCGGCTTCGGACGATCGAGCCAGCCCGCAATCGGATACGACTACGACACCTTCGCCGCCGACCTCAACGTGCTGATGGAGTCCCTGGACCTGCGCGGGGCAATCCTGATCGGGTTCTCGATGGGCAGCGGCGAGGTGGCCCGTTACCTGTCTCGCTATGGCAGCGACCGGGTGGCCAAGGCCGGCTTCTTTGGTTCGCTTGAACCCTTCCTGACCCAGACCGAGGACAACCCCGGCGGTGCCGTACCGGCGAGCTTCTTCGAGGACGTGTCGGCCACCGTCCGTGCCGATCGGTTCGCCTACTTCACCGCGTTCTACAACGACTTCTACAATCTGGATGAGTTCCTCGGGTCCCGGATCAGCGAGGAGGCCGTCCGCGACAGCTGGAACGTGGCCGCCGGGGCTGGATTCATCGCCGCTGCCGCCGCACCGCTTACCTGGGGCACCGACTTCCGCGCCGATCTGCCGGCGATCACCGTGCCGACCCTGATCCTGCACGGCAGCGCCGACCGCATCCTCCCCGTCGAGGCAACCGGTCGCGCGTTCGCCGCCGCACTGCCCGCGGCCGAGTACGTGGAAATTGAGGGTGCACCGCACGGCCTGCTCTGGACCCACGCCGACGAGGTCAACGAGGCCATGCTCGCCTGGCTGAACCGGTAGGCACTCAGCCAAACGGCCCGGCTTCCCCAGGGAAGCCGGGCCGTCGTGGTTACTCGGTCACCTCACGCGGACTGGGTTCGCGTGAGAGCTTGCTGGGCCACCAGATCTTTGGGCCGATGTCATAAGCCAGGGCGGGGACCAGGAGCGAGCGCACGATCAGGGTGTCCAACAGCACACCGAACGCCACGATGAAGGCGATCTGCGCCAGGAACAGAATTGGGATCACCCCGAGTGCCGCAAACGTGGCCGCCAGCACAATACCCGCCGAGGTGATCACCCCGCCGGTGACCGAGAGCCCGCGCAGGATGCCCGGTCTCGTGCCGAAGCGCTTGGATTCCTCGCGCACCCGGGTCATTAGGAAGATGTTGTAGTCGATGCCAAGTGCCACCAGGAACACAAACCCGTAGAGCGGAACCGCGGGTTCGGCCCCGGGGAACTTGAACACCCCGTCAAACACCCAGGCGGAAACGCCGAGCGCCGTGCCGAATGAGAGCACCACGGTGGCGATCAGGATGATCGGGGCCAGGATCGAGCGCAGCAGGAGCATCAGAATCAACAGGATCACCACGAGCACAATCGGGATGATCAGGTTGCGGTCGTGGGTGGCCGCGTCGTTGGTGTCGATCGCGGTCGCGGTTGTTCCACCCACCCGGACCGGATCGTTGCCACCATCAAGCTCGGTGCGCAGGTCGCGCACCAGTTTCTCGGCGGCGTCCGAATCGGGTTCGGCGTTCAGGGTGGCCTGAAGCAGGATGTGGCCATCGGAGACGGTCGCCTCCACGGTGTTCGGCGCGGCCGGATTACCGGGGGCGGTGAACACCGCCGTCCCGTTCTGCACGGTGGCTGCGGCGGTTCCACTCGGGGAGGCACTGGCGAGCGCCTGCACCTGGCCCAGGCCGTCGTTTTTGGTGAGGGTTTCGATGACCTCGGCTGCGCGCGCGGTGGGGGCCAGCACCTGAATCGGGCTTCCCGATCCGCCGGGGAAGTGCTCGGCGAGCACCTTCTGCCCGTCGCGCGCGGGTGACTCGTTGAGAACCAGCGCGCTCTGCGGAACGCCGGTGGCATTTAGGTGCGGGATCCCGACCCAGGCGGCCAGGAGCACTACGGTGCAGCCGATCCAGATCAGGCGCGGACGCTTGGTCACCGCGCGGCCCACCTTCGGCCACCATCCGCGGGCGTCCGGTCCCGCGAGCACCGGATGGGCACTGCCGAATCGGGTGTTTCGCGGCCAGAACGCGACTCGCCCCGACATCAGCAGCAGCGCCGGGAGGAAGGTGAGGGCCGAGAGTACCGAGAATAGGATGCCGATGGCGGCCACCGGTCCCAGCGCGCGGTTGTTGTTCAGATCGCTCAGCAGCAGGCACAGCAGACCCGCGATCACGGTACCGCCCGAGGCCAGGATCGGTTCGATGCTGCCGCGTAGCGCAACCATCGTGGCATCCCAGCGCGACTGATGATCCCGCAGCGCCTCCCGATAGCGCGACACATACAGCAGGGCATAGTCGGTGGCGGCACCGATCACCAGGATGAACAGGATCCCCTGCACCTGCCCATTGAGCAGGACGATATTCGCCTTGGCCAGCCACCACACGGTGAGCAGCGCGGTGCACAGCGCAAACATCGAGGCCGCCAGGACCAGGATCGGAAGCAACGGTGAGCGGTAGACGATGACCAGGATCACAAACACCGCGGCGAGCGCAACCAACAGCAGCAGGCCGTCGATCCCGGCAAAGGCACCCACCAGGTCGGTGGTGAATCCGGCCGGGCCTGTGACATAGGCGGACAGGCCGGACGGCAGGTCCTTGGACAGTGTGGTGCGCAGCGCCGAGACCGTATCGCTCGCATCGGCGCTATCGATCGGCACAAAGACGGTCGCCGCCTTGCCATCCTCGCTAAAGATTGCCGGCGACGGCGTCTCCGAGATGCCCTTGGTGTCCTTGATCGCGGCCGCACGCTCGGAGATGAGGGCGCGGTCGGCCTCGCTCAGGACGGAATCCCGGGCGAACACCAGGACCGCGGGAATCGCATCGGACTCGCTGAACCCGGGCAGCGCGGCGGCCACCTTGGTCGCGTCGGCGCTGGCCGGAAGATAGCTGATCTGGTTGTTGGTGGAGACCTCGCTGACCTTGCCAAAGTAGGGCCCACCGATCGCGCCGCCGGCAACCCAGAGGATGATCAGGACCGCGGGCAGCAGTATCCGCAACCAGCGCGGTACCCGAGAACCGGGCACAGGGCGATCCGTAGTTTTTGCGGCGACGGGTTCCTCGTGAACTACCGCGTGGGCGGCAAGGATCTCGGGGGTGATGATCGGAATCGCATGGGTGGGGGTGCGATCGGGCTCGCGGTTCGGGTCCCTCTCATCGAGGGGCCGGTCCGAACCGTGTCGGGGGTTCACGCGTCCGTCACCTCACCGGAGTGGGCAAGGACCGCGCCACCAGAGCGCAGCTCATCCAGGGCTCGGGCGCTGGCGTCGGCATCGACTCCCGCAACCAGGTCGGTGAGCACGCGCACGTCGAATTCGGCGCTCAGTGCATCCAGCGCGCTGGCTCGGACGCAGTGGTCGGTGGCGATTCCCACCACATCCACCGCGGTGATGCCGGATTCCCGCAACAGCTCGGGGATGCCTCGTGTATCGGCCGGGTCGGCGGCATTCTTGGCACCGGCAGCCCCTTCGAACAGCGAGTACGCCGGGATACCGCGCCCCTTATAGACGTGCACGGTGTGCTCGGGCAGACGCAACTCGGGGTGGTAGTCGGCACCATCGGTGTCGGCGACGCAGTGCACCGGCCAGGTCGTCACAAAGTTCGGAGCCTCCCCCGCCGGGGCGAAGTGTCCGCCATTGCTGTTGGTGGCATCGTGCCAGTCTCGCGAGGCAACCACGAGTGTGTACGCACCCGGATGGGACTCGATGTGGTCACTCACGTTTCGAGCGAGGGCCGCGCCCCCGGAAACCGCAAGCGCACCACCCTCGGTGAAATCGTTTTGTACATCAACGATCAGCAGTGCCCGAGACATGTGTCCCCCTTCAGCCAGGTGATACCACCCTAGTGGCGAAGTCTTTCCGGTTCCAGCCCAGAAACGTGGCGTTACGTCCCGGAAACACGGCAGGCCAGGATCGGGTCAGTAGTTTGAAAGCGAGTTGCCGCAGCGGTAGAACGCGGTCGCCACCGTATCGATCCCCTGCCGGGCAGATTCGGACACCCGTCCGGTGGCATAGATCACAAAGGTCAGTGTGCTGCCATCGGCCGCATCGATAAAACCGCCGAGTGTATAGGCGCTGGTGATCGATCCGGTTTTCCCCCAGATGTGGCCGCGAGCGACCGCGTTGGGACCGGTGAAACGATTGCTGTAGCCCAGGGTGCCGGTCTGTCCGGCCACCGCGAGCCCATCCCGGATATAGCCGAGGTTCGCCTCGCGCGCTCCAACCTTCATGTACAGACCGGCGAGATACGACGGGGGGACCGCGTTCTTCGGGCTCATCCCGGAGGTGTCGGCGATGGTCAGGTTCGAGGTGTCCAACCCATAGGGTTTCAGCGCCTCCGGAATCGCCTGCGAGACGGCAGACATGGTGTTGCCGGTCCCCATCTTGATCGCTACCTGCCGACCCAGCATTTCGGCCAGGGTGTTATCGGAGGGAACCAGCATGAGCGGGATGAGAGCCGAGAGCGGTGCCGACTGAACGCTGGCCAGCTCTGTTGCCCCGGCCGCCGCGGTCCCCGTCGAGGTCGAGGCTCCGGGGAAGAAGGCCGCGAAGGCGTCTCCGGCCCGGCCCACCGGGTCCTCCCCGCGGGGCGAGAGGAACACCTTGGGATCGGCACGGTCGGCATCCACCTGGAGCGCGGTGATATGCGAGAGCCAACCCGCACGACGCTCGGTCGCGGGCCAGCTGGGATCCCAGGTTGGGCCGCCAAAGTAGGTGGTATCCAGCAGAATTCGGCGCACCGGCTCACGGATTCCCGCGGCGGTGCGCGCGGCGGTGACCTTCTTGGCCAGGTCGTCCAGGTGGGCGGCACCGGTGTAGACCGGTTCGGACCCGGAGGGCAGGCGGCTGAGGGTCAGGTCTCCGCCGCCCACCAGTACGATCGTGCCGGCATCAGGGCCGCTCACGACCCGCGTGGTGGCCCGGTATTCCGGGCCCAACACGTTCAGGGCGGCCGCGGCGGTGAGAATCTTCATCGAGCTCGCGGTCGCGCGCGGGGTGTCCTGGTCGCGCTCAAAGAGGATCTCGCCGGTGTCGGCGTTATACACCTGAGCCTGGAAGGTGCCCAGACGAGGGTCGTGGATCAGGTTTTCCACCGAGCAGGTTCGGGCAAATGCCGGCACCGTTTGCTGGGGCACCGGACGCTCGGGGACCTCCGGTGTGGGAGCGGCGCTCGGGATGGCGGCCTCGGCCGACGCGCGAGGAGCATCGGGGGTTCGGGCGATCGAGCCGGACACTGCCCCGGCGGCGATAACAGCGAGCGCGAGCCCACCGGCGAGCAGCCCGAGCGGAAGCGGACGCTGCCACCACACCCTGCGCGGAGGTTCGGCGATGGTCGAGGTGTCCGGCTCGGTCTGCTGATCGTCCATAGAAGCGATCCTATCGGGAGCGAAATTGCGACGCCCGCGGGGTTGCGTTTTTTGAATTACCGGATGAGACGCTAAGCTCGTTCCCGGAACGGTGCGTGTGCACCGTCCGGCCGCCTTAGCTCAGTCGGTAGAGCGTTTCACTCGTAATGAAAAGGTCGCGGGTTCGATTCCCGCAGGCGGCTCCACTGAATGCCTGGTAAGAACCTCACGTGCTTACCGGGCATTTTGCGTTAACCGCACCCGGCATGAAAGTCACAGGGCAGCGAATCGCTCCTCGGTGTGCTGCAGGATCCGCTCCCGCTGTTCCGGGGTTTTCCCGGCCGGGTTGGTGTGGTTCAGCCAGCGCAGATTCTTCACGCCAATCTTGCGGAACGTTCCCCGGAACAAAATCTTCGTGATCGGGTTTCCAAAGAGCCAGCGATACACCAGGTCCGGGGTGGTCAGCGGCGCGCAGGCGCGCCTGGTAGTCCGCAACCCGCTCATCAACCACCGAGGCCTGTCGCCAGGCGGCCAGGTCGGATTCGTGCATGACCGGATCGAATCCGTCCGCGTGCAGGTCGATCAGATCCACCTCGTGGCTCGCTTTTTCCTGCCCCCGCCGAGCGGCGGCGGCGATTGCCGCCGAAAAGCTGCGTCGGTGTGGGATGTTCTCGGATGCGTCCGCACCATACGGGTGGTCGAAAACCATCAAAACCTTCGTATCGTGACCTTTCTTTTGAACCAATCGAATGTTACAGTACTTTTGTACTGATTGTTAGGACGGGTTGTGAACGAGAAAAAAGATGGTCGCCTCGAACGAGGAAAGGCACGCCGCGAGCTCCTCCTGGACGCGGCAGTCACCGTGATCGCGGAGAGCGGCGCGGGACTCCTCACCCACCGCGCCGTTGCCGCGCAGGCAGGGGTCTCCCTCGCCTCGGTCACCTACCACTTCCCGGGGATCGCGGAGCTGCGCCAGTCGGCATTCGACCACGCGGGCTCTCGCATCGGACTCGCGTTCCGCGCGCTTGTCGAGGCACATCACGAGACCCCCGGCAGCCTCCCCGAGCTCGCCGGCAACTACGCGCTGACACTCACCGGGGAATCACGACAGGACACGGTCGCCGTATTCGCCATGATCCTCGCGTCCAGCCACGATGAATCCCTCCGCCCCGTGATCCGCGAACTCGACGGGCACCTGGCGGATCTCCTGGAGAACTACGTGGGTGATCATGCGACAGCACTCATCCTGAGTTCCAGCATCCAGGGGCTCATCCTCACCCACCTCGCTACCGGAACCGGGCCGGATGAACTGCGCACCTCGGTGACCACGCTCGTTCGACGCTTCGCCTCATAACCCGAAGAGGACGCCTCAGCGAGCTCTCGCCATGCACACCGGTTGAGGCCACTCGCGCCCTCCCCAACGTCATACCGATTGCAACAGAAAGGGAACCCCATGTCCCAGCAAAAACTGGCAGTTACCGCCGGAACCCCCGCCGACTACACGCGTCTTGGCCTGTCTCCGAAAAATATCGCCGTCTGGGAGGACGGCGCCCGGACCGATAACCGCACGGGCACCTATGAGTGGTGGTACTTTGACGCCCACCTCGAAGACGGGGCAAAACTCGTTGTGGTGTTCATGAACAAGGACCTCAGCACTCCCCAGCATCCGCTCGATCCGATCATCCGGGTAAACCTTGACCTCGCAGACGGGCGCAGCTTCACAAAAATTGTGCACTTTGCGCCGGATCAGTGGTCGGCGTCCCCCAACGGCGCAGACGTAAAAATCGGCAACAACCGATTCACCGGCGATCTGCACACCTACCGAATTACCGCGGACGTTGAGGGCATCTCGGTGGACATCACCCTCACCGGGACCGTACCCTCCTGGCGTCCCGAAACCGGCTACATGCTGTTCGGTGAAGACCGAGCGAAGGAGTTTTCCTGGCTCCCCTCGGTTCCACAGGGAACCGTCGAGGTGACCTACGCGGTCGAAGGCGAAACCCACACCACAACCGGCGTCGGCTATCACGACCACAACTGGGGCAACGCGAGCCTTCTCGATATCGTCCACGACTGGTATTGGGCACGCGGAGAAGCCGGCCCCTACACGGTCATCGCCTCGTACATTACCGCGCACGAACGCTACGGCTACGAGGCGATCCCCATCTTCATGCTGGCGAAAGACGGAGAGATCATCGCCGATGATGCCCGCCATGTCAGCTTCGAAACCGAGGGCGTGTACATCGATGAACACACAAAAAAGCCGGTTGCTGCGATCACCCGCTACACCTATCAAGACGGGGATGACCGCTACGTTGTCTCGTTTACCCGCGAGCGAGACCTCACCCGCGAGCGCATGATTGACGGAATCACGGGAGTGAAGCGGCTCGCGGCGAAGGTGGTCCGTTTCGACGGAGCATACCTGCGCTTCACCGGCACCTGCGGCGTACAGCATTTCCGTGGCGACACCCTGGTTGAAGAACACACGCGTCCGGCGATCTGGGAACTGATGTATTTCGGGCACGCTCGCTAACGTCAAAACAACGCCCGAGCCGCGTGCCTGCGCCGTAGCCCTCGGGATGACAACGCACAATTGCCCTGAGCATTCGGCTCGGGGCAATCGCGGCTATCCGAGTGCGCGATCCAGGCTGTTGGCCAGGCGCTGATGCCCACCCACCTCGTAGCCGACGATCACGATCACCGGGGCCAGCACCACCAGGAGCAGGCTCCAGCCGATCGAGACACCGAGCGCGGCCGAGTACACCGCGAGGGCCAACGCAACGCAGGATCCCAGGAGCAGCCAAATGTAGAACGGGTCAAACTGGCGAATCAGATAGCTGTGCAGCAGGAAGTCGCCGATCAGGAACACCGCCACCGGAATCGCGGTGGCCAACAGGGCACCGACAGGCCCGATTGTCGCCTCGCCCTCCACCACATAGGCGGCCACATGTAGGCCCGCACCCACCGCGGCGATCGAGGCGAAGATTGCGATGTGCCCGTAGCCCCAGAGCAGGCCGCGCTCACGGTGATGATGCAGCACCTCACCCGACGGTGCCACAAAGTAGGCCCACCACAGGGCAAAGGTCAGTCCGGTGCCGGCGAGGGCCAGCAGCACGGCCTCCAGGGTCCACCCCTGGGTTTCCAGCACCGCCGAAACCGAGGCGATCGTGCCGATCAGGCCCTCCCCCAGCGCGATAATCGCCAGCAGCCCGTAGCGCTCGGCGATGTGGTGCGCATGCCAGGGGGTGCCGCCCTCGCGGTGCTGGATAATCAGCGGCCCGCCAAATTCCAGCGCGAACAGCAGCATCGAGCAGATCAGAATCACGGTGACCGTTGGATCGGCGAAGATCAGGGCAACCCAGCCGATCTGAGCCACGGTAATAAACACCGCGTTCGCCAGACTCGCCTTGCGATAGCGCGGATCGTGCTTCGCCGCGCGCAACCACTGCACAATCATCGCGATCCGCATGATCACGTAGCCGGCAACCATGACTCCGTTATCCAGGCCGTGCCCCACATCGATCGAGTGGAACATCGCCGGCAGGCCCAGGGCCAGCACCAGGACCCCAACCATCTGCACCATGGTGGTGACCCGGAAGGCCCAGTCATCGGTGTCAAAGGCCGAGGCGAACCAGGTGAAGTTGATCCAGGCAAACACGATCGCGCAGATCGCGTAGGCGAAACCGCCGATCGCCGCGGTGGTATGACCCTCGGCCAGCAGGTGAGCCAGCAGGTTCCCCGCCTGGCCGAAGGCAACCACAAAGGTCAGGTCAAACAGGAGTTCGAGCGGGGTGGCGACGCGACCACGCTGACCGGGGTCCCGTCCCAGCATGCGCTGCAGGCCAAAACCTGCACGGGTGTTTTGTTCGCTCGTTGTCGCGTCGCTCATGCGCTCCCCCAAAATGTCCCAACCGTTCTTGATGCTTGTGACTAGGCTGCCGACGGGCGGGTTTCGGTCCAGTCAACAACGAGATTACGCTCGGCGAAGTACCAGACACCATCAATTTTGGTGAACGTGTCGAGGTAGCGCAGCGAGGCGATCATGATGGTGCGCACGCCGTCCTCGGTGTACAGGTGGTGCGCCAGGGTGTAGCTCTCGCCGGTCGCCGAGTCGCCGCTCAGGGTGACGGTGCTCTGACCGTTGAAGTGGGTGGTGGCCTCATAGCGGTTCAGGTCGGCGAATACCGGGGTCAGCGCTTCGCGTCCATCGAGGGCATAGCTGGCCTCACTGCCGGGGCCATCCATGAACACGATAAAGCGGCTGTTCTCGGCGAACAGCGCCTTCTGCCCCTCGGCATCCCGGCGGTCGGCGGCGGTGGCGTAGGCGTCGAAGAGCTCGCGGATGGCCAGACGGTCGGCGGCTTCGGCGGGGCTGATTTCGGTATGAATTGACACGGTTACTCCTGGTTTATTCTGGGCCCACTTGATAGAGTGGGGAACTGTCCACTTACCTTTACAGCATAAGTGGACAGTTCCCCACTTAGCAAGCCTGGAGTTCACCATTCCCGAAAACAGCCCCAAGTTGCGCGCCGACGCGCGGCAAAATCGCGACGCCATTCTCGGCGCCGCGACCCGTGCCCTGGCCGAATCCGGGCAGATTTCGATGAATGCGATCGCACAGCGCGCGGGCGTGGGCAACGCCACCCTGCACCGCAACTTCCCCACCATCGAGGCCCTCACCCTCGCGGTCTACCAGCACGAGGTTGACAGTGTCGCCGCCAGCGCAAGCGAATACCTCGCCGAGCATACGGCGGATGCTGCCCTGAGACTGTGGATCGACCGGCTCGCCCGGTACGCAATGACCAAGCGCGGGCTCGCCGACGCCCTCCAGGCCGCCGCCTACTCCAGCGATGCGCACTTTGCCGAGGTCTACAACCAGATTGCCGGCGCACTCACCCTCCTCCTGAATGCGGCGATCGAACAGGGCACCGTGCGCGCGGGCACCGATCCGCACGATGTCCTGCTGGCACTAGCCGGCCTGTGGCAGATGAACCCCGACAGTGACTGGCAGCAGCAGGCGCGCACCCTCGGGGCCATCGTCCTGCGCGGCATTCGAGACTAGGCGACCGAGAAAACAGCGAGCTTAGCCGCGCATCACGCTCACAACCGCGGCAATCACCGCGCGCACCGCCGCATCCTCGCGCACATCGCCATCCTTCCCCGCGACAGCCGCGACAGGGGCGCCCGGAAGCGCCCGAACCTTGCCCGCAGCCAACAGGCCTGTCAGCCCGTGAACGAGTGACCAGTAGGCGAGCGCGACCGACGGGTCCTGCCCATCGAGACCCGCCCGCTCGACAAATGCCGCCATCGTGCGGGCCGAGCTTTCATGGACAAGCTCACTCCCCGCGCACGGCCGACTGAACATGAGCTCATAGCGACCGGGAAAGGCGCGGGCGAATTCAACGTATGCCGTGGCCAATGCAGCCAGATCCGCGGGTTCACCCGGGACCGCGGTGAGTGCGGCCGTCAATGCATCAAACCCGCGCGCCGCCACATGGAGCAGTAGGTCCCCTCGATCCGAGAAATGACGATAGGGGGCGGCGGTGGAAACACCCGCGGTCCGGGCAATTTCGCGCAGCGAGACATCTCGTTCACCGGCATCCACCCGGTCGGCGGCGATCGCGATGAGTTGCTCCTTGAGCGCATCCCGATGGTAGGGCGTGGTACCTAATGTTGACATCGCTAACATCTCCTCTATCCTGGTTAATGTTAGCAGTGCTCACGAAGGGTGCCGCGGTCGACAGGAGAGAAACAAACATGCGTGCAGTCGTCTACACCCGGCACGGAGGACCCGAGGTCACGGCCCTTACCGAGGTCACGGCCCCGACCCCGGGCCCAAGCGAGGTGCTGATTCGCACCCGCGCCGTCGGGCTCAACCCCATCGACGCGATTCAACGCGCGGGAACAACTCGGGCCCTCGGCGGCTACGTCTTCCCCCAGGTGGCCGGGAATGAGCTCGCCGGGACGGTCGCCGCGGTCGGCTCCGCGGTGACCCACTTTGCGGCGGGCGATCGCGTCCTCACTCGGGTGGACAAACTCCGCCTCGGCGCCCTCGGCGAGTGGGTGGCGGTTGACCAGAGCCTGGTCGCCCAAGCCCCGCGCACGGTTCCGGCAACCACCGCAGCCGCCCTCCCCCTGGCCGGACTTACCGCGCAGCAGGCCCTCGGCGAGCGCTTCCTCAATGTCCAGCCCGGGGAACGGCTTCTCATTACCGGCGGCGCGGGAGGGGTGGGCCTCCTGGCCATCCAGCTTGCCAAACTGCGCGGTGCCCATGTGACCACCACGGCCTCGGAGCACGGCGAGGCCCTGGTCCGGTCGATGGGCGCGGACCAGGTCATCAACTATCGCACCCAGCGGGTCTCGGACCGGGCCGAAAAGTATGCCGCGATCTTCGACATGGTGGGCGGACCGGGCCTGGAGGACGCACTCGAGGCGATTGCTCCCGGCGGCCGCGTGGTGTCGATCAGCGGTCCGGTCACGCCGGGGAGCGTGGATCGAGACCTGGGTGGCATTCGCAGATTCCTCGTGAGCACGGTGCTGCGCTGGCGGAGCCGTTCCGTTCGGGCACGAGCACGACAACTCGGCGCGCGCTACGAGTTTCTCTTCATGTACCCCGATGGGCGCGGCCTAGCCGAGCTCGCTCAGCTGGTGGATGCGGGTAGCCTGCGCCTCACCATCGACAGCGTGTTCACCGTGGAGCACTATGCCGACGCGTTTGCCCGACTGGAATCACGCCGAGCCAAGGGCAAGGTGGTGATCGAGTTCCCCGAGGTGAGCTAGCGCGAAAGGTACAGGCAGGTCACCGGCTGGTACCCGCTGGTGTGCTGCGTGGCCACGATCTCACCGTCGATCCTGATCTCGCAGGTGAGGTTACCGCGGGAACCGTCGAAGTTCTTGGCGAAGAGCACCAGCTTGTGGAACGCCCCAGCATCCGCGGCACTCAGCGTCGTGGACTCGCTCCACGGCAGGGCGCGCGTGGTGGCATCGACATCCGCATCGGTTTCGGTGCGGACCACTACGTTGCGGATCAGCGCGGTGCCGGCATCGCCGGTCACCGTGAACTCGACCCGGCGCTCACCGGAGGTAGCGGGGACCTCGGGCGATTCGGTCGCGGCCGGATCCACTGGCGGCTCGGAAACCACTCGGGCGTCGGGCGTCGCGGTCGGCGAGGACTCGGCGGTTGCGTCGGGCTTGGGTCCGGTCGCACATCCCGTCAGCAAGAGAATGCCCGCCGCGGCGAGCGCGGTGCCCGAACGAACGCCTGACCGAGTCGAACCAAAACCAAACCATGTACGCATAGCCCCATCCTTGCTCGTTTCCCGGATCACATGCGGCCGGTGTCTGAGAACGAGTGTTTGGTAGTCGGCCTCGGCCGAGAAAACATAACGAAGCTCAGGGTGAACCGACGCACCGAACGGGCGCACCGAATTCAGGGTTAACTTCCGGCAAACTCCGAGCATCCGCATGACCCCGGCGATTACTTAGCCCTTTTAGGGGGCAGATTCCCAGTTTTCGGACTGGCGGGTCACCCGCCGTTCATCCCCATTCAACTCCCGATCGTTAGCCTCCACGAGATGCCGGGGAACCCCGCCCCGTGCGCACATTCCCTCACACCTGGAGATTGAAATGGACACCCCCACGCACGAGAGCCTTCCCGGCTCGCGTCGTCCCGGACGCGCCCGTCGCGCACTCGCCACCCTCGGCGCGTTCTCGCTTCTGGCCGGACTGGCAACCGTCGGCGCAACCGCCGCGGTCGCCGCCCCGGAGGCCCCGCTGATGACCAGCGCAACCACCTGGCGCTACTCGGAAAACAACACCGATCCCGCCGAAGGCAGCGCGGATCGCCTGGTGTGGACCCGCGCCGGCTTCAACGACACCGCCTGGAAGAGTGCCGCCGGAAGCTTCGGCGCCAAGAACGGCAAGGCCACCGGCATCGGCCCGTACACCGCGTCGACGCTGCTCAACCAGTACATCGACGGCGTTGCCGCACCGGATGTCAAGACCTACCACTTCCGCTCCAGCTTCCAGCTCAGCGCACAGCAGCTCGCCGGTACCGCCAAGCTCACCGGAAACGTCACCTTCGATGACGCCGTCCAGATCTTTGTCAACGGCACCAAGGTTGCCGGACTGGTCGAGGAATCCGATGCGAAGATCGAGGCGGCCCCCGAGGCCGAGCGCAACCTGATGTACGCGGGTGTCAACGCCGGTGACCCGGTGACCCGCGAATTCACCGTCCCCGCCACCGCCCTCAAGGCCGGCGAAAACACCATCGCCGTGGCGCTGTACCAGGACCGTGCCGCCAGCTCCGACATCTACTTCGACCTGACCTCGCTGGTCGCCGCGGCCCCCGAGCCCACCTCGACCCCCGCACCCTCGGACTCCGCGGCCCCCGCCAAGCTCAGCGACATCGTGCTGAGTGTCGGTTCCAACGAGTCCGGTCGCGGCCTCGCCTGGTACTCGGACATCGACACCGCCCAGGTGGCCCAGGTCGCCACCCGCGCCGCGCAGACCGGTGCCGACTTCCCCGCCGCCGTCGCCAGCACCTTCCCCGCGAAGGGTGCCCAGACCACCAGCAAGGAATACAACCGCTTCGCCGACATCACCGGCCTGACCGAGAACACCGAGTACGTGTACCGGGTCGGCAGCGACGCAAACGGCTGGTCCAAGACCTACTCGTTCCGCACCCAGTCCTTCTCGGGTGACTACAACTTCCTGTTCTTCGGCGACCCGCAGATCGGTGCCTCCGGCAACACCAAGAACGACGAGGCCGGCTGGGTAGACACCATCAACGTAGCTCAGGCCGCTCACCCCAACGCCGAGATGCTCTTCTCCGCCGGCGACCAGGTCGAGACCGCCGCCAACGAGGCACAGTACGAGTCCTTCCTCGCTCCCGAGCAGCTGCGCTCGATCCCGCTGGTTCCGGTCAACGGAAACCACGACGTCGGATCCAAGGCCTACGAACAGCACTACAACGTTCCCAACCTCGACCCCAACGCCGGCAAGGCCACCTCGGCCACCTCCTCGGGCGGCGACTACTGGTTCATGCACAAGGGTGTCCTGTTCATGGTGCTGAACTCCAACAGCAGCGACTACGCCGCCCACGAGGCGTTCCTGCGCAAGACCGTCGCCGAGCAGGGCGACAAGGCAACCTGGAAGGTTGTGGCCTTCCACCACTCGATCTACTCGGTAGCCTCGCACTGGAATAGCTCGCAGATCATCAACCTGCGCGCCGCGCTGCCCAAGGTCATCTCCGACCTCGGCGTGGACCTGGTTCTGCAGGGTCACGACCACTCCTACACCCGCACCTACCTGATCAAGGATGGCGTGGTCGCAAACCCCGATGAGGCCGCCGCCGCACCCCAGGTGACCGCCAACCCGGGTGAGGTCCTGTACGTGACCGCCAACTCGGCCAGTGGTTCCAAGTACTACAACGTCACCAACCCCACCGCCTGGTGGGCCTCGGTCATCAACCAGGAGAAGGTTCGTAACTACTCCTCGATCGACATCACCCGCAACGCCATCACCGTCAAGACCATGCGCAGCCAGGCCTTCGGCGACGAGAAGCCCGTGAACAGCGTGGTCGACTCGGTCACCCTGAAGCGCGTGGACACCGCGGCCCCGGTGATCACCGCCCCGACCGAATCCGAGATTCACGCGGGTGAGGACTTTGACCCGATGGCCGGGATCACCGCCTTCGATCAGGAGGATGGCGATGTTTCCTCGAAGATCACCGTCTCCGGATCGGTGAACACCAGGGTTCCCGGCGTCTACACCCTGGTGTACACGGTGACCGACGCCGCGGGCAACGAGGCGACCTTCACCCGGACCATCACCGTCCTGGCCGCCGCAGAGCCGACCCCGAACCCGACCGAGCCGGGCACCGACCCGACCACCCCGGGCACGGATCCGACCACCCCGGGAACCGACCCGACCGAGCCCGGCACCGACCCCACTCAGCCGGGCAGCACCCCGTCTGCCTCGGCGACGCCGGGTGCCACCTCCTCGGCAACCCCGTCGGCGTCGGCCGGTGCGGCCGCCGGCCACGGCGAGAACCTCGCCCACACCGGTTTTGACCTGACACTCCCGCTGGCCGGTGGTGCCGCGCTGCTGCTGATCATGGGTGCCGTGATCCGCTTCATGCGACGCGAAAACGCCGCCTAGTATCCCCGTCGGTGACCGCGGGCTCGAGAACATTTCGAGCCCGCGGTTACCACCGTTTACCCCCGAAGGAACCCCGTGCACACTCAGCCCCGCTCCGCTGGCGCTCCCGCGACTGCCACCGCGCACGCAGCGGATCCCCGCTACTCACGGGTTCAGCGCTTCGCCGCCCGAGGCAAACGGTCCAGTACCCTTGGCGCGGGCCTCGCATTGAGTCGGGCCCTCGAACAGAGTCGGGCCCTCGCAGCGAGTCGGGCCCTCATCCTGGGCCTGGGGCTCGCACTGAGTCTGGGACTCGCACTCACCGGCTGCGCGGGAAACCCCAACGCCGCCAGCCCCACCGTTTCGGTATCGGCCAGCGCCGATGCTCGGCCCGGCTCGGACGCCCTCTCCACCGGGACACCCCACGACGCCCAGCCCTCAGATTCACACCTTCCAGCCCCCGGTGCCACCGTCGCCCCCATCACCGACAGTGATGCCGACGCCAACGTACCCTCGGGGCTTCATATTCTCCTGATCGGCTCCGGCAGCGATCACCCAGCCCTCCTCGCCGCCCTGCAGGAGCGGGCAGCCACAATTCATGCGACCCTCACGGTGTGTGATCCGAGCGGTTCCGCCGATCAGTCCGCCGACGAATTGGTCTCCGCCCAGCTGTCCCAGCGCCCCGATCTGGTGATGCTGCTGGGAGAGCGTGGAATCGATACCATCGACCGGGTGTCCTCGGCCAACCTGGACCAGCGCTTCGTGATCCTCGGTGCCCAGCTCCCCGAGCCCACCCACAACGTCACCGCGGTGATCTGGCCCGGTGCCAGCGCGCGCGGGCTCTCACCGGAAACGATTCCGCAGACAGACCCCACCGCGACGAGCGAATCCCTCGAGGCTCGGTACGCAAAACGCGCGGTCAGCGAGGGAATCGCAGTGGCAACATCCGGGCACACCGGGTTCGTCACGGCACTCAGCGATTAATCAGGAAACACTTACCCCTCATTCAGGGGTGATTTTACACATTTGCCTTGTGTGGATACTTACTGTTCTGTTAGTAAGTTAACGCTCGCTAATTCCGACGGTCGGAGCCGCCCCCAAGCAGCGAGCGAACCAACACACGAAGGAGTATGTTGATGCGTTTATCGTCCCCACCGAGCCGCGTCCGAGCGGTTATCGCCGGCGCACTCGGACTCTCCATGGTAGGAACCGGAACCTTTGCGCTGGCGATCCCCGCAGCCGCCGCAGAGGTCTCAACAATTGTGACCGCGGGAAAAACGGCCAAGGCCACCTCAATCGAGGGCAATAACCCCGCCTCCAACGTCACCGACGGCAACCCTGCAACCCGCTGGTCCAGCGAGTACCGAGACGGTGAATCGGTCCAGATCGACCTGGCCGCAACCTGCGTCATCGACAGGGTGGACCTGAACTGGGAGGGGGCCTTCGCCTCCGAGTACACGGTCTCGGGATCCACCGACGACAAGACCTGGCAGACCCTGGCCACCGGCACCGCAACCGGCGCCGGAGCGCAGACCCTGGACAAGCTCGCCGACATCGGCGCGATCCGCCACCTCAAGGTGACCGGTGACAAGCGCGGATCCGACTACGGCATCTCGCTGTATACCGTGGATGGTTGGGGTCACTCGTGTGCCCCGCTGCCCGGGATCCCCACCCCGACACCCAACCCCGGTGGACCCGGCACCCCCGGCCCCACCGAGCCCGTGGAAACCGAGCTGGGCACCCTGGTCTCGCGCGACGCCAAGGCATCCGCGTCGACCACCGAAAACGGCGACCTCGCCCCCAAGAACGCCACCGATGGCAACCCCAAGACCCGCTGGTCCAGCCAGGCCGCCGATGGCCAGTGGATCACCGTGGACCTCGGTGCCACCTTCCTGCTGGACGCCGTTGAGCTGGACTGGGAAACCTCCTACGCTCGCGGCTACGTCCTGGAAACCTCACTCAACGGCTGGACCTGGTTCCCGTACGAGTCGGTGACCGGCAGCGACGGTGGACGCGATGTGATCACCAGCGATAAGCACCCGCGCACCCGCTTTGTGCGCATGACCTCCACCGAGCGTTCGAGCCAGTTCGGCGTCTCGCTCTGGCACTTCAACGTGTACGGATCCGAGCGCGAGGAACTGCCCCCGCAGCACGGCGAAGGCGAGGGCCCCGGAGTCCTGCTGAGCTACAAGAAGACCGGCACCGCCTCCTCGAGCCAGAACGACCCGCAGTGTGTGGACTGCACCCCGGACAAGCTCTTCGATCAGGACCTGGCAACCCGCTGGGCCGTGGCCGAAAAAGACTGGTCCGACAACGCCTGGGTCCAGGTAGACCTCGCCGCCCAGGCCGAGATCTCACAGATCGTCCTGCGTTGGGACCCCGCCTTTGCCAAGTCGTACTCGATCGAGGTGGCCGACTCCCCCACCGGCCCCTGGACCACCGTCTATAAGACCGTGGGTGGTACCGGAGGCAAGGAGGTCATCAACATCGACACCACCGCCGGCCGCTACGTTCAGGTCAACATGACCGAGCGCACCGTGGGCTGGGGTGGCAACAAGTACGGCTTCTCGCTCTATGAGTTCCGCGTTTACGGCACCGGTGGAGACCCGATCTTCCCGCCCGCCGGCCCCACCGACCCCGACTTCGACAACCTGAAGCTGGTCTGGAGCGACGAGTTTGACGGCGCCGCCGGAACCGCCGCGGATGACAAGAAGTGGACCCTGGACCACACCGCCAACCCCGGCGACAACAATAACGCCGAGCTGCAGCTCTACACCGCCGACACCAACAACGTGCGCCACGATGGCAAGGGCAACCTGCTGATCGAGGCCAAGGTGGAGGACTTCCACGGCGCCAAGTTCTACTCCTCCGGACGTCTGAACACCTCGCATAAGGTATCCGCCCAGTACGGCCGCTTTGAGGCTCGCGTCAAGGTTCCCGAGGGCAAGGGCCTGTGGCCCGCGTTCTGGATGATGGGCACCTCGTTCCTGGAGGGCCGCCCGTGGCCCGCCAACGGTGAGATCGACATCATGGAGGTGCTCGGTCACGCCCCCGAGGAGACCCACGGAACCGTTCACGGTCCGGGATACTCGGGCATGGGCGGCCAGGGTGGCGCGTTCACCCTGCCGGACAAGACCAACCTGAGCAAGGACTTCCACGTATGGTCGGCCGACTGGAACAGCGAGAAGATCACCTTCCGTCTGGACGGTCACGATGTGTACACGGTGACCCGCGACCACGTGGAGAACACCCTGAACCAGGCGTGGGTCTTCGACCAGGAGTTCTACATCATCCTGAACCTCGCCGTGGGTGGCGACTGGCCCGGCAGCCCGGATAAGGACACCAAGTTCCCGGCCGAAATGCTGGTGGACTACGTTCGTGTGTTCCAGTCCGAGGGCTCGGGCAAGTTCACGGCCCTGCACCCGGTGACCGTGCCGGGAAGCCAGCCCACCAACGGTACCCCCGGCGTGGGCACCCCGATCTCGACCGGACCGGTCGTGGATGGTTCGGTCACCCCGGCCTCCGGCACCTCGGCCAGCGGCGCACGCGCCCTGGGTGAGACCGGCGCCCCCGCGGGTCCGCTGACCCTGATCGCGCTGCTGCTGGTGATCGGCGGAGTGGGTTCGCTCTTCCTGGCTCGTCGTGAGCTTGGACGCGTGCGCGGCATGGCCGGCTAAATCAATTCCCCGGGCATGGGGAGCGCCTCGCTCTCCGTGCCCGCACACAGGCGGCGGCCGGAGTATCCCTCCGGCCGCCGCCGACGCATTCCCGCGAACACCACCCCGGTGCGCTAGCGTGTGTGACACAGGTTTGTGACGTAGCACGGGAGAGGACACCATGACCGATACCGGCATCCCCTGGCACCTCGTGGACACCCGCGAACAGATTCGAATCCCCACCGCGGCCGACGACAAGTATCGCCGCGGCGTGCTCGGCATCCGGACCGGATCGGTCCGCTATCCCGGCGCCGCCATACTCGGGGTTGAAGCCGCCCTACACACCGGGGTGGGGATGGTGCGCTATGTGGGTCCAGACTCGGTGGGGCACGCGGTTTTGGCTCGGCGTCCCGAGGCGGTGCTGGGCGCAGGGCGCGTGCAGGCGCTGCTGATCGGGTCGGGGATGGAACAGCTGGATCCCGAGGGAGCCGATGCGCATGCCCTCGCCGAAGCGGTGGAGGCCGGGATCCCAAGCATCCTGGATGCCGGGGCAATCGGGCTGGTCGCCCATCATCCCGGGGCCCGGATCCTGCTCACCCCGCACGCCGGCGAACTCGCCGGACTGTTCCTGGACCATCCGGATGAGCGACGCCATGAGGGCATCCCCACCACCCAGGCGGGCCTGCGCTCCTGGATCGAGGCTCATCCCGAACTCGCCGCCAGCTGCGCCGCCGAACGCTGGGGTGTCAGCGTCCTCCTCAAGGGGGCGCACACGGTGGCGGCCGCTCCCGGCGAGGCGGCGCTCATCCTCCCCGCGGCCACACCCTGGCTTGCCAGTGCGGGCACGGGGGATGTTCTGGCCGGGGCCATCGGGGCGCTTGCGGCTTCGGCTGGCACTCACTCCTCGCTGGCGCGGATCGCCGCGGCCGGGGCCCACCTGCACACCCTCGCCGCCGAACGCGCCTCGGCGGGCGGTCCGCTCCTTGCGCTCGAGCTCGCTCACGCGCTGGCCCCTACCGTTGCCGACGTGCTCCGCGGTTGATAGGCGCCGTTCGCTCCTACTCGGAGTCGCGAATGCGCCGGGCGAAGCTCGCCACCCGTTCGGCCAGCACGCCGATTCGACGCTCGCGTTCGGCATCCCGATCAAAGCCCACATAGGCCAGGGTCGGCAGCGCTCGCACGTTGCGATTGCACTCGAAGCTCTCGCACACCAGGGTTCCCACGGTGTTACCCGCGCGTCCGGCCTTGCCGCCGCGGCGGGCGGAGAAGAACACAACCTCGTTGGGCAGGTGCACGTCCTCACACCAGGCGCACTGCGGCCGAGTGCGCGTGCGCGCCTCGGTCTGGCGCAGCAATACGCCTACGGGTTCGCCATCCACCTCGGCGATCATGAATCCCAGGGTCGGCGATTTGGGGTCCCGCCAGCCGAGGTAGGTCAGTGCCGCCCAGTCGATCTGGTCGAGCTCGGCGGGCAGAGCGATGGCCTTACGCTCGCTCTGGCTGGTGTTGACGAATGCGGCTCGGATATCCCGTTCACTCAGCGGCTGCATGATTTCCATTCCTTCAATAGTTGTGGGTGATGTTCCGGTGAATCCGGGCGTTCCTCTCGTGGGAACCTCGCCAGTCTACACCCTTTAGACCGATGGATCCAGGTCGGGGTCTTGTATCACGCAGCTTGGGCACATAGAGTGCCAGGACACGGGCAATGCGGCTCCTGTATTCGCCTCATCGCCCCCGGTTCGAGAGAAGTGGAGTACCCCCGTTGATACACACCGATATTCCAACCCAGGCCGAGATTGTCACCCTCGCCACCGCACGTGAACCCGGCAGCATCTCACTCTTCATGCGAACGAGCCCGGTTCCCGCCCAAAACGAATCCGCGCCGGTCGAGTTTGAAAATCTCGCCAAGGCCGCCCTCGAGCAGCTACGCGCCACGCATTCCGGCGCTGAGGGGCGCGAGCTCCTGGCCGGACTCACCGAGCAGATCAATGATCTGCTCGGTGATGCTTTTTTCTGGCGGCACCTCTCACACAGCATCGCCGCCTACATCACCCCCACCTCGCTGCGCACCTACCGACTGCCCAACCACCTGGCTAATGCGGTGGAAATCTCCGACCGCTTCCATCTGAAGCCGCTGCTGCGCGCGGTCACCTTCCCGCACACGGCATTTGTCCTCGCCCTGTCACAAAACTCGGCCCGGCTGATCGAGGTCACCGCGGATGCTCCCGCCCATGTCCTCGATGTTCCCAACCTTCCCACCGACGCCATCGACGCGCTGGCGGTGCCCTCGATCTCGGGACGCTCCCCCAACGGCAAGATCGAGGGGTCGGAGGGCAAAAAGGTTCGGCTCCGACAGTATGCCCGGGCCGTGGATAAGGCGCTGCGCCCGTTCCTGACCGGACGCAACACCCCGCTGATCCTCGCCGCCACCGAACCCCTGCTGGGTATCTATCCCTCGGTCAACAGCTATCCCGCCCTCAGCCGCGAGGTCATCGAGGGCAACCCGGACACGCTGACCCCCGCCGACCTCGACGCGCGGGTGCGCCCTATCCTCGATCGCTACTACGCCGAGCGAGTGGCGGCCGAACGGGAACGCTTCGACGCGCTGGTCTCGGCGGATCGCACCTCCACCGAGATCGACACGATCGCACGCGCCGCGACCTTCGGGGCCGTGGAAACCCTCGTGGTCGACATCGACTACATCCTGCCCGGGACCGTAGACGAGGAATCGGGTGCCGTGGTCCTGGATCGCGGAGACTCTCCAGATGCCTACGGTGTGATCGACGAGGTGGTGCGTCGGGCGCTGCTCAGCGGCGGCCGAGTCTGGGCCGTACGGGCCGCGGACATGCCGGATAACACCGGGGTTGCGGCGATCCTCCGGTTCGCCCCGGCCGCCTAACTCTCGCACACCAAAATGCGGGCGGCTTCCCGAGGGAGGCCGCCCGCATTATCGTGCGTTTAGGAGCACTGCGGATCCGAGGACGGAACCTTTCCGGTGATGAAGAAGTCATCCACGGTGGTGTTAATGCACTGACTGCCCTTGTTATAGGCGGTGTGCCCCTCACCCTTATAGGTCACCAGGTGCCCCTTATCCAGCTGCTTCGCGAGCGACTGCGCCCACGCATACGGGGTGGCCGGGTCGTTCGTGGTACCGATGACCAGGATGTCCGGCGAACCCGGCGCATGGATCGGACCACGCTCGGCACCGTCGGGATACGGCCAGTTAGCACACAGGACATCGCCGTAGCTCATGTACTTTCCAAAGATCGGTGCACGCGCCTCGATCTTCGCCGCCTCCTGCTCCATGACCGCAGGGTCATCGTTTGAGGGATAGTCGCGGCAGTTATACGCGTTGAATGCGTCGTTGGAGTTGGAGGTGTACTTTCCTGAGGCGTCGCGGTCGAAGTACATGTCCGCAAGGTAGAGTGCATAGTCTGCGTCCCCGGCCATGACCGAGGTGAACAGGTCGCTCAGGGCGCTCCAGTTATTCGGTGAGTACAGCGGGAAGATGATCGCGGTCATCAGCGTCGAGGAACCCACCTTGCGGCCGTCCTTCCCCGTCAGCGGGCTGGCATCCACCGATTCGAGCAGGTTCGAGATCGTGGTCATCGCCGATTCCACATCCCCACGGAACGGACACTTCGAGCCGGTCAGGCAGTCCGCCAGGTAGGCGCGCAGCGCACTCTCAAAGCCCGCGGCCTGGGTGGCCGACACCTCGGTGCTGCTCACGGCCGGGTCGATGGCCCCATCCAGCACGAGTCGGCCGGTGTTCTTCGGATACAGCTGCGCATAGGTGGCCCCGAGAAAGGTGCCGTAGGAATATCCCAGATAGTTGAGTTTGGGATCCCCCACCAGCGAGCGGATCAGATCCATATCGCGGGCCGAGTTGACCGTGGTGACGAACTCCAGCTCCGCACCGGTGTTCTTCTTACACGCCTCACCATAGTCGCGGGCCTGGGTGCGGGCGGCCTCGAGCCAGCCATCCTGCCCGGGACGCGGCTGAGTCGTGTCAAACAGGAATTTGTCGGTGTCCTGATCCGAGAGGCACTTCACCGGGGAGGACTTGCCCACTCCGCGCGGATCGAAACCGATCACGTCAAAGCGCGACTGCAGGGTTTTATCCACGGCAAAATCGAGACTGTCCTTGACCAGCTCCACGCCCGATCCACCGGGACCGCCGGGGTTCACCAACAGCGACCCGATCCGGTCCGAACCGCTGGCCGCCGCGCGCACCAGGCTCAGGGTCAAATCACCGGCACCGGGATCCTCCCAGTTCATCGGGGTCTTGATATCGGCGCAGGTCAGTTTGGACCCACACGCACGCCAGCTCACCTCCTGCCCGTAGAACGGACGCAGGTTCTCGGCCACCTCGGTCGCGGGCAGCGGGCTGGGTGCGCTCTGGCCGGCCGGGCTCGGTAGGAACGCGGTGACACAGCCGGTGAGGGTCAGCCCGGCGGAAACCACCAGGGCAAGCGCGCCCAGTACACGGCGGCGGGTTTGGTTGGGTTGAGGCACGAGACTCCTTGGGTTGTCCGTTCCGGGCGGCACGGATGGTTAGCGGATCGCGGTCACAAGCATGGCTTCAAGGGCGAGTGTGGGGGTGATGTTGGCACCGATACGCTCACGCGCCTCCCGGATGGCCTCCATCGTCTGCAGCGTTGTCTCCGGGGTGGAGGACTGCGCCACCTCACGGATTTCGCGGACCAGTTCGGTGTTGATCAGCCCCTCGACCCGGCCGAGCTGTTGCATCAGCAGGTCACGATAGAGCGAGAGCAGGTCGGTGAGGATTCTATCGACGCCGTCGATCAGGCCGCGCTTGGCCCGTCGTTTCTGGTCGTTTTCGAGGTCGCGAAGTGGTGCCCGCAGCGCCGGCGGGATCGTGCCTCCCGGTTCAACACCGAGTGAGCGCAGCACACGCTCGCGCTCCTGCTCGTCCCGTTCTCCGGTGTAGGCCTTAGCATCGGCACCGGCGATATCCACCAGCCGCTGCGCCATCACCACGGCATCGGACACGTCGCGAATGTCCAGGACCGAGCGCAGGGTATCTTCGCGTCGTGCGCGCGCATCCGCGTCGGTGGCGAGACGGCGGGCCATGCCGATGTGGCTCTGGGCCAGGCGTGCGCTCTGCTCGGCCAGGTCGCGATCGATGCCGTCGCGGGTGTGCAGTAGCTCGGCGATATCGGCCACCGAGGGTGTGCGCAGCCGGACCGAGCGGACGCGGGAGCGGATGGTGGGCAGCAGGTCGGCCTCGCTGGGTGCGCAAAGGATCCACACGGTTTCCGCGGGCGGTTCCTCGAGTGCCTTGAGCAGGGTGTTGGAGGTGCGCTCGATCATCCGGTCGGCGTCCTCTACGATGACCACGCGATAGCGGGAAATCGAGGGTGCATAGTAGGAGCGCCGCACGGTTTCGCGCACGTCCTCGATCTTGATGGTCATCGCGGTGGTGGACAGCGCGGTGAGATCCGGGTGGCTGCGCGCGGTGACCTGCGCGATCGTGTCCGGGTCGCCGTCCACGTGGGTACTCAGCAGCGCGGTCGCGAAGGCATAGGCGAGGTTGGAGCGTCCCGATCCTGGAGGTCCGGTGATCAGCCAGGCATGGGTCATGGTGTTGCCACCGTCCGCAGTTCCCCCGGCGGCCGCGCGCAGGGTCGCTACCGCTTCGGGTTGCCCCACAATTTCATCCCACACCGACATGTTCCCAGCCTACCGGGCCGAGGCCGAACGTGGGCTGCGCGGGCATGTCCGCGCGTGTATGCCTGCCATCGAGGTACGGAGCGGGGATCGGCCTCGGCCGCCCCGCATCCGGACAAGCGAAGGTTGGTTAGGCAGCCAGCAGGGCCGAAACTCGCTCACGAATTCGGGTGGCAAGGTCCTCAATCGACAGCGTCGCGTCCAAGACCAGGAACCGTTCGGGTTCGGCCGCCGCGAGTTCAAGAAACACCGTGCGCACGCGTCCGTGGAACGCACTCTTTTCGGCTTCGAGCCGGTCGAAGCGGGTGCGAGCGCTGTCGAGGCGTTCACGGGCGCTGTCCGGATCGAGGTCCAGCAGGATGGTCAGGTTGGGCCAGAGGTCCCCACTTGCCCACACCGAGAGCGCGCGTACCTCGTCGACACCGAGTGCGCGACCGGCACCCTGGTAGGCGAGGGACGAGTCGATATAGCGGTCCTGCAGGACGATCTCGCCACGTTCCAGCGCGGGCCGAATCTTGGTGTCGATGTGCTGTGCACGGTCGGCCGCGTAGAGCAACGCCTCGGCACGGGAGGAAATCTCCCCCCGGTGGTGCAGCACAATCTCGCGCAGCTGCTCGCCCACCTCGGTGCCGCCGGGCTCGCGTGAGCGCAGGGTGGTCTCCCCACGCTCACGCAGCCACGCATCAAGCAGCTCGGCCTGGGTGGTTTTCCCGCTTCCGTCCCCACCCTCGAAGGTGATGAACAGTCCTCGGGATGCCACTAGGCCTCCGTGTCCGCTGCGGCTGCCGCGGCGGTCGACTTAGCGGTGGTCGACTTAGCGGTGGTTGACTTGGCGGTAGTCGACTTAGCGGTAGTCGACTTAGCCGCAGTCGATTTTGCCGCGGTGGACTTTGCTGCGGTGGACTTTGCCGCGGTGGACTTTGCCGCCGTGGTCTTGGCAGCGGTGGTCTTCGCAGTGGTCGACTTGGCCGCGGTTGTCTTGGCAGCGGCGGTTTTTGTTGTGGCCGCCTTGGTGGTGGCAGCCTTCTTCGCCGGAGCCTTCTTCGCCGGTGCCTTCTTTGCGGGGGCCTTCTTCGCCGCGGTCTTGCGCGGGGTTGCCGGACCCTTCGCACGCTTGAGTGCGAGCAGCTCGACCGCGCGTTCGAATGTGATCTCCTCGACCGATTCGGCCTTGGGAATGGTCGCGTTGGTTGTGCCATCGGTCACATACGGACCGAAACGGCCATCCTTGACCTTGATCGGCTTTCCGCTTTCGGGGTCCTCGGCGAACTCCTTGAGCGCACTGGATGCTCGACGCGCGCCGTACTTGGGCTGCGCATAGATTTCCAGGGCACCGGCCAGGTCGATGTCGAAGATCTGATCCTCGGAGGTCAGCGAACGGGTTTCGCTTCCCTTCTTCATGTACGGTCCGAACCGGCCGTTCTGAGCGAGAATCTCCTCACCGCTTTCGGGATCGGTACCGATGACCCGGGGAAGATCCAGCAGTTGAAGTGCGGTGGCCAGGTCGATCGTGTCCAGCGACATGCTCTTGAACAGCGACGCGGTACGCGGCTTGGGGGCTGCGGCGGCCTTTTTGGTGCTCTTCTTGGGGGCTTCAACGACCTCGCCGGTCGCCGGGTTCACCTCGGGCTCGGGTTCGGGATCAACCTCGCTCACATACGGACCGAAACGGCCGTCCTTGGCAACGATTTCCTTGCCATTTTCGGGATTCACACCCACGATGCGATCGGTGAGCACCGGCGCATCAATCAGCTCCTGTGCCTTCTCGGCGGTGAGCTCGTCGGGGGCCAGATCCTCGGGGATGTTCACTCGACGCGGGGTGGCCTCGGGATCGGCACCCTCCTCGCGCACCTCGAGGTACGGACCGTAGCGGCCAATACGCAGCGTGATGTTGTCGGTGAGGTGGATCGAGTTGATCTCACGCGCATCAATTTCGCCGAGGTTGTCGATGACCTGACGCAGACCCTCACGGCTGTCGCCACCGAAGTAGAACGACTTCAGCCAGTCGGTGCGGTCCTGCTCACCGGCGGCAATGCGGTCGAGGTCGCCCTCCATCGAGGCGGTGAAGTCGTATTCCACCAGGCTGCCAAAGTGGTCTTCCAACAGTCGGATCACCGAGAAGGCGATCCAGGTGGGGATGAGTGCCTGACCACGCTGACTCACATAACCGCGATCCATGATCGTGGCGATGGTCTGTGCGTAGGTTGAGGGACGCCCGATGCCCAGCTCTTCCAGCGTCTTCACGAGGCTCGCCTCGGTAAAGCGCGGCGGCGGAGTCGTTTCGTGCCCCTTGGCTTCGACCTCTTCCAAGGCCACGGTCTGGCCCTCGGTCAGCTGCGGAAGCTTCGCTTCCTTGGCGGCGGCGTCGCCCCCGCGCTGCTCGTCCTGACCCTCTTCGTATGCCTGGAGGAAACCGCGGAAGGTGATGACGGTTCCACTCGCGGTGAACTCGGCTTCCTGGCCCTCGACGGTGGCCGCCAGGGTCACGGTCGCGGTCTGCCCCTTGGCATCGGCCATCTGCGATGCCACGGTGCGCTTCCAGATCAGCTCGTACAGGCGGAAGTCATTTCCGCTGAGCGAGGACTTGAGCGACGCGGGAGTCCGGAAGTGATCTCCCGAGGGACGGATCGCCTCGTGGGCCTCCTGGGCGTTCTTCGACTTGCCCGAGTACAGGCGGGGCTTGTCCGGGATGCTGTCGGCACCATACAGGCTGGTCGCCTGATCGCGGGCGGCGTTGATCGCCTGCGAGCTCAGCGACGGCGAGTCGGTACGCATATAGGTGATGTACCCGTTTTCGTACAGCGACTGTGCCACGCTCATGGTCTGACGTGCGGAGAAGCGCAGCTTACGTGCGGCCTCCTGCTGCAGGGTCGACGTGGTGAACGGCGCAGCCGGACGACGCGAATACGGCTTGGTTTCCAGCTTGGACACCCGGGTGATGGTCTCCGGTGCCTGGAGCGCGTCGGCAAGCTTGGCGGCACTGGCGGCATCGAGCTGGCGGGCGCTACCGGTCAGGACACCACGATCGGAGAAATCGCGACCGCTGGCGATGCGCTCACCGTCGAGGCGAACCAGTCGCGCCTCGAACCGGGTGGGGTCTTCGGCAGCGGCAACCTGGACGGCGATGTCCCAGTAGTCGGCGGAGACAAACGCGCGACGTTCTTTCTCTCGCTCGACAATCAGGCGGGTGGCCGCGGACTGCACTCGACCGGCGGACAGGCTCGGGCCCACCTTGCGCCACAGCACCGGCGACACCTCATAGCCGTAAATGCGGTCCAGGATACGTCGGGTTTCCTGCGCGTCCACGAGTGCAACATCGAGATCACGGGTGTTGTCCTTGGCCGCCAGAATGGCGTCCTTGGTGATTTCGTGGAACACCATGCGGCGTACCGGAACCTTGGGCTTGAGGACCTGCAGCAGGTGCCAGGCGATGGCCTCTCCCTCGCGGTCCTCATCAGTTGCGAGCAGGAGCTCGTCGGCATCCTTCAGCGCACGCTTGAGGTCGGCGACGGTCTTCTTCTTGGTATCGGACACCACGTAGTAGGGTTCGAAGCCGTTGTCGACGTCCACGGCAAACTTGCCCATGCCGCCCTTTTTGAGCTCGGCAGGCAGGTTTTTGGGTTCGGCAAGGTCTCGGATGTGGCCTACCGAGCTCAAGACTTCATAACCGTCTCCGAGATACCCGGCGATCGACTTCATCTTGGTCGGCGACTCTACGATGACCAGCTTTTTCGTGTTGGACACCCGGCTCCTTTCGTCAGGCACACCATACACACCTAGACCGTGTGCGGGCCGTATTGGCACTTGATGGAACACCCCTATGATCCTCCTATTTATACATGAGTGTGTTGAGGCGGCGAATTTCGGAGGGTTCCACGACGGCTAACGTCACCGAGATTGTTGCCATTCCCCCACCGCGTTGGAAGCGTTCTGGCGTGTTGCCCATCCCGCCGGGATTCCGCGTGTTCCCGGGCGTGCGAGCGGATCGAGAAGACAGGCAATCCGATCCATACCTCTTATATAGGGTGTTCGCCGACGGCACGTGTCCGGTTTCTTTAATCCCGTGTGTCGTCCGTGAGAAAACCCGCGAATGCAACACTCCGCACCGTCACCCCGGCAACCTGCCGTGTCACCGTGACACGAAGATCGGCCTCCCCCACCCGGCAACCGCTCAGCGTGACTCCGTTGGCCTCGGCAACGCGCCGCGCGGCATCGCAGGGGTCCCCAGAAGCCAAACCGGCGAGGACCCGTGCACCCGATAGGGCGACCGAATCTGCCAGTGCCCGTACCTCCGCCCGCGTCTCCAGAGAGAGCGCAGAGGGAATGGACACACTCGCACACAGCAGGATCATGCAGAACAGGGCAAGCCCCAGCACGGTGCCCGAACCTCGCTCGGACCGGACGGCGCGCACCCACCCGAGGCTCGCTACTCCTCGCGGAGGGTGCATACCCGGGCCTCCAATCGCAGCGGGAGAAAACGCCCCACCACACCGCTCACCGGAATCCCCGCCGTTGCACACACCAGGTTTTCCTGCCCCGCGAGGGACACCGCCACTCCGGGAAGGAGCGTGTGCGCCTGCGCCGCGATACTCTCCTCAGGGTCTCCGCGTGCGAAGGATCGGGCCGACTGCCCCGCCACGTCCCAGAGTCGCCCGCGAGTGGTGCCGGCAGCAAGCACCCCCAGGGACAGCGCGAGGAGCACCAGTACCGCCGGCATCACAAGCGCGAACTCGGCGCTGATACTCCCCCGCTCACCGCGCAGGCGGCGCTTCGCCGAGGGACGGCGGTCGGGCACAGGCTGGCGATCAGGCATGGATGGAGGCTCGCCCGCCAGAGGCGAGGCCCCCTCGTGCGTTGTGGGAGACACACGGTTGTGCGCGAGCATGAGCTAGCTCGGAATCTGGAGCGCCGCGCGGACCAGATTCGTCAAAAGCTCACGGACCTCGCCGCTGCGAATGATCACCACCAAGAGCCCGGCAAAGGCCACGGCGGCCATGGTGGTGATTGCATACTCGGCGGTCACCGCGCCGGTCTCATCGACCAGAGATCGACGAAAACCGGTACGGAGCCGGTGCCACCCCCGCACCGGGTGTTCTGGTGGGGACCCGAGCCCCGGCACACGGTGGCCGGTGTGTATCGGTGGATGAATGGGCGCCTGAACAGATGGGGCATATGCAGCGGGGTGGGTGTTCATGATGGTTCCTCTCGGTTGATTGATTCCAGTCTTGTGCGGGCCGCCCAGGAGCGGGAAAAGACGAATCAATCGGTGGAGAACACCGTCAAAAAGCCAGGCTGTGGAGGAATCTTTTGGGCGCGTTGACCGCGCCTTATTCACTTTCGACAGGGTGCCATGACAGGGGCCGAGAAGAGCATGACGGATTAGCGGGTGCTCGTGGAATCCACCCCGGTGGGGGCGGGTGCTGCGCCCCGCCAGGTCGAGCGCCGGTAGAGGGGAAGCCCCACAAGCGCCGCCAGCACCAGCACACCGCACGCGAAGGCGGGTAGGGCCGAGTAGCCAAAGGCCTGCGCCAGGAACGAGGGCACGAGCGCGCCCAGGACCGCTCCCAGTGCGATGATTCCGTTCAGCAGCCCCATCGCCGAGCCCTCGGGCCCCGGGTAAATCTTCACCACCATGAGGGTCGCGGCAACAACCTCAAACGAGTAGGCGGTCGCCGCGACAACCAGGGCGGCCGACCCGATCACCGCCTTACCGGGGACATCTCCCATCGCGGCGATCGCCATCGATCCAAACGCGATGATGCTCGCACCGACCCCCAGCAGAAGTACCGCGCCCGGTCCCGTCTTATTGGCAACGGTCCCCGCAAGCGGATAGCAGAGGGTGCCCAGCGCGGCACCGATCAGGAAAAGGATCGACGACATCGAGGGGGTAACGGCAAACGCGTCCCGCATGACCAGGGGAACAACGTTGAAGAATGTCTGGACACCCATCATCGTCAGCAGCCAGGTGAGCAGAAACACCCCGATCTTTCCGCGCACCAGTGCGGCCACGCCACTCGTGCGGGTGGATGGCTGCGCGGGGGCGGCGGGTTTCAGCCGGGGCAGTTGAGCCCTCCCCAGGAAAAAGCCCGTGGCGAGCAGCACCGCCGAGAGGATCCACCCGAACCGCAACTGGGTGGCGGCGAGCGCGGCGATGATGAGGCCCACAACCTGCCCCACCCCGTAGGCGAGCCGGAACCAGCTCAACCGGTTATTCCACTCCTTCATCGGCCGCGCCTCGACAATGAAGAGGCCGGCCACGGTTCCCGCCAGGGAACCGGCCCCGCCGAAGATCAGCGCCAGGGGCACCCAGATCCAGACATTGGACGCGAATGCGAACCCGATCATGGCCAGCGCCATAACCGGGAAAGACCACAGGAAAACGCCGCGCTGGAGTCCCTTACGATCGGCTAGCGATCCCAAAACCGGAGCCAAGAGCCCACCCGCATAAAAGGCTGCCACGACCACACCGACGAGGGTCGCGCCGTTTTTACCCCCGTCTTCCACGCTCAGCGGGATAAAGATCGGTGCAACCCCGAGCATCATCATGCCCACGAGTGCATAGGCCACATACCAGGGTTGCGTCCACTTCATGACTCACACCCTATGGGTGCGGCCATAACGTGTCTATGCGTTGTCTCCGATTGGTAAAAGTTGGGCCCAAATCCGCGAAATATCAGCCCCGGACGAGGGGCAGTAGAGCGCCGGGGCCGCTCCCGGTGGGGTCAGGTGATCACGGTACCGAGGCTGTCGTGGAGCAGGGTAAGCATCATTGGGGCCACACCCAGACAGAAGAATGCGGGCAGTGCTCCCGCTCCGAGGGGAATCAGCAATCGGGTGCCCAGACGGTTCACCCCGCGGAGGAGATCGGACGAGCGACGATCACGCAGAGACTGAGCCTCGGCTCGCAGCAGGGCGTGAGCGGCGATCCCGACCCTCCCCGCGAGACTCAGTGTCTCGTGCAGCGAGCGGAGAGCGTCCGCGGGGACGGGGAGCCCGCAGCGAGTCAGCGCACGCTCCGCGCATTCCCGTGCAGACACCGGGCTCAGGCCGGCGGCTAGGCCAGTTGCCGTGAGTTCGAAGATCACATCGGGTTCGGGCGGGACGCGCAGTGCGCGTCGAATCAGTGACCCGATCCACACTGCGGTGATCGCGCTGAGGCCAACCCCGAACCCCAACAGAACCTGACCGGGTGCCGTTCCGGTGAGGGTATCGAGAAGCGAGAATCCCAGGGCCTCACCAAACAGGGTCGAAATCACGGGTAGCCAACACACCAGCCTTGCGCTTGAGCGAGGCCCCGCGGCTTCGGCCGCACAGGCGCGCCCCAGTCGGGCACGCGCCCGGAGGGCCGCCGCAAGCTCGCGTACTCCCTCGGCAAGCGGTGCGCCGGTCTGAGCGGATACCGACCATGTGGCGGCCAGGTGAGCCCAGGGGAGGGAGGTATCGACGCCGGAATCTGGACGGGCCGCGCGCCGAAGTTTGCGCCCACGGTGCCCCGTGCTCCCCGTTCGCTCGCCGCCGCTGTCCCCACCTCCACCTCCACTTCCCCTTTCCCTTTCCCTTCCACGGGCAGGGTGTCCCCGGTTCCCCACCGCCAGGAGGGCGGAGGCCGGGTCCTGGCCCATGTCCAGCGCTCGCTGTACCGCCCGTAGGGCCGAGGGGTGCCCGCGTCGGAGCCCGGCCATACCAGAGCTCTCGGCCCCCCTCGTCCGAAAGACCGCCGCAAACCCAGAGCGGCGTGCGGTGCCTCCGTTCGACGCATCCGAGTGCGGCACGGGTGCCCGGGTGACCACCGAGGCCCAGGCGACGGCAGGAGTGAGCCCCGCCCCCAGGAGCGCGGCTAGTCGCTCCAGGTCTGCAGCACAGGCGTCGTGATACTCGGGACGATCGTTTCGCCCCCGTGCGTGCGCCCAGGAGCTTCGCGACGTTATCGATGAACGCTCGCTCATCGGGCCGCGCTCCACACCGTCACGGTACGCAGCATGCCGGATGGTCCGCGTTCAAGGTGGCCAATGGCCTCCAACCCTCGCGGACGGTCTCCGCGCAGGTGCAAGACGAAATCCAGAGCGCTGACCGCCTGGCTGGCCAGGGCGGCCGGGGAAAGCCCGGCCAACGCACCCAACGCCTCCAATCGCGCCGGGACATCGCCGAGAGAATTGGCATGAATCGTGCCCGCTCCCCCATCGTGACCGGTGTTCAGCGCGGAGAAGAGGTCTTGAATCTCCGCCCCACGGCACTCCCCCAGGATCAGGCGATCCGGCCGCATCCGCAGAGCCTCACGCACCAGACTGCGCAATCCGAGGTGTCCGACTCCCTCGATATTGGCCTGACGTGCCTGCAGCGAAATGAATTGCCGGCGGTGCACCCCCAACTCGGCCACGTCTTCCACCGCGATGACCCGTTCGGTCTCGGGCGCCGCATCGATCAGGGCGGCCAGCAGGGTCGTTTTACCCGACCCCGTGGGCCCGCTGATCAGGATGTTCCGGCGCTCACGCAGCAGATCGATGATGAGTGGCGATGCATCCTGTGTGCCGTCGGGGCCAAAGAACCCCGCCCCGGCCAACCCGTCCAGGGAGATCGGGTTCAGTGCGGGCACCCGCACGCTGAGTTGAGTGCCGTGGGGTGCCACGGGCGGGAGCACCGCGTGGACACGCACACCCCCGGGGAGCCGGACATCCACGCAGGGTGTCACCTCGTCGATGTGGCGTCCGCCGAGCGCGATGAGCCGAACGGCCAGGGCACGCACCTCGGCCTCCGGATGGACGTCGTGATCCGCGGGTT
Source organism: Mycetocola lacteus (assembly GCF_003667575.1). Taxonomy (GTDB): domain Bacteria; phylum Actinomycetota; class Actinomycetes; order Actinomycetales; family Microbacteriaceae; genus Mycetocola; species Mycetocola lacteus. Next base: position 64,494 of record NZ_RCUY01000016.1, on the reverse strand, counting down.
CTAGACCTCCGCCCCGGTCATACCAGGCCCCGGCCTCCGCGGACAGAAAGATATCGCTGACCCCGGCGCGCAGGAGTGGGGTGGCCAGCGTTCCGAAATGCCGAGCAAGGCCCACGCGCTGGTCCAGCGCCCGCGCCTCCTGCTCGAGGATGGGCGAGGGCGGGCGGCTCGAAACTTCGCTGAGTGCTGTCATGCCACGAGCGTAGGTTTGACGAAGCCAGGAGTCGCCGGGCGCTCGAGTTCTGTGGATTACTCGCTACAGCCATCCGAGCTGTGGACAACTGCCCAGCGGCGGCAAGACGCGGAAAAACCCGCCGGAAAAATAAAAGGGCGGCATCCATTGGGGGGAATGGATGCCGCCGCAAGCGACACTGGATTGGGGGGAATCCGTTGTGCGCTGCACGCTCGAAATAAGAATTTCGGCCTGGATTTAGTGTACGCCCTCGACGTCGATTTGACGACCCCTGTCCACCAAGTGGATGACACCAGTTCGGGGGACACGAGGGGCACTCCCGCATGATTCCGCGGAACGTAACCGAATCCACATCAAAAAAACTTTTTGATGGATTCTGCGGACACGTTCTGAGCACCCGTTTTTTCGGAGTACGCTGTGTGTGCATGGCCCACATCGAGGTGGGAACACGTCATCGCAAAGGAGCGATTTAGCCGTCATGAATGCCCAGATTGATAATCTGCTCACCGAAACCCGTCGATTCGAGCCCACTCCGGAGTTTGTCGCGCAGGCAAATGCAGATGAGACGCTCTACGCTCGCGCTCAGGCAGACAGGTTGGGGTTCTGGGCGGATCAGGCACGCGAGCTGATCAGTTGGCAGCGCCCCTTCACCTCGGTGCTGAACTGGGAAAACCCGCCGTTTGCCAAGTGGTTCGAGGATGGCACGCTCAACGTGGCCTACAACTGCCTGGACCGGCACGTGGAGGCGGGCAATGGCGATCGGATCGCGCTCTACTGGGAGGGCGAGCCCGGCGATACCCGGGCGATTTCCTATGCCGAGCTGACCGATGAGGTTAAGCGCGCGGCAAATGTCCTCACCGATCTCGGCGTCCGTGCCGGCGACCGGGTGGCCATCTATCTGCCGATGATTCCCGAAGCCATCGTCTCGATGCTCGCGGTGGCCCGCCTGGGCGCCGTGCACTCGGTCATCTTCGGCGGCTTCAGCGCCGACAGCATTCGTGCCCGCGTGGACGACGCGGCGGCGACCCTGATCATCACCGCCGATGGAGGCTATCGCAAGGGCAAGGTCTCACCGCTCAAGCCCGCCGTGGACGCGGCTCTGGAGGCCCGCGGCGACCTTCCCACGCAGCAAACCGTCCGCAATGTCCTTGTGGTGGGCCGCGGCGGCAATCAGATCGAGTGGACCGAGGGCCGGGACCACTGGTGGCATGAGCGCGTCCCGGCGGCATCCAGCGTGCACGAGCCCGAGGCGTTCCCCGCGGAAAACCCGCTGTTCATCCTCTACACCTCGGGGACCACGGGTGCACCCAAGGGCATCCTGCACACCTCGGGTGGGTACCTGACCCAGGCCGCGTATACCCACCGCAATGTTTTTGATATCCACCCCGAAACCGACGTGTACTGGTGCACCGCGGATGTGGGCTGGATCACCGGACACACCTACGTGACCTATGGACCGCTCGCCAACGGCGCAACCCAGGTGCTCTATGAGGGAACCCCCGACTCCCCCAATCCCGGACGCTGGTGGGAGCTGATCGAAAAGTATCGCGTCAGCGTGTTTTACACCGCCCCCACCGCGATCCGAGCCGCGATGAAGCTCGGTCGGAAGATCCCCAAGCGCTCGGATCTGTCCAGCATCCGCCTGCTGGGATCGGTGGGTGAGCCCATCAACCCCGAGGCCTGGATGTGGTACCGCAAGGTCATCGGCGGCAAGACCGCCCCGATCGTGGATACCTGGTGGCAGACCGAAACCGGTGCGATCATGATTTCGGCCCTCCCGGGCGTCACGGTCACCAAGCCCGGCAGCGCTCAGGTTCCCCTCCCCGGTATCGAGGTTTCGGTACTTGAGGAAAACGGGACCCCGGTCCCGCCGGGAAGCGGCGGCCTGCTGGCCATCACCGAACCCTGGCCCAGCATGCTGCGCGGCATCTGGGGCGACCCGGATCGATTCCGGGAGACCTACTGGAGCACGTTCCCCAACGCCTACTTCGCCGGCGATGGCGCACGCCTGGATGCCGACGGTGACGTCTGGCTGCTCGGGCGTGTGGACGATGTGATGAACGTGTCCGGACACCGGCTCTCCACCGCCGAAATCGAGTCGGCACTGGTGGCACACCCGTTTGTCGCCGAATCTGCCGTGGTGGGGGCAACCGATGAGACCACCGGTCAGGCGGTGGTGGCGTTTGTGATCCTCAAGGAGAGCCAGGCCGAGGAAACTGCGGACCACGCGGCGGTGTCGGCGGCACTAAAGTCACACGTGTCCACGCTCATCGGCCCGATCGCTCGTCCCCGCGACATCTTTGTGGTGGCCGAGCTGCCCAAAACCCGTTCGGGTAAGATCATGCGCCGCCTGCTGCGCGACCTGGCCGAGGGGCGTGAGGTGGGTGACACCACCACGCTCGCCGATACCACGGTCATGCGGATCATCTCGGCGGACGTGGCCGCCCGCTAGCGCCGCGTATCTAATATCCACTTCGCCCCAAAACGAGTGGCACTCGGCCCCGAGGTCGAGTGCCACTCGTCTGGTGTGTGGGGAACTACTCGAAAGCCACCACGATCTCGACCTCAACCGGGGCATTCAGCGGCAGTACCGCAACACCAACAGCGGCCCGAGCATGCTGCCCGCGCTCACCGAAGATCTCGCCAATCAGGGTCGAGGCTCCGTTGATCACGGCGGGCTGGCCAAAGAATTCGGGGTCCGAGGCGACGAAGCCGTTGATCTTGACGATCCGGGTGATCCGATCCAGCGAACCGATCTGCGCCTGCACGGCTGCCAGCGCGTTGAGCACCGCAATGCCGGCATACTCGGCAGCGATCTCGGGGCTGACCAGCCCATCTCCTTCGCCCACCTTGCCCGTCTCGGGCAGTGCGCCGGAGACAAACGGCAGCTGTCCCGAGGTGAATACGAGGTTTCCCTCGGTCACCGCGGGCACATAGGCAGCCACCGGAGCGGCGACCTCGGGCAGGCTCAGACCCAGTTCGGCGAAACGGTCGGCGATGGTGCTCATGCCTGTGCCCCCTCCTCGATCAGCGGACGCTTGAGGTAGGCAACCAGGCCACCCTCGGGTCCGTTCACCACCTGAACCAGCTCCCAGCCCTGCTTACCCCAGTTGTTGAGGATCGCGGCCGTGTTGTGGATCATGAGCGGCGTGGTGAGGTACTCCCAGCGATTCATGTTTCTCCTTAATAAGTATGAAGTTCGGGACCCGGATAGGGATTCTTTCAGCAATGTCGCTTAAACTGAATCCTATGCCTCAAGAAAAACGTACCGGTAGCGGTGTCCTGGGTAGCCTGATGGGCTTCATCGGTCTCAGCGTCGCCGCGGGGATCCTCGTGACCGCAGCGGTCACCCCCGCCCTCGCCGTGACCGGCATGTCCACCAAGGGTGCGATCAACGCATTCGATGGGCTCCCGGCTTTCCTGGACATTGATCCGCCGATGGAGCGTACAAACATCTACGCGACCGCCTCGGACGGCAGCCACCAGCTGCTGGCCACCTTCTACGACCAGAACCGCCAGCAGGTGGGCTGGGACGAAGTCTCCCAATACTTTAAGGACGCCGCGGTTTCCACCGAGGACCCGCGCTTCTACGATCACGGCGGCGTGGACCTGATCGGTACCACCCGTGCCGTTCTGTCAAACTTTGTGAAGTCATCCGGCACCCAGGGCGGATCCTCGATCACCCAGCAGTACGTGAAGAACGTGCTGGTGCAGAACGCTGAACAGATCACCAATAAGGAACAGCGTGACGCCGCCTATCAGGATGCGATCCGCCAGACCCCCGAACGTAAGCTGCGCGAAATGCGCTATTCGATCGGTGTGGAGCAGAAGTACACCAAGGACCAGATCCTGCTCGGGTACCTCAACATCGCCAACTTTGGTGGTGTCTCCTACGGTGTCGAGGCAGCCTCTCAGTACTACTTCGGTGTGTCCGCCAAGGATGTCAACATCCAGCAGGCTGCGACGCTGATCGCGACCATCAACGACCCCAACGGTCTGCGCATCGACCGCCCCGATAGCGAGAAGAATGGTGCGGCCAACGGCTACAAGCTGACCAAGGACCGCCGCGACTACGTCATCGACAAGATGCTCAAGGAGGGGAAGATCACCAAGGCTCAGCACGATGAGGCCGTGGCGAGCCCGATTGAGCCGAACCTCAAGCCGCCGAGCACCGGATGTCAGGCCGCCGGAAACGCCGGTTACTTCTGTAACTACGTGCAGAACATCATCCTGAACAGCCCCGAATTCGGTGCGACCCTGGATGACCGGCGTGCGACCCTGCGTCGCGGTGGCATGGACGTCTACACCTCCCTCGACCTCGACATCCAGAACGCCGCCCAGGCTGCGATGGATCGCTGGGTTCCCGAGGAGAAGCCGAACGTTGAGCTCGGTGCCGCTGCTTCGACCGTGCAGCCGGGTACCGGCCGCGTGCTGGCGATGGTCCAGAACAAGACCTTCTCCGAGGACCAGCAGGTGGGCCAGGCAAGCCGTTCGCACACCAGCATCAACTACAACACCGACTACAACTACGGTGGCTCCAACGGATTCCAGGTGGGTTCGCAGTACAAGGTCTTTGTGCTGCTGGACTGGCTGAAGTCCGGCAAGTCGCTCAACGACACCGTTGACGCCAGCCGACAGTCCTACACCCGGTGGACGGACAGCTGTGAACCCGGGGGTCGTATGACCACCGCGCCCTGGAACCCCCAGAACTACGACGGTAGCGGATCGGGCCGAATCACCCCTTATGAGGCGACCCGACGCTCGGTCAACACCGCGTTTGTGAACATGGCCAGCAAGCTGGACCTGTGCGACATCCGTAAGACCGCCGAGTCCCTCGGTGTCCACCGCGCAGACGGTGGCGAGCTCTCCAAGCTCCCCTCCTCGGTCCTCGGTGCGAACGAAATCGCCCCGCTGACCATGGCGAGTGCCTTCGCGGGTATTGCCGCACAGGGTAAGTTCTGCACCCCGGTTGCCATCGACAAGATCGTGGGCCCGGGCGGTAAGGACATGGCCGTGCCGAAGTCCAGCTGCGACCAGGCGGTAACCCCCGAGGTTGCCAACACCGCGGCCTACGCCATGCAGGCCGTGTTTGGTCCCGGTGGAACCGCCGCCAACGCGGTTGTCCCCGGTGCCCCGCAGTTCGGTAAGACCGGTACCGCGGATGACGCGTATGACACCTGGATCACCGGTGGAACCACCAAGGCCGTGACCTCGTTCTGGATCGGAAACGTGCAGGGTATGCCCGGCACCGGCCGCAAGTCCTCGATGTATAACGTGCAGGCAAACGGTACCAGCGCCTTCCAGGCAAAGTTCCGCGCGTTTGCCGGGATCACCACCGCGACCATCGGCAAGTTCGGTGGAGACGCCTTCCCGAAGCCGGATGCCTCGCTGACCAAGACCCAGCAGAGCCCGGTCCCGGATGTGAGCGGTCAGAGCGTCGCCGACGCCACCGCCGCGCTCACCGCCGCCGGATTCAACGTGCAGGTGGGTGACCCGGTTCTCTCGAGTGTGGCCGCGGGAATGGTGGCGGGTACCGACCCGGCCGCCGGCACCAACGTCACCTCGGGGAACACGATCACCATCCGCCCCAGTGACGGCACCGGGAAGAGTGTTCCGGATCTGTCGAACATGACCGGCGATCAGGCGAAGTCGGCCCTCCAGGGCATCGGCTTCACCAGCGTGGATCAGAAGTGTGTGGCCGACCCGACCGCGCCGCCCGGTGACGGTAAGGTGACCGCACAGATCCCCGCCGCCAATACGATGGTGAACCCGGCCAATACGCCGGCCTCCATCACCGTAACCAAGCAGAGCTGTTAGCAAGGAGCACCCCGATGGCCCGACGGACCGGCAGAATTACTCCCCTGGTGGGGGTGTTGGCCGTCGCGGCCGCGGGGTGTTTTGCGTGGGCGAGCCTGGTGGAACGGCGCCTGTTCACGCTGCGTCGGGTCGAGATCCCGGTGCTTCCGGCGGGAAGCGAACCGATCAAGATCCTGCACCTCTCGGATCTGCATATGGCCCCCTGGCAGCGCGATAAGCAGGCCTGGGTGCGCTCGCTGGCAGCCGAACAGCCCGACCTCGTGGTGGACACCGGCGATAATCTCGGCCATGCCGACGGAATCCGTGGGATCGAGCTGGCCTTTGCCGAGTTTGGTGGGGTTCCCGGCGTCTACGTCAACGGTTCCAACGACTACTACGGTCCGGTGCGGAAAAACTGGCTGCGATATTTCCGTGGACCCTCCTCCTCAGGGGCCTCGGCACCGCGCCGCTCCAAGGATCTCGATACCCCGCGGCTCGAGCGCTTTTTCACCGAGGCGCTGGGATGGCGCTCACTCAACAACCGGGTGGATGAGATCACCATTCGCGGGACGCGGATCGGGTTCTTCGGGGTCGACGATCCGCACATCGGACGGGACCGTCTCGATCTGCTCACCGGCCTCCTGGACGGGCAGGAGGACGCCGATTCCTTCGAGTCCGACACCGCCGCACCCGCACTGCACATCGGCGTCGCTCACGCCCCGTATCAGCGTGTGCTCAACTCGTTTGTCACCCACGGGGCCGATGTGATCCTGGCCGGCCACACCCACGGCGGACAGGTGTGCGTCCCGGGGGTGGGTGCCCTGGTGACCAACTGCGATATTCCGCGACGTCAGGTCAAGGGACTGAGCCTCTGGCGACACGCGTTCCGCAGCGCCTACCTCAACGTCTCGGCGGGCCTCGGCACCTCGATCTATGCCCCGGTGCGCTTTGCCTGCCGCCCCGAGGCCACGCTGGTCACCCTGGTGGCCCGCTAGACGTCCCCAAGCCTCAGGCACGCCTCAGACGCCCGTACACCCACGTGTGCGGGCGTCTTGTGCGCATGTATGCCGTGTGACAGTATGCCCTGCGTCAGCGCGAAGGAGAGCACCCCTGCGGAGGAGGACGAGCACAGCCGCCGAGTGGGTGAGTGGCCCGGCGCAAAACAAAAGCCGGTCAGATTTCTCTGACCGGCTTTGATGTTTCCATCTGTCGGGGTGGCGGGAATTGAACCCACGACCTCTTCGTCCCGAACGAAGCGCGCTACCAAGCTGCGCCACACCCCGATGGTGATCTTGCGACCTCTATTAGAGTACCTGATTTTCACCCGGAGTTTGACCACGGACCCCAAAAGCGGCGTTTTTTTAGCGTGTTTCCGCGGTTTTCCGGCGTGCACACCCGCGGGGGAATGTGCACGCCGGGTGTGTCATTCGGCGTGTCCGGGAACCGCTCGAGCCTCCAGTGGGGCGGCAAAGAAGGCGACCTCATGGGCCGAAGCGCGCTCGAAGGCCTCGAACATCCGCGCCCGCGTCTCCGGATCCGCCCGACGCACGGCCTCCCCCACGTATCCAATCGCCGAGCGGGTGGATCGGGCGAAGACCTCATCGGCGTAGGTTTCCAGCCAGCTCGCATACGGGTGCTCGGGATGTGACTGCGCCACCAGGCGGGTCCCGATGTCCTGATAGAGCCAGTAGCAGGGCAGCACCGCGGCGATAATCACCGCGTATTCACCGCGCGCGGCAGCGGCCAGCAGATGATCCACGTAGGCGATGGTCGTCGGAGCGGGCGGCGTGGAGAACACCTCATCCTCGGGCAACCAGCCCTGGTGAAGCTGGAGCTCTGCGGCGATCGCCCCGTTGGCGCCGGCAGCCCAAAACGCCTGTTCTTCGGGGGTTGGAGCAAGCTTTGAGGCTTCGGCAAGCACCCGGGAATAGTCCCGCAGGTAGAGCGCGTCCTGGGCCAGGTACCAGGTGAACGCGTCGCGATCGAGGGTTCCCGCACCCAGCTGCTCAACAAACGGGAGAGTATTTGCCCGGTGCCGGATCGGGGCGATGGCCTGCCACCAGTCTTCGAGGTACTCACCGGCCGCACGCTCGGTTGCCAGGCCGCCGCGCGACCAGAGTCCGGCGAAGTGGGAGATCGGCCCGTGACCCTCACCCACGTGCAGCGAATCGGCGTGGGTGATCGACTCGGTCAACCAGCGCTTGACCTCGGCGATGGCCGCAAGCCAGTCCCCGTCCGCGGCAATTCGAGTGGCCAGGGCTGCGGAGAGCGAACAGCCCGTTCCGTGGGTGTTTTCGGTGTGGATACGCACACCCGAGAATTCCACCACGCGCGCCCGCTCGGGCAGGGTGCCGGAGGCATCAACCAGGGCGTCCGGAGCATGCGCCCCCTCCAGGTGTCCGCCCTTGGCGAGGACCCGTACGGCATAGCGCTCGGAGACGCGCAGCGCCTGCTCCAGGACACCCGGCCAGGTGGTGGCAGCGGGTTCCTCGGCGAGGATTGCCAGCTCGGGGATGTTGGGGGTGATCAGGTGTGCCCGCGAGAGCAGGCCGCGCAGCGCAGTCTCGGCCTCGGCCGCCAGGAGCCGGTCGCCGCTGGTCGCGATCATCACCGGGTCAAGGACGACGAGGGGCGGGCGGACCTCATCCAGCCAGCGAGTCACGGTGTCGATCACCTCCGCGTCGCCGAGCATCCCGATCTTCACCGCGTCGATGACCACGTCATCCGAGACCGCATCCAGCTGCTCCCGCAGGAAGGCCACGGGCGGCACGTGCACGCTACGCACACCCCGGGTGTTCTGGGCAACCAGGGCGGTGACCACGGCCATCCCGAAACCGCCATTGGCGGCGATGGACTTGAGGTCGGCCTGGATGCCGGCCCCACCGGTGGGATCGGTGCCGGCGATCGAGAGGACTCGGACCGGACCGGAGGCCTCCGGGTTCGGGTTGGAAACCTCCGCGCTCATGCCGCCGCTCCGTTCCAGGCTGCACGCAGCTCGCGGGCCGCTGCTTCGGGGTCGGGGACGGCACAGATCGCAGACACCAGCGCCGCACCCTCCAGGCCCGCCGCACGCAGGATCGGCAGATCTGCGGCGTGCAGACCGCCGATGGCCACCGCGGGCAACGGCGAAGCGGCGGCGAGTCGAGCAACCGCCGGGTGTCCCAGCCCGTCCGGCGCATCGGCCTTGGTGGTCGTGTTGTGCAGCGGTCCGATGCCGATGTGATCCACCACCCCCGAGGCCGCGGCGGCCGCGATCTCCTCGGGGGTACTGGCGGACAGCCCGAGGATCGCGTCGGTGCCGATCAGCGAGCGGATCGCGGTCACCGGCAGATCGCTCTGCCCCACGTGCACGCCAGCCACCCGGGCCGCCCGCACCCGGGCGGCGAGAAACACGTCCACCCGGTCGTTGACAATCAGGGACACATGCGCGGGCAGGGCCGCCGAGAGGGCTTCGACGTAGGCCAGGAAGTCGCGGGCCGAGGCGTCCTTCTCACGCACCTGCACGGTGTTGACGCCCCCGGCTACCGCGGCCAGCACACCGCCCACGGGATCGTGTCCGGCGGCGCGCAGCTGGGCGGTATCGGTCACCAGGTAGACCGAGAGGTCGGGCTGGGGCAGGCTCATGCGATCACCATCCGAGCGGCGATGTGCGCGGGAGAGACCTCATCCAGGGCGTCCAGGAACGCGATCTGGAAGCTGCCCGGCCGCGGCGCACGCTCGGCCGCGAGCTCGGCGGCAATGTTGTAGGTGCTGACCGCGGCTACGGCCGCCACCAGCGGGTCCTCATCTACGGAGGCGAAGGCCGCCAGGACCGCGCCCAGGGCGCATCCCCCGCCGGTGATCCGGGTTTGCAGCACATGACCGTTGGACAGGCGCACAAAGCGCTCCCCATCGGTGACCAGGTCGGTGGGTCCGGAGACCGCGAGGACCCCGCCGGTTCGGCGGGCAAGTGACACCGCGGCATCCCGCGCACTCTCGACCCCATCGGTCGCGTCCACGCCGCGTCCGCCGGTACCGGCCTCGGCCAGCGCCAGGATCTCCGAGGCGTTGCCGCGGATGATGGTGGGGCGCAACTCGCGCAGCTCCAACGCGAGAGCCGTACGGATCGGCAGGGCCCCGATCGCGACCGGATCAAGCACCCACGGGGTACCCGCCTCGTTCGCGGCGCTCACGGCCTCACGGGCGGCTTCACGCTGTTCGGGCACCGGGGTGCCGAGGTTGATCAGCAGCCCCTGGGCGATGCGGGCAAACGGTCCGGCCTCGCCGACGATGTCACACATCGCCGGTGCCGCTCCGAGCGCCAGCAGAGCATTCGCGGTGAAATTGGTGACCACCGCATTGGTGATGCTCTGCACGAGTGGCGCGGTTTCACGCACCCGCTCGAGGGCGGTCTGGGTCTGAGAAATAAGGTTTTCTGGCGTGCGCGACATGCGCGACATCCCTTCGCTAGTACAAGCTAGATCAGGTTCGACGGGTGTAATCTCAGCCCCGGAGGGCACCCCGTGTCACGTGGTTTTCGGGTGTCACGCTATCACACCCGGCCGGGTTCTCGGCGAATCGCCCGGGCCGCCTAGCGGCGTCCCAGGCCGTGATAGGCCCAGCCCGCGCCGCGCCAGGCCGAGCGATCCAGGCAGTTGCGTCCATCAATCACGATCGGCGTGTCTACGAGTGTTGCGGCGGCCACGGGATCGAGGGTTCGATACTCCGACCACTCGGTGAGCAGCAGCACAATCTCGGCACCGGCGAGAGCCGCCGAGGTGTCCCCCACATAGTTCAGGCGCGGGGCCAGCCGGCTCGCGGTGGGGATCGCCTGCGGATCGGTTGCGGTCACCAGAGCGCCACGAGCGGCGAGCCGCGTCGCAATATCCAGCGCGGGGGAATCGCGCACATCATCACTGTCGGGCTTAAATGCGAGCCCCAGAACCGTGACCCGGCGGCCGTCCAGATCTCCCAGGATCGAGGCCACCCGGTCAACCACCAGGTCGCGCCGGCGCAGGTTCACCCGGTCTACCTCGGCCAGGAAGCCCAGCGAATCCCCCACCCCGAGCTCCTCCGCACGGGCGGAAAACGCGCGGATGTCCTTGGGCAGACAGCCGCCTCCGAACCCGATACCGGCACGCAGGAAGCGCGATCCGATGCGCTCATCGTGGCCGATGGCCACGGCCAAATCACTCACGTCGGCCCCGGTCACATCGGCGATCTCGGCCATCGCATTGATGAAGGAGATCTTGGTGGCCAAGAATGCATTGGCCGCGACCTTCACCAGCTCCGCCGTGGCAAAATCGGTAACCACGAGCGGTGTGTGCGCCGCGAGAGCATCGGCATACACCTCGTTTAGCAGTTCGATGCCCGGTGCCCGGACACCGTCCCCCTCGCGTACCAGGGTCTCGGCGGCGAATCCGTAGACTAGACGGTCGGGCCGCAGGGTGTCCTGCACGGCAAAGCCCTCCCGCAAGAACTCCGGGTTCCACGCCAGTTCGGCCCCGCGCTCACGCACGCGGGCACGCAGGGTCTCGGCGGTTCCCACGGGTACCGTGGACTTGCCCACAACCAGATCGCCGGGCGACAGTCGGGGAAGCAGGGTCGCCAGGGCCGCGTGCAGATAGCTCAGATCCGCAGCACCGCCATCGGCGGCCTGCGGGGTCCCCACCGCGAGAAAGTGCACTCGGGCACCACGTAGCAGCTCGGGATCGATCGTGAAGCGCAGCTTGCCCGTCGCGCCTGCCTCCGCCAGCAGCTCGGGAAGTCCCGGCTCGAAGAAGGGGGCTCGGCCCGCCGAGAGCGCGGCAATTTTCTCCGGATCCACATCGAGGCCCACCACCTCATGGCCCAGGGTCGCCATCGCCGCCGCGTGTACGGCACCGAGATACCCGCAACCGATCACCGAAATTTTCATCGGGCCGACTCGGTTTCGCGCACGGCGTGGTGGGGCATCTTGCCGCCGCACTCGGTGAGATAGCAGTTTCCGCAGAGGGATTCGTAGCCGGCCTCGGTGCCGTCGATCACCACCTGTTCTCCGGAAAAGACGAAGCGACCATTCTCGATCCGCGCGTTGAAGAGGGCCTTGCGCCCGCAGCGGCAGATGGTCTTGAGTTCCTCGATGCTGTGGGCGATCTCCAGCAGGCGTCGTGACCCGGGGAACGCCACGGTCTGGAAGTCGGTGCGAATGCCGTAGGCAAGCACCGGGACATCCTCAAGCAGCGCGATCTCCAGTAGTGCATCGATCTGCGCGGTCTCCAGGAACTGTGCCTCATCCACCAGCAGGGCATGCACCGGCTCACTCCCACGGGCCAAAGCAAACAGCTCGTGTACGTCAGCCCCGGAGCCGATTAGGAAATCAGCCTCACGGCTCACCCCCAGGCGGCTGCTAATAGCGCCATCGGCCTTGGTATCGATGCCGGGCTTAGCCAGCAGCACGCGGTGTCCGCGCTCCTCATAGTTAAACGCGGCCTGCAGCAGGGCGGTGCTCTTGCCCGAGTTCATCGCCCCGTAGCGGAAATACAGTTTCGCCATTGGACCAGTCTAAGCGAGCCGGGGCATCCGCTGCCCCGGCTCGCTCACAGCAGGGACGCCTAGAGCTCGATCTGCAGAACCTCGGCGGTCTCCGCCAGCACCGCGCGGGCGCGATCGGGATCGTCGTTGAGGTTGGTGCCGAGGGTCGGGATCATCCGGGTCAGTTCACGTTCCCAGCCCGAGTACTCGTTCGGGAAGCATCGCTTGAGCAGGTCGATCATGATCGGCACGGCGGTGGAGGCACCCGGGGAGGCGCCCAGCAGACCCGCGATCGACCCGTCTCCAGCGGCGATCAGCTCGGTGCCGAACTGCAGGATGCCACCCTTTTTCGGATCCTTCTTGATGACCTGGGCACGCTGACCGGCCACGATCAGGTGCCAGTCCTTGGCCTCGGCGGTGGGCATAAACTCGCGCAGCGCGGCGAGCTTCTTGGCCCGCGAGGCCGTCAGCTCCTTAAGCAGGTACGAGATCAGCGAGGGGTTGTCCTTGGCAACCGCGAGCATCGGGATGATATTGCCCGGACGCAGCTGGGTGATCAGGTCCACCAGGTTTCCGTTTTTCAGGAACTTGGGGCTGAACCCGGCGTAGGGCCCAAACAGCAGGCTGGACTGGCCGTCCACCACGCGAGCGTCCAGGTGCGGCACCGACATCGGCGGGGCACCCACCGCGGCCTGGCTGTACACCTTGGCCGAGTGCTGGGCGACGATCTCGGGGTTGTCGGTACGCAGGAACGCCCCGGAAATCGGGAAGACCCCGTAGCCCTTGATCTCGGGGATGCCCGACTTCTGCAGCAGCTTGAGCGCCCATCCACCGGCACCCACAAACACAAACTTGGCGTTGATCTCACGCGGGGTGCGCCCCACCAGATCACGCGAGCGGATGCGCCAGGTCCCATCGGCCAGCTTCTTCAGCCCGCGCACCTCGTGGTTGAGGCGCAGCTTGGCACCCGAGGCCACCGCGGCGTCCATCAGTTCATGGGTCAGCGCACCGAAGTCCACATCGGTTCCGGCACTCATCCGGGTGGCCGCATATGTATCGCCGGCCAGACGCTTTGTCATCAGCAGCGGTGCCCACTGGTTGATGACGCGCGTGTCGGTGGAGTACTCCATGGTCTGGAACAGCGGCTCGTTGCGCAGCGCCTCGAAGCGCTTACGCAGGTACTCCACGTCCTTCTCGCCGTGCACAAAGGTCATGTGCGGGGCGGTGTTGATGAACGTGTTCGGGTCGTGCAGCACCCCCTCACGCACCAGGTGTGCCCAGAACTGTCGGGACACCTGGAACTGCTCGTTGATCTGCAGTGCCTTGGCCGGATTGACGGTGCCATCCGGGGCCTCGGGCATGTAGTTCAACTCACACATGGCCGCGTGGCCGGTGCCCGCGTTGTTCCACGGGTTGGAGCTCTCCTGGGCGACATCGCCCAGACGCTCATAGATTTCGATTGACCAGTCCGGCTGCAACCGGGAAATAAGAGTAGCCAACGTTGCGCTCATGATACCGCCGCCGATAAGAGCCACGTCGACCGGCTGTGAAGTCGTCATGAGGCTAGCTTATGCCCCAACGCATCAACCCGCGAACCGTCCCGGGCAACCCGCACCTCGGCGATCACGTTTCCCGCGTCGGCACGCGCCGCGGCGAGGCGCTCGTTCACCGCGCCCCACAGAATGTCCCATTCGACCCCGGGCTCAGACTGTTCGGCCACACCCACACTCGCGCTCATCCGCAGGCCACGCTCGGGGGCCAGCGGGGTTTCGGCGAGGGTCGTAAGGATGCCGCGGGCCACATCGCGCCCCGAGGTCACCTCGTCCATCATCGCCAGGACGGCGAAGTGCCCCTCACCGAGGTGACCGATGATCGCGGTGGGTGGCACGCTGCCACGCAGGACCCCCACAAACCGCAGAATCGCCTCCTGTGCAGCCGAGGCACCATAGGCCACCTGGAAGTCGGAGAGCCCGTCGATTCTCGGCTGGAGCAGCGCCACCCGGATCCCGTGCTGCCGGGAGCGCACCATCCGATCCTTGGCCCCGGCGGCGAAGGCCGGTGCCGAGAGCACGTCCATCGAGAAGTTCACAGCACCGCCGCCCGGGGTGGGTGCCAGCCGGTGCTGGGTATCGCGTTCGGCGCGGATCGCGGTCAGACAGATCGAGGAGATCACCAGCAGCACGGTCACCACCAGCGTGGCCGTGGCACTTCCGTAGAGCGGACTCGCCTCGATGGTTTTGACGCCGGTCGCCGTCAGCTCAAGCGCGCGGTCCAGCTGGTACAGCCCGCCCAGGATCATCGCCGTGGCAAACACCCGCGCATACACGTTGCGGCGCAGCGGCGGACGCAGTGCCTCCCAGCCAATCAGCCCGGCAAAGATGCCCACGGTGACCATGTAGCCGGCGGCACCCGCCCACGTTCCATACTCCGCCCAGAACACCGGGACCAGCGCCGCACAGACCAGTCCAGCAAGAATTGGTATCTGGATCAGCGACCGCCGCCCGTTGAAGAGTCGGGTCCCACTCCACACCGCACCCAGGGTCAGCGCAAACGCGCCGTTGGCCACGGCCAGAATGACCCAGCCGTCGTTCAGCGTCGCCGAGACGGCATAGCAGCCGGCGCTCACCAGCCCGGACATGAAACCCAGCGACCAGTACAGGCCCGCGCGATCATGCCCCCGGAACACGGTGTGCAGCACAAACGGCACCGCACAGATGATGGCCATCAGGCCGTTGACCAGCTGCAGGGTCGCCGCATCAAAGTTCATTTTCGGGGATCCGTTCGCTGTGCTGGGGAAGGGTGACGGTGACGATGGTGCCGATACCCAGCTCGCTGGCCACCTCGATCGAGCCGCCGTGCTGGTCGATGATGTCGCGGCAGATGGCCAGGCCCAGCCCGGTCCCGTGAATCGTGGAGATGCGCATATCGTCGGCGCGGTAGAAGCGTTGGAACGCCCGGGCGCGGTCCTGGTCGGACATCCCCAGGCCGGTGTCGGCAATGCTCAGCCGGACGCCGCTCTCATCGGTGTCGATGCGGGCGGTGACCGTGCCCCCATCGCGGTTGTACTTGAGGGCGTTGCTCACCAGGTTGTCCACCACCTGGCGCAGGCGGAAGCCGTCGGCGTTCAGCGGGACCGTGTCGGGGGCGCTGATGCTCAGGCTCACGTTACGGTCCATCGCCGCGGGCTCGGCCGAGGCGATGGCCTCCCCGACGATCTCGCGCAGATCACAGTGTCCACGGGTCAACACAAACGCCTGATCGGAGTCTCGCGCCGCCTGCAACAGGTCCGAGACAATCGCCAGCATCCGTTCGGAGTTGCCGAGGATGATCTCGATCTGCTTGCGGGTACCCTCATCCAGACCGTCATCATCGAGCACCAGGTCCAGGTAGCCGATCACCGAGGTCAGCGGGGTGCGCAGCTCGTGCGAGACCGAGGCGATCAGGTCGTCCCGGGAGCGCAGCGCCTGGAGTTCGGAAGTGATATCGCGCTGAACCAGAACCGAGCCGCCCTCGGGCAGCTGACGGCCCGATACCGCCAGGGCGATGCTCGGGGCCAGCGGCGAGGTGAGCCACAGGATGAGGTCCGAGAATTCCTCGCCGCGGTGCAGCCGCTCAAGCGGCAGATCGGTCGCATCGGGGACCGTGCGCCGGTCGGCACCAAACAGCCGTCCCTCGGCGTGGGCGGTACTGTGGCTGCCATAGCGCAGCTTGAGAACCCGAAACGCATCATTGCGGTGTCCGCGGTTTCCCTCGGCATCATAGGCGACCACGGCAAACGGCACCGCGTTCAGAACCGTATCCAGCGTGCCCTGCTGAATCCGAGCATCGTCATAGGAGCGGGTCATCATGGCCGACTGACGGGTGAGCAGGGCGCGCTGGGCGGCGTTGCGACGGGTGTTTTGATAGGTCGCGGTGGAAATAAAGATCAGGGTGATCGGCAGCAGGAGGATGCGGGGCAGATCGTGGAGACCCATCGGTCCCTCGGGCGCGATCACCCAGAGTAGGAGCGAGGCGAAGGCTGGACCGACAATCGCGCCCGTGCGCCCGAAATAGCCGGCCAGCCAGGTCACCGGGAACACCAGCAGCAGACCCGCCCCCAGGGCCACATCACCATTGCGGATCAGCACGATCGCCACAATGTCCACGATTGGCAGGACCATGATCAGCCAGCGCGGCCAGCTCGACCAGCGACCGATCGCCGCCATCATGGTGGCCAAAAAGATTAGGCCCACCCCGGTCAGAATCACCGGGGAGCGCAGCACCTCGGGATCCAGGAGCAGCGAGGCGGTCACGATGATCAGCACCACCACGGCCAGCAGCAGCTGGGCCAGGAATACCTCACGCTCGCGGCTACTCGCGGTCAGCGGGCCGTTATGTTCGGGCAGCGATGATGGCGTGAGCGGGCTCGTTCCCGGGCGTGCACCGGCCCGGACCGAGCGCGGATCTGCCGCGAAGGGCTGGGGAATTTTCGGTGCGCGCATTCTCCGAGAATACAACGACCGGCGGCGGGGAAATCCCCGCCGCCGGTCGTTCATGACAATCGTTAGCTAGCCAGCAGCTTCTCGGCGAGCAACTCGGCGATCTGCACGGTGTTCAGCGCGGCACCCTTACGCAGGTTGTCGTTCGAGATGAACAGGATCAGGCCGTGGCCGGCCGGGGCCGACTGGTCGGCGCGGATCCGGCCCACATACGACGGGTCTTGACCGGCCGCCTGCAGCGGGGTCGGGATCTCGCTGAGCTCGACACCGGGGGCAGCCGCGAGGATCTCGGTGGCGCGTTCCGGGGTGATCTCGCCGGAGAACTCGGCGTGTACCGAGAGCGAGTGACCGCTAAACACGGGCACCCGGACGCAGGTTCCGGCCACCAGCAGCTCGGGCAGCTCGAGGATCTTGCGGCTCTCGTTACGGAGCTTCTTCTCCTCGTCGGTCTCCCCCTCGCCGTCCTCGACGATGGCACCGGCCAGCGGCACCACGTTGAAGGCGATCGGCCGCTTGTAAACGGCGGGCTCGGGCAGGGTCACGGCGGAACCGTCGTGCACCAGACGCTCGAAGTTCTCATCGGCCACTGCCGCGCGGGCCTGACCTGCCAGCTCGGCCACACCGGCGAGCCCGGAACCGGACACGGCCTGGAAGGTCGTGATCGCCAGGCGGGTCAGCCCAGCTTCGGCGTCCAGGGCCTTGAGCACCGGCATTGCGGCCATCGTGGTGCAGTTAGGGTTGGCGATGATGCCCTTGGGCAGGTGGTTCAGCGCGTGCGGGTTGACCTCGGAGACCACCAGCGGAATCTCCGGGTCACCACGGAAGGCCGAGGAGTTGTCAATCACGGTCACACCGGCGGCGGCAAAGCGCGGGGCGTGAGCGCGCGAACCGGTCGCACCGGCCGAGAAGAGGGCGATCTGCAAACCGGTCGGATCCGCGGTCTCGATGTCCTCAATCACAACGTCGGTGTCGCCGAAGCGCACGGTCTTGCCGGCCGAACGCGCGGTGGCGAACAGACGCAGCTCGGCGATCGGGAAGTTGCGGTCCTGCAGCAGCTGGCGCATCACGGTGCCAACCTGTCCGGTGGCGCCTACGATCCCGAGGCGTACTCCAGTGGTCATTGCGGTGTCTCCTTTGGCTTTTGCTCAGTCTAGCGAGCGATAACGCTGCGAAATTTTACGCTGGGCGGATTCTCACCCGGCGGTGGTGTGCGGATGGCCATCCCGTCGAGGCGGCATCCGATGGTGACAGATACAGCGGTGCGCCGGTCGACAGCATCGACCGGCGCACCACATCAGGCGTGGTGGGAAACCTAGCGACCGGTACCGGCGTAGACGGTGGCCTCGATGTCGTTGTCCAGGCCGAAGACCGAGTGCACCACGCGAGCGGCCTCGTTGACCGAGTCGGCGCGGGTCACCACGGAGATGCGGATCTCACTGGTCGAGATCATCTCGATGTTGATTCCCGCGTCGGACAGCGACTGGAACAGCTTGGCCGAGACACCGGTGTTAGCCTTCATCCCCGCACCCACCAGGGCGAGCTTGCCGATCTGGTCATCGTGCTGGACCGAGACGAAACCGATGGTCTCCTGCTCGTTACGCAGCGCGGTGAGGACCAGCTGGGCCTCCGACTTGGGCAGGGTGAAGGAAATGTCGGTCAGACCGGTCGACGCCGCCGACACGTTCTGCACGATCATGTCCACGTTGGCCTCGGTCTTGGCGATCAGGCTGAAAATCTGAGCGGCCTTACCGGGGACATCGGGGACACCCACAACGGTAATCTTGGCCTCGCTCAGGTCGGTGGCGACACCGGTGACGATGGGCTGTTCCATCTCGTCACCCTCCTTCGGGTTGTATACGAGGGTTCCCTCGTTGTTGCTGAATGATGAACGAACATGCAGGGTGACGCCGTGACGACGCGCAAACTCCACCGCGCGAATGTAGAGCACCTTGGCACCGTTGGCCGCGAGCTCCAGCATTTCTTCGGCGGTAATCTTGTCGATCTTACGCGCGAGCGGAACCACGCGGGGGTCCGAGGTGAATACGCCGTCCACGTCGGTGTAGATTTCGCAGACGTCGGCGTTCAGTGCCGCGGCCAGGGCCACCGCGGTGGTGTCCGAGCCGCCGCGACCGAGGGTCGTGATGTCGGCGGTGTCTAGGGAGAGGCCCTGGAATCCGGCCACGATCACAATCGCACCCTCATCCAGTGCCGCACGCAGACGAACCGGATCCACCTCGACGATGCGGGCCGATCCGTGGTGGGTGTCGGTGCGCATTCCCGCCTGGGGACCGGAGAAAGAACGGGCGTCATAGCCCATCGACTTGATGGCCATCGCCAGCAGAGCCACCGAGATCCGCTCGCCGCTGGAGAGCAGCATGTCCAGCTCGCGCTGGTCGGGAATCGGGGAGACCTCGTGGGCGAGGTCCATCAGCTCATCGGTCGAGTCCCCCATGGCCGAGACGGCCACAACCACATCGTTTCCGGCCTTGCGGGTCGCAATAATTCGCTTGGCGACGCGCTTAATGCTCTCGGCGTCGGCAACCGACGATCCGCCGTATTTCTGAACGATTAGGCTCACGTGATACTCCTGGGGAATGGTGCGGGCATACGGCCCGCCGGATGTTTAGTCTAAATCGCCTTGAATAACGACCCCGGCATATTACGAGGTTCGCCACGGGGTGGTGGCGCACACCTCACTCATGCGGCGGGATCTAGCCAATGACGGTGCGACCCTCAAACGCGCGACCGAGGGTTATCTCATCGGCGTATTCGAGGTCGCCGCCCACCGGCAGGCCCGAGGCGAGGCGGGTAACCTTAACCTCCAGGGTGGTGAGCAAACGGCTGAGGTAGGTGGCGGTAGCCTCCCCCTCAAGGTTCGGGTCGGTGGCGAGGATCACCTCGGTGACGGTTCCATCGGCCAGGCGCTGCATGAGCTGCCGAATCCGGAGATCATCCGGGCCGATACCGTCGATGGGGCTGATCGCGCCGCCGAGCACATGGTAGAGACCACGGAACTCACGGGTGCGCTCGATGGCCACCACGTCCTTGGCTTCCTCCACCACACAGATCAGGGTTTGGTTACGGCGCGGATCGCGGCAGATCGAGCAGGTTTCCTGCTCGGCGACGTTGCCACAGATTTCGCAGAAGTGCACGCGGGTGCGGATCTGACCGAGGATTTCGGACAGTCGAGCCACGTCGACACTCTCGGTCTGCAGGATGTGGAACGCGATGCGCTGGGCAGACTTGGGACCGATTCCGGGCAGGCGACCGAACTCATCGATCAGTTCCTGAACAATTCCCTCGTACATGTGGTTCCTTATCTCCGCACGGGCAAGCCGTGCCGTTTTCCGGTGTGGTACCGGATGTTATCCGCGGTCGAAGCGGGTGGCCGGAATATAGGCCTGTTCCTCCAGGAAAACCGCGCCGAGAATTTCGCGGACAACGGCCTCACCGTAGCGGTTTCCCGAGGACGGAGCAAACCGCGCGGTTGCGGTGGGGGCCTCACGAGGCGGCGCGGTGGCCTCCGCGGGGGCGGGTGACGGCGTCGGCGGGTGCGGGTCCGAGCCCTCATCGAGCGGCCGATCTACGGCCGGAATGGAGGGCGCGGAGGCCTCGGCCTGTGCACCCTGCGATGCGGTGGCTGGGGTGGGGGTGGCGGTAGTGGTGGCGGCGTTGGGGCCACCTAGGGCGGGCTCCGCGGGGGCGTTGTCGCTGTACAGCGCGGCGAAGCGGCCCGGTGCTGCCGGGGCGCGGTTGGTGGCACCCGGCGGGATCGCGGCACCCGGGGGGATGGCCGCACCCGGGGGGATCGCGGCGGCCGGCGGAATCACTGCGGCCGGGGCCCAGGCGGCGGGCTGATTGCCGCCGGGCTGGTTGTTTCCGGGCTGACCCCCACCGGGCTGGGTGCCGCGGGGTCCGCGGGGTCCACCAAAGCCGCCACCGGGATCCGGGAACGGCGGTTCGTCATCCGCGGGTGGGGCATCATTATCGTCAGGGAACGGGATGTCCTCGGCATCCATCGCACCGGCCGCCGGGGCGGCGGTGGCGGGGCGTTCCTGGACGGGCGCGGGGTCAGCAGGCGGTGCCGCAGCGGCAGCTCGCGGTGCCGCGGCGGGGGCTGCGGCGGGGGCCGCGGGCGTCGTGGCGGGAGCGGATCCAGGGATCGCCGCCACGGCCCAGCCGGTTGCCGCCGGACCCAGCGTGAGCCCATCCGGCAGAACCATCTCGGGTGCCGCGGGGGCCGACGCGGCGCTCTCGGCTGCCGGAGCGTCGGAGGTGCTCGGCGCAGTCGGTGCAGACGGTGCAGTCGGTGCCGGAATAGGCGCCTCGGCGACCGGGGCGGGGTTGGTTTTTGTGGGCGCCGCGGCGTAGCCAGCCGAGCGGCCGGGGCCGTCCGTCGCCGCATCCGAGGATTCGACTGCCGGGGGAACCGGGGCGGTCGAGGCGGACACCGTCGAATCCGACACCGTTGAGTCCGACACCGTTGAGTCCTGAGCGGCGGGCGCGGACGCCGGCGGAATCACGGCCGGCGGAATGACGGCCGGCGGGATCACCGTGGGGGCCGGGGACGCGTCGATTCGGGCGATGAACTTCACCGTCACCCCGAGCACCGCGAGGATCGAGGCGCGCACGTGTGCGCTCACGCCCTCACCGTTGGGTGCCGGCTGACGGAATCCCTCGGCGTCGAGCTGGCTGGGGAAGCTGAGGGTCAGTACGTCGTTCTCAAACGCCCGCACGGTCGCGGTACTGGCGACCATCCAGGATGCCCGCTTGCCCGCCGCCAGGTGGTCCAAGACTTCGGGCCAGGCATCACGGACCTGGGCAAAGTCGAGGGGACGGTTGGGGTCCCGCGGCGCGGGGGCGACGTTTGCGGCCGAGGTCTGGGGTGCCGGGGCGGCGGTCTCGGGGGCCACGCTCTCCGGTGCCGTGTCGGTACGGGACGCCGGGGTGTTGGCGGGGGCCGATGACGCGCCCTGACCGATGTTCGCGGTGGACCACGCGGAGGTGGCTGCCGCAGCCGAGCTTGCCGGGGCAGGGGTTGCGGGCGTCGACGTCGCGGCTGTCGAGGTCGCGGGTACGAGGGCTGCGGAATCTGCGCTCGTGGGCACCGCCTGTGCTGCGGGCACCGATGCCGCCCGCGGTTCGGGAGCGCTCACGGCCGAGGCCTGCGCCACCGCGGGTGCGGCCGGGGTCTGCGCGGCCGGGCGCTTGCCCGCGGCACGAGCCAGGTCGGCACCGCTGAGGCCCGCGGTTGCCGGATCGCCCACGCCGGGCACATCCGCAATGGACGCGCCCGAGAGCAGTGCGCCACCGGTCACGATCTGGCGTTCGAGGCGTTCGACCCGAGCCAGGGCACCGCGCTCGCTGTCATCCGATCCGGGGACCAGCACGCGCGCCACCAACAGTTCCAGGTGCAGGCGCGGGGCCGAAGCCCCCACCATCTCGCCCAGTGCATCGTTGACGATATCGGCCGTCCGGCTCAGGGCGGCGGGACCAAATGCGGCCGCCTGCACGGCCATCCGGTCCAGATCCTCCTGGGGAACCCCACGCAGCACCGAGGCGGCGGCGTCTCCGCTAGCGCCCACCACGATCAGGTCGCGGAGGCGCTCCAGCAGGTCGTCCACAAATCGACGTGGGTCCTGACCGGTCTGGATTACCCGGTCCACGGCGGCAAAGGCCGCGGCCGAATCGCGCTGGGACAGCGCATCCACTGCCTCATCCAGCAGCGCGCCATGGGTGAACCCCAGCAGCGCCACGGCTCGCTCATACGACACCGTGTCGTTTTCGGATCCGGCGATCAGCTGGTCCAGCAGGGACAGGGTGTCTCGCGCCGAACCTCCTCCCGCGCGCACCACGAGCGGCAGCACGCCGGGCTCGGTCGCGATCTTCTCCGAGGCACACAGCGACTCGACGTACTCCAGCATCTGCGCCGGCGGGATCAGCCGGAAGGGATAGTGGTGGGTGCGCGAGCGGATCGTGCCGATGACCTTATCGGGCTCAGTGGTCGCGAAGATGAACTTCACGTGCTCCGGCGGCTCCTCCACGATCTTGAGCAGCGCGTTGAAGCCGTTGGCCGTGACCATGTGGGCCTCGTCCAGGATGAAAATCTTGAAGCGGTCGCGAGCCGGGGCAAACACGGCACGCTCGCGCAGGTCTCGAGCGTCCTCGACGCCACCGTGGCTCGCGGCGTCGATCTCGACCACGTCGAGCGAACCGCCGCCGTCACGGCTGAGCTCCACACAGCTCGGGCACACGCCACAGGGGGTATCGGTGGGACCCTCGGCGCAGTTGAGGCAGCGCGCCAGGATGCGGGCCGAAGTGGTCTTTCCACACCCACGCGGACCCGAGAAGAGGTAGGCATGGTTGACGCGGTTGGTGCGCAGCGCCGTCATCAGCGGATCGGTCACCTGAGACTGACCGATCAGTTCGGCAAAAGATTCTGGCCGATAACGGCGATAGAGAGCGGTAACCACCTGCCCAGTCTAATCGGGGACCACCGACCATCCCAGCCCCGGAACGGGATTTCCGGATCTAGGCCGTTCGCCCCGAGCCAAATCCCAGGTCCGGGAGGGGGATTCCCAGGTCCGCCAGGGCGGCGCCGGCGGCAGCAAAACCGCCCCGCCCATGCACGCCGGGCCCCGGCGGGACCGAGGCTGAGCCGAGATACAGCCCGGGCACCGGAGTCCGCCAGGGTTCGCGTGCCAGCACCGGACGAGCCAGGAGCTGCGGCAGATCGGTGGCCCCGGTTCCGATGTCTCCGCCGACCATGCTGGGATTGCGTTCCTCCACCTGGGCGGCGCTGGTGTGCACACTCGCCAGGATGGTGTCCCGGAACCCCGGGGCATACTTTTCGATCCGCGCGATGATGATCTCGGTTGGGTCCAACGTGCTTCCCGCGGGCACATGAACATAGGCCCAGAGCACCGCCTTCCCCTCGGGGGCGCGACCGGGATCCACGATCGAGGGCTGCGTGATCAGCACATATGGCTGATCCGACATATTTCCACGCGTCACCGCATTCTCGGTACGAGCGATGCTGCGGGCGCTCTCTCCCAGATGCACGGTAGGTGCCTCCCTGAGGGCGGAATCCAGCCAGGGCACTGGCTCCGAGAGCGCGAAGTCCACCTTGGCCGAACCATTCCCGTAACGGAATGAGCGCAGGCTCTTCCGATATTTCTCGGGCAGCACATCACCGGCGATGTGCGCGAGATCGCGAGCAGAGGTATCAAAGATGATGGCGTCGGAGCCGCGCAGCTCATCCGCATGGGTGATCCGGGTGCCGGTGAGCACGCGCCCACCGTGCGCCTCGAGGTCGGCCAGAAGCGCGGCGGTCACCGCACCGGCACCACCGATCGGAACCGGCCACCCGCGGGGGCCGTGGGCGTGCGCAGCGAGGATCAGCCCCACGGCGCTCAGCGCGAGCGAGCGAATGTTTCCGATGCCGTGCGCCGCGACACCGGCGAACATCGCTCGGGCAACCTCCGAACGCAAACCCACACTCGCCTCCCCCAGCGGCGAGGCGGCCAAGACCGCGAGCCCCAGCCGGGTCGCCAGGATCGGATGGGCGGGCGCATTTCCCAGCGGTGCCGAGATCAGATTGGCGACGGGCTCCAGCCGGGAGACCAGTGGGGCAAAGATTCGTCGCCAGCGTGCGCCATCGCCACCCAATTCGGCCACCGTGCGGTTCAAATCTCGGTACGCCACCCCGATGGTGCCCGGCTCCAGCGCGTGGGCATAGGAGATCTCGGGTATCGCATAGGGGACCCGCTCGGTCAGTCCAAAAGCCTGAAAAAACGGGGAGGTCATCGCCATCGGGTGCACCGCGGAACCCCAGTCGTGCCAGAACCCGGGAAGGGTCAGTTCCTCGGTGCGGCACCCGCCGCCGGGGGTATCCGCGGCCTCAAACACGGTGACCGCAAGCCCGGCCCGCGCCAGGGTCACCGCCGCCGCGAGTCCGTTGGGGCCACTTCCGATGATTGCCGCCGATGTCATGGGGCCAGTCTAGGCCGCACCGCCGCGTTCGAGTGGAGGCGGATCCTTCGGGTGTCTTCCGACCCCCGACTGGGCCACATCCCCGCAAAAACCCCGCAATTGCCCGGTTTTTGACGCGGCGTAATGTTGCGAAACATCGGAGCCAGAAACGTGACACGGGGTGGCAAACGGGCGCGAAAAAATCGCCCCAAGTCGGGGGGCGCCATCCGTGTGTGACACGCGCATTTCCTAATCACCACGCGATAATCTCGCGGTTTTTCACCCGTTTTTTCACCCGGTCCCCCACCCGGGGGACCCCCTGGACGCCCAATTTGCAGATTGCTAGCCTGTCCGCACGTGCGCGGGTACGCGTGCGTCACCGTTCATCCGAATAAGGGGATTCTTCGATGAGAACAAATGCACCACCGAGCTGGAAGAAGCGCCGATCGCGCAACCGGCTCCTGACAGCCACCGCGGGGGTTGCCCTAGGGGCGCTCATCGCGGTCCCGATTGGGAACGCAGCGGTTGCGCTTCCCAATGATGCCTCCGAGGCGCAGGGCCAGTTCCTGCGCAGCGGACTCTTCAACTCCGCGATTCCGCTTGCGGATCTCGGCACAGCCGTCGCGGGTAACCCGTCGGCACCGGCCGCCAACACCCAAGCCCTGAATGTGGGGGCGCTCGGTGCCATCAACGTCGGCCTAGGTTCGCTTCAGCTTCCGCTGATTGGCCCACCCGGTACCGGCCTCATTGACCTGGGCCAGCTTGGAACCCTGCGCGGTTTTGCCTCGGCACCGTCCGCCACCAATGCGATCGCCTCCTCCGGCCTGATCCAGGCCGACGGGAGCCTGGCGGTCAGCGGCGGCAATGGCTCCACCCTGACTCCGGCCTACGTTGACCTGCACCGACTGTTCAGCCAGCTCCAGGTCACCGGTCTCACCGACACGGTTCTGGACCAGGCGCGACTGGAAATTGGTGCCCTCGCCTCGCGGATCGAGGCTACCGGCCCGGCCACCACGTCGAGCCAGTACGCGCTGAGCCAGCTGGGTCTGCAGCTGCGTAGCCCGCTGGTCGGTGGCGTAACCACCTCCATTGGTACCACCGTACAGACAACGACGAACACGCTGAACTCACTAGTGGGCCCCGGTGGCGCAGTGACCAATCTGCTCGCCGGGATCGCCACTGTCATCAATACGCTCAACCTGGGAACCATCGCCGGGGTGAACGTCGGTGTGCTTCGGGTCGTCGGCGAACCGACCGCAGAGATCGCAGGCTTGGACACCGTGGGTGCCACGGTTGTGCAGAAGCTCATTGCCCAGCCAATTACCAGTGGGGCGGTCACACTGAATGTGGGGACCGGCGCGATCAGCGTTGACCTCGCCAAGCTCGTTCGTGATTTGGACGGCCGCGACATCAACAACCTGCCCCCGAACACCGAGCTACTCTCGGCTGCGGTGATCAACGCCATTGTCACCGGTGTCACCAACACCATCGCCGGGATCACGCAGCGGGTAACCGAGCTGACTCTGGAAACGATCAACGCTCTTTCGGTCACCCTGTCCCTGAACGTTCAGGGCGCGTGTGTTCCGATCGTCGGATGTGCGCTCACCGGAGGAATCAAGATCAAGGGTTCGCTGGCGCAGCTGAGTGGCCTGGACCCCACGCCTCTGACCATTGACGTGTCCTCTCTGGCTCTGGCCGGAATCCTTCCGATCGGCCCCCTCCTGCAGCCGATCATCAACGCCGTGCTGGGTGGCATCGCCCCGCTGCTCAGTGGCACCCTGGGCCTGGCCCTTCGTGCCACGATCACCGCTATCGGTCCGGCGCTGACCCCGCTGGTTCAGGCGCTGGTGACTCCGGTTACCGCAGCGCTGGACCCGATTCTGCGTGGTGTCCTCAACCAGGTCGTGGCTATTCGTCTCAACGAACAGCCGACTGTTGCCCCGATCAACGGTACCGGCGATTTGGGGACCAACTCGCGTACTGTGCGGGCCCTGGGCGTTTCCCTTCTTCCTATCCTGGGGAACGTGGCCTCGATCGGGTTCGCCTCCTCGAGCGTCCGTGTAGCCGCAGATGATCCCGGTGGGGCCGACGCAACGGCTAACGCCAACGCGGCCGCGGATGCCAACGCCGCGGCTGATCCCACTGCCACCGCCAACACCAACGCAGCCGCCACCGCGGATGCCAACGTGAACGCATCGGCATCGGCCGCCGCCTCCGCAGCAGCCAACGGCGACAACACCGCCCGCGCAGAGGCAGCAGCTCAGGCCGCAGCCAACGGCGACAACACCGCGGCAGGGTCGGCAGCAGCCAACCCGAACGCCAACGCTGCTTCGCAGTCCGCCGCGAACGCCCAGGCATCCACCGGTGCCTCGGCCGACTCGACGACCGCCGCGAACTCGTCGGCTAACGCCTCGGCCGTCGGTGCTGCCGACGCCAACGGAAACAGCGACAGCGCCGCCAATGGTTCGGCTGCCGCCAACGGAAACTCCGGAGCAGCCGCCTCGGTAGCCGCCAACGCGAGCTCGTCCTCGGACGCGTCCACCAACGCCGCCGCCAACGGAACGGCCACCGCCGACCCGCAGGCAGCAGCAACCGCCACGGCAACCACCGACGCCAACGCAACCGCAACCGCCGACCCGCAGGCTGCCGCCACGGCAGATGCCGCGGCTGACCCGGGTGCAACCGCAACCGCTAACACGGCGGCGGATGCCAACGTGAACACCAACGCCGCGGCATCCGCCTCGGCCTCGGCGAACGCAGACGGCAACAACAACGCGGTTGCTCAGGCAGCCGCCCAGGCGGCCGCACTCGCGGATGCCACCAGCACCGCCTCCGCGGCAGCCGATGCGACGGGTAACTCCGCCGCGCTGACCGCCGCCACCGCGGATGCGTCAAACAACGCCTCGACCAACTCCGACACGGCCGCTATCGCGTCCGCGCAGGCAGCGTCGAACGCTGACAACTCATCCGACACCAACGGCACCGCGTCCGCCGCGGCCGATGCGAACCCGAACTCGGCCGCTCAGGCTGCCGCGACGGCGACCTCATCGGCGAACGCGTCCGCGACCGCCGCCGCCAACGGAACGGCCACCGCCGACCCGCAGGCAGCAGCCACCGCCACGGCAACCACCGACGCAAACGCAACCGCCACCGCGGATGCGGGAGCGAACGCGGACGCCAACCCGGCAGCGGACGCCAACGCCACCGCAACGGCTGATGCCGGTGCCAACGCGGCGGCTGACCCGAACGCGGCAGCCGACCCGCAGGCGGCAGCCACCGCAACCGCCGACGCAACCGGAACGGCCACCGCCGACCCGGGCGCAGCGGCAACCGCCACGGCCGATGCTGCCACCACCGCAGACGCCAACGTGAACGCCAACGCCGCCGCTTCGGCATCGGCATCGGCCACCGCCGATGGTGACAACAACGCCGGTGCTCAGGCAGCGGCCCAGGCTGCGGCCGACGGCGACAGCAATTCCGGCGCTACCGCCGCCGCCAACGGTGACGCATCCGCCGCCGCGCAGTCGGCTGCAACCGCTCAGGCATCCTCGGATGCCTCGGCTACCTCGACCACCGCGGCGAACTCATCCGCCAACGTGTCCGCGGAAGCAGCAGCCAACGCCGATAACACCGCCAACACCAACGGTGCTGCCTCGGCAGCGGCTCAGGGCAACGCATCGGCAGCGGCAAACTCCGCCGCCATTGCCACCGCCTCGACCAACGCCTCCAGCGATGCCGCCGCCAATGGAACGGCTACCGCCGACCCGCAGGCAGCAGCCACCGCCACGGCAACCACCGACGCCAACGCAACCGCCACCGCGGATGCGGGAGCGAACGCGGCGGCTAACCCGGATGCGGATGCCAACGCCACCGCAACCGCAACGGCTGATGCCGGTGCCAACGCGGCAGCGGACCCGCAGGCAGCAGCAACCGCCGATGCGGCGGCTAACCCGAACACCGCGGCAACCGCCGATGCGGCAGCCACCGGAACGGCTACCGCCGACCCCGCGGCTAACGCAACCGCAACCGCAACCGCCGACGCGACCGGAACGGCCACCGCCGACCCGGGCGCAGCGGCAACCGCAACCGCCGACGCCGATGTGAACGCCAACGCCGCCGCTTCGGCAGCAGCATCGGCATCCGCCAACGGCGACAACACCGCCGCCGCTCAGGCAGCAGCTCAGGCTGCGGCCAACGGCGACAACAGCGCCGCCGGCACCACGGCAGCCACCGCCAACGCGAACGTCGCATCGCAGGCAGCCGCAACCGCCCAGGCATCCTCGGACGCCTCGGCAACCTCGGCCACCGCGGCGAACTCGTCGGCTAACGTGTCCGCAGCTGCCGCCGCCAACGGCGACAACACCGCGAACACCAACGGTGCTGCCTCGGCAGCGGCTCAGGGCAACGCATCGGCAGCGGCAAACTCCGCCGCCATTGCCACCGCCTCGACCAACGCCTCCAGCGATGCCGCCGCCAACGGAACGGCCACGGCCGACCCCGAGGCAGCAGCCACCGCAACCACCGCGACGGATGCAAACGCGGCGGCAGATGCCAACGCCGCAGCCGACCCGCAGGCGGCAGCCACCGCTACCGCCGACGCAAACGCCACCGCCACCGCAACCGCGGATGCGGGAGCCGACGCCAGCGCCAGCCCGACCGCGGATGCCAACGCGACCGCAAACGCCGCGGCTGACCCGAACGCGGCGGCAACCGCTACCGCCGACGCAACCGGAACGGCCACCGCCGACCCGGGCGCGGCAGCAACCGCCACCGCGACCTCGGACGCTACTGCTGACGCCTCGGGAACGGCTAGTGCCGACCCCGGTGCTAACCCGGCAGCGGACTCGCGCGGTAACGTGGATGCGTCGGGTACCCCCGAGGGCACCGCCACCGCGGATGCGGCAGCAAACCCGGAGGCAGCCGTGGACGCGGACGCCGCAACTCAGGGAACCGCCGAGGCTGCAACCGCCGCTGACGCCAACGTGAACGCCAACGCCGCCGCTTCGGCATCGGCATCGGCTACCGCTGATGGTGACAACAACGCCGCCGCACAGGCAGCAGCTCAGGCTGCAGCCGATGGCAACAGCACCTCCGCTGCAACCGCAGCGGCAGAGGCCGACGCCAACGCCGCCGCATCGGCAGCCGCGACCGCTCAGGCATCCTCGGACGCCTCCGCAAACGCTGCTCCGAATGCAAACTCGGCGGCTAACGCGGCAGCAGTCGCCGCGGCCAACGCCGACAACACCTCAAACGCCAACGCGGCTAACAACGCGGCGGCCGAGGGTGATGCATCGGCAGCGGCTTCCTCCGCAGCCATCGCGGATGCGAGCACGGATGCTGCCGGTTCGGCCGCATCCGACCCAGCCGCAAGCTCGCGTGGAAACGCCGACGCTTCGGGTACCCCCGAAGCCGGTGCAACCGCAAATGCAGCCGCCAACCCGGAGGCCGGCGTTGACGCAGCTGCTGACCCGCAGGCCGGTGCAACCGCCTCGGCTCAGGCCGCAGCAAACGGAACGTCTGCAGCAAACGCACCGACCGCCGCAGCCGCGGCCAACGGTACGTCCGCATCTGCGGCTTCTGCAAACGGCACGTCCGCCTCGGCGGCCGCTGCTAACGGCAACACCGGAGCGAACGCACCGACCGCCGCAGCCGACCCGCAGGCAACCGCCACCGCCTCGGCCCAGGCCGCAGCAAACGGTAGCGCAGCCGCGAACGCACCGACCGCCGCAGCCGCGGCGAACGGCGCCGCATCGGCCGGAGGATCCGCAGCCAGCGGCACCTCCGCCAGCGCTACGGCCAGCGGAACCAGCGCGAACGGCACCACCGCCGCAAACGCCGGTAGCTCCACCGCATCGGGCAAGCCGACCACCGTTTCTGGCGGTTGGCTCCCGGGCACCGGTAACGACGTACCGTGGTTCCTGATCAGTGGCGCGACCCTCGTGCTCCTGCTCGGTGCCGCGCTGCTGACCCACCAGGTGCGCACCCGTGACCGTCGGGAACAGGAGGTTTCCGACTAGTCTCCCCCGCCGGTGCCGGGACACCCTGAGTGTCCCGGCACCGGCTCTCCCCCTCGTGCCGGCCGGGGCCCCCGGTCGGCACGAGGTTTTCTCGAAAGGCTTCCAGCCATGGGTAAAAAAACTCGATCTCCCCGTTCCCTTGGTATCCGCATCGTCACCGTTGTGGCCCTTCTCTTCACCGGCTGGCACGTCCTGGCCTCATTCCTCTGGATTGCCCCGCCCACGCCCCTGCGCGATGTTGTCCCCGGCAACGCGCTCACCAGCTACATGATCCCCATGTTCGGCCAGTCGTGGAGCGTCTTTGCTCCCGAGCCGATCAATGGCGACTATAAGTTTGAAGTTCGTGCCTGGACCTCCAAGGATGGTGGCGAACCCGAGCTGCACGACTGGGTGGATGCCACCGCCGTGGAGCTCTCAATGATCCAAAACAACCTGTTTCCCCCGCGCGCGGGCATCCAGTCCAGCGAGCTTGCCAGCACCGTCAAGGGACGCTACGACGCGCTGACCGACGAGCAGCGCAAGATCGTGGCCCTGGGCTACTTCAAGGGCGACGACTCCGAGGCTCGGATGAGCGAGGCCCTCGGCGGAGGCGGCCAGAACGCTGCCGTCAACAACTACCTCTTCGCGGACCGGATGGCCCGCGCCTACGCCACCCAGGTCGCCACCGCGCTGTGGGGTACCCCGGATCGGGTGCAGTTCCGGGTGAGCCGAACCAACGTCATCCCGTTTGCCGAACGAAACAATCCCGACGCCAAGCGTCCCGCCGCCCAGATCGCCGATATCGGCTGGCGGGCCGACCTGACCAAGGAGGGCCAGTCCGATCAGGCCTTCGGCGACATCTTCCGCGCTCAGTATGAGGGGATCAACAAATGAGCGAGAACACTCGCCTGAGCCCGCAGCAGTGGCTGCGCACCATCGGCACCATGCTTGCGGGTCTGATCCGTGACGGCTGGAAGCTGCTGATTTCCCTGCCGGTTCGCGGATGGAACTTTGCCGAATCCTGGCTGCTGGATTCGAAAAAGGCCCGCTACGGCATTGCCGTCTCCCGCATCGTTTTTGGCATCACCGGCCTCGGCCTACTGCTGACTAACTTCCGCACCCGCCTGTACTCGTTTGGTTCGGGATCGGTGTGGAACGACGAGGTCGCCAACATCAAGAGCGACTTCCCCAAGATCTGGATCTTCAGCTGGTTCCACAATGCGATCACCAACGACGCGGCCTACACGGCGCTGTACGTCCTGCTGATGCTGCTTGCGGTCCTGGTGATCCTGGGCTGGCGCACCAAAATCGTGCTGCCGATCTACTTTGTGCTGTGGGTCAGCTTCATCGAGGCCAACGACATGATTGGCGATCAGGGTGACAACATGTACCGCATCGCCCTGTTCTTCTTCCTGTTTGCCGATGTCTCGGGACGCTGGTCCCTGGATGCTCGCCGCCGCCGAAAGAACGGTACTCCGCGGATCCTGCCGCGCGAGATCAGCAACCTGTTCCACAACCTGGTGCTGGTAATCCTGACCGCGCAGGTGTCGTTTGTGTACGTGTCCGGCGCGCTCTATAAGGCCGGCGGAACCCCCTGGTCCGGCGGGTACGCCATTTACAACCCGCTCTCCACCGAGCGGTTTGGAACCTGGCCGTTCCTAACCGAGCTGATCACCACCTGGGCACCGCTGGTGGCCTTCCTCACGGTGGGATCGATGATCATGCAGATGTGCTTCCCGCTGATGCTGCTCACCCGCCCGACCCGGATCATCGCGCTGATCGCGATCATGAGCTTCCACATCGGGATCGGTGTGACCATGGGTCTGCCCTGGTTCTCGCTCACGATGATCGCGATTGACTTCATCTTCATCCGCGACCGCACCTGGAAGGGCCTCCTGGATCGCATTCACGGCGGCTACCGTGAGGCCCGCAGCGAGGTCGAGGGACCCGACACCGCGCGCGAATCGGAAACCTCCGGTTCCACTGCAAAGCCGGTCCCCGCGGACAGGGCTGCGGCCAAGAAGGCTCCGCAGGGCGATCGGAACCCGGAACAGACGGATGCCCCGGCAGAGGAAGAGGAGCGCGAGCTTGTGCCCACCCCCACGCTGGCCTCGCGTCCGCGCACCCGGGCATCGGGCAGCACCCGAATCTCAAAGTCCGGTACCGCACCGGCGTCCTAGGGTGGTAAAACGCCGAGGCCGCGGAGGGTTTCCCCTCCGCGGCCTCGGCGTTTTGTGAGGGGTTAGCCCTCGATCGCCGCCAGGGTCTGACGGGCGATCTCCAGTTCCTCGTTGGTCGGAACCACGAGCACGGTTACCTCGGAGTCATCGGTGGAGATGATCTTCGGACCGCCACGGCCCTCGTTGCGGGTGGGATCAATCTTGATGCCCAGGCGCTCGAGACCCGCGAGCGCACGGGCCCGAACCGGGGCGCTATTCTCGCCCACACCGGCGGTAAACACGATCGTGTCCACGCGTCCGAGGTCCACGTAGTACTTGCCCACGTAGCCACGCAGGCGGTGGTTATAGACATCCAGTGCGGTGATCGCAATCTCATCACCCTCGGCCGCCCGGGCCTCCAGGTCGCGCATATCGGCGGCACCGGCCAGGCCCAGCAGACCGCTCTTGCGGTTGAGCAGGGTGTCGATATCGGCCGCCGACAGGCCGGCAACCCGCTGCAGGTGCACCAGGACGGCGGGGTCCACGTCACCGCTGCGGGTGCCCATGACCAGGCCCTCCAGCGGGGTGAAGCCCATCGAGGTGTCCACGGATTCGCCGCCGCGCACGGCGGTGGCCGAGGCACCGTTTCCCAGGTGCAGGATGATCTGGTTGAGCTCGGTCACATCCTTACCCAGGAACTCGGCCGCGGCCCGCGACACGTACTGGTGCGAGGTGCCGTGGAACCCGTAGCGACGTACCCGGTGGCGGTCGGCCAGCTCGCGGTCAATCGCATACCGGTAGGCCTTCTCGGGCAGGGTTGCGTGGAACGCGGTGTCGAAGATCGCCACGTGCGGGACGCTGGGGAAGGCTCGCTCGGCCGCGACGATCCCGTCGAGGTTCGCCGGGTTGTGCAGCGGGGCCAGCTCGGCCAGATCCTGAATGTTGATCTTCACCAGATCGGTGATCCGGGTCGCCTCAAAGAAGCGCTTTCCGCCGTGCACCACGCGATGACCGACGGCGAGCACCGGGTGCTCCTCCATCGACGGGCCGTGCTCGGCGAACCGGGCCAGCATCACCGCAAAGGCATCAACGTGGTTCTTGATCGGCTCCTCGGAGACGATCGGGTTGTCGGGGTCGGCCTCGACGTTACGGTGGTTGACCACCCCGACGTCCTCGCCGATCCGCTCGATCAAACCGGAGGCGAGAACCTGCTCGCCGGTCATCTCAATCAGCTGATACTTCAGCGAAGAGGACCCGGAGTTCACTACCAAAACCGCGGACATGGTGTTCCTTACTGCTCGTTCGTGGCCGCGGCACCCGCCTGAATGGCGGTGATAGCTACGGTGTTCACAATGTCCTGGACCAGGGCCCCACGGGACAGATCGTTAATCGGCTTGTTCAGTCCCTGCAGGACCGGTCCGATGGCGACCGCGCCCGCAGAACGCTGCACGGCCTTATAGGTGTTGTTACCGGTGTTGAGGTCCGGGAACACAAACACGGTGGCCCGACCGGCAACCTTGGACTCCGGCAGCTTGGCTGCGGCGACCGCGGCATCGGCGGCGGCATCGTACTGAATCGGCCCCTCCACCTCGAGGTCGGGGCGACGCTCCCGCACCAGCTCGGTGGCCGCACGCACCTTCTCCACATCCGCGCCGGAACCCGAGGTTCCGGTGGAGTAGGAGAGCATCGCAATCTTCGGCTCGACCCCGAACTGGGTCGCGGTTTCGGCCGAGGAGATGGCGATGTCCGCAAGCTGCGGCGAATCGGGGTCGGGGATCACGGCGCAGTCACCGTAGACCAGCACCCGGTCGGCCAAGGCCATCAGGAACACGCTGGAAACCACGTTCACACCGGGACGGGTCTTGATGATCTCAAAGCCCGGACGGATCGTGTGCGCGGTGGTGTGCGCGGCACCCGAGACCATGCCGTCGGCCAGGCCCAGGTGGACCATCAGCGTGCCGAAGTAGGACACGTCGTTGACCACCTCGCGGGCCTTTTCCACGGTCATGCCACGGTGGGCACGCAGACGCGCGTACTCCTCGGCAAAACGCATGGTGAGGACCGGATCAAACGGGGAGAGCACCTCGGCGCGCGAAATGTCCAGGCCCAGTTCGATGGCGCGCGAGCGCACCTCAAACGGCTCACCCAGAATGGTGATCCGCGCCACCTCGCGGGCCAGCAGGATGTGGGCGGCACGCAGAATGCGGTCGTCCCCGCCCTCGGGCAGCACGATGTGGCGGCGCGCCTGGCGGGCACGCTCGATCAGTCCGTACTCAAACATCAGCGGGGTCACCACGCCGGTGGTGGAAACCTGCAGCAGGTCGAGGAGACGATCCACCTCGACGTTCTGCTCAAACAGGGCCAGCGCCGAGTCGTATTTCCGCGGAGATTCGGCGGCCAGACGCCCTCGGGTGCGGGTGATCCGCACGGCCGTCTGATAGCTGCCGTACTCGGTTGCGATGATCGGGGTGACCGACTTCAAACCGTTCAGCAGGCGCTGCACGGGTTCTGGAAGCTCGAATCCGCCGTTCAGGATGATGCCCGAGATCGACGGGAAGTTATCGGAGGCGTGGGCGAGCAGCACGGCCAGGAGCACGTCGCTGCGGTCGCCGGGGACCATCACGACGGCGCCCTCGGTCAGCCGCGGCAGCACGTTTTCCATCGACATCGCGGCGAGAACCACACCGAGCGCCTCGCGACGCAGCAGCGCGCTGTCGCCGGAGATCATGGTGCCGTCCACGGCGTTCAGGATGGACTGCATGCTGGGCGCGACGAGGAACGGGTCCTCGGGAATGGCCCATACCGGGACGCGCGGACCCTCGTTTTCGGGCAGCGCACTCTGGATCGCCTCGACGATCTCGGCCGAGCGCGCGGCCTCGGCACGGTTGGCGACCACGGCCAGCAGGTGGGCGTGCTCGCTGTGCAGCTCCTGGATGGCCTGCTCCATGACCTGACGCATGTCATCGGGCTCACGGGCGGCGGACAGACCGAGCTCCTCGCCGGTGCCGGGGCCCTCGCGGCCACCGAGGACCAGCAGGACCGGGACACCGAGGTTCGCGGCGATGCGCGCGTTGAAACCAAACTCGGCGGGGCCGGCAACGTCGGTATAGTCCGAGCCGAGCACCACAACGGCGTCGCACAGAGCCTCGACGGCCTTATAGCGGGCGACGATATTGGCCAGTGCCTCGTCGGGGTCGCGGTGAACGTCCTCATAGGTCACACCCACGCAGTCGTCGTAGTCGAGCGACACGCTTTCGTGGTTGACGAGCAGCTCGAGTACATAGTCTCGATCGCTGTCCTCATCGATGCGGACGATTGGACGGAAAATTCCGACACGGGGTACGCGCCGACTCAGCGCGTCGAGAACCCCCAGTGCAACCGTAGATTTTCCGGTGTGGCCTTCGGCCGCGGTGATATAGATACTCTGCGCCATTACGCTCCGTACGGGTGGGTGTTCCTCTTACCTTCCGGGCGGCGGATAGCTCCCCGGAAAGCAAACGACCCCTCGCGCACCCGCCAGAGCCTGGTTACCCTTGCTACATTTCTGTCCTGGGGGAGTTGGCCTGGATGACGCCACGCGAGGAGTCATCTGTTAGCTTACCCGATTTTATCCCGGATCACATTTGGGCAACAGGCCCGGGGGTGTTGAACGATGCTGAACTGTCGGATCCGGCGCGCCCGACGCGCTCAGTTAGGAACTGCGCCCACCTTCTGGGTAAGATGTTCACGTTGCCTCGCGCAATGCAGTTGGAGAATTCGCCTAGTGGCCTATGGCGCACGCTTGGAAAGCGTGTTGGGTGTTACAGCCCTCGGGGGTTCGAATCCCCCATTCTCCGCCATCGAAAATCCCCTGGTTAGCCAGGGGATTTTCGCGTTTATCGGGTCACTCCGGCCGGCGGCGGTTCCCCGAACTCCCGCTCGCGCGATATCCGGACCACTCCCCCGCGGTCCACGATCACGCCGTGGATGCAGGCCTCACCGGCCGCGCGCTGGACGTGTTTTTTGGTTGCTGAATATCAACCGTGAAAACAATTTGTCCACGAGCTGCCCGTGTCGCCGCAGCACTCAGGAGTGGCGTGATTTGGTCGCTAACAGCGGTCGAATCATCACCAGCACGGCGAGCGCCGCCATGCCTGCCCCCAGCCAGAGCGGGGCGCGGAGCCCGAAGGCATCGATCCCGATGCCGCCCGCTGCAGACCCAATCACGACCCCGAGGGTGATCATCGAGAGGTGGGCGGTATTCACCAGGACGCCGGGCCCACCCACCCCCTGCACGCGCACGGTCATGGCCGGATTCATTGTGACCCCCGCCAACCCAACCACCAGCATCGCCGCAACGGCAACCACCGGAACCTGGGCCCAGATCGCGAAGGCCACCAGGGCGAGCGCACTGAGTCCGGTCCCGATCACCAGCACCGGAAGCGTATACCGGCTGGCCAATCGCGACACGATCTCGGTACCGAGCACGGTAACCAGGCCGTAACCGAGCAGGAGGAGCGGGATGATCGCCAGATCAAACCCGGCCAGTTCCTGCAGAATCGGGGTGAAGTAGGAGAAGGCGGCGAATGCGCCACCAATGATGAGAGTCGAGGTCGCCATCACTCCCCAGAGCCGCGGATTTCGGAACACGGTCAGGCCCGCCAGAAGGCTCTCGGCCGCCCGGCCTCCCACACTCGCCGGAACAATCATCAGGGTGGCCACCGCCACGATCAGCGTCAGCACCCCGATGCCAATAAAGGTCGCCCGCCATCCCCACTGCCCGCCCATCCAGGTGGCGAGCGGGAGACCAAACGCGGTGCCCAGCATCAGGCCCTGCATCACGATACCCACCGCACGACCACGCAGCTGCTCGGCAACCATCGCCCCCGCCACGGTTACGGCGACCCCCATAAACGCACCGGATGCGGCACCCGTCACGACCCTCGCCACCGCCATCACCGCATAGTTGGGTGCCCAAGCCGCGATCACATTACCCACCAGAAACAGGGCAAAGAGCAGCATCAGCGCACTCTTTTGACGCCAGCGATACAGCAGGATCGCCAGAATTGGGCCGCCCACAGACATTGCAAGGGAGAACAGGGTGACGAGATAGCCCACCTGGGACACGGATACATCCAGCCCCGCGGCCATCTGCGGCATGAGGCCGCTCACGGCAAACTCACTCGTCACCAGGGCGAAGATGCCCACCGCGAGGAGATAGATCGAACGAGACATAGATTCCTTTTTTATTCGAAAGTACAAAATGAGGGCATGGGAAACCTCGGGTGTAACCCCGAGGGAATTCGCGACCCGGGCGCTAGCGTGCGCTCAGCGCGCGCAACCCCAGTCGTGCGGATGCCGCGAGCTCGGGACCGGAAGCCCCGGCCTGAGCATTCACCCGAATACCGTTGATCAGCCCAATCACCAGCCAGGCGGCATCATTCGGGGCGACATCGGCCGAGATGGAGCCGTCGATGTGCCCCTGCGATGCGGCCCAGGCCAGCAGCCTGCGTCGCATGTTTACATCGCGTGCGATCGACTCGGCCACGTGTGAATCGCGAGCACGCAGATCCGGCGCCAGCAGCGTCCCGACCACCATGCATCCGGCGGCGCCTCCCGAGGCGGCGGCATCCACCTCCTCCTGAATCACGCGATCCAGCAGAAGTTCAAAGCGCCGGAAGGCCGAAGTGTCCTCGGTCTCCATAATCTCCGCCGAGGCTGCGTAGGTTTCGGCGATAAAGCGATCAAGCGCGCGGCGAAACAGCTCATCCTTTGACACAAATGCGTTATACAGGCTGCCTCGACCCATGCCCGTGGCCTCACACAGCTCCTCGGTGGAGGTATCGGCGAATCCTCGGCGTCGGAATTCTCCGGCAGCCGCATCCAGCACACTGTCCTCGTTAAATGTCCGCGGTCTTCCCATGGGGCCAGCGTATCCTATTTTGTACTTTAAAGTTTAAAAAGGTCGCGTAGGCTGACAGACATCCGGACGAGAGGAACCCGATGACGCTGCACCTTCCCCCGGAGATCGCCGAGCGCATCGAGACGGTCACCCACGCCGGACGGCGCGCGGACGCCCTCACCCTGATCGAGATGCTGCGCGAGATCACCGGTGTGGAACCGACCCTCTGGAAGGGCATCATCGGCTTTGGCGAGTACCACTACCGCTATGCCAGCGGACACTCGGGGACCGCACCCGCCGCGGGATTTGCGCCCCGCGCCGGTGCCAGCGTGATCTATCTTCCCGACGGGATCGACACGTATGCAGCCGAACTCGCCGGCCTCGGCCCGCATAAAACCGGCGTGGGCTGCCTGTACATTGCCCGCCTGGACCGCACCAACCTCTCGGTTCTCGAAGACATCCTCGCCCGATCCTTTGCCGCCGTTACCGCGGGCACCTTCACCCAGCGCGCCCGCGAAAGCTCGGGCACTTCGGGCAGACCCCCACTCGATCCCCCGGCTCCACCCGCCAGATAACATCTCCGCACTCGCGGATATGCCGGGTCCCCGCTAGCCTGGAAGGCTCGGCCATCGAGCATCCGCTAGCTAATAAGGGGCCCGCATGACCGACCGCCCTCGAGGAACATCGCAGCGTCCCCTGGGAAGCCATCCCCGGACGCATGCACCTTATCGACGGCGGAGAGTGGGCGCTCACCGAACACCCCGAACGTCTCCCACTGAGCTACACACTGCAGGCGGTCAAGGCGGGCTAAACCGAGGTTCCCAGGCGACCCACGAACCCGCTAGGGTGAGGGCAGAGAACGGAGAAACCTTGCCCGAGCACGCCACGCTGCCCCTCGTGGGCCACCCAGACCGCCGGGCATTCTGGCGCGCCTACCTGGTGTATGCCGTGGTGATGCTGCCGTTTTTCATTCTGCTCTACGGACTCGCGGGAGGCTCGGGAGAGCTGACGGCAGTCCTCATCGTGCACCTGGGCCTCCTTCTGCTTGGTGCGCTCGCAGGCATCCGCTATGCCCGCACCACCATCTGGCTCGATGCGGATGGCCTCCACGAGCGCGGCTTCCTGGGCCGGGTAACGTTCCTCCCCACCGAGCGGATCGGCGGCCACGTGGTTCTCGACCTCCACCGTTCCCTCGCCTCCCGCCCCACCCCGCAACTGTTTGTCCTGGATACCGAGGACCGCCTGTTCTGCCGGATGCGCGGCGAATACTGGTCCCGTGGAAAGATCGACCGCTTCGCCGCCGCACTCCCCGGCGCATGCACCCGGCCCACCCATCCCTTCACGCTGGATGAGATGCAGCGCAACCATGCCGACCTGCTGTATTGGTACGAACGAAGCCCGTTCCGCCTGGCCTAGCGGTCGTACACACTAGCGGTAGTACACGGCCAGCGGGTACGGGCCATCACCGCGCACCCGCACCTCGGTATCAAACAGCGCCCCGAGCACATCGTCACGCATGGTTTCCTCGGGCGTTCCCACGGTCACCAGCTCACCATCTCGCAGCGCGACGATCCGGTCGGCATAGGCCGAGGCAAAGTTGATGTCGTGAATCACGATCACAAAGGTCTTACCCAGCTCATCGGCGGCCCGGCGTAGCTGCCGCATCATCGCCACCGCATGGTGAATGTCGAGGTTGTTGAGCGGCTCATCCAGCAGGATGTAGCGGGTGTCCTGGGCCAGCACCATCGCCACATACGCACGCTGACGCTGCCCACCGGAGAGCTCATCCAGGAACCGATCACGCAGATCGGTGAGGCTGAGAAACTCCAGCGCGCTCTCCACATGCGCATGATCCACGGCCGTGAGGCGGCCACGCGAGTGTGGGAACCGGCCAAACGCCACCAGCTGCGCGACCGTCAACCGGGTGATGAAGTGGTTCTCCTGCCGCAGGATTGAGAGCACCTTCGCCAGCTCCCGGCTCGGGGTGGTGGCCACGTTGGCCTCCCCCACCACGATCGTGCCGGTGTCGGGTTCCAGCAGTCTGCCCATGATCGTCAGCAGCGTGGATTTCCCCGCGCCGTTCGGGCCCACCAGCGCGGTGATCCCGCCCGCCGGGAGCTCAAGCGAGATCGGGCCAAGCACCCGCTTACCCGCATAGCTTTTGGACACATTGGTGAGCGTGATCATAGACGCCCCTTTCGCAGCAGATAGATCAGGAAAAAGAGCCCGCCCACAAACTCGATGATGACCGAGAGCACGCCGGCGGCGGAGAAAATATGGCGCAGGATGAAGTACCCGCCCAGCAGCGTGACCAGCCCCAGCAGAAACGCAAATGGCAAGACCAGCGCGTGCCTGGATGAACCGGTGAGCTGATAAGCAAGGGTCGCCACGATAAATCCGAAGAAGGTCAGCGGCCCCACCATCGTGGTGGAGATGGAGATCAGGATCGCGGTGATCACGAGCAGCCCGGTCACCTCGCGGCGGAAGTTGAGTCCCAGGTTGGTTGCGGTGTCGCGTCCGAGCGCCAGCACGTCCAACCGGTACCGCCGGGTCCACACAAACACGATCACCGCCCCGATCACCAGCGTGGCCCAGGGGATGTACTCGGGATTGGAGTTGGACATGTTGCCAAACAGTCGGGCTGAGAGCACATCGAACTCGCTCGGGGTCAGCATCCGCTGCATAAACGTGGAAACCGAGGCGAACCCCATCCCCAGAATGACCCCCACCAGCAGCATCGTGTGAAGGTTCCCCAACCGGCCCGAGAACAGCCACCGGTAGAGCAGGGTCGCGAAGGCAACCATCAGGACACTCTGGATCGCAACCTTGAGCAGCCCGTCGGTTACCGCCAGGCTCTGCGCACCCCAGAAGAAGACCAGGGCCGTCTGCATGACCACGTACAGCGCCTCAAACCCCATGATCGACGGGGTGAGAATCCGGTTACTGGTGGCCGTATGAAACAGCACCGTCGCCACCGATTGCGCCGCGGCCACCACGATCATCGTGGCAACCGTGATCCCCCGCCGCTCCATAACCAGCCAGAATCCACGACTGCCCGGTGCGGGGGCGATCCCCCAGCACAGCACCCCCACCGCGGCAAGAACCGCCACAGCACCCAGGATCACAAAGCGCAGCCAGATCCGTGGCACTCGCGCAGTGGCACCTCTGCTCGCCTCGCGCGGCGAGGACGAGTGGCTCGGTCCCGCGGCACCGGAGGCGATCCGGTCGTTAGCCTCGCGCTCAGCCACGACGACGCACCCCCAACACCAACGCGATAAACACCGCGGCCCCCAGTACCCCGAGAATCATGGAGGCGGGGATCTCAAACGGCATCCGAATCACCCGGCCGAGGATGTCACACACCATCACGATGGCGATCCCGCCCAGGCACACCCAGGGAACGTTTGAGCGCAGATTATCGCCGCGGATCATCGACACCACATTGGGTACGATCAGCCCCAAAAACGGCAAAAACCCCACCACCACGGTGGTCACCCCGGTGGACACCGCCACGAGGCTGGTGCCCAGGATCAGCGTGCGCCGGTAGTTCAGCCCCACACTCGTGGCGATCTCCCGGCCGAGGCCCGCGACGGTGAATCGATCGGCAACCAGAACGGCGATGATCACGATCACCCCCACGACCCACAGCACCTCATAGCGTCCCCGCACAACCCCGGTGAAACTGCCCATAAACCAGGTACCCAGCATCTGCAGCATGTTGGTGGTGAGCGCCAGGTAGGTGGTGAATGCCGAGACCACGGCCCCAAGCATGATCCCCACCAGCGGCACAATCAGCGAGGAGGTCAACGCGATACGCTGCAGGATCGCCAGAAAAATCATCGCGCCCACAAACGCGGCCACACTGGCAACCACCATCCTGGTGCCGAGGGAAGCCTGGGGAACCCAGAGCGTGACCACCAGCAACCCCAGCGCCGCCCACTCGGAGGTACCGGTGGTTCCGGGTTCCACAAACCGGTTGCGGGTGATCATCTGCATGATCAGCCCCGATACCGCCATCGCCGAACCCGCAAGCACCAGGGCCGCGGTGCGCGGAACCCGAGAAATCCAGAACATTTCGGGCCCGAAACTATCGCCGGTGATGTCAAAGACGCCCACACTCAGCGATAGCGCGATGAGCCCGGCCACCCCCGCGGTGGCCAGACCCAGCCAGACCCCACCCCGCACCCGCATCCGGGTACGGGGTGGGGTCTGGCTCGAGGCCGTGCCGGGCAGCGGCAGCGTCACGCCTTAGCCGCGGCGAACGCGGTGGCGAGGTCGCCGAAAAGCTGAGTGTAGGACTGGATACCCTCGTCCAAGTAGAAGGACGGATCCGCATAAACCACCTGCGACTTCTGGATCGCCGGCACATTCTTGAGCGCCTCGGCATTTTCCAGGACATCCTTGGCGGGGACATAGCCCTCCTCGCCAAAGCCGCCGTCGCGGTCCAGCACCACAATCCAGTCGGGGTTGGCGGCGGCGATTGCCTCGGCGCTGAGATCGTCACCGTGGGAGGTGTTTTCGGCGTCCTGCTCGATCGCGGGCTTCAACCCCAGCGTCGGATACAGCAGTCCCAGGCTGCGCCCGGTCACCGGTGCCACATAGCCG
The DNA here is from genome assembly GCF_003667575.1 of Mycetocola lacteus. Classification (GTDB taxonomy): domain Bacteria; phylum Actinomycetota; class Actinomycetes; order Actinomycetales; family Microbacteriaceae; genus Mycetocola; species Mycetocola lacteus. The sequence goes on along the minus strand of NZ_RCUY01000016.1, from coordinate 20,923 downwards.
ATCTTGCCTCCGGAGACGATCAGCGCCAGCACGGTCCCCGAACCGTCATAGGATTTCTTCGCGTCGGTGATCGCCGTCTCCAGGCCATCGGTGAGCGTTCGGGCGTCGGCCTTGCGGTCAAAGATAGTGCCCAGAATGTCCGTCTGCCGTTTGAGCTCGGCGATCACATCCTGGTCCTTGCGCGGGTTGATCTCGATGGTGTTCGGGGCCATCTTCTTGATCTCCTCGTAGAAGCTGCCGAAGCGATAGCCTCCGATCACCAGGTCAGGCTCGGCCTCGATGATCTTCTCCAGGTCGGGCTCACGATGGTTGCCGATATCAAGCACGGCCGCGTCATCCACATACTTCGGCCAGGCCGTTCCCATAACCCCCTTGGGGGCGGCCACCAGGGGGATGTTCCAATCGTTCAGGGTTTTGAAGACGGTGTTGTCCAGGGCGACAACGCGTTGGGGTTTGACCGGGACCTCGATCGAGCCGAAGTTGTCTTCGATCGTGACGGTGCTCGCCGCCGGAGCCGAGGAATCCTCCGCGGCTCCCCCGGAGGTGGCCGAGCAGCCGGTCAGGATCACGGCGGAAATGGCCACGGTAGCAAGCGCCGTGGCCGTGCGTGTGCTGTGCGTATTGATGGTGTCTCCCAGCGAATCGTCGAGCCGAGCGCACGCCAAATAGTGCCTCACCGTGCGCCCACCTCGTCTGCGGTACGGATGATTATTCATCCAGAATTTAGTTTAGGCTTCCCTAATGTTTTTAAGTCAGACGGGTGTGCGGATGGGCAAAATCACCGCGAAGTCTCGCGAGTTTTTAGACAAAATCGAGGCGGCCACCACGGACAATCCGTGCTGGCCGCCTCGATATCTGCCCGGGCTGAGCGCTAGCGACGCCTGCGGGTGCCGAAGATCCCCTCAACCACCCCGGTCAGGATACTCTTGGTCGCCTTCGAACCCAGTACCTCCTCCAGCACGCTCTTCTGCGAGTTGGACTTGGTTGAGCGACCGGTCCCGGCGGTCTTTTTCAGCAGCCGCTCATACTCGGCATCGGCCTTCTTGCGGGCGGCCTCCTGCGCCTTATCGATGGCCGCCTGCTGCTTGGCATACTCGGCGTCGATCTTGGCCTGATCCGCCGCCGCCTGGGTGGCCTCGGCCGCGGAGTGGGCGGCCTCGAGGCGGGCGGTCAGGATTTCGCGCGCGGACTCGCGATCCACCGCGGTGCCGTATTTCGCCAGCAGCGGGGACGCGGCGATCGCCGCCTCGATCTGCGGCATCGGGGTGGGATCCATCCGCCCCTGCGGGGCACGCAGCCGGGTCCAGGCCACCGGCGAGGGGGCACCCTTCTCGTTCATCACGGTCACCACGGCCTCACCGGTTCCCATGGCCTGGAGGACCTCGGCGAGGTCATAGCCGGATTTGGGATAGGTCGAGACTGTGGCCTTGAGCGCCTTGGCATCGTCGGGGGTGAAGGCGCGCAGTGCGTGCTGCACCCGCGAACCCAACTGCGCGAGCACATCGGCGGGCACGTCCTTGGGGGTCTGGGTCACAAAGAAAATACCCACGCCCTTGGAGCGGATCAGCCTGACCGTCTGCACCACCTGCGCGAGGAAGTCCTTGGAGGCATCGGTGAAGAGCAGGTGGGCCTCGTCGAAGAAGAACACCAGCTTGGGCTTGTCGAGATCCCCCACCTCGGGCAGCGTGTGGAAGAGCTCGGCGAGCAGCCACATCAGGAAGGTGGAGTAGAGGGCCGGCTGATCCTGCACCCCGGGCACCTCCAGCAGTGAGATGATTCCGCGACCATCGGCCGCGGTGCGCAGGAACTCGGCGGCGTCGATCTCAGGCTCGCCGAAGAATCGGTCGGCACCTCGGTCGGCGAAGGTGATCAGCTCGCGCAGGATCACCCCGACTGTCGCCGCCGAGAGTCCGCCGAGATCCTTGAGCTCGGCCTTGCCCTCATCACCTGAGAGGAAGGTGAGGACCGCGCGCAGATCGGAGAGGTCCAGCAGCGCCAGGCCCGCCTTGTCCGCATAGTGGAAGACCAGGCCGAGACTCGACTCCTGGGTGGCATTCAGCCCGAGAACCTTGGAGAGCAGGGTGGGACCAAACCCGGCGATGGTTGCGCGGATCGGCACCCCGGTGCCCACTCCTCCGAGGGAGAAATACTCCACCGGGAAGCTGGCCGGGGTCCAGTCCTGACCCAGGGCCGAGGTGCGCTTGAGGAGTTTTTCGTTGCCTTCCCCCGGGGTCGCGACCCCCGAGAGGTCGCCCTTGATATCGGCGGCGAAGACCGGGACCCCGTGCGCGCTGAGCTGCTCGGCGAGGCCCTGCAGCGTCCGGGTTTTACCGGTTCCGGTGGCCCCGGCCACCAGGCCATGACGGTTCATCATGGCCAGCGGGATGCGCACCTGCACGGTTGGATCGGGTTCGCCATTCATCAGCGCACCCACCTCGAGCGCCGCTCCCTCGAGCGTGTATCCAGCACGGATCACGCCCGCCTGCTCCGCACTCAGCGGGGCACCGGGCGCAGGAGTGCCAACGGGCTCGGCAGCAGCAGCAGGGGCAGCGGCAGCAGCGGGCTCGACGGGCGCGGGCGGGGCAGCAGGTTCGGCGGCAGGAGCAGCGGGCGGAACAACAGCCTCGGCGGCAGGAGCAGCGGCAACAGGCTCGGCGACACCGGACTCAGTTGCACCCGACTCAGCGGTAGCAGCCGGGGCGGCGGGCTCGGCCGCAGCGGCAGGTGCCGCATCGGCGTTGGCGGCGGCGAGCGCGGCCAGGGCCTCCTGCGCGCGGGCCACCGCGGCGGTGGCCTCCTCCTGAGCGCGCCGGGCAGCCTCGGCCAAGGCCGCGGCATCCAGGGGTACGGCATCCTGGGGCACGGCGGCGGTCGGTGCGTCTGCGGGTGTTCCTACGGATTCGGAATTGGTGGCATCTGCGCTCATGGCATGAGCATAACGATTCCAATGCGCGCTGTCACGGGTCAATCAGTAACCGCTCCCGCCCCATTTCGGGCAGCGAATCGATCGGCAGGCCGGCGGCCAACACTCGCGTTGAGAGGAGACCCGTTTTTGACCCGTTAAATATGTATGGGGTCCCGGTTTGGAAGAACAGTAAGCATGCGCCACCCCAGACACAGTGCCCCCTGCGGAGACCCGCTGTTTTGACACGTAATTGACGTGTCAAAACAAGGGTCTCCGCAAACATTATGCATCCTCCGGAGTCCCGCTTTTAACTCATTTATTACGTATCGGATCCTGGTTTGGAAGAACAGTAAGCATGCGCCACCCCAGACACAGTGCCCCCTGCGGAGACCCGCTGATTTGACACGTAATTGACGTGTCAAAACAAGGGTCCTCCGCACACAGCATGCCCCTCCGAATCGGTAGCGCAGCGCGCGAACCGGGGAGATCTCGCCGAGATCGGAAACCCGAGGATAGACCGGCGGCGGCCGAAGACCGGGCGGAGGGAACGGAACGGTTGAGACCAATAGGCGAGCGCAACGGAGCTAAGCTGCCGGAGCAACCGAGGCTGGGCAGCTCAGGCTAGGTAACCGGAGCAGCCCAGGATAGGCAGCTCAGGATAGGCAGCCCAGGATAGGCAGCCCCGGCTAGGCGACCGGAGCAGCCAGAGCAGCCAGAGCTAGATGTCCGACGCTAGACGGCCGAGGCTAGACGGCGGGAGCAGCCGGGGCGTCGATGCGCTCGACCACGGTCATGATGGTGTCGGCGGCATCCGCGGGAACCTCAAGAACCACGCGGGAGAGTGCGCCGGCGCTGACCGAGAGGGCGTAGTTCCGGTAGCGACCGCGCAGGTCCACCACGGTCTGACCGCGGGCGGGGCCGCGTCCGGTCTCGACCACGACGGAGGCCTCGGGGGCGAGGCTCAGCGAGACGTCGCCGGTGGCGATCGCTGCCGCCAGTGCATCATGCAGCGAGGCGCGACGCTCACCGTAGACTCCGATGTAGAAGTCGAGGTAGGTATCCAGCATCGCGCCGATTGCCCGCAGGCCCGGCTGGGTCGAGGCCGACAGGCGTTCCTGCTCGGCTGCCCCCACGGTGTGCTCCATGGTGACATCCAGCGGAACCAGGATCGTGTTGAATCCCGAGGTCAGCACCGTGTGGGCGGCAACCGGATCCTTATAGATGTTGGCCTCGGCTGCGGCGGTGGCGTTACCCGGGGCGAGGGCGGCACCACCCATGATGGTGAGTTCACCGATCAGCTCGGGCAGGCGCGGCTCCAGCGCGAAGGCGATCGCCAGGTTGGTCAGCGGGCCGATGGCCAGGACCTTCAGGGTGCCGGGATTCTGCCGGGCAAGATCCACCAGGAGCTGCGCGGCCGAGGTATCCACCCGGGTGGCATCCACGGCGGGCAGATCCACATCCCCGATGCCGTTCTCGCCGTGAACAAACGCCACGGTTCCAGCAAAAACCCCGTCCAGCGGGTTGTGGGCCCCGACGGCGATCGGAATGTCGGTGCGCCCGAGCGCCCCGAGGAAGCGCGCGGTGTTCTCGGCGGCCTCGGCGGCGCTGGTGTTACCGCTCACCGTGCCCACACCAACCAGGTTGACGCCGCGTCCGATGAGATAGGCAATGGCCAGGCAGTCATCGATGCCGGTGTCGCAGTCCAGGAAGAACGGTTCGGCAATGGGGTGGGTGGCGACCGACATGCGGGGCTCCGTTCAGCGGGATCAGTGAGGGATCAGCGAGAAAGCTGGGTGGTGTGTTTCCCTCGTCCGGGGCGGAAGAAGATGAGCCAGGCCAGCAGGGCAATTCCCGCGCCGAGCGTGGCGCCGGCGAGGGTGTCGGTGAACCAGTGCGCGCCCAGCAGGTTGCGGGAGAGCGCCATGATCACCACGTATATCGTACCGATCCAGGCGATCCACCAGCGACCAAAGATCAGGGCCAATGCGATCATCATGGTTGCTGCGTTCGCCGTATGCCCCGAGGGGAAGGATCCGTGATCGGCGGAGACCATGAGCACCTCGGGCCGGGGACGCTCAATAATCTTCTTCACCAGCTGCACCAGCAGGGCGCTCACCAGCGAGGCGATCAGGAAGTAGAGGCCCGTGCGCAGGCCGCGACGCCACCACAGCAGTCCCGAGATCAGCAGCGGCATCACGTAGGTTCCGATCACCCCGCTGCCAAATACGTTCAGGAATAGCGACACCGACACCAGCGGGACGCTCTCCCGCCAGGGCAGCAGGTCCTGCATCCAGGCGCGGTCCCATCCGGTGCTGGCACCGGTGACCACGAGCACCAGGATGATCGCGAAGGCCGCGAGGAGTGCCACCCCGGTGAGACTCAGAGCTCGTCGCTGTCGGATTGTCATGGCACGTCCTTCTCGAATCAATAATTCGTTCAGGCTAGCCCGAAGCCCCCGGGCATGGACAAAACCACGCGCCGGGGGCGAAGACATGCACCGGGCATCCCCGGCTAGCACTCAGATGTTATCCAGGGATGACGTCGAGGCGAATAAGCGGTGACTAGTCGGTGAGCGGCGGAACGGTCTTGGGCCGCACGACCGCCCACAGGATGATGATTGCGGTCACCGAGGTGAGCACCATGACCATGCCCATCGCCGGACCATCGCCACCAAACAGGCCCACCAGCGGCGAGAGAATTCCGGCCAGACCGAAGTTCACCGCCCCCATCAGCGACGCCGCGGTTCCGGCTGCCGCGCCGTGACGGGCAAGCGCCGTAACCTGCACCGCCGGGAAGCCGAATCCACAGCTCATGATGAAGATAAACAGCGGAATCTCGATGCCCAGCAGTCCCGAATCCAGGTTGCCCATGATGATGATCGAGATCGCCGCGAACAGCTGCAGGATGGTGGAGCCCACGAGCACCCAGGGCGGACCGATCTTGCGCATCAGGCGCGAGGAGATCTGCACCCCGGCGACGATTCCCACCGAGTTGATCGCAAACAGGATGCCGTACTCGGTCGAGCTCAGCCCGAAGAAGTCCTGGAACAGGAACGAGGATGCCGAGAGGTAGGCGAACAGGCCCGAGAAGCTCAGCGCCCCGATCAGGATCGCTCCCACGTAGATGCGGTCGGAGAGCACCGATCGGTAGCCCAGCACGGTCGCCTTGAATCCCGAGGAGCGGCGGCGCTCGGGCGGCAGGGTTTCGACGATCCACAGGGTCACGGCCACCATCACGCCCACGCCGTAGAGGGCCAGCACGATAAACAGTCCGCGCCAGTGCATGAGCGGCAGCAGGGCACCACCGATCATCGGGGCGAGGATCGGCGCCATCCCGTTGACCAGGGCCAGACGCGAGAGCATCACCACGAGCGGGCGGCCACCAAAGAGGTCGCGCACGGTTGCGGTGGCGACCACGGCCCCCGCGGCGGCACCGGCACCCTGGAGCACGCGGAAGATTGCCAGGACCGTGATGTCCGGGGCGAACAGGCAGCCCAGCGAGGCCAGCACGTGCACGGCGGTCGCGATCATCAGCGGGGTGCGGCGCCCCACCCGGTCACTCCACGGCCCCATAAAAAGCTGGCCGATGGCAAAGCCCACGGTGGTTCCGGTGAGCGTCAGCTGAATCGAGGTCATGCTGACCCCGAGGTCGGTCTGCATCGTGGGGAACGCGGGCAGATAGAGGTCGATGGTGAACGGGCCGAGCGCGGTCAGCGCTCCGAGGATGAAAACGTAGGCCAGACGCTGGCGGCGGCTCAGCGCATCGCCAGGGTGTACAACGGTGGTCACGGGGTCCTTTGCTGTGGAGGATGGACGGTCAATAAGATCGAATCGATTCGATGAATCCGTTAACCCTATCGACTCGCCCCCGCCGCGGCCAAGCCTGTTCGGACGTTATGTGAGTTATTTTTCCGCGGCCACCGCGTCGATGAGCTCGGAGCGCAGCGGAATCTGCGCGGGATCGGCGATCAGTCGATCAATGACCGGCTCAGCCGCCCCGATCAGCAACAGGTCGGCCCCGAGTTCGGCCCGCACAATCTCGGCCTGCTCCCCCGGCGGAACCAGGGCAAATTTGGCGACCGTGGCGGCGAGCAGCTCGGGCTCGCGGGCGGCGATCACCCCGAGGAATCCACCCAGGACCACGCGGGAGGGGTTGACGATGTTGATCATTCCGGCGAGCGCCCGACCCAGGACCTCGGCCTGCGTCGCGGTGATCGGAGCGGAGGCTTCCCCCAACAGGCGCTCGAGCTCGGCATCGTCAATGTCGGCACCCGGGGCCACCGCGGCCACCAGGGCATCCCGGGTCACCGCCCGCTCCAGCGCGATCCCGCCCTCGGTTCCAAAGGTGTGACCAAACTCCCCCGCATAACCGCCGGCACCGCGGATGGGACGGCCCCCCAGGACTAGCCCGCCACCGATACCGGAGGCACCACCGTTGAGGTAGATCAGATCGTCGATTCCCCGACCCGCCCCAAAGTAGCGCTCGGCGCGGGCACCCAGGCTCGCATCGTTATCCACCGTGACCGGCAGCCCGGTGGACTCGGCCAGCAGCTCGGCGAGCGGCGCATCCACCCACCCCAGGCGGGGTGCCAGGCGGACCATACCATCCGAGGCGCGCACCAGGGCGGGGACGGCGACGCCGATCCCGGCGATCTGCACCCCCTCGGGCAGGCGAGCACGAAGTTCAGTCACCAGGTTTGTGGTTTCGGTGACCACCCGGGCCACGCTGGGACCCGAGCGGAATCCCCGACGAAGACGGTCCACAACCGTACCGCCCAGGGTGACCGCGGCTACGGTGACCCCGTCAAATTCGGGGTTCACCGCGAGGATCAGCGTGGTGTCGCTCGCGGATACCACCGGCGAGGGCCGTCCCACGACCCCCTCGGTGTCGGGGTTCGACTCCACCACGAGCCCGCGCGCCACCAGCTCGGCCACCAGCGCGGCAATGGTGGAGCGGTTGAGTCCGGTTTCGCGCGTCAGCACCGAGCGCGAGAGCGCGCCCTGCCGGTGCACCAGGTCGAGGATGCGACCGAGGTTGTGGCGGCGGACGGCGTCGAGATTACTCCCCGTGGGTTTCACAGTTTCCCCTTAGTTTCTCCCGAATCCTATCCCATCAACCCTTTTTGGTGGCGCAAACAACAATTCCGTCGTAATATGTCCTTCAACGCAACAAACTCCCTCGATGAATGGACCCAGCATGGCAATGAAGCCCACCAAGGCCGACAAGTTTTCCTTCGGACTCTGGACCATCGGTTACAACGGAACCGACCCGTTCGGCGGCCCGACCCGTCCCGACCTCGACGTGGTTGAGGCCGTCGAACGCCTGAACGACCTCGGCGCGTACGGACTGACCTTCCACGATGACGACCTCTTCGCATTTGGATCGAGCGATGCCGCTCGCCAGAAGCAGATCGACCGCCTCACGCAGGCTCTCGCCGACACCGGCATCGTGGTTCCGATGGTCACCACCAACCTCTTCTCCGCCCCCGTCTTCAAGGATGGCGGCTTCACCTCCAACGACCGCGAGGTACGCCGCTTTGCGCTGCGCAAGGTACTGCGCAACCTCGACCTGGCCGCCGAGCTCGGCGCCAAGACCTTTGTCATGTGGGGTGGCCGCGAGGGCAGCGAGTATGACTCGGCCAAGAACGTGGGTGCGGCCTTGGAGCGCTACCGCGAGGCCGTCAACCTGCTCGGCGACTACGTCACCGACAAGGGTTATGACATCCGCTTCGCGATCGAGCCCAAGCCCAACGAGCCCCGCGGCGACATCCTGCTGCCGACCCTGGGTCATGCCCTCGCCTTCATCAACACCCTGGACCGTCCCGAGCTCGTGGGTGTGAACCCCGAGGTGGGTCACGAGCAGATGGCCGGGCTGAACTTCACCGCCGGTATCGCCCAGGCCATCGAGCACGGCAAGCTGTACCACATCGATCTCAACGGCCAGCGCGGCATCAAGTACGACCAGGACCTGGTCTTTGGCCACGGCGACGTGATGAACGCCTTCTCGCTGGTGGATCTGCTGGAAAACGGCGGCCTGAACGGCGGCCCCGCCTACGACGGTCCGCGTCACTTCGACTACAAGCCCAGCCGCACCGAGGACATCACCGGGGTCTGGGATTCCGCGGCCGCCAACATGGCCAACTACCTGATGTTCAAGGAGCGCGCCGCGGCCTTCCGCGCCGACCCCGAGGTTCAGGCGGCGTTCGCCGCGGCCCGAGTAAACGAGCTCTCCGAGCCGACCTTGAACGCCGGTGAGAGCTACGACGATCTGATCGCCGACCGCTCCGCCTACGAGGACTTCACCCCCGAGCGCTACTTCGGCGGTCAGGGCTACGGCTTCGTGCGCCTGCAGCAGCTGGCCGTGGAGCACCTGCTGGGCTTCCGCGCCTAAACCCTCGCAGTAGTCTCGATGGTGGGTGGGGTGCTCAGCAGCCCGCCCACCATCACCGATCTAAGGACCCCCATGAGCCTCGTTGCCGGTGTCGATTCGTCCACCCAGAGCTGCAAGATTGTTATTCGTGATGCCGCGACCGGGCGCCTGGTGCGTCAGGGCCGAGCATCCCATCCCGAGGGCACCTCGGTGGATCCCGCCGCCTGGTGGGAGGCGCTGGGGACCGCGATCACCGAGGCCGGCGGGCTGAGCGATGTCGCGGCGATCTCGGTGGCCGGTCAGCAGCACGGCATGGTGGTGCTGGATGCCGAGGGCCGGGTCATCCGCGACGCTCTGCTCTGGAACGATACCCGCAGCGCCCAGGCGGCCCTCGACCTGATCGAGGAGGTCGGTGCCGAGGCCTATGCCGAGCGGGTGGGCGTGGTCCCGGTAGCCTCCTTTACCGCAACCAAGCTGCGCTGGCTGCGCGATGCCGAACCCGAAAATGCCGCGCGGGTGGCCGCGGTCGCGCTCCCCCACGACTGGCTGACCTGGCGACTGCGCGGGTACGGTCCCGTCGGCGAAAGCCCGCTCGGGCCCGACCTGGAACAGCTGCGCACCGACGTCTCCGATGCCTCGGGGACCGCGTACTGGTCGGCGCGCACCGGCGAATACGATCTTGATCTGTTCGCCCGGGCGCTGGGTGTTCAGGCTCGTGTCGCCGAAACGCCGGGCACCGGCGTGATCCTGCCCGCCATCGTGGCCCCCGGCACCGCCGCCGGGACTGGAATCGACGCCCGCCTGCTGGATGGCACTCTCTCCGCCGATCCCGCGGGCATCGCCGACCATATTGTTGTCGCCGGTGGGGCCGGCGACAACGCGGCGGCGGGGCTCGGTCTCGGGGCTCAGAGCGGTGACGTGGTGGTCTCGATCGGCACCAGCGGGACCGTGTTTGCGGTGACCGAGGCCTCGCCGAACGATCCCACCGGGACCGTCGCGGGCTTTGCCGCGGCCTCGGGGGAATTCCTGCCGCTGGTGTGCACGCTCAACGCGGCCCGCATCCTCGATGCGATTGCCGGTCTGCTCGGGGTGGATCACACCGAGCTGGGTCGCCTCGCTCTCGAGGCCGAGCCGGGGTCCGACGGCCTGGTCTTGCAGCCCTACTTCGAGGGCGAGCGCACCCCCAACCTGCCCGACGCCACCGCGACCCTGTTTGGGATGACGCTGGGTTCCACCGTACGACCAAACCTCGCCCGCGCGGCGATCGAGGGCCTGCTGTGCGGTCTGGCCGACGGGCTGGATGCCGCCCGCGAGCAGGGGGTGACCGCCCGACGGATCCTGGTGATCGGCGGGGCCGCGCAGAATCTCGCGGTGCAGCGGATCGCAGCGCAGGTCTTCGATGTGCCGGTGGTCATCCCGACCCCGGGCGAATACGTGGCCGACGGCGGCGCGGTTCAGGCGGCCTGGGCACTCACCGGGGCACGTCCCGGCTGGGAGCTGGAGATTGCCGCCGCACCGACGCCGGATCACCGTCCCGAGATCCGCGCCGGATACTCCGCCCGCTAACCTCAAACGCGGGCGGCCGAAGCCGCCCGCGTTTGGGTAGTGCTCAATTCCTAAACTAGTGACCGACCGGCACCGCCGCCGGCTGGGAGGCCTGCGCGCTGCGCAGCTCGGCCTCATTGGGCAGCTTGAGGAAGATCGTCACGACAAACGCGAGACCGTAGAGCGCGATCAGCCCCCAGGCGATGCCCTGGTAGCCGGTGACCGCAACCAGCGCGGCAACCAGACCCGGACCCACGACGGCCGCGAGGCCCGCGCCGAGGTTCAGCACCGACATGATCGCGCCGGTCTCGCCGTGTCCGTGGGCGATGGCCAGCGGGTTCATCGGCACATACGCACTGGCACCGGCCCCCATGATCACCGAAGCCAGGGCGATCAGCGCGAAGTTCGGCCCCACCAGCTGCGGGATGTAGTAGTAGGCGAAGATGCCCAGCGCACACAGCGGGGTTGCGATCCACTGGGTTGAGCGATGCCAACCGATCCGGTTACCCAGGTTTCCCCAGACCACGTTGCCGATCACCGCCGAGATCCCGTAGACGGTGAACACATTGATCGCCAGCGCCTCGGGCAGGTGAATCTCGGAGACCAGGTAGGGCACGTAGAACACCGCCACGGCCAGCGGGCCGGCGAGGTTCACCACCTTGACGATCAGCAGCAGCGACACCTTGGGACGACGCCAGAGGATCGAAAGTCCGCGGGCCAGCGCCGCGGTGGCGTTGCCACGGGTGGACTCGGACTTTGCCGCGGTCCGCCCCAGGAAGGCGATGCCGGCGATCCCGCCGATCGCGGCCAGGGCGAAGCCCACCCAGAGGGTCGAGATGGCACCGACGCCGGGCAGCAGGACGCTGGCCAGGGCCGGACCGATGATCTGCATGCCGCTGGAGAACGCGAACCAGAACCAGCCGGCCACCGGCGACTGCTTCTCGGGGGCGGATGCGTTGAGCACCCAGGTGAGGAAGCCGTAGGCAAAGAAGGGATAGCCGATCCCGCGCAGTGCGTAGATGCCGATCACCAGGCCGAGGTTCTGCGAGGGCAGCGCCACCAGGATGAACAGGGCCGCGAAGAAGAGGAACGCCACCAGTCCGATGGTCATCACGCGGCGCACACCCCACGCCTCGGGCAGCGCACCCGAGAAGAAGGAGGCGATGGCCACGACGATGCCGTAGGCGGTGATGACCGCGCTGGCCTCGGCGACGGTGAATCCCTCGGTGGTGTGCAGGTAGTTGGCGAGCCAGACGGACTCAATGCCATCACCGATCAAAAAGACGGTGACCGCGGCCAGGCCGATCGCAATCGGTGCGGTCAGGCCCAGGCGTTCAAGGAGCCCGCGACGCGGGACGAGGGTGGAAGTCATGCGGGTGCCTCGGTTTCGGTACGCAAACAGTGAGGGTGCACGGAACGTACTTCTCCTCATTGAGTGAAACTGCGTGGGGGATGATTTTCTCAAACTAACACGCGATTTTTTGCCCACCCCCGCCCGTTCCCCGCGCCCGAATGACCGCTTCGTAACCGGTTGTCCCCCGAGCGGGACGCCCTGTTTCCGGGCTTTGTTTCGGGTATGGCGCCCACTCGGTGACCGTTGAGCGTGGCATCCCGCCCGTTCTGCGTGGCCGAGGCACCCGATTCGGTTCGCCCACACGAAACCGGGCGGACCCTCGCAGGGAGGATCCGCCCGGCTGTGTACGTCAGTGTTCGGCCCGCGATCGAACGCGAGCCTCATATGAAACGCTAGGCCAGTCGCGCGGCCGTGCGCTCGAATGCGCGCTCCAGGTCGGCCAGCAGGTCCGCCACGTCTTCTACGCCCACCGAGAGGCGCAGCACGTTTTCAGGCACGGCCAGCTCGGTGCCGGCGACCGACGCGTGGGTCATCAGAGCCGGGTAGTTCATCAGCGATTCCACGCCGCCGAGGGACTCGGCCAGCTGGAACAGCTCGGTGCTCTCGGCAAACGCGATCGCCGCCTCGCGTCCCCCGCGCAGGGCGAAGGACACCATGCCGCCAAAGCCGCTCATCTGCTTCTTGGCGAGCTCGTGTCCCGGGTGGCTTTCCAGGCCCGGGTAGTACACACGCTCGACCTCGGGACGCGACTCCAGCAGCTCGGCCACTGCCTGCGCGTTCTCACCGTGCTGGCGCATACGCAGCGGCAGGGTCTTGATGCCGCGGGTGGTCAGCCAGGCCTCGAGCGGGGCGGAGATCGCACCCACGGCGAACTGCTGGAAGCGTACGGCCTCGGCCAGCTCATCATCGTTGAGCACAATCGCGCCGCCGATGACGTCGGAGTGGCCGCCGATGTACTTGGTGGTCGAGTACACCACGATGTCCGCACCGAGGGCCAGCGGCTGCTGCAATACCGGGGTCGCGAAGGTGTTATCCACCAGCACGCGCACGTCCTTGGCATGGGCCAGTTCGGCGAGCGCGGCAATGTCGGTGATCGCCAGCAGCGGGTTGGAGGGGGTCTCGACCCAGAGCAGCTTGGTGTTCTCGGTGATCGCCGCGGCCACCGCGGCGGTGTCGCCGAGGTCCACCACCGTGTGGGTGATGCCCCACGGGCCGAAGATCCGGCTGATCAGGCGGTAGCTTCCGCCGTAGGCGTCGTTGCCGATCACCACGTGGTCGCCGGGACGCAGGATCGCGCGCAGCAGGCCGTCCTCGGCAGCGAGTCCCGAGGAGAAGGTGATCGCATGCTTGGCGTTATCCAGCGCCGCCATCTGGGTTTCCAGCGAGGTGCGGGTGGGGTTGCCGCCGCGGGAGTACTCGTACCCTCCGCGCAGCTGGCCCATCCCCGCCTGGACGAAGGTCGAGGTGAGGTAGAGCGGCGGGATCACGGCACCGGTGGTCGGATCAAATTCCTGGCCGGCGTGAATGGCGCGGGTGGCGAAGCCTTCGGAGTGGGTCATGGGGTGTCCTTTCGGAAAAAACGTGTGTGCGCGAGGCGCGGAGAGGGCGTGCGAGGCACGCCGGAGTGGCTGGCGACAAAGTCGCCCGAAACGCGATGTTTGGGGACGATTAGCGCGGACACTCGCCGGTGGCGCCGGACACGTTCTGGGTCGCGGTCGCGGCCAGAACGGCCACCGGAACCCCATGAATGTTGCTCATTATGCGGAGGCCTTCTCGGCCAGGGCATCGATCAGGATGCCGGGGGTCAGGATGGCCACGGGCTTGCCGTCGGTCAGCACCAGCAGGATGCCGTGCTCCTCAAGGGCTGTGCGTGCCTCGGCAACGCTGCGGCCCGAACCGATGGTGGCGATATTGGCACCGATGCCACGGTCCACGGCGGTCTCGGCGGTAATCTCACCGGCCAGGAGGCCGGAGAGCAGGTCAGACTCGCGCACCGCACCCCACACCTCGCCGAGCACCGGGTCCTCGGTGGTGGTGATGATGGGCAGGGCGGGCAAGCCGAGCTCGCGCAGACGGGCGCTGGCTGCGGTCACGGTGTCCGTGGGGGCGAGGCGCGGGAGCGCGGCACTCACGTCTGCGGGCAGCACGCTTGCCAGGGTCTCGCCCTCGCCGTGGTCATAACCGAGGTCGCGCATCCAGGTGTCGTTGAAGACCTTGGTGAGGTAGCCGCGGCCGGAATCTGGCAGCAGGATCACCATCACGTCTTCGGGGCCCAGAGTCCGGGCCACGCGAAGTCCGGCGGCCACGGCCATGCCGGAGGATCCGCCAACGAGCAGGCCCTCCTCACGGGCCAGACGGCGGGTCATCGCGAAGGATTCGGCGTCGTCAATCGCAATGGCCTCGTGCACCAGCTCGGGAGAGTAGGTGCCCGGCCACATGTCCTCGCCCACACCCTCCACGATGTAGGGGCGTCCGGTGCCGCCCGAGTAGATCGAGCCTTCGGGGTCGGCGGCGATGATCCGCACACCGTCATTCGAGACCTCGCGCAGAAAGCGGGCGGCACCCGAAATGGTCCCGCCGGTACCGGCACCGGCCACAAAGTGGGTGACCTTGCCGTCGGTGTCGCGCCAAATCTCGGGCCCGGTGGACTCGTAGTGGCTCAACGGACCGTTGTCATTGAAGAACTGGTTGGGCTTATAGGCCCCGGGGATCTCGGCGGTCAGCCGGTCCGAGACCGCATAGTAGGAGTGCGGGGAATCGGGGCTCACCGAGGTCGGGGTCACCACAACCTCGGCACCGTAGGCGCGGAGCACGTCGCGCTTTTCCTCACCCACCTTGTCCGGGGTGACAAACACACACTTATATCCGCGCTGCTGGGCGACCAGGGCCAGGCCCACACCCGTGTTTCCACTGGTGGGTTCCACGATCGTGCCGCCCGGAAGCAGCTCACCGGACTTCTCGGCCTCGGTGATCATCTTCAGCGCGACGCGGTCCTTCACCGAGCCGCCGGGGTTCAGGTACTCGACCTTCACCAAAACGGTTGCGGTAATGCCCTCGGTGACCCGGTTCAGCTTGACCAGCGGGGTGTTGCCGATCAGGTCCACCACGGACTCTGCGTACTTCATGTGTGTGATTCCTTACTCGCGCCCGGGGTTTTCGGGCGGCGGCGGATGGTCGTCCGCAACCTTAACTGTAACGGGCAGAAATCAAGTGTTACGTTTCGACGAATTCGGCCCGCTAGCCGTGCATCTGCTCGGCGAAGAGGCGGGCATACAAACCCTCGGCAGCGAGCAGTTCCTCGTGGGTTCCCGACTCAACGATGTGCCCACCCTCAAGCACAAATATGACGTCCGCGGACACCACGGTGGAGAGTCGGTGGGCGATCGCCACGGTGGTGCGTCCCTCCGAGGCCTGCTCGAGCGCACGCTGCACCACCCGCTCGGAGAGGGTATCCAGCGCGCTGGTGGCCTCGTCCAGGATCAGCACGGGCGGATCCTTGAGCAGCACCCGGGCGATGGCCACCCGCTGCTTCTCGCCACCGGAGAGCCGGTAGCCGCGCTCCCCCACCAGGGTGTTGTATCCCTCGGGGAAACGAGCAATGGTGTCATGGATGTTGGCAGCCCGGGCGGCCGCTTCCAGCTCGGCGTCGGTCGCATCGGGCTTGGCGTAGCGCAGGTTCTCGGCGATGGACGCGTGGAACAGGTAGGTTTCCTGATTGACCACACCGATGCGCTCAACCAGGGACTCGTGGGTCAGGTCGGTCACCGCGGTGCCCGAGAAGCGCACGGTCCCGCCGGTGGAGTCGTAGAAGCGCGGAATCAGGTACGAGATCGTGGTTTTACCGGCGCCGCTGGGGCCCACAAACGCGGCAAACTGGCCGGGACGGATGCTGAAGCTCACCCCGTCCAGGGTCGCCGGTTCGCTCTCCGAGGCGTCGGGATAGCGGAAGGTCACGTTGTCGAAGTCGATCTGCCCGGCCGGGCCCTTCGCCTGGGACACGTTCACCGCGTCCGGTGCGTCGGCGATCGCAGGCTTCAGGTCGAGATATTCGAAGATGCGGGCAAACAGCGCGCCCGATGTCTGCAGGTCAAGGCCCACCCGCATGATCGAGATCAGCGGGAACAGCAGCCGCGACTGCACCGTGGTGAAGGCAACGATCACACCGGCGGAGATATCCGTCGCCCCGCCGGTGATCAGATAGCCCGAGACCAGGTAGACGATCGCCGGGATCGAGGAGAGGAAGATGTTGACCATCGCG
Source organism: Mycetocola lacteus (assembly GCF_003667575.1). Lineage (GTDB taxonomy): Bacteria > Actinomycetota > Actinomycetes > Actinomycetales > Microbacteriaceae > Mycetocola > Mycetocola lacteus. The sequence continues at coordinate 4,492 of NZ_RCUY01000016.1, read as the reverse complement.
AAGAACCACTGGCCGCTCATCTGCTGGCGCACCTGGAGGCCCACCTGCACCTTATTCGCCGACTGGTAGCGGCCGATCTCGGCCTCCTGACGGCCGAAGCTCTTGGCCAGCAGGATGCCCGAGACGCTCAGGGTCTCCTGGGTGATCGCGGTCATCTCGGAGAGCGACTCCTGCGTCTGGGTCGCGATGCGCGCCCGCACCTGGCCCACCCGGCGCTGGGCGATCACCAACACGGGCATCAGGATCAGCGCGATGATGGTCAGCTGCACGTTGAGCATCAGCATCGCCACCAGCGCAGCAATCACCGTGACGATGTTGCCCAGCACGCTGGAGATCGTGTTGGTGAGAACCGAGGAGACCCCACCCACATCGTTTTGCAGGCGCGACTGGATCACACCGGTCTTGGTGCGGGTGAAAAAGCTCAGCTCCATCTCCTGGAGGCGGCGGAACAGGCGCACCCGCAGGTCGCCCATGACCGAGTTTCCCACGGTCGCGGTGAGCCAGGTTTGCCAGACCCCGAGTGCGGTGGAGAGCACAAAGATGACAATCATCGTGATGACGATGGTGGTCAACACCGGCAGGTTCGGGGTGCCGTCCTTGGGGAACAGGCCGTCATCAAAGGCGCGGGACACCAGCAGCGGTGGGAGCACCGAGAGTGCAGCCCCCACCAAGACCAGCGCGATGGTGAAGTAGATCTTGGTTTTATACGGCGCAAACAGGGAGAAGATACGGCGCAGCAGGTTGGGAATCTTGGGAGCCTGCGCGTTCATGGCGCGCTGGGCGGACTCATCCGCACCGCTCACCCGTCCACCGCCGCGGCCGCCTCCGCCGCCGGGTCCCCGCATACTCATCGGGCCGCGTTTTCCCGGAGTCCCGGGGCTCGGACTCCCTTATTTGTCACCCTCGCTGCGCGCATACTCATGCGGTCAGCATACTCCCGCTTGCTCGACACACGGGCGAGACAATCCCACCCCGTATGGGTGCCCGACGCGGCGGCACCAAGCATTCGCCCGGTGCCGCCGCATCCGTCTTCACAAACGCCCTATCCCTTGGTCGCCCCCGCCAGGAGCCCACGCACGAAATAGCGCTGAAGCCCCAGGAACACCAGCAGCGGAATGACGATCGAGATAAACGCGGCCGCCGAAAGCAGGAACGTGTTCTGACCCTGGGTGCCCACCATATTGGTCAGCATCACCGTGATCGGATTCTGATCGCTACTGGAGAAGACCAGGGCGATCAGCAGGTCGTTCCACACCCAGAGGAACTGGAAGATCGCGATCGAGGCGATGGCCGGCATCGCCAGCGGCAGCACGATCCGCAGGAAGATCTGCCCGTGCCCGGCCCCGTCAATCCGCGCGGCCTCGAACAGGTCGTTGGGCAGACTGGCGATGAAATTATGCAGCAGGAAGATCGTCAACGGGAGTGCCAGGATCGTATGAGCCAGCCAGATCGAGGCGAACCCGCTGTCACCGCCGAGTGGACGGATCACCACGGTCCCAAAGATTTCCCCGCTGCTGAAGAGCCGAAGCAGGGGCACCATGACCATCTGGATCGGCACGATCTGCAGCGCAAAGATGCCGATGAATATCCAGTTGCGCCCGCGAAACGGAATCCACGCAAATGCGTAGGCGGCCAACAGCGCAAGCCCCAGGGGCAGGATCGCGCCGGGGATGGTGATGGCTAACGAGTTGAGCAGGCCCTCCCCAATATTCACGTACACGCGGGTGGGATCGAAGATCGCCTCGTAGTTATCCAGGGTCAACCCGCCATCGGTGAACGCGGTCCACCATCCGCTGGTGGCTACCGCATCGGGGGTGCGAAACGAGGAGACCAGGAGGCCAAGCGTTGGGAGAGTCCAGAGAATCGCGATCAGCAGGGCGGCGATGGTCGCGGTTTTGGAGCTGAGTTTCTCTCGAACCCGATCAAGCGTCCGCGGTTTGTCGGACGGGAGATTCGGGCGCGTATTTTGATCAGGCACCGTACTCGCGGTCATGTTACTGCCCCTCTCTGCTGCGACGAAGATTGCGGACGTTAATCACGATGAGTGGGATCACCAGAACGCACAGCAGCAGCGCAAACGCCGCCGCCCGCCCGTTTTCGCCCAGGGTGAAGCGCTCATACATCTGTTGTGCAAGCACCCCGGAGGAATTACGCCCGTTGGTCATGGCGATGACGATGTCAAACACCTTGAGTGAGGCGATCGAGGCGGTCGAGAGCACCACGATCAGGGTGGGTCTAATCCAGGGAATGGTGACCTGGGTAAACCGGCGAAAGGCGCTCGCACCGTCCAGGGCCGCCGCCTCATGCTGCTCGGCGGGCACCCCCTTAATTGCGGCGGAGAGCACAACCATCGCAAACCCCACCTGAATCCACACGAAAACCACGATCATCGCGAAGGTGTTGGCGGGGGCGCTGGAGAGCGGGTCTACCGGGCCCAGTCCCACCATCCCCAGCACCGCGTTCATCAGGCCAACCTGCGCCTCATCGGCGGGACGGGCCTGGTAGACCAGACGCCAGATAATCGATGCTCCAACAAATGAGATGGCCATCGGGAGAAATACCAGCAGCTTGTAGATCTTCTCGCCCCGACTGTTGTCGATAAACACCGCGTAGATCAGCCCCAGGAGGGTCGAGGCCGCGGGAGCCACCAGCACCCAGATCAGCGTGTTCACCACGGTGACCAGGTTGTCCGGATTAGAGAAGATCCAGGCAAAGTTCTCGAAACCCACAAACTCGGTTCCCGAATCATCCTGAAATGCAAACAGCACGGTGCGGATAAACGGGATCACCAAGCCCAGGACCAGCAGAGCCCCGGCGGGGGCGAGGAACGCCCACAACTGGAGGAGGGATCCCGCACCCCGGCGGGCGCGCCGGTCGAGCAGGAACAGTCCCAGCCCAACCAGCGCACCACCGGCGATCGCAATTTCGTATGTATGCAGGAGCGCCAAAATAATTACCGGCACCAGCACGGCCAGGGAGATCCGGAAGATCGTTCCGCCCCGGCCGGGCCGCGGAAGGAATTCCACCGCCAGGACGATCAGCCCCACCACGGCCACAAACACCACGATGATGACCACACCCTGAAGCAGGATCGGCAGCGTGGCTATCCAATCGAAAAGTTCAGGCATTATGCGCCCTACCGGCTACTTGACGGGCCAGCTGGCGTCGATTTTCTTGGTGATATCCGAGAGGGATCCCCCGTCGATCCAGTCGGTGATTCCGGTGAGGAACGAGGTGGTTCCCACCGCCGCGGGCATCAGGTCGGAGGCATCGAACCGGAAGGTAATGTCGGGGTTTTGCAGGACCGAGATCGACTCCTTGAGAATCGGGCTCGATGCGGCGTCGGGATCCAGCCCGGTGTTGGGCGAGATCACACCCCCGAGCTTGACCCGGGAGTTTGCCCACTCGGGCGAGGCCAGATAGGCGAGCACCTTGGCCGAGGCAGCCTTGGTATTGAAGGCCGCTACGGTGTCGCCGGCCCCGGTAACCGCGTTGTTCTTGCCACCGTCTGCGCCAAATCCCGGGGTCGGGAAGGCCCACAGGTCGGCGTCGGGTCCGACGCTGAGTCCCGCGCTCTGGGCAAACGTGTCGAAGAAGGATGCCTGATGGGTGAGGACACACTTGCCGGATTTGAAGGCGGCGGCGATCTCGTCGCCATAGCCGGTGGCGTTGATCGAGGTGGGGCCTCCGAAGCCCGCATTAACGTAGTCGGGGTTCAGCAGAATCTTCCCGGTCTCCTCAAACGCCGACTGAATACGCGGATCGCTGAAGGGGATCTTGTTTTCCACCCAGTCGTCGTAGACCTTGGGACCGGACTGACGCAGGACCACGTCTTCGATCCAGTCGGTTCCGGGCCAGCCGCTGGCCGCGCCGGCGGAGAATCCCGCACACCAGGGCGGGGCGGAGGTGTCGGCCTGAATCTTGGCGGTCAGATCCAGCAGGCCCTGCCAGGTGTCCGGAACGTCCCACCCCCGCTCGGCGAATAGGCTCGGCGAATACCAGATGAACCCCTTGACGGTTGCCAGGATCGGTACCCCGTAGACGGTGCCATCAACGGTTCCATAGCGCTGCCAGTCGGCGGGATAGTTCTTTTTCAGCGCCGCCTGTACCTCGTCATTGGCCGGTTGCAGGGCCTTTTTCTTCGCCAGGTCGGCGAGCAACCCGGGTTGGGAGAAGATCGCCAGGTCCGGGGTCTTATTGGCCTGAACCTGCGACTGAATACGCTGCTCAAACCCCTTATCGGTATTCAGTTTGATGGTGATGTTGTTGTCCTTGGCCCATGCAGCCCAGGACTTTTCCAGCTGCGCCGCCTCCTCACCACCGATATTGGTGGCGATGGTCACGGTGTTTGAGTTTTCGGCGGCCGGTCCCCCGCCTCCGGGACCGCCACACGCCGTCAGGGCGCCGATACTCACGCCGGCGAGGGCGATGCTGAAGACCACACGCGAACGGGCTCGGGATGAGCGGCGCGAGGGGTACGGGGATTCATGGT
>NZ_RCUY01000015.1 GCF_003667575.1 Mycetocola lacteus | reverse complement strand
GGGGACCCTGTGGGAGAGTAAGTCACCGCCGGACTTCTTTACAACACGTTGTGTGTTGCAGGTTGAGAGCCCTGACCTTCATGGTCGGGGCTTTCCTTGTTTAACAGCATTGTTTGTGGTGCTGGTGTTGGTGGTCTCATCCTGAAGGGTGGGGCTTTCGTGTTTAACCCGGGCTGTGGTGTGTGCTGGCGCGGCTGTGCCTTGCCCTGGATGAGGGTGAGGCTATTCGTGTTTAACTCCGGGGTTAGCGGTCCAGGCCCGAGCGAGCGACCAGGACCGCAATCTCGGTGCGGTTGCGGGCACCGAGCTTGAGCTGGATGTCCTGCAGCGTCGACTTGACGGTGGAGTCCGCGATGAAGAGGCGGCGTCCGATTTCGGCGTTCGAGGAGCCGTCCAGGAGGGCAAAGGCGATGTCGCGTTCGCGCGGGGACAGCAGGTCCAGGCTCTGGCGAGCACGCTCCTGCGGGGCACCCGAGCCGCCGGCACGAACCCAGTCGGCCAGGTGCTTGGCACTGCGCGGAGACAGCGCCGTCTCGCCGCGGGAGACCCCACGGATGGCGTTGGTAATCGCGTCAGGGCCGTCGGATTTGAGGATGAAACCCGCGGCACCCGCGGCGATCGCGTCCACCACCCGTGGGCCATCATCGAAGGAGGTCATCATGACAAACTGCGGAGGAACCGGCAGCCCCTGGGCGATGGTGACCGCGGCCACGCCGTCGATTCCGGGCATCCGTACATCGATGAGAACAACGTCGGGTCGAAGCTGCGCGCATGCGGCCATAACGTCGGCACCGTCTAGGCGGGTGCCAACCAGGCGTAGATCGGGGGTGGCCGCCAGGATGGCTTCGATTCCGGTGTGGACAAAAGGATCATCGTCGATCACAAGCACATCAATGTGCTGAACACCGGAAGGAATTGAAACGCTGCCTGAAGTCACCCCTTGATTCTAGGGCTTAGCCCCGCCGCCGGGAGGTTGCGGCAGTCAGTGGGTGACGTTCGTGACGCTCCGGCGTGAGGCTCACATCAAGCAGGGTGACGTTCCTGACGCTCCGGGTGAAGCCGGCCTCTGGCAGCGCTGGCTTTGTTATGCGCTAGCCGGGGCGTCGGTAACCGTGAGCACCGGGGGAATCCACGGGAGCCAGGCGTAAATTCCAAAGACGCCATGGTCGTCGGTACGTGCGGTGAGGGTTCCACCCAGGAGTGTGGCGCGCTCGGTCATGCCGGTCACTCCGTGGCCTCCGCCCACAGAGGTGGGCGTCAGGCCCTCCGGCGCGGGGTTGGTAAGGGTGAGGGTCAGACCCGCGCCCGGACCGCCACGCAGCGACAGGGAGACCGTCTGCCCCGGCGCGTGACGTCGGGCATTAGCCAGCGCCTCCTGCACGATTCGGTAGCAGGCGTGTGCCACCCGGGGGTCGCAGCCCGCGGCGTCGGACAGGAAGACGTTGGAGACGATTCCGCCGGGAAGCGCCTCGGAGGCCTCGATCAGGTCGGGGAGATCCGCGAGCGAGGTCCGACCGGCGGCGATTCTTGAGCCCTGCGCCTGAGCGGGGTCCCGCAGCACATCAACCACATAGCGCAGATCGTCCAGGGAGCGCTGTGCGGACTCGCGCACCACGCTTGCGGCTCCGGCCAGGGCGGTGTCACTCTCGCGTGCGTTAACCTCCAGGGCGCCCGCGTGCAGGGACAGCGTGGACAGCCGGGAGGCCAGGGTGTCGTGGATCTCCCGGGCCACCTCCTGACGCTCTCGCTGCCGGCTCACCTCGTCACTGAGGGTCGCCGCGCTCTGCCGGGTGTCCTGAACCTCGACCAGAGCGACATCGCGCTCCGAGCGTGCACGGAGCAGGAGGCCGGTGGCAACAAAGGGCAGCATGAGCAGGAACACCGACAGCGGTACCGCCCACGGCAGGGTTGCGAGCACCTCGTCCGGGCTGGCACCCCGTCCGGCGAAGGTAGACATCAGTGAGTTCGAGGTCGACTGCGCATCCCAGCGGGTGGACACCCCGCAGGCCAGGGCGACGGCACCGGTCATGATCCACACCCAGGGTCCGCGTCGGCGGTGGAGGACAGAGACCAGGGCAATCAGCGCGGGAACCGGAGTCGAGGGCAGAAAGAGGGCGATGCCGGCGGCAATCGCGGTCACCAGATAGGGGTAACGGGTGCGCCAGACGAGCAGAATCGCGGCGCCGATCATAAGCAGGGCGCCGATCCCGGCCGCCAATGCGATGCCCGGGCTGGTGGGCGGGATCCCCCGATCCTCATTGCCGATGTGCTGACCAAACGGGAGCACCGCGAAGAAGATCCCCACGGCGACCCAGATCGTGGTGACCAGCCCACGCACAAACGCTCGACCGCGTGACACGGCAGCATCGGCGCTTCGGCGCCGCGGCGACGATTCAGGCGATGGGAGCGGGGGTGGGGGAATGGTCATGCACCTCATCGTATGGCAGCGAAGGCTCTCGCCGCGGCCCCCGAGCGGCGGGAGTGAGGAGGGGGGTCATTCCCCCCGAACGGCGGGAGCGTCCGGCCCGTTTGGTGGGTGTGCGGGGATGGCCGTCGCTGGTTGGCTGGGAACCACAGCAAGACACGGCCCGGGTCGCCAGGACAACCGGATCGCCGCCCCAGACACGAAGGACACAACCACCATGAGCACCCCTCAGAACACCCTCCCCGTCCCCGACAACTCGGCACCGAACGGTGTGACCCCGGCCAAGCGCCGGAACTGGTTTGCCCGGCACAAGGTGCTGACCGTTCTGGGCATCATCGCGGCCATCATTATCATCTCGAGCATCGCCGCCGGTGGGGGAGGGAAGTCCAAGCCCGCACCCGAGGGTAAGCCTGCGGCCGGAGCGCCGGCGGGCGAAGAGGTTGCCGGAGAAAAGCCGGCCGAGGAGAAGCCCAAGGATACGCTGCCCGGGATCGGCGAGGCCGTCACCGCCGGATCGATGGAGTTCACCGTGACCGGGGTCGAGGAGGCGGGAACCACCGTGGGTGGTCAGTACCTCTCGGCCACCGCGCAGGGACGTTTTGTCCGCGTGTCGCTCTCGGTGAAAAATGTTGGTGACAAGCCCGAAACATTCCTGGTCAACTTCCTCAAGATCGAGGATGCACAGGGACGCAGCTTCAACGCCGACAGCAGCGCGACCATCTACGACACCAGCTCCGCCGACACCTGGATCTCCGAGATCAACCCGGGCAATTCGGTGACCGGATCAGTCATTTTTGATCTGCCGGCGGACGCCGAGCTCAAAACCCTGAGCGTGTCCAACTCGGTCTGGGGAGGGGCAAAAAAGATCGCCCTGAGCTAGCTCAGTTCTCGTCATTTCGGCCGTCTTCCGGGGCGGCCGAAATGTTTTGTGTCTGTAACGTTTGTGTTAACGAGCCAAAAAACACTTGTTGTTAATTTGTTCGTAAGCTTTACTAACAAACATGACTCATGGAGTAGACACCGATCGCAACGCAGCGACGGGGCGCGTGCCCCGCGCCGGCGGGGGCCTGCGTGGGCTGCGCCCCACCGCCAAGGTTCTCCCCGAGCACGCCCGGAGTCACAACCGTTCACTCGTTCTTCAGCAGCTCTACCGCACCGAGGGTCTCAGCCGGGCCGACATCGCCCGCAGCACCGGCCTCACCCGGGTCACCATCTCGGACCTGGTGGGGGAGCTGATCGGGGAGGGCCTGATCGCCGAACTCGGACAGCGCGAGGATGCGCGTCCGGGCAAGCCCGCAACCCTGCTCGCGCTCAACGTCCACGCCTTCCACCTGATCGGGATGGACCTCTCCGACAAGGTGGCCTTCCACGCGGCCCGGTTTGATCTCGGTGGCACGATCATCGAGCGCATCTCCGCTCCCCGCGGTACCGCGGTGGGCGAGGACGCCCTGGAAATCGTCTATGCCCTGGTTGAGCGTCTCCTGCGCGACGAGACCTCACCCATCCTGGGCATCGGCGTCGGTAGCCCTGGTGTGGTCGACGGCGAGGGACGCATCCGTACCGCCCCGAACCTCGGCTGGCACGACCTGCCGCTGCGCGATCTGCTGGCTGCACGCTTTGCCCTCCCCGTCACCGTCGCCAATGACGCCAACGCCGCGGTGCTCGCCGAGCACACCTTCGGGAGCCAGGACGCCGCGAGCGACCTGATCCTGATTCAGATCGGGGCCGGTGTGGGTGCCGGCCTGATCGTGGACGGTGCTCCGGTCTCGGGCAGCCGCTCGGCCGCCGGTGAGATCGGTCACGTTGTGGTGGGCACCGACGGCGGTCCGCGCTGCGCGTGTGGCAAGGACGGCTGTGTCGAGGCCTGGGTGGCAGCCGGTCGCCTGGCCGAACAGCTTGAGCAGGCCGCCGATCCCGCCGCCGCCGAAGCTCTGTTGGCCGCCGCCGGAGAGCGCCTGGGCATCGCCCTGGCCCCCGTGGTTGGTGTGCTCAACCTCTCCGAAATTGTCCTCAGCGGACCCACCACACTTCTCGAGGGCGCGTTTGCGAACGCGGTGCTCGAGACCATTCGTCAGCGCACAATCAGCGACATCCATGCTGAATTGACGCTGCGTATGACCGCGCTAGGCCAGGACATCGTCCTGCGTGGCGCGGCCGTCCTCGTCCTCTCCGGACAGCTCGGAGTTTCATAACCGAGAACTCAAAACCGATCACATGATCACCTCGTCACACCAATTGTTAAAGGAACGCATCATGAAGAAGAAACTGGGAGTACTGGCCCTCGTGGCCGCGTCGGCCCTGGCTCTGACCAGCTGCGCAAGTAACGGCAGCCCCGGATCCAGCGAAGCATCCGATGCCAACATTCGTGTTTGGCTGGTGGGTACCGACACCCCCAAGGAAGCGCGCGAATACCTCGTCTCCACGTTCGAAAAGGAAAATCCCGGGTCAAAGTTGACCATCGAGGAGCAGTCCTGGACCGGCCTGGTGGACAAGCTCAACACCAACCTTTCGGGCAGCGACAGCCCCGACGTTGTCGAAGTTGGTAACACCCAGGCAGCGGCCTTCACCTCGGCCGGCGCCTTCCTCGACCTGACCAAGGACTTCGACGAGCTCGGCGGCAAGGACCTGCTGCCCGGCTTCGTGGAGGCCGGTAGCTACGACGGCAAGTTCTACGCCGCCCCGCTGTACTCCGGTGCACGCCTCGTCTTCTATAAGAAGGACGCCCTCGCCGCCGCGGGCCTGGAGGTTCCCACCACCCTCGCCGACTACGTCACCAACGGTAAGAAGCTCGCGACTGACAACCCCGGTAAGTCGGGCATCTGGTGGCCCGGACAGGACTGGTACAACGCCCTGCCGTTCATCTGGGAAAACGGTGGCGATGTGGCCACCTTCAAGGATGGCAAGTGGTCCTCGACCTTCTCGAGCGAGAAGTCCATCGAGGGTCTGAAGCAGGTTCAGGACGCCATGGTTAACGCCTCGCGCGCCCCGAAGGACGGCAAGGAAGACAACCCGCAGGTTGGTTTCTGCGACGGCACCAGCCTGCAGCTCTCGGCACCGAGCTGGGTCAAGTGGTCGATCCTGGCCAAGGCCGACTCGGAGACCCCGGGCTGCCCCGACCAGGAAGAAAACCTGGGCGTCTACGCACTGCCCGGTAAGGACGGCGGCGCTGCATCGGTCATGGCCGGTGGATCCAACATTGCCGTTTCGGCCAAGTCGAAGCACCCGGAACTGGCGGTCAAGGCGCTGAAGATCATCCTCAGCGACGAGTTCCAGACCATCTACGCCAAGGGCGGTCTGGTTCCGGCCAAGCTGTCGCTGGCCAAGGAGCTCGGCACCGATGAGGTCGCCAAGGCAACCGCCGAGGCCGCCGCTCACGCCCGCCTGACCCCCGCATCGCCCAAGTGGGCCGATGTTGAGGCCGCCGGTGTGCTGCAGGACTTCTTTGTGAAGATCGCCCAGGGCGGGGATGTTGATTCCCTGGCCAAGGAGCTTGACAAGAAGATCGACGGCATCCTCAACGGCTAACGCCACCCGGATCGGCCGCACAGTCGCGGCCGATCCGCTCCCAGCTAGCCGGCCGGGGACCACACACCCCGGCCGGCTTCCCCTCCCCACCCGCTTCACCCCGTAATACCCCGGCGAACCCGATCGAATCCCCTTCCGGTCCCATCCCCACACTTTTTCAACGAAGAGAGTTTCAGATGTCTACCCTGAATAGCGCCCCACCGCGGGTGCCAGACGCGCCGGAGGAGGCCTCGGCGACCACGCCGGCGGGCGGCAAGGCGAACGCGCGCGGCCGCTTCGGTGCCAAGTTCACCCCGTACTCCCTGCTGGTGCCCTCGATCGTGGTGCTCGGTGTGGTGATCGGTTGGCCGCTGATCAACCTGATCATCATGTCGTTCCAGAAGTTCGGCCGCGCCCAGGTATTTGGGGCCCCGCCGGAGTGGATCGGCTTTGGCAACTACGCCAAGGTGCTCAGCGACCCCACCTTCTGGGAGGTCCTCGGGCGTTCGCTGCTGTTCTGCCTGGTCTGCGTGGTGATCACCATGGTGCTGGGAACCCTCATCGCGATGATGATGACCCGCCTCACCAAGTTCTTCCGCCTCCTGCTCTCGGTGGGTCTGCTGCTGGCCTGGGCGATGCCCGCGCTGACCGCAACCATCGTCTGGGGCTGGATCTTTGACACCGACTACGGTGTCATCAACAACGTTTTGGTGAACGTGTTCGGGCTGGACTTCCACCAGCACTCGTGGCTGATCGACCCGGTGAGCTTCTTCTTCGTGGCCGCGATCATCGTGATCTGGGGTGCCGTTCCGTTTGTGACCTTCACCGTGTACGCGGGCCTCAGCCAGGTCCCCGACGAGGTGCTTGAAGCCGCCTCGCTCGATGGTGCCGGCTACCTGGCCCGCTTCCGGCTGATCGTGTTCCCGTACCTCAAGTCGATCTTTGTGGTGGTCACCATCCTGCAGATCATCTGGGACCTGCGGGTGTTCACCCAGATCTACGCGCTGCAGGGTATCGGCGGTATCAAGGAACAGACCAGCACCCTCGGTGTGTACATTTATCAAACCTCGCTCGGTAGCGGAGAGTACGGCATCGGTGGTGCCATCGCCGTGATCACGGTGATCATCCTGATGGCCATCTCGCTGTACTACGTCCGTCAGAGCATCAAGGAGGAAGAGCTGTGACCAGCCAAACCGCCCTCGGCCCGACCCTGCGCGGGACCACCCCGCCGTCCAAGCGCGTGACCTCCGGTGCCCTGCGCCGGCGCAAAACCACCACGGTGGTGCTGAGCGTTATCGCCGTGATCATCTTCCTGTGCGCGGTGTTCCCGGTGTACTGGATGATCAACACCTCCTTCCAGCCCAACAACGAGATCCGCTCGACCACGCTGCACTTCTGGCCGGATAACTTCACCCTGCGCAACTACTACACGGTGCTCTTTGAGCCCGGCCGAACCCCGTTCCTGCCGGCGCTGGGGAACTCGCTGATGGTGACCCTGCTCACGGTGACCGTGGCACTGGTGTTTGCCTTCCTGGCCTCGCTCGCGGTGACCCGCTTCCGCTTCAAGAGCCGCAAGGCGTTCATCCTGACCATCCTGATCATCCAGATGATCCCCGCCGAGGCCATGATCGTCTCGACCTATCGGGTGCTGGATGGCTGGCACCTGCTCAACACGATTGCCGGTTTGACCCTGGTGTACGTGGCCACCGTGCTGCCGTTTACGATCTGGACCCTGCGCGGGTTTGTGAACGGAATTCCGGTGGAGCTCGAGGAGGCCGGCATGGTTGACGGGCTCTCGCGTTCGGGTGCCTTCTGGAAGATCACCTTCCCGCTGCTGGCCCCGGGCCTGGTGGCCACCGGTGTGTTCGGATTCATCCAGGCCTGGAACGAGTTCCTGCTGGCCCTGGTGGTCAACTCCCGGCCCGACATGATGACCCTGCCGGTGTGGCTGCGTACGTTCCAGACGCTCACCGGAACCACCAACTGGGCCGCCATCATGGCCGGATCCACCCTCATGGCGATCCCGGTGATCGTCTTCTTCTTGATCGTTCAGGGCCGAATGACCAGTGGCCTGGTCTCCGGTGCCGTGAAGGGATAACCATGACCAACTCCTCCCTCAGCCCCGAGGTTCTCCGCGCCATTTCCGCGACCATGCTCCCGGGCTTTGACGGCCCCGAGCTGCCCGACTGGCTGGCCGTGCGCCTGCGCGCCGGCCTCGGCGGGGTGTGCCTGTTCTCGATGAACATCGAATCCCCGAGTCAGCTCCGCGAGCTGACCGCGGCGATCCTCGATGCCAATCCCGACGCGGTCATCGCGATCGATGAGGAGGGCGGGGACGTCACCCGCCTGCACCACCAGACCGGCTCGCCCTTCCCAGGGAACGCGATCCTCGGCAAGCTGGGCGATCCGGTGGGCACCGAGGGCATCGCCGCCCGGGTGGGATACGAACTCGCCGATGCCGGGGCCACGATGACCTTCGCCCCGGACGCCGACATCAACTCCAACCCCAACAACCCGGTGATCGGGACCCGCAGCTTCGGTACCGACGCCCACGCGGTGGGTGTCCACACCGCCGCCTGGGTGCGCGGAGTGCAGGGCCGCGGCATCGATGCCAGCACCAAGCACTTCCCCGGCCACGGCGACACCGAGAACGACTCGCACCTGTCGCTGCCGGTGATTGACCGCTCGCTGGAGGAGCTGCGTGAGCGCGAGCTGATTCCGTTTGTGGACGCCATCGCCGCGGGTACCAACACGATCATGACCTCGCACATCATGCTGCCGCAGGTGGATCCCGAGCACCCGGCCACCCTGTCGCGCACGATCCTGCAGGACCTGCTGCGCGGCGAGCTGGGCTTCACCGGTGTGATTGTCACCGACGCACTGGATATGACCGGTGCCAGCGGCAAGACCGGAATCCCCGAGGCCGCGGTGCGTGCGCTCGCCGCGGGCTGTGACCTGCTGTGCATCGGCAGCAACAACACCGATCCGCAGATGGGGGAGATCGAGGCTCATGTGGCCGCGGCGATCGAATCCGGCGTGCTGCCCGCCGAGCGGGTACTCGAGGCCGCCGAGCGCCTGCGAGTGCTTGCCGACCGCGGCCGCACCCTGCGGGCCGAGGCTGCCTCGCAGCCGGTTCCCGACACCGCCTGGCCAACGCCCGCCGCGGTGGCCGCAACCTTTGATGTGCTGCCCGGAGTTTCCCTGCCCACGCCGAGCCCCGAGGCACCGGTGCACGTGGTCACCGTCGAGGGCGTCCCGAACATCGCCGTGGGCCCGCTGCCCTGGGGGCCGCACGCGGCCCAGACCGCCGAGGCGCGCGACGCGGGACTGATCTTCCACCTGGTGGACGGCACCGACCTCTCGGGTGCCGTGGCCGAGATTCCCACCGGCGTGCCGATCGTGGTGCTGGGGCAGAACAACCACCGCGGAGAGCGGGTGCAGGCGGTCCTCGCCCTGCTGCGCGAGCGCGGTGACAACCCCTCCACCGTGGACATGGGCTGGCCCGCGCCCGACCGCGCCGATGCGCAGATCGCCACCCTGGGTGCCTCGCGCCTGGCCGGGGAGGCGTTCCTGGAGCGCTGGCTCAGCGGCGGTTTCGCGGCGGAAGAGGTACCGCGATGAGACTGGGGATCGATGTCGGCGGCACCAAAACCGCCGCGGTGGTCCTCGATGACAATGACGTGGCGGTCGAGGAGCTGACCCGTCCCACCGGCTACGGCCGCGACCAGGTGCTCGCCTCGGTGCTGGAAACCAGTGCCGAGCTGGCGCAGCGGGTGGGCCTCACCCCCGATCGCTTCGCCTCGATCGGGATCGGGATCCCCGGGGCGGTCAACGCGCAGATCGGTCGGGTTGAGCACGCGGTCAACCTGGGCCTGGACCGCTTCGATCTGGGGAGCGAGGCCGCCGCGCGGCTGGGCACCCGAGTCTCGGTGGAAAACGACGTCAATGCCGCCGCGGTGGGTGCCTACCGCTATGTGGCCACCACCGGGGGCGACACCTCCCTGGGCACCGATGGGCTGGCCTACCTCAACCTGGGGACGGGCCTGGCCGCCGGAATTGTCCTCGACGGGCACCTGCGTCGGGGCAGCTCGGGGGTGGCCGGAGAGATCGGGCACATCCCCGTGGATTCCGGTGGGGTGATCTGCTCCTGCGGCCAGCGAGGCTGCCTGGAAACCGTGGCTTCGGGCTCGGCGATTGCCCGCCAATGGCCGACCACCGGTACCTCACCGGTCCACGATATGATGGCCGCAGCGGCCGCCGGAGATCCGGTTGCCGGTCGGATTCGTGCCCTGCTTTTTGAGGGGGTGGCAACCGCCGTTCGCATCCTCACGCTCAGCGTGGATGTGCGCACGGTGGTGCTGGGCGGAGGCGTCACCAGCCTCGGCGAACCCCTGTTGTCCGGCGTGGATGCGGTGCTAAACGAGTGGGCCGAGGCCTCCCCGTTTATCGCCTCGCTGCGCCTGGGTGAACGCATCCGTGTGATCCCCAGAACCCACCCGGTGGCCGCCGTTGGCGCCGCCCTCATTGGAGTTTCAAACAGTGTCTGAAGTATTCGTTGTATCGGGACCGGCCGAGGCCGGGGAGTACGTAGCCGAAATTCTGGCCCGTGCCATCACCACCAATCCGGAAACCGTGCTGGGCCTGGCCACCGGTTCCACCCCACTGCCGATCTATGCGGCGCTCGCCGAGAAGGTCCGGACCGAGGGAATCGATGTGTCCCGGGTCAGTGGATTCGCGCTGGATGAGTATGTGGGCATCGACCCCGCCCATGATCAGAGCTACCACCACGTGATCGATGCCGAGGTGACCCAGACCCTCGGGCTCAATCCCGAACGTGTGCACGTACCCTCGGGCAACCCGGAGACGCTGGAGTCGGCCGGGACCGCCTATGAGGACGCCATTCGCGCGGCCGGCGGGGTGGACTGGCAGATCCTGGGGATCGGAGCCAACGGGCACATCGGGTTTAACGAGCCCGGCTCCCCGCTGGACTCGCTGACCCGACGGGTTCCGCTGACCGAGCAGACCCGCGAGGACAACGCCCGCTTCTTCGAGACCATCGATGAGGTGCCGCGACACGCCATTACGCAGGGTGTGGGCACGATTCTTCGCGCCGGGCACCTGTTCCTACTGGCCTTCGGCGCACACAAGGCCGATGCCGTGGCGCGTGCGATTAACGGGCCGATCAGTCCCGAGATTCCCGCCTCCGCCATCCAGTCGCACCCGCACGTGACGGTGCTGCTGGACGCGGCCGCCGCTGCCGGCCTGGCCCCCGCCGATTACACCGTGGTCGAGGGTGTCGTTTCCGCCGTGTAGACTAGAGACATAACCACGAATTAGCTGTTTCGGTGGACATAGCAAGAGGGAAACGCCCGGTCACATTCCGAACCCGGAAGCTAAGACTCTTTGCGCCGATGGTACTGCAGGGGGGACCCTGTGGGAGAGTAGGACACCGCCGGACTTATAATTCGAAGCCCCGTGACTGGATTTCCAGTCACGGGGCTGGTTTGTTTAACCGGCGTATCTAGTCCAGACGGATGCTCAGCGCCTCGGTATGGGTGGCCTCCCCGGTGAGCAGGCTGAGACCCGCGGTGATGATTTCGCCCGATACCCCGGTGGGTGTCACGAACAGCGTGAATTCGCCGCGCGCACCCGCGGGGATCTCGGGCAGCGCGCAGGTGGATTCCGATTCGCTGGTTGCGCAGTACCAGCCGATACCCGCCCCCTGGGTGAGTCCGACGAGCGTGCCCGGGCCGGTGAGTGTGATCGAAAAGGATACCTCCCCGGCGTTACCGCCGGTGTTGGCCGTGGTGATTGTCAGGGGGAAGGTGCCCGCGGCGGTGGCGGGTGCGGCGGCCTCGATGTGCACGCCTGCGTGACCGGTCTGCTCGGAGGGCGCGGGAGCCGGGGCTTGCTCGTTCGGTGCGGGCGTGGTGGCGTCCGTGTGTGTCGGGGTGGCGAGGGGTGTTGACGCCAAGGTCGAGACCGGTGGCGCAGTGGCCTCGGGGGAGCTCAGGATGGTGATGATCGAGATGGTCACCGCGGTGGCCACCACTGCGGCCGCCGCCAGAACGCCGGTCGACTGCGCGGCCAGGGGGAGGGCGACCGCCCGTGCCGTCTCCGAAACACCACCCACGAGCACGCCGCCGCCCACCACGGCCGGGCCGAGGATGAGCGGGCCGAGGAGGAGCGCGAGTGTGGTCCCATCCGCCGGTGTGCGGCGCGAGATCACCCGGCAGTGCTCGCACATCTCCCGATGCCGTCGGAAGGGTGCGGACAGCGAGCGCGGGCGCTTGCCGGCTCGCAGCGCCAGGATCTGCGGGATAAACGGGTGGCACTCGGCCGGCAGCTCGGCCCGCGCCTGCGCGTGGGCGAAGGCTTCGGCCAGGCCGCGTCGGGCGCGGATGAGCAGCTGCGAGCAGGCATTGGGGGAGAGTCCCAGCACGAGCGCGAGCTCCCGCGGTTTCGCCCGCTCGACCTCCCCGTACCAGAGCACCTCCTGCCAGGCGGGTCGAAGCGAATCAAACGCCTCCCGCAGCGGGGTGAACTCGGCGTCACGGGAAAACCGGTGATCCGAACCGGGCAGGGTGGGCAGTCCGGTACCCTCGGGGTCGAGGGGGGAGGTGGGGAGCTTGATCTGAAGGTCCTGATAGATCAGATTGCGTGCGGTGGTATAGAGATAGGCGCGCACGTTGTGGGTGGGTCCGCCACCCCGGTCGAGTCGTGCAAGGAAGCGGGCGAATGCCTCGGCGGCATAGTCTTCGGCGGCCTCGTGACCGCGTTCCCACTGGCGGGTGGCGCGAAGGAGGGCGGGGAAGTGGCGTCGATACAGTTCGTCGGTGGCTCCGCGGTCGCCGAGGCGCGCCTGCTCCAGCAGGTGCTGATCGGACGTGTCGAGAATCGCCGTTTCCCATCTAAGTCTGATGCCGGGTTCGACGCTGGCCGGCTCGCATGAGGGCGTCCCGCCTCGCTGAACTAATCATAAAGTATTTCATATTGTCGTCACGAAATCACGATCGCTCACTCTCACCGTGTGGAAGACAAAAATCCTAACCATCACACACGTTCTAGAGGACCGAAGCATGCCACTGCCGTCAGCCCCCATCACCGGCCACCGAAGGAGGCGATCCGCCCTTGCGGCGTTGATCACCACCCTCATGATGCTGGCCATCCTGATCACCGGAACCGCGCCTGCCCGCGCGGCCACCCCCGACTACACACTCGAAATCTCGGCCCCACAGACGGTGCCGGTGGGGAAGGCGTTTCGGTACACCGTCTCGATCCTGACCCCCACCGCCAACGCATCCTCTCCGGCCACCGGTATCAACCTGGCCATCGCGCTACCCGCCGGAGTGAAATTCGATGCCGTGCCCTTTGGCGGCACAAACATCGTGGCAACCGCACCCGCCTACGATGAGGGCACTAACACCGTGCACCTCTCTCTGCGCGACATTACCGAGGGCCTCAACGAGGTGGTCTTCACGGTGACGCAGGTCAACACCGCGGTCATGGACCCCACCACCACATTTATCGCCCACGTGACCGGGACCCCGAGCGACACGGGAACCGCCCCCACCGCCTCGGTGCTCACCCGGGTGGTGGGCAACCTCAACTATTCTCCGACCAAGAACTTCGCGACGATCCTCGGCGGCTCCAATCGCATCGTCGAGTACACGTTTGACGTGGCCACCAGGGACTCCGGTCCCGAGGGTGGCACCTTCACCACCTGGGGTCAGCGCCTCACCGATGTGCTGCCCTCCGGTGCCGTGATCACCAATACCTTCACCAGTATCGGCGGCACCTGGACCGTATCGGGCACTCCGGCAACCGGCCTACGGGCCGTCTGGGAACGCACCGGAACCGCCTACGGCCCCTCCACCGCGCCGATGGCCGGTGCCGGTGCGCAGCTCGGATTCACCGTCTCCTATCCCGAGGCCACCTTCCCCGACGGGACCCGGCCGCCCGAAAACGTGGTGGGGCTCGAGGTGAGCGATCACGGCGGCACCTGGAGTACCCGCCCCACCGCCAAGACCCAGGGGCCCGCCTTCATTCCCAGCACCATCGGTCATGCGGTGGCGATCGAAAAGACCGCCAACTTCTCCGGTGGACAGGACTCATTTGAGTGGGGCAACGGCCAGTGGCTCGCCCAGTACGGGGTGCGCGCCTCGTTCCTGAACTCGGTGGACACCGAGCAACTGGACACCATGACCATCGAGGACTCGGCGGGCATCGGCGCGGACAACGCCGCCTTTTTTGAACAGGGCGATCTGCGTCGCCTGGCCGTTCTCTTCAACGCGACGCTGCGCGCCGCGGATGTGCCCTACCGGCTGGAGTACACCACGAGCGGCGGTCCGGCATGGCATGGCGCCGGGTCCGGGCTGCGGACCGGAACCGACCTGCGAATGAGCTTTGTCGCGGACGGATCCACCGGCTGGGACAGCGACGGATACACCCAGGTGGAGAAGCTGCCCGCGGGACAGACGGTGACCGGCTGGCGGATTGTGCTCTCCCCGGAGGCCACGGACCCGGGGATTCCCGGCGGATCGCAGGCCCAGGTGGCCCCCTCGTACGTGCCGAGCCTCGCCGGTGCCGCGGGCGCGACCGAAACCTATACCAACACCGCGGTTGTCAACGGTGTGATGAGTGGCGGCGTCGTGCTGCCCGGCGCCGCGGACTCCGCCCGACTCGGCCTGGCCGATCGGGTGCCCGTCATCACCCAGGTGATCGGCGTACCCTCGACCCTGACCGTCGGGCAGGATGCCAGCTATCTGGTGAACATCGCCAACATGGATCCGGTGCGCGCCTACGCCGATGCCAAGATGCGCGTGGTGCTGCCGGTCGGCGTGTTCTATGACGATGCCGTTGGGGTCAGCCCCGCCTACGCCCAGACACCCACCGCCAACGTGCCGGTTCCCGTGCCGGGCAGTGGGTTGACGATCTCGACCGAGACGGTCACCGAGGCCGACGGGGAACATCAGGTGGTGGTGTTTGCCTTCGATACCCTGGCCAGCATCCGCCTCGCCGGCACCCCGCAGGAGCGCGCCGAAACCCAGGGATTCCGCTATACGATTCCGGTTCGGGTACTGCCGCAGGCCTATGCCGCCGATCAGGGCAGCGTGACAACGCGCAGCTTCGCCTCGGTGGATGACCCGGCCTTCGCCTCGGTTCCGATGGGCTTCTCACCGGCCTATGTCGGGGACGATACCTTCAACTTCAACCCCGCACTCCCCTCGATTGCGCGCTTTGCCAAGGACTCCCAGGTCGCGACTTCGGGTGGTTTGCTGATGGGCAAGCAGGTGCGCGCTCACGACACCGACGCCTGGGCACTCTCGGCTCCGGTATCCGGATCCGATCCGGCTCAGTGGAAGGTGTATGTCCGCAACGTACTGAGTGATGCGGTCACCAACCTGGTGGTGTTTGACCGGATGCCCACCCGCGGGGATGAGCGCGGATCGGCGTTTGGCGAACGGCTGGTAGGTCCGCTCTCGGGCGCCCCGGCCGGTGCCGTGATCGAATACTCGAACGACGCGACCTCCGCCACCACGGGAACCTGGAGCGCCGACCCCGCGGATGCGGCCGGGGCCACCGCCTTCCGTCTGACCACCGGTGAGCTGAACTCCGGCGAGGAGTTTGAGCTGCGCTTTGACACCACCGCCGATGATCCCGGGGCACGTTCTGGTGCGCGGGCGATCAACGATGTGAGCGCGACCGCGTCCTATCGGGGCAGCCCGCGATCCATCTCCTCGAATGAGGCGGACATCGTGATGGCCCCCGCCCCGGCGCTGAGCGTGCTGAAGAAAACCAACGGGGTCGAGTATTCGACGGCACCGGGGGCTACCGTGACATCGGGGTCCGAGGTGACCTGGAGCTATCTGGTGACCAACACCGGCAACACCCCGCTGGCCAACATCGAGGTGGTGGATGCCTACACCGACGGGCAGGGCGGGTCGGGAACCCAGTCGGTGGCCTCTGGGCCGGGCGAGGTGCTTGAACCCGGGGCGTCTCGCACGTTTGAGCTGACCAGCATCGCCGTGGAGGGGCAGTACCACAACGTTGCGACCGTGAGTGCGGCCGCGGTGGACGAGACCGGCACGGTCATCACCGCGCCGGTGGCCCCGGCCAGCGACGAGTCCTGGTATCTCGGTACGGCCGTGACCGACCCGGGAACACCCGGCGGCGGTGACGAGGGCACATCCGGCGACTCGGGCACTCCGGGTGGCGGGGATTCCAACACCTCGGGTCCCGGGCACACGGGGTCGGATGCCGACTCGGGTGGCCTGGCTTCGACCGGAAGTGATGCGGCCCCGCTCCTCGCCGGGGTCGTGCTCCTGCTCCTGGCTGGAGGCGGGCTGATGCTCATGCGCCGGCGCGCTCGCCAGGGCCGCTCGGTGCGCTAGCCGAGAATTACCGCGGTTGCCGGTTCCTCGGCGAAGGGATCGGTGGCCGCGGCGATTCGCGCGCTCGCCGCGTGGAGCACCGCCTCGCCGTGGCCAAACCCGGCAATGCTCGCCCCGGTAGCGGCGATCCGATTCGCCGAGCGGCGGGTTTCGGCGCGATTCACGTTGAACACTCCAAGGATCACCTCGCCGCCGAACTCGGCCACGGTGTCTCCGGTCAGGACGGTGTCGAGGGCGGGCAGGTGCAGTGCAATGCTGCCCTGGGTATGCCCCGGCGTGAGCAGGACGTGGGCGCCGCCGGCAATGTTGATCACCGAGCCGTCCACCACCGTGAGGTCCACCCTGCAGGCAGGCCCTGCGGGCGGGACAGTTGGCTGGGCGTGGATTGTGATTTCCGCGGGAGTCAACTGTGCCAGCGGGCCCGGCTCGTTGCCGCGGATCGCGGAGGCTTCGGGGGCTCCGGCGATCACCTGAATATCGCCCCACTCGGTGATCGCGGCGGCCGACCCCGCGTGGTCCTCATGAAAGTGGGTGAGGATGATGCGGGTCACGTCATTTCGGGTGCGGCCCAGGGCGTTTACCGCCGATTCGATCAGTGTGGCGCTGTCAGGCCACCCCGTATCGATCAGGCTGACTCCTGAATCCTCCACCAGGATGAAGCTGTTCAGTGCATGGGCGTGCTCGCCGGCGATCCGCAGCTGAAACAGCGAGGGGGAGATTTCCAGAAGATTTGGGGTATGAGCCATGCGCCCAAACTAGTGGATTAGCCGAGCTCGCGGAGTGAATTTCGTGCTGGGAAGAATCACTAGGCCGCCAGCGTGTAGCTGCCGCGCGCCTCATACTCGTGCGTATGGTGTCGGATCTCATCGAGGAGTTCACCGAGTCCGATGCCCAGCGCTCGGGAGATTGCCGCGATCACCTCTGAGGACGCCTCGGCAAGGCCGCGCTCAATTGCCGAGAGGTGCGCGAGCGAGACCCCGGCCGTCTCGGCAACCTCGCGCAGCGTCCGGCCCTGGGCCGTACGCAACTTCCGGATGCTGCGACCGATGAGATGACGTAAAAGCATGCCTCGATCCTGCCCGCCCGGCACCCGCGTGTCAATCGACTCGAGCGTGCTGAGACCTAGCGGGCCGCTGCCGGGACGCTCTCTCCGGAACGTTCGGCCAGGCCGGTCTCAACGTAGTAGTCGGTGATGTGATCGTGGATGACGGTGCGGGCCAGGTCCACGTTGCCGGCGGCGATCGCGTCGGTCAGCTCGCGGTGTTCATGGCGAAGGCGACTGGCCGTCGCCGGCCAGGACGCCAGTCCGGGCAGACCCGACTGAACGTACGCCTCGATTGAGCTGCGCAGGCCCGCCATCGTCGCCGTCAGCACGTGGTTCCCCAGCGCCTCGGTGAGGGAGAGGTGGAACTGGGCGTCGAGGGTCAAAAACTCCTCGGGGGTCAGGTTGGCCGAGTCCATCGCGCTGAGCAGGGTGCGCGGAACCGTGAGCGCACGGTTGTCGGGGTTCCCCGCGAGGCGGGAGACGGTTTCGGTTTCCAAAATCAGACGGGTCTGCACGATATCGTCCACGCTGAAGCCCTGCGCGGCCACCTGTAGGCGCATCAGGGCCGACATCCCACCGCCCGGAAGCGCCACGATGATCGCGCCGGAACGGGGACCGGATCCACTCGCCGTGCGGATCAGCCCGAGCACCTCGAGCACCCGCAGGGCTTCGCGCACGCTGGAGCGTCCGACGCCGAGATCGGCGGCCAGGGCGCGTTCGCCGGGGAGGTGATCCCCGGGCTGCAGCACGCCGGAGAGCAGATCTTGTTCGATCCGTTCCAGCACAATTTGCCATGCCCGCGCTTCAACCATTTCCGTGCCCCTCACGTTGTTCGCGCGCCATTGCGCTCGTATGTGGTCAGACCACAAAGAATAACATGAGCCCCGAGGTTGTGATGCATTCAATCAAAAAGGTTATCGGGCGGTTACCCGGCGGACACCTAGGAGCGGATGACCACGTTCTCCACCGGTTCGCCCGCGAGCAGGTGCCCGATCTGGCGGTGAACCAGGGCCGCCATCCGCGACATCATCGAGGTGGCGGCACCGCCCAGGTGTGGGGTGATCAGCACGTTCGGCAGCGTCCACAGCGGGTGATCGGCCGGCAACGGTTCGGGATCGGTCACATCCAGCGCAAAGCGCAGTCGTCCGGACTCCGCCTCGGCCAGGGCCGCCGCGGTGTTCAGGACCGGCCCGCGGGCAATGTTGACCACGAGCGCCTGATCGGGCAGTGCCGCCAGGAACGCGGCATCGGCGAGGTCGCGGGTGTCCTCGGTGAGGGGGACGGCCAGGATCACGATCTCGGCGGTCGGCAGCAGCCCCGGCAGATCGGCCAGGGCGTGCACCGGTCCATACGCGGATTCGCGGGCCGAGCGGGCCACCCGGGTGATGTGCGTTTCGAAGCCGGTCAGGCGTGCCTCGATCGCCGCCCCGACCCCGCCATAGCCGACGATCAGAACGTTCCGATCCGCGACGCTCGGGGTGGTCGATCCCTGCCACAGCCCGGTCTGGGCGTTGAGCACCGACCGGGGAATGTCACGCTGGGCGGCCAGCAGTAGGGCCAGGGTCAGCTCGGCGGTCGCGGTCTCGTGCACGGTGGCCGCATTCGCATAGACACGGCCGGGGGGCAGCGTGCCCTCGACACCGTCGTAGCCGATGGACTGGCTCTGGATCAGCGTGGTGGTTACATCATCGATCCCGGGAAACTTCACGTTCGGCGCGATGTAGGGGGCTACCAGCAGATCAATGTGCGCGGCCGGTGCCGGGGACTTGAGGTCCCAGACATGCACGTCAACCCCGTCGGGCACCTCACCAATCGCCTTGAGCAGGGTCTTTCCGGGCACGGTAACGGTGAGGGAGGGGGAAGTCATGCATCCACCCTAGGGGTGTCGGCCGCGGAATGAAACGTCATGTTTGCCCGTTTGTTATTTTGCGGGGTTAGGGTCAAGGAAATACCTGAAAACCAGCATCCCGCGGGAGGAAAACCATGACGGCAGAGCACGTAAACATTGGTCATTCGAATCTCAGCATCGCCCCGATCACCCTCGGCGGCAACGTGTTTGGGTGGACCGCGGATGAGCCCACCTCGCACCGAATCCTCGACGCATTTGTGGCCGGCGGCGGCAACTTCATCGATACCGCCGACGGCTATTCGGCCTGGGTTCCCGGGCACACCGGCGGGGAATCCGAATCCGTGATCGGCAGCTGGCTGGCCGCGCGCGGTCGTCGCGACGACGTGGTCATCGCGACCAAGGTCAGCACCAAGCCCGACCGGAAGGGCCTCGCCCCCGACAACATTCGCCTGGCCGCCGATGAGTCCCTCGCCCGTCTGGGCACCGATCACATCGACCTCTACTACGCACACTTTGACGACGAGAGCGTGCCGCTGGCCGACACCGTCGGCGCGCTGTCCGAGCTGGTGGATGCGGGCAAGGTGCGCACCATCGGCATCTCGAACTACTCGGCCGATCGGATCGATGAGTGGCTGGATATCGTGGCCGCGAACGGCCTGCACGCGCCGGTCGCGCTGCAGCCGCACTACAACCTGGTGGAGCGCGATTTTGAGGGTGCGCTGCGCGAGCGGGCCGAGAAGTATGGTCTCTCGGTGTTCCCGTACTTCGCGCTGGCTCGGGGATTCCTGAGCGGCAAGTACCGTCCGGGTGTTGAGATCGACAGCCCGCGCGCGGGCGACGCCGTCAAGTACCTCGACGAGCGTGGACTGCGCGTGCTTGAGGCGCTGGACGCGATCTCCGCCACTCACGACACCTCGGTGGCCGCCGTTTCGCTCGCCTGGCTGCGCCAGCAGCCCACGGTGGGTGCGCCGATCGCCAGCGCTCGTTCGCTCGAGCAGCTGCCCCCGATCACCGATTCGCTGAAGATCGAGCTGAGCGGCGAGGAACTCTCCCTGCTCGACACCGCGAGTACCCCGGCCTCCTAGGCTTCGCCACATACGCCAAACGGGCACCCGGAAGCCGGGTGCCCGTTTGATGTGTGCGGCCCCGTATGTGGCGTCCGCGGGGAGCCTCGGCCGGGTATCCATCTAGTGGGAGGAGCTAGTCCCGGCGCTCGCCGCGCTCGCTGCGTTCGCTGCGTTCGCGGGGGAGCTTGGGCAGGGTGATCGGGGAGGTGGCGGCCAGCTCGTCGGAGAACTCGACCGATTCCGGTTCCCCGGGGCTGCTGAGGTGGGTGACCTGCAGACGCCAGGTGTAATCGGGGTGGCGATGGATGCGCAGGTTGCGGGCAAATACCATCCAGGCGAGCCCGATCAGCGAGGCCAGGACCGAGACGCTTCCGGCCACGAGCAGTGCCAGCCGCGGACCCCAGGCGTTGGCGATGGCGCCGATGATCGGTGCCCCCACCGGCGTTCCACCCATCAGGATCGCCATATAGAGCGCCATGACCCGGCCGCGCATTCCCGCGTCGGTGGTGGTCTGGACGTAGCCGTTGGCGGTGGTGAGCATGCTCACCGAGGAAAAGCCCATCAGGATTGTCGCCGCTGCGAACGCCGGATAGCTGGGCATTGCCGCACACAGCGCCGCCGAGAGCCCGAATCCGCCGGCCGCCAGGATCACGACCCGCATTCGGGCGCGTGGACGACGGGCCGCGAGGAGCGCACCGGTGAGCGAGCCGATCGCCAGGATCGAGGACAGCAGGCCGTACTCACCCGCGCCCTCACCAAATTCCACCGCCATCGTGGAGGCAAAGATCGGGAAGTTCAGGCCGAACGCGCCCACCAGGAGCACGATCACAAAGATCACCACGAGGTCCGGGCGACCCTTCACATAGCGGAAACCGGCACCGAGCTGTCCGCCGCGGGAGGCACGCTTGGGACGCTTGCGCAGCTCGTTCAGGCGCAGCTTATTCAGAACCAGGATCATCGCCAGGAACGTGAAGGCGTTGATCACAAACACCCAGCCCGAGCCGACCGCGACGATCAGCAGACCGGCCACGGCCGGACCGAGCATCCGGGCCGCGTTGAACGAGGCGGCGTTCAGGGCCACCGCGTTGGACATGTTGTGCTCGTCCACCAGATCGGACACAAAGGTCTGGCGTGCGGGGGCGTCGATCGCGTTGACCAGACCCAGCAGGAGGGCGAAGAGGTAGAGGTGCCACAGCTGCGGGTGGCCAAGGATCAGCAGCAGGCCGAGGGAGAGACCCAGCAGCGCCAGCGCGCTCTGGGTGCACAGCAGGATCTTGCGCCGATCGAACCGGTCGGCAATCCAGCCGCTCACCGGCACCAGCAGGAGCTGCGGACCGAACTGGAGCGACATTGTCACGCCCACCGCCACGGCATCGTTATGGGTCAGATCGGTCAGCACCACCCAGTTTTGGGTGGTGGACTGCATCCAGGTGCCAACATTGGACACCAGGGCTCCGATAAACCACAGCCGATAGTTGTATCCGGACAGGGAGCGAAACATTGCACTCACGCGGTCGCGAGCCTCCTCATGATCTCGGCGGCGCGGGTCAGGGTTTCGCGTTCCTCAGGGGAGAGGTCGCGCAGCCGGGTGTCGATCCAGGCGTCGCGCTGGACCACCGTGCGCGCGACCATGTCATGACCCTCGGGGGTCAGGCTGATCAGCACGCGTCGGCCATCTGTCGGATCCGCCGCGCGCTCCACATAGCCGCTGCCCTCCAGGCAGTTGACCGTGCGATTCATCGACGGCGGGGAGACCCGTTCGTGTTCGGCAAGGCCGCCCAGGGTGTGTGCGCCATGCCGGTAGAGGCAGGCAAGCACCGAGAACTGGCCGTCGCTGAGTTCGTTATCGGCCTTCTCCGCGCGCAGTCGGCGGGAGAGGTGGAGAACGCCCTGGCGGATCTGAGTCGCATCCAGGTTCGGGTCAATCGTCATAGATCGTTAGCATAACTCATTAGTCTTGCTAAAGAAATGAGGGTGGAGGCATTCACAGCGAATCACTAGTCTGAGGGAATGAGCAGCGCGGAGCAGGACAGCCCAATCGACCCCACCGGTGCGCGTGTGGGGACCCTCACCGATGCCGACGGTATTGTCGTCTACACCTATACCTGGGCGGCGAAGAATCCGCGCGCCATCATCCACCTCGCCCACGGGGTCGGCGAACATGCGCGCCGGTATGCGGCGCTCGCCGAGGAGCTGGTGGCTGCCGGCTATACGGTGGTGGCCGACGACCACCGCGGACACGGCCGGACCGGCCTGGAAGCGGGTGGACTCGCGGATCTGGGACCCGGGGCGGTGCGCGGGGCGATCCGCTCGCTGCGCAGCGTGGGGGAGTCCATCGCCCGCGAGTATCCGGGGATCCCGCTGGTTTTGTTGGGGCACAGTTGGGGCTCGCTGATGGCTCAGAAACTGGTTAACACCACCACCATCTACGACGCCGTGGTGCTCTCGGGATCGAGCCTCGCGGTGCCCGGGGTGCTGAACTCCGGGGACCTGAACAAGCCCTGGCGCGGACCGGAATCCACCGGGCTGGAATGGCTCAATCGCGATCCCGAAGCCGGGGCTGCGTTCCGAGCGGACCCCCTGAACTTCGACATCGCCGAGAAGCCCGCCTGGAACCTCTTCCAGGCGATCGGGCTGCTTGGGCGGCCGCCGCGCCGGATGCCGCGGGACATTCCGATGCTGATCCAGGGCGGCTCGGCCGACTCCCTGGGCGGGGAGCGCGGCCTCACCAAGCTGGATGCCGCCTACCGCAATCGCGCCAAGCTGAGCGATGTGACCCTGCACGTTTATCCCGACGCCCGGCATGAGATCTACAACGAGCTCAACCGCGAGGAGATCATCGCCGACCTGGTTCGCTGGCTGGATGCGCACGTGCCGGTGGCGGGTTAGCCGGCCACGGGGCGTCCCGGAGAGGCGGTGGCCCGCCGGCAGCATCAATCTGCGCGGCGGGGCCTGGTAGCCGGGCCGGGGCTAGTCCGTGAAGGTCGCGCCCGGGGCGAAGGCCACGAAGTTGGCGAAGGCGTGGCCCACGCGCTCCTCGGCACCGTCATAGGGGTTGGGGTAGCTCCAGGCACCGTCGCTGATGCGGGTTCCGTCGGGGGTTACCACGTCGAAGTACTGGCACACACCCTTCCACGGGCAGGTGTAGGGGGTGGGGCTCTTCTCGAGCGTGCCCGCGGCAATCGAGGCGGGCGGGAAGTAGCGGTTTCCCTCGATCAGGACGATGTCTTCGGGGGCGGCGTCGGCAATGACGGCACCGTTCACGAGAGCCTGCATGGTGTTCTCCTTCGTGTGTATTAGTGGACCGGGTGCGCGAAACGCTCCCGGAGTGCGGTGACCAGCTGCGCCCGCGAGGGGGCTGGGGCGATGCCCGACTCGGTGGGGTAGACGCGGCAGGCGAGGTCTTCGGTGCGACCATCCGAGGGGAACAGGTCGGCGCCGTCGGCGAGGATCGTGGGGGATCCGGCAAAGGCAAACGCGCGGGCGTCCGCTGCATCACGAATGGTGATCTGCTCGATTGCCAGCTCGTCGCGGCCGAGTTCGCCCAGTGCCGCGCGGGTGTTCTCGGTGGCCGCGGTCAGGCTCGGGCAGCCCTCGATCGCGAGTATCTGGATGTTCACGACGAGCTCCCCGGGGTGTAGCTAGGCACGTTGAAGCCCTGCAGCGCGACGCCGCGGTCGGTGATTTCCAGGGTGGTGCGGCCGCAGTTGAGCATCTCGGGCATTAGATCACGGTAGCGGTTGGGTTCGATGCCGATCAGCTCGCTGACCGCCAGTCGGATCGCGGTACCGTGGCCCACAACCAGCACACGGCCGGCCGGGTAGCGCTCACGCAGCTTGTCGAGCACACCGAGGTAGCGGGTAATCGCGTGGCGTCCCACCTCGCCGCCGGGCAGCGGGGAATCCGCCGGAGCCGCCTCAAACGCGGCCACCTCGTCGGGGTAGTCGGGGCGCAGCTCGGAGATGGTTTTGCCCTCACCCACACCGAAATCGACCTCGACCAGGTCGGGATCGATGTGCAGAGGCATGCCCAGGGCGATGGCCGAGGGGCGCGCGGTGTTGACCGCGCGGATCAACGGGGAAACCACGATCGCATCCAGCTGGGCCCCGACGGCCCACTCGGCCAGGGCGTCGGCGGCGCGCTGTCCCTCGGCGTCGAGAGGGATATCGCTCATGCCCGCATACCGGTGTCCGGTGTGCCAGATCGTTTCGCCGTGTCGAACCAGGATAAACGTCGTCATGAGAACATTGTGCCCCGGTTTGGGCCGACACGGCAGGGATTGCCATGGAATCGGTAGGCTGGGACCATGCACGGTGAATATAAGGTGCCCGGTGGCAAGCTCGTGGTGGTTGACCTCGACGTGGTGGACGGGGTGTTTGCGGACTTCCGGCTCGCCGGAGACTTCTTCCTCGAACCCGATGAGGCCATTGAGGACATCAACGCCGCGGTGAACGGTCTGGATGCGCGCAGCGACGCCACCACCATTGCCGCGGCGATCCAGGCGGCCCTGCCCGAGGGCGCGCAGCTGCTCGGATTCACCCCGGATTCGGTGGCCACGGCGATCCGTCGCTCGGTGACCTCCGCCGCCGACTGGCGTGATTTTGACTGGCAGATCATCCACTCCCAGGCGGTGCCCCCGCGCACCCACCTGGCCCTGGACGAGGTGCTGACCAGCGAGGTGGGACTTGGGCACCGCGGCCCGACCCTGCGTATTTGGGAGTGGGACGAGTCGGCCGTGGTGATCGGGTCGTTCCAGTCACTCAAGAACGAGGTGGATCTCGACGCCGCCAAGGCCGCGGGGTTTGACGTGGTGCGCCGGATCTCCGGCGGTGGCGCAATGCTGATGGCCAAGGGCGCGATCATCACCTATTCGCTGTATGTGCCGGCCGAGCTGGTGCAGGGTATGACCTTTGCCGAGAGCTACGCCTACCTCGATGACTGGGTGCTCACCGCGCTGCGCGAGCTCGGCATCGAGGCCGTGTACAAGCCGCTGAACGACATCACCTCCCCGGCCGGCAAGATCGGCGGGGCGGCGCAGAAGCGCCTGGGCAGCGGCGGCGTGCTGCACCACGTGACCATGAGCTACGACATGGACGGCGACCAGATGGCGCGCGTCCTGCGCATCGGCCGGGAGAAGCTCTCGGATAAGGGCACTACCTCCGCCGCCAAGCGCGTCGATCCGCTGCGCAGCCAGACCGGGCGCAGCCGGAGCGAAATCATCGAGGCCATGAAGGCGACCTTTGTGACCCTCACCGGTGCGGTTCCCGGCGAGATTACGCCGGACGAGTATGCCCAGGCGGAGACCCTCGTGCGCGAGAAGTTCTCCACCGACGCCTGGCTGAATCGGGTTCCCTAACCGTGGCGCGTGATTTCCCGCAGTCCAGCGAAATCTGGCACGGCGACAACCTCGAGTTGCTCGCCGAACTGCCCGATGAGTCCTTTACCGTTATCTACATCGACCCGCCCTTTAACACCGGGCGCAGCCAGGCGCGTCATGTGACCACCGCGGTGCGCTCCGAGCCCGGGGTGAGTGGGAGCGTGGGGTTTAAGGGCAAGAGCTATCAGCGGATCCGCGGGGAACTGCGCACCTACGATGACACCTTTGACGACTACTGGACCTTCCTCGAACCGCGTCTGCTGGAGGCCTGGCGACTGCTCGGGCCCGAGGGCACGCTGTATGTGCACCTGGACTATCGCGAGGCACACTATGCGAAGGTCATGCTGGATGCGATCTTTGGACGCGACAGCTTCCTCAACGAGCTGATCTGGGCCTATGACTACGGGGCGAAGGCGACCCGTCGGTGGCCCACCAAGCACGATACGATCCTGGTCTACGTGAAGGATCCCGCCCAGTACCACTTCGATTCGACCGCCGTGGACCGTGAGCCCTATATGGCACCGGGTCTGGTGACCCCGCAGAAGGCCGCGCGCGGCAAGCTGCCCACCGACGTCTGGTGGCACACCATCGTGTCGCCCACCGGTAAGGAAAAGACCGGGTATCCCACCCAGAAGCCGCTGGGGATTCTGCGCCGGATCATCCAGGCCTCCAGCCGCGAGGGCGACTGGATTCTTGACTTCTTCGCCGGCAGCGGCACCACCGGGGCCGCGGCGCGCGAGCTCGGCCGGAACTTTGTGCTGATCGATCAGAACCCGCAGGCGATCGAGGTCATGCGGCGACGCTTCGGGATGGACCCGGATGCGGACTCCGCGGACACCGTGGTGCCCCCGCTCGAGGACACCCCGGCCACCCGGGCGGCGGCAAAACCCAAGACACCCAAGGCCCCGGCAAAGCCGCGGGCGAAGGCTGCCGCGAAGAGCACGACCGTGAAGGCATCCTCGGCGGCGGCAAAGGCGAAGACCGCGGCGAAGGCGAAGGCTGCTCCGGGGGCGAAGGGCTCGGACGCGTCGACGACGGTCGCAGCCAAGGCTCCGACAAAGGGTTCGACTAAGACCGCGGCGAAGGCCGCAACGGTCACGAAGCCGCGCGCTGCTCGTACTCGGGTCACCGCGCCGGAAACCTCGGTCGAATCGGAGGCACCGATCATTGCCGAGCCGGCCGCCGCCAACCTGGCCGCAGCCGAGACGGCCGTCATCGCCGTCACCGAATCCGTCTCCGTCGAGGTGCCGGAAACCCAGGTCGCCCCGCGCCCGAGGCCCGTTCCTGGGCCGGGTCTGCGTCGGGTGGTTCCCCTGCCGGAGACGGCGCTCGCCGACTAGTTCGCTCCCTGACAAGCCCCCGCGCGGGGGTGGCCGTCATGCTTCGTCACACAACTGCGGTGTGGCGCGGATGCTGGGCCAGAATGTGATGCGTGTGGTGGTCCGCAGATCCCCCCAATTTTGGACCGCCATCGCATCCCCAACGGTGACGTTTCCGGTGCGCCGCAGGCCGGCGCGCGACTCGGTGCGCCACCTCCTGAGCACCAAGGATTTCCCCGATGAGTCGTCCCCCCGCGCCGCGGCGTCCCCTGATTCTGAACGCCTTTGAAGGCAACACCGTTGGTAATGTGCAGCAGGGCATGTGGGCGCACCCCCGCGATGATCGCCTGGGTTTTGGCAGCCTCAAGCACTGGCTGGACCGTGCCCGCCGCTACGAGGACGCCCGCTTTGACGCGGTGTTCTTCGCCGACGTGCTCGGCCTCTACGACACCTACCGCGGGTCCTCCGCCCCGGCGATCGAGAACGCGGTGGAGTTCCCCGCCCACGATCCGCTGACCCTGATCCCGGCGATGGCCGCGGTCACCGAAAACCTCGGCTTTGTGGTCACCGCCTCTACGAGTTACGAACACCCGTTTGCTAACGCGCGGCGCTGGTCGAGCCTGGATCACCTGACCGGTGGCCGGGTCGGCTGGAACATCGTGACCTCCTACCTGCCCTCGGCGGCTCGCAACTTCGGCCTGACCGAGCAGTGGAGTCACGATGACCGCTACGACCGCGCCGAGGAGTTTCTGGAGATCTCCTACAAGCTGTGGGAGAAGAGCTGGGATGAGGACGCGGTCGTCGCGGACATCCAGCGCAGCGTGTACGCCGAGGCTGACCGCATCCATGCGATCAACCACGTGGGGCGCACCTGGTCGGTGGCCGGTCCGCACCTGGTCGAGCCGAGCGCTCAGCGCACCCCGCTGCTGTTCCAGGCGGGAACCTCGGGCCGGGGCGTGCAGTTCGCCGGGAAGCACGCCGAGGTGGTGTTCCTGGGAACGAACGAAGTGGCTGGGCAGCTGAAGGCCCGCGAAAACATTGAGGCCGCCGCCGTGGCCGCGGGTCGTAACCCCGAGGACGTGCGTCTCCTGGGTGGCCTGCAGGTCGTCGTGGGCAAGACCCATGAGCAGGCGCAGGCGCGCCTGGAGGAGTACCAGAACTACCTCTCCCGTGAGGGCGCGCTCGCGCACTGGTGCGGCGTGAGTGGCCGGGATCTTGACCACTATGACGAGGACACCGTCTTCGAAAAGGGCGACACCGATCACGTCCAGACCCAGGCCAAGCGCTTCTCGGTGGAGGGTGGCAATGCCCGCACCGTCGGTCAGCTGAAGCAGCACTTCGGGACCCTGGGATCCTACGTGCAGCCCATCGTGGGTACCCCCGAGGAGGTCGTGGACGAGATTGAGCGTCGCGCCACCGAGGGCCGAATCGACGGGTTCAACGTGCAGCCGATCGTGCAGCCGGAGACCTTCGACGACTTCATCGAGCACATTCTGCCCCGCCTGCGTGAGCGTGGTCTGGCCCGGGAGAGCTACGGCACCTCGGGTCTGCGCGAGCGCGTTTTTGGATCGCCGCGTCTGCCTGCGACCCACCCCGCGCACCAGGTTTCGATCTAGTCGCCCCACCCATTTTTCGGGTTCGCCGCGGCGACCCCTCGCTGTAAAGGATGTGCCATGTCCCACACCATCAACCCCGAGTTCATCGCCCTGGCCGAGGCCACCCGGGATGCGCTCGCAAACATCGCGCTGGATGGCGACGAGTCGGGCGAGTACGCCGCGGCCCGCGAGATCTTGGAGAACTCCGGCCTGCTCGCGCTGCGTATTCCTGCGGCGCTCGGCGGTCCGGGTGCCAGCCAGGTCGAGATCACCGAGGTGTTCCGGATTCTGGCGCAGGCGGATCCGGGCATCGCCCAGCTCCTCCAGCCGCACTATGGCTTCACCGACGCCGTGGTGATGCTCGGCTCGGATGAGGCGCGCGAGCGCCTCTACGCCGATATTCGCGCGGGCAAGCGGATCGCCAACGCCGCGGCCGAGCGCGGAGGCCGTCACGCGGCCGACTTCTCGACCGTGTTCACCCGTCAGGAGGACGGCTCCTACCTGGCCTCGGGCCAGAAGTTCTACGCGACCGGTTCGCTGGGTGCCGCCTGGATCACCGTGATGGCCGTGGACGGCGAGGGCAGCGTCATCATGTCCTTCATCCCGACCGACGCCCCGGGCCTGGAAATCATCGACGACTGGAGCGGCATGGGCCAGCGCGGCAGCGGCAGCGGCACCCTGCGCCTGAGCGAGGTGGCCGTGCCCGCCGACTTTGTGTTTGCCTGGAGCCCGGCGACCCGCCCCACGGCCTGGGCCGAGGCCGGACGCCTCGCGCACGCGGCGATCGACGTGGGCATCGCCGAGGGCGCGCTGCGCTTTGGCGTGGCCTCGGTGCGCGCGAGCAACCGCGTGCCCTTCGAGCTGGCGCAGTATGCGAGCCTTGTGGAGGATCCGATCCTGCGTTTCCAGGTGGGTAAGGAGTCGGCCGCCGTGCGCGCCGTTGCCGCGCTGCTGCGCGAAACCGCCGCGGTGATCGACCGGGCCGAGGCCACCCCCGACGCCCCGGAATCCCTGCTCACCGAGGTGCGCGAGGGTCTGCTGGCCACCAAGGCGCTCTCCGCCGACGTCTCCAACCGAGTTGCTACCGAGCTGTTCTCCTGGACCGGCGCCCGCACCGCCGACCGCTCGCTCCGCGCCGACCGCTTCTGGCGCAACGCCCGCACCCACACCCTGCACGACCCGGTGCGCCTGCGCTATGCGGACCTTGGCCAGATCGAGCTGAACCGCTAGGTTCCGCGCGCGAAGGCCCCGTCCGGCATGTCCGGGTCGGGGCCTTTTCGTTGCGGGCTGCGGCGCAGTGGCCTAGCGTTAAGAACAACATTCGAACCCACCCGCTGCCAGCCGGGTGGGTTCTGTGTTCCAACTCAGCAATCGAGTAGGTGGATTCTCGTGGCGCACGAGCGCGACCAATCAGAGGTCAACGTCGATGAATACATCGATTTCGCTCGAAAAGATTCAACAGATCGGTGGGCATCTTCCCGATGCAGATGCGCTGGGGCGCGCCCGCAGAATCTTGATGGGTGAACTTACCGAAGCTGAAGCCTGCGCGGAGCTGAATGCGAAGTTTCTGCAGCAATGAGACAGGGGATAGCCGCAACGCCGAGCCGTCGGGTTTAACTGGGCAGTGTGAATACTCCGCCTTAGAGCTCGCTACGCAGCGACCACCCGCGTGACCGCCAGCGCCTGCACGCGCACCTCGTTGCCGATGGCCAGGGCCTCGGTGGCGGCGTGCTGGATGCGCAGGAGTGAGCCGTCCGGGAGGGTGACGAGGGTGTGCCGGAAGGAGCCGAGGAATGAGGATTCGACCACGGTTGCAGAGACGCCGGATCCGGCAATGGAATCAGCACCAGCATCCACCACCAACCGCAGATTCTCCGGCCGCACGTACGCGACGAGCTCGCCCGCGGAAGCGTCCGCCGCCGGCACCTCCGCCACCGGCAGCACGCTGCCCAGGACGCGCACGGTGCCGTCGCCCAGGTTCTCGGCGGGGATGCGGTTGGTGACGCCCACGAACTCGGCCACGAAGGCGCTGGCCGGGCGGAGGTAGAGGTCCTCGGGGGTGCCGACCTGCTCGATCCGGCCGTCCTTCATGACCGCGACCCGGTCGGCGATTGAGAGCGCCTCCTCCTGGTCGTGGGTCACAAAGATCGTGGTGATGCCCAGGCGCAGCTGGAGCTGGCGGATCTCCTCGCGCAGTTGCACGCGCACCTTCGCATCCAGCGCGGACAGCGACTCATCCAGCAACAGCACCTTCGGCCGGGTGACCAGCGCGCGGGCGAGGGCCACGCGCTGCTGCTGTCCACCGCTGAGCTCATGCGGATAGCGGTCGGCCAGGTCGCCGAGGCCCACCAGATCAAGCCCCGCCTGCGCCGCCGTGCGACGGGCAGCCTTCGGCTGGCGCCGGTTCCGCAGCCCATATTCGGTGTTTTCCAGCGCGGTCAGGTGCGGGAACAGCGAGTACGACTGGAACACCATGCCCAGGTCCCGCCTATTGGTGGGGACGCCGGTGATGTCGCCGTCATCCACCAGGATTCGACCCGAGGATGCGGCCTCCAGGCCCGCTAGCGCCCGCAGTGCCGTCGTCTTGCCCGAGCCCGAGGGGCCGAGCAGCGCGACAAACTCACCGGGTGCTATATCCAGCGAGAACTCATCCAGCGCCAGGGTGCTGCCAAACTTCAGCGACACCGACTCGAAGGACACCGGGGTGCCCACGATGCCGGGCAGAACGGAGGAGGAAGTGGTCATCGGGTGCCTCGCAGGGGAGTGATCGGGAAGAAGAAACGGGGTTCGGGGAGCGGACCCGGCGTGGGAGCCCCCGTGCGAGCGGTCAATACACGACCTTCGAGGAAGAGCGCCGCCGTGCCCGGCGCACGCCCACGCGGCCCAGGCCGCTGACGGCCAGGAGCAGGAGGAACACCGCGATCAGCGAAACCAGCGAGATCGCCACGGACACAAACGGGTTCTGCCAGTTGATGATGTTCAGCGCGGTCTGCAGGTTGGTGCGGTTCAGCAGCGAGGCGAGCGTGAACTCACCAAAGACCACGGCCACGGTGATCAGCACCGCCGCCGAAATCCCGCTGCGCAGGTTCGGCACGGCCACGCGCCGGAGGAATCCGAACCAGGAATCCCCGAGGGTACGTCCGGCCTCGCTGAGCACCCGGATGCCGATCGCGTCGAGGTTCGACTTGATCGCCCGGTGCGCAAACGGCAGCACGATGATCCCGTAGGCAAAGCCCAGGGACCACACATCCGTCCCCACAATCCGGCCGATGAACTGGTACACGGGCACATATCCCACCACCAGCACGATCGCCGGCAGCGAGAGCGGGATCAGGCAGATAAACTCCAACACCCGTGACAGCCGGGGGAATTCGACCTCGACATAGACCATCGTGGGCACCAGGATCAGCAGCACCACCGCGACCGCGAAGGCCGAGAGCAGCAGCGAGTTGCCAATTCCCGTCCAGACCACCTCATAGGTGCTCGCGGCATCCGGGGCGAACAGGCCCGCCCAGTTATCCAGCGTGTGACCGCCGGTCTTGGGATCACGCAGCGTGAACTCCACCATCGAGGCGATCGGCACCGCAAACAGCGCCCCGATCACGGCCAGGATGATGATCCGGGTGGCTCGGGCGGGGGCCAGCGGATGACGGACCTTCGCACTCATAGTCGCCACCTCGCCGCCCGCTTTTGCACCAGCGCATACAGCGCCATTGCCACGGACATAATGACCATCATTGCCAGGGCGAGCACCCCGGCGACGTTCTCCCGACCCAGCACGGTTTCGCTGCTGAGCGCGAGTCGGATCTGGAGCGGCACAATTGGGGAAGCCTGGTTGATCAGCGCGGCCGCGGTTGAATAGGCCGAGAAGCCGTTGGTGAACAGCAGCAGGAAGCTTCCGACAAACGAGGGCAGCAGCAGCGGGAATCCGATCCGGGTCCAGAAGGTCAGTCGGGTGCCGCCGAGGGTCAGGTTCGCCTCGGCCCACTGCACCTTGAGGGTCTTCATCGCGGGGAGGAACACGATCACCATCAGCGGAACCTGGAAGTAGAGGTAGGGCAGGATCAGCCCGGGCAGCTCGTACAGCCAGACGCCGTTCTTGTAGATGTCGATGCCCAGATCACCGCGCAGGAACACGGTGATCGCGCCCTGGATACCGATCGTCGCGATAAACGCGAAGGCCAGCATCACACCGCCAAACTGGGCGAGGACGCTGGAAATGGAGGTCACGATGCGCGAGAGCAGCCGGTTCTCATCCAGCCCCATCATCGCGAAGCACACCAGGGCACCGATGATCGCGCCGAGCAGGGAGGTCAGCGCGGCCAGCCACAGCGAGCTGCCGATCGTGCGCAGGATGGTGG
Source organism: Mycetocola lacteus (assembly GCF_003667575.1). GTDB lineage: Bacteria > Actinomycetota > Actinomycetes > Actinomycetales > Microbacteriaceae > Mycetocola > Mycetocola lacteus. The sequence goes on along the minus strand of NZ_RCUY01000015.1, from coordinate 257,948 downwards.
GATCGGTCAGGGCCGAGAGGTTGTCGAGGGTGAGGTTGCCGTCGCCATCCTGGAAGCCGCTGACCAGGGCGATGACCGTGGGGATCGCCAGGAACAGCAGCACATAGACGGTAAAGGGCAGCAGGCCCACACCGCGGCCGGCCGCCAGGGCGATGCGATGGCGGGGCCGCGCCGCCGCCCGGGAGCCCGAACGCCGGGTACCGGAGGATCCGGTACCCGGCGGGGTAACAAGTGAGGTCACGGACTTAGCCGACCGCGGGTGCCCAGTTGGTCGCCACCAGCTCGCCAGCCTTCTTGGACTGCTCGATGGTCGGGATCACATACTTGGCCGGGGCGGCGGGCAGACCCGCGAGGGCCGCCTTGTCCACGGTGCCGGCCTTGACCAGGGCGGCCTCGATCGGGCTGCGGGCGCCGCTCTTGATCCACTGGTTCTGCTGGTCGGCCTGGTACAGGAACTCCTGCCAGAGGCGCGCGGCCGCGGGGTGCGGGGCGTCCTTGTTGATGGCCTGGTAGAGGAAGCTGCCGTAGCCGGTGCCCTCGGGGATGGTGACCTTCCAGGTGGGCAGGTCGCGGCCGTAGGCCACGTTGGAGTAGTCGTAGGAGATGATCAGCTTGGTCTCACCGGACACCACGGTCGCCGAGCTCGGCTGCACGCTGATCAGGTTGCCCGCCTTGTTGAGCTTGCCAAAGAAGTCGATCCCGGGCTGGAAGTTGTCCAGGGTGCCACCCTCCTGCAGGGTGGCCAGGCCGACGGCCGCAAGACCCGGGGCGTTCTTGGTCGGGTCGCCGGAGATAGCGAGGCCCTTATAGTCGGATCCGAGCAGATCGTTGAAGGTCTTGGGTTCGGGAACCTTGGCCGAGTCGTACCCGATCGAGAGGAATCCGCCCTCGCCGGCGATGAAGTGACCGTCGGCATCCTTGAGGCTCGGGTCCACCTCGTCCCACGCCTGGTTGCGGTACACGGCGAGGTACTTCTCGCTGCTGTTGGCGATGGTGTCACCGATGTTGAACACGTCGGGGGCGGTGTCGAGGCCCTTATTGTTCTTGGCGGCGGCGATCTCATCGGCGCTGGACCCGTTGGGCTGCAGCTCGTTGACCTTGATGCCGTACTTCTTGCTGAACGCGTCGATGATGTTGCCGTAGTTGGCCCAGTCACGAGGCAGCGCGATGACGTTGAGTTTGCCCTCGGCCTTGGCCGCGGCTGCCAGCTCATCGAGGGTGCCGAAGTCCTTGAGGCTCTCGGCCTTGGAAGCCTTGGCGCTCGCCGCGTTATCGGATGAGGATGCGCTGGCCGAGCAACCGGCAAGACCGAGGCCGGCAACGGTGAGCAGCGCAATCGCGCTCACCAAACGAATCGAACGAGACATGGGTGTTTCCTCCGGGGGAAAAGGAGTGGGGCGTGGGGATCGCCGGAAATGAGGGAAGGGAATCTCTCATCGTCATCTTCCCGCCCGTTTGGGGGACACCGCAAAGCGCGATGACACGGTGCGTAACACGGGATCGTGGTGGGGTGATTCGCTAGGTTGGAATCCGAACACTTCGGCCGTGCGGCCGACTCGAGGCGGACGGAAAACCTACGATGAATACGGACGCCGTGTGTCTTGTCCTGCTGAGCTTTTTCCTCGCGTTTTGGATCCCGCTGGGACGTACCGCAAAGCCTGCCCACACCGGTAAGCGTTGGATACTGCCTCTGCTCTTTGTGGTGATGACGGTGGGGATGGGTCTTCGCCTGGTGAGCGCACCCGTCATTGAGCCGCTCTGGTTGCAGTTTGTGCTGCTCGCCGCGGTGCCGATCGCGGCGGTGATTATCCTGCGACTCGTCTTGCGGCGCCATGCGGCAGCGGATCCCGAGCCGCTTGGTGCCCCGGATACGGGCGCGTGATTCGGGGTTATGAACCGGCGCGGTAATGCCTCTTCGCGTCGGATCGTGGCTAGCGGATGCCGTCCCAAGCCGGGCCGCGCAGCGCTCGTCCGGGCAGTGCCTCGGTGCGCTCGCCCTCGGCGATGACCGGGACCCCGGCCACAATCACCCAGGAGATTCCGGCGGCCTGCTGCCGAGGCTCGGCGAAGGTGGCCCGGTCGGCGATGGTGTCGGGATCGAAGACCACCAGGTCGGCCACCGCGCCCGCACGCAGGACACCGCGGTCATTCAGGCCGAGGACCGCGGCCGGACGCGAGGTGAAGTGGGCGACCGCATCCTCGAGGCTCAGCACACCCTCGTCACGGACATAGTGGCCGAGGAAGCGGGGGAAGGTACCCCAGCCGCGCGGGTGCGGTTTGTCGCCGATCAGGATGCCGTCGCTCCCGCCGGTGTGCAGCGGGTGGTTCATCATCGTGCGCACGTTGGCCTCATCGCCCACGTGTTGCAGGATGCTGGTGGCCAACTCATCCTGCTGCAGGAGCGCAAAAAAGACGCCGGTGGGATCATCGGTGGGCCACTCGGCGGCGATCTCCGGCGACACCAGCGAGCGGGTTCCCCCGCGCACACTCTCCGCCAGCCGCTGGATGGTTGAGCCGACGATGCCGGTGAGCGCGGGGTTGGCGACACCGGCGATCTCGATCGTGGACCAGTCGGTCACCACCCCGTGACAGCCATCGGATCCGGTGACTTCGAGCTCGTGTCGGATCCGCTCCCGCGTCTCGGGATCACGCAGCCGGGCCAGGGTCTGATCGGGACCGCCCGCCGCCGCCCAGCCGGGAAGCAGCGCCGAAAGAGTCGTGGATCCCGGTAGGTAGGGGTAGGTGTCAAATGAGATGCGCACTCCGTCGGCGGCGGCCGCATCGATCAACGCCACCAACTCGTGTGCGCGCCCGGCGTTCACCCCGAAGTTCATCGTCGCGTGGGTCAGGTGCAGGGCGACGCCCGAGCGCCGGGCCACCTCCACCATCTCCGCATAGGCCTCAAGTGCGCCGCGCCCGTAGGAGCGCTGGTGCGGTGCAAAGATGCCGCCGTGCTCGGCCACCACCCGGCAGAGCTCAACCAGCTCATCCGTGTCGGCGAACATCCCGGGGACATAGGTCAGCCCCGAGGACATTCCAAATGCCCCCTGACGCAACCCGACCTCCACCAGGTCCCGCATCGCGGCGATATCGGACGGGCTCGCGGGCCGGTCTTCGGTCCCGATGACCGCCATCCGGAGATTGCCCTGCGGCACCAGATAGGCCACGTTGAGGGCCGCCCCGCGGTCGATGAGGTCCAGGTATTCGCCGACGCTGCGCCAGTCGAACTTGATGCCCGCGGGCTCGCCGTTCCAGCCGCCGATCTGCCGGCGCAGAATCGCCATGGTTGCGTCGGTCGTGGGCGCATAGGAGAGCCCGTCCTGCCCGAGCACCTCGGTGGTGATGCCCTGGGAGACCTTGGCGAGGTGCTCATGATCGTGCAGGACCGCGAGATCCGAGTGCGCGTGCATGTCGATAAACCCGGGCGCGACCACCTGCCCGGCCACGTCGATTTCCAGGTGGGGTCCGGGCGGGATCGTGATCCACTCGCCCAGCGCGGCGATCCTGCCCTCGATGATCAGCACGTCGCCGGGCCGGCTCGGGGCACCGGTGCCGTCGATGATGCGGGCGTGGCGCAGCAGGATGGTCTGCATCGTCGCGCCTAACCGAACTCGGTGTACAGCACGTCGGTCGCCAGCGGGTGCTCGGCGCGCACATCGTCGATCACGATCAGCGCCCGCCACTTATCGAAGGTGGTGCAGGGGTGGGACAGGCCCAGGCGGACGACGTCGCCCACGCGGAGCGTGCTGTCCGCGGGCAGGGCGAGGAAGGTGTGCTGATCGTTCATCGCGGTGACGCTCGCGCCGGGCAGCTCCTCCAGGGTTTCCTGGCCGAATCGGCGCACCCCCTGAACCTCGGGCAGGCCCTCGTCGAAGGGGAGGTCGCGCTTGCCGCCGTCGAGCAGGGCGATCCCGGGCTCGGGACGCGAGACCACGGTGGACCAGCCGTGAATGGCCGAGCGGAAATTCGCCTCACCGGACCGTCCGAGCGGCGTGATTCCGCGGTAAAAACCGTCATCGTGAGAGATATATGCCCCGGAACGCATAAGTACCTCGCGGCCCTCTGCTGGGGCGTGGCGCGGGGACAGAACCTCGGCCACCACATCGAAGTAGGCGCTGCCGCCGGCGGTCACGATGACGGATTCGATCCGCGGATCGTAGGAGTCGCGCAGGGCATCGTCGAGGTCCGCGAGCCGGTTGAGGTAGCCCCGAATAATCGCCAGCGAAGCCTCATCTCCGTGGTGGGCCAGCGCACCCTCGTAGCCGGCAACACCGGCCAGGGCGAGGGCCGGCGAGGCACTGATTGCGGAGGCGATCGCGATCGCCTCCTCGTGTGTGCGGGCACCGGTGCGCCCGCCGTGCTGGCCGAGCTCCACCAGGACCTCGAGCGGGCGTGCGGTCCCGGCTGCTTCGGCTGCCTCGGGCCTGCCTGCCTCGGCTCCGAGGGCAGCGTTCTCGGCCCCAGAAGCCTCGCGCAGCACCGCATCCATGATCTCCACCGCGCGCAGCGAATCCGCCCACACCACAATCCGGGTGTCGGTGTCGGTGTCGCGCAGCGCGTCGGATACCAAGCGCAGATAGGCGGGCTGGACGAGTGCGTTCGCCAGCATGATCCGGGGGATCCGCCAGCCCAGCGCAACACTCAGCTGCCAGGGGGTGGCCACGGTGATGCCCCAGGCACCGGCGTCGAGCTGCCGCTGCCAGAGTACCCGGTTCATGGTGGTCTTGCCGTGCGGTGCGAGGCCCACCCCGGCACGCTCGCACCAGGCGCGCATGGTTTCGATGTTGTGGGCGATTGCCGACTCATCCACGGTCACCAGGGGGGTGGTGAGGTCGCGCAGCGCGGGCCGTCGAGTCCGCACATCGCCGGGGGTGATCCCGTCCGGTACCGGGGGAAAAGCCTTGAGTGGGCCTGAAAAATTCGGACTCGTTGCCGAGTCGGTCGTGCCCAACATCAAAACCCCTGACTAGTCGTGAGGGCGGCGTCGCCCTTGGCAGTGTGGATGCGCTCTTGGTTGCGTCCGTCGCTAGGTACGTTCTAGCATCGGGGACCAGACACCGTCAACAGGTTGCCGTCCCGAAAGGACCCCATGTCACAACGTATCGCCATCTCCACCACCAACGCGCCCGCACCGGCGCACACCTTCTCGCAGGGTGTGCGGAAGGGGCCGTTTGTGCAGGTGTCTGGCCAGGGACCGGTTCACCCCGAGACCAATGAGTACCTGTTCCCCGGCGACGTCGCCGCGCAGACCACCCGCACCCTGCAGAACGTCGAGGCGATCCTGGCCGCCGCCGGTGCCACCTTCGATGACGTCATGATGCTGCGGGTCTACCTCACCAAGCGCGAGGACTTCCCGATCATGAACGATGCCTATGGCGAATTCGTCTCGGCCCGCGTGACCTCGGGTGTCCTGCCCGCGCGCACCACCGTGTTCACCGGGTTGCCGCGCGAGGAGATGCTGGTGGAGATCGACGCCATCGCGCTGACCGACGCCCCCGCCGTCTAACACGGGGCCGACTGCGGAACCGCCGAGCCCGACCGATCGGGATCGGCGCCGCAAACCTCGGGGCCGGATGTTGCACTTGCGACATCCGGCCCCGTTTTGTTTGTGGTCGCAGCGGAACGCCCTGTACCCAAGAGGTATTAGGAGGTATGGTTAGGTACTAGATTGTCTTAGGGCGGGATTCCGTCATCGTTTTGAGTCTTCGCCCCCGCGGCGAAGCGCCACAGAAAAGGAGCACCGTGGACGGTTACATTACGTTCGCCGCGGCCACCGCGGACCAGGCCCAGGAGCTCACCGCGCTGGTGCCGCGACTGCGCGCGCACTTTGAGCGTCTCGCCCAGGCCGGAAACCTGCGGGGACGCGGTCCCGTGCTGATGGGCATCGGCGCCAGCTACGCCGCCGCGGCCGCCGCCGTCTGGCACCTGCGTAAGCGCGGTATCGAGGCGGCCCGGCTCGACCCGGGCGAGAGCCCGATGCCGATCGTGGTGGGCGAAAGTCCGGTCTTTGCGATCTCGCAGAGTGGGCGCAGCACCGAAACCCTGGCCGCGCTGGAGAGCGTGGTGCCCGAGCGCCGATTTGGCATCGTCAACGTGACCCCCTCGCCGCTGAGTGCGCTGGCCACCGACACCATCGACCTCGGCAACATCGACGATAGCTACGCCTCTACGATCGGCTACACCGCCACCGTGAGCGCACTGGGCATGCTGGCCGAGGCTTGGGATGGGGGCGATATCGCCGCCGACTGGGACGCCCTGGGCGCCCGCTTTGCCGCCGCCGAACGCGACCTGGCCCCCGCCATCACCGCCGCTGCGGCGCTCTTTGAGAACGCCCCCAGCGCCGACTTCGTGGGCTCGGCAACCTCGGTCGGATCCGCCGAGGCCGGTGCGCTACTCTTCCGTGAGGTTGCGCGCATCCCCTCCACCGCGATGAGTACGCGGCAGTACCTGCACGGTGCGATGGAGTCCGCGGGTGCCGGCGTCCACGTGCTGTTTGGGACCGCGCGTGAGCGCAAGGCGGCGCGGATGCTCTCGGCTGCCGGACACCCGGTCATCCTGATCACCGATGACGGAAGCGATCCGCTGCCCCTGGTCACCACGATCGTGATCCCCACCCTCAGCGACACCCAGCGCGGCGTGATCGAGGCCCTGGTGATGCAGCAGCTGGTGCGCGAGGTTGCCGAAAACCGCGGCATCGCGATTGAGGAGTTTGTCTTCGAAAACGACGATACCAAGGCCCCCTCGCAGGTGGGCGCGTGAGTACGCTGCACATCGGCCTGGACATCGGCGGCACGAAGACGGCGCTGCGCGCGGTGGATGAGCACGGCGTCCTGGTGCACAACACGGTGGTGTCCTCGGGGGAGTGGGACGCCGAACCGGCGGATCCCGCGGCCGAGCTGATCCTCGCCGTGCTGAGCGGAATCGGGGTGTCCGCCGCCGAGGTTTCGGGGCTCGGTGTCGGCGCTCAGGGGCTCGACAATCCGCAGGTGGCCGCGGATCTGGAGCATGCCCTGCGCGCCCGTGGCCTCGCCCGCGTGCACTGCGTCAACGACGCGGCCCTGCTGATTCCCGCCGCCGGGGTGGACGCGGGGATCGGTCTGATCGCCGGTACCGGTGCCATCGGGGTGGGCACGCTCGCCGATGGCACCGCGGTGAGTGCGGGCGGCTGGGGCTGGGTGATCGGGGATGAGGCCGGCGGCTCGGGCATCGTCCGCGAGGCCACCCGGGCGGCCCTGCTCGCCCATGATGACGGCCTTCCCGACGACGGCCTGCTGGGCGCGCTGCTGGCGAGCTTTGGGGTGGCCGACGCCGAACGCTTGGCTCGCGCGGTCAACGACGAGCCCACGATGGCGAACTGGTCCCCGCACGCACCCGCCGTCTTTGCGGCTGCGGATGCGGGCTCGGGCCTCGCCGCGGATGTGATCGACGGTGCCGTCGCGCACCTCGCCCGCCTCGTGGATCAGCTGGTGCGCCGCGGCGCCGTCGGCGCGCACGTGGTGGCCGCGGGCAGCGTTATCCTGGGGCAGCCGAGGCTCGCCGAGGGCGTGAGGGAGCGTGTGGCAACCGCGCATCCGGGACTGGAATTCCATCTACTGGAGGATGATCCGGTGGCCGGGGCGCTGGCGCTGGCCCGCGCGCTCTGAGCGGGTTTCGGGAGCTGTGGATGTGGGGGCGTGCGCGGTGTCTGTGGGGTGCGGGCGTGCGCGGTACCTGATGTCGGCCTCGATGCTCCGCTTGTGCCCTGATGGCACCCCGTGTCAATACGTCGCCCGTCCGTCCTGACGATATTCCGTGTTCGGGCGGCGTACCCGCGACAGGAAAGGGGACCGACGTTTTTTGCGTCGGGCCCCTTCCTCGTGTGGCCGGTGGCCGGTGGCTGGTGGCTAGCGGCTGGCTAGTGTGCGCCGCGGGCAAAGCCCGTGCGCAGGCGGTAGCGGTCGCCCGCGTAGCGAATGCGGGACATGGAGACCTTGCGGTCATCGGCGGCGTAGGCGATCTGGTGCATTTCCAGGATCGGCTCGCCCTCCTGCATCCGCAGGCTCTCGGCGAGCGAGGCGTCGGCGGCGCGTGCCTGAATCGTGGATTCGGCGCGTTCGGGAGCCAACCCGGCATCGGCCAGGATGGAGAACAGTGAGGCCGTTTCGAAGTCCACGCCGGTGATATCCGGCATCAGCGCGGCGGGCACCAGGGTCTCATCGCGTGCGATCGGGACATCGGCGAGCAGGCGCACCCGGTCCAGGTGGAACAGCGGGGTGCCGGGGGCGACACCGAGGGACTCGGCCTCGTCGAGGGAGGCCGGACGCTCCTCAACGGTGACCACTTCGGAGGAGGGTTCCAGGCCCATCCGCTTCGCGGTTTCCGAGAAGGATTCCAGGTCGTTGGACCAGTCGCGGTCCTGATTCGCGGTGCCCACATACCAGCCGCGTCCGTGCGAGGGTGCGAGCACACCGTCCTCCACGAGCTGGGTGAGGGCCTTGCGCAGGGTCACGCGGCTGATGCCGAGCTGCTGGCACAGTTCGCGCTCTGGAGGAAGTCGCATGCCTTCGGCGAGGCTGCCGGAGTTGATCTGATCGCGGATCAGTCGCACGGCCTGGATCCACAGCGGATCCGGATAGTCCACGCGGATCGGCGGCTCGAATTCACCGGGGTTCGCCATTGCTGTTCCTTTCACGCGCCGGGGCGGGCTCGCCCCCACGCCGTACGGTACACGACTGGGCTCGAAGAAAATATCACCGCGGTTCTTCCATTATGGTACAAGATAGATACCAATAAATACCACTTATGCGTGAACGGTGACGAGGCCGTGGCGCGGAAGGGCTAACCGTGCGCATCCACACCTCCCACCTGGGATATGACATCGGCGCGTTCAAGCGCGCGGTGATTGGCGAGCTTGCCGTCGGGGAACGGCCGCACGTCCGGCTGGTGAGAGTCGACGCCGATGTCGTGGCCGACTATTCTGACGCCAGAGTCGCCGCTAGTGCCCAGGTCGTCGCGAGCGCCATTGACGCAGATGCCGGCGTTGATGCCGCTATCGTCACGGTGGACGCCGCGGCCACGGGCGGGATCATCGAGGCGCGCGTGACCCCGGCGACCGAGGTAGACCACTGGGCGGGTGGCGCCTATGCGGCCGTTGATTTCTCCGAGGCGGATGTTCCCGGTACGTACCTCATCGAGGCCACTAGCGGGGGTGGGACCCAGCGCTCCGAACCGTTTGAGATTGGGATCGAGCGCACCCACGCGCAGGGTATGTCCGACGTGCTGTTTGCGTTCAAGGCCGTGCGCTCAAGCGGCGAAATCGAGCGCAAGGACGCGGCCGCCGCGCTCTGGGGCGCGGAACCGGATGCCCCCACGGTGGATGCCCGCGGTGGCTGGCTTGATGCCTCGGGCGACACCAGCAAGTTCCTCTCCCACCTCACCTACTCACCCACGATGAGCCCGCAGCAGATTCCGCTGTGTGCCTGGGCGTTCCTGGAGGCACGCGATGGTCTGACCCGGTTCCACCCGCGGTTCTCTCGTGTACTTGGGGCGCGGCTGCGCGATGAGGCGCTGTTCGGGGCCGATTTTCTGATCCGATTCCGCGATCCCCGGGGCCGCTTCTACTCGGGCATCTTTGACGGGCTAACCAAGAGCCTGCCCGAGCGGATCATCAACGCCCCGCTGCCCGAGTGTGTGCGCACCGACCGGTATATCGCCTCGTACCGGGGTGGCGGAGGCTTGGCGATTGCGGCGTTGGCTCGGGCATCCCGGGAGACCGAGCACGGCGAGTTTGACCAGGTAGCGTACCTGTCGGCGGCGCGCACGGCGTTCCTGGACCTAGAAGCCCACAACGATGAGTATCTGTTTGGCCTGGACCTCGCCTCGAGGGAGCTGACGCCGAGTTCGGAGTCCATAGTGGACGACTACTGCGCGCTGCTTGCGGCGACCGAGCTGCACGCGGCGGATCCGCGACCCGAATATGCGGAGGCCGCGGGGAAGCGGCTCGCGAACATCGAGGGCTGCTATCGGGCGGGCTCGCCGGGCTGGTTTGAGGCCTGGGAGGACGGGCGTCCGCACTTCAGCCCGGTTGAGCCCGGCCTCCTCCCGATCGCGCTGCTGCGTGCGGCCGAGGTCTTCGAGGAGGACGAAATCGCCGAACGCGCCCGTGCCCTCGCGGTGACCACGATGTCCGACCTGATCGCGCGCACCGACGCGGTCCCCAACCCGTTCGGGTATCCGCGCCAGCGGGTGCAGCCGCGCGGTGGGGAGGCGCGTGATGCCTTTTTCTTCCCGCACGAGAATGACACCGGCTACTGGTGGCAGGGCGAGAACGCGGCGCTGGGGTCGCTGAGTCACGCGGCGGCGCGGGTCGCGGAGCTCCCCGGAGCGCCCGAGAGCCTGCGTGAGCGACTGCACCGGTTCGCGGTGGATCAGGTGCACTGGATGGTGGGCCGCAACCCGTTCGACGTGTGCATGCTGCAGGGCCGCGGCCGCAATAACGCCGAGTACACCCCGGATTTCCCGAACCTCCCAGGCGGCATCGTCAACGGCATCACCAGCGGCCTGGACGACGAAAACGGCATCGACTTCCGCACCGGCACCGCCGCGGGCCACGACTCCTGGCGCTGGACCGAACAGTGGATCCCCCACTCGGCCTGGTACCTGCTGGCCCTGTCCACTCTGCCCACCGCGGCGGCGGACTAGGGCGCTGGACGGAGGAAGTACCTCCCGAGGTGTTGAGCTGTGCCGCTCAGTTCAACCCGAGCTGGACGCCGTGGGCTCGAAGCATGGTGAATGTTGTGCAGTACTCCACGTCCAGGGCGGCGCAGGCACTGGGGATAGGGATCCTCCTGGTCGCGGCGGGGGCGGGCTGCTCATGGGTAACGAGGACCAGCCCGTGGGCGGCGGCATAGGCAACCAGCGTGTAGTCGGCGATGCTGAGAAACTCGGCGACTGCGGCCTCGCTGTAATTCCCCAAGCGGGCCCAGGTGGATAGCTCGCGCATCGTGGTGATGGTGGGCGCATCGATCGGCCGAAACAGCGTCGAGGAATTCCGAGCCCACGTTGCCAACTCGTCCTCGCCTCGAATGAGCTCGGACTTCACACCTTCGGTGCTCAGAATCAGATTGGACTCTTCTGCTTCCGCCAGCCAGTCCCAAAAGCCCGGCGCCAGGTCGAACGCGTAGTAGCGATTCTTCGCTTCGATAAAAACGTTGGTGTCGAGGAGATACATCTAGCTGACCCCGAGCCGCGTGGCCAATTCGTCAAATGTTGCGGCCTTTGATGTGCCCAGTAGTCGATACGCATCCCCGTAGAGGGTCCCGCCCTGCAGGGTGTCCCGCGCCACGGCCGTCGCAAAGCGGCGACTCAGGCGGATGGGGTGGGTGAGGTAAAACGAACCTCCGGACGATCTTTTCTCGCGCGCTCGTAGCGCGAATTCGATGACCCGGGACTCCTCGGCCGCATAGATCTCGCGATACTCCTCCCAGTCGAGTGCCCCGGTTTCGTGGAGACGTTTGATCAGGACGAGGGTGCTGACCCTGAAAATGCGAGCGATGCGATCTAAAGCTTCCCGAGAATGATCGCCGTGGAAAGCATCCCTGAGTTCGGCCTCGGGAACGAGGACCTCGCCGGCCACCTGGTTGCACCACAGCTCATTGCGGTTGGTGGATCGCTGAGCCTTTAGTGGATCGGAGAGCGCGCTTTCGCCGGCCCAGATGTGGGCGAGCTCATGAATGATGGTAAAAATCTGCGCGGCCCGAGTGTCCGCGGCGTTAACAAAAATCAGGGGTGCGAAGCTATCGGACATCGCAAAGCCGCCAAACTCGTCCGGGTCGAGCGGGCGGTTATTGTTCCCCTTCACCACGCTGCTGATTGGGACCAGTACCCCGATGGCCTCGATCATGTCGATGAGTCCGCGCAGCATCTCCTCGGAGTTGCCGAAGGAGCGCCGCTTTTGCGCGTCCAGCCCGATTGCCAACCGAATCTGGGCAGCGACGGTCCGAGGACCCGCTGTATGGCTCACGGAACCAACAAAACCCAGGGGCTCCGCGCCGGAGCGAATGGCATAGGCTCGATACCATTCCTGTTTGATCTCGCAGTCGTAGATCGTCTCGCGCAGCTCGGCGGAAAATGAGGACAGCTGTGTATTTCCACGCGTCCGGAAATCCGGCAGGGGCACCGGCTCAACCGGTGGTTCTTCAAGAAACAGATACCCGAGCGGCACGTGTGTGGACTGAGCAAAATGCTCAATCTGCTTATACGTGGGCAGTGTCTTTCCGTCGATCCACTCCTGGATCTTGGGGAAACGATCGTGGGCCGTGTGTGCGCTGAGGCCGGCGCGTTCCAAGGCCCAGGTCAAGATCTCGGGCGCGACGGGGATGCGAACGGTCATCGACGTCTCCCCTCTGTGCCCGAGCCGGCTGTGCTCTTCCCCTCACGGTATAGGACCGGGGCGATGATTATAAGAGAATTCGACCCCCGAGTTTGTGGGAGGGCGCAGAGAGATGGATTGCGCAGTGAAACAGACGCGCGTACAGAAAACGGCTGTGGCCGCGAGCGGTATGCTCGCGGCCACAGCCGTTCGGCTCGCTACCGCGCGGCCGCGAGGGCCAGGGTCAGCCAGCCCGCGTGTGGGATCCACTGTTCGCCCCAGCGCCAGGTACGGCCCTCCTCGGCGTTGCCGGGGAGCAGGGCGAGGTCTTCCTCGTCGTCGATGCCGCCGGTGATGCCGTTGACCACGCCGCCCAGCAGGTTGGGCCACTCCACCCGGTAGAAGGGGTTGTTGCGGCCGCGGCCGGTGACCATGCAGGCGTCGAACGGGTTGCGGCCGAGGACCCAGGCGATCTGATCGGCGGCGAAACGGGCGACGCGCTCCGTGTGTTCGGCCGGGATGATGCCCGCGCTCAGGGCCAGGCTGGCGGCGGTGGAGAGCGAGGCGACGCTGGCGTTTTCGCCCTGCCACCAGTAGCCGGTCTCGTTTTCGTGTGGGAAGAAGAAGGACTCGCGCGCCTCGCCGCCGACCGCCTGCACGCGGTGCCGCGGATAGCCGAAGGGGTTGGGGACCGCGTCGGCGCGGGCCATCAGATCCAGCAGGATCCGCGCCGCACACGAGCGCGCAGCCTCGGCATCCGGGCCCTCGGGCAGTGCCTCGGCAAAGCGCAGCAGCGCGATCACCGGAAGCCCGGCCTCGGCGGCGCTGAAGAAGGGACGCCCCTCGAAGTCGCCCACCAGGTAACCCCCGTCGGTGGTGACATAGCGACCGATCAGCGACGCCGCCCGGGCACGAGCCGCGGGCTCGGCCGAGGGCACTCCGGCCGCCACCAGCTCGGCTGCGGCGAGCAGTGCGCAGTAGTCATCCAGGACCGATTCGATCCCGTCAAACAGGTACTCGGTGTTGTGCGCCTCGAGGTGCCAGAACCCCTCGGTGGCCGCCCGCAGATAGGTCGCGGAATCGAATTCCCCGGCCACATCCTGCGTGGAGGCGCGGGCGAGCGCGGCAATTGCCAGCCCGCCGCCGTGCCGATATGCCGCCTGATAGCGGTCGGTGCGCACGGACTCGGGCAGCGGGGCATTGATGACCCGCTCGTTCAGATCCTTGGTCAGCGCATCAAAGATCCCGGTATAGAAGTAGCCTTCGGGGGAGCGGAATCGCACCAGGAAATCGGCACCGAACAGGCCCTCATCACGCAGGTGTGCGGTGAACATTTCGGCCACCTCGGGGTGCCGGCGCACAATCTCGTCCCGTGCGGCGAAGAACGCCCAGGCGCACAGCGGAATCTGCTGCGGGCTCATCATCCGGGTGTAGGTGAGGTGGCTCATGAACTTGCTGAAGTCGCCGCTGGCATCCAGCCAGGCACCGCGAGCATCGACGGTGAATCCCGAATCATCACCGTAGAGCTGAGCGGCGGCGTCCTTGCGGTCGATCTCCCCGCTTGAACGCTGCGCCCGGAAATAGGACAGCAGATCCGGCAGCACCGAGCGCTGCAGCAGGTCCGGCTCCACCACAAACGCCGGCGAAGACACCAGGGCGCCCGAGGCATCGACGCACTCGATCACATAGGTGCCGGTGGCCAGCACGGGCAGCGGCACCCGGGCAAACGGGCCGATGTGCCAGCGGGCGACCCGCTCGACCGGGCCCACGGAGAGGTCTCGCGGCTCGCCGAGGGACGCATCGGCCAGAACCTCGCGGATGGTGACCGAGCGCGGCGGCAGCCCATCCGGCAGCCCGAGGACCGCGGCGGACGGGGACCCGGGGTCGTATCCGATGTGATTGATGATGACCTGGGATGTGGCGGGAACAGCCTCGGCCTGCCCCACCGAAAACTCGGTGGCGGGACGGGGAATCTCGACCGGCATGGAAAAGCCTCTCGTAGGGTGAAGGTGGAAAAACTAGCCCTTGAGGGCGCCGGCAAGCACGGCACCCTCCATCTTCTCGGCGAAGATCGCGTACACGATGTAGACGGGGATCAGGGTGATCACGATGCCCGCGGCCAGCACGCCGTACTGCGCCGCATTGGTCATCGACAGCGTGGGGAGCGCGACCTGGGCGGTGCGCAGTGCGGGGTCGGGGCCGATGATCACCAGCGAGAAGAAGTACTCGTTCCAGAAGCCCAGGAAGTTCAGGATGATGACCGTGATCGTCGTGGGCATCGTGACCGGCAGGAACACCGCCCACAGCACCCGCATCTGGCTGGCACCGTCCAGCACCGCCGATTCCTCAAGCTCCGCCGGTACCGTGCGCATCGCCTGGGTCAGCAGAATCACCGAGAGCGGCATCGCGCCGGCGGGGAGGAAGAGGATCAGGAACTCGCGGGTGTGGAACAGGTTCATCGAGATCGCGAGCATCACCGTGGGCACCAGCGCGGCAAACGCCGGCACCAGGAAGCCCACCTGGAAGATGCGCTCGACGATGCCGCCAAGCTTGCCCTTGGAGCGGGCCAGCGCGTAAGAGGCGGGGATCGCGAGCAGCAGCGTGAGTACGCTCGCGCCCACCGTCAGGTACGCCTGATTCAGCAGCGCCGGACCCAGCGTCGCCTGCTCCCAGGCCTTGCCGAAGTTGTCCAGCACCAGGCCGGCAAACGGGTTGAAGGGCTCGTTGAGGATCGCGGTATTGGTCTTGAAGGCCGAGATCACCAGGTAGTAGATCGGGACCAGCAGCAGGAGCACGTAGAGCCAGATCGCGCCGTGCGACAGATAGGTCAGGAAGGCGGAGATGCCGCGCGAACCGCGGGAGGAGGATGCGCGAACCGGCGCAGCCTGGGCGCGGGTCTTGAGCGGGGATGCGGTGGTGGTCATGGCTTGCTCCGGAACAGTCGTCGGATGCCGATCAGACCGAGCACTCCGAGCACAAACAGGATGACGGCGATCGCCTGGGCGTAGCCCACCTTCGACTTATTGAACGCGTAGTCGTAGACCAGGAAGGACAGGTTGATCGTCGAGGTGCCGGGTCCGCCGCGGGTCAGCAGCAGCACCACGGCGGCGGAGGTGAACAGGGTCCAGAGGAACTGCAGGGTCGTGATGACGCCCACAAATCCCTTGGCCATCGGAAACGCGATCAGCCACATGCGACGCCAGTGTCCGCAGCCGTCGAGCTCGGCGGCCTCAAACACCTCGGTGGGCAGCGAGTTCATGGCCGAGGCGAGCATCACCGCCGACACCGAAACCGAGGCCCAGAGGATCACGATGATGATTGCGATGAAGGCGCTGTCACCGTTGGCAAGCCAGGGCTTGGCGATATGGCCGAGCCCGATCGTGTCGAGGAAGCCGTTGACCAGACCGGTCGGGGCAAACACCCCGAGGAAGACCAGCGCGAGCGCGGGGGCCGAGAGCAGCACCGGGGTAAACAGGACGGCGCGGATAAAGCGGTGACCGCGCGGACGCAGGTTCACGTAGTACGCGGTCATGAACGCTCCACACACCACGATCGGCACGGTGATGACCAGCTGGATCAGCGTGTTCAGCGCCGCCTGGTGCAGGACCGGATCGGCGAAGAGCTTGGTGAAGTTGTCGAGACCCACGAAGGTGCGCGGGGCGATCAGGCCGCGCCAGTTGGTCATCGAGAAGTAGAACAGGCTGAACAGGGGCCCGATCGTGAAGACCAGGAACCAGACCAGTGCGGGAAGGGCGAAGGTCAGCCCGGCGTTGCGCTTCCAGACCGAGCGTCGGCGCGGGGCGGAGAGCGGGGGTGACGCGTGGCGTGCGGCGCTGCTCACCTCGGTGGGCGCCGCGTCAATGACAGCCATGGTGGCTCCGAACGTTGAGGGTTGAATCGTTGTGTGGGGCGAGAACCGGTGGCGCCGGATTTCCCGACGCCACCGGTGTGCGGCTTAGCCCGCGGCGGCGTAGACGTTATCGACGGCCGCGCAGATGGCCTGGGCGTCGTTGCCCTTGGTGTAGGCCACCGAGGTGGCGCGATACATGGGGTTGGAGACGTCCCCGGGCACGTGCCCATCGGGCATGACCGCCCAGTCCACCGAGTCCAGCAGCGGGCCGTTGGCCTGGGCGATGATCGGAGAGTCGATGTGGGAGGTGTCCACCTTGGTGCTGGTGGCCATCACAATGCCGGCATCGGCCATGATCTGAATGGTCGAGGGCTTGTACATGAACTCGACCAGCTTCTTCAGCGCGGCCTCCTTCTTCTGGCCGTTGGGGGTGACCCACCAGCCGGCCGAGGTGTCGCCGCGGTAGGCGTTCGGCTTGGTGAAGGTGCCGCCCGAGGCGACCGGGAAACCGCCGAGTTCGGTGGCGGAGGCGACGGGCTCCTCGGCGTGCAGGTACGCCCAGCTGCCCATCGGCCCGATCGCGGCCTTCCCGGACATGTAGAGCGCCTGGGCCTGGTCGGCGGTGAGTCCCTCGACGCCGTCCACGAAGACGCCGGCATCGCGCAGCTCGGTGAACAGCTCGACACCCTTCATTGCGTTGGGGGACTTGCACAGTCCACCCTTTTCGAAGACCTGGATGGTCTCCTTCTCGTCCATATAGGTCTGCAGGATCTGCAGGAAGATCTTCTGACCGGACCAGTCATTACCACCGGTAGCCACCGGACCCACGCCGCTGGCGCGCAGCGCGGCGGCCGTGGCCTTGAGCTCGTCGATGGTCTTGGGGACCTCGGTGCCGGCCTTTTTCAGCAGGTCGGTGTTGTACCACCAGGGCCAGGTGAAGCCGGTGTAGGGGAACCCGCGGACGTTGTCCTCATCGTCGGTCCAGGCCTCGACCGCGGCCTGGGGGATCGCGTCGCCGAGATCCCAGTCCTTGAGGTAGTCGTTGACCGGGATGACCGCGCCGTTCTTGGCCCAGTCGAGCTGCTTTTCCAGGAGTCCCACCAGCAGCACGTCGGCCTCATCGCCGGCGAGCAGGGAGGTTTCGTAGACCTGGTTGAGGTCCTCGCCGTTTTCCAGGATCTTGACCTTGATCCCACTCTCGGCGGTGAACTCCTTGATGGCGTCGCGCAGGGCGGTGCCCTGGCTATTACCACTGGTCCAAATGGTCTGCAGGGTAATGCTGTCGGCGTCGCCGCCCCCGGCGGAGGCGCCGCCGCTGGAGCAGGCGGTGAGCGCGAGGCCGGTGGTGACGAGAACGGCGAGTCCTGCTTGTCTGAAGCGATGCATCGGTGGATCCTTCCTGACGGTTACGGCGGTGCTGCCGTAAATCGAACGGTCGGGTTGGGGGCCGAACCGTTGGCCCAACAATAGCCTGTGGTTTCTAACTTGGCAAGAGTGGTATTGATGTGGTCTGTACCGAGTGGAAACCCGCATCCGGGGGTCAAATTCCCCAAATTCCGCGACCAGGCACAACAAAAAGCCCTCGTCCTCGGGAAAAACCCGAGGACGAGGGCCGGTGCTGCCGGGTGGTCTACGTGTAGAGCGAAACCGGCTGGAACTCACCGTTAATGTGGTGTGCACCCACCTCAAGCTTCTTATAGTCCACCGGATCGTGCAGCGAGTGCGTGCGCACGTTGCGCCAGTGCAGATCGAGCCCGACCCGCTGGTTGGCCGAGGACGAACCGGTGACCTCGAAGATTCGGTGGGTCACCTCGAGGGCCACGGCATCGGTCACCACCTTGAGCTTGGCCACCGCGATGGCCAGCTCGCCGCGCTCCTCCCAGGTGAGGTCGCCGCCGCGATCGGCCGCCCGGTCGAAGTGGATGCCCACCCGCTCGGCGAGGGCGTCGGCCGCCTCGATCTGCGCCACAAATTCGCCCACCGTGCGCTGCACAAACGGGTCGTGGCGGTAGGTGTCGGCCCCCGAGAGGAACCAGGCGTTGGGGCGGTTGCGTAGGATCTGCGTGCCCTGAGCCAGCGCCCCCTCGGCGATGCCCAGGTACAGGTTGCCAAACGCGAGCTGGATGCCCGGGGTCAGCAGGCTGGCGAAGGCTTCGGGGGAGTCCAGCCCCAGAACGTCGGCTGCCTCGACCCGGACGTTGTTAAAGCGCACCGACCCGCTGGCGGACAGCCGCTGGCCGAGCGCGTTCCAGTCGCCCAGGTATTCCACGCCCTCGCGGTCGTGATCCAGGACCGCGTAGAGGAAGCGGTCGGCGTCCTCGCCCGCGGTGATGCGGGCATTGAGCAGGACCACATCGCCGACACTGGCACCGGTCGAGAAGCGCTTGAGCCCGTTCAGTCGGTAGCCATCACCCTCGCGAACCACCTCGAGGGCCGGATCCACCGGGTTGACCGAGTCGCCCCACACCCAGTTGCCCTCGATGCTTGCCCGGAACCACGCCTCCTGGGCCTCGGGGGCAGCCGAAAACACGATGTTCGAGGCGTTGATGTAGTGGTAGGCGAGCACCTGGGCGACCGAGGCGTCGGTGCGCGCCAGCACCCGCACCACGTGCAGTGCGGTGGACCAGTGCGCCCCGCCGCCGCCGAACTCGGCCGGGTGCAGCAGGTTGATCAGTCCGGCCTCGCGCAGCAGATTCAGCTCGGCATGCGGGTCGAGGTTGGCCCGGTCGCGTTCGAGCGCGTCGGTACCCAGGCGTGCGCCGACCTCGGCGGCGACGGCCTCCCAGTGGGCGCGCTCGGCGGCATCGGCGACGCCGTGCCAGGGCGAGAGCGCGGCGGCCGCGGTTGTGGTTTCGGGTGATTCTGCGGTGGTGGTCATGCTGCGTCCTTCGGGGTATCGCGGAGCGAATCGATATGCGGGATGACCCGCGAGGCGTCGCCATCGGCGGCGGACCGGGCGCCGGTGAAGGCCCCACGGTAGGCGGCACCCGGGTGGGTGCTGGGGAGGTGGGGGCCGGCGCCGCCGAGGCGTTCGCGCAGGGTGCCCTCGGGGTACTCGTTCCAGACTCGGCCGCGCTTTTGCAGCTCGGGGACGATCAGGTCCACGATGTCCTCGAAGCTGCCCGGGGTGACCGCATAGGCGAGGTTGAATCCGTCCACATCGGCCACCTCGATCCAGCGCTCCAGCTCGTCGGCCACGGTGGTGGGCGAGCCCACGATCACCGGGCCGATGCCGCCGATGCCCAGGTACTCGGCGATGTCCCGCGGGGTCCAGCGGCGCTCGGGATCGGTGATGGTGAAGATCGCCAGGGCCGAGCGGGCGGCATCGGTGTCCACGTATTCCAGCGGCACATCGGGATCGTAGCCCGAGAGGTCGAGACCCGACCAGCCACCGTAGAGCGCCAGGGCGCCCTCGACGCTGGTGTACGAGCGGTACTCGTCGTACTTGGCCTGGGCGAGCTCGTCGGTTTCGGCGGTGATGATCGTGGCCAGCACGATGATCTTGACCTCGTTGCGGTCGCGTCCGGCGGCCTCGGTCTGGTCGCGAATATCGTCGACGTTTTTGCGGGTAATCTCGGGCCGCACCCCGTTGAGGAACACGGCCTCGGCGTGCCGGGCGGAGAAGGACTTTCCGCTCTTCGAGGTGCCGGCCTGGAAGATCACCGGGCTGCGCTGCGGCGAGGGTTCGGCCAGGTGGATGCCCGGCACCGAGAAGTGCTCGCCGCGGTGATCGATCGGGTGCACCCTGGTGGGATCGGTGAAGACGCCGGATTCGCGGTCGCGCACCACCGCGCCATCCTCCCAGGAGCCCTCCCACAGCTTGTAGGTCACGTCGAGGAATTCCTCGGCCAGCTGATAGCGCTGATCGTGGCTGAGCTGCTTTTCCAGGCCCAGGTTGGTCGCCGCGGAGTTGAGGTAGCTGGTGACCACGTTCCAGCCGATCCGGCCGCCGGTCAGGTGATCCAGCGAGGAGAACGTGCGAGCCAGGCTGTAGGGCTGCTCATAGGTGAGCGCCACGGTGACCCCGAAACCGAGGTGGGTGGTGACCGCGGCCATCGCGGTGATCGGCAGCACCGGGTTGATCATCGGCACCTGTGCCGCATCGATCAGGGCGGGGGCGACCGAGTCGCGGTAGACATCGTAGACACCCAGCACATCGGCCAGGAAGACCGCGTCAAACTTGCCGCGCTCCAGGAGCCGGGCGAGGTTGGTCCAGTATTCCAGGGTGTTGTAGGTGTCGGCCCGGTTGTCCGGGTGCCGCCAGAGGCCCGGGGCCTGGTGCGTGACGCAGCCCATATCGAAGGCGTTGAGGATGATGCGCTTGGACACGGTGGATCCTTTGATCGGTGGGGAGAAAAACTGCCGTGGGGGAACGCTAACAGCGCGGCCGGGGTGGGCGCCCGGCTTTCGTAACACGGGGACATTCACGCGCGCTCCCGCGTTCCCGCGCGCGCGAAATGAGCGACGCGCGTCGCTTACATAACGCAGTGTTACCGGCCGCGTCGGAACATGACGCGGGTGGGCGCGGCCCAGGGAGGGCCGATGCTAGCGTGACGCAACGCAACTCAGAGGCCCCGAATCGGGTTGCCACAATCCCCGCCATCCCCGCCCAAAGGAACCCCATGTCATTCTTCTCCACCCCACGCCGCCGCCTCGGCCGCGTCACCGGTCTCGTGGCCGGCCTGAGCGTCGCCGCCCTCGCGCTGAGCGGGTGCGCGGCCGGTGCAAGTGCCGACGATAACTCGCAGGCCGGCGATAAGTCGCTCACGGTCCTGCTGATCTCCTCGCATAAGGGTGCCGCCGAGTGGCTGAAGACCGAGTATGAGAAGGAGACCGGGGTCAAGATCAACCCGGTCATCGTGCCCTATGACGAGATCGGGTCCAAGCTCGCCCTCGACCAGCAGTCGGGGGCCAACACGATCGACGCCGCCGCCCCCTGGTACGTTTCGCTGGGCTCGCTCGCCCAGGACGGGGCGATCAAGGACCTCACCGGCGTGATCAAGGACCGTGCCGACGAGATCAAGCCCGACGACTTCATCCCCTCGATCTATGACCCCTACTCCCTGGTGGATGGCAAGCGCTACGGTCTGCCCTTTGACGGCGACACCCACGTGCTCTTCTACAACAAGGACATCCTGGCTCGCAACAACATCACCGAGCCCCCCGCCACCTGGGACGAGTACCTCGAAGACGTGAAGACCATCACGGCCAACGAGGGCAAGTCGGGCACCTACGGGGCCGCGGTCTTCGGTCAGAAGTCGCCGCTGATCCTCGGTGCCAGCTTCGCCAACCGTCTCGCCGGCTTCGGCGGGGAGTTCCTGGACAAGGACGGCAAACCGGTCATCAACTCGCCCGAGGCCGTGAAGGCAGCCCAGGCCCTGGTGGACGTCAACAACTTCGCCCTGCCGACCCCGGCCGAAACCGACTTCGGCGCCGGCAACAACGCCTGGTACTCGGGCAAGGTGGGCTTCATTGAGAACTGGACCGATACCGGTGTGAACTCCCAGAACACCCCGGCGATCGCCGATAAGTGGGGCGTGACCTTCCTGCCCACCGAGAAGGCCGGCGAGAAGTCGCGCGCCTCGCTGGTGGCCGGCTTCAGCTGGGTTGTGGCCGCCAACACCAAGAAGACCAAGCTCGCCGAAGACTTCATCATCTGGGCCTCCTCGGAGAAGGTCAACGCCGCGCTGCTGACCGCGATCCCCACCACCGGGATCGACCCCAACCGCAAGTCCTCGCTCGAGGATGCCACCTACGGCGAGAAGTACCCGGAGATCCAGCGCGTCAACCGCGCGACCCTCGACGGTGCCCTCGCCTGGCCCACCGGCCCCAAGGCCACCGAGCTTGCGCAGACCCTGACCGATGAGCTGGCCAAGCTGCTCGCCGGCACCGGGGGCACCGCCAAGGAAACCCTTGACCGAGTGCAGACCAAGTGGGAGTCCCTCCTTGGGAAGTAACATCCCCACGCTGGACGCCGTCGACCCGGAAACCGGGTCGGCGGCTTCCGCCGTTGCTGATGCGGACACCAACACGGAGTCCGCCCGCGCCGGGACGGCCGCGGGGCCGGTCCCCGGAGTCGCCGGTTCCGTGACCGACGGTCCCCGGGGTGCCGGAGCCCGGATCGCCTCCCCGCGTCGCTCGGGTCGGCCCGCCCGCGACCGTCGACCCACCCGCGACCGTCGTCCGGCCCGCCCGCGTCTGCCCGGTGACGGTCCGCGTGCCCGCCTGGTGCGAGCGGGACTGGTGGCCCCGGCGAGTCTCGCGGTGATCGTGCTGGGCGCGTTCCCGCTGGTGTTTATCCTGCTCGCCGCGTTTAGCCGATCCTCACTCGGGCGTCCGTTCCAGGAGTTTGTGGGCGGCGACAACGTGGTGCAGGCCCTCACCGATCACGATGTGATCGGCTCGCTGATCCGCTCGGTCGGCTACGCGCTGGCCGTCGCTGTGCTCAGCGTGGTGTTCGGCGTGATCGTGGCCCTGGCACTCGCCGGGGCCGTGCGTGCCGGATCGCTGGTGCGCACCCTGCTGCTCCTGCCGCTGATCACCCCGCCGGTGGTGGTCGGGATCCTGTGGAAGCTGATCTTTAGCCCCTCGGGCGGCCTGATCGATACCCTGCTGCGGACCTTTGGCTACCGGGGCGAACCACTCTCGATCCTCGCCAATCCCGACCTGGCGCTCGCCGGGGTGGGCATCGCGGACATCTGGGAGTGGACGCCGCTGATCGCGCTGCTGGTTTTCGCCGCGCTGCTCGGTCGGGATCCCGAGGTATCCGAGGCCGCCGCTCTCGATGGGGCGCACGGCTGGCGGCTGTTCCGGGAGATCACCCTGCCGGCAATCGCCGCGACCATCGCCGCCGCATTCCTGGTGCGCCTGGTGTTGGCCTTCAAGGTCTTTGACCTGATCTATGTGATGACCTCGGGCGGGCCCGGCCAGGCCACCACGATGCCCGCGTATCAGATCTACCAGGCGGCCCTGCAGCACTCGGATGTGGGCCAGGCGGCCGCCCTGACGCTGATCCTGGCCGTGGTCATCACCGTGATCACGACCCCGATCATCCTGATTTCCCGGAGGTTTGGCAATGACTAGCACGACACTCACCCGCGTGCCCGATGCCGCTCCCGTGGGCACCCCCGCGCGCCGCCGGACCTCTGGCCGCCGGACATCAGGCCGCCGCTTCCCGGTGGCGAAGACCGTGCTGGGCATCAGCCTGGCGCTGACCCTGATCCCCCTGCTGTATCTCCTCTCGCTCTCGTTTATGGGGCGCGCGGATGTGGCCGCCGGACACCTGCTGCCCTCGGCCCCGGCCTGGGGCAACTGGGAGGCCGCGCTGACCACCTCGGGGCTGCCGCGGGCGATCCTCAACTCGGTGATCGCCGCGGGCTTCGGGGCACTGATCACGCTGGCGTTCGCGCTGCCGGCGGCCTGGGCGATGGTGCGACACCAGACCGGGGGAAAGACTCTGACCGCGAGCATCCTGGCACCCTGGCTGCTGCCGCCGATCGTCGCGGTGATTCCGCTGTTCACGCTGCTGCGCATCCTCGGGCTCAACAACACGCTGGTGGGGCTGGCGGTCGTCTACGCGCTGGCCAATACGGGCCTGGCAGTGTTCCTGCTGCAGGGGTTTGTGAAGAAGGTTCCGTTGGAGATCGAGGAGGCCGCGGCGCTTGATGGAGCGGGCACGCTGCGCATCCTGTTCCGGGTGGTGCTGCCGCTGCTGACCCCGGCGCTGATCGCCGTGGGCGTGGTGGTCGCGGTGCTCAACTACAACGAGTTCCTGCTGGCGCTGTTCCTCACCCAGGGACCGGACTCGCAGACGGTTCCGGTGATCCTCTCGCTGCTGCTCGGCGATAAGGTCCAGGACTTCGGCCAGCTCGCCGCTGCCTCCCTGGTGGGGGTTGCGCCGGTCTTTGCCGCCGCGGTGTTCCTACAGCGCGGCCTGGTGGCCGGGCTGACCTCGGGCGCGGTGAAGTAGCGGGTTAGACCCGCGCGCCCACGGGGTCGCCCGGGCGCGGGGCGAGTCCGGCTGCTCGGTAGGCGGCGTCGATCAGGGCGAGGGTGCGCACGGATTCAGCCACGCTCACCGGGAAGGCCGCATGCCCGCGCACGGCCGCCCGGAAGGCGCTCAGCTGATAGTCGAAGGAGGGGACAGTGCCCAGGTGCTCGGTGCGCGGGTCATCCAGCGGGCCGATCAGCAGGCGATCATCCAGCTGCGGCAGCACAAAGTCGGGAGCCTCCAGGACTCCGGCGCTGCCGACGATGCGCAGCGAGAACTCCATGTCCGCGGCGTCCATTGAGGAGGTGATGCGCATCGGGGTGCCGTCGGGGAAGGTGAGGTTGGCGGTGAGCGAGCGATCCACCTCGGCATCCTCGGGGCGACCCAGTGCGGTCGCGGCGATCAGGCGCGGGGAGCCACCAAAGTGTGAACCCAGATTTTCGGCGGCGTGCAGGGCGTAGCAGCCCACGTCCATGACGCTGCCACCGGCGAGGTCCAGGCTCCAGCGCGGGTCGGCGTCGTCGGGGGCGGGGATCTCCGAGCGGATCGTGACACTCTGAATCCGGCCCAGTTCGCCCGAGGCCAGCACCTCGTGCACGCGTAGCCAGAGCGGGTGCATCGCATAGTGGAACGCCTCGGCCAGGACCAGGCCCGATCCGGAGGCTCGTGCGGCGAGGGATTCCAGCTGGGCGGAGTTGGCGGCGATCGGCTTCTCCACCAGCACGTGCTTGCCCGCGTCGAGGGCTCGGGCCGCCCATTCGGCGTGCTCGGAGTTCACCAGCGGGACGTAGATGGCCTCGATGTCTGGGGAGCGCAGCAGCGCCGCATAGTCGTTTTCGGCGCGGAGGAACCCGTGTTCGGCCGCATAGTCGCGGGCGCGCTGGGGGTTGCGGGCGGCCACGGCGACCAGCACATCGCCGGCGGCCTGTGCGGCGGGGATCAGCGAGCGGGAGGCGATCCGTGCGGCACCCAGGACGCCCAAACGCAGCGGGCGACGCGGAATCGGGTTCGGACGGGTAAGGGGAGAGGACATCGTTGGTCTCCGAAACGTGAAGCGGGGAATGCGGCGGCCTGGCCGCGACGAACCCCACCACTCTACTCGGGTGCCGCGGTGGTGAGACTCATCCGTGAAGGGCCAGGTCAGCATTGTGACTTACTTGTACAAGATGTACGTTTGGGGTATGAACTCAGTCAGCCTCAGTACGTTTCGCGCTAACCAGAGCGCGGTGATCGACGCTGCGCAGAACCAGCCGGTGGAAATCCTCAGCCGGGGGAGCCGGCGTCGTGCCGTAGTCGTCTCGCCCGATTTTTTCGACCGTGCCGTTGCGGCTCTTGAAAATCAAGCCGATGTCGAGGCGGCGGCGCAGGCTCGACGGGAATCTGGGCGGGTTTCTCACGAAGACCTGATGGCCGAACTCGGCCTCTAGCCTCTGATCATGGCCGTGTACCGGATTTCCTATGCCTCGTCCGCGGCGAAGGCATTTCGTGGAATCCATCCCCGGGATCGTCAACCCATTAGAGATGCCATCGAGCGTCTCGCCGAAGATCCGCGGCCGGTGGGGTCGATCAAGCTGGTTGGTGGCGCGGGTGAGCGGCGTGTTCGAGTGGGGAACTATCGTGTCGTCTACGACGTGGACGACGGTGTGCTGGTCGTTCTGATTCTGAGGATCGGGAACCGGCGGGATGTGTATCGAATGTGAACCTTCGGTACGGCGTCCATACGATTTTCGGGGGCCGAACAGCGTCGCCCTCGATGCCCGTGTGGGCATCGAGGGCGACGAGTGGGCGTGGCTAGGCCGTCGCGGCAGTTGAGCGGCCGCGGCGGAGGCCGCGCACCAGGTGGTCGGCCGAGAAGGTGCCGGGGCCGGTCAGGGCGAGGGCGGCGGCACCGGCGGCGAGGGCGAGGACCAGCTCAAAGCCGCCCGCGTCCACGAAGATACCCGCCGAAGCGTGCACCAGGAACAGGGCACCGAGCATGTCGAGCACCAGGAGTCCGGCGACGATCCGGGTCGCCAGGCCGAGGATCAGCGCGGCACCCCCAACAATCTCCAGGATTGCCACGGCCGGGCCCACCAGTTCGGGCAGCGGCACCCCCATGCCGCGGAACGCTTCGGTGGTGCCGGCGAGGGTGAACTCGGTGAGTTTCTGCCAGCCGTGGGCGAAAAAGACGACACCGAGCGCAACGCGCAGCAGTGCCAGGCCAAGGGACGAGGTGGTCGACGGGGTCAAAACGGGCTCCTTCGATCGGAAATAGATTGTCGCTACAACTATTTCCGGGATCGGGCCCGGATGGGGGAAATGCCGCACGCCTCCCAGGGCATTGCCAGGTCGAAACCACCTGCGTCAGGCATCAGCCGCTGCGGACCGCCGGGCGCACGCTCCGCCTACTTGGCGGCGCTCTCCATCATCGCGCCCTCGAGCGCGGTCCAGGCGAGCATCGCGCACTTCACCCGGGCGATATAGCGTGAGACACCCTCGAGAGCGGCGGCGTCCCCGAGGGGTTCGTCGTCCTCGATCCCGGCACCCTTGGACTGCATCAGCTCGCGGAACAGGCCGATCCGCTCGGGCAGTTCGGCCACCGGCAGTCCCGCGGTCAGGTCGGTCAGCAGCGAGGCCGAGGCCATCGAAATCGAGCAGCCCTGGCCTTCCCAGGCGAGCTTCTCCACGGTTTCTCCCGAGGCGTCGGTGACCAGCTGCAGGGTGATCTCATCCCCACAAGTGGGGTTTAGCTGGTGGTTGCTGGGGTGATCCTCGGGGCGCAGGCCAAAGCCATGCTTCTGCTTGGATGCCTCCAGGATGACCTGCTGGTAGAGGGAAGCGAGTTCGGGTGAGCCCATGATGGCAGCTCCAGTTTCTAAATCTGAGTGGGGAGTACAGCGGGATTAGTCGGCGAGGCCGAAGTAGGCGCGGACCTCGCCCAGGGCCTCGATCACCGCGTCAATCTCGGCGGTGGTGTTGTAGAAGTACGGGCTGATCCGGGTCGAGGCGGTCACACCCAGACGGCGGTGTAGCGGCTGGGCGCAGTGGTGGCCGACGCGGATCGCGATGCCGCGGTCATCCAGATACTGGCCCACATCGTGCGCGTGCACCCCCTCGACATCCAGCGCAACCACGCCCGAACGCAGCGCGGCCTCGCTCGGGCCGAGGACCCGGATGCCCGGGATCGCCGCGGCCCCGCGGTACATGCGTGCGCCCAGCTCGGCCTCGCGCTCGTGGATCCGATCCAGGCCCACGGCATCCAGATAGTCGATCGCGGCGGCCAGCCCGATCGCCTGCGCGACCTGCTGGGTTCCCGCCTCAAAGCGCTGCGGGGCGGGCAGATACTCGGCCTTTTCCAGGGTTACGGTGGTGATCATCGAGCCGCCGGTGAGGAACGGCGGCAGGGCGTTGAGCAGCTCGGAGCGACCATAGAGCACACCGATGCCGGTGGGGCCGAGCATCTTGTGGCCCGAGAACGCGGCAAAGTCCACGTCCAGCTCGCGGACGTTCACACCCATGTGCGGCACCGACTGGCAGGCATCCAGTACCACCAGGGCGTCCGCCGCGCGGGCCAGGGCAACCAGCTCGGAAACCGGGTTGATCACCGCAGAAACGTTGGACACATGGGTGAACGCAACCAGCTTGACCTCGGGGGTGATCAGCGCGGCTGCCGCCTCCATGTCGAGGGTGGCATCATCGAGGATCGGGATGACGCGCAGCGTCGCGCCGGTGCGGGCGGCCAGCTCCTGCCAGGGAATGAGGTTGGCGTGGTGCTCACCCTCGGTGGTGACGATCACGTCTCCGGCACCGATCGCGAAGCGCTTTGCAGCCTCGCCGCCGAGGCCCGCGCTGGCGTTGGAGATGCCGTAGGCGATCAGGTTCAGCGCCTCGGTGGCACCGCTGGTCCACACCACCTCGTCGATATCGGCCCCGATAAATCCGGCAACCTTGGCCCGCGCATCCTCGAACCGCTCGGTCGCCAGGGCGGCCAGGGTGTGGGCGCCGCGGTGCACGGCGGCGTTGTGATGCTCGTAGAAGTCGCGCTCGGCATCGAGTACCGCGCTGGGTTTTTGCGAGGTCGCGCCGGAGTCCAGATACGCCAGGCGGTGACCGTTCACCTCCTGATCCAGGGCCGGGAAGTCGGCAGCGAGGCGGGCGGCCTCGGCATCGTCGATCGGGTGGTTCAGGGTCATGGGAGACGGCTTCCTCTGCCCAAAACGGGCACTTGTCGTACGGGGTGTGCTGTGAAGGATCAACAGCAAACGGGGAAACGGAATTCCCCACGCCCCCATTCTCTCGCGTGTGTGCCGCCCGGGCTACCCGGCGGGGTCATCGCGCCGTAACCTGCGATCCCGGCCCGCCGATTTTTGTGCCGATTTCCCAGGCACGCGCGCTTAGGATGAGGTCTCGACATATTGTCTGTATTTGTGTTTTGGAAGGTCCCCGTGCGCACTCGTCTCCCCGCCCTCGTCCTGAGCGGCCTGCTCGCCGCCACCCTCGCCGGGTGCGCCGCATCGGAACCCTCCACCGGTGGCTCCGCCGCCCCCAGCAGCAACACCAGCGCCGACGCCGGCACCGGTAAGCCCACGCTGACCAAGCTCTCCAGCACCGAAGGTGGTCTCTCCGGTGGCACCACGCTGACCCTGACCGGTGAAAACCTCAAGGGCGTCACCAACGTGCACTTCGGTACCGTGGACGCCGGCGACATCACCGTCAAAAACGACACCACCATCGAGGTCACCGTGCCCTCCTCGTTCAACTATGTAGAGGGTCAGGTTCCGGTCACCGCGCTTATTGGGCAGACCCCGGCCGCCGGCAGCGCCGAGTACACCTACGCGGTGAAGACCGATGTGGACCGCCAGATGGCCTACCTCTTCAAGCACTGGAACAACTACAACACCGCGCAGTGGGGCGACATGAACGCCGGCGGTGGAGACTGCGCCAACTTCACCAGCCAGGGCCTGATCGCCCGCGGCTGGAAGCAGAACCCGCAGTGGAACAGCCCCGGCGTCAACGTGGCCTCCTCGACCGAGTCTTGGCGCTTTGTGCCCACCATGGACAAGTGGCTCACCAACGACGCCTCGACCCTGGGCCTTACCAAGCTGACCCTCGCCGACCGCGACAAGCTCAAGGTCGGCGACATCGGCGTGTTCCTGTGGACCGGCGAGGGCCGCCCCGACCACGTGATGACCGTGTCCAGCGTCAAGAAGGTGAACGGCCACACCGAGGTCGCGTTTGTGTCGCACAACCTCGACGGCGACTACCGCGACCTGGACCAGCTGATCAAGGACAAGAACGCCGCCAACAAGCCCGGCCAGGAGATGCAGGCCTGGTTCTACTCGATTCCCGACGCCAAGGCGTAACTCCGGCCTGCCTGGTCGGTATCTGTGCATCCCCGACGCCAAGGCGTAAGGACACAAGTATTCGCCTTCACATATAATCGAGATGAAAGCCCCGGAACGATCCCTGCTCTGAAAGATTGAGCACATCGCCGGGGCTGCAGATCCTTGTGGGCGCACCAATGTGCACGGGATGCTGTGTTTTTCTCACCGGCGCGCCCGGTAGGCTGGATTTCTCATGATCCCCGAGGAGAAAGGCGCGGAATTGCAGTACATCTCGACGCGCGGCCACGTCATTGGCCAGTATTCCGACGTTCTGGTTGAGGGCCTGGCCCCGGATGGCGGCCTCGCCGTCCCCGAAACCGTGCCCACCGTTTCTCCCGAGACGCTGGAGAGCTGGCGCGGCCTCGGCTACGCCGACCTGGCCACCGAGGTGATCGGGCTGTTCGCCACCGACATTCCCCGCGAAGACCTGTCCCGGCTGACCCACGCGGCCTACGCTGCCGATAAGTTTGAGGCCGCCGAGATCGTCCCGCTGACCGACCTGGGCCGCGGCATGACGCTGGTGGGCCTGTCCGAGGGGCCGACGCTGGCCTTCAAAGACATGGCGATGCAGTTCCTCGGCGAAGCCATGGAATATGTGCTCGCCAAGACCACCAGCAGCCTGAACATCCTCGGGGCCACCTCGGGCGACACCGGATCCGCCGCCGAATACGCGTTCCGCGGGCGCGAGCGGATCTCGATTTTCATGCTCTCCCCGCTGGGCCGGATGAGCGCCTTCCAGCGGGCCCAGATGTACTCGCTGCAGGACGCCAACGTGCACAACCTCGCCGTGGCCGGCGTCTTTGACGACTGCCAGCACCTGGTGAAGACCCTCTCCGAGGACCTCGACTTCAAGCGCGCCCACAACCTGGGCGCGGTCAACTCGATCAACTTTGGTCGGATTTCCGCCCAGATCGTCTACTACGTGTGGGCCTGGCTGCGCGCCACCGACGCCGTGGACGCCGAGAAGCGTGCGGGCTTCGAGGTATCGGTAGCGGTGCCCTCGGGCAACTTCGGCAACATCCTCTCGGGCTACTACGCCAAGCTGCTCGGCGTGCCGATCCGCAAGCTGGTGCTCGCCTCGAACGAGAACAACGTCCTGGACGACTTCTTCCGCACCGGCATCTACCGCCCGCGCACCTCGGCCGAAACCCTGGCCACGTCGAGCCCCTCGATGGACGTCTCCAAGGCGTCCAACCTGGAGCGCTTCATCTTTGACTTCTTCGGTCGCGACCCCGAGCGCACCGCCGGTGCGTGGAAGGACCTCGCCGCCAACGGATTCTTCGACCTCAGCGGCGAGCAGGCCCGCTTCGAAGCCGAATATGGTTTCGTGAGTGGCACCTCGACCCACGCCGACCGGATCGACACCATCCGCTCGTTTGCCGAGTCTTCGGGCATCACCCTGGATCCGCACACCGCCGATGGCGCGAAGGTTGCGCTGCCGCACGTGGAGGAGGGTATCCCGATGCTTGTGCTGGAGACCGCCAAGCCGCGTAAGTTCCCCGAGATCGTGGCCGAGGCGCTGGGCTCCGCCCCCGAGCAGTCGGCCGAGACGAAGGCGCTGATGGAGGCTCCGCAGCGGGTCGAGGAGATCCCCTGCGACGCCGACTTCCTGCGCACCTACATCGCCGAGCGCATCTAGATTACGTTCGTACACGCAGAATGGCCGGACCCCTCGGGGCCCGGCCATTCTGCATGCGTGCCTGCCTGCGGTGCGTGCGCTTCGGCCGAGGGCGCACCACCGGGAACGGAGAGCGCGGACGGGTGCCGCGGTTTCGGGTGCGACGCACCTAGCGCGGGGCGCGCTCCCCGCTGCCGCGCGGGATCAGGGTGGCGCCGAGCTGAATGTGCTGACGCGGTCCGGTGTCCCCGGCGAGTCGGCTAAAGAGCAGTTCGGCCGCCAGTCGCCCCACCGCCGCGGGGTCCTGCGCGACCACACTGACCGGCGGTTCCAGGGCATCGGCGAGCTCGAAGTCATCGAATCCGACCAGGGCGACCCCGATGCCGCGCTGGCGCAGCAGGCGCACCACGCGGACGCTCCACCGGTTGTTTCCGGCGAGGATCGCGGTGGGGGGATCGGCCTGATCCAGCAGTGCCAAAAACGCCTCCCCGGACTCGGGGGCCGCGGGATTGGCCATCAGTACCAGGTTGTCATCGCGCTCGATCCCGGCGGTTTCCAACGCTTCCAGGTAGCCGATCCGGCGCTCCTGGGCGGTGTAGAGGCTCGCGGTGTCGCCGACAAATGCGATCCGGCGGTGACCCCCGGCGAGCAGGTGACGGACCCCGGCGGCGGTCCCGCCGCGGTTATCCACTAGGACCGTATCGGCGTCCACATCCACGCTCGGCCGGTCCACAAACACCAGCGAGCAGCCGGCCTCGCCCTCGGCCGCCAGCACGCGCGGATCCATGCCCTCGGCGGGGGTGATGATCAGCCCGTCGATCCCGCGCCCGCTGAGCGAGCGCACCAGTTCCTCGGCCCGGCGCGGATCCTCGGCGGAGGAGGACACCAGCAGCGCGTGATGGTGCGCGTGAGCCACCTCCTCGACGGCTCGGGCGAGGGTGGAGTAGAACGGGTCCGCGAGGTCCTCGATGATCAGCCCAATCGTGGCCGTGGTGCCCTGGCGGAGTTGCCGTGCCTGTTCGTTTCGACGGAACCCGAGTTCCCGGATGGCCGCCTCGACCCGCACCGCCTTGGCCGCGCTCACACTCTCGGTTCCGTTGACCACGCGAGACACGGTTTTCAGGCTCACATCCGCCAGTTTGGCCACGTCGTTCATGGTGGGGCGGGTGCTGCGGGGGAGCGGCGTCATGGATGTCCTCGGGGGTCGGTCGCGGAATCCGCGACGCTGTGTCAACGATGTCAGATCCTAGCAACACAGCCCGGCAAATTCCGGTGGTATCCCAAGATTAATCTCCGAACCGGGGAATTAATACCCCGTAATCACGGGGATTTTCGCCGGGTCCCCCAAAAGACAACGTTGACATTTTTTGGACCGGCGCGATAGATTCGGCGCAACCCGTGCCACGCAATGATGCAGTGCGCATGATGCGGGTTCCTCCCAACCGGTCCTTCAATGACGAAAGGCAAGCATGTCGGAGCAGTCCCATCCCCTCGCGCCTCCGGCGCACGGGCGCACCCCCGCGCCCGATCGAGGTCATGTTAGTCACCCCCTCGGTGCGGAACGATCCGCACGCCCCCGCCCCCGCCCCCTGCGCCGCCTCGGCGCGCTGGGGGTAGGCACCGCGCTGGTACTGGGCGGATTCTCGCCGGTGCTCTTCGCGGCCCCCGCCAGCGCGGCCCCCGCCGAAGCCAACTTCGCCAGCTCGTTTGAGGCCACCGATCCGGCCGCGCTCTCCAACACCGTCGAGCAGCGCGACGGCAAGCCGTGGCAGCAAAACGTGCAGGGTGTTGGCCTGCCCGACCTGATGAAGGCCCTGGGTTCGGTTTCCGCGAGCGCCGAGAACGCGCCGAATGAGGCCGCAAAGTTCGCCGCCGACGGCGACGCCGGAACCAAGTGGCTCGCCTTCACCACCGCCGCCACCCTGGACTACACCTTCACCACCGCGCAGACCGCGGTCACCTACAAGCTGGTCTCCGGCAACGATGCCCCCGAGCGCGATCCGCGCACCTGGCGCATCCTCGGCTCCAATAACGGCACCGACTGGACCGAGCTGGATTCCCAGACCGACCAGTCCTGGAAGTCCTCCGAGCGCGGCGTCGCCAAGGAGTTCACCCTCAAGACCACCGGAACCTTCAGCAAGTACCGCCTCGACATCGCCTCGAACCAGAGCGGCGGGCTGATCCAGCTGGCCGACTTCCTGCTGGCCGGGGCGATCCCGGAAAACCCGGTCGCGACCCCGATTAACACCGAGGTGGGCTCGGGCCCCTCCGACGGGTTCAACATCAAGGCCCGCGTCGGCTTCACCGGCGTGCGCGCCCTCAAGTACTCGGGTGCCCACACGGCCGAGGGCCGCGGCTATGCGTCCAACGTGATCTACAAGGACGTCTCGATCCCGGTCACCGACACCAGCCGACTGAGCTACCTGCTCTTCCCCGAACTCACCGGTGGCGACCTGCAGTACCCCTCGACCCACACCGCGGTCGACCTGCACTTCACCGACGGCACCTACCTGTCTGACCTGTCCGCCAAGGACCAGTATGGATATGCGGCCACCGCGCAGGGTCAGGGCACCGGCAACATTCTTTACCCCAAGCAGTGGAACTCGGTCCGGGTGGACCTCGGCCGGGTGGCCCAGGGCAAAACCATCGACCGCTTCCTGCTCTCCTATGACAACCCCGGAGCCACCGCGAGCACCGCGTTCTCGGGTTGGCTGGATGACCTGAAGATCGAGGCCACCCCGGCCACCATCGACGGCAGCAGCCTCACCCACTACGTGGACACCCGTCGGGGTACCAACTCCTCGGGCAGCTTCTCGCGTGGATCCAACGAGGCCATCACCTCGGTGCCCAACGGCTTCAACTTCCTGGTTCCGGTGACCAACGCGCGGGCAACCTCGCGCACCTACCAGTACCAGCAGGGCAATGACGCGCAGAACCGCACGCCGTTCCAGGGCCTGGCGATCTCGCACCAGCCGAGCCCGTGGATGGGTGACCGCAACCAGTTCTCGGTCATGCCGGTGCCCGGCGCGGGTGCCCCCAGCGGCAACCCGGGCCAGCGCTCGACCACCCTCAAGCACGAGAACGAGACCGCTCAGCCCGACTACTACGGCGTGAAACTCGACAATAAGGTTTCCGCCGAGATGACCCCGTCCGATCACGGCATGGTCATGCGCTTCACCTTCGACGGCAACGACGGCAACGTGGTGTTTGACTCGCCCAAGGCCGATCAGAAGTTCACCATCGCCGCCGATGGCACCGTCACCGGCTGGGTGGATAACGGCTCGGGCTTCCGGGTCGGCCAGTCGCGCATGTTCATTTCGGGCAAGTTTGACCAGACCCCGCGCAGCCTGGGAACCCCGTCGGGTGCCCAGGGATCCACGATGTTCGCGGCCTTCGACACCTCCCAGGCCAAGACCGTAACCCTGCGCATGGCCACCTCGCTGATCAGCCTCGATCAGGCCACCAAGAACCTCGGCCTAGAGATCGGCAACCAGTCCTTCGACCAGGTGCGTGCCTCGGCTCAGAAGATCTGGAATGACCGCCTGAGCGCGATCACCGTGGAGGGTGCCTCGGAGACCGAACTGGTTTCGCTGTACTCCAACCTCTACCGCCTGAACGTGTATCCCAACGTGCAGCATGAGAACACCGGCACCGCCGATCAGCCCGTGTACAAGTACGCGAGCCCGGTCAACACCAAGACCGGCACCGCCACCGACACCAAAACCGACGCGCAGATCCGCGACGGCAAGATGTATGTGAACAACGGCTTCTGGGACACCTACCGCACCGTATGGCCCGCCTATGCGATGCTCTACCCTGATGTGGCCGCGGACCTCGTGGACGGATTCGTGGAGCAGTACCGTGCCGGCGGCTGGGTTGCCCGCTGGTCCTCGCCCGGATACGCGGACATCATGACCGGCACCAGCTCGGACGTCGCGTTTGCCGACGCCTACCTGCGCGGTGTCAAGCTGGATGATCCGCTGGGCACCTACGACGCCGCGGTCAAGAACGCGACCGTGGTCTCCACGAGCTCCAACGCGACCGGACGTAAGTCCATCGGTACCTCGACCTTCCTGGGATACACCCCGGCCAGCGAGCACGAGAGTGTTTCCTGGGGTCTTGAGGGCATGATCAACGACTATGGCATCGGCAACATGGCCGCCGCCCTGGCCGAGGATCCCGCCACTCCGGAGGACCGTCGCGCCCAGCTGCGCGAGGAGGCCGAGTACTTCACCGACCGCGCCACCACCTATGTCAACATGTTTGACCCGGCCATCAACTTCTTCCAGGCCCGCAACGCCGATGGCAGCTTCCAGGTGGCACCGGAGAACTACGACCCGACCACCTGGTGGGGCCCCTACACCGAGACCAACGGCTGGAACTTCGCGTTCCACGCGCCGCAGGATCCGGCTGGGCTCGCCGCCCTCTACGGTGGCCGTGCGGGACTGGAAAAGAAGCTGGATGACTTCTTCTCGATCCCCGAGACCTCGGCCGGACCGATCCACGAGGAGATCGAGGCTCGCGATGCCCGCTTCGGTCAGTGGGGAATCTCCAACCAGGTCTCGCACCACATTCCGTTCCTCTACAACGCGGTGGGTGCCCCGGCCAAGGCTCAGGCGATCACCCGCGAGGCGATCAAGCGCAGTTTCGCCGGTTCGGAAATCGGTCAGGGCTACCCCGGGGACGAGGACAACGGCGAAATGTCGACCTGGTACCTCTTCAGCGCCCTGGGCCTGTACCCGCTGCAGGTGGGATCGAGTGAGCTGACCATCGGCTCGCCGCTCTACACCAAGGCGACCGTCAAGCTCGGCGACAAGACCCTGGTTATCAACGCGCCGAACAACTCTGACGAGAACACCTACGTTCAGTCGCTCAGGGTAAATGGGAAGGCGTACTCGAGCACCTCGATCGACTCCAACCTGCTCGCCCAGGGTGGCACGCTGGACTTTGTGATGGGTGCCAAGCCTTCGGCCTGGGGCACCGCCGAGGCGGATGCTCCGCCCTCGCTGAGCACCGGGGAGCACCCGGCTTCGCCGCTGCTGGACTCGGCCGATCCCAAGATCGCCCGCGTCACCAGCCGCGACGGGGAGAACACCGCCAACCTGGTGGACAACAACGCCGCCAGCCAGGTGTCCTTCGCCTCGAAGACCCCGCAGATCACCGTGGCCTACCAGGGGCCGGCCCAGTCGCCGACCTTCTACACGCTGACCTCGGGTACCTCCACGGCCACCGCCCCGACCGGGTGGACCCTGGAGGGCAGCAACGACGGCAAAACCTGGAGCGTGGTGGATACCCGCCAGAACCAGAAGTTCGACTCCGCACTGCAGACCCGGCCGTTCAAGATTGCCCAGCCGGGCAGCTTTGCACAGTTCCGTCTGAACGTGACCTCGGGTGGTGACAGCGTGGCCCTGGGCGAGCTGGAACTGCTCGCTCACGCCTCGGATGCGTCGGGATCGCAGCTGACAGTTTCCCCGGCACAGGCACTGGGTGCCCGCTCCGGTGTGGCCGAGACGCTGAACCTCGGTGGTATCAGCGGTGGCGATCCGAAGGGTTACACGGTCAGCGTGAACTGGGGCGATGGCAGTGCCGCCGGCACCGCCACCCTGGGATCGCCGACGCTCGGGGTCTACCCGGTTTCCGGTTCGCACACCTATGCCGAGCCCGGTGAGTACCGGGTCACCGTGACCGTCACCGACGGGGCGTCCACCGCCTCGGCGATCCTCCCGATCACGGTGGACTACCTGGAGCCGGGCAGCCTGCGGGCGGCCTTCGACAGCCAGTGCATCGCCGATGACGGTGTGGGCGCCAACTGTGACGCCAAGGGCATCTCGTTCCCGCGCAAGGGTCTCGCCGATGGTGGCCTGACCCAGGGTGTGGAACACGGCGTCCCGGGCACCGACCTGCGCTTCACCATCCCGGTGATCCCCGCGGGCGCTCCGGACAACGCCACCGGTGCCGGTCAGGTCATCCGCCCGAACCTGGGCGAGGATGCGACCAAGCTGTCCTTCATCGGTGCCGCTACCGAGAAGAACCAGGACACCACCGCCCTGGTCACCTTCACCGACGGATCCACCGAGACCATTCCGCTGCAGCTCTCGGACTGGACCAAGGGTGGAAACTCGCAGGCGACCCCGCTGTACGGCAACATCGAGGTGGTGAAGTCGAGCTATCGTCTGGCCGGGCCCAGCCCGTCCAACGTGCCCTCGTACTTCTTCTCCACGGTGCCGTACTCGATCCCCGCGGGAAAGACCGTGCAGACGATCACCCTGCCGGTTCAGCCCGGACAGCCGGGCGTTGAGGGTCGCGTGCACGTGTTCGCGATCGCCAGCAACGGCACCGCCGCGGACACCGCCTTCACCGCGACCGCGGGCACGGATATCGCCGTGGTTGCCGGAGAGAAGTTCTCCGCCGACCTCGCCACGGTGACCCAGGCCGCCGGTGCCATCGCGCCGAAGGCCCGCGTTCAGTGGGGTGACGGATCGGACATCCAGGATGTGGAACTGGGTGCCCTCACCGACGGCAGCGCGACCATCACCGCCGAGCACACGTTCACCGAGCCGGGCACCTACCCGGTTGTGGTGACCGTGTACGGCACCTCGGGCACGCAGCAGCTGCGCCTGAGTGCCGAGGTGACACCGGTCAAGGTGCCGTACTCGCCGACCATCGCGGTAGCCCCGGCCGGCGGCGTTCGCGCCGGCGGTGAGGCGACCATCACCGGTGCGGGCTTCGCGCCGAATGAGAAGGTCAACGTGAGCGTGGCCATCGACCCCGCCATCACCCGAGAGACCACCGCCAACGCGGAGGGCGAGATTTCGCTCACCGTGACCGTGCCGAAGAACACGCCCGCGGGCGTACTCGGAGTCACCGCGGTGGGGGAGACCTCGGCCGTTCCGGCCAGCGGAACCCTGACCGTGCTGGAGAACACCACCACGCCGGTCTACACCCCGCAGGTGCGCTCCAACGCCCAGAACGCCCGCGTGGGTGACCTGGTGGAGATCACCGGTGAGGGCTTCGCTCCGGGAGAGAAGATCACCGTGGTGCTGCACTCCGACCCGATCACGCTGGGCACCGCCACCGCGGACCCGCGCGGCGGACTGGTGTTCTCCTTCACCGTGCCGAAGGGTGCGGAGGTGGGTCAGCACGAGATTGTGGTGACCGGTGCCACCTCGGCCGTTGATGCACGAATGGCGTTTGAGATCCTGCCCGCCCAGGTCCCGGGAGACGGGGGAACCGGCAACGGTGGCCCCGGATCGGTGGACCCGGTAACCGGGAAGCCGATCACCAAGCCGGGCGGCGGCATCGCCACCACCGGTGCCCCCGAGTCGAGCGCCCTGATCGCGGGCCTCGGACTGCTCACCCTGATCGCCGGAGCGGGAGTCTTCCTGCTGCGTCGTCGCCGGGCCACGCAGGACTAGCGTTCACCGCAGCGGCCCCTCCCGAATCCAGGATTCGGGAGGGGCCGTTGTGGTGTCGGGTCGGGGTTTTACGCGTTGCCCAGGGCGGCGGCCACGATCGCGCGGGCCTCCTCCTGCACCTGTGCCAGGTGTTCGGCACCGCGGAAGGACTCGGCATAGATCTTGTAGACGTCCTCGGTGCCGCTGGGACGCGCGGCAAACCAGGCGTTCTCGGTGACCACCTTGAGGCCGCCGAGGGCCGCGTCGTTGCCGGGGGCGTGGCTGAGCGCGGCGATGATGGTCTCGCCGGCCAGCTCGGTCGCGGTGACCGCGGCCGGGTCCAGCTTGCCCAGGGCTGCCTTCTGCGCCGGGGTGGCCGGGGCATCCACGCGCTCATAGGCGGGATCTCCGAACTCCTCGGTCAGTGCGCGGTACAGCTCGGAGGGGCTCTTGCCGGTGACCGCGCGGATCTCGCTGGCGAGCAGCGCCAGCAGGATGCCGTCCTTATCGGTGGTCCACACCGAACCATCAAAGCGCAGGAAGGAGGCACCGGCGCTCTCTTCGCCGCCGAAGCCCACGGATCCGTCGATCAGGCCGGGCACAAACCACTTGAAGCCCACCGGGACCTCCCACAGCTCGCGGCCGATGCGGGCGGTGACCCGGTCGATCATCGAGCTGGACACCAGGGTCTTGCCCACCCGTGCATCCGCACGCCAGTTGGTGCGGGTGCTGAAGAGGTAGTCGATCGAGACGGCCAGGAAGTGGTTGGGGTTCATCAGACCCGCATCCGGGGTCACGATGCCGTGCCGGTCGGAGTCGGCGTCGTTGCCGGTGAGAATGTCGTAGTCGGCGCGGTGCTCCAGGACCGAGGCCATCGCGTTGGCGCTGGAGGGATCCATGCGGATCTTGCCGTCCCAGTCCAGGGTCATAAACGCCCAGCGCGGATCGACCTCGGGGTTCACCACGGTCAGGTCGATCCGGTAGCGGTCGGCGATGGCCTGCCAGTAGGTCACGCTGGCACCGCCGAGCGGGTCGGCACCGATGCGGATGCCCGCCTCGCGGATCGCATCAAAGTTGATGATCTCGGCCAGCGCCTCGACATAGGCCCCACGGAAGTCATAACGCTCGACCAGTGCCGGCGGCTCGGCCGGGTTGATTTCGGCGACGCTCTGCACACCCTCCAGGTCCGCGGCGATCAGTTCGTTGGCGCGGTCGGCGATCCAGTTGGTGGCGTCGCTGTCGGCGGGACCACCGTGCTCGGGGTTGTACTTGAATCCGCCGTCGGCGGGCGGATTGTGGCTCGGGGTGACGATGATGCCGTCGGCGCGCTCGGCCCCGGTACGGGTGCGGTTGTAGTCGATGATCGCCAGGCTCAGCGCCGGGGTCGGGACCGCCTCATCGTGGGTGTCGATCAGCACGCGGATACCCGCGGCCACCAGCACGCGCAGCGCGGTGGCGAGGGCCGGGGCGCTCAGCGCGTGGGTATCAGCCCCGAGAAACAGCGGGCCGGTCAGGCCGTGCTGGGCGCGGTACTCCACGATCGCCTGGGTGATCGCCAGGATGTGAGTCTCGTTGAATCCGGTGCGCAGCGAGGAGCCACGGTGCCCGCTGGTTCCAAAGACCACGCGCTGTTCGGGGATGGAAACATCCGGGGTCAGCTCGTAGTAGGCGGCGATCAACGCATCAACGTTGATCAGATCGGATTCGGTGGCACGGGTGCCGGCACGGTCGCTCATATCCCCATTCTGCCAGGTTCCCCATCGAATACCGCGGAAGCCCGCGCTTCCGCCGAGACGGGCACTATGCTCGTACCATGTCTGACTCGCCCGTATCCGCGCCAACCCGTACCTATAGCTACCTGGGTCCGCGGGGCACGTTTACCGAGCGGGCCCTGGCTCAGGTGCCCGAGGCTCAGGGGCAGACCTGGCGTCCGGTGCAGAACCTGGGTGAGGCGCTGGACGATGTGATCACCGGGCGCAGCGATGCGGCGATGATCGCGATTGAGAACTCGATCGACGGGGGCGTCTCGGTTGCCCAGGACGCCCTGGCCACCGTGCCGGGCCTGCGCGTGATCGGCGAATACCTGGTGCCGGTGAGCTTTGACCTGGTGGCCCGCCGCGGCACCACGCTGGAGGATATCCGGGTGATCAACGCTCACCCGGTGGCCTATGCGCAGAGCCGCGAGCTGCTGGATGCACGCCTGCCCGGGCACGGCCACATTCCCGCCGCCAGCAATGTGGCCGCCGCCGCCGATCTGCTGGACACCCCGCATGCCGACGCGGCCGTGGCCCCGCCGGGCATCACCGACCATTACGACCTCGAGGTTTTGCTGACCGATATCGGCAGCAACAAAAACGCGGTCACCCGCTTCCTCCTGGTGAGCACCACCCAGGCGATTCCGCCGCGCACCGGGGCCGATAAAACCAGCCTGATCGCCGAGCTGCCGGGCAACGAGTCCGGTGCCCTGCTGACCATGCTGGAGCAGTTCTCCACCCGCGGGGTCAACATGTCGATGATCGAGTCGCGTCCGGTCGGGGACGAGATGGGACGCTACCGGTTCATCATCGACGCCGAGGGTCACATCCTGGATGAGCGGATGGCCGAGGCCCTGCTGGGTCTGCGTCGCAGCCTGGCCCGGCTCACCTTCCTCGGTTCCTATCCGGCCGCCGATCGCTCGGCCATCACCGTGGATTCGCGTTTCTCCGATTCGGTCTTCCTGGAGGCCCGTGAGTGGCTGCGTCAGATCCTGGGTGCCGATTCGCGCGGATAGCACTCGCGATCTGCGAGGTCCGATTCGCGCGGTTTGGGCGGCGGATGTGCAAGAAATTCCTCAAAATTGCGAACGTGCGTATTTACCGCGAGTTTCCGCGGAATTCCGCCGAATTTCAGGTACGTGAGGGTTCCCTAGAACGGAAAAAAGGTTGCCTGGGACGAATCTCGGATTGACGTGATGCCGCCGGACACGTGAAACTAACTCTTGGCCCCATAAGGGCCGCGAACCGCAACGTTGCGTTCTCCACTAGGAGTGGTCGGCGCACGCTGTCGGCCCTGAAGACCGCAGCGTTCCCCCCGTTCCGAGAGAGTTTCCTTCGTGTCTATCCCCTTTGCAACATCCGACACCGTTCGCCCCGTCTTTGAAGCCGCCGTTGCTCGCAACGCCGGAGAGCCCGAATTCCACCAGGCCCTGCACGAGGTGCTGGAATCGCTGGCACCGGTGCTCGCCGAGCACCCCGAGTATGTCGAGGCCGGCATCCTGGAGCGTCTGGTTGAGCCCGAGCGTCAGATCTTCTTCCGCGTGCCGTGGGTGGATGACTCCGGTGCCGTGCGGGTCAACCGCGGTTACCGCATCCAGTTCAACTCGGCCCTCGGCCCGTATAAGGGTGGACTGCGTTTCCACTCCTCGGTCAACGCGTCGATCATCAAGTTCCTCGGTTTCGAGCAGATCTTCAAGAACGCTCTGACCGGTCAGGGCATCGGCGGTGGTAAGGGTGGATCTGACTTCGACCCGCACGGCAAGTCCGAGGGCGAGGTCATGCGTTTCTGCCAGTCCTTCATGACCGAGCTGCACCGTCACATCGGCGAGTACACCGACGTTCCTGCCGGTGACATCGGCGTGGGTGGCCGTGAAATCGGGTACCTCTTCGGCCAGTACCGTCGCCTGACCAACCGCCACGAGTCCGGTGTGCTCACCGGTAAGGGCCTGGGCTGGGGCGGCGCGCAGGTGCGCACCGAGGCCACCGGTTACGGCGCCGTGTTCTTCACCCAGGAGATGCTCGCCACCCGTGGCGAGGAGATCGAGGGCAAGACCGCGATCGTGTCCGGTTCGGGCAACGTGGCGATCTACGCAATCCAGAAGGTTTCCCAGCTGGGCGGCAAGGCGATCACCGCCTCCGACTCCTCGGGTTATGTGGTGGACGAGGCCGGTATCGACCTGGATCTGCTCAAGCAGATCAAGGAGGTTGAGCGCCTGCGCATCTCGGTGTACGCCGAGCGTCGTCCCTCGGCTCGCTTCGTTTCCGGCGGCAGCGTCTGGGATGTTCCCGGCCAGATCGCCCTGCCCTGTGCCACCCAGAACGAGCTGAGCGCCGAGGCCGCGGCCACCCTGATCAAGAAC
This sequence comes from Mycetocola lacteus, assembly GCF_003667575.1. GTDB lineage: Bacteria > Actinomycetota > Actinomycetes > Actinomycetales > Microbacteriaceae > Mycetocola > Mycetocola lacteus. The sequence goes on along the minus strand of NZ_RCUY01000015.1, from coordinate 215,270 downwards.
GGTGTCCAGGCGGTTGCCGAGGGCGCGAACATGCCCTGTGTCCCCGAGGCCGTCGAGGCATTCCAGGCCGCGGGCGTGCTGTTTGGACCGGGTAAGGCCGCCAACGCCGGTGGCGTGGCCACCTCCGCGCTGGAGATGAGCCAGAACGCCGCGCGTCAGCACTGGAGCTTCGCCGATTCGGAGCTGCGCCTGCACTCGATCATGTCCGGTGTGCACAAGGCTTCGTTCGAGGCCGCCGAGCGCTACGGCCAGCCGGGTAACTACGTGCTGGGTGCCAACGCCGCCGGTTTCGTGCGCGTGGCCGACGCGATGCTCGCCCAGGGTGTTATCTAGTCTCTGCCGTCATAACGCCGCGGCCCGGCACCCCTCGTGGGTGCCGGGCCGCGGTGTTGTATTCCCTCGGTTCGCAAACAAAACAAAACAAAATTTGTTTTTGGTTTTGTTTTGCCGGGATCTGAGTGAGCCGGGCGGCGCTTCTAACCGCTTACTTCACCAGCGCCGGGTACAGCGCCGGGGTCGTGCGGTAGTGGGTCGCCTGCTCAAACGAGTAGGCGAGCCCGATCAGCGGACCCTCGGCGAAGTCGCGGCCGAGGAATTCCAGGTTGACCCCGGCCCCGACCGGTCCGCCGTCGGCGGCGATGGACTGACCCATCGGCACCGTGATCGCCGGCATGCCGGTGTTCGGGCTCAGGCGCATGTTGGTGCCCAGGCTCGCATACGGGTTACCCGAGGGGTAGACCAGGGCGTCGAGGTTCTGATCGTTCAGCATCCCGGTGACCAGGGTCTTCCCAGCGGCCAGCTGCAGCGTGTGCGAACCCTGCGGTCCCGCCCACGCCTGGTAGGTGTCCTCGGTGATGGCGGCTCGCTGCACGTAGGTGCTCCGACGCGAGGGAACAAACTTGCCCGAGTCCACAATCTGGGTGAGTGAGCGCGCGGCCACCTCGGGGGCGAGGTGCGCGGCCGCGTAGTTGTTGAGGTCGTGATTGAGCTCGTTGGTGCTGCCGCTACCCTCGGCAAGGACCCGGTTGAAGTCCGCGGTCGGGGCGATATCCACAACGGTGGCACCCTGGGCCTCCAAGGTCGCGCGGGCCTGGGCGAACAGGCGCACGGTGGTGGCGTTGGTGCCGATCATCGTGGTGACCACGCCGATCCGCTTACCCTTCAGCGCGTCCTTGTTCAGAGATGCGGTGTAGGAGGTGGGCACCTTGCCGGCCTGGCTCTGAGTGACCGGGTCGGCCGGGTCGATCCCCGGAACGGTATCCAGGGCAATGGCCGCATCGGTCACGCTGCGGGCGATCGGACCGCCGGTGTCCTGGCTGAGGGCCAGCGGGATGATGCCGTCACGGCTGGCCAGGCCCACCGTGGGACGGATGCCGACCAGCTGGTTGTAGGTCGAGGGGATCCGGATCGATCCACCGGTATCGGTGCCGAATCCGAGCCCGGCGAGGTTTGCCGAGACCGCCGCACCGGTACCGCCGCTGGACCCACCGGCCGACTGGGTCGTGTTGTACGGGCTGGCAACCAGGAGCGAGGATCCGGCGGGCTGACCGGCCGAGAACTCGGACACAAACCCGAACGCGAACTCGTCCAGGCTGGCCTTGGCGAGGATGATCGCCCCGGCCTTGCGCATCCCGGTAACCATCGCCGCATCGGTGCTGGTCTGGTTGTTGTCCCAGCAGCCGCAGCCGCCGGTGGTGGGCATGTCCCTGGTGTCGTAGTTGTCCTTGACCACGATCGGTACGCCGAGCAGCGGGCCGGTCATCCCGTGGGCCTTACGGTCGGCGTCGGCGGTGGCCGCGGCTGCGAGGGCCGTCTTATTGGTGTTGATGACCGAGTTGAGTGGACGCCCACCCGCGCCCTGGTCGACCAGGGTACGGTCATAGGCGGCGATGCGGTCCAGGTACTCCTGGGTGATCTTGACCGAGGACGTCACCCCCGCATTCATTGCCGCCTGCATGTCGAGCACCGAGGCCTCAACAAGGGAGAACGGGCCGTCGTTGTAGACCATCCGCTGGGACAGCGCGGCCACATCGTGCACCGTGATGACGCCGTCGCCGTCGGTGTCCGCCTTGGCCACCTTGGCCCAGTCGGCGTCGCCGGTGCGGGCACCCAGGTGGGTGGTGAGCAGGGTCAGATCCGCGGTGGTGACCTGGTGATCGCCGGTCAGATCCAGCTCGGTGTAGTACGGCGCGAGCAGCAGCCCACCGGGAACCGGGGCGGGTTCGGCGCTCGCCGCGGGGGCGACGATCGCGACCGTGCCGGTGATGATCAGGGCGGTGCCCAGTGCGGCGGCCGTGCGCAGGGTGCGGGGGCTGAGGGAGGTCATCGGGAAGGCCTTTCCAAAACGGGTGGGTGTGGTACTCATCGACGGGCCGCCTTTCGGCTCCGCAGGAGGACCAACCCGGCACCGAGTGCAACGAGGGCTCCCAGGAGGGAGAGCCCGATCGTGGCACCGGTGCCGGGCAGGCCGCCGGCGCTCCCGGCACCGGCGGTCGGGGACGCCGAGGAAATCGGTGCGGCGGAGCTGGGGGATCCCGGAGTGGCGGATGCGCTCGGGGAGGGGCTCGAGCCGGGATCGGCGGATGCGCTTGGGCTGGGGCTCGCGGTCGGCTCGGCGGCCGCGATCACTCGGATCGTGGTCTGAGGCAGGCTCGTTCCGGCAGTCTCGGTACCGGCACCGTCGACCAGGCTGAGCGCGGTCAGCGCCAGGGCGGTGGTTCCCGATCCGGTCGCGGTAAAGCTCAGGGTCAGGGTAATTTCTCCGTTCAGTGCGGGGGATCCGCCCAGTCGGGTGTGCACGATATCGATGCCGGTTGCCGACGGCGCAGCCGAGGTGAAACCGCCCTCGGGGCCGCTCACGCTGGACTCGGTGTAGTGCAGGAGTGTGGGGTCGGCGGCGAGGGTGGCCTGCAGGGCGAAGGTGTCGCTGACGCCGGTGAGGTGCAGGGTGACCGGCACCGCCTCGCCGGCCGTGACACTCTCCGGTGCGGTGATGGTCACCGTGGGGCTCGCGGGTGCTGCAACCGCGGGGCTGGCCAGGCCGAGTGCGCTCACGAGGGCGAGGGTGCCGATCAGGAGGGATGCCTGAAGGCGGCGAAGCCGGGACGAACCGGATGCTGTCTTGACGGCCGCAAAGTCGGGCTGCGGCCGTGTTTTGGGTACGGGAATGGGCATGGTGCAGGGTCCTTACTGCTGTGGGGACACCGGACCTAGCGCCCGTCGCGAACCCCCGCTGCCATCGGTGGTGGCGGCCGGGTGCGACGAAGGGGAATGGCGATGAGACGGTGGTGTTGGGGACACCCGTGGTGCGGGATTAACGCCGAAGCGGTTGTCCCCACAGTAGGGATGCCGTGTTCGGGCGCGATTGCGCGCGCGTTTCCGCCGTGTTACATGTATGGCAGGCGGGAGCATCGGACGGGCATCAGACGCCTGTCCACCGACTTCCTCCACAGGCAGGCAATTCCGCTGTTTTTCCACAGATCCCGTATCCCAAGCGCCCCCGGACATCGCCCATGACACGCTTCGTGCATGAGCGCTCCCGACCTTACCCCGGCCATCATGGCCCAGTTTGCGGCGTCCGGTGCGGACAAACACCTGACGCTCCTGCTCGGCGCGGGCGCATCCGTTGCCTCGGGCCTGCCCGACTGGAACGAACTCGCGGTGCGTCTGCTACTGCGCAGCGGTGCGGTGCGCGACCGCCGTCTCGCCGAACTCCTCGTCCGCGAGCAGGACCCCCTCCTGGTCGCCGAGGCAGCCAAGCAGAGCCTGGGCAGCGAGTGGGAGGCGAGCGTGCGGCAGGCACTCTACGGCAACTTTCAGGGGCCCGGGCCCTCGACCCTACACTTTGCCATTGCCAGGCATTGCTTGGATGAGCAGCCCGGAAAGACCACCCTCATCACGTTGAATTTTGACACCCTACTTGAACAGGCGGTTCGGTTGCTTTCCACCAGGCTGAGGGGCCGCGCGGGGGAATTTGCTGCTCAGGCCGAGTCTGGACATGAGCATGGAGTGAAGGCCCTGCCTCAACGCCAGGCTCGGGTTCATCACCTTCACGGCGTTGTCGGCCCCACCGGCACTAAAAATCTGATTCTCGCTCTTTCCGATTACAACGAGGTCCTCAGCGCCGGGATGCCCTGGCAGCAGGTTCTCCTGATCCAATCATTGCGTCGGGGTGCGCTCATCCTGGTTGGTACGTCATACCGGGACCCAGACGTCAGGAAATGGTTTCACCATGTGATGCGAGATCACCCGAGAAATCACTCGGCGATTGTCCTGCTCGTCCGCGAATCATTTCGGCTGGGCCGTGACGAGTTTGACGAGATTCTTCCTGCTCTTGCTAGTCAATGGAGGGCGATTGGCCTTGAGCCCGTGATCACTTCAGATTTTTCCGATGCGGTTCAGATTGTTCAGGAGCTCGCTCACATTCATCGTCCGGGATATCTGTCCCCGCAGGAGCGTGCCCGGCTTATTTGGGACGCTCACACGGCGAGGTTCAACGAGTATCAGGACTCATACGCGCGTCGGCTAGAGTCCGAAGCACACGACCTTTGTCACATGCTGCACGGTACCAACGTCCGAACGAGTTTATGGATCGCGGATGGTAACGGCTACTTGGTGAGATGGGCTGTAAGCGATCGTATATATCGGTCTCCGGACGTGCTAACGTCCGTGCCCACGGGGCAAGAAAGTTCGGTCCTTGCCGGGCGAGCTCTTTCCGCCGAGGCACCGCTCTGGGAAGAACCGACAGCGCATTCTGGTCACCAGTGGGGCTGCTCGCTAGCCATCCCCGTCTGGACCCAAATCCGGGAACTACCGCCCGCCGTAACCGCGGTGCATGTCATTGATTTTTTGGCACCAATTGGCCAGATGCGTGCCGCCCTCGAAATTAACGCGCTGGGGATCAACGGACTGGAAACCGGGTGGGGCGACCGCCTCTCCCATGTGGTATCCACCCACCCGGCTTAACGTGTGACCACCAAAATATGTGCGGCGCATCGACGCGCATGAGGAGATTCACATCATGAAAGGAGAGCGACATGACAAATTCCCGAACATACCTGCAGGACTTAGGCGGCGGGCGATACCGCGTACTGGGACTCCTGTTAGATCCGTGGACCGGCCGCTACATCACCGATGAGGAGGAGCTGGAACAGGCATGGAGGATTATGCGTGACGCGGCAGCCGAGGCTGAAGCTCCCGGCCCTCCCGGCTGATCCGCTTCTACGAGGTCAGCTCCACCAGCGGCACCCGCACCAGCAGGGTGCTCGGTTCGGTGCCCACACGGGCACTGACGATGCGGCCCAGTTCGTCGCCGTCGATCTCGAAGGACTGCGGTTCGTCCAGGCGGACGTTGACCTCGGCGGTGCGCAGGTAGCTGATGGTTTTGGTGCCCTTGCGGCCGCGGGTCACGGTGATGATGCGCTGGCCGATGCGGCTCTTGCGCAGCGAGCCATTCTCCCAGCGCAGCTTGCGCCACACCTTAAGCCAGCCAAACAGGCCCGCGGGCTGCAGCACGGCGAGGTCTAGCTGGCCGTCATCGATGGCCGCATCCGGCATCAGTTCGAGGCCCCCGGGCAGGCTGCCACAGTTGCCAAACAGGATCGTGGAGACACTGACGCTGTGCTCGGAGCGTCCGGCCAGCTGATAGCGCAGACGGAAGGGATGTGCGTTGGGCAGGGCGCGCATGCCCGCGTCCACATAGGCGAGCCAGCCCACGGCCTTTTTCAACGCCGGATTGGTATTGGCCATGACCGTGGCATCCAGCCCGATTCCGGCCATCACTAGGAATGAGTGTTCCGAGCCCCGACCCTGCTCATCAATCACGTTCATGATGCCCATGTCGATGGGACGCGACCGACCGGCGAAGCCGATGTGAGCGGCGGTGTCCAGATCGCTCAGCGGGAGGGAGAGGTTGCGTGCCAGCAGGTTGCCGGTGCCGCTGGGGATCAGGGCGAGCGGAACCTCGGCACCGCGCAGCGCATCGGCGACCGCCCGGACCGTCCCGTCGCCGCCGGCGGCGAAAATCAGGCTGGCCCCATCGGCGAGTGCGGTGCGGGTGATTCCCCCGCCCGGGTCGGCCTCGCTGGTCTCGTACCAGAGGGTCCGCGCCCATCCCTCATTCTCGGCGGCGGTGTTGATCGCGGCCTTGAGCTCGGACAGTTTGACCTTCACCGGGTTGTACACCACGGCTGCGCGCGGCCGGGAGTGATCGGGGCGAAGCGGATTCATGTTCCGACGATAGCGCGGTTTTGCTCGGATACGGCACGTTTGGCCGCGACACGGCCTAGACTGGGTGGGTGATTGATCCCGTACTTCTGCGTGAAAACCCCGACCGTGTCCGTGCCTCCCAGGCTGCCCGAGGGTCCTCGGTAGAGCTAGTAGACAGTGCTCTTGAGGCCGATGCGGCGCGTCGCTCGACGATCACCGCATTCGAGGAGCTCCGCGCCGAGCAGAACGCCTTCGGAAAGACCGTGGCCCGCGCGGCCAAGGAGGACAAGGCCGCCCTGGTTGCCCAGGCTCAGGAGCTTGCCGCCGCCGTGAAGAACGCGCAGCAGGTTGCCGGTCAGGCCGAGGAGACCTACCAGGCCGCGGTGCGCGCGATCGAGAACATCGTGATCGACGGTGTGCCCGAGGGCGGCGAAAAGGACTTCGTGACCCTGCGCGAGGTTGGCGAAAAGCCCACCTTCGACTTCGAACCGCGCGACCACCTGGCCCTGGGCGAGATCCTCGGCGCAATCGACATGTCCCGCGGTGCCAAGGTTAGCGGGGCTCGTTTCTACTTCCTGCGTGGCATCGGTGCGCGCCTGGAGATCGCCCTGATGAACCTGGCCCTGGACCGCGCCCTCGAGGCCGGTTTTGTGCCGCTGATCACCCCGACCCTGGTGAAGCCCGAGATCATGGCCGGCACCGGCTTCCTCGGTGCCCACGCCGACGAGATCTACCACCTGCCCGCCGACGACCTGTACCTCACCGGTACCAGCGAGGTCGCCCTGGCCGGATACCACTCGGATGAGATCCTCGACCTCGAAGCGGGCGCCATGCGCTACGCCGGCTGGTCCACCTGCTACCGCCGTGAGGCCGGTTCGCACGGGAAGGACACCCGAGGCATCATCCGTGTGCACCAGTTCAACAAGCTGGAAATGTTTGTTTACACCACCCCCGAGGAGGCCGAGGCGGAGCACCTGCGTCTGCTGGCCATGCAGGAGGGAATGCTGCAGGACCTCGGTCTCAGCTACCGTGTGATCGATACCGCGGCCGGCGACCTGGGTTCCAGCGCCGCCCGTAAGTACGACGTTGAGGCGTGGGTTCCCACCCAGGATGCCTACCGCGAGCTGACCTCCACCTCCAACTGCACCACCTATCAGGCTCGCCGCCTGGGCACCCGCTACCGCGATGGTTCGGGCAAGACTGCCCCGGTCGCAACCCTGAACGGCACCCTGGCCACCACCCGCTGGATCGTCGCCATCCTGGAGACCCACCAGCAGGCCGACGGTTCGGTTGTGGTGCCCGAGGCGCTGCGCCCCTACCTGGGTGGACTGGAAGTGATCACCGCCTAACCGATTACCCGGCACAGAGTGACGGGATCAGGACAAGACGGCCGTAATACGAGGAGTGGTGTGAGCGAACAGGTTGCCGAGATGGCTGCGGGACTCCCGGTGGAAAACACCGAGACGTGGCTGGTCGCCCTCGACATCGACGGAACCGTCGCGCACGAAAGCGGCAGGATTTCCCCCGAGGTGCGAGATGCCGTGCGGGCCGCCGTGGCGCGCGGGCACGAGGTGATGCTGGCGACCGGTCGTAGTTGGGGTGCCACGCACACCATCATGGCCGAGCTGGGGATCACGCCGAAGTACGTGGTGTGCGCCAACGGTGCGATGATCATGCGCCGCGAACCGGCCTCCCCGGATGCGGACCCGCAGGGCTACGTCATCGATCACGTGGAGACCTTCCTCCCCGACGACGTCCTGAAGACGATTCGACCGCACCTCAGCGACGGCCGCTACCTGATCGAGTATCCGGGTGGCTTCCGTCGCTATACCGAGGGCATGTACGAGTGGGACCTCAATAACGCCGAACAGGTGGAGTTTGAGGAGCTGCTGGGCACTCCGGTGATCCGTGTGGTGGTGGTTTCTCCCGAACATGATGAGGCTGAGTTCAGCCAGGTGGTGTCCGAGATGGGGCTGCACCAGGTGGCGTATGCCATCGGTTGGACCGCGTGGATGGATATCGCCCCGCTCGGGGTCAATAAGTCCACCGCGCTGGAGATCGTGCGGGACCACCTGAATGCGCCACCCGAGCGGATCCTGGTTGCCGGCGATGGCCGCAACGATGTGGAGATGTTTGAGTGGGCGCGCGAGCATGGTCGCGCGGTGGCGATGGGCCAGGCCCCCGAGGCCGTGTTGGCGGCTGCGGGCGAGATTACCGCGGGTGTGGCCGAGGACGGCCTGGTCCGGGTTCTCAATTCGTTGCCGTAGTTTTCTTCGGTCCTAGTAGGGTGCTGAGCGTCCGCTAGACTGGGAACGTTCGTGGGGAAACCCGCGAACTGGAGGGTTGTCCGAGCGGCCGATGGAGCTGGTCTTGAAAACCAGTGGGCAGAAATGTCTCGTGGGTTCGAATCCCACACTCTCCGCCAATGACTCCCCCGGGATTACCCGGGGGAGTTTTTTAGTACCCCCGTGGGACCCCCAGTCTGGGGGTCAAATAACGGGTCTTCGAAGACACCGGGCGTGTCACCAGGTAGCGTAGGAACGTTGCCTGTTGGTTACCCTGCCGCAGGCAACACGTTGCATCGTTCCGCGTGCGCCCACCCAGCGCCATACCCAACGGAACACCGCGGCGGCCTCACACTGTGACCCGAACTCAGTACGGAGAATAATTTCATGCTCGGCAGAAAACGCCGCTATTTGGCGCGCCACAAAACCGTTCAATCGCGAGGCTTTACCCCCTGGTCTCGCACCATGGCTATCGTGGCCACCGGAGTCAGCGCACTGCTGGTTGCCGGTTCGCTCGGTACCCTCCCGGCCCTCGCTGCCGGTGATCAGAAGCCCCAGTATCTGGGTGTGGAAAAGAGCGTCAACGCCGGTGCCGGCGACCAGAAATCGGTCAGCCTGAAGCCCGGAGACGAGTTCACCTACCAGATTCGGGTGACCTGTGATGAGGGCGACTGCACCGATGCGGTCCTCACCGACAACCTCCCGGCGGGCCTCGCCGGTTTTGAGGTACTCGAGGTGGGCACGACCGATGCGAAGGTGACGCTGACCGGCGTGAAGCCGGGCCAGGTTCTCGGTACGGCCGAGACCCTCACCGGCACCTTCGGCTTCCCGATTCCCTCGGGCGGCACGGGTCTGCCCGATCAGGGAAGCGTGATCATCTCGCTGAAGCTCCGGGTTCCCGCAAACCTCAGCCCCGACTGGGCATTCAACGGCACCGCGATTCAGAACACAGCGCGTGCCACCTCGACCACCGCGCGCGATGTGAACAGCAGCGCGAGTATCACCGTGGGCATCGAGAAGAAGACCGGGATCGCCACCACCAAGACGTGGGCGCCGGCGAACCAGCAGTTCAAGCCCGGCGACACCTCGACGATCACCCTGGGTGCGGGCAATACCGGCAACGTCGGGGCGAACCAGCTGACCCTGCAGGACCCGAGTGGTGCCGTGGACGGTGCCCCGGCGCTGGCCGCGGACAACCCGTTCTCGATTGTGGACTTCCAGGGCTTTGGCCCGGTCACCCTCGCGCAGGGTGCCACCCAGGTCGCCGTGGACGCCTACGTGTTTGACGGAACCAGCTGGAAGTGGGTGACCGGTGTCCCCGGTCCAGCATCGGCCATCGCGCTGCCCTCGGGCGTGAGCGCGTCGGATGTGGGCGGAATTCGGATCCGCCAGATCGGTGCCGACGGTTCGATCGTGGCGGGTGGGTCCGCCGGAACGATCGCGCTTCAGGTTGCCCAGCGCGAAACCACGCGCACGGCAACCCCCACCAGCCTGGTGGGTGGGGCCAAGCTCACCAACAAGGCTGCGGGAACCGTGACCTACCCGGACCTGGACCCGGTCACCACCACCGCGACCGCGCCGTTTGAAATCGGCGGCCTCAACGTCAGCGTGGGTGCCGGGAAAACCATCGATCCGAGCAAGATTCCCGCGGGCGGCACCGCCCGTGCGCACGTAACCGGTGCAAACACCTCCAACGGTCCGCTGAGCACCCTGGTGCTGAGCGACCTCGACTACTTCTCGCAGAGCCTGGCCTTTGGCGGCTTTAGCGAGGGCATCACCTATCCGCAGGGTGCGACGGCCGCAACCGTGACCTGGGTCTATGACGACACGAGCACCGAGGTGGTTCCCTTTGCCTCGGGCGAGACTCCGGCTGTCCCGGCGGGCAAGGTTGTGACCGGCTTTATCCTCACCTACACCGGTGCCATCGCTAAGGACGCGCAGACCGCCGCCGACTACCTGATCAAGCCGGCCGTGGACTATGTCAACGCCGAGACCGGCAAGGTCTCGACCAAGAACAATCTGAAGGTCACCGGAAAGAACGCCGCCGGGGAGTCCAGCCAGAATGCCTCGGCACCGCTGGACATCCACTTCCCCAAGGTGGATCTGGACCTCAAGAAGACCGTGACCCCGGGCTACCCGGTTGAGCCGGGCGCGCTGGTGACCACCGCGCTTGAGGCCACCACTCGAACCGGCACCGAGCTGGTGCCGTCCACCACAATCGTCATCACCGACGAGTGGACCACGGGGGACAAGACCACCAACTTCTGGGAGGCACACAACCCGGTGCGGGTGGCCCCGACGGTGATTCCGGCGAACACGTCGCTCACCGTGGAGTATAAGGACGCCTCGGGTGTCTGGCACGTCCTGGATGGGACGCCGACCGCCAGCGTACCCAAGGCCGGCAACTTCAGTGCCGATCTGCCCCGGGATGCCGTGGGCGTTCGCTACTCGTTCAGCAACCCCGACGGGTTCGCCCAGGGTGTCATCCTGAAGCCGTACACCACGTTTGAGGCGCGTGAGACCCTGCGCGGCACCGACAATATCCCCACCGCGGTGCCGGCCACGAACCCCAAGCCCAGCACCTACACCAACACCGCGACCACGAAGGCCACCGCCGAACGTCCCGGACTGCCGACGATCACCAGCGATACCAAGAAGTCGCAGGCCACCGCCCAGATTCAGATTCGAACGGATGACGGCTCGGGTATTCCCGGACCGCTGGTGAGCAAGGGGTGGTTCGACGTCACCAAGACCAACAACAAGGTTGGCATCCTGAACGCACAGTCCTCGGATCATGTGCTGACCAAGCTGGGCTGGGGTGTGACCCGCACCGGATTTAGCTCGGTCACACTGAACGAGCCCAATGGTGGGGAAAACACCCCGGAATCCACGGTTTTCCAGGCGTTTGACCTGGTGGGGATCGGGGCCGTCTCGCGGGCTGACGACCCGGCCCTGCACTGGGACCGCGTGAGCACGGTTGAGCTGTTCAACGGCACCGCCTGGACCGAGGTGAAGCCGGCTGGCGGCAGCTGGATGAACGCTGCCGGATTCATCGGGTATCAGCTGACCGATGCCGAGCGCGCCAGCACCACCGGTCTGCGGATCACCGTGGTGCCCGATGTGGATGCCCGGACCAAGAGCACCGATCCGCTGGCCCCGCCGGTGAATAGCGGGATCACGACCTCGGGCGGCGTTACCGCGAGCCGGATCATTCCGGTCGAGTGGAAGCTGCGCAACGTGCTGCGGGTGATTCCCGCCGACAACCCGGACAAGCGCTGGGTGGATGAGCGGGCCCCGTTCAACCTGCCCGCGACCGGATCGATCCGCAACACCCTCGGCGTGACCGGTGTGTATGACGGCCAGAATATCTCCGGCTCGGCCTTTGCCGATATTTCGCTGGCAAACCAGCCTCCGGGAGTCAAGGTCTTCAAGGACGCCAGCGCCGCCAGCGTGGTCCTGCCGAACCTGGCCGAGGTGCCCGAGGGCAAGTTCCCCGTGGTCACCTACCGGGTGGCGGCGATCAACAACTCCACCGCCGCCGCATCCTTCATCCGGGTCACCGATCCCACGATGTGTACGCTGGATAACTGCATTACCGATTCCCAGCGACCGGACTCGGTGATGTTTGGCACGAAGGCGTCGGACTACGATCCGGCAACCAACCCGTTTGAGCTGATGAACCTGCGTAAGCTCACCTTCACGCTGCCCGCCGGACAGGTGGACATCAACGCTTCGACCGTGCAGCTGTGGAAGCGGGATGCGGCCGGCACGCTGAGCGTTGAGACCGTGAGTGTGGCCCAGGCGGGTGCGCTGAGCGCCGCGGCGCTGGCCGATGTGGTGGGTGTGAGTGTGCTCTATCAGGGGACCAACCCCAAGCAGGACGGTGGTTCGATGCTCACCGGAACCCTGGATCCCAAGAACATTGCCAGCTCCAAAAACGTGCTGCTGATGAGTGTGGAGACCCAGGTTCGTGCCCACGACCGCAGCACCGGTGCGCTGGTAACCCCGGCGTCGGTGGATCGTTCGGTGGTGGCCAACACCAGCACCGCGCAGAGCTACGATCCGGTGCTCTACCCGAGCAAGGCCGGAACCGATGCGGCCTCGGCCGAGGTCAAGCTGCTGGATGGTGAGCTTCGGGTGAGTGCCACCAAGAAGATCGCTCCGGCCGCGCTGACCGAGGTGAAGAAGGGCGACCCGGTGACCCTGACCCTGGGTGCCGCCTCGAAGGATAAGGCCGGCGTCGAGTCGACCGTGTCCAGCCGCAAGGTTGTGATTGAGGACACCACGGACGCGTTCTGGAACGCCTATGCGCTGCAGCGCCTGGTCCCGAACCAGATCATGAAGCCCAACGGGGCCGACCGCGTGCAGGTGGATATTCGAACCGGTCTCGGGGCGGATGCCGTCTGGCACCTGGGCACCCCGGCCGCGGCCGCCGCGCTGCCCGCCGATGTGAGCGACCCGCAGACGGCATCGGGTATCCGATTCACCTTCACCAACTCCACCGGTCGGTCCTTCTCAACCACCGCACCGCCGGCGACCTGGAACGCGAGCGCGGTGCTGAACCTCGCCCTGCGGACGCAGACGCTGGATGGTCAGGCGATCGACTTTGCCAAGAAGAACACCATCACCAACACGGCAACCGTCGAGTCCAGCTACAACTACGCCCCGGGTACCCCCGTGGTGTACTCGCCGGCCACCGACAAGTCCCAGGCACCGATCGAAACCGGACCGGGACGCCACTCGCTGAGCCTGAGCAAGACCCCGGCCCAGCAGATCGTGCGGGTGGATGATGTGAACCTCTGGACGCTGAGCTTCACCAACTCGAATGAGTCGTACCTCAACATCACCCAGGTCGAGGACCGGCTGCCCGAATTCCTCAAGTGGGACGAGGAAAACCCGACCTTCGCCACCTCGGCCAACGGTCTGCTCTCGACCCAGGTGAAGACCGCGTTTGATCCCGAGACGCGCAAGATCACCTTCACCTGGCCGAGCGATAAAAACCGGATGGCCCCGGGGGAGAAGTTCACGATCACGCTGAACCTCGCCCTGCAGGCGGGACTTCCGCAGGGTGGTCAGGCGACCAACGCGCTCGTGGTTACCACCGTTCAGGACCTGGATTCCTGCTCGCGCGGCACCAACCAGGGCACCGTTGATGGGCTGGCACCCAACCAGTGCGGCACCACCAACTTCGTCAAGCAGCAGGCGGGTGCGCTGTTCCAGATCAGCAAGAGTGTCAAGGGTGAGCTGGCCGACCCCGACAAGAAGCTGACCTCCGGGGCAACCAACCGGGTGTCCGCCGACCGCGTATGTGCCCCGGATGCCGAGGGCTACTATGGTGCCGACTGTGTGGCCAACACCGTGGTGGGTGCCACCGACGGCTGGAAGCTGCGCATGGTCAACACCGGTGACACCTCGCTGACCACGGCGACCATCCTGGATATCCTGCCGTTTGCGGGGGATAAGAACCTCGTGGCCGGCGACAGCCGTGGCTCGACCTACCGTCCGATGTTTGACGGAGACTTCGGGGTCAAGCTGCGCGATGGTGCCCCCGTGGGAACAACCATGAGCTGGGAGATCACCACGGATCCGCGTGCCCGCGTCTGCGTGGGCGATGGGACCGGGTGGAAGGATGATCCCACCTGTAAGTCGGCTACCTGGCGGATGATGACCGCGGGAACTGTCCTCAGCGATGCCGAGGCCACCGCGGTGTCGGCGATCCGCGTGACCCTGGACTTCTCCCGTGTTCTCGGTGGGCTTGCCCCCGGCAAGGAGGCGGGCGTGGGCTTCCAGACGATCAACGTGCCCGACTCCGCCGATCACGTGGGCGGCGCCCATGTGGACCTGAGCGGCGCGAGCCGCGTGGCCGACGTGGCGATCAACCAGCCGGCCGCGCAGGGCGTCTTCGCGGGTGGTCAGACCCAGTCGCGTGCGTCCAAGTCGGTGGGTGTTCGAATCGCCACCGGCGTGCTGCCGCTGGCGAAGAACTTCACCGGTGAGGCGGCCAAGTACGCACCCGGTGGGGCTTCGGCGGACGTGTCCTGCCGGGTTCCCAGTGGGCGTAACGATGCAACCGGTCGTGCCCAGCTGATGCCGCTGAAGCTTGCCGACACCGGCAAGGTACTCTTCACCAACACCAATCGATTCGCGACCGTCTTCACCGGACTGCCGCTGGGTGCCCTGTGTGACGTGAGCGAATCCGGCGACCGTGGTCTCTTCGGTGAGACCGACCGTTCGGGTGGCGTGAAGAACATTCAGATCGTCGCCGGCGCGGCCTCGGCGCTGCCCACCGTGGCGCTGGAGAACCGTTACGACATGACCAGCCTGAAGGTGACCAAGAAGATTGACACCCTGGCCGATCCGGCGATCTTCGCCAACTTCTCGTTCGACTTTGCGCTCAGCTGCACCGCGGCCGTGAGCAAGATCCCGGTGACCTGGGATGGCGAAGAGGTGCTGAAGTTCTCGCTCACCCCGGGTGACGGGGAGAACGCCGAGCTCTCCCGAGAGGTCACCGGAATCCCGGTGGGTGCCACGTGTGAGCTGACCGAGACCGATACCCGAGGTGCCCAGCACACCACGGTCTCGCTGAACGGGCAGACGATCTCCGAGACCGATGCCGCGGCACCAACCGAGCCCGTGGCCACCCCGAGCGCCGTGTTCACCGCGGCCGCTGCGGATCCGCTGAAGGAGTTCGAGGTTGCCAACAACATTGAGGTAACCAACCGCTTCGACACCGGAAGGCTCTCGATCTTCAAGGAGCTGGCCGGTGCCGGTAAGGACACCTACGGTCAGGCCGAGGGTACCCACCTCACCGCCGCGGTGACCTGCACCTACGGCACCAGCCCGGTGCAGACCCTGTTCGAGGACACGGTTGCGATCACCGCGGGCGAGGCCACGGAGATTGAGCGCGACTTCCCGCTGGGAACCGCGTGCGAAATCACCGAGGTGAACACCGGTGGGGCGACCCACACGGACAACCCGGAATCCGGTTCGGTCATCATCACCGGCAGCGCGGTCACCGCGGACATCACCAACCACTTCGACGTGGGGTCCCTGGAGATCGTGAAAGAGCGCACCGGCAGTGGTGTGGACGCCTTCGGTCAGGGAACCTACACCGCCGCGGTGGTCTGCACCTGGCAGCGTGACGGGGACACCCTCACCGCGCCGCTGGTAAACGGTGGCATCGTGACCCTCGGCCCGGACAACAACTACCGTGCCGAGCTCACCGGAATCCTGATCGGTGCCCACTGCACCGTGACCGAGACCGACGCCGGTCTGGCAACCGCCGTGTCCTACGCCCCCGAGGATGGAACGGTGACCATCACCGATCCCGAATCCACGCAGGACACCGCCCGGGTAACCATCACCAACACGTTCACCACCGGCTCCCTGGAGATCCGTAAGAGCGTGCAGGCACCGCTGGCGGTGACCAACGGCGAGGTGACCTACACCATCGATGTCACCAACACCGGTGAGATCGAGGCCACCGACGTCCCGGTGACCGATGTTCTGCCGACCGGGGCTACCTTCCTGAATGCACCGAAGGGCACCTTCGCCAATGGCGAGGTGCGCTGGAACCTGGAGAAGCTGGCACCGGGGGAGAGCGTGAGCCTGAGCGTGACCGTCGCGTTTGCCCAGCCTGGCAAATTTGAGAACTGTGCCAGCCTGGTCAAGCCGAACGGTCCGTGGTCGGATACCGTCGTGCACAACCCGGGTGCGGACAAGAACGCATCATGCGTCAGCGTAACCGTGGTTCCGGGTAACCCAAACACCCCGCCGAGCGGCGATAACACGGTGATTCCGGGCCTGCCGAACACCGGATCCGATGTTCGAGGAATCATCGGCGGCACGTTGCTGCTGCTGTTGGCGGGTGCCGCGGTAATCTGGTTGGCACGTCGCGAACGATTCTCGAACGCGGCCTAGCCAGGCAACGACGCACGGGCGGAGGGGGTTTCCCCTTCCGTCCGTGCGGTCTTTCGGGGGTTTTCTCCCAGTGAATGTACAAAGAAACCTGGCAGCATGATGTGATTCTTACGTGCCGCAGTGTCGTGGGTTCTCGATGCGGTTACGTCCGCGCGGGCCACGGTGCCCGGCATCCGGAATCCTCGAACTCGTTTTGTTGCCATCCCAGCCCTCCCGAAAGGCCCGCATTGAGTAGCTCCCGTCAACGCCCCTCCCGCGTGCCCGCAGTCAGGCACGGTCAGTTGCGTCGATCGACCCCGTGGATCTCCGCGGCCAAGATCGTGGCCGGTGCGCTCGCCGTTGTTTTGGTGAGCGGTGCCAGTGTGGGGGCCTATGCGGTGTGGGACGTCGTGTCCTCGATTAAGCCCTCGGTGGACCTCGGTAAGGAGTCGCCCCCGCCCAAGTCGATCGACTCGATCGAGGGTGGCGTGAACCTCCTCCTGGTGGGCAGTGACTCGCGTCAGGGGCAGGACCCCAACCTCTTTGGTGACCCCACCAAGGAAACCGGTGTGCTCAACGATGTGACGATGCTGCTGCACATCTCCGAGGACCACAGCGCGGCAACCGTGGTGAGTTTCCCTCGGGACATGTTTGTGCCGATCCCCTCGTGCCCCAAGCCCGAGGGCGGCAACTATCCGGCGATGTCCTCGCAGAAGATCAACACAACCCTGGGTTATGGCGGGCTCGCCTGCACGGTGAAGACCGTCGAGGCACTCACCGGACTGGATATCCCCTATGCCGCCGAGGTGCAGTTCAGCGGCGTGATTGAGCTGTCCAACGCGGTGGGTGGTGTCGAGGTGTGTGTTGCCAAGGGCATTGCCGACCCCTACACCGGAACCTACCTGGATGCGGGTAACCACAACCTGCAGGGCCTGGCAGCGCTGCAGTTCCTGCGCACGCGGCACGGTGTGGGTGACGGTTCCGACCTCGGTCGGATCAGTAACCAGCAGGTCTTCCTGTCCTCGCTGGTTCGAACCCTGCAGTCCAGCAACACGCTGTCCGATCCGACCAAGCTCTTCTCGATCGCCAAGGCCGCGGTGAGCAACATGACCCTCTCCACGAGCCTGAACGACGTCAATACGATGGTCCAGATTGCCCTGGCGCTGAAGAACATTCCGCTGGACCAGATTGTGTTTGTGCAGTACCCCAACGCGATCGTTGATAAGCCCGGCCATAACGGTGTGGAACCGCTGCCGGGGCCGGCCAAGACGCTGTTTGACGCGATCAAGGCCGACCAGCACATCAGTCTCACCGGCGGTACCGGCCTCGGCTCGGTGGTGGAGCCTCCCGCCGGGGAAACGGAAACTCCCGCGACCCCGCCTGCCGGTGGAACCCACACTCCGGCCACGCCTCCGGCCGGTGGCACCCAGACCCCCGCGGCACCGCCCGCTGGCGGATCCTCCACCACTCCGACCGACCCGTCGGCCCCGCCTGCCGTGGTGGAGCTGCCCTCGTCGGTGACCGGGCAGAGCGCCGGCGAGCAGACCTGTTCGGCCGGAAATAAGCGCAAGTAGCCCGATTCGACGGGGCATTCGGAAATTTTCCCGGCCTTTTTCGCGCGTGGATTCGGCGCGGCGGCAAGGTTCCGATATGCTTGCAACGTACCTCGCTCGCGAGGTAAGGAGACGTCGCATAGTGGCCTAGTGCACCACCCTGCTAAGGTGGAGTCCCCCTAAGGGGACCGCGGGTTCAAATCCCGCCGTCTCCGCCACAAATAAAAGCCCCGGCATCCGCTCAGTGAGAGCGAGTGCCGGGGCTTTTGTCGTTTCGGCATGAGGGCGAGTCGGTTTCTCTCCACATGCTGTCCACACCCCCTCCGGCGTTTTGCACACCGGTTTCCACAGGTTTCAACAGAGTTATCCACAATCTGTGGAGAGCGTGTTCGTGGGGTTTCTGATCTCCAGGGTGAGACCCATCTGCTCCGCCAGTGTTTCGGCGGCGGTACCCACCGCATCGCGGAACTGGGCGAGGTTACCCCCGGGCTCGGGAAAGATCCCGTCCACGGCGAGCACTTTGCCGTCTCGGCGCACATCGACGCGCCCCATGAACCTGGTCCCCACCAGGACGCCGAGGACATAGTGGCCATAGACCCGCTTGGACGCTGGCTTATACGCCTCGAACGTGTAGTCGAAGTTGAAGACGCGGCGGCTGCGGTCACGGTCGCGGATCAGCGGATCGAACGGACCGATGAAGCGGGGATCCTCGGGAACGGTGCCGGGGGAATCGACGGCTGCGGTGGTGGCGGGATCGGGACTCAGCCAGGCCGGAGTGCCCCATCCCTCGACCCGGGCGGGCAGCGCATCGCCGTGCTCCAGCCCAAAGCCCGCGTCGGCGGGAACCAGGTTGTAGTGCCGCGCCACATCCGCGGTGGTGGCCACCCCCAGCGAGCGGATGGCGCGATTGGCGAGCCCCACCAGGATCTGGGCACGGGAGGGCACGCTGTCGCGCAGCTCTGCGGGAATGCGGCGTTCGGGCACATCGTAGACGCGGCGGTTGAGTCGGCGGTCGGTGCTGACCACCTCGCCGCGCCAGACCAGGTGCTCGGTAATGCGTTTGCTCTCGGACCAGTCCCAGCCGCCTCCCGCCCGCGGGGCTGTCTCCTCGATGCGGGCGAGGGTGAGGCCGTGATCACTCGCGCGGATGAGCGCGGTGACCCCGGAGAGCTCGGTGTCGCCGGGGGAGTCGCGGCGCAGCGCCGCGGACAGTCGATTGAGCCGGAAGAGTGGCCAGTCCTCGATCGGGATCAGTGCGGACGCGTGTGTGTATGTTTCGAAGGAGATTGCCTCACCGCGGGACCAGAGCTGGCCATCAATCTCGCGTGCTCGGGCGGCACGCGGCAGTCGCGCGAGGCAGGTGAGCCGGTGCGCCCGATCGACGCGGGTCAGTGAGTCCAACTGGATGAGCCCCACTCGGTGCAGAACCGTGCGGGGCTCATCGGCTTGCCCGGGTACGTGGCTGGCAATCACGGCTACGTGGCGGGCGAGCTCGGGGGTGAGGGTGATGGTGTGTTGCGGGGAGCTGTGGAGAGGCACGGAGTCTCCGTTCGTCTAAGCGCCGCCCGAGTCGGGCGGAGCATGCGACACCCTCAGCACGCTGAGGGCACACACCGGGAACGGTGCGGTGCCGACATACCGCGCGAGGGGTTCGCGCCGCCGCACAAAAGTAACCACGCTACCTGTGATTTATGCCCAAAAAAGCTAGGAGAAACCTGACTTTTCAGGCCAAAATCACGGACGTATGTTATTAGTCCACTTGCTATGCGGGGCCGGATCCGAACAGTAATCCGAGCAGGTAGGTCACGCCGGCGGCACCGAATCCGATGGCCAGCTGGCGCAGTGCACGCTTGAGTGGCGACGCCCCACTCAGCACACCGACGATGGCACCGGTGCCCAGGAGCGCGGCACCCACCAGGACGGCGGCGACCAGGACGGCGGCGAATCCACCGAGGCCAAACAGGTAGGGCAGCACGGGGATGATGGCCCCCGAGGCGAAGAAGAGGAAGCTGGAGGTTGCCGCACCCCAGGCGGTACCCAGTGATTCGTGGTCGGCCTCGGTTTCCTCGGCTACCGGAGCCTCCGGGGCACCGTCGTGGGTGCAGGGAAGTCCGGCGAGAATCTCCTGGGCATGATCGATAGATTCGTCCGTCTCCATGCCGCGGGCGCGGTACACCAGGGCCAATTCGTTGGCGTTGATGTCGAGGTGGGGGACCGCGCTCTGCGCCTCGGGGTTCGGGGCTGAGGCATCCAGGAGCTCGCGCTGAGAGCGGACGGATACGTACTCGCCCGCACCCATTGAGAGTGCGCCGGCGAGAAGCCCCGCCACACCCGCGGCGAGCACCACCGAGGTCTCCACTCCGGTTGCGGCCATACCCAGCACCAGGGCCAGGTTGGACACCAGGCCGTCGTTAGCGCCGAAGACGGCCGCCCGGAAGGATCCGGAGAGCTGGATGCGACTGCGCGCCGCCAGGCCCCGGACAACCTCCTCGTGGATGCGCTCGTCGGCGGCCATCGCGTCGGTCGCGTGAACGTCGGCGCCATACGGTGAGCGGGCCTCGGTGCGCTGCATGAGGGCCAGCACAAAGACCGGGCCGAAGTGGCGGGCAAGGAAGCAGCGGAAGCGGGTGCGGAGGGCCACCGGGCGGGGCTTGCCCGCGTTCTCGCCCAGCAGGTCGAGCCAGTGCTGTTCGTGGCGGCGTTCGGCCTCGGCGAGTGAGGTGAGGATCTCGCGTTCCTCGCCACTACGGGCGTCGGCGAGGTCCTGGTAGACGGCGCGCTCGGCGCGCTCGTCGGCGAGGTACCTGCGCCAGCGGCGGATCTCGGTGGGGGTGGGGGTTGTGGTCACGATACGGCTCCTGGCTTTGGGCCGAAGCGCTTGGATGGCGGCTTCGGCTACGGTCAATAAGTAGCCGAAGGTCTCGCTCGCCCCGCGTGCGGGGTGGGCTGCCGGGCTTGCGCCAGTATGTCGACAGACCGCTTTGCGATTGTGAAAATCGCCAGTGGGAACTACTCCCCTTCGTTCAAGCCAGTGTAGCGTAAATGGCTCTGACCAGGGATTCGGTGCACCGAACTTGTGTTTTCCCTACGCGGTCTGGGCGATTTCTGCCGCCCGGATCACATCGTGCAGGGTTTCGCGCAGGTTGGTGAGCTCGGGCAGGCTCATCCCCAGGGCCTCGATGATGCGCGGGGGAATCTTGGTCGCCTGCTGGCGCAGGTCGCGACCGGTTTCGGTGAGCTCGATATCGAGCACTCGCTCGTCCCGAGTGCTGCGAGTGCGCGTGATCAGGCCGGCATTTTCCAGGCGCTTGAGCAGAGGCGAGAGCGTCGGTGGCTCGAGGGCGAGAGCCACGCCGAGATCCTTGACCGAGCGTGGACTGGATTCCCAGAGGGCGAGCATCACCAGGTACTGGGGGTGGGTGAGGCCCAGTGGTTCGAGGATCGGGCGGTAGAGCGCCAGCACGTTGCGAGAGGCCACCGCCAGGGCGAAGCAGACCTGGTTCTCGAGTGCGAGGAGGTCGTCTGGGGTGGTGATGTTCTCTGACATGTTCCCAGTGTAACAAAACAGGTGTACGCTAATAGTTATGGCACGAACTAAAGGTGAGCCCGGGCCGATTCGGGCCGCGGGTGGCTTTACCAACTGGCTCAACGGAAAGCTGCGTCCCTACATTGGGCCGCCGCCCCTGGGCCCGTACAACGAGGAGCCGCTGCCGGATACGGCCGAGGCCGCCTGCCCCCTGTGTGGGCATCCGATGTCGCAGCACATCGTGGACCGCAGTGGTGAGCGCACCCAGCTGCACTGTCCCAAATAGACCCCTTACATAACAAAGGTCGCACCCGGTTGGGTGCGACCTTTGTTATGTTGTGGGCTGTTGTATTGTCGGCGAGGAGCCGAGGGCTTGGTTAGAGCGCCACGGGGAACCGGCTAGAGGTTGGAGGAGGTTGCCCAGAGGTTCACACCGGTGTCTCCGGTACCCACGGCCTCGTCAATGTCGGCGAGCTCCTGAGCGGTGAACTCCAGGTTGTCGAGGGCGCCGAGGTTCTCGTCCAGCTGCTTGACCGAGGAAACCCCGATCAGCGCGCTGGTGGCCCCACCCTCACGCAGCACCCAGGCGATCGCCAGCTGAGCCAGGCTCTGTCCACGACGCTGGGCGATCGCGTTCAGGGCGCGCAGGCGGGTGATGTTGTCCTCGCTGAGGAAGCCGTCCAGGAACGAGGTGCGTGCAGCCGAGGGGGCGGCACTCGGGTCCTGCAGGTACTTATCGGTCAGCAGACCCTGGGCCAGCGGAGTGAAGGCAATCGAGCCGAGCCCATTGGTCTTCAGGGTGTCCAGCAGGCCGTCCTCAACCCAGCGGTTGACCAGCGAGTAGGCGGGCTGGTGGATGACCAGCGGGGTGCCTAGCTCGCGGGCCGCGGCGATCGCCCGCTCGGTCCGCTCGGCCGAGTAGGACGAGATACCCACATACAGGGCCTTGCCCTGACGCACGGCCGTGTCGAGGGCGCCGATGGTCTCCTCAACCGGGGTGTCGGGGTCCACGCGGTGCGAGTAGAAGATGTCCACATAGTCGGTGCGCAGGCGCTCGAGGGACTCCTCGAGACTGTTGAGCAGGTACTTACGGCCACCAAAGTTGCCGTAGGGGCCCGCCCAGTGCGGCCAGCCGGCCTTGGTCGAGACGATCAGCTCGCTGCGGTACGGCTTGAAATCCGAGTGCAGCAGGCGGCCGAAGTTGTACTCGGCCGATCCGCCGGGAGGGCCGTAGTTGTTCGCCAGGTCGAAGTGGGTGATGCCGCGATCAAACGCGTGGGTGAGGATCTCCCGCTGGGTATCAAACGGGCGGTTGTCACCAAAGTTGTACCAGAGGCCCAGGGAGATCGGGGGCAGCAGCAGCCCGCTGTTTCCCACCCGACGGTAGCCGAGGTGGGTGTAGCGGTCCGCGGCGGCGCGGTAGGGCTGGTGGATATCGGGATCGTCGGCGCTGAAGCGAACCTCGTTGGTCATTGCTAGTCCTTCGTGATGTAGGTGGAGAGGGGGAGGAGGAACGAGGTTCCGGGTGCCGCGGCACCGGGCTCGACCCTGCGGTAGTCGGCCACATCGTGCAGGGTCGCCGCACGCACCTGACGCCGAATGGTCACCGGCGAGGTGACCGGGGTACAGCGCAGGTCGATGCGCGGGTTGGCCTCGGCGGCCGCATCCAGGGTGTTGTCCGAGTGGGTGGTACCGATCAGGTCGCCGCGATCCACGGTGACCTCGGAGAAGCGCACCGGACCGGTCGAGGTGAGGCGACTGGCGCAGGCATCCCAATCGCCCAGGTAGTGGGTGCCCGGGCGGCCATGCTCGAGGATGATGGTGTGGAACCCGGAGGCCGTGCGCGCGCTAATCAGCATGACATCGCCCGCCGCAGCCCCCGGGCCGAGCATCGCTCGACCCTCAAGGCTGAAGGTGTCGGGGCCGGTGACCGTCAGAATGGGTGCGTCGGGAGCGGGCTCGGCGAGGGCCCAGATCCACTCCTCGGCGGCGCTTCGGGTCAGCCACGGGCAGCGCTCTCCCGAGGCCGCGGTGGTGACGAGCAGGGTCAGCGTGCGGTAGTGGTCGGCCAGGATACGGGCGAGAACGTCATTGTGCTCGGCCAGGACCTGAACAACCTCGGTACCCAGGCGCAGGGGTGCGCCGGTACCGCCGTGTTCGCGGGGAATGGTGAGGGAGGCCAGGCCGCTCTCGCGCAGCAGATCCAGCGCGGCGCTCGGCTCGACGCCGCGTGCCTGCGCGGCCACGCGGGTGGCAACGGCTCGCCAGTGAGCCGGCGTAGCGGGGCTGGGGAGGATGCTGTTGGGGGTCATCGTTCGCTCCAGGGTTGATGGTCTGTGCCCCGAACCTAACAGGGCTGGCAGTGGCTGCCAAGAGGGTGTGTAACACGAACGGTTGGATTCGATCAGTATGACTAAACATGACCTGTTATGACAATCCGCGGTTGCGGACGGTCAAGCCGCTATTGTCATGGGTATGGTGTTGCGTCGCTATCGCTGGTCGATGATCCTGGCTGTGCCGGCCGGGTTCGTGATCGGTGTGGTGTGGGGGATGATGCTCACCGGGGGAGACCTGGTCGCCTGGGGTGAGTTTGTGTTGTCGCTCGGGTGGTTTTCTGCCTTTATAGCGGCGCTGGCCGCGTTCGGATTATTTCTGGGGGTGCACCTCGGGGACCGAGAGCTACGGCGTCGGATTGGATCCCGAGTGTTGCTCGGGGCCGCGGGCGCCGCAGGGGTTGTCTTTACGACGTTACTCCTGATTGGCCTGGTCACGCAGATTGTTGCTAATCCAGGGTATGCGAATCCGCTGGCTTTTGTGGTGCTCTGGGCCATTCCGATTTCGTTGGCGTCAGGTGTCGTGGCGGCGCTCGCCGTGTTGGCCACCGACGCCGGGTATCGAAAGCTGCGGATTCTCGCATGATGTCGGCGCGCGAGACGGTGTGGAGGCGGTACTGGCCGCTGGCCCTGATCGCGTTGCCCGAGGGCTTTGTGCTGGGTGGCCTCTACGGTTTGGTGACCGTGGGGGTTGCCAGCCCCGCACAGCTCTGGCCCACCTTTGCCGGTTTTGGGCTGGGCGGACTGCTGTTTACGGTGCCCGCGGTGATGGGATCGGCCCTCGCGCTGTGGCTGGGTGATCGCGGCCTGCGCCACACCCTGCGCGCGCGGGCGCTTCTCTCGGCCCTGGGTGCGGTCTTTGGTGTGGCCGTGATGGTCTTGATTTTGGATGTGGTCACGAGCCTGCAGGTGGTGGGGCAGGATTTCGGACTGCGCTCGGTACTGATCGTTGTGGTCCCCCTGGTGGGGCTTCCGGCGGCGCTGGTCGCGGCCGGTTCCGTGGTCGCCTGGGAGTGGCGACTCCGGCCTCGGAAGCGGTCTTCGACCACGGTCTGAAATTCCGCGGAATCACGCGCGACACGTCGAAGAAAAGCCTCGATTGGCGCGAGCCAAAAAGCTGCGCTAAGCTATCTAACGGCCCGAGGGTGAGAAACAAGCCCGAGGCCACAACTGAAAAATGCGCCCGTAGCTCAACGGATAGAGCATCTGACTACGGATCAGAAGGTTGGGGGTTCGAATCCCTCCGGGCGCACAATATGGAAAGAGCCTCATCGAAAGATGAGGCTCTTTCGTTTAACACCGGTTCGTTTAACACCGGTTCGTTTAACACCGGTTCGTTCAACACCGGGCGGATGTTGCCGGGCGAAGAGCCAGGGTCACCTACACGTTACGCGTGATAGTTGGGAGCCGCTGTGATGCCTTCGATGTGGTGGGGATGAGACTCCTTGAGCCCCGCCGCAGTGATCCGTATGAATCTGGCACGAGATTGGAGCTCGCTGACATCGCGTGCGCCGACGTAGAACATCGACTGTCGAAGTCCGCCGACGAGCTGGTGCAAGACATCACGAAGCGCCCCACTGTGCGGGATTCGTCCCTCGATCCCCTCGGGGATGAGCTTATCGTCGGCTCCAACATCAGCCTGGAAGTAGCGGTCCTTGGAGTACGAGGTGCGTGCACCTCGGGTCTGCAGAGCGCCGAGGGATCCCATGCCGCGGTAGGTTTTGTATACCCTGCCGTCCGCCAGCACGTGCTCGCCCGGGCTCTCGTCCGTTCCCGCGAGGAGCGAACCGAGCATCACCGTGCTGGCACCCGCAGCGAGCGCCTTCGCGATATCACCCGAGTACTGTAAACCGCCATCGGCGATGACCGGGACGCCGGCCTGCCGCGCGACCATTGACGCCTCGTATACGGCGGTGATCTGCGGGACCCCGACGCCGGCGACGACACGCGTCGTACAGATGGACCCGGGACCAACACCGACCTTGATGGCATCAACCCCTGCCTCGACCAGTGCTCGCGCTCCGTCGCGAGTCGCGGCTTGCCCGCCAATCACATCGACACCCTCAAACGCGGGATCCCGTTTGATCTTTCGAATAATGTCGAGAACGCCCTGGCTTTGTCCATTAGCGGTATCGACGACGATGACATCCACCCCTGCGTCGAGAAGCTCACCGGCCCGAGCCCAACCATCTCCGAAAAATCCGATGGCGGCCCCGACGCGAAGGCGTCCGTCCTCGTCCCGGGTGCCTCGGAAATTCTCGCTCCGTCCCACGGGTGTAGTGTCTGCCAGTTTGACCCGAGCGACCATGGCCGCCTGATCGGAGATCGATAGGTTTCGGTGCAGGATCCCGAGGCCTCCGAGCCTGGCCATTTCGATGGCCATTGCGGCTTCCGTCACGGTATCCATTGCGGCTGAAAGCAGGGGGATGCCGAGTGACACTCGTTTGGTCAGTCGGGATCGAGTATCGACCTCGCTGGGAAGCACATCCGTATGGCCAGGCATGAGCATCACATCGTCATAGGTGAGGCCGAGCGGGCCGAACGGATCGTAACCGGCGGAAGTGTCGGGCTCTTGGGTCATGATGCGCTCTTCTTTCACGGGGTCGGGTCGGGGAAACGTGCGGGCGGGAGGGCGTCAGTTATCGGGAGGTGATGACCCGGAGGAGGAGAAGGTGAAGGGTTTCCCGCTCCTGCGGGGACAGGGCGTGCAACAGCTCGTCCTCGATGCTGGCCAGCCGTGTGAAGGTTGTATCGAGCACGAGGGCACCCTCGTCTGTGAGCGCAACGATGTGGCGACGCCGGTCCGCATTGTCGCGGCGTCGGAGGATGAGGCCGCGCTCTTCCATTTCGTTAAGCAGCCCCACGACGTTGCTGGCATCCAAGCCGAATACGCGCGTGATGTCCTGCTGTGCCAGGTCTCCGCGCTCCTTCAGGAGCGTGAGCGCAAGGAGCTGCCTGTGTGTGATGTCTCCGGGTTGTGCCGATGCATCCAAGGCTCGCCAGCCTGCTCGCGCTAAATAGCTGACTAGGGGGAGTGTGCGACCGTTATTCAACCATTCCATATCGTTAACGTATCGCAAATCATTTGCGATGCACAAACTATTTAGTGTGCCGGCGGGATGGCGGCGAGGCGGATACCCTGGGCAGATGAGCACTCGCCGTCTCTCCCCGCTGCGTGGGGAAAAACCCACCCGGGAGGATCTCCCGCGCTTTGCCACCGACAATCCGAATGCGATCGACGACGTCATCGCCGAGGATGCGGACCTGCGCCTGCTGATTGTCGGGGTCAACCCGGGGCTGTGGACCGCGGCGGTGAACGCTCCGTTTGCGCATCCGGGGAATCGGTTTTGGCCGGCACTTGAGCGGGCGGGGCTCACCGGTTACCGGATCGACACCTCGCGGGGGCTCAGTGCCGCCGATGAACACCACCTGCACGAGCGCGGGATCGGGATCACCAACCTGGTGGGGCGGGCGAGTGTGCGTGCCGACGAGCTCAGCCGGGAGGAGCTGCGGGCCGGCGGAGAGCGCCTGGTGCGCCGGCTGCCCGAGCTGGCACCGCGGGCGGTGGCGATCGCCGGTATCACCTCGTTTCGCACCGCGTTTGGGTTGCCTCGGGCGGTGATGGGACGCCAAGACACCGCGCTGATTCCGGGCTGGCCCGCAGACATCCCACTCTGGGTGGTGCCGCAACCCAGCGGGCTCAACGCCCACGAGACCATCGATACACTGGCCCAGAAGTGGCGTGAGGTGTGGGCCGAGGGTGGCTGCGGGGATATCGCCTAGGGTCAGCCTCGCTCTGGCTGGACGATCGGTCCCGCACCGCGGACGATCGGTCGGGTGCGCGCCTGCGCGTGCGGCCAGAATCGAAACATGACAGTACCCGTAGCATCGCAGCATCCCGCGCGCACAGCGTGGAGCGCCATCCTGATCATGATGGCTACCAGCTTTATTCTCGTGACGGCCGAGTTCCTCCCGCCGAGCCTGCTCCCCACCATGGCCGCCTCGCTCGGCATCACCGAGGGCCAGGCCGGACAGGCGGTGACCGCAACCGCGATCATCGGCTTCTTCACCGCCCCCACCATCGGCATCATCTTCCCCCGGCTGGATCGCCGCAACCTGCTGGCGGTCCTCGCCGCGGCCGCCGCGGTGTCCAATCTCCTGGTCGCGATCGCCCCCAACCTCGCCCTGCTGCTGGTCGCCCGGCTGATTCTCGGGGCGGCGATCGGCGGATTCTGGGCCATGTCCATCGCCGTGGCCGCGCGCCTCTCCGAACCGCGACACCTGGGCCGTGCGCTGATGCTGGTCAACACCGGCACCACCGTGGCCACCGTTGCCGGGGTCCCGCTGGGCATCTTCCTCGGCTCGATCTTCGACTGGCGCGTGGTCTTTGGAGCCGCCGCGGTCATCTCGCTCGTGGTGGCCGCTCTGCTGCGCACGGTCCTGCCGCCGGTGGCTCCCGCTGCCGCGACCGGTTTCCGCGCCCTCGGTGACACCCTCCGGGTACCCGGCATGCCGTGGGGGCTGCTCGGCCACGTCCTGGTCACCCTCGGCCACTTTGCCGCGTTCACCTACATTCGCCTGGCGCTGGAACGTCTTCCGGACATCGGGGCCGGAGAAATCGCCCTGCTGCTCGCGGTCTTCGGCGTGGGCGGGGTCCTCGGTAACTTCATCATCGGGCTGCTCGTGGACCGCCATCTCACCGCGATGCGGTTCCTGGTGCCCGCCTTCATCGGCGGCGGAATCGCGGTGGTAACCATCTTCCCCACGCAGTTCTGGGTGGTGGCCCTGGCAGTCGCGATCTGGGGTCTCGGATTTGGTGCCTGGCTGCTCGTGGTCTCCACCTGGATGGGCCGCCTCGCCCCCGAGCGGATGGAGGCCGGCGGCGGACTGCTGGTGGCCGGATTCCAGCTGGCGATCACCATCGGCGCGGGCATCGGCGGCCTGATCGTGGACGGTGCGGGTATCACCGTGGCGTTGGCTGCGGCCGCGGCCTCCGCGCTGATCGGCGGGCTGATCTTTGGATTCGTGCGCCAGAGTGTGGCCGTTCCCGAGCGTGAGGCCGAGGATGTAGCTGTGGGGTAGTTGCTCGCGCGGGGATGCCCGGCGGGATCCGGTGGAGACCGGTCCCGTCGGGCATCGCCGTATGGGGGGCTGCGCCGACTCCCGTGCCTACGCCGCGGGCTGCGACGTGCCGCGACGGCGCTCGCGCCACACGGCCGGTGCGGAACCGGTGTGCCGACGGAAGGCGCGACTAAACCCCGCCTCGGACTCGTACCCCAGACGACGGGCGGTATCCGAGACGCTGAGCCCCTGCCGCGTGAGCAGCTCCATGCCCGCCTCCATCCGCACCCCGGTCAGGTACGAGGCCGGGGTTTGACCCACCAGGGTATGAAAGCGTTCGGCAAAGGACGAACGAGACATGGCGGCGACCCGGGCCAGGTCCTGCACACTCCAGGCACGGCCAGGTTCGGCGTGCAGGGCGTCGAGCGCGCGGGAGATATACGGGTCGGCAACCCGGTGCAGCCACCGCTCGGGCGCGCATCCCAGCTCGACCCACTGGCGCACCAGCGCCGAGACGATCATGTTGGTCATCAGCCCGCATACCACCAGGTCGCCATCCCGGCGCGGCTTGGAAATCTCCGTCTCGGTGGCGCTCAGCACGCACCGCGCCATCGATTCGATCAGCAGAGCCAGGTTGGGTTCGTGCTCGTGAAACCGGGTCACCAGGAGCGCATCGGGAAAGAGTCCCAGCGTATTTTGGCTGGGCTCCGCCGCGGCAAAGGTGACGCTGATGATCTCCGAACTCATCCCGGCCCGCACCTCGTGCAGGCCGCCGCGCGGATAGAACAGCACATCACCGGCCTCGAGCTCGATCCACTCGGATCCCACCCGCATCGAAGCCGTGCCCGATGACAGGTAGGAGAAACCGGGGGTGTCTACCGGGGAGAGCACCCGCTCGCCCGAGGAATACCGCGTCCGATGTGATTCGGACAGGACCCATTCCAACGACGCGAGCGCGCGATCCAGGGCTCCATAGACGGGCACGGCTTCCAGGGTGGGTGACATGTCTCATTCAACCGGATTCCGGGGGCGGGTTATTCCCCGGATGTGGACCGCCGCCGCGAGAGCGCCGCGCCGAGTCCGAGCAGTAGCGCGATGGCCGTGCCGAACAGGGGCACGCTGAGTCCCAGACCGGTCGAAGCCAGCGCCGGGTTCTGGGTGGCGGTGCCCGCGCCCGTGGTAACCGGGCTGCCCGCCGATGCTGAGGCGCTCGCGGTGGTGGGGTTCCCGGGGGTCGCGCTGGTGCCGGGGGTCGCGGGGGCGCTCGGCTCGGCCGACACCGGTCCGGTCGGAGCCGAGGAGGTGGGTGTCGCGGTGGCGGTGGCGGTCGGTGAGGACGTCGGGGTTTCGCCCCCACGAATATCCGTCACCGAGAGGGCCAGCGTCCCCGACGTTGAATAGTTGTAGGTCTGGCTACCGGGGGTCAGCGGTGCCTCCCAGGTCAGGGTTTTGGGACCAAAGGTGGCAAATGTGAAGGTGTTGGTGGCCGGGTCATAGCTAAACCCGGGGTCGGTCGAGACGGGGACGATGATCGACCCATCCTGATTGATGAGCGGATTGGTCACCGGGGTGAGCGGCCGCACCGGGGGCAGGGTTGCCTGCTGCGGCTCGGCAAAGAAGTAGTAGCGAACGACCAGATCCCCGAGCGTCGAGAGGTCGGTAATGTGGTTGCGTTCGATGTGAATGTCACTCAGGGTGCGACCCTCCCGGGTGAGGTTGCGGCCGAGTGCGCCCAGCGGGGCCGCGTCTTGAATGTTGTTGCCCGAAACATCGATGAAGTGGAGTCGGGTGAAAAACTCGATGCCGTCCAGACTGGAGATGCCAGCATCATTGCAGTGTGCCGAGAGGTCCATCCCGGGACCGGAAACCTGGCCGGGCAGGATGTCGGCGTCCGCGGGCTGGTCCAGCGCCGCGTTGAGGCAGGCTTTCAGCGCCGAATCGGGAATGCTGATCGGCGTTTCGGCGGCGTGTGCCGGCGCGGAAAGCGACAGCGCGCCCAGGAGCGTGCCGAGCAGTGCGGCCGTCCCGAGTGTCCCGGCAGCCGTGCGGTTTCGGGCAGCGAGGCGGGTGGATCGAGCGAAAAATGGAGAAGATGTCATGCGCGTTCCCTTGATCGAGCTCAGGGTCTCGACCGCGAGGGCCGCAGCGATGCCGTGAGCGGAGGGGAAGCGGCGGTCGCCGGCTCCCTGAGGGCCGACGCTAACAAGGTATATGCTACGTAACGTAATGATTTGCGCAGGTTTAGCGCAGGACCCGAGAAATCTGTCCCCAATACGGGGTCTTAGCTCCCGGCTGCGAGTGTTTCCAGCGCCTGGGTTGTGGCGCGGGCGATCAGCGCATTGCTGTATTCGGCGTCCTGCGCATCCTTGCTCGACATGACCGCGAGCACGAGCGGTGCCCCGGTGGGAGGCCAGAGGATTCCGATGTCGTTGCGGGTGCCGTAGTAGCCGCCGCCGGTTTTGTCGGCGACCACCCAGTCTGCCGGAACCCCGGCGCGGATCAGTTCGCCCCCGGTGGTATTGGCCTTCATCCAGGTGGTGAGGAGATTGCGTTTCTCGATCGGCAGGTGGTTCGATACGCCAAAGGTGGCGAGGGTATGGGCGTGGGCGCGCGGCGTGGTGGTGTCGCGCGGATCCCCCGGGGTAGCCTCGTTGAGGTCCGGCTCGATGCGGTTCACGTTGATTGTGGCATCCCCGATTTCGCGCAGCAGCTGCTGGAGGCCGGACGGGCCACCGAGGCGATCAAACATGAGATTGGCGGCGGTATTGTCGCTGTACTGGAGTGCGGCGGTGACCACCTCGTGCAGGAGCATGCCGTCCTCAATGTGCTGCTCGGTGATTGGGGAGTAGGAGACGATCTGGTCGGCGGTGAAGGTGACATGCTCCTCAAGTGCCGCAATGTCCCGGGTCTGTAGGATCGCCGCCGCCTGGTGCGCCTTGATCGTGGAGGCAAACGCGAAGCGTTCATCGGGGCGATACTCAACCGTGCGCTGCGAGCCGGTATCAATCAGGAACAGCCCGAGTCGGGCACCGTACTCGGCTTCCAGCGCGGCGAAGGCGGCGTCCGAGCGGAGGGGCGCGGGGGACGCTCCGCTGGCGGCGGTGCCGGCGGGTGTGGTCGGTGAGATTGAGTGCGCGGGGTTTGCGGTGCAGGCGGCGAGGAGGCCGGCCGCACCGATCGTGGTGAGGCCCAAGAATGTGCGTCGGGTGAGGTGCGTCATGATGGTTCCTTTCAGCTGGCGATTTCTCCCATTCTCCACACCAACTTGTGCATTAGCATAAAACCACCTAGTATTTCAGTACCGGCCTTCCTCTTCGGGGAGGGAGTGGCGGTAGGCCGTGCGAAAAGGGCACAGGGTAAGCCCGCGCAGCCGGTTCGGGGTGAGGTTCTTTCTTGACTCACCCCGAACCCACCCGGTCGCTAGGAGCAGGTGATGCGGGTAATGCCGGTCACATTTGCCGCACCGGATCCCGTGGAGATCGTATTCTTCAGCGTGGTACCCGCATAGGCGCGCACGGTGCTTGAGCCGCGGTTGTTGGAGATCGAACGAGCCTGCCCGATCGCCCCGAAGCTCGTGTTTGTCGCGGGGCAGGCGGAGAAGGTGAGCTTGTCGCCGCCGTAGTTGATTCGTGAGTAGGCGCAGTAGCGGCCACTCTCACAGTTGCCGGCGGCCAGCGCCGAAATCGAACGCGAGGAGACCTCGGACTCGGGGCTGAGGGTGGCAACCACGGCACCCTGATCCCAGCTAATTTCGTTCCAGGCAACCTGCTCGCCGCCGTGAGTGGCGATGATCGAGTCCACCCGCGCCTGCATTGCATCGGTGGGTAATCCCTGTGCGGACGCGATGCTCGGGGTCGAGAGGGCCAGCAGGGTCAGGGCTGCGGCAGCCAGGGTTGTGCGGAGAAGACGCATGTTTCGGGTATCCGTTTCGGGAGGGCACGCGGCGGGTGACGCGTGCGCGAGGGAGGATCCGCTAGCGCTCCCAGGCGACATAATCGACCACCGATGGGGAGGCGATATCGGTCCGTGAGCTTCCAACATAGAGGGTTTCGGCCGCCAGAATCTGCCCACTTTTGGGGGACACGATCAGGCGATCTTCGAACTCCGGGGAGCGGTCACGAGCCTGGAAAACGATGCCCGAGCGTCCCAGTCGATCGGTGGTCGCGCCCGCCACCGCGATGTTATCCAGGGTGGCTAAATAGCCCAGGAGCGCGGCCTCCTGATTGCGGGTGAGCGGGTAGTTCGAGAGGATGCCAGCGATTTCTCGGAGCGTCTGTCCGGCGCTCAGATTCGGGTCCTCGGTGAGGGTCGCTAGATAGGCACCCACCTCGCCGATGCTGGCGGGAGGGCCCGACTCGGCCGGGAATTCCCACTGACCGGAGGGGAAATTCTCATCCGCCAGTACGGTGCCCGGGCGGGGAAGCCCGGCAGCCTCCTGGCCGGGGAAGGGTGATGCCGCGGTGAGGCGCAGGCGGACCGAACCGTCGGCGGCAAACACGGTTTCGCTCTGCTGGGGTTCGGTGACCGAGGATTCGATTGAGCCGTCTTCGGCGATCGAGGTATTCAGCGCCCACATCTGCGCGCGAATGGTGGAACCGGCGGCGGGTTGAGTGCGTTGCATCTGGGCCATCTCCGTCAGCAGTGTGGGTGCCGAGGTAGACACCGGGGTGAGTTCAAGCAGCGGCGGGGTTGTCGCCATGGCCGGACCGGGATTGATCAGCGCGATGACAAAAACGGCCACCGCGGCAAACGTGGCCACGGCACCCGCGGCCAGGCTCAGGCGGCGACGTGGGCGACGTCGGCCGGAATCGGGGTGTCTGGGTGCACCACGGCGGGGGGCTTCGGCGGAGAGTGGATGCCGGGCGGCTGGACGCACCCGATGCTGGTGATGGCCCGTGGCGGTGGTGGCTGCCGCCTCGGCCGCCTCATACGCGGCCAGCTCGCCCAGGGCGCGTTCGGACAGTGGGGAGTCGCGGTGCACGGTGCCGGGATCCGCGGCGCGAAGGACATCGCTCAGGAGATCATTCATGAGTGGAAACCTCCGTGGTGGAGTGCAGGTCAAGGTCGGCGAGGGCGCTGCGCAGCAGGCGGCGGGCCCGAACCAGTCGGGTGCGGATGGCCAGCGGGGTGGTGCCGAGGATCTCGGCAATCTCCCGCGTGGTGAGGTCCTCCCAGTAGGTCATCATCAGAACATCGCGATGAATCTGGGGGAGTCTCTCGAGGGCGTCACGCACGTCGGCGTGGGTTTCGTCCACCGTGAAGGTATCGGAGCTGAGCTCTTCGCCGAGGTGGGTGTGCAGGTTTTCCTGACGGTCGCGGCGTCGGTATTCGTTCCCGATCAGGTTGCGCACAACCCCGTAGAGCCACGGGACGCTCAGTGGTTCCCCGGCCTGGTATCGCTCCCAGGCGATGCGGAACGCCTCGGTGGCGATCTCCTCGCCGTCCTGGCGCGAACTCAATCGGCGCTCGGCCACACCTACCACCAAGGAATGGTTGGCGCGGAAAAACTCCGAAAACTCGCTCACCGCACCGTCCCTTCACCACTCAGATGCCCGCGCTGCGTGGGCAGGGCCGGCACCCGGGACCGGTCGCACGCGAACACCGAACTGTAGCATTCGGCTGGTTTGGAGTGTGAAGGCATAGATTCTGAGGTGCGTGGTTGGCTGGCGGTTTAGTGTCGGCGAGGCGGGCCGCTCCCATGCAATAGGTATGCGTCCAGGCGTCCCGCACACACACCGAAAATCGCGAAGATCGCGCCCGCCGTGCCTAGTAACCGTCTCAGATTCACAGACAGCCCTCCCCCCGGATAGGCACGGCGGTTCACGCGTGCAGTGCAAGGCAGGTGCCTCATCTAGGTTGTTTCCGGAAGTGGGGGATATGTGACATTGGTCCCCAAACTTTTTTCGGAAAATATTTTCGGGGATGGATGGGCGGTTAGTTTTTGGGTGGCAGGGTGAGGATTTCGGCCCCGTGCTCGGTGATCGCCACCGTGTGTTCGGTGTGGGCGGTGCGCGCGCCCGTGGCGCTGCGCAGGGTCCAGCCGTCGGGGTCGGTAATCAGGCGATCGGTGTCCTCCATGACCCAGGGCTCCAGGGCGAGCAGCAGGCCCGGGCGGAGGGTGAAGCCGCGGCCGGGGCGTCCGTCATTGGAGATGTGTGGGTCCTGATGCATGGTGGACCCGATGCCGTGACCGCCAAACTCCAGGTTGATCGGGTAGCCGGCCCCGCTCAGGACGGTGCCGATCGCGTGGGCAACATCCCCGGTGCGTGCACCCGGGCCGGCGGCGGCGATCCCCGCGGCCAACGCGCGCTCGGTGGTTTCGACCAGCGCGACGCTCGCCGGCGGGCGGGCCTCGCCCACGATAAAGCTGATCGCCGCGTCCGCCGAGATGCCATCGAGGGTGACTGCCAGATCCAGGGTGAGCAGGTCGCCATCGGCGAGCATGTAGTCGTGGGGGAGGCCGTGGAGGACGGCATCATTGACGGCGGTGCAGATGTAGTGCCCAAACGGCCCGCGTCCAAATGAGGGGGCGTAGTCCACGTAGCAGGACACGGCTCCGGCGTCGAGGATCATCGCGCGAGCCCAGCGATCAATCTCCAGCAGATTGGTGCCGATGCGGGTGCGGTTTTTGAGGGTGTGCAGGATGGTGCCCACCAGTGCGCCGGTCTTGCGGGCGCGGTCGAGCTCGTCGGGGGTCAGGATTTCGATCATGGGGGCCTCTCGCCAGAATCCAATAACTATACCGGTCAAACTATACCGGTATAGGATTGGCTCATGGTTAGACTGCCCCTCACCCCGGAAGAGGTCGCGCGCGGGGAGCGCCTCGGTGCCCTCCTGCGGCGTGCCCGCGGCGAGCGATCGATGCTCATGGTCGCGCTGGATGCGGGGATCTCTCCCGAGACGCTGCGCAAGATCGAATCCGGCCGCGTGGCCACCCCGGCCTTTTCCACCATCGCGGTGATTGCCGGAGTTCTGGGGCTCTCCCTTGATGCCGTCTGGGCTGAGATGAGCCCGGTCGAGTGCGTGGACGAGGCGGCCCGGGTGCAGCCGCTGGCCTCCTAGGGGTACCCTTGCGGCCGCCTGGCCGCTGCGTGGGTGCCTCGTCTTTGAGTGGGTGCCTTGGTGTTTGTGTGGGCACCCGGTCTTCTGGCGAGCAGATCGACAAGCGGGCGAGACCATGCCGGTCTCGCCCGCTTTCGTGATTAGCCGTTATTGATTGCGGTGGCCACGATGGTGGCCCGGCCGAGGATGTGGCCGAAGATGTTGAACCCGAGGAAGGCCGGAGTCGCATCGGGGCCCACGCCCAGGTCTGCCACATCGAGGGCGTGCACGGTGATGAAGTAGCGGTGTTCGCCGTGGCCGGCGGGCGGGGCCGAACCGAGGAAGCGAGCCGCGCCGCTGTCGCCGCGCAGCTGGAGCGCCGCATCCGGGAGGCCCGATCCGGTTTCATCCCCGGCACCCTCGGCCAGCTCGGTGACCGAGGCGGGAATACCCGTGACCGCCCAGTGCCAGAAGCCCGAACCGGTGGGTGCGTCCGGGTCAAAAACGGTGACCGCGTAGCTCAGGGTGCCCTCGGGGGCACCGCTCCAGGAGAGCTGCGGGGAGCGATCCTCGCCGCCGGGAACCCCGAACAGGCCCGAGTACTGGGCGGGACCAAACGCCTCACCGTCGGCGACGGTGCTGCTGGTCAGGGTGAAGGAGGGGACTTCGGGAAGCCGAGCAAAGGGATTGTTGAGGGTGGTCATGAATGCTCCTTGTGAGTGGTGGGGGACGGGAGACGGAGGAGGGCGAGGACGATCAGGGGAACCAGGCCCACGCCGACCATCATGGCCCCGATAGCTGAGGGTCCGGTGATACCGAGTGAGGACTCCAGGGCCAGTCCGGCAACCCAGGATCCCAGCGCGACGCCACCGTTGTAGGCGGCAACCGCGGAGGCCGCGGCGAGGGTGGGGGCGGTGGGGGCGAGCCGGATCGAGAGACCGGTGGCCAGCGGCGGCACACACATGCCCGCGGCACCCACAACAAAGAACAGGACAAAGCTCCAGACCGGGTTGATCGAGAGCGGAACCAGCAGGGCCAGGGCGATCGCCCCGATCAGCGTGGCACCGAGGTAGGTTGCGATCGCGTGCCGGTCACCCAGGCGTCCGGCCAGGTTGGTACCCAGCAGACAGCCGACGCCATAAACCACCAGCACGATCGGAACGCTCCAACCGGGCAGGCCGGTGCGGTTCACCAGCAGCGGCTGAATGTAACTGAATGCGGCCATGACTCCGCCGCTGACCACCGCTGTGGCCGCGAGGACCAGCCAGATGCGAACCTGACCGAACGCGCGTAACTCGGCACCGATGGAGGTTTGGTCGCCGGTGTTGTGGGTGAGGGTGATGCGGGAGATGATCACCGCGGCGATCGCGGTGAGGATGGTGAGCAGCCAGAAGGTACCGCGCCATCCCACCAGCTGTCCCACGAAGGCACCCAGCGGAACGCCGGCAACGGTGGCCAGCCCCACACCGCTCATCATCAGCCCGAGGGCGCGGGAGGCCAGCGCCGGACCGGCGGCCGAGGTCGCGACCACCGCGGCGACGGCCCAGAACGCGCCGGTGGCCACCGCCGAGATGAACCGGGCAACCAGGCTCATCTCGAAGCTGCTGCTCAGCGCGGTGAATGCGTGACCCAGTGCGAAGATCACCAGCGCGCCCACCAGGGTCACGCGCGGATGCAGTTTTCGAGTGGCCACGGCCATCACCGGTGCCCCGATGACCATGCCGATTGCGAAGATGGTGATCAGCAACCCGGCGCGAGCCTCGGTGACCTGGAGATCGCCGGCAATCTGCGTGAGCAGACCGGCCACGATGTTCTCGGTGGTGCACATGAGGAAGGCACCCACCATCAGGATGGGGACCACGGCCGGCATTTTGCCGGGAGTGGTGTGCTGGGCGGTCGTGCGGCCCGGGGGACTCTGGTGTGACATGGTGAGCTTTCTGTTGAGGCACGGGGATCGCGGAGCCGGATAACACGCGGCTCGACACGAAGGTCATGCTTCTAGAAAACGCCGTTTGCTCAGGGCGCGGAACGCCCGCTCGAACAGTGGTCTGGCCCACCCAGGGTCTGGCAGGGCACCCCACAACCCTCCCGCCCAGACCTAGGATGTTGCCCATGGACAATCGACGGGCAGAGATCAAAACCTTCCTCGCTTCCCGGCGTGCCCGGGTTACCCCCGAGGAGACCGGCGTACCAACCTTTGGCGGGGTGCGACGGGTTCCCGGCCTGCGGCGCGAGGAGGTTGCGTTCCTGGCCGGAGTGAGCGTCGACTACTACGCGCGGATCGAACGTGGCCACACCGCCGGTGTTTCCCCCGAAGTACTGGACGCGATTGCCGGTGCCCTGCGCCTGGACGAGGCCGAGCGCGAACACCTGTTTGACCTGGTGCAGGCCACCCGCCCGGTCGGCCCCGGCAAACGGGTGACCCGCAATGCGGCGAGCAGCCGGGTCTCGCTGAGTGTTCAGCTGGTCCTCGATGCGATCGCCGTGCCCGCGTTTGTGCAGAACATGCGCGGAGACCACGTGGCCTCCAACGCGATCGGCCGCGCGCTGTACGGCGACCCGAGCGATGACCCCACGGTGCCCTTCAACTACTCAAGATTTGTGTTTCTCAACCCGCGCGCCGCCGATTTTTATCGAGACCTGGACCGGATGAAACGCAATAACGTGGCACTGCTGCGACAGGCAGTGGGACGAGCGCCCGAGGACGCGGGCCTGCAGAAACTCGTCGGTGAGCTCTCCACCAACAGCACCGAATTCGCCGACCTTTGGGCCTCACACGATGTGTTGCGCTACCGTTCCGGCACCAAGCGTTACCACCACGCGCTGGTGGGAGACGTGGAGTTTGGATACGAGTCCTTCGAGGTGACCAGCGCCCCCGACCTGCTCATGCTTGTGTACACGGTCGAGCCCGATTCCCCCACCGCGCAGGCCATGCAGCTCCTGGCCAACTGGAGTGTTCCGGCGGAGAACACCCACTGACGGAGGGATCCCGAAGTCTGCGATTGGCCGCGCTGCGGACCGGGAGGCTTAGTCGGCCCGATCACTGGTGCGAAAGCGCTGCTGAAACACGCTGGGCGGCATGCCGAGGCGGGTGACAAAGAGGCGACGCATGGTCTCCGCGCTCTGGAATCCGGCTCGGCGGCTGGTGACACTCACCGACTCGCCGCGCAGGAGCAGAGCCTTGGCCGTGTCCAGTCGCACCCCCTCGACAAACCGGGCCGGGGTCATGCCGAACTCGGCCTGGAACAGGCGTGAGAGGTGGCGGGTGCTGAGCCCCGCCGCGGCGGCGAGGTCGGTGATCGTGTGGGCGGCGGCCGGGGCCTCAATGATGATCTCGATGACCCGCTGCACCGCATCATGGCTCCCGCGGGACACCTCGTTCAGGGTGGAGAACTGCGATTGTCCACCCGGCCGCCTCAGGTACACCACCAGCTGACGGGCGACTTCGCGGGCGAGCTCGGGGCCAAGATCGGTCTCGATCAGCGACAGCGCCAGGTCGATACCCGAGGAGACTCCGGCGGAGGTGTGGAAGCGACCGTCGCGAACAAAAATGGAGTCCGGGGTGACGGTGATGCCCGGATACAGTCGGGCGAGAAGGCCCGCATGGGCCCAGTGGGTTGTGGTGCGGCGTCCGCTCAACGCGCCGGTGGCCGCCAGCAGGAAGGCCCCGGTGCACACCGAGGCGACGCGGGCCGAGATATCGACCAGTCTTGCGGTGGCCTCGAGGATCTCCGGGGGAATCGCGGCCGTGGGGAGGGCGTCGCCGCCGGGGATGATCAGCGTGTCTGCGCGGGTGAGATCCCGAGCACGGGTGGTCGCGGGGAAGGGGGCGCCGATCGAGGTGGAGACCGGAGCGCCGTCCGCCGAAACATACAGCAGCTCGTAGTGGGCGCCCAGCCGGTTCGCCTCGGCAAAAACCTCGGCCGGGCCGACGATATCCAGCTGTTTGACACCGGGAAACAGCAGGAAGGCGATCGAGTGGCTGGGCATCCTCCAGTATGTCCGTATTCGAGGGATATCTGTCAATTTGGACACTGTGAGATTGGCCGCGACCGGGGGAGCCTGGATGCAGGCTCCCGAGCGGTTCGGCGGGCCGCACACTCAAGGAGAACACCATGACCGAAACCATCGCCGGAATCACGATCCCCGACACCGCCCTTGTCCGCGATATCACCGAGTATGTGCGCGAGCATGAGAGCGAGCTGCTCTTCCACCATTCGCGCCGCGTGTTCCTGTTCGGTTCCCTGATGGGGCAGCGCCGCGGTCTGAGCGTCGACCCCGAACTGCTCTACGCCGGTGCCATGTTCCACGACCTCGGGCTGACCGAAACCTTCCACTCCTCCCAGCTGCGCTTCGAGGTGGACTCGGCCAACGCCGCCCGGGCGTTCCTGACCGCCCGCGGCGTGAGCGCTGCGGATGCGCAGAAGGTCTGGACGGGCATCGCGCTGCACACCACCCCGGGCGTGCCTGAGTTTATGGAGCCCGAGGTTGCCCTGGTCACCGCCGGGGTGGAGACGGACGTGTTGGGGATCTGGTACCACGAGCTGAGCGCAGAACAGCGGTCCGCGGTCGTCGAGGCGCACCCGCGTCCGGACTTCAAGAACCGGATCCTGGCGGCGTTTACCGCGGGCAACGTGCACCGACCCGACTCGACCTTTGGCAATGTGAACGCCGATGTCCTGGCCCACTATCTGCCCGGGTTTGAGCGCGGTGACTTTGTCGAGGTGATCCGGCAGAGCCCCTGGTCCGAGTAGCGGGAGGTGCGGAGGCGGGTGGCGGATTGGC
Source organism: Mycetocola lacteus (assembly GCF_003667575.1). Taxonomy (GTDB): domain Bacteria; phylum Actinomycetota; class Actinomycetes; order Actinomycetales; family Microbacteriaceae; genus Mycetocola; species Mycetocola lacteus. The sequence continues at coordinate 174,580 of NZ_RCUY01000015.1, read as the reverse complement.
CGCCCGTCGCCTTGACGAGTGGTGGCGGATTGGCCGCCCGTCGCCTTGACGAGTGGTGGCGGATTGGCCGCCCGTCGCCTACCGGATGGGTTCCAGTGCGGCGTCCAGCGCGCGGATGACCGCCAGATGCTGAAGCTGCGCCGTCCAGACCTCGGGGTTTCCGGCGGCGAGCACGCACACCCCCTCGGTGGTGGCGGCGAGAAGCGCCGCCCGGGCTTCGGCTTCGGCATCGTCAATCCCGGGAATCGCCGCCTGGATGAGCCGGGTCAGGCGAATTCGGAAGGACCCGCTGTGCAGTGCGTGACGTTCGGCGAGCACCTCATCGCCGAACGCCGAGGCGAGAAATCCCACCCACACACGCGCGTTTGCCAGCCCGTCGGGGTCGGCGGCGAGGGTGCCCAGCGCGACCGAGCGGAGCGCGTCAACCGGATCCGATGCCTCGGCTTCGAGGCGCTCGGCGCGCAGTCGGGTGCGTTCATGCAGTCGATCCCGAGCGTCCAACAGGAGCGCCTGCTTATCGGTGAACGTGTGCAGAACCAAGCCGGTGGTGCAGCCCGCCCGTTCGGCAACGGCGCGGAGGGTGAGCCCCCCGGGTCCGTGTTCGGCCAGGGTCGCCCAAACGGCTTCGGAGAGCAGCTGGCGTTGGGCATGAGGGTCTCGGATTCGAGGCATCCACTCAGCGTAACATGTGTTACGGTAACAGATGTTACGAAAGGATTGAGGCATGAACTGGCAGATCGAAAGCGTCCCCTGGGATGATCCCGAGGGGGCCGCGCTGCGCCTCGCCCAGCGGGCTGAACTCGATGCCCGCTATGGGAGCGACGATCACGAACCCGGACACGCCCCCACCGCCGATGAGGTGCCGGTCTTCCTGGTGGCCCGCGACGAGTCGGGACGGGCCCTCGCCTGCGGCGGCCTGCGCAACGTTGCCGAGGACGTGCTGGGCCCCGGACACATTGAGGTCAAGCGGATGTTTGTTACCCCGGCCGCCCGCGGCACCGGCCTGTCCACGGCGATGCTGTACCGCCTGGAAGAGGCGGCCCGGGCTCTCGGTGCACATCGCCTGGTGCTGGAAACCGGCGAGCGTCAGCCCGATGCGATCCGCTTCTATACCCGCGAGGGCTATGAGCCGATCCCCGGCTTTGGTGACTATGCGGGTGCCCCCGAATCGGTGTGCTTCGGTCGGGATCTGACGCCACGAAACTAGCCGACGGTCAGGTCCGATTTTGGCCAGCGCCCGGTTCGTCGAGGTGTTTGACTCGAACCATGAACTCGATGGAAACCTTCAGAGCCCTCCACTCCGCCCGCACCCCGCTCCTACTGCCCAACGCCTGGGATGTGGCCGGGGCACGCATTCTGGAGGAGGCCGGCGCTACGGCCATCGCCACCACGAGCGCGGGCATCGCCTGGGCTCAGGGCACCGCCGATGGTGGAGTACTCAACCGCGATCGGATGCTGGTCACCCTGGAATCGATTGTCGCCGCTGTGGCGGTCCCGGTTACCGCGGATATCGAGGGTGGCTACGCCGAATCCCCGGAGGGGGTGACCGAGACCGTGCGGTTGGTGTGTGCCACCGGCGCCGCGGGCATCAACATCGAGGACGGCCCGCGCACGCCCGAGGACACGGTCGCGCGCATCCGGGCGGCCCGGGAAGCTTCAGAGGGCCTCTTCATTAACGCGCGCACCGACGTGTTTCTGGCGGGTGGCGGGGATATCGCCGCCCGCATTGCCAAGACGATTCGCCGCGCGGACCTGTATCTGGCCGCCGGTGCTGACGGAGTGTTTGTGCCCGGAGTGGTAGATGCCGAAACCATTGGGGAGCTGGTGCGGGGGATCGCCGGTCCGCTCAACGCGATGATTGGCGAGGCCACCCCCGGTATCGAGGAGCTGCGCTCCCTCGGGGTCGCAAGACTCAGTTCGGGTTCGGCCTTCGCCCAGTCGGCCTATGCGGGTCTGCGCCGAGACGCCGCGCAATTCCTGACCTCCGCGCGGTGGCCGGCCACGCAGATGGACTACGCCGAGCTGAACCGCCTGTCTGCCCGGGGGTAGGGTGCGAGTATGAGGGAGAATCGTGCGGAGGGGCCTGCCGGGGCCGCGTGCCGGCCGGGGGACCCGGGGTTTGCCGCGCGCTATCGGGCAATCGATGCCCGGGATACCCGGTTTGATGGCCAGTTCTATACGGCGGTGTCCTCGACCGGGATCTACTGTCGTCCGTCCTGCCCCGCCCGCACCCCGGCCGAGCGACACGTGACCTTTTACGGTTCGGCGGCGGCCGCCCAGATCGCCGGTTTTCGGGCGTGCAAACGCTGTGTTCCCGATGCTGTGCCGGGAACCCCCGAGTGGAATCTGCGCGGGGACCTGGCCGGACGGGCAATGCGGCTGATCGCCGATGGCGTGGTGGATCGCCAGGGGGTGGACGGCCTGGCCGCCACCCTCGGATTTACCCCGCGGCATGTGGGACGGATCCTCACCGAGCAGCTCGGTGCGGGCCCGCTCGCCCTGGCCCGCGCCCGCCGCGCGCAGACGGCGCGAGCGCTACTGGTGGGTACCGATCTGGACATCGCCCAGATTGCCTTCGCCTCGGGATTCGGGTCGATTCGGCAGTTCAACAACACGATTCTTGAGGTGTTTGCGCAAACACCCGGCACGCTGCGCGGGCGCGCGCGTCCGGCTCACCCCGAGCGAACCGCGGGGGAGGCCGTGCGTATTAGCCTCGATTTGCCGATGCGGGCCCCCTACGATGCTCGGGGAGTTTTCGCGTTCCTGGCGGCCCGTGCAATCGCGGGCGTGGAGGCCGTGGACCTCGCTGATTCTGGGCGTCTGCGCTATGCACGTACGCTGCGTTTACCCGGTGGCCCCGCCGCGGTTGAGGTACATGCCGATTTGGGAATGCAAGGCTGGAAGCTGCGCGCGGAGCTTGAACTCTCGGACCTGGCAGACCTCGGTACCGCTCTTTCGCGGCTGCGTCGACTCCTCGATCTGGACGCCGATCCCCAGGCGGTGGATGCCGCGCTGTCCCGTGATCCGCACCTGGCCCCCCTCGTGGCGGCGGTCCCCGGAGTGCGTGTACCGGGCACCGCCGACGCCCAGGAGACCGTGATTCGGGCGCTGATTGGCCAGCAGATTTCGGTCGCCGCCGCCCGCACGCATCTGGGCCGGATCGCCGTCGCTCTGGGGCAGCGGTATACGTCACGCTTCGCGGGGCTCTCGGTGCTGTTTCCCACGATGCGGGCGCTGGCCGAGGGGATCCCCATCCCCGAGCCGGGGGTCGCCCCGGATCCCGAGCGCATCCTGAAGCTTCCCGGACGTCAGGTTAAGACCGTGCGTGATACCGCCGCCGCTCTCGCCGGGGGAGACCTGGTGGTACACGTCGGGGTGGAGGGTGAGGCGCTGCGTGCGGCGCTGACTAAGCGCCCCGGGATTGGACCATGGACCGCCGGCTATATTGCGATGCGGGTGTTGGGGGATCCCGATGCCTGGCTCGAACGCGATGTGGCGCTGCTTGCTGGGTCCCGTGTCCTGGGACTGGGCGATCCAAGCCAGAGCGCGGCCGCCGCTCATCTGGCGCTGGCCGAGACTGCCGGCACCTGGGCCCCGTGGCGTTCCTACGCGGTGATGCACCTGTGGCGGGTGGCCGCGGCATAGGGTGCGCATGCGTCGGGGTGGCGGGACGCGCGCGGGTTGGTGAGTGCCCAGCCGCGGCATAGGCTGGGCGCATGGATTGGAACGGAGAGCTACGCCGTCGGATGTTCGTGGACACCGGTGAGGGGGATGGGGAACTCACCGAGTACAACTGTGTGCTCTTTCCCGGGGAGGACCACGAGTTGACGATTCAGGCCTACGCGCCCGGACTCGAGGAACTCAGCCGGTTTGTGCTGCCCGAGGTGCGTGAGTTCCTCGACGGACTGGACGCCCTGATCGAGAACCGGGACGAGCTCGATGCCGACCTCGCCCAGGTGATTCACTATCGCGGTCGCGTGGGACTGGTGTGGTGGTCGCGCGGGATGAACAACGAGTTTGTGGGCATCTACCGGCCCGATCCTGCGGGCTGGCGGTTTCTCGGGTTTGGCGACATCTTCGAGGACTGATCGCGCCTGGCCGTGGCGGCTTCGACGGAACCCACGGGTACCGGGTTTGCGTGGACGAAACCTGACGCGGTAATCGTCGGGTGACCAGGCAAAGAAAATGCCCGGGGTTGGTGGGCCGCAGCGGACGGTTTACCAGGGGGAATAACGCTGCGGGGCCACCAACCCACGGGCGGGGGATCCGAGAATTACGTTACGCCGCCGGTTCGGCGAAGGCCAGGGTTCCCCGGAAGCATTCAGGAATCTCCCTGCTAGCTATCGGATTCGGTCGACCGCTCGGTTGTGCCCGACTGCTCGGTTGATCCCGACGACTCGGTCGCACCCAGTAATTCGGCCACGTCCAGCAGTGGCGAGGACTCGATCAGGCGCTCGCCCGCGGGTCCGTGCAGCAGCGCCTGGTCATCCCGGACCGGCACGATGCGAAAGCGGTCGGCATAGCGCGCCAGGGTGCGCTGAATCAGTACCAGGGGGTACGGCGGCAGGAGGCCGTCGGCGTGGGGGAGAACCACCGCGTCGGTCAGGCCGAGGCCGGTGGTGTCGGTGCCGGCGTGCAGCCCCTTGGGGTCATCCAGCGGGCCGATCGGCTTGATATCCGGACCGGCCAGAACCGAGCCGGCGCTCGATCCGATATACGGCAGGCCCGCCTCCACCCGCTGCTTCAGCAGGTCTGCTGCGCCGGCCGTGCGGACGGCATCCAGAAGGGCAAACGTATCGCCGCCGGCCACATAGATTGCGTCCACCTCATCCAGGGCCGCGGCAAGAGACTCGGAGGTGTGGGCGGAGAGCGGGATCTCGATGATCGGGTTGCCCAGTGAGGCCAGGGCCTCGCGCTCGGCACGCACAAACGGCGCGTCGGTGAAGTCGCGGGTGGCGTCGGGAATGTAGCCGATCAGCGGGGTCTTATGGGGCACCGTTGCCGCCAGGAATGCGGGGACGGCACCGAGGCCGCGGGAAAGCAGGAGAAGATGAGTCACCCACCTACGGTACTCGTCCGCGCCGACATTTGCTCGGACCGGAGCCTGGGAAAGCCGTTAGCGCGCGGTGTTGACGCTGTGGGCTGGTGACCGCTGGGCGCCGCCGAAAGCCGAGCCGCGGATGTGCCATGTTCTGGGGCGGTGGAGCATCGTCATCCATCTATACACTCAATGTATAGTGGCGTCATGGACAACGCACAGACCCTGCTCGGCCTACTGGAAGCCGCCCCGAGCCACGGGTATGACCTCAAGGGTGAGTACGACCGCTTCTTTGGTGGCAGTAAGCCGATGGCCTTCGGTCAGGTGTACTCCACGCTTGCCCGACTGATTCGGGACGGACTCATCCTCGAACTCGCCGCCGAGGGCCACTCGGGCGGCCCCGAGCGCAAGAGCTATGCGGTGACCGACGCCGGCCGGATCCGGGTGCGGGAGTGGATGTTTACCCCCGACATCCCCGAGGCTGCCCTGCAGAGCAATCTGTTTGCCAAGACGGTGATCGCCCTGCTGCTGGATGAGGACGCTGGAACGCTCCTGGATGCCCAGCGCGCGTGCCACCAGGCCCGCATGCGCGAGCTCACCGCGGCAAAGCGCGGTGCCGACCTAGCGAGCGTGCTCACCATCGACCACGCGCTGTTCCACATCGAGGCGGACCTACGCTGGATCGAACTCACCGGTGCCCGCCTCACCGAGCTGCGGGCGGGGGTGCGCGGCGCATGAGCGACTTTGGTACCGATGTTGTGATTCGGGCACGCGATCTGCACCTCAGCTTTGGCCAGACCCAGGCGCTGCGGGGGATCAGCCTGGACGTCTATCCGGGCGAAATTCTGGCGGTCATGGGCCCCTCGGGGTCGGGAAAGTCGACCCTGCTACACGCCCTCGCCGGTGTCCTGGTGCCCGACGCGGGCACCGTGCGGATCGGCAACCGGATGCTGGGAGAGCTGGACCAGACCGAGCGCGATGACCTGCGCCTGCGCGAGTGCGGCTTCGTCTTCCAGTCCGGGCAGCTGCTGCCCGACCTCGGCGCGCTGGACAACGTGACCATCCCGTTGCTGCTCGCGGGGGTTAAGCGGCGCGAGGCGCTTGCTCGCGCCCGCTTCGAACTGGAACGCCTCGACATTGCCGAGTGCGCCACCCGCTACCCGGCCGAGCTCTCGGGTGGTCAGGCCCAGCGTGTGGCGATCGCCCGTGCCCTGGTTGCCCGGCCGCGGGTCCTCTTTGCCGATGAGCCCACCGGTGCACTCGACTCGCTCGCCGCCGAACACACCATGATTGCTCTGACCGACCTGGCCCGCGCCGACGGCACCGCGATCGTCCTGGTCACCCACGATGCCCGCACCGCCGCCTACGCCGACCGCGAGATTATTGTGCGGGACGGAAAAATCAGCGCGGGGATCGCGGTGCTCCCCACGTCCGACGGTACGGCCGCGTTCACCGCCACCGGTCCGCGCCGATGAGGCTCAGTCTGGCGCTGGTTCTCTCGCAGAACCGGCGTGCACGCGTGCGCATTCTTGGCATCGCCGCGGGCATCGGGATCGGCATCATGCTGCTCCTGCTGCTGTGGGGTGGATACCGTGCCCTGGAAACTCGCACCGAACGCTGGGATTCCTACTCCCGCTTCGCACCGGATACCGACCAGAACTCGGCGGCGATTGTGCCGGGTTCCGGGCAAACCTTGGCGATGGGCAGCACCGATCGTTTTCGGGAGTGGGAGATCCAGCGCATCGACGTGTCCGCGCCGGATGCGCGGCCCGCGCTGTTTGAGACGGCGGTGACGTTGCCGCAGGCCGGCGCGTACCTGGCATCTCCCGCCCTCGCCCAGCTCGTCGCCGAGACCGCACCGGCCGAGCTCGGCGTGCGGTTTGGATCTCCGGCCGGGATCCTCCCCGACTCCGTGTTGCCGACCCCCGACAGCCTGGTTGCGGTGGTGGTCCATACCGAGCAGGAAATGCTGGACAACTACGACGCGCGGGTCCTGCCCGAGACCGATCCGTCGGGCACCGGATTCGGTGGAATTCCGGTATACGGTTTCGTCGCGATCCTGGGGGCGCTCGCGGTGGCGGCCCCGGTGCTGCTACTCATCGCGATCGTGGCCGATCTCGGGCAGGTTGCCCGCCGGGAACGCACGGCCCAGCTCCGTCTGCTCGGTGCCGGGCGCGGAGTCATCGCACACCTCGCGGCGCTCGAGATGATCCCGGCGGCTGTTCTGGGTGTGCTGATGGGTGCGCTGGGGGCCTGGCTGACGGTGCCGCTGTTTTCACGGGTTTCGGTCCTGGACGGGACATTCTTCGCCTCGGATCTTCGGGTCCCGCTGGGCCAGCAGATCGTGGTGCTTGCCCTGGTCGCCGCCTTCGTTCCGCTGGTGGCGGCGATCCGCGCCCGCCGCGGCGACCGCGGGGCGTTGCCCGGCAGCGTCTCGGTGCCCGAAACCGTGCCGAGTGCATGGCGGATTGTGCCGCTGGGGGTGGGGGTACTCGGCATCCCGGCACTGATCGTGCTGGTTGATGTGTTGCACGGAATGATCTACTGGGTTGCGGCGCTGATCGTCCTGATCCTGGTCTGTGTGGGGCTGATAATCGCCGGACCCTACCTGACCCTGCTGCTGGGACGCGTGCTGTCGGGCCGAGCACAATCGGCATCGCGGGTGATCGCGCTGGGACGCACGGTCCGGCTCCCTCGGGCCGCGTTTCGCGCGGTGAGTGGCCTGGTGATCGCCCTGTTCCTGGTATCCATGTTCCAAATCGCGATGACAGCGAACGTTGATGAGTTTGCCCAGGCCGATCATCTTGGTACACAGGAGGCCGGATTTACCCGGATGGTGACGGTCGAAAACCGCAGTGAACGCGCCGACCTGCCCGAGCGCCGCCGGAAGGTTCTGGAAAATATAACCGGAGTGGAATATGCGGTCAACGTGTATCAGCAGGCCGGGGGTGCGGGATTGACCGTGGTGAGCGCCGAGGATGCACGGTCCCTGGGTTTCACGCCGACCGCGGAAGAAGCGTTTATTGCGATTTCCCCGGCGATCTTCTCGGGTTTCGCCCCCGAGCCAACGGGTGACCGCGTGGACCCCGACAGTGAACGTCTGAACATCGCGACCGTGGCCCTCACCGATGGAACCCCCGAGGCAATCGAGCGTGCCCGCAGCGCCATATGGGCGCAGGGTGTCGCCTTTGACACGGTGCCCGAGGTTTTAGCGGAGCGTCAGTATACCGACGGCCTGAGCTATTTCGGACGCTTCTCCACCCTCGCATCGATCGGCGCCGCGGTGGCCGGTGGCATTTCGATGCTGGCCCTGGTTGTGGCGACCATCATCGGCGTCGCTGATCGGCGCGCGGTCTTCACCCGGCTGCGGCTGATCGGCGTGCGTGTGGGTACCCTCCGGCGTGTCATTCTCGCCGAGAACCTCATCCCCTTGGCCGCGATGAGTGCGCTGGCGGTGGCGCTCGGGCTCCTTGCGGGCTGGGTGGTGATCCGGGTCTTCAGTGGCGGAAACCGGCAGGTGGGGTGGCCCGGTGCCGAGTATCTGATCACGCTGGCGCTGCTCGTATTCTTTGCGGCGGTGGCCCTGGGGCTGGCGATGCTCAGCGTGCGCGGTGCCACCAGCGGGGCGCGGTTGCGCGAGGAATAGCCGGCGAGGCCGTGGGATCGGGGGGATCGCCACGGCCCCGGACGGGGTGGCCCGCGGGGTGGCCCGGGTAGGCTGAATGCACCGTGCGGGATTCCGCTCGGCGAGGAACGCGGGAGGAAAGAGGGCCCGATGCCGGATGTGGCACGCAACCAGCAGGGCGCGCGCGAGCGCCGCGACGCCATCGTGACGCTGCTGCGCGAGCGCGGTAGTCTCGCCGTCGCCGAGCTGCCCGAAACCTTTGAGGTGTCCCCGGAAACCATTCGCCGCGACCTGCGCGAGCTTGAGCGTGAGCGCCGGGTCGAGCGCCGCTACGGCGTGATCCGGATGGTGGAGAGCGGCGCGGTGGAAACCCCGATCGCGTTCCGCGAGACCAACCACACCGCCGAGAAGGTGCGCATCGCCCAGGCCGCCGCCGGTCGCCTGGCGCAGGCGCGCACGCTATTCCTGGACGAGGGGTTCCTGCCCGCACTGGTGGCCGAATCCCTGCCCGATGATCGCCCACTCACGGTGATCACCGCCTCGATTCCCGCGGTGCTACGCCTGGCCAATCGGCCGCGAATCGAGGTCATCATGCTCGGCGGGCGGATCCGCCCGGCAACCCTCGGCGCGGTGGACTTTTGGGCAACCCGGGCGCTGGAGGGCTTTGTCCCCGACCTGGCGATCCTCGGTGCCAACGGCGTCTCGGTGGACGGCCTGCTGACCACCCCGGATCCGGCGGTGGCTGCGGTGAAGGAAACCGCGGTCAGGGTGAGCGCGCGACGGCTGTTCGTGGGTGACCACAACAAGTTCGGACGCACCAGTTTTGTGCGCTTCGCCAACGTCACCGACTTCGAAACCATGATCACCGGACAGGCGCTCTCGGCTTCGATCGCCCGCGAATATGCCGAGCGTGGGGCGCGGATCGTCCGGGTCTAACCCCGCCGGGTGATCCCGGTTGCGGGCGGGCGGCGGTCGTCTCCGTCGGCCACCGCGCACAACGGTCACCGCTCGGGTGCAACCGGTCAAGTTGGGACCGGTCACATCCCACAGAGCCCCGAAATACACGGATCTGGGTGCACACACATCGGTCACAAACCCACCATTCAATCGGTGGATCGCATCCCGTGTCGCGTGAAAGTCTGGGGGAACGGGTGAACACGCCCCGTGAGTCCCCAAAGGAGCAGACCGATGACCACCCAGCCGATTCCCGTGCCCATTGCCACGCTGGTACACGCAGCCGCCGATGCCAAGCCCGCCGAAACCCCCGCGGTGACCGCGTCCGGATCAGCCCCGGTGGAACTGCCCCGCTACGACCGCGCAGGCATCCGCACCGGCATCGTGCACTTCGGCCTGGGGAACTTCCACCGCGCCCACCAGGCCATGTTCCTGGATCGTCTGCTGGCCCTCGGCGAGGGCAACGAGTGGGGCATCTGCGGTGTGGGTGTGATGCCCGGGGACGCCCGCATGCGCGACGTGCTGGCCGCCCAGGACTCGCTCTTTACGCTGGTGCTGAAGTCCGGCACCGGGGAGCTGGATGCCCGTGTCATCGGCTCGATTCACGACTACCGCTTTGCCCCCGATGACCGTGAGGCCGTGCTGGCCGAGCTGACCGCCGAGACCACCCGCATCGTCTCGCTCACCGTGACCGAGGGCGGCTACCGCCTGCCCGAAGAGGGCACCGAGAACCCGCTCGGTGTGTTCGATCTGATCGTCACCGGGCTCGCCCGTCGCCGCGCCGCCGGCACCGTTCCGTTCACCGTGATGAGCTGTGACAACCTGCCCGGCAACGGCGAGGTCGCTCGCGGCGTGATCCTTGAGGCTGCGCGCCGCCGGGATCCCGAGCTGGCCGCCTGGATCGCCGAGAACGTGGCATTCCCCAGCTCGATGGTGGACCGGATTACCCCGGTCACCACCGACGCCGACCGCGCCCTGGTGCGCGACACCTTCGGCGTCGAGGACGCCTGGCCGGTTGTGGCCGAGCCGTTTGTGCAGTGGGTCCTGGAGGACCACTTCACCGCCGGTCGTCCGGCGCTGGAAAAGGTCGGGGTGCAGCTGGTTTCCGACGTTGCTCCCTACGAGAAGATGAAGCTGCGCCTGCTCAACGCCAGCCACCAGGGCATGGCATACTTTGGCCTGCTGCTGGGGCACACCTTCGCCCACGAGGCCACCACGGATCCGCGCATCGTCGCGTTCCTGCACCGCTTCCTGGCCGAGTCGCGGCCGACCCTGGACCCGGTGCCCGGGATCGACCTCGACGACTATGTGAACACGCTGTTTGAGCGCTTCACCAACCCGGCCATTGCGGACACCTTGAACCGTCTGGCGACCGATGCCGGCTCGCGGATCCCGACCTTTGTGCTGCCCACCATCGTGGATAACATCGCCGCCGGACGCGACGTCACCTTCGGTGCCGCCCTGGTGGCCAGCTGGGTCTTCCAGCTTGAGCGCGACGGTCACGCCCAGCCCGCGCAGACCGAGATCGAGCACAACCTCACCGCCCTGGCGGCCAAGCTGGAAGCCGAGCCGCGCGCGATCATCGAGTACGCCCCGGTCTTCGGCGACATCGCGACCCACGACGCCTTTGTCACCCCGTATCTGGCGACCCTGGAGGCCCTGCGCCGGGACGGTGCCGCGGCGACCCTGGACGCACTGAACGGTTCGGCTGAGTGAGTCGATCCACTAGCCTGAAGACACTGGTTGTCAAAGGAGAAACCGCATGAGTAACCCCCGCGCATTTGTGATCGGCGAGGCCCTGACCGACATCGTTTCGGGACCGAACGGCACCGCCGAACACCCCGGCGGGAGCCCGCTGAACGTGGCGATCGGCCTGTCTCGGCTCGACGTGCCCACGACCCTGCACACCCATTTTGGCAAGGATGAGCGGGGTGCCGCGATCACCGCCCACCTCGCCGAGAGCGATGTCGAGCTGAGCGCCGAGTCCGTGACCGACGCCCCCACCGCGACCGCCCAGGCGAACCTGGACGAGACCGGAGCGGCGACCTACACGTTTGAGATCACCGGCGAGCTGGCCTCGATCGAGGTCCCGGCGGAGGTGACCCTGGTGCACACGGGCTCGATCGCCGCGTTCCTCGCCCCCGGCGCGGACGTGGTGGAGTCGATGCTCGCCGCCGCCCGCTCGCATGCGCTGATCAGCTTTGACCCCAACGTGCGTCCGATGATCGTGCCCGACCGCGAAGACGTGCGGGCGCGTACCGAGCGGATCGCCGCGCTGGCGGACGTCATCAAGCTCAGCGATGAGGATGCCGCCTGGCTCTACCCCGAGCTGACCCAGGAGCAGGTGCTCGCGCACCTCGCCTCCTTCGGCGCGGGCCTGACCGCGATGACCCGCGGCGGCGAGGGCTGCCTGCTGTTCACCGGCGGGGTGCACACCGAGGCCAAGGCCCCGCGGGTCAGCGTGGCCGACACCATCGGCGCCGGCGACTCGTTTATGGCCGCGATGCTCGCGGCGATCCTGCGCCTGGATGCCGGAGCATCGGTGCGCGCCGGGTCGCTCGATTCCGAGACCTTGGATCTGATCGCCCAGGATGCGCTGACCGCCGCGGCGATCACCGTCTCCCGCGCCGGGGCCAACCCGCCGCGCACGGCGGAGCTGCGCGGCTAGAACGCGTGTGAACAAACGGCCGGTGCATGCACCGGCCGTTTGTGGTTAGGCGGGAACCGCCGCAACCGCACCCTGCTCCTTCGCCCAGTGCTGACCCCACGCGTCCATCATCGCGACCATCTCGCGCAGCGATTCACCCAGCGGAGTCAGCGAGTACTCAACCTTCGGCGGCACCTGCGGGTACACCTCGCGGTGGATGATCCCGTCCGCCTCAAGCTCGCGCAGCTGGCGGGTGAGGACCCGGTCGGTGACGTAGCCGACCTCGCGGCGCAGCTCGCCAAAACGCAGCGTGCCCTCGAGCAGCTTCTGAATGATGGTGAGCTTCCAGCAGCCGCCGAGCAGGCTCACGGTGACCTCGACCGAGCAGATTTCCATGGCTTCGGCGGTGCTTGTACGCATTGACACTATCCCAACGGTTAGTAGCTGACAGAGAAGTGCATACTTCCCAAAATTGAATGCACCTGTTGGAATCGTCTCATGACAAAAACTCAGCCACAAGCCCTCTGGATTTACGCCCACCCCGAGGCGAAGTCCTTCAACCGCGACCTCTTTGACGCCGGCCGGGCCGAGCTGGAAAAAACCCACACCGTGGAAACCAGCGACCTCTATGCGATGGGTTTTGACCCGCTGCTCACCAGCGCCGACTTCGGCAGCCACGCCCACGATGACGACCCCTTCATGACCCGCTGGGTTTCGGCCCGTGCCGACGGCGAGGTTCCCGCCGACGTCCTCGCCGAGCAGAACAAGCTCCTGGCCGCCGACCTGATCGTGATCCAGTTCCCGCTGTGGTGGTACGCGGTTCCGGCGATGCTCAAGGGATGGATGGACCGGGTGTTTGCCTCGGGCTTCGCGTTCGACATCGAGGATCCCGAAACCGGCGGTAGCCTGCGCTACGGCGACGGCCTGATGGCGGGCAAGCGCGCGCTGATCGTGGTCACCGCGGGGGAGCACGCCACGGCGCTGGGCCCGCGCGGCATCTCCGGGGACATCGACACGCTGCTGTTCGGCCTGACCCACGGCACCCTGTTCTACACCGGCATGTCGACCCTGCCGATCCACCTGATCGACCAGGCCGATGACACCACCGCCGAGAGCTCGGCACGGGAGATCACCCGCCTGACCGAGCGCCTGGCCGGCGTGTACGAGGAGGCGCCGGTGCCCTACCGCACCCGCAAGAGCGGTCAGTACCGACCCGCGCGCGTGCTGCGCGACGAGTTCGTCCCCGGCCGCGTGGACCTGGGAATCCACCGCGCCGAGAGCGAGTAGCGAGGACGCCCGGGCACGCCGTGACCCCCCCGGGGTCTCGGTTGCTGCCCGGGCGGAATCCGTGTGCCCGGCCACGCCGCCTCCCCCTGGAGCGTGGTCGGGCCTCCCGGCTAGACTCGGTTCCAGGCGTGTGCGACCTCCGGCCGCGCCCCGACAGCAGGGATGGTTCTTCGATGACGCAGGCCGAGCAGGTTACCGATCCGATCGCCTATCACGGGGAGGGTGCCGTGTGGTCGCCCGCCTGGGGTGGACTGCGCTGGGTGGACATGCTCGCCGGAGACATCCTCAGCCTCGATGCCCGCACCGGCCGGGTGGACCGCCTGGACACCGGGTCCTCGGTGGCCGCGATGATCCGTCCCCGCGAAAACGGCGGCTTCCTGGTGGTGACCGAGCGCGAGTTTGCGCTCTGGAACGAGGATGGCCAGGAGTGGATCTCGGATCCGGTGTGGCAGGGTGCCTCGCACCGCTTCAACGAGGGCAGCACGACCCCCGAGGGCAACCTCTTTGTGGGCACGATGGGCTACGACCAGGTTCCCGGAACCGCCGAGGTGTTTGGCTTCAGCGCGACCCGCGAGATCACCCCGCTCTTTGACGGCGTAACCATTTCCAACGGTATGGGATTCACCGCGGATGGTTCCCTGATGTACTACGTGGACACCCCCACCCGCCGCATCGACGTCTTCGACTACGCGGACGGCGTCCCCACTAATCGTCGCCCCTTCGTGACCCTGCCCGAGGGCATCGGCGGGCCGGATGGGCTGTGCGTGGATGCCGAGGACGGCGTCTGGCTCGCCCTCTACGGCGGCTCGGGCGTGCGCCGGTATGACCGCCACGGGGTGCTGACCGACACGATTGACCTGCCGGTGAGCAAGGTCACCTCCTGCACCTTCGGCGGCGAGGACCTGCGCACCCTCTACATCACCACCTCGCGGGAGTTCCTGGAGCCGCATGAGGAGCCGCTGGCCGGATCGGTGTTTGCGGCGACCGTCGCGATCCCGGGTCGCCCCGTCACCCCGTTTGCGGGTTAGGGCATGGGCGCGCTAAACGAAACCCCGCTGCTCGGGGTCCTCTTCGATATGGATGGCACCCTGGTGGATTCCACCGAGTTCATCGAGTTCGCCTGGTCCAGCTGGGCTCGGGACCTCGGCGTGGAGACGCCGCCGCTCGAGCGCCGTCACGGACGCCCGGCCCGCGACATCATCGCCGAGTTTGCCCCGCCCGAGCGCTTTGACTACGCCTTCGACCGGCTGGAATGGTGGGAAACTCGGCCGGATGCGCCGATCACCCCGCGGCCCGGGGTCCACGACTTCATCGCGCAGCTGGGCGATATCCCCTGGACCGTGGTGACCTCGGCCACCTATCCGGTGGCCCTCGCCCGGCTGAACGCCGCGGGCATCCCGGTCCCGGACACGATGGTGACCGCCCGTGACGTGACGCGTGGCAAGCCCGATCCCGAACCCTTTGCAACCGGGGCCGCCCGGCTGGGCCTGGACCCGGCCACCTGCTTCGCGGTGGAGGATGCCGAGGCCGGAGTGCGCGCGGCCGTGGGGGCGGGCTGCGTGACCCTGGCCACCTCCTCGATCGCCTCTGAACGCACCCTGCTGACGCCGCTCGCTCACGCGGTGTTGCCGGATCTGCGCGGGGTGCGGGTGGATGGGGATCGCACCGGTTTCCGCATCCTGCTGCCCCAGGGCTAACCGCGTATTTCATTGATCCGTGAATCGTGTTAGCGTTGATTCATGGATCATCGTGAACGCATCATCGAGGTGACCGCGCGCCTGCTCGCCGACTCACCCACCGGCGAGGTCTCCACGCGCGCCGTGGCCGAGGCCGCGGGGGTGCAACAGCCGACCCTGTATCGCCTGTTTGGGGACAAGGACGGCCTGATTCGCGCCACCATCGACGCCGCGTTCGAGTCCTACCTCGGTGGGAAGCGGGCAGCGGTACCGGGGGAGGACCCGGTGGCCGACGTGCGCGAGGGCTGGGACCGCCACACCGCGTTTGCCCTGGCCCACCCGGCCCTCTACCGACTGACCTTCCAGGGTGGGGCCGATGCCCCGGGCGGCGCGCTCGCCGAGGCCTACGACCTGCTCGGTGCCCTCGTGGTGCGTGCCGGTGCCGCCGGCCGGTTGCGCATCGACGCCGACCGGGCGACCCGCACGATCATGGCCGCCAACACCGGTATCGCCCTCGCCCTGGTCACCCGTCCCGAGCTGCACCCGGACCCCTTGATCTCCGACACCGTTCGGGACGTGACCCTCGCCGGGATCTTCACCGATGCCGCGGCACCGGGCACCTCGGCCGTGGCCAGTGCCGCCACCACCCTCGCCAGCGCCCTGGAGCACGGAACCGACGAGCGCGTGGACGCCGCCGCCTTCACCGTCGCCGAAACGGCCCTGCTGCGCGAATGGCTGGGCCGGTTGGGAGGTACCGCATGATCGGCGGCACGGTGGTCGAGTTCCTGCGCGAGTGGCCGGGTCGGTTGGGAGGTACCGCATGATCGGCGGCGAGGCCATCGAGTTCCTGCGCACGGTGAAGGAGGGCGACCGGATCGTGGTGCGCTATCGCCTGCCCGACGGCAGTGCAACCGACGCCCTGGGCTGGTTCCTGCGCTCGGATGAGAGCGCGGTGGCCATCGCGACCAAGCGCGGCATGGAGGTGGTGGCATTCGCGACCGTGATTGCCGCCAAGCAGGTTCCGCCGCCCCCGGAACCCCGCAGCCGTCGGAACGCCTAGCCGCAGAACTACGGACTAGTCGCGGGGGTGCGCGTGTGCGAGTAGCTCGATGCGCTCGTCGAGGTACGCGCCGAGGCCAATTGCCGCCGCATCGTTGCCGGGAACCCAGCGCACCAGCGGCTCGCCGTCACGCAGAAACAGCGCCCCGGAAGAGGATGCCAGGGCTTCGGGATCCTGATCGATCGGCGTCCACCCCAGGTTGATCACGGTACCCGGCGCGATCTTTGCCCGCTGTGCGGCGCTGCGGTACTCCCGGCGCTGCTCGGCCAGCACCGATTGGTGTCCCGGCCAGCCGGGTTCACTCGCCCGCACCACCTCGCCGGTCTCGTAGAGGTCGCCCTCGGGACCGAGCAGGAGGCTGCCCAGTCGCCACACCTCGCCCCGCGGGATCACCGCCGCTCGACGCGGAATCATCAGCCGGGTGTGTGCCGGCACGAACTCGGCGCGCAGCTCGGGAGGGAGTCCCGCCGTGCGCAGGCTGTCGAGCGCCCGGGTGATGATCTCGGGCAGTGGGGGAACACGATCACTCATGGGGATCCTTCGAGACGCGCGGATGTGCTGCCCCTATCGTCCCACGCCGGTCGAACCCGAGGGGCGAACCCGCTACGCTCGGAGCATGTCCGACATCACCTATGCCTCGATTGATCCGCGCGATCCGCTCGCCCTGTCGATTCTGACCTCGTTCCTGCGTGAGGACGCGGAGCACCGAGATGGTGTGGCTCCCGATCCCGAGCGGGTCCGGGTGGCACTGGGGGCTCCCGAGATCGCCGGGCTGCAGGGCGCGGGCGGCGACCTGATTATCGCCCGGCGCGGGGACGCCGTGCTCGGTTGTGGCGGCGTGCGCTGGATCGAAGGGGACACCGCCGAGCCCACGCTGATCTATGTGCTCCCCGCCTTCCGCGACGCGGGCATCGAGGCCGGCATCGGGGCCGAGCTGGAGCGCCGCGCACGCCTCAGTGGGCGGCGCGGCGTCCCGCAGGTTTAGTCCTCGGCCGGGTAGGTGTAGAAGCCCTCGCCGGTGCCGCGGCCCAGCTTGCCCTTGTCGATGAAGTTCTCCTTGAGGTACGCGGCAAACTCGGCTCGCGGCGCACCCGCGGCCAGTGCGATGTTGTAGGCGGTGTTCAGCCCCACCACGTCGAGGATCTGGAACGGACCCATCGGCGAACCGGTGCCCACGCGCCAGGTCTGGTCCACACTCTCCGGGGTGGCGTATCCACCGGTCACCAGGTCCGCGGCGGCGTCCAGCAGCGGGACCAGCAGCGAGTTGAGCAGGTAGCCGGCCTTTTCCTTAAAGATCTCGATCGGCACCATGCCGATCTCCTGGGCAAACTCCACCACCTGGGCAAACACCGCCGGGTCGGTCTCGGGGCTGCCCATGATCTCGGCCGTGTTGTGAATCCAGACACGGTTGGCGAAGTGCAGGGCGAGGAAGCGATCGGGGCGTCCGGTGGACGGGGCGATATCGCTCGGCAGCAGTGTCGAGGAGTTGGTGGCAAAGATCGTGTGCTCGGGCGCCGCTGCCGCAAGACGGGAGTAGGTGTCGGTCTTGATGTTGATGTTTTCAGGCACGGCTTCGATTACCAGGTCCGCATTCGCCACGGCCTCGGCCAGATCGGTCGAATAGGAAATATTTGCCAGGCCCTGTGCGGCGCTCTCCTCGGTTGCGCCGGGGAGTTCCCGCGCGTACACCTTGGCGAGTTCGGCAAAGCGGGTTCGGGCCGCCTCGATCGCCGCATCGTTGATGTCATAGGCCACCACGGGGAACCCGTGAATCGCGGTCTGAAAGACAATCTGAGAGCCGAGAACACCGGTCCCAAGGACGGTGATGTTACGCATACTGACCTCTTCTGAAGATACCTTGATGGGCCCGGGATGATGGGCCCGTACCTCCATCATGCACCTGTTATGAAAACTCGGCTAGGGGGTGCCCGCTTTGGGTGCCCCGTTTGCGGGTGTATGTTCGCCGAGCGCAAAAATGTATAGTGACGGCGGGGGCGAACCGGCCAGATCCAGACCGGCGGATAACGGGAAAGATCACAAGGAGCCGAAACTGATTCGCCTGTCTGCGCGCCTGCCTCGGCTCGCACTTACCCGAGCAACGCTGATTCCGCGCCTGGATATTTCCGGGCTGGTGCTGATTGAAGCCCCACCCGGTGCCGGTAAAACCACGCTGGTTTCTCAATGGTCGGCGGCCCGCCCCGATCGCTCGGGCGTCTGGGTGGGGGCGAGCCGAACCGAATCCCGCGCCCGGTTCTGGGGGGTGCTGCACCTGCTGCTGACCGCCCGGGAAACGGTCGAACCGGCCGGAGCGTTTTCCCGCGAGGGGCTGATTCGCTGGCTCGGGCCGCTGGGGGAGCAGACCATCATCGTCCGGGATGCCCACCGCATCACCGATCCGGAAATCCTCGAAGACATCGTGCGGGTGGTCCGCGCCTGCGCCAATATTCGCTTTATCGTGTTTGGTCGCGACCTCGGGGCGCTGCTGGCCCGCGCCGACGGCGCCGGGATCGAGCGTGAGCTACTCACTCGCGAGGACCTTCTGCTCGGTGAGGACGAGACCGCCGGCTATTTTCGTCTGCTGGGCTATGCGGAACCCGAACGCGCGGCCGCCGCGGGCGGCTCCCGTCTGGACGGAACCTTCGGCACGCTGCATGCGGTGGCGCACGGCAATCCCGCGCATCCGCTGGTCACCCCATCCGGCGGGCTGCTCAACGGTGGGGACACCGTCTTTGACTGGTATCTGGATCGTGTGCGCGCCGAACTGGCGACCGACGCCAGTTACACCCGTTTCCTCGCTCTCGGACTGCCCGACGAGATTCCTGCCGACCTGATTTCCGCGGTGACCGAGGGAGACTCCGAAGCCACCGCGCGGATTTCCGGTCTGCTGAACGTGGGGGTGTTTGGACCCGATGCCCGTGACGCCGATGCTTCTGGACGCTATCCGCTAATCCTGGGTCCCCGGTTGCGCGCACGGATGGTCACCGAGCTGCGCGAGGCGTATCCAACCCAGCATGCGGCGGCAGCGCGTCGTGTCATTCGATGGAAGATGCGTAACGGATATCCGGCCGAGGCGCTGGCCCGGGCGGTCGCGATCGGCGATCTGGATCTGGCCACCGAGGTCGTGTGGCGCAATTTTGGGCCGCTGATGAGCCGGCACGGGTCGGTGGTGGCCCGGAGTCTGCGCCGCATCCCGCTGGGCGAGATCCGACACTTCCCGATGCTCTGTATGACCCTCGCCCTGGTGTACAACTCCAGCGGCCTGACCCGCCTGCGAGGCACCGAATACTTCGGGTTGGCCCTCGCCGCGGTGCGTGACCGCCTGGTGACCGCGCCGGTGCATGAGCGCGCACTGCTGCTCTCGATGCAGTCGGTGGCCAACCGGGTGATCGGCCGGTTTGGTCCCGCGGTCGCGGCCGCCAAACTCGCCGAGGACGCGATTATCGCGCTGCCCCTGGATGCCCGGGAAACCCTGGGGCCGGTGCTGCCCGTGCTGGGAGCACACCTGGCGATCACCCTGCACTATGCCGGAAACCGCGTGCACGCCCTGGAAATTCTGGGGGCCGCGCTGGCGGCCACCGACTCCTCGATCCCCGAGGACCGGGTGCACGTGCTCGCGCTGATCGCCGGAATCTCGGCCGCGCGCGGCGACTTCAGCAAGACCCGTGAGGCGCTGGCCCGTCTCGATCAGATCGGCCCGCTGGTCGCCCAAAACCGGCTCTACCTCACCACCCTGGAGGCCACCGCCCGTGCCACCCTGGCGCTTGAACAGGGCGACCCGGACCGAGCCGTGGGCTTCCTGGAGACGTATCGGGAGGAGCTGGAAACCAGTGAGCACTGGCCCGCCGCCCTCAGCATCCTGACCCTGGCCGATCTGATGCGGGGCATGCGGGTGGGTGCGATTACCCGCTTGGAATCGCGGCTCAACGATGAGCGGCGCCCGCCGATTCATCCGCTGGTGCGCAGCCGGCTGACGATCCTGCGCGCGGATCTGGAACTCTTTGGTGGGGACCTGGCTCGTGCCGATCGCCTGGCCGCGCAGCTGATCTCCTCGGATCCTGAAACCGTGCTGTATCGCGCACGACGCGAGCTGGCCGCCGGGCAGGTGCGAGACTGCGCGGTGCGGGTGAGCGAGCTGTCCCTCGATTCCCTCAGCCCGCGCTGGCAGGTGCTCTCCAAGCTGCTGCTGGCAGCGGCCACCGTGGATGATGACGATCCGCGGCTCAGCCTGGACGCGCTGGAGGCTGCCCTGGCGATCCTCGCCGAAACCGGGGTCACGCTCGCCCTGCTGGCCGTGCCCCATGAGCGCCTGGTTCGGCTCGAGGCGCGCGCCCGCGTCGAGGGGCGGGTGGCCCTCGCGGACGCCCTGACCGTGCGGCTGGGCAGCCTGCCCAATGTCTGGGAGTCCGCGCCCGAACACGTGCACCTCACTACGCGGGAGCGGCTGGTCCTACGTCACCTCGCTCACGGGCTGACTGCCCCCGAAATTGCACGGGCCCTGACCGTGTCGCCCAACACCGTGAAGACCCAGTCCCGATCCGTGTATCGCAAGCTGGGTGTGAGCACCCGAGGGGATGCGATTATGCGCGCGGCGCGGTTGGGGCTGATCGGCGATCCCACCCCTTAACCGATCCCGGGTGAACCCGAGGGTGAAAAGCGCGGCTCCGGGCGTCACCCACAGAAATCCGGGGATACGCTGATCCACGAATCCTCCTCCCCCCTAAGGACGGACCGTCCCCGCCTCGATGCCCACAACTGCTTGAGGCGGGGATTTTTCATGTGTGACCGCCGGGCCCTCGGGCGTGTACCCGGGCGCGCTGGCTAGGATGGCCAGACAGCGCACACAGCCGAGGAGACCCGCGATGAGAGATACCGAGCCCGCACCCGTTCCCGTTTCGCGTGACGCCCGGCACACTCGGGCAACCCCGGAACCCGCGGCCCCCGGTGCTCGTGCCTCGCATGATTTCCGGGTGGATCTGGAGCGGATTCGATTCTCGCCGTACTTTTCCCGGCTCTCTGCGGTTACCCAGGTGATGCCCCAGGCCACCAGCGGCCCGGTCATCCACAACCGGCTGACCCACTCGATTAAGGTCACCGCGGTGGCCCGCGAGATCGCCGTGGGGCTGCTCTATGCAGACGCCCCGACCCGGGCCATCATCGACCGCCTGGGTGGCTGCGATCCGGTGGTGGTGCAGGCGGCCGCCAGCGCCCACGATCTGGGACACCCACCCTTTGGTCACCTCGGCGAGCAGGTGCTGGACCGGGTGGCCCGCGATCACCTGGGGCTCACCGAGGGCTTCGAGGGCAACGCGCAGACCCTGCGCATCCTCGCCGAGCTCGACACCCACGGCGCCGCCCAGCCCGGGCTCAACCTCACCACCGCGGTGCGCGCGGCGGTGCTGAAGTATCCCTGGACCCGGCTTGAGTGGCGCGATGCGTACACCGATCTGCCGCCGCATGAGCGTCCGCGCGGGGTGGGTCAGCCGAGTGTGACCGGGGCGCATAAGTTCTCGGTGTACTCGCTGCACGCCCGCGAGGTGGAAGCCGTGCGCGCCGCCTATCCGGCGATCGCGCCGTGGCAGCAGACGGTGGAGTGTTCGATCATGGACATCGCCGATGACATCGCCTACTCGCTGCACGACCTCGATGACTTCTACCGGGCCGGGGTGCTTCAGCACGCGACCGTCTCGGCGGAGCTGCGCAGCTGGCTGCGAGACCGGGCGGAGATGGCGGCCCTGGATGCCGCCGAGCTGGCCGCACGTCCGCGCGTGCCCGGATACCGGCTGGAGGCTCTGCGCCGTCACCTGCTCAGCCGCGACGGCTGGATCGCCGACGATGAAGCCTTCGGGAACGCCGTGGATCGGGTGGCCGAGGAGCTCGTGGACGGCCTGCTGGCCGTGCCCTTTGACGGGGGCATCGGGAGCGAGCGCGAGCTCTCGGCGTTCATCCGACGCTGGCTCGATCGCTTCCAGGCCTCGATCGTGGTTGAGGAGCATCCCCACGTGCGCAGTAGCCACGTTCGTCTGGCCACCCAGGCCTGGCACGATGTGATGGTGCTGAAGTTTGTGCACACCCGCTTTGTGCTGGAAAACCCCGACCTCGCGACCACCCAGCGCGGGCAGGCGCGGCTGGTCGAGGCGCTGGTGCGCGGGCTGGATGAGTGGCTGCGCGATCCCGACGATGCAGCCCGTGCCCCGCGCCGCCTGCTGGAGCAGGTGGAGGAGGCGACCGAAAGCTATCATGAGCTGCGCCGGGACGATCCCTGGCGGCTGCAGGGGGTCAGCGACGATGCCAGCCTGGCCCGCCGCGGCCGGGGGCGCGCGGTGATCGACTATGTCGCCTCCCTCACCGATGCCCAGGCGCAGTCGGTGACCGCTCAGCTGGGACGCTAACCCAACTCGATGCTCGGGTCCTGGCGGTGACCAAATGTCCCCCATTTGGTCGACCGCTTGTCCCCAGTTTCAAACCGGGGCGGCGTGTTGGCCGATCCGATTGGTCCACAATCACTTCCGGCAATACTCTCGGAGCTGAATTTTCGCGCGCCCGAATCGCGTGAACATGGGCGTGAGCTCCCGCGGAAGACCCTCCGCGTGGGCACTCACGCGTGGCAAACGCGGTGAACGCGCGTGAGAGGAACCTCCCCCCAAATGACCCTGGAAACCAAACCCAAGGTTGGCCCCAGCACCTGGATTATTGGTGCCCTGGTAGCCATCTTTGCCTTCTCGATGCTCGGCAGCGGTGGCTTTGGCATGATGCTCGCCACGCTGGGTCTGGCCGGTCTGGCCACCGGGATCTTTGTAGCGGCCACCGGCCGGACCAGCTGGGCCCGTCTGCCCCGCTCGCGCGCGGTGGGCGGCATGGTGGTGGCGCTGAGCCTGATTGCCATACTGGTCGGTTCGGCAATTTCCCCGACCCGGGCAACCCAGGCCGATGATCGCCCGGCGGCATTTGCTGCCAGTGCGTCGCCGCGGCCGAGTGTCAGCCCCTCGCCCAGCCCTTCTGCGACTGGACCGGCATTCCCCGGAAAGTTCGAGGAGGCCGAGACCGCGAGTGACACGCTCGACGCCCTGGATGTGCAGCCGGCCACAACCGAAACCCCGTTTGACGGGGAGAGCCAGTTCGGGATCGAGGCGTCCGCCCCGCAGAAGGTCACCGGGGATCTGACCGATCCGTATACCGGCCGCGTGATCAAGGCGCGCAAGGGTGAGGTGCCCGCCACCTCGATCCGTCAGGATCACGTGGTCTCGCTCAAGAACGCCTGGGAGACCGGCGCGCAGGACCTGAGCCCCGAACGACGCAAGCTGTTGGCGACCGACCCGCTGAACGTGGTCACCGTGTCCGCCTCGACCCAGAAGAAAAAGCTGGATGCGGATGCAACCGGCTGGCTTCCCGCCGACCAGGATTACCGCTGCGCCTATGTGGCCCGGCAGCTGTCGGTGAAGGCCGTGTACGGGCTGTGGGTGACCCCCGAGGAGCGTGCGCGTATTGCCGAGGTCCTGGCTACCTGCCCGGCCCAGGTGACCGCGCACTCGCCGGTGACCCGTGCCGAACCGCGTCCGACCCCGACCCCGGAACCACCGGCTGCACCGGAGCCCGAGCCAGCTCCCGCGCCGGCACCGGCGCCGGCACCCGCCGCGCCCGCGCCGGCTCCCGCGAAGCCCGCTCCTGCTCCCGCGAAGCCTGCTCCGGCCCCTGCTCCGGCGAAGCCTGCCGCTCCGCCGGCTCCCGCACCCGCGCCGCCGCCCGCCCCCGCTCCGCCGGCCGGTGGAGGCACCGTGCACCCGGGTTCGTTCTGCTCATCGGGCGGCGCGACCGGACACACGGCCAAGGGAACCCCGATGGTCTGTGGCACCGCGAAGGATGGCCGCCTGCGCTGGATCTCGCGGTAGCCCCGGCACAGGCGACAGCGTCATACGGCGCGGATACAAGCCTGCGCGCCGCCCGGAGATTCCGGGCGGCGCGCGTGATTTTGCCTAGTGAGCGGCACCGGCGACGTAGTGTCCCGGGACCATCCGGGTGGCCACCCCGAATCGGTTGAAGGCGTTGATGGCCACGATGACCCCGATCAGGTGTACGAGCTCGGTCTCGTCAAAGACCGCCGCCGCGCGGGCATAGACATCATCCGGGACAAACCCGTTGGTGATCACCGTGACGGCCTCGGTCAGTTCAATCGCTGCCACCTCGCGGGCGGTGTAGAAGTGGCGCGATTCCTCCCAGGCGGTGAGCTGGATGAGTCGTTCCACGGTGTCCCCGGCGGCCAGGGCATCTTTGGAGTGCATGTCCAGGCAGAATGCGCAGTGGTTAATCTGCGAGGCTCGGATCTTGACCAGGTTGATCAGTGCGGGTTCCAGC
Organism: Mycetocola lacteus; assembly: GCF_003667575.1. GTDB lineage: Bacteria > Actinomycetota > Actinomycetes > Actinomycetales > Microbacteriaceae > Mycetocola > Mycetocola lacteus. The sequence goes on along the minus strand of NZ_RCUY01000015.1, from coordinate 149,944 downwards.
GTGCCCCCGGCTACCGAGTCAAGTCGGACCAGTGCCTTGAAAATCTCGGGGGCATGAGCGCTCCAATCGGTGCGCGGGGTGTGTTCGTTCAGCAGTGTTGTGGTGGTGTTCATACGTTGAGATTAGATCGCAGTTGGTCTGAGAGTAAGATCCACTTGTATGGAAGAAAGCCAGACCAATTTTGAGATGACCCTGCCGGGCCGCTCCGGGGTGGACCTTCATCTGGACATTGCCGGAACGGGAATCCGGGCGGGTCTGGCGTCGGCACTGCGGGATGCGATCGCGACCGGTCGGTTGAGCCCTGGCACCCGGCTGCCCGCCTCGCGCGCGCTGGCCGCGGATCTGGGCATCGCCCGCAGCAGCGTGACCGAGTGCTATGCGGAGCTGATTGCCGAGGGCTGGCTGATCGCCCGGCAGGGATCGGGGACCCGCGTCGCCGCCCGCCCGGCGGCCCCCACCCCACCGCTCGTCTCCGCCCGCCCCGAACCGCGGCGAACTCCCGCGGCCACGCTGGTTCTCGGTGCCGCCAACTTTGCCGAGTTTCCGCGTTCGGCCTGGCTGGCTGCCGCGCGCAAAGCCCTGGCCGTGGCCCCCCATTCGGCGTTTGGCTACGGTGATCCGCTGGGCCAACCGGAACTTCGCCGCGCGCTGGCCGACTACCTGGGCCGGGTGCGCGGGGTGCGTGCCGACCCGGAACTGATCGTCATCACCGCGGGCTTCGCCGACGGTCTGGGCATCATGGCGCGTGCCCTCCACTCACGCGGGGCACACACCGTTGCGGCCGAGGCTTACGGGCTGGGTCTCTATCGAACGCTACTGGAGGAAGCGGGCCTGGCACCGACCTCGCTTGCGGTGGATGACGCGGGGGCTCGGATCGAGGACCTGGCAGGCCCGGACACCCCCGCGGCTGTGCTGCTGACGCCCGCCCATCAGTTTCCCACCGGGGTGGTGCTCTCCCCGGAGCGGCGCAGTGCGGCTATTGCCTGGGCGCGCAGCACGGACGCGGTGATACTTGAGGACGACTACGACGGAGAATTCCGCTATGACCGTCGCCCGGTGGGTGCGTTACAGGGGCTGGATCCCGAACGGGTGGTGTACTTCGGGACCGCAAGTAAATCGCTGGCCCCGGCGCTGCGGATTGGCTGGATGGTGGTGCCTGAGCGGCTGATTCCCGCCGTGCTGAGGGCCAAGGGGGCGATGGAAACCGTGAGCGTGTTGGATCAGCTCACCCTGGCAGAGTTCATCACCTCGGGGGCTTTTGACCGTCATGTCCGAATGCGGCGGCAGAGCTATCGTCGCCGCCGTGATCAGCTGGTGGATGCGCTGGCTCAGAGCGGTGCGGATGTCCGGGTGAGTGGGGTGGCCGCGGGCCTCCAGGCGGTCCTCGAACTTCCCGCGGGGACCGAGGGCCGGGTCCTCCATGCGGCACGCGATCGCGGCGTCATGGTCAGCGGGCTCTCGGAGTTTCGACAGGTCGCGGCCGGGGCCGATACGCGGGTGCGGGAGGGGCTGGTGGTGAACTTCTCGGCGGTGTCCGACGCGGTCTGGGAATCGGCGCTGGCGGAGCTCTGCCGGATCATCCCCTAGCGGAGTGTGCGGGCCCCGAGGTCGGTGGCTCATGGTCTGATGGGTGTGGGCCGCGCTCCGGTTCCACCCACCCCACCATCAGAGGATTTGTTGTGTCTGCCCGTCGTCGTCGCCCCACCTCCAAAACCGCCGCACTGCTGTCGATTCCGGCACTGATTGCGGCCCTGATTGTTGGGGCGCTCTCGCTCGGGGAGACCGAGGCGCAGCCGTATCCGACCCCCGGCACCGTGGCGTCGGGTACTCCGGGTACTCCGGGAGCTTCGGGCACCGGGGGCACCGACGCGTTCCCGGCCGGATTCGAGTCGGCGGGTAATGCTCGCGACCTCCTGGCCACCATCCCGGTCCGCGGCCGCGCCCCCGGAACCGGATATGACCGGGTCGCCCGGTTCGGAACCGCCTGGTTTGACGTGGAGAAAAACGGGTGTGACACCCGCAACGACATCCTCGCCCGCGACCTCACCGAGGTGACCACCCGTGGCGGCTGCCGGGTCATGAGCGGCATTCTGGACGACCCCTATACCGGTAACCGGATCACCTTTGAGCGCGGGGAAAAGACCTCGCAGGCGGTGCAGATCGATCATGTGGTTGCGCTGAAAAACGCCTGGCAAACAGGAGCGCAGGGCCTTACCGATGAGCGTCGTCGAGAACTGGCCAACGATCCGATCAACCTGCTTGCCGTGGATGGCCCCACCAATACCAAGAAGGGTGACGGTGACGCGGCGACCTGGCTGCCGCCGAGCCGAGCATCCTGGTGCGGGTATGTGGCCCGACAGGTTTCGGTGAAGGCCGCCTACGGGCTGTGGATGACCCAGGCCGAGCACGATCGAATCGGCGAGATTCTGGCATCCTGCCCGGATCAGCAGGCCGCACGCTCGCCCCTGGTCGGCTAGCCCCCGCGTACAACGTAACCGCGCCCCCTCACCGAAAGTGAGGGGGCGCGGTGCGTGAGACGCGGGGCCTCAAGACCTAGGTCTTGAGGCCCCGGCTCGGTGTGCCCGGCTTCGTGATCCAGGCTCCGGGGTTTAGGCCTCGGTGCGGCGTGCGCGACGGGCGAGCACGAATCCGGTGAGCGCCAGAACCAGGGCGGCAATCCCGATCGGGAGTGCGGCCTCGGCCCCCGTGCGGGCCAGCGGGTCGGTCGGATCGGCCGGGTCCGCACTCGCGGTTGCGGTGGGCACCGGAATCACGGTCGGAACGGCGGTCGCGGTCGGGTCCGGGGTGCCGGTGGGGTCCGGAGTCACGGTGGGGTCCGGAGTCGTGGTCGGGTCCGGGGTGACCGACGGGGTCGGGGTCGGGGTGGGCGTCACGGCGTCAACCGAGACCTGTGCCTGCGCACAGTTGAAGCTCACCGCCGCACCCTGCGCGGTACAGTCGGCACCGCTCAGGGCGGGACCGTTGGCCTCACGCAGCGCGGTGGCGAAGTTGTTCACGGTGGCGGCGGTGGTGCCGGTGATGGTGGCCGTATAGGTCACCGTCACGGTGGCCCCCGGGGCGAGATCTCCGGACCAGCGCAGCTCGGTCCCCGAGAGCGTCGGGGCGGTGGTGGCCGCCCCGCTGATGCTCGCGGCGAGCGAGGCCGGATCGATGGTTGCCTGCGCGAGAACCTGGGTCAGGTCATCCACCAGGGCGGCCGGGTTTCCGGTGGCGGCACTGGCCGGTGCATCGCCGTTGTTGGTCATCGTCAGCGTGTAGGTGACGGTGTCACCCTGGCTTGCGCTGGCCACATCGGCGCTCTTGGTGATCTGCAGCGAGTGTCCAACAACCTTGGCGATGGATTCGATCTGCACGTTCGCGTGGGTCCAGGTGTCCAGCAGTTTATTGTTGCCGTAGGAGCCCAGATCCGCGGTGTTGTTGTTGCGGCAGGCCTGGCTCGGGGTGTCCCAGAAGCGCTGTCCACCCTGGCTGAGCGGGGCACCCACCAGCGGATCGTTGGGGTCGTAGTTGACGGCCGGGTTCGCCGGGTCGCCCAGCTTGGGAGCGGTGGTGCTACAGGTCTGTGCACCCAGGGCGTTGCCGTCCTTGTCCACGTCGTTCCAGTACAGCCGGTCCTCGAGGGGACCGGTGGCACCGTTCAGACGGGTCAGGGTCATGCCACCCTGGAGCTGCTCCACATCACCAAACACGAAGTGAAGTTCGGGGTACTGGGAGACCACGATCTTGGCGGCGATGGTGGTGCCCTCGGGGATCACCGCGCCGCTCTTGTCCAGGCCGTCGAAATCGAAGGTGAAGTCGCTCTGCCCACCCAGTGCCGAACGGTTCACCAGAATGTCCGCGGGACCGTCGTAGTTGCCATCGCCGTCGGTATCCACCTTGATGGTGTAGTTTCCGGCAAAGTCCTTGAGGGTGTAGGTGAACGTGCCCGCCTTGGGGGCGGCGGCGTTTCCGTCGGAGGTGAAGCCGTCGATGGTCAGCTTCGGCTCAACCGGGGTGGGTGCCAGCGCGATGGTCTTGCTGGTTCCGGTGGGGGCCGCGTTGCTGGCGTTGGCCGTGGCAATCTTTGCGGTTGCGGGCAGGTCCGCCGCGGGGGCCTCGAAGAACAGCTTGTACAGGTCATCACAGGTGGCCGTGCTGGCCTCGGTGTCCACCACCGAGCGGTAGAGCGAGACACACTGGTTGTCGGTGTTACCCAGCAGGCTGGCCTCGATCGAGGAGGTCCACCCCACGTATCCGTTCAGGGCGAGCTTGTACTTATAGCCCAGGTCCGAGACGAACCAGTAGTCGAGGTCCAGGCCGTGACGGGCCGGGTGGTTGAGGATCGGCGGGCCGGGAGGCCAGTTCTCGATCAGCTGGTAGCGGCTGGTCCACACCCGTCCGCTGTGCTCCACACCGTTTTCGGAGACCGCGATTTTCCACGGGAAGGAGCCCACTCGAGCGTCCTTCCAGAAGTTTCGAATGGCCACCCGGTAGACGCCCTCGGTGGCGGCGGTGGCGGTGATGATCGCGGGCTGTTTGTCATCGGGGTCCAGCATCGAGATGCCGGCCTCGCGTCCGCCGGCGGCCGGGGTGTTTTCCGGGTAGCCGTTGTCGTTGGTGTCCACCAGGTTCCCCGAGGGATCGGTGATCGTGTAGAACGCACGCTGGCCATCACGGTCCCAGCTCTCGGTGGAGTCGGGCTTGTGCATGCCGGCCTGTACCCGCAGCTGCTCACCGGCCTTGACGTAGACGTACCACTCGTGCGGCCGGTTGGTCCCCGGATCGGGGGTCGCGGCATACGCGTACTTTTCGTTTTGTTCTGCCTGTGCGGGGCTGGCCACCAGGACCAGGACGCCCGCACCGAGCGCGAGGGTAGCGGCGGCAGCGAGTGTGCGTCGCACCCGGTGCGATGCTGTGCGTTGCGGGTGCTTGTCGGCCCGCCTTTCCGATGTATGTTCCACGATCATCCCCTTTATGTGTCCTAACCGATCCAGCCTGGTTGGGTTGGATCGGTTTTGGGGGAAGCTGTCGTGTAACCGGTGAGGCGATGTCCGATGGGCACAAAAATCCGTGTGCGGGTCCCACACACGGATTCAGTGCACCGGTTAGCTCGGTGTCCCGGCCTGCCAGGCGCTGGACACCATATCGGCGAGTGAGTGGCGCATCTCCCACTCCAGATCCCGGGCGGCGGCCGATCCGTCGGCCACGATACGGTCGGGATCTCCCGCCCGTCGCGGTCCAATGATCGGGTCAAAGGCAATACCGGTGACCCGGGCCATCTCGTCCATGATCTGCCTGACCGAGGCCCCGTCTCCGCTGCCCAGGTTGTAAACCGGGGCCAGCGGTGTGCCCGCATCCAGGGCTCGCGCGGCGGCCACATGGGAGTGGGCCAGGTCGGCTACGTGCACGTAGTCGCGCACGCAGGTGCCGTCGGGGGTGTTGTAGTCGATGCCGTTGATGCGCGGGGTTTTGCCCGCTCGCAGGGCGGCGATCACCAGCGGGAACAGGTTGTGGGGGCTGGCATCCCAGAGCCCGGGCTCCCCGGACCCCACCACGTTGAAGTAGCGCAGGCTCACATGGCGCAGGCCCGCGGCCACACCCTGATCGCGCAGCAGCCACTCGCCGATCAGCTTGGACTCCCCGTACGGAGACTCGGGGGCGGTGGCGGTGGCTTCGGTGACCAGATCCGTGTGTGGGGTGCCGTAGACCGCGGCACTGGACGAGAACACGATCCGGGAGATCCCGAGCTCGGCCATGACCTCCAGGACCGTCGCCGTCCCGGTGACGTTCTGGGCGTAGGTGTGGAGTGGACGCTCAACCGAGACTCCGGCGAACTTATAACCGGCCACATGGATCACCCCGGTGACCCGATGGGTGACCATTGCGGCGCGCAGGGCATCGCGATCCAGGATGTCGCCGCGCTCAAAGGCGACCCCGGCGGGGATGAACTCGGGCAGCCCGGTCACCAGGTTGTCGTAGATGACGGGGGTGAGGCCCGCCGAGCGGAGGGCCCGCACCACGTGGGCACCGATGTAGCCGGCGCCGCCGGTGACTAACCAGGTCATTCGTTTTCTCCTGTCTGAGTGGCGGCGGCATCGGGGTGCTCGCCCGCCCGGATTACGCTGTCGATGGATTCGGCCAGCCGATCACGTGCGGCATCGGCCAGGCCCGCGTCGCTGAGGAACACGTCCGCGGCCTCCAGCTCGGCAATCTGGCAGAGCCCGGTGACTCCCCACTTGTGATGGTCGGCTATCACCACCACGCTGGCACCGGCATCGATAAACGCGCGGTTGGTTTCGGCCTCAAGCAGGTTGGGGGTGGTGAGCCCGCCCTCGGGGCTGACCCCGTGGACACCGAGGAAGCAGATGTCCACGCGCAGCGCGCGCAGTGTGTGGACAGCGTAGGGGCCAACCAGGGCGTCGGAGGGGGTGCGGATGCCGCCGGTGAGGATCACCGTCTGGCCGGTGCCACCCTCATCGAATACCGCGGCGATGCGCGGGGAGTTGGTGACCACGGTGAGGCCCGGCACGTGGGCGATGCGCCGGGCGAGGGTGTGCGTGGTGGTGCCCGCATTGAGGGCGATCGACATTCCGGGGTGCACCCGTTCGGCCGCCAGGCGGGCGATCTGTTCCTTCTCGTCGGCGGCCACACCGAGATTATGGGCAAAGCCGGGTTCGCTGCTGGTGGTGCCGCCGGGGAGGGTCGCGCCGCCGTGCGTTTTGACTAGGTCTCCGCGTTCGGCGAGGATCCCCAGGTCGCGCCGGACGGTCATTTCCGAGACCGCCAGATCGCTCGCGAGGGTGGTCACGCGAACCTGGCCATCCCGGCGCAGGCGCTCAAGGATCAGCGTGTGCCGCTGGGGCGGGAGCATCTCGGTCATGGGCCTCATCAAACGTGCGAATGTGTGCGAACGTGTTCATTATGCCCGAATTATCCCCTTGAGCCAAGTGGGAATGTGTGTATATGATCGGTTTTGTTCGATTCTGAAAGGTGTGTTTCGCATGACCGATGTCGCCCTGCTCCGCACAGTCCTCGCCGATGAGCGCGAGCTGATCTACTTCGCCGATGCCGGACACACGCTGAGTGACCCGCCCGCCGACACCCGGGACCTCCCGCCGCGCCCCGGCTCGCACGCGGGGGACACCGAGAGCGCGGGCTCGACCATGCGCTACGACCCGCTGCGTGGAGACTGGGTTGCCTTCGCCGCCCACCGGCAGACCCGGATCTACCTGCCCCCGACCGACCTGTGCCCGATCTGTCCCACCCGTCCCGGCCACGCCACCGAGATTCCCGCCGCAGACTACGACGTCGCGGTGTTTGAAAACCGGTTCCCCTCCTTCGGGCCCGAACCCGCACCGGTGGACCTGAGCCCGGGTCTCGGGGCGGTTCGTCCGGCCGCCGGGCGCTGCGAGGTGATCGTGTTTGGGTCCAATCACGAGGCCTCCCTGAGCGATATGTCCATCGAGCGGATGCGCACCATCGTGGCCGCCTGGGCTCAGCGCACCGCCGACCTCCGGGCGATGGAGGGGGTCGAGCAGGTCTTCGCGTTCGAGAATCGCGGGGCCGAAATTGGCGTGACCCTGCACCACCCGCACGGGCAGATCTACGCCTATCCGTTTGTGACCCCGACCACCCGAATCCTGCTCGCCCAGGCGGCCGAGCATCGGGCACGTACCGGCGGAAACCTGTTTGCCGACATCCTGGACTGTGAGCTTTCCTCCGGGGAACGGATCCTTGAGCGGGGTGAATACTTCACCGCGTTTGTGCCGTTCTCGGCCCGGATGCCGATCGAGGTTCACCTCTACCCCAACCGTCACGTGGGCACCCTCGATGAGCTCACCGCAACCGAACGCGATGAGCTCGCCGACATGTACCTGCGACTGGTGCGCGGTATCGACGCCCTGTACGGCGATCGCACCCCCTATATTTCGGCCTGGTTCCAGGCTCCGTCCACCCATCCCGACCGCGCCGAGGCGCGCCTGCACCTGCAGATCACCTCCCCGCGCCGTGCCGCCGATAAGCTCAAGTATCTGGCCGGATCGGAGGCCGCAATGGGTGCGTTCATTGGTGATGTGATCCCCGAGGAGACCGCCGCCCGCCTGCGCGCCACCACCCCGTATGTCGAAGGAGCCCGCGCATGAGTGCCGCCGCGACCACCCTGGACGCCGAGTTCCAGAACCGCTTCGGTGCCGATGCCGACGGCATCTGGAGTGCCCCGGGCCGGGTAAACCTAATCGGTGAGCACACCGATTACAACGCCGGATTCGCCCTGCCCTTTGCGATCACCGCCAGAGCCCGGGTGGCGGTACGCGTGACCCACGGTGGCGAGGCCGTGCTGGAGAGCACCTTCGCGGGTGCCGCCCCGGTACGCGTGCGCCTGGATGAGCTGACCGCGGAGGATACGGGCTTTAGCGGGGACGGAGGCTGGGCGCGCTATCTGGCCGGGGTCGTCTGGGCGTTCGCTCGGCGGGGGATTACCCTGCCCGGGCTCGACGTACTGCTGCACTCGGATGTGCCGGTCGGGGCCGGACTCTCCTCCTCCGCGGCGGTGGAGTGCGCGATCGCCGTTGCGGTGAACGATCTGGCCGGTGCCGGGCTGGATCGCCCGGAACTGGTGCAGATCTGCCACGAGGCCGAGAATGATTTTGTGGGCGCACCCACCGGGATCCTGGACCAGTCGGCCTCGCTGCTGGCCACGGCGGGTTCGGGCCTGTTCCTTGACTGCCTGGACCGCAGCACCCGACAGGTTCCCCTGGATCTGGCCGCCCGGGACCTGGTCCTACTGGTCATCGACACCCGCGTGACTCACGCCCATGAGAGCGGGGGATATCGCGATCGGGTGGCCTCCTGCCGCCTCGGCGAGCGGGTGCTTGAGGTCTCCTCGCTGCGCGAGGTTTCGGCCCAGGACTTCGCCGAGCGTGCGCACCTGCTAGATCCCGAAACCCGGCGTCGGGTCCGGCACGTTGTCACCGAGAACGCCCGGGTTCAGGACGTCGTGGCCCTGCTGGATGCGGGCAGACTCGAGGACATCGGTCCGCTGCTCACCGCAAGCCACGTCTCGATGCGGGACGACTATGAGATCTCCAGCCCCGAGCTGGATGCGGCCGTGGACACCGCGCTGGCGCACGGCGCACTGGGCGCGCGGATGACCGGGGGCGGGTTCGGAGGCTCGGCCATCGCCCTGGTACCCATCGCGCTGGCCGAGACCGTGAGTACCGCGGTGAGCGCGGCGTTCGAACGTTCGGGATGGGCATCGCCGCACATTTACGCGGTGGTTCCGGGTCCCGGTGCAGGCCGCGAAGGTTAGAACACCACGCTCACATTTCGGGGCGTGTTCGCGGATGATCTGGATACACTGACCTCATGAGCGAGCATGCCCCCATCGCCGGGCTCACCGGCTGGACCCGCGCCCCCTTCGTCGCCGGCGAGATTACCCATGAGGTCTTCGAACGGGGATCGGGGCCGGGAATCGTCCTGCTGCCCGAGATCCCGGGCATGACCCCAGAGGTAATGGGGTTTGCCGACCACCTGGTGGAGAACGGATTCACCGTGGTCATCCCCTCGCTGTTTGGGGATCCCGGCCGTCCGGCTTCTCCCGGCTACCTGGCACAGTCGGTGGCCAAGGTGTGCGTCTCAACCGAGTTTCGGGCGTTTGCCACCGGCGCACACCGACCGGTGGCCGACTACGTGCGGGCCCTCGCCACGGATCTGGCCGCGCGCACGCCGGGTCCGGGCGTCGGGGTAATCGGGATGTGCTTCACCGGCGGGTTTGCGCTCGCCGCCGCGGCCTCGGAGAGCGTGCTGGCCTCGGTGGTCAGCCAGCCCGCGGCACCGTTTCCGCTGGGACGGGCTCGCAGGCTCGACCCGGTGATGTCCCCGGATGAGCTGGACCGGGTGGCCGCCCGGGCTGCGGCTGGATCGGTGTGCGCCCTGGGACTTCGCTTCAGCGAGGATCAGACGGTCCCACGCGAACGCTTCGCCACGATTGCGGCGGCCCTGGGCGATGCCTTCGAGGTCATCGAACTGGACTCCTCACCCGGGAACCCCGGCGGCTTTTCCCGCGGTGCACACTCGGTCCTGACCGGCGAGGTTCGCGAGCGGCCCGGACATCCCGCCGCCGAGGCGCGGGCGCGCACGGTGGCGTTCCTGCGCGAGCGCCTCGCGCTTCCCGCGGCTTAGCCCAGACCCTTGGCAGTGCCCAGACCCTCGGCCTAACCCAGACCCTTGGCCTGGCCCAGACCTGCGTTCCCGTGCGAGCGCCTCGCGGTTCCCGTGGGGAACGGTTAGAGCAGCGAACGAATCAGGGCCTCGGGGCTCAGCCGCTCGGCGCGGGCGCGCGACAGAAGGCGCGTGTGGGTGTCGGCATCCAGGTTCAGGGTGAGCGAAACCGTGGCCGGTTCCTCCGCCCAGTCAAACAGCCCCGGCTGGGCGGGCTCCTCGGTGAAGGCGGGTACCCGGGGTGCCTCGGTTGTGCGCGGTGCTTCGGTTGTGCGCGGTGCGCCGGTGGCACCGTCGGTGCTGCCCGCCCCGGTCCAGCCCGGACCGCTGGGGATCGCCGTCCGGTTTTGATACGCGGTGGATACCGCGCGGGCACGTTCATCGGCCGCCTCGTTCAGCGGGTGGTTGGCGTGACCCTTGACCCACTCGAAACGGTAGCGTCGCCCCTGCAACGCCTCGTCGATCTGCTGGAGAATTTCCACGTTCAGCACCGGTTTACCGTCGGCCTTGCGCCAGCCCTTGCGCTTCCAGCCCGGCATCCACTTGGTCACCGAGTTGATGACGTACTGGCTGTCGCAGAGAATCAGCAGGTCCTCATCCAGGTGCGCGGTGGCGCGGAAGAGCTCCAGCACCGCCTGAAGCTCACCCTGATTGTTGGTGGCGTGCGGCCACCCGCCGGCGGCCCAGCAGTTCTCGTTCACAAACCAGGCCCATCCGGCTGGTCCGGGGTTACCCAGTGCGGATCCGTCGGCTGCGGCGGTGATGGTCATGCGAAGTGCTCCCTGCTGATGGATGTTGGCATCCGTCGGCTTCCAGTTTCGCAGGTTTAGTGTGCGCGGTCGGCGAGCCGGGCCAGGTAATGGGTAATCAGCGCGGCCATGTCCACCCGTTCGGGATCCAGCAGCCACTGCACCTGGAGCCCGTCGATCATCGCGATCATCAGGCTCACCTCCGCATCCACCTGGTCCTCGGACAGCCCGCGCCCGATGAATGCCTGCTTGGACCGCTCGTGCAGGGCCCGGTAGCGGTTGACCACCCAGGCGCGTGCCGGATGATCGGGATCGGTCGCCTCGGCGGCGAGCTGAGTGTGCAGCTGCGCCAGGCCGGGAACGCTGACGTTGTGCATGACCAAATCGATGAGCATCTGGTCCGCATTGTCCGCACTGATCTCGGCAAACTGCATGCGTTCAAGATCCAGTGAGTCCCGGCGTTCGAGAACGGCAGCCAGCAGATCGGCCTTATTACCGAAGTGGTACAGGAGGGCCGGATGGGTCAGGTTGCACTCGGCCGCAATATCGCGGAGTGAGGTGCCGTAGTAGCCGGTTTTTGCGAAAACACGTAGCGCTGTGTCCAGAATACGGTCCCGAGTGCTCGGGGCTGTGGTCGTCATATTCGCAAGCATAATCGGCGCTTCGGCGATACACGCCGAGCACGGCGTGCTCATTTCTGGGGTGCTTACCAGTGGTCAAAAAGCTGGAGATTCGCCGTGTGCGGCATACCAAAACCGTCAATCCCCGTGTGTGGTGGGGCTGAGACCGTCAGACTGGGGAGTGGTGGGATGCCGCGAAGCCCGAGATGTCGGGTACCGCGCCTCACCCGATCAGGGGCAATCAAATAATGCGAGGGTGGTGAGCCGATGGTCCAACTGGTGTATTTTTCCGGAGACTCCGGTAATACCCACCGTTTCGTGCAGTCTTTGGGCATTGAGGCGATGCGGATTGGTGATGCCGAGCATCGCACACCCAGCCGGATCACCGAGCCGTTTGTGCTGATGACCCCCACCTATGGCGGCGGTGCCGACTATGCGGCCGTGCCGCGGCCGGTCCGGCAGTTTCTCGCCCGCGCCGATAACCGTGCGCGGTTGCGCGGGGTGATCGGTGCCGGACACCGCAACTTTGGATTCGCCTTTTGCCTGGCGAGTCGGCTGATCGCCGACCAGTACGGCGTGCCCGAGCTGTATCGCGTAGACGGCAACGGTACCGATCAGGATCGCGAACGCATTCTGACCGCGCTGACGCGGGCCCTGGGGTCGTCGGCACGGCAGAGCGAGCCGGCCGTGCTGGCCCGGACTCCGGTCGCCGCCGCGCCACACACCCTGGCGATCCCCATCGTGGTGCCTCGCACGACCGCCGAGCCTGTGCGTGAGCCGGTTCGTGAACCGGTATTGGCCGCGAGGTTCGGGCCCGAGCCGGTGGTGGTGTCCGCGTCCGAAGCTGTCGCACCAGTACCAGCACCAACACCAGCCTCAGCACCAGCACCAGCACCAGCACTGGCAGCCGCTTTCGCCTCGCCCTCGCAGACCCCTCCGCTTCGTCGTTCCCGCATTCGCACGGGGCCGACCTCGGTTGTGGCCGACACCCCTTCCACTCTCCCCCCGGCTGCACCCTGGCGCGAGGATGAGGTGATGGCCCAAGCCTCGAACCTCGCGGTGCCAGCCTCGAGCCCCGCAGCGGCAGCCTCGAACCTCGCGGTGCCAGCCTCGAGCCCCGCAGCACAGGCCCCCGCAGCCGTCATTGATTCCCCTCGCCGGGCCGCCCGCCGCGCCACGGCACCGATCGACATACCGGAACCGGCACCCCTCGATACTCCGGCTCCGGTACCAACTGCGGTACTCACCGCGACCTCGGTACCGACCCTGAGCCCGATCAGTGCAACGCCCTCGGCACCGGCTCCGGCGCTGGCCCCAACACCGGAGCCGGCCCCAACACCGGCGCTGTCTCCAGCGTCCGCGCCCGCACCCGAATTTCCGCCGGTCCTCGCTCCACCCGCTCCTGCCGTCGGCGGGGAGACTCCGCGCGCCGAATCCCGCCGCGCTCGCGCCCGGATGGTCCCGCCGCCGGCGATCGCCGGCACCGTCGTGACGCCGATGCCGACCCTCACCACGCTTTCCGCGCCGGCGGAGCCTCCGGTCCCGGTCGCCCCGGTCCGTGAGGCCGTGGCGCGGATTTCCGAACCGATGCCCGCACCGCAGCGCCGTGCCCGGCGACTGGCGATGGCCGAGGACCCGGGTGCACGGAGCGCTAGCCCCGCACCAACGCGGCGCTCGCTGCGGCAGGATCGAGGGTATTGAGCACCCCGTCGGACATGACCAGCACCTGATCCATCCGGTCCAGGTGTGAGCGATCATGGGTGACCAGCAGGGTTGAGGTGCCGCGATCTCGGGTGAGCTCCAGGATCAACGTGATGATCTCCATGCCGCGGGCGTGATCCAGTGCGCTGGTGGGTTCGTCCACGATCAGCACCCCGGGCTCATTCATCAGGGCGCGGGCGATGTTCACCCGCTGCCGCTGCCCACCGGAGAGCTGATGAGGACGCTTGTCCTCGTGCCCGGCCAGTCCGACCCGGGCCAGCAGGTCACGTGCACGTTCGCGGGTCGCGGCTCGGGCAGCACGGCTGTGTCCGTCGAGCTCGTTCATCACCGCGAGCTGGTCCAGCGCGCTGAGCGCGGGCAGCAGGTTCGACTGCTGGAAGACGATGCCGATGTGTTCGCGGCGCACGGCCGTCGCCTCGGCTCGACTGAGCCCGGCCAGGTCGATTCCGGCCACACGCACCTCACCCGAGTCCGGGGTGATCAGCGCCGAGGCTACCGCGAGCAGGCTCGATTTGCCCGATCCCGAGGCACCGGTCACCGCGGTGATTGTGCCCGGCGGGACCGAGAGGGAGGCGTTATCCACGGCGGTGATTCTGCGGTCACCGTCGGGGAAGGTCAGCGTAACGTTGCGCAGTTCAATCATGAGGGGTCCTTAGCAAGAAGCGAGTGGTTGTTGGGGATGCCCGGTTACCGGGCGGCACCGAGCGCGGCCAGCGGATCGCTGCGCAGTACCGGGCGGAGGGCAAACGCGCCGCCGATCAGACCCAGCGCGATCAACCCCAGCGCGGGGAGACCGATGGTGAGCGGGCTGAGTACAAACGGGACCGCGCTGCCCGCGAGGCTGCCGAGGCCGACGGTCACCAGCATCCCGACGCCTACCCCAGCAATAAGGACCACCAGCGCCTGCCCGAGGGTGTCTCGCACGAGCCGTCCGGTGCGGGCACCGAGGGCCTTGAGGACCGCGATATCCGGTCCACGCTGAATCGTCCAGACCGTGAAGAACGCACCGATCACCAGGGCGGAGATCCCGAACAGCATCGCCACGATCAGCAGCAGCGAGCCGATTTCCGAGCGGAACGATTCGATCGAGAGTAGTGCGGGGATCGGTGCCCGCGAGACCGTGTGGGTCGCCGTCTCGATCGAATCGGGATGCGCCGAGGACTTCAGGGACACTGCGAGCACGCTCGCCCAGGCGGGCTGACCGCCGGCGCTCATGATCGACTGCCAGTTGGGCAGGGTGACCCAGGCCACCGAGGAGTGCGCATACCAGGTGTCGGGGATCAGCGTGGAGACACGAAGGTCCTCCCCAAAGGCGCTCACGGTATCGCCCACGTGCACACCCAGTGTTTGCGCGGTTCCCTCACCCAAAACCACGGTGCCCGGCTGGGGCATCGGGGTTCCCGCGGGCAGGAAGTGTGAGCCTGCGGCGGAGGGATCGATCCCGAACAGGGCTGCCGGGGCGCGCTTTTCTCCGGCACTCAGCCGGGTCTGGCTGATGCCCAGCGGGGCGGCGTTGGTCACCCCGGCGGCATCGGCCCAGGCGTTGGCCTCGGCGGCGGTGATCGAGGAGTCGCCGAAGCTCGGATCCTTCTCACCGTGGGCGGGGGCCGAGAAGACGATGCGGTCGGCCCCGAGGCCGAGCACGGCCGAGACGTTTTGGCCGGCGAGCCCGGCGGTCAGCCCGGTCAAAAACCCCACCAGGATGGTGATCAGGGCAACAACCGAGGCGATCAGCACAAAGCGACCGTTAGCAAAGCGAATTTCACGCCAGGCAACAAACATGAGAACCTTCCGGGGAACCGGCACCGTGTGGGCCACACGGGCGTCCATAATGGGGACACTTCGAGTCTGGTTTCCGGCGGCTCATCCGTCATCGGCTAGGTGGTCGGGTCGGGGCGCAAAGTGATGATTATCCGCTCCACCTTTTGAGGGATACCCGCCAGGGGCCTCTCGGATTAGGCTGAGGCTATGATCCGTTCCGCCGACGGACCGGTGTCCGCGGGACTGCGCACCGGTCTGCACCTGCTCTTTGTGTCGCTGGCCCTGTTTGTGATGATCCGTGCCGGATTCCGCTCGGGCCCCGAGCCCGTGATCGCCGCGATCCTCGCCGCCGTCTTCCTGGTCTGGTACCTGCTGGGCGCCTGGTGGGGTAAGGGGGATCAGTCGCGCGGCAGAATCGGGCTCTGGCTCGGCGGGCTGACCCTGCTGTGGATTGCGATGATCCTGGTCAGCCAGGACGCCGCCTACTTGTCTTTCCCGCTGTTTTTCCTCTATCTGGCGCTGCTGGATCGCACCCCCGCGCTGCTGAGCGTGGCGGTGGTGAGCGCGGTGTCGATCATCGCGATCGGTCTGCACGGCGGGTTTTCGGTGCCGGGGATCCTCGGCCCGCTGATCGGTGCGGTGATCGCGGTGGCGATCGGGCTGGGCTATCGCGAACTTCAGCGGGTGGCCCTGCGCCGCGAGGAGCTGATCGCCGAGCTGATTTCCACCCGGGTCCGCCTGGCCGAAACCGAGCGGGAGGCGGGCAAGCTCGCCGAGCGTGAACGCCTGGCCCGCGACATCCACGACACCGTGGCCCAGGGACTCTCCAGCATCCAACTGCTGCTGCATGCGGCCGAGCGGGCAAGCGAACAGGCTCCCGAGACCGCGATCGAACACGTCCGGCGGGCGCGGGACGCGGCGGCCCTGGCGCTCGCCGAAACCCGCGGACTGATCGATGAGCTGGCCCCGCCGGCGATCACCGGTGCCAGCCTGGCCGAGGCGCTGTCCCGGCTCGCCGAGAGTGCCTCCCAGCAGGCGGGTATCCCGGTGGAGTTCCACACCGATGGGACCCCCGGGCCGCTGAGCACCGTGGTAAAAACCGGTCTGCTGCGGATCGGCCAGAGTGCGCTGGCCAACGTGGTCCAGCATGCGGATGCCACCCGTGCGGATCTCAGCCTGAGCTATCTGGATGGGGAAACCATCCTCGACATCGTGGATGACGGCCGCGGATTTGACCCGGATTCGCTGGTGGAGCGCACCGCGGGTGGCTCGTTTGGGCTGATCGCGATGCGGTCCCGAATCGCCGAGCTGGGCGGATCGCTGGTGATCGAGAGCGCCCCGGGCGAGGGCACCACGGTGACCGTAAGATTTACCCGGGAGGCAGCATGAACTACGCAGTGGGCACACCGATCCGGGTCGTGATGGCCGATGATCATCCCATCGTGCGTGCGGGCCTGGCCGCGGTCCTGGGGACCGCGGCGGATATCGAGGTGGTCGCCGAGGCGGCCTCGGTGCCCGAGGTGCTGGCCGTGGTCAACCGGTTTGAACCGGATCTGGTGCTGTTGGATCTGAGTTTTGGGACCGGCCCCACCGGGATCGATGCGACCCGCGAGCTGATGCGCCGGGAAAACCCGCCGCGCGTGCTGATCCTCACCAACTACGACTCCGATGCCGATATCCTCGGTGCCATCGAGGCCGGGGCGGCCGGCTACCTCCTGAAGGACGCCCCACCCGAGGACCTACTGAGCGCGATTCGCAAGGCGGTCCTCGGCCAGACGGTCCTGGGCCCGGCGGTGGCCGGACGCCTGGTGGCGCGGGTGAGCGAACCGCAGCAGGCACTCAGCGCCCGCGAAATCGAGGTCCTGACCCTCGCCTCCGAGGGTCTGGTCAACCGGGAAATCGGCAAGAAACTGCACATCAGCGAAACCACCGTCAAGTCCCATCTGGCGCATATCTTTGGCAAGCTCGGCGCGAACAACCGCCAGCAGGCGGTGCTCGCCGCCCAGCGCGGAGGCTTCATCCGTCGCGCCTAGTCGCGGATTTTGATGGGCGGTCTACTCCCGCTTGCGGTAGGCCTCCAGGGCTGCCTCACGGGAAGCCTTGAGGTCCACGATCGGGGCCGTGCGCAGGCCGGTGTCGGGCACCCAGCGGCGGATGTACTCGCGGTTGGGGTCAAACTTTTTGGCCTGCAGCTCGGGATTAAAGATGCGGAAATAGGGAGCCGCATCGGCACCGCTGCCGGCCACCCACTGCCAGTTGAACGGGTTTGCAGCGGGATCGGCATCCACCAGGGTGTCCCAGAACCACTCCTCGCCGGCCCGCCAGTGCTGGAGCAGGTTTTTGGTCAGCAGCGAGGCTACAACCATGCGTACGCGGTTGTGCATCGTGCCGGTCTGCCACAGCTCGTTCATCCCCGCATCCACCAGGTCGATCCCGGTAGTGCCGGTCTGCCAGGCGCGCAGCAGCTCGGGGTCAGCCTCAGGCCAGGGGAAATTCGCGAAGCTGGGCCGCCAGGGATCGGTGGCCAGCTTGGGGAAGTGGAACAGCTGGTAGTGCGCAAACTCGCGCCAGCCCAGTTCGCTGAGAAAGCTGGCACCCTGTCCGGGATGAGTGCGTCGATGCTCATCCACCGCATGCCAGATCGTGGATACCGTGATCTCGCCCCACACCAGGTGCGGGGACAGACGCGAGGTCACCGAACGATCGGGACGGTCACGCAGATCGGGATAATCGCCCAGGTCCTCGTCCAGGAAGTCGGCCAGACGCTCGTGGGCACCGGCCTCGCCCGGGCTCCAGTAGGTGTCCCAGTTTTCCGCCCAGTTGGGGGAGGTGGGACGAAGTTCGAGGTGGTCCAGTGCGGCCGCGAATGCCGCGGAGTTGACCGCGGTTGGGGTGCGGGCGGGCTGGGGAACGGGCAGGACCGCGCGCGGAGGACGCCGGGCAAGCTCATCCAGTGCCCGCTTCCAAAACGGGGTGAACACCGTGTACGGGCGGCCCTCTCCGGTGCGCAGCCCGGGATCCACCAGCAGATCCGGGGCGGCAAAATGGACCTCGATGCCGTGGGACCCGAGCTCCGTGTGCACCCGGGCGTCCAGCTCCGCCTCAGCCGCGCCGGGGCGTGCGGTGGCGTACACGCGGTTGGCGTTCTGCTCGGCGGCCAGCGTGTGCAGTGCGTCCACGGGATCGCCGGTGCGCAGCTCGAGCGGGATGCCCAGCTCGGCGAGGTCCTCGGCCAACGAGTCCAGTGCACCGTGAACCCACCAGCGGGAGGCCCCACCGATCGGGCGCAGGCTCGGCTCGTCCAGCACAAACACGGCGATCACACGCTCGTGGGATTCCAGCGCGGCGGTCAGTGCCGGATGATCACCCACGCGCAGGTCTCGGCGGAACCAGATCAGGGCGGCGGGGGAGGGGGTGCTCATCGGGAACCTAATCGTCGAATTCGGGGCAGCGCAGCTTCTCGGTCAGGGCAAACATGGACTCGATTTCGGCGGGGCTGAGGGCTCCGCCGATGATCGATTCAATCGTACGCATATGGGCGCGGGCAACCGGACGGTAGGCCGAGAACCCCTCCTCGGTGAGGGTGATGATCATGCCGCGGCGATCATCCGGATCGGCTTCCTTGGTGACAAACCCCTCGGCCGAGAGCTTGTCAATGAGTCGGCTCACGCTGGGCTGGCTCAGCAGCACCAGCCGGTTCAGATCGCGCAGCTTGGCCTTGCGGTCGGCCTGGCGGGAGAGGGTGAACATCACGTCGTACTCGTTCATCGTGAGTCCACCCATGGGGAAGTCCTCACCGAGGCGACGCATGATGCCAACCTGCGCGCGAAACAGCGACTCCCAGGCTTCTACCGCACCGTTCATCGTGGGCCACCGGACTCGGGCACGTCTTCGTGTGCGGGGGTCACCGCGGCGTCGGAAGCGCCCGTAGGCTCGGAGACACCGGCCGGTGCGGGTTCGTCCAGCCTGATGGCGAGGGCCGGGTTTGCGCGAATCAGCGAGCGATAGAGCATGACCATGCCCCAGAAGCTGGTGCTGAGCCCGGTGAGCAGAACACCGATGCCGATGAGCGTGAGAAACCACGGCCCGTTCAGCGCGGCCAGGACGATCAGCAGGATTCCCACCGCGGTGAAGAGCAAGCCGCCGCCGAAGCAGGCCGCGCCCAGCACCTTGAGGGCGCGGAGTTCGCGTGCGGAATCGGTGGCCTGCGTCATCCTCCCAGCGTACCGCGTTCGCGGGTCCGCGACCGAGCTGGAAGTTTCGCCCCTGGCGCACCGGTTGAGGGAATAACGGACGCGGGGTGCGTGGACATGAACAAGGGCCGATCGTAGAGGCGTACGATCGGCCCTTCCCCTTGCACCAAGAGTGTCCTGCAATCACATGTGCGTTTCGTCGTCACAGCAAAACTTCGAACGCAGTACGAATATATAACATCCAGGTAACGATTACCAGGGCTTGACCGACTCGGTGGCTGGGAGTTTGCCGCATAGCGGTATTCGGTGGTCTGCGGGTTCGAATCTGTGCACGGCACGGATGTTGATTCCCCGGAAATCCGCCAATGTGGGGATTTTGGGTCCACAATTGAACCCCGACCCCGTGCGGCGCTCAAGCGTCGCACATACGTGAGGAGACACGGATGAAGAAGAAGGCGACGCGCCCCGATGCGGAACCTCGGCTGAGTTCCGGCGGCGATGTGGGACTGCACCGTGAGCCTGCGGGAGGATCCGGCGTGCACGTTAACGCGTTTCGGATCGGCCTGGTGGGTACCCTGGGCGTTCTTATTGCGCTCCTGCTCGGGGGTATTGTCAGTCAGCTGAGTACCGTCCTGGTGTACATCGGCATCGCCCTATTCCTGGCGCTGGGTCTTGACCCGCTGGTTTCCTGGCTTGAGAAGCGGATGCCACGTCCCGCGGCGATTGCCGCGGTGGTGCTGGTGGTCTTGGCAGCCCTGGCGGGCCTCCTCCTGGCCGTCATTCCAGTGCTTGTGGAGCAGTCCTCGAACCTGATTCGTGATTTCCCGGGCTTTGCTTCGGATTTCCAGAAGAATGACATTGTGCTCCAGATCCAGAAGCTGCTGGGTGATTCCGTGGACATCAAGCAGGTCATCAAGGGGGCCACCGACTTCCTGGGAGATCCCAAAAACCTGGTGGCGATCGGCGGAGGCCTCGCCCAGGTGGGGGCCGGTGTTGCCAGCGGCATCACCGGGCTGATCATCGTGCTGATTCTGACCCTGTACTTTATGGCCTCGCTGCGCTCGATGAAGCAGACCGTGTACCGCTTTGTTCCCGCGTACCAGCGTGCGGGTTTCGCCAAGATCTCCGAGGACATCACCGGTGCCGTCGGACGCTATGTGGTGGGGCAGGTATCGCTTGCCCTGATCAATGGTGTGCTCAGCCTGATTCTGTTGTCGATCATTCAGGCACCAATGCCGTTCCTGCTGGCATTCTTCGCCTTCATTGGTTCCCTGATTCCGCTTGTGGGTACCCTGAGCGCGTCGATCCTGAACACCCTGATCTGCCTGTTGGTGGACCCCAGCCTGGCGCTGATTACGGGTATTTACTACCTGATCTACCTGCAGGTGGAGGCCTACATCATTTCCCCGCGCATCATGAGTCGTGCGGTTGCGGTCCCCGGGGCGATGGTGGTCATCGCCGCCGTGGCCGGAGGCACCATCGGCGGTGTGCTCGGGGCGCTGGCGGCTATTCCGGTCGCTGCCTCGGTGATCATCATCGTGCAGAAGGTGGTGTGGCCGCGCCAAGACCGTAAGGTCGTCGCGGTGTCCTAGTCGCGCACGGCGTCCACTGAGGTGCCCCGCACGTCCCACAGGGGTGTGCGGGGCACCCTGCGTTAGTGCCTCATCGGACTCTCCCCGGTGGCGGATCCGTGTGCTCAGCAGGCGGAAGCGGTGCCGCGCGTGACTCATCATCGGGGAACAGCGTGGTGAGGACGCTGCCCAGTCGCCTTGCACTCTCGGGTGTGAGCACCAGGTGTTCTCCATGCTCATCGGAGTGGATCACAACCACCGGCTCAGCCGGCGGTACCTGCGGATTCACGATGATATCGAGCAGCACGGGTTGGAGCTCGGGTACCGGCCCGCTCTGCAGCACGGTGGCGACGCTCGCCAGCCAGCGAGGCTCCCCACGAGCACTCTCTGCATCGAGCAGCTCCGACTCGAGCAGCTCCGACTCGGAAAGTTCCGACTCGGAACGCATCTTCTCGGTACGCTCCTTCTCGGAAAGCGTCGACCTGGCAGACGCTGCCCCGGCAAGCGCGGTCTCGGTAGGCACAGGCTCGGTAGGCACAGGCCCGGTAGGCCCAGCCGCGGTGGACACTGCCCCGGTAGGCACTGTTTTGGCGGATACTGACGCAGCCTCCGGTGGGCGCACCCGTGCATGACCGGGCTCGGGCGGAAGAGCATTCTCAGAGTGGGCATGTTCCGCGGCGAGGGCCGCGGGCCCCGGTGCCGGGGGAATGGCACCGTCGGAGGGCGTTGGGGGTTCGGACCCGGTGGGTGCCGAACGCCGTGGGTGAAGCAGGGCTGTTTTCATCGGTGGATCCCTTCACCGGCACATTCTGAGCCTAACTCGACCCTCCGACACTCATGGATCGGATGGTGAGGGGCGTGCCGATGGAAGATGATCGTCCTGCTCGGCGTAGCGCAGGAGGGTTCGTGCCGAGAGGCGATGAACGACAGCGGCGCGCTGTGTGGGCGCGCTAGCGGTCGCTGAGGTCCGGCGGGGTGCTGGGCAGTAGCTCCTCAATCGGTACTCCGAAGACCTGGCTAAGTGCGAGGACGTTTTGGAGTGATGGATTGGCTGAGGTTCCCGGGCGAGACTCGCCCTTTTCGAACTTCTGATAGGTGTATCGGCTAATCCCGGCCGCCATTGCGACCTGCTCCTGGCTGAGGCCGCGCCCGAGTCGTAGATGACGGAGCGAACTGCCCAGGAGGTTGGCATACTGGGACCAGGTAGGTGTCTCGGCGAAGTGTTCCATAAGACCAGCATGTAAGCGATTGTCTCAGTCTGGGGCCATACCCGTGTGACAATCGCCTGTGAATCCGGTGAAATTCCAGAAGACTGCTCGGTTTTCGGGCTGATGAACCCCGATATACGCCGAATCTGACGTTGCGGCCGAGGCTGCCCGCGGCCTAGAAGAGGTCGGGGCTCGGTGCCGATGCGTAGCGGATGGTGACGTCTGCGTGACGGTCAAAACGGTAGCCGACGCCGCGCACGGTGCGGACGATGTCTTCGTAGCGGTCAAGCTTGGCCCGCAGGCGACGGATGTGGACGTCGATGGTGCGCTCGTTCGGAGCCGCCTCTTCGTCCTCGGGGTTCCACAGGGCGCCGATCAGCTCGGCACGGTCGACGGTGCGACCCTCGCGCAGTACCAGGTACTGCAGCAGCTCGAACTCCTTGAAGGTGAGCGAGACGGCGGTGTTGTCCAGCGCCAGGCGCTTGCGGGAGAGGTCAATCACGACTCCGGCGTGTGCGCGGTCGAGCTCGCCGGTGTGGCTCTCCTCGGTGTCGCGGTGGCGGGCGAGGGCTGCCGGCTCCTGCAGGGCCAGGCGCACCACGTCGATGTCGCGGCCACCGGCACCGGCCGGTGCAAGGGCAACGGCCGCGTAGGTTTCCGAGGCGGGAGCAATCTGGGCGGCGAGGTCCTTGAGGGCCTGCACGACCTGACCGAGACTGGAGCCATCGGCCAGGGCCTTGGCCTCATCCAGCCCGACGTAGAGCACGAAGCCGCGAGCCTCGGTGCCCTCGGGAACCGAGCGCAGACGCGGGGCTGCGGGAGCTGCGGGTGCGGCAGCCACAACCGGGGCGACCGCGGGAACCGCGGTGCTGGTGGTGGTACGTCCGGCGGTCAGTGCGGCGGCGATGCGCTCGGCCTCGGCGCTGCGGGTGGCGGGGGCGGAGATGGTGGTGGTGATCGACATGAGAAGTCCCTAAAGGTTTTGGTGTCGACGGTCATCCGGGGGCGAGTGCCTCGGCCGGGCCGTTACGACGGGTGTGTTGTGTGTATCCGGATCGACGAATCGGAAGGTCGTTCCGGGGGAGTCGCGTTCAAAAACGCTCCGGGTCTCGACGCTTTGTCTTCTTCTGGATGAGGAGAAGCGGGGCGGAGACGGTGGCGGAAGCTAGCGAGCTAGCTGCACATTCGACAACACATGACAGCGCTACGGGGCATCATCATGCCCACAGTCCCATGAGACTCGAGGGAGCTCCGGGTACGCGCGAATTCAGTCATATGCCGATTATGCCCAGAGCGAAGCGTGCTGTCAACTGATCACCCTTGATTGGGGGGACAAAAAACGGCGGCACCGGAAAACCGATGCCGCCGTGGGCCCTGACCGAGTGCCAGGGACGAAGTTTTAGACCAGGCCGTAGAGGCGGTCGCCCGCGTCACCCAGACCGGGAACGATGTAGCCGTGCTCGTCCAGACGCTCGTCCACGGTGCCCAGCACCAGCTTGACGTCGCGGCCCTCGGTGAGCTTCTCCAGTGCGGCCACACCCTCGGGGGCGGCCAGCAGGCAGATCGCGGTGACATCGTCTGCGCCGCGGTCAAAGAGGAACTTGATCGCCGCACCCAGCGAACCGCCGGTCGCGAGCATCGGGTCCAGGACGAAGCACTGGCGACCCGACAGATCATCCGGCAGACGCTCGGCGTAGGTCTTCGGCTCGAAGGTTTCCTCGTCGCGCAGCATGCCCAGGAAGCCGACCTCGGCTGTCGGGAGCAGCTTGACCATGCCCTCAAGCATGCCCAGACCTGCACGCAGGATGGGGACCACGAGCGGACGCGGCGAGGAGATCGCCAGTCCGGTAGTGGTGGTGACCGGAGTCTCGATTTCGACCGTCTCGGTGCGAACCTCGCGGGTTGCCTCATACGCGAGCAGGGTGACCAGCTCCTCGGTGAGGGACCGGAAGATCGGCGACGGGGTGTTCTTATCCCGCAGGACCGTCAGTTTGTGGGTGATCAGGGGGTGATCGGCTACGTGCACTCGCATACTGTTAACAATACCTGGGTGAAGGGAACCTTGCGGTGGTAATGAGTGTGGGCGCGGAAGATGAGCGCTGGATGGGCCTGGCCCTGGACCAGGCGCGCCTGACCGCGGAAAGTGCGGATGTCCCGGTGGGGGCGATCCTGGTGGATTCCGCGGGCACCGTGGTGGCGACCGGATTTAACCTCAAGGAGGCCCGTCACGATCCCACCGCGCACGCCGAAATCGAGGCGATCCGTGCGGCCACCGCGGCGCGCGGGGATTGGCAGCTGCGTGATCTGACCCTGGTGGTCACCCTGGAGCCGTGCATCATGTGTGCCGGGGCGATCCTCGCAGCCCGCATCCCACGCGTGGTCTTTGGAGCCTGGGAGGATAAGGCCGGGGCCGCCGGCAGCGCGTTTGACCTGCTGCGGGATCGCCGCCTCGCCCACCGCGCCGAGGTTGTTGGCGGCGTGCGCGAGGCCGAGTGCGCGGCCATCCTGGTGGAGTTTTTCCGGGAGACCCTGGCGAGCCCGACCGAGTTGTAGCCGCGCGGAGCGGAAGGCCGGGCGCTGGTTCGGCGCGGTCCGGGGCCGGGCGGGCTTTGGTTTTGAGCGTCCTAAACCCGCTCGCGATCCACGTCGGGTTCGAGGTAGATGACGCGCGCCATGGGCTCGGCGGCGCGGATGCGGGCCTCGATCACGTTGATGTTTTCGGAGACCTGGGCAACCGTGCGGGCCGGATCCACGGCGATCTTTGCCGCCACCATGATCTCCTCGGGTCCCAGGTAGAGGGTCTTCAGGTGGATGATCCGCTCGGCTTCGGGCCCGGCCACGATGGCTTCCCGGATCGCGGTGGCCTGCTCGGCGGTGGCGCCCTCGCCCACCAGGAGACTCTTGGTTTCGATGCCCAGCACGATCGCGACCAGGACCAGCAGCGCACCAATGGCCAGCGTGCCGATTGCATCCCAGGTGGCATTGCCGGTGATCACGGTGAGGCCGACTCCGAGGAAGGCGAGGACCAGACCGATCAGCGCGGCCACGTCCTCCAGCAGGACAACGGGCAGCTCGGGGGCCTTGGCGCGGCGGATGAACTGGATCCAGGACTGGGTGCCGCGGGTGTGGTTGGACTCGCGGATCGCCGTGCGCAGGGAGAAGCCCTCGAGCCCGATCGCTACCGTCAGCACCACCATCGGCAGCCACCACATTTCCAGGGCGTGCGGGTGGGTGAGCTTGTTGATGCCCTCATAGATCGAGAACACGCCACCGACTGAGAACAGGATGATCGAGACCACAAACGCGTAGACGTAGCGCTCGCGTCCGTACCCGAACGGGTGCTCCTCGTCGGCCAGACGGCGCGACTTGCGTCCGCCCAGCAGGAGCAGCAGCTGGTTGCCCGAGTCGGCGAGGGAGTGCACACCCTCGGCGAGCATCGACGCCGAGCCGGAGAAGAACCAGGCGATGAACTTGGTCAGCGCGATGCCGACGTTCGCCAGCAGTGCCGCGATGATGGCGCGATTGCCGCCCTGTGTACTCATGTGATCCCCCTCGTGTGGTGGATCACATCCTAGCCCTGCACGGTAGCCGGCGGGGTCGGGCGACGGAAGGTGTCGCGCATGTGGTCGGAGTCGAGGTAGTCGGCCACGCCGATCAGGATCAGGCTGAAGATGATCTGCTCGGTGATCATCCACACCGGGTAGAACCCGGGGATTGCCGCAAGCACGAGGGTCACCACCGGGAAAATCTTGCTGAACAGGCGCAGCCGTGAGTAGCCCCAGGACCAGCCCAGCTGCGCGCGCCAGGAGAAGTAGAACAGGGTCGCGGTCATGCCGAGCACCACCACGCTGCGTGTCCACACCGACAGCGGCACGTGTTCGCCACGGCCCAGTAGGACGAGCGCGATCACCACGGCGACGATGCCGAGCACCAGCTCGATCAGCAGCAGGATCGTCACCGCGCGGAATGCCCGCACCGTGCGCGGATGCGTGCGAGCCTCCTCGGCGATGCGCTCGGAGGCGCGCGATCCACCGGCGATACGGTCCAGGCGAAGCAGTAGCGGCTCGAGGTTCATGCTCCCAGGGTAATCCGAATCACGCCACGCGGGCATGCACACACGGCGCGGATTTAGGATGGGGAGATGACCTCCACGAACGCACCCAGCATCGCATTCCTCGGTACCGGTTCGATGGGCGGGGCGATTCTCTCCGGCCTCGTCGCCTCGGGAGCCACCGCCACCAGCCCGGTGATCGCGACCAATCGCACGCCGGAAAAAGCCGCGGCGTTGTCGAAGCTGGAGGGCGTGACCGGAGTCGCGCTGAACGAGAACCCCGAGGGCAACCGTGAGGCCGCCGCCGGCGCCGACATCATCCTGATCGGTGTGAAGCCCGGCATGGTTCCGGACCTGCTCGCCGAGATTGCTCCGGCGCTCAAGCCCGGCGCGATCGTGGTGAGCCTGGCCGCGGGTGTGACCATCGCGACCTTCGAGTCGATTCTCCCGGACACCGCGATCGTGGTGCGCTCGATGCCGAACACCCCCGCCGTGGTGGGCCGTGCCGTTACCGGTATCGCCCCCGGTACCCGCGCCGATGCGGCCGCGATGGCCGCCGTGCGGGCGGTCTTTGAGACCGTGGGCGAGGTTCTTGAGGTGGCCGAGGACCGGATCGACGCGCTCAGCACCATCTCCGGCTCCGGCCCCGCCTACGTGTTTGCGCTGATCGAGGCGCTCACCGCCGCCGCGATCGAAAAGGGTTTCAGCCCGGAAGAGGCCGACCTGCTGGTGCAGGGCACCTTCCGCGGGGCCACCGAACTCCTGGCGGCATCGGACCAGACCCCGACCCAGCTGCGTATCAACGTCACCAGCCCCAAGGGCACCACCGAGCGTGCGCTCGCCGTGATGAGCGACGCCGGTCTGGACCAGATGTTCATCCGGGCGACCGACGCCGCCCTGGCGCGGGCCAAGGAGCTCGCGGCCGGCAGCTAGCCGAGCTTCATGGTGGTGAGGCAGGTGGGGTCCTCATCACCGGTGGCGATCTGCGTGGTTGCGGACTTTCCGTCCTGGGAGATGGTGAGGGTTCCGCTGATGTTGCGGGGGAGCCAGATTCCGACGAAGCCGTTGTTGTTGGTGGAGAGCTTCTGATCGAGGATCTTCTCGCCGGTTGAGTCGGTGACCGTCACCTCGACCTCGGCATCCTGGAGCTCGCCGAGGCACGTGGTGAGGCTGTGGAAGAAACAGTCGTGTGAGCTGTTTTGGTACGGTGCGACCGACAGGTAGAACTCATCCGCTGGCATCGGCAGCTCGGAGGTCTGCCCGGACTGATCGGTGAGCATCAGGGTCGCCGGGCGCACCGAGGCCATCAGATCGCGCGGGCGCTGATCCAGGGAGGTCGCCTCCAGCTTGTCGATCACTCCGCGGGCATCGAGTCCCTCCAGCCCATGGGTGGCAAGGGTGCTGTGGACATCCCCGGCGGAGGTCGGTGACGAGGGAGCCGCGGCGTCGGCGGTGCACCCGGCGAGGCCGAGGGTGAGCGCAAGCAGCAGCGGTGTGGCGGACAGGGCAACCTTTGTGATGTGCGTCGACATGTCTTCACGCTAACCAGCGCCGCTTCGCCAATGGTAAAAACGGGCGGAGGGTGATGCCGGGCCTGTCGGTTGCCTAGACCGTCTTCGCCAGCTGCTGCACCCGCTGGTAGGAGAGCCCGAGCAGGGCACCGGCGTCGCTCTGAGAGAGCTGCGCTTCGGTCAGCAGATTCCGGACGGCCTCGCGCCGCAGCGCGGCGGCTCGCTGACTGCTCTGTTCGCTCTGAGCCTGGAGGCGTGCCGCTTCTTCCCAGGCTTCCTTGGCGTTCGCGGGCATCTCGATGCTAACGGTGACGGTGGCCTCGCCCTCGTCGAGATCAAGCATCGCCGTCACGACGCCATCCGCCATTGTCTGAATTTCTCGGACGTGACGAGCCTGTGTGACCGCATCGATCTCAGGAACCGTAATGATCCACCACTTGCCTTCACGCCGGGCGGTCGCTTTGTACTCATGTGCCATTGTGGATTTCTTCCTATTTCCAACTTGAGGGAGTGTCCGGCAGCTTTTTCATGACCTGGCGCACGACTCCCGGGGAGACTATCCCGTGGGTGGGGATCGCCACCGAATCGGTTCCGTTCGGGGAGCCCCACACGTTATGTCCGCCCTTTGTGCGCAGTAGGGTCCATTTTCTGGACGCGAGAAATCGCTCGAGTTCTCGTTGCTTGACCGCTCTTACCATGATCGTACGCTATGTCCCCTTGTGTGGGGTCACAAGGGGGGGATAGTGTGTGTAATTCCTGTGTGTTCGGAAAGGCTTCCGATCCCCGTGTTTCGGGTCTGTGTGAAGCGTCATCGGCCTCACACTAGGTTTCCACTCCGAAGCATGGCGGCGGATGCGCGTCCATGCACTCGCCTACAACGCGGCGGCGGGGCCGGAGAATGCTCTCCGACCCCGCCGCTTGGGTGTGGGCTAGGCGCTCAGCGTCTCGCGCACGGTGCGGGTTGCCGCCAGGATGTTGCGCAGCGAGTCCACGGTTTCGTCATAGCCGCGGGTCTTCAGGCCGCAGTCCGGGTTGACCCAGACCTGGCGCTGCGGGATCGAGCCCAGCGCGGTCTGCAGCAGCTCGGTGACCTCGTCCACGCTGGGAACGCGCGGCGAGTGGATGTCGTAGACGCCCGGTCCGATGCCGCGGCCAAAGCCCGAGCGCTCGATGTCCGGCACAACCTCCATCTTGGAGCGGGCGGCCTCGATCGAGGTCACGTCGGCGTCCAGTCGGTTGATCGCGTCGATCACCACGCCAAACTCCGAGTAGCAGAGGTGGGTGTGGATCTGGGTTTCCTTGGCCACGCCCGAGGTGGCCAGGCGGAAGGATCCCACTGACCAGTCGAGGTAGGAGGGCTGGTCGGCGAGCTTGAGCGGCAGCAGCTCGCGCAGCGCGGGCTCATCCACCTGGATGATGCCGATGCCGGCGGCCTCCAGGTCGGCGATCTCGTCGCGCAGGGCCAGGGCCACCTGATTGGCGGTGTCGGCCAGCGGCTGGTCATCGCGGACAAAGCTCCAGGCGAGGATCGTGACCGGACCGGTCAGCATGCCCTTGACCGGCTTGGCAGTGAGGGACTGGGTGAAGGTGGACCAGTCCACGGTGATCGGTGCCGGACGCGACACGTCGCCCCACAGCAGCGACGGACGCGTACAGCGGCTGCCGTAGCTCTGCACCCAGCCGAGCTCGGTCACGGCAAAACCGTCGAGGTTCTCGGCGAAGTACTGGACCATGTCGTTGCGCTCGGGCTCGCCGTGTACCAGCACGTCCAGGCCGATCTCCTCCTGCAGGTCAACCACGCGGCGGATCTCATCCTCCATCGCGCCGCGGTACTCGGCCTCGGTGATTTCCCCACGGGCGAAGCGGGCGCGCTCGCGGCGGATATCGCCGGTCTGCGGGAACGAACCGATCGTGGTGGTCGGCAGCGGGGGCAGGCCGAGCGCCGCATCCTGGGCGCTCAGGCGCTCGGTGTAGTCGCCGCGGGTGAAGTCGGCGTCGGTCAGCGCGGCCGCGCGCTCACGCACGGCACCGTCGCGCACGCCGGGCGCCGAGTGGCGGTCAGCGAGGGCGGCGGTGGCCTCGGCCAGCTCGGCCGAGATCGCAACGGGACCCTCGGTCAGGGCGGTGGCGAGCAGGGCGATCTGTCCCACCTTCTGGTCGGCGAAGGCCAGCCAGGAGACCAGGCGCGGGTCGAGCTTGGTTTCCACTGTCACATCCTGCGGGACGTGGAACAGGCTGGTCGAGCTGGAGACGGCAACGTTGGGGCTCAGGGCGCGCAGGCTCTCCAGGGTCTCCCAGGCACCGGCGAGGTCGCCGCGCCAGATGTTGTGACCGTCGATCACGCCGCCGACGAGGGTCTTTGAGGTTTCGAAACCGGTGGGCACTGCGCCGCGGACCAGGTCCACACCGATCGCCTCAACCGGGCTGTTCAGCAGCACCGGCAGGGCGTCGCCGAGGTCGTTATAGGGGGCTGCTACGAAGATCTGCGGACGTTCGCTCTCGCCTCCCAGCACCTCGAAGGCGCGGGTGGCGGCCGCCAGCAGCTCGGCGCGGGGCACCTCGATGCTCTCGCTCACCAGGGCCGGCTCATCCAGCTGCACCCATTCGGCACCGGCGGCGTGCAGGGCGGCCAGCAGTTCGGCGTAGACGGGCAGCAGGTCGTCGAGGCGCGAGATCGGGGTGAAGCCGGCGGGGGCGTCCACGGCGGGCTTGGCGAGGGCCAGCAGGGTGACCGGGCCGACGATCACCGGGCGGGTGACAAAGCCCTGCTCGCGGGCTTCGATGACCTCGTTAACCAGGCGACGCGAGGCCAGGTGGAAGGTGGTGTCGGGGCCGATTTCGGGCACCAGGTAGTGATAGTTCGAATCGAACCACTTGGTCATCTCGGCGGGCACATCGGCGCCCTCACCGCGGGCGATGGTGAAGTAGCCGGCGAGGTCTACGGTGCCATCTTCGGCAACGAGACGCTCGAAGCGGGTGGGGATCGCGCCCACGGTGACGGCGGCGTCCAGCACCTGGTCGTAGTAGCTGAAGGCCTCGGGGATCGAGGAGTCCTCGCGGCCCAGGCCGAGTGCGGCCAGGCGCTCGCGGGTACCGGCGCGCAGCTCGCGGGCGGTGGTCTCCAGCTCCTCGGCGGAGGTCTTGCCGGCCCAGAAGGCCTCGACCGCGCGCTTGAGCTCACGGCGCGGACCGATCCGCGGATAGCCGAGGATGGTGCCGGTGGGGAACGGTGTGTGGGTCATGCGTATTCCTTTACGGGGACGTAGAGACCGGTCTCGCGCAGGATGCGCAGGACGGCCGGGTGTTGGTTGAAGGTATAGAGGTGAAGGCCGCTGGCGCCGCCGTTCAGGAGGGCGCGGCTGAGGCTGCTGGCATGGTCCACGCCCACCTCGAACTGCGCCTCGGGGGATCCCGCCGCTTCGAGCTTTCGCAGCAGTTCGGTGGGAAGCTTTTCTCCGGTGAGCTGCACGATGCGGTGCAGCCGTTCGGCGCTGAGCACGGGCATGATCCCCGGGAGGATACGCATCGTGATGCCCGCGGCCCGGGCCTGATCCACAAAGCGCAGATAGTCCTCGGGATCAAAAAACAGCTGGGTGATGGCCAGGTTCGCCCCGGCCGCCTCCTTGGCCAGCAGGGTGTCGAGATCCTGCGAGACCGAGCGCGAGCGCGGGTGACCGTTGGGGAACGCGGCCACGGCGATGGTGACCTTGGGCTGCGGCGCGAGCCGGGTGCCCCGCGGGAATCCGGCCAGCGGAGGCTGGACGAACTGGGCCTTTTCGGCGCGGATGCGGTGGATCAGCTGCACCAGCTCGCCGGCGGACCCGAGGTCGCCGAGGAAGTCCTCGCCCTCCTTCGCGCCCGCCGGAGGATCGCCGCGCAGCGCCAGAAACTTTGTGATCCCGGCGTCGAGAAACTCGTGGATCATCGCCGAGGCCTCGGCGTAGGAGGAGCCCACGCAGGTGAGGTGTGCCATCGCGTCGACCCCGCCCGCGCGCAGCTGTTGGAGGACTCGTAGGGAGCGGTCGGTGGTGGTGCCGCCGGCTCCGTAGGTCACCGAGATGAACTCGGGTCCGGATGCCACCAGGTGCGCGAGGGACACCTCGAGCGCATCGGCAGCGGCGGCCGATCGGGGCGGGTAAAGCTCAAATGAAAAGGTAGTAGCCACACCTATCTCCTTGGGGAAAATATCGGTGGGGCGGATACCGGGCTCGGTGCTCGCTCCGGGCATCGTCTGGCGATGCCGTGACCCGAGACTAACAACGTGGAAGGGGCAAACCGGCGAGTATTACGGCAGGTTTCTTCCTGGTGTTACGGCATGTTTCGGTGGACGTTGGTGGTTGACTCGGAGGCTCGTTCGTGGTGCATTTAACGGGTGGGATTCTCGCACCGCTGCACGGCCTTGCGAGCCCCGTCCCGCGCACTCAACCCAGGAGGCATCATGACCGGAATTACCGCCGACGGCATCGAGATCGATCGGTTCTTTGAGGCAAGTCCCGCCGAGGTTTTTGAGGCGTGGACCACCCCGCAGCACTTCGCCCGCTGGTTCGGTGGGAACACGATCGAGGTGCCCCTCGACCAGCTCGACTTCGCTCCCGAGATCGAGGGCACCTGGAAGGCCACGATGGTGTTGCCGGATGGAAACACGATCAACTGGGCGGGCGACTTCCTGGAGATTGTGCCCAACGAGCGCTTCGTCTTCACCCTGACCGACAACCCGGCAGAGCCCCAGCGTGCCGCCGTGGTGGTCACCCTCGCTCCGGCCAACGAGGACGGCGTCGACGGCACCCTGATCCACTTCAGCCAGGAAACCCCCGGTTTCGCCCCCGATCAGCAGGCGGCCGCGCTGGCCGGCTGGCAGGGCTTCCTCGACGACCTGCTGCCCGGCCAGGCGTAGTCGCGGGACACACAAGAGCGCGGGGCCCGAAACCGGACCCCGCGCTTGTGCGTTTGTATTAGCGACCTGTTGTGCGACTGTCTCGAGCGGGATCACACGTGAGCGTACCGCTGAGGGTCGCGGTGAATTCTTCCCCGTCGCCCACGACGATGTTGTCCAGGTCGGTTGGCGGGCGCTCGTCGGTATTGGTCGGAGAAACCGTAATCGTTCCGCTGAGATCCGTGAAGCTTGTCGAATTCTCGGACGACGGCAAGTCGATGGCGGTATCCGTTGTGAAGACCATCAGGTCCGAGCCTGTCACCGTGACCATCCCACGGGTAGGGCGCTCCTCATTTTTGATCCCGAGGCTGAATCCGCCGGTGGGCTTTCCCCCGACGGAGGACCCTCTGATCTCGCTATCTGAGCACCGGATGTTGCTAGGGGAGAGCGTCACCATCGTATTGTCGGGGCCGTAGGTCAGCGTGAGCTGGTTGGAAGGGCTGGTGCATCCGGTGAGTAGCGAGGCCAGGAGGAACACACCCGTGACGGATAAAACGAACCCGAATCTCCTGGTCATCATCTCCCCTAGCGTCTGAACTCAGGGATTTAGACTAGCCGCGGCACCCGCAATTCTCCGGGCCTCTCACCCGAGATGGCGCGCATCGTGCGAATCGGTGGCCGATGCTGACATCCGATGCTTCAGGGCAAACCGGGATCGGCCCGTGCACGATCGGTCCGCTGAGCACACACAAAGCGCGGGGCCCGAAACCGGACCCCACGCCTGTGCGTGTGGACTAGCGGGCGGCCGGGAGCTCCGGCTCGCCCAGGGAGAGCATCAGGCGGTTCGCCCAGTTGAAGAAGGCGGCACCGTGCAGGGCATCGGCGATTTCTAGGTCGTCGAGGCCCGCTGCGCGCAGCGCATCGAGGTGGTCCTGGGACAGGGCGACCGGGGTAGCGGTCAGCGCCACCGAGGCGTCGATGATGGCGCTCCAGCGCTCATCCTGAGCGGAGTCGATGCCGTCGGCGAGGATACGGTCGATGTCTTCGGCGCGGCCCGACTGCTGGGTCGCGAAGCGTGCGTGCACCGAGGCGCAGAACAGGCAGCCGTTGCTGCGCGAGGCGGCCACCGCGGACAGCTCCCGGTCGGCTCGGGGCAGGCCCGCGTCCGTGTTGTAGAAGATGTCATTGTCGGTCGCGGTGCGGGCACGCAGCGCCTCGGGATCGCGGACCAGCAGACGGAAGTAGGGCAGCTTCGCGCGGTTCTTGTCCACCAGCGCGGTGAGGTGCTCGGCGGTCAGCTCATCCTCGGGGATCGGGGCGATCCACGGCACCCAGCCCAGCCCGTCGCGGGTAAAGACCTCGGGGGCTCGCAGCTCGGGGTAGTCCAGGACCCGTCCCGGTGTGGTCTCGCTCATGCGTGTGCTCCTACGGTCTCGGGGTGGGTGTGCTCGGTGTCCCCGCCGGTGGTCTCGGGGTGGGTGTGCTCGGTGTCCCCGCCGGTGGTCTCGGGGTGGGTGTGCTCGGTGTCCCCGCCGGTAGTCTCGGCGTGGGTGTGGTCGGTGATGATGCCGGTCGTGGCCGGGTCCTGAGCCAGCAGGCGCAGGCCCGCGACCAGGCGCAGCTGGAAGCTCAGGAACGCGATCAGCTGCGAGATCACCACGATCGAGGTTTCATCCCAGCCCGCATCCAGCAGCTTCTGTAGCGCGGCGGCGCTCGCCTCCCGGGGACGGAACACCAGTAGGTGAGCGTGTTCCAGCGCCGCGGCCAGCGGTGCGCCAAGGGCCGCGCGATCAGCCTCGGGGACCTCGAAGCGCAGTCCCTCGGTGTTCTCAGATGCCAGCGCAGCCGAAGGGTAGTGCCCAAACGGACCGGAGGCGGCGGCCGCGGCGGCCAGCGACTCGATCCGCGCACCCACATGGGTGTCCAGTTCACTCAGGTACTCGCGGTAGAACCCGGCGGTGGCGGGTTCGGCGCTGATCGCCGTGACAAATGCGGCGAGCGCATACCGATCCACCGCGGACACCGCGCCGGGCTCGGCCGGTTCCAGCAGCGCGTCATAGCTGGCCTGCGCGTTGGCGCGGGCTTCGGGGCGGCGCGAGCGGACGAGGTCCACCGGGGAGCCGGGGGTGATCCCGACCAGGTGATCAATCAGATCCTGGGTCATGCTGAATTCCTTTCGAGGCGAAGCTGAGGCGAAGCGGGGGTGAAACGATCTAGGACAGCGCGGGCGCCGGGCTGCCGATCGCCGGTGCCCAGCCGAGGGCGGGGGCCACCTGGGTAGCGATCAGCTCGATCGAGCGCAGGATGTACTCGTGCGGGGGATCCACCGAGTGCACCTGGAACACCAAATCGGTGGCGCGTTCGAGGACCGGGTCGGCCGAGAGTGAGGCGGTGACCTCCTCCGGGGTTCCCAGGTGCACGTCAAACTCGGCGATCAGCTCGGGCAGGGTGTCACCCAGCACGATCTGACCGGCCGCCCGGAACTGCGCCGCCGCCCGCCGCAGCCCGGCCTCGGCAAAGCGCAGGGCGGTGCGGCGATCATCGGCCACAAACACGGTGCGGGCCCCAGAGATGCGGGGGGAGACTCCGGCAGGCAGGGCCTCCAGGTAGGCATCCACGATGGGGTCCTGGATCTCGGCGAGGGTCAGGTTCGGGGTGCGCGGGGAGCGCTGCTGGGTGCGCGAGAGCAGTAGGCCGTCGCCCGCGCGTCCGGCACGGGTGCCGCCAGTGGGGGAGAACGTCGCCTGCCAGATCGCCTCGGCCAGCCGGGGTGCGGGCGGGGAGAGCCGGTTGCGATTGCGGCCCAACGGTTCCCCGGCGAGCGCCTGACGCAGCACCCGCAGGCCCGCGGCGAAGTCGCGCGAGCGGTCGGCGGGGTTGCGCCCAAACGTGGCAAACGCGCTGGGGGTTCCGCCGCTGCCGACACCGAGTTCCAGACGTCCACCCGAGAGCAGGTCAAAGACGGCGGCATCCTCGGCAACCCTAACCGCGTTTTCCAACGGGAGGGTCACGATGCCGGTGCCCAGCCGGATGCGCTGGGTGTGGGCGGCCACATGGGACAGGAACACAAACGGGCTGGGCAGTCCGCCCTCATGCGGGTTGAAGTGGTGCTGGGCGACCCAGGCGGAGTCGTAACCGAAGGATTCGGCGTGCACAATCTGTTCGAGTGCGAGGCGAAGCCTGTCCCCGGAGCCCACCTGATCCAGTACCCGGGTAAAGAAGCCGAGTTTCTTCTCACCTCGAATCGTTGACATGTGTCTCCCCTTGCGTTGTAAATCGAACTCCCGGGCATCGCTGCGGCGGGAGCACCCGGGATGCCGCACCCGAATGCGGATCGGGTGTGGGTCACAGGCTGCGGTGTCAGCCTAGGAGCGTGGAATCCCGCATCCGGCAATCGTGTCCTTATGCGTCGGCAGATGAACGCGTGTGACAGGGCCGGGAAGAGAAGATTGCCGTGTGTTACCCAGGGGGTGACTCGGGAGGGATCCCGCGAGTAGCGTGGCCCCATGTCAGCGCACACAGGTTCCCCGTCCTATGGCTTTGAGACCCGGCAGATTCACGCCGGTGAGATCAACGATGCCGAAACCACCGCCCGGGTGACCCCGATCTATCAGACCGCGGGGTACCGCTTTTCCAGTTTTGATGATGGGGAGGAGCGCTTCGCCGGGGCATCCAGCCGCCGGGCGTACTCCCGTAATGACAACCCGACCAATATCGTCGCGGCCAAGCGCATTGCCGACCTCGAGGGCGGGGTTGATGCTGTCCTGGTGGGCAGCGGGCAGGCGGCCATCGCGGTGACCCTGTTTGCGCTTGCCCAGACCGGCGACCACATCCTGGCCACAACCAACCTCTATGAGGGCACCCGCGAGATGTTCCGCACATCGCTGGCCCGGCAGGGTCTCAGCGTTGAATACGTCCCCGCCGATGCTCCGGCCGAGGTGTGGCACTCGAAGGTCACCGAGCGCACCCGGGCCATTTACACCGAGACCATCCCCAACCCGCTGGGGGACGTGGTGGACATCGCGGCGCTCGCCGACATCGCCCATGCCACCGGTGTTCCGCTGGTGGTGGACTCCACGGTGGCGACCCCCTATCTCTGTCGACCGATCGAATGGGGTGCCGACATCGTGATCCACTCCACCTCGAAATGGCTGGCCGGACACGGCTCGGTGATCGGCGGTGCGGTCATCGACGGCGGGACGTTTGACTGGGCCGCGAACGCCGACCGCTTCCCGCACCTCACCACCTCGCCGCGCCCCGGCGTCGGTTCGGCCGTGGAGCGCTTCGGAGCCGGAGCGTACCTGGGGTTCCTGCGTACGGTCACGATCCTCGAATATGGACCCACCGTGCCGCCCACCTCGACCTTCCTGCTGCTGCAGGGCATCGAAACCCTCTCGCTGCGGATGGAACGGCACGTGGACAACGCGCTCGCCGTGGCCCGCGAGTTTGAGGGGCATCCGGCGCTGCGGCAGATCCACTATCCGGGCCTGGAGAGCAGCCCGTACTATCCGCTGACCCGAAAGTACCTGCCGCAGGGGGCCGGATCGATCGTCTCGTTTGACCTCGCCGGGGGCCGCGATGCCGCCCGCGTCTTCATCGACGCCCTGGACCTGGTAACCCCGATGACCCACATCGGCGATGTGCGCTCGCTGGCGATCCACCTGGGCTCCACGATCCACGCCAAGCTCACCGAGGAGGAGCGCCTGGCCGTGGGCATCACCCCGGGTCTGGTGCGCCTCTCGATCGGGATCGAGAGCGCCGGGGACATCATCGCCGACCTCGGCCACGCCCTCGACGCGGTGAGCGCCGCCGGGTACTAGGCCGAGCAAGCAGGCCCCGCGGTCAGAGTCCCGCGGGGCCTCGGTGCGCGACGGATCTCGAACCGCTGCGGAGGCGATCTCGCCGCACGGGCTGTGTCGCCCGCCGTGCCCGGCTACCCTGGGTGGGGAAGCCTCCGCGTGTGAGGCGTACCTGGCACCCGGGGGAGGGGAACCGCATGGACGTACTGTCGGAGTGGATGAGCTTTGCTCTCTGCGCGCTGGTGGGAGGCGCGCTGCTGGTTGTGACCATCCGGGTCATCACGCGTCGCCGCACCCGACGTAGCGCTCGCGGGGCGCTGCGTCCGTTTGCCGACGCCGCAGTCACGGACGCGTACGGCTGGGCACCGGCCGCGCAGGAACGCTCAGGCGAGATTATTGCCAACGATCGGGCCCATAGTCTGCCCGAGGATTTCCGAGAGGAAAGCGGGACTAGGCGGCCACCACCAGGGCGGTAGCTGCGGCGATGCGCTCCACGGCGGCGCGCAGCACATCGGGATCGCAGGCCAGGTTGATCCGGGCGAAGCCACGGCCCGAATCCCCGTAGGTGTGCCCGGCGTTGAGCGCGACACGGGCGTGGGTGATCAGGAAGGCGGCGGGGTCGTCCCCCAGTCCCAGCGGCCGCAGATCAAGCCAGCCGAGATAGCTGGAGTGCGGGCGGACATAGGTGGCGGCGGGGAGGTGTTCGGCAAAGAGTGAGGCGAGCAGGCGGTCGTTCTCGACGATCTTGGTGACGGTGTCGTCCAACCAGTCGGTACACGAGAAGGCGACGGTGTTGGCGTGCACACCCAGGATGCTGGCCCGACAGGCCACCTCCTCGGGGAAACGATCCACCACCTCTGTGGTGATCGCGTCGCCGGCAATCACCAGCGCACACTTGGCCCCGGCGAGGTTCCAGCCCTTCGAACCCGAGGTCACGGTGACCGCCGAGGCCCCGTGTTCCCCGGCCACCGCCAGGAACGGCGTGAACGGGTGTTCCGGATGGGCCAGCGGGCCATGCACCTCGTCGCTGATGACCAGCACGCCGTAGCGGGCGGCCAGGGCGGCAATGGCTGACAGCTCATCGCGGGTGTGCACGATCCCGATCGGGTTGTGTGGATTGCACAGCAGGAAGGCGTCGGCACCGGCGGCAAATGCCGCCTCCAGGCCTGTCAGATCCAGGGTCCAGGTACCGTCGGTTTCGATCAGGGGCACCTCAACGCGCTGGTGCCCGGCCTCCTCGACCAGCTCATAGAAGGGTGGATACACCGGCGGCGTGATGACCACGTTCGCCTCGGCGCGCAGGCCGTAGCGCAGGGTCTCGACGATGCCCACACTCACATCGGTGGCGATCCGCACCCGCTCGGGATCCGGGGTCCAGCCCCACCGCTCGGTGGAAAAACGTGAGAACGCGGCGGTCAGTGGACCCGGACCATCCACGTAACCGAGGTCCGAGGCTCCGACCCGGGCAATCAGCTCCGCGGTGATCGGAGCGGCCACGGGGTAGTCCATCTCGGCAACAAACAGCGGGAGGACGTCGGCCGGATAACGGGTCCACTTGATCGAGGAGCGCGCGCTACGCAGCTGCGCCACCGGATCACTCGAGAGCTGATTGTTCATGCATCTCAGGATGCGCGCTGTCACCCCGGTGCGTCTAGGGCGGACGTCATGCAACGTCACGCATCGCAATGTGGGGGACGTGCGCCCGGCTAGGAACCCAGCGCCGCGAAGCGTTCGATATCCGCCGAGGTCCCCGACACGATGACCAGGTCGTGGTTGGATACCACGGTGTTGGCGGTCGCATAGGTGAACGGCTTACCCGGAGACTTCACCCCGACCACCGTGATGTTGTACTTGGTACGCACGCCCGACTCGTCCAGGCTCATCCCGCGGATGGGCTTGGGCGGATACATCTTGACCAGCGCAAAGTCGTCATCGAACTGAATGAAGTCGAGCATCCGTCCGCTCACCAGGTGCGCGGTGCGCTCCCCGGCCTCGGCCTCGGGATAGATCACGTGGTTTGCGCCCACCCGGGCCAGGATCTTGCCGTGCGACTGCGAGACGGCCTTCGCCCAGATCTGCGGCACCTTGAGGTCCACCAGGTTTGCGGTGATCAGTACACTCGCCTCGATCGAGGAGCCCACGGCAACCACGGCGATGGAGAAGTCCTGCGCGCCGATCTGCTTGAGCGCCTCGATGTTGCGGGCGTCGGCCTGGACCGTATGCGTCACCCGATCCGACCACTTCTGCACCAGCTCCATGTCGGTATCGATCGCCAGGACCTCGCGGTCCAGACGGTCCAGCTCCCCGGCACACGCGGCCCCAAACCGGCCGAGACCGATCACGAGTACCGGAGCGTCGTGCTTGATTCGATCAACCATGGTGTC
This sequence comes from Mycetocola lacteus, assembly GCF_003667575.1. Taxonomy (GTDB): domain Bacteria; phylum Actinomycetota; class Actinomycetes; order Actinomycetales; family Microbacteriaceae; genus Mycetocola; species Mycetocola lacteus. Next base: position 110,284 of record NZ_RCUY01000015.1, on the reverse strand, counting down.
ACCTGTCCTTTCGGGGCCCTAGCCCACGATCGGGCGCTCTTCGGGGCGCCTATAGAGTTTAGAGCTTGTCGAGGCCGCAACCGCTGCGGCGAGGGTCACCGTTCCCACCCGTCCGAGCAGCATGGTCACCGCGAGCACGTACTTCCCCGGATCGTCCAGGGTTTCGGTTAGGCCGGTCGAGAGCCCCACCGTGCCGAAGGCCGAGACCACGTCAAAGAGCACGTTTTCCAGGGGATCCTTGGTCATCTGGATTAGGATGATCGTGGCAATCGCCACGATCGCCGCACCCCAGAACACCACCGAGAGCGCCACCCGCACCACATCCTGGGGGATCCGGCGGCCGAAGGCCTCCATGTCCGGGTTTCCCTTGGCTTCGGCCCAGGCTGCCAGGAACAGCACCGCCAGGGTCGTGACCTTGATGCCGCCGGCGGTGGAGGCCGAGCCGCCACCGATAAACATCAGCATCGAGGCGACCAGCTTGCTGGAGCCGTTCAGATCCCCGATCTCGATGGCGTTGAATCCGCCCGACCTGGTCATCACCGACAGGAAAAACGATTGGAACGCGGTATCACCCGCGTTCATCCCGCCGAGGGTTTTCCGGTTATCAAATTCCAGGACCGTAAACACGATCGCCCCGGCCACCACCAGAATCAGCGTGGTCACGATGGTGAGCTTGGCGTGCAGCGGGAGCTTACGCGGGTGGAAGAGGTTCTTGCGCAGCGCAAAGATCACCGGGAAACCCAGCGCCCCAAGGAACACCCCGACCGCCAGGATGCCGAGGAAGAAGTAGTCGTTACTGAAGCTGCCCAGCCCCGCCGCATTGGGGGTGAACCCGGTATTGGTAAACGCCATCGCCGAATAGTAGAAGCTCTGCCAGGCCGCGGTGCCCGGATCCACCCCGTCAATCAGCATGCGGGGGAACAGCAGCAGCGCCACCGCACCCTCAATCACGATCAGGCTGGTGGCCACGGTGAGCAGCAGGCTACCAATTTCACCCAGCCGGATCGCCTGCCCCTCGGCCACCGGGCCATGGTGCATACGCATCGGGTTGGTGTCCCCGGCGGCGATCAACTTGGCTCGCAGACCGAGCTTGCGGGAGATGATCATGCCCAGGATCGAGGCCAGGGTCAACACGCCGACCGCGCCGATCTGCACTCCGACATAAACAAATACATTTCCGGCGGCCGACCAGTGGGTGGACATATCCACGGTGGACAAGCCGGTGACACAGATCACCGAGACGGCCGTGAACAGCGCATCCGCAAGCGGGGTTACCGTGCCCGAAGCCGAGGCAATCGGCAGCGAAAATAGCAGCGTGAACAGCAAAATCAGCAGCGTAAAGACGCCGATCGCGAAGCGAGAAGGGGAGTGTCCAATCGCGGTATTCCACGCCTCCTTGAGCCGGCCAAAGCCACTCACAGTTGGGCGTTGCGCCACGATTTCCTCCCCACGTTCAAAAAAATACGGACCCGGATTCATGCAAAGCCGGGTGGTAGTCATGGTATCCCGTCCCCGGACTGAGTAGCCTGGGGACATGGCAGACATTTTCGACGTGATCGCGGACGCCACCCGGCGCGATATTCTCAACCTCCTGCACCAGCGCAGCCAGGCCGAGATCGGCACGGGTGAGCAGGGCACCAGCGTGTCCGAAATCGTGACCGCGCTGGGGCTGAGCCAGCCCACGGTTTCCAAGCACCTCAAGGTGCTGCGCGAGGCCAACCTGGTGACCGTGCGTGAAGAGGGACAGCACCGGTTCTACCGGCTCTCGCCCGATCCCCTGGAAGACGTCGAGGACTGGCTGCTGCCGCTGCTCGGCGGCGAAGCCGTCACCGAAGACGTCCTGACCCTGGCCGCCAGCCTGCCCGCGCAGGCCCGCCAGGTGGCCGATGCAATCGGTCAGGCGGCAGCCGCCGGAACCCATCGAGTGGAGTCCGCGGTCCAGGCCGTGGTCAAGAAACTCGGCGGAAATAAGGGCTCCGACTCCTAGTGAAAACCGGCGCGTGCGCGCGTCGCCCCAGAATCGGGTACACTAACCGGAGGTATTTTTAAGCTGGCCGTGGCTCTCGCGTCCTCTGCCCAATCTTTATGTGAGGTCCTACATGGGTTCTGTTATCAAGAAGCGCCGCAAGCGTATGTCGAAGAAGAAGCACCGCAAGCTGCTTCGTAAGACTCGTCACCAGCGCCGCAACAAGAAGTAGACGCAACGCGCCAGTAAGCGCCCTCCTTCGGGAAGGCGCTTTTTGGCGTTAAAGCGGTATGAAGCGAGTATGTGGGAGTCGTCTTTCGCTGTCGAATACTGCTGGAAACATCATTAGATTGTGGCTTATAGACGCAAGATGGTAGTTCTTGTGGTATTGCGGACGGATGACTGGTGCGTCTAGCAATCTCCCCAATCCGGGGGCAATCGCGGGTTTTCGTTCAGGCAAACTGTCGTAAAACTATATGCTCGCGTTCATGGAGCTGCAGAAATGATCCCACTGATACCTGATGGAGAGTGGTACCTGCCCGCAGGAATCTATCGCACCGATCTGAGCGAAATCGAGGACCGCTTCGTAAAAGAGGCTCCTTTTCCGGACGAACGTCAGAGGGTATTTGAAGCTTTCAAACTTTGGATTGCGCTTGTCCGCGACCTGTTGCCAGGAGCCCGTTTCTGGATCAATGGCGGATTTGTTACTCATAAGACCTGGGCTGCACCGTCAGACGTAGATGTTATGATTCTGGTCAAATCTGTGGATGTTAACGCGCTTTCCGAGTCGGAACAGGGTCGCTTTGAACAGCTTCTGACTGATACTTCTGGTCCCAGAGTTCAACCGATGTCTGGTTTGGTAGATGCGTTCGTGTGTTTTCGCGGAGATGTCGGTGACACTGTCTATTGGAAAGAATTGTGGGCAGAGGTCCTGGACCAGGATCGAAAACAGATCATCGGCCGCAAGAAGGGTTATTTGGAGGTGGTCCTTTGACTATCGCACCTGAAGCAGTGGAATCCTTCCGGCGAGCCTGGCTAGATGCAGAAAGCGATGACTTTGCGAGCCGTATGGCGAGGCGTTCACTCGAAGCTTTAGCGCAGGATAACGAGACGTTGACCAAAGCGCTTTTTTCACTTAAAAACAAGTCACAGTCTGAGCTTGATCTACATCTTGAAGGAGGCTCCGTCTTTGGCCACGAAACAGATGCAGAGCCATTTGCCAACTTTATTCGTGCAATCTCAGATGCTTGTAAAGAGGTTGCGAAACAAGCCTTAGGACGTGAGCGGCGAAAGTCAACACTACGCATTTTGGCACCGGCTCCAGGGTCTGTGCATCTCGTACTGAAGGTGCCTGCGCCCGCTGAAAATGGCGTTCAGTCTGAACAAGTTACTCGAACCCCAACTGCCGATTCTCGTTCGCTAGACATGATTGCACGAGTATTAGCTCGGTCTGAAAAGGCTTCCGAGACAGCGCAGGCAGACGACGTCTTGTCTGGGCTTACGGCGTTGTTGCCGGCTAAAGCTCACATCGCGCTTCGTCGAGCTGCAGAGGTGATTGGCTCACAGAATTGGGATATCGAAGGGCAGTTACGCTCGGTCGATGGATTTAGTGACGTCAGCGTGACTTCGGCAGGTGCTGCTCGTCTGCTCGCCGTTCTCACTGAGCGGGTAGAGACAGAATCAAAGACTGAGTTGATAGGGGTGATCGACGGACATCGCCGTTCTCGCGAGTCATTGTGGTTTTCGACGGACTCACATAGTTCTTTCGAGGCGGCCGTGCCTGATCCGGAGTTGTTCGAATCAGTCGCTGCCGCCGCAGCTTCCAACAGCCCAGTGCGAGCCGTTTTTGAAGTTCTAACGGTGACAGGGGGCGGCAAGAATCCGACTGAACGGAAGATTTACAGGCTGGTGAAAATGACACCAGCTACAGACGGGAACGTGACCATGTTCTAGGTTGGTCATGCCTAATTACTTGGAGCCTGATTAGCGTCGGCAGCGCATGCTTTTTTGGTAAATGAATGATGTTTATTCCCAGCGAAGATAGGGTGGAAACATGACTTCGATCGCGCTGACCCTGATTGGAAAACCCGGCTGCCACCTGTGCGAAGACGCCAAGGACACCGTCACCCAGGTGATGGGCGAGTACGCCGACCGGGCCGACATTACGTTGGAAGAACTCTCGATTCTTGACGATTCCGAGCTCCACGACCGACACTGGGAAGAAATCCCCGTGCTGCTTGTTGATGGTAAGCAGCACACCTACTGGCGAGTGGACGCGGCGCGACTGCGTGCCGCGCTCGACGCCGCCCTGTAGCCCCGGCATCCGCTGGGAAATTCCGCTTTCGCACCCCGCGATGCCCGGCTCAAGGAGAATCATGACCGTCCGCCACTTTGTCACCTGGAAGCTCGCCGCCGAGGACGCCGCTACGCGCGCCGCAGACGCCGAGGGTATCCGCACCAACCTGGAAGCCCTCGTGGGCGTTGTACCGGGCCTGCGTGCCCTGAGCGTGCACGCTAACACCCTGTACCCGGAGAACAACTGGGACATCATCCTCGAATCCGAGCTGGACGACGCCGAAGCCCTCGCCGCCTACCAGGTCCACCCCGAGCACCTCAAGGTGGTCGAGTACGTCAAGCCCCGCGTCACCGAGCGCGCCTCGATCGACTTCGCGGTCTAACCCGTAGATACGACATCGGCCCGAACACACCAAGTGTGTTCGGGCCGATGTCGTATCGAGTCGAAGACCAGCGACCGCCGAGTCGTTGCCGAGGGCAGCAGTATCGGATCGCCGATTTGGGTCGCGCTAGGCGGCGCGTGCCGTATGAGCCTCCGCGCCGAAGGCTTCGAGAGCCGCCGCGGTCGGGTAGGAGACCTGTGCTCCGGCCCCGCGTGCCGCAAACGCACCGACCAGTGCGCCGAGCCTGGTTGCCTCGATCAGTGTGGCACCGCCGGCCAGGGCGTGGGCCAGCGCACCGGTAAAGGCGTCCCCGCAGCCCGTGGTATCCACCGCGTCCACGACATATGCCGGAATCGGCATGACCTGTTCGCCGGCCGTCGCGGTGGCATCAAGGACCAGCGCACCCGCGCGTCCCAGGGTGATCACGCAGCGCGAAATCCCCAGCGCACCCAGCGCCTCAAGCGCGTGCGCGCCGGCGATGGGGGCCTCGGGATCGATCCCGATCAGCCCGGCCAACTCGTGCTCGTTGAGGACCAGCAGATCGGTCAGCTCCAGCAGCTCGGGCTCCAGCTCGCGTAGCGGAGACGGGTTCAGCACAACCTGCACGTCGTGAGCTCGTGCCCGGCGGGCGGCGGCCAGCACGGTTTCCGGGGAAACCTCCAGAGCTAGTGTCAGCACCGAGGCTGCGTCCCACAGGGCATCCGGGACCGCGTCCACATGGGTCGCCGCAAGCTGGGCGTTGGCACCCGGCGCGATGATGATGTTGTTTTCGCCCTCGGCGTCTACGGCGATCAGGGCGGCACCGGTCGCGCAGGCGGCGATCCGCTCGACCTGGGTGGTATCCACCCCAAACGCATTCGCCGAGGAGAGCACCCGGTCGGCAAACTCATCGTCGCCCACCGCGCCGACCAAGCTCACGGTGCCGCCCAGCAGGGCGGCCGCCGCGGCCTGATTGGATGACTTGCCCCCGGGGGAGAAGCGCAGCTCGTTTCCGGTCACGGTCTCGCCGGGTCCGGGCAGACGCGGGGTCTGCACCGAGAGATCCAGGTTGAGTGAGCCGACAACGATAATGGTCCCGGGGGCGGGGGTCATAACTATTCCTTGGGGTTGGGGTGCCAGCGCGGGCTAGCGGGAAATTTCGGCGTTGGTCGGGCGGGGAATCAGGCTCGACATGAGCAGTGCGCCCACCAGCAGGATCGCCCCGGCCACCATGGCCGCCTGGTATCCGGCCGCGGTTCCGCCGCCGGAGAATGCTGTCTGGACCGCGTAGATCACCGCGAACGAGACGCCCGCGCCGAGGTTGATCGCACCGGTGTTCAGGCCCGGCAGCGAGCCCGGGGCCTCCTTGGGGGAGAGCACCACGCCCAGGCCGTTGATCATGATGTTGCCGATACCGGCGTAGCTGATGCCGATCGCAATCGAGAGCAGCAGGATGATCACGCGGATGTCGCTGCCGACGGTGAAGACCATCGCCACGATGCCCAGCACCGTGAGGCTCAGTCCGATGCGCAGCATGCGCAGGTAGCCGAAGCTCGCGGCCAGGCGACCCGAAACCGGGCCCATCAGTAGGCCCGCGAGGGCGTAGGGGGTCAGTGTCCACCAGGCCACCTCGCCGGCACCGAGCCCGAGGCCGACCTCGGTGTCCTGGGCGAGCGCGGGCAGGATGCCGTTCATCACCGCGAAGACACCGGCGAGGGTCAGCAGCGAGGTGCTGGCCAGCGCCCAGGTGGAGCGGTGCTTGAGCTGAGCGGGGGCCACCAGCGGGTGGGCGCTGCGGTTCTCCAGACGCCAGAACAGCCAGAAGGACACGGCGGTCACTACGGCGAGGATTGCTACGAGTGCCCAGTTAGCGGCGGCCAGGTTGCCGATCTCGTTGATCATGATCAGCGCGGCACCCACCGAGATGACCAGCAGGGCCGAGCCCCACCAGTCCATCTTGCCGGCGGTTCCGCCGAGGCTCTCGGGGGCCATGAAGCGGACGAAGATCGCGGCGAGCAGGGCGACGGCACCCATGACCCAGAAGATCGAGGCGAAGCCGAAGTTGCCGGCCAGCCAGCCTCCGGCCAGCGCGTCCACTCCGGCGATACCACCGTTGACGGCGGTCACCACACCCAGCAGGGTGCCGTACTTCTTGGGTTCGGTCACCTGGGAGCGCAGCATCAGCAGGCACATCGGAACCACTGGACCCGAGGCACCCTGGATGACGCGGCCGATCAGCAGCATCGGGATATTGGTGGCCAGGGCGGCGATCACGCAGCCCAGCGCCATCACGATGAGCATCGAGACCAGAACCTTGCGACGACCGATCAGGTCGCCCAGGCGTGGGAGGAACAGGGTGGTCAGCGCGGCCGAGGTGAAGAAGGCGGTCTGGGTCAGCGCCACCTGCGCACCGGTGGCCCCGAGCTCATGCTCGATGGTGACCAGGGCGGGGCTGAGCATGCTGGCGTTGAGCTGGAACGCGAAACACGAGGCCAGCAGCGCGACCATGAGCGCGGTGACGCTCGCGGTCCGGGGCGCGAGGGCGGGGCCTCGGCTGGTGAGGGGAGTGCTCATCGGATAGTCCACTTCGTTGTGAGGTTAGACCCTACGCGAGATTCGCGTGCGGGCCCGAGGTTTGGGGAGTTGTGGTGTGGATTGCGCGACCCCGCGGGGAACGAAATGGACTCGTTTTCCGCATGTTTGCGTAATCGTTTACACAGAGAATACCCCACAACATCCACTTCGGCAACGCGGGATTCCTTCGGGGGTTGCCGATAGGCTGGGAATTCTCCAATTTCCAGCGAAAGGGTCCGGGATGAGTGCGGAAGTTCGCCTGCAGGACGTGGCCGATGCGGCGGGCGTCTCGATCGCGACCGCCTCCCGCGCCCTGGCGGGCAAGGATCGGGTCTCTCGGAAGACTCAGGCGCTGGTCAAGCGCACCGCCGAACGCCTCGGATACCAGGTCAATGCGGCCGCCCGCGCGTTGCGAGAGGGAAGCAATCGCACCATCGGCATGATCATCCCCGTGGTGGGTAACCCGTTTTATGCGCAGGTGGTGCACGCGGTCGAGGCCGAGTTACAGGAGCAGGATCTGGAGCTGATCATCGCCGATTCCCACGGCGAGATTGAGCGCGAGGCGCGGCGGCTCGACCTACTGCTGGGTGGCCGGGTCGAGGGTGTGATCGTGGTGCCCTCGGATGCGCAGGGCTCCAGCGAGGCGCTGATTAAGACCGCCGCCCGGATCCCGCTGGTGCAGCTGGACCGCCGGGTCGAGGGGCTGGCCAGCGACTTTATCGGGGTGGATAACGACCGCGGCATCGACCTGGTGATCGCCCATCTGCGCGAGCAGGGTGTGCGCTCGATCGTCTATATCGGCGCCAATGACAACACCTCGGTGGGGCGCGAGCGCCGGTTGGCCTTCGCCCGGGCATCCGCGGGGCTCGATGTGCACGAGCCCATTTTTGGAAACTTCTCCCGCGAGTACGGACTCGAGGCCGGGGCCGCGCTGGTGGCCCGGGGTGAGCTCCCGGATGCGATCGTCTGCGGTGACGACCTGATCGCGGTGGGTGTGCTCGGGGCGCTGCGCGCGGCGGGCAAGCGGGTGCCGCGCGACACCCTGCTCACCGGATTCGATGACACCCTGCTGGCCGAGATCACCGACCCGCCACTGACCTCGGTGGTGCAGCCGATCGCCGCGCTGGCCCGCGAGGCCATTCGCGCGCTGGTGCTGCGCACCGAGGATCGGGATGCCCCGACCGTCTACAGCCGGATCGCCCCGCAGCTCGTGGTGCGCGAGTCCACGAGTCGCCCGTAACCCGCGTACATAGTTACGCCTGTGGCCCGCGGAATTCCGCGGGCCACAGCCATTTTTGAGACTACTTCAGGGTTGCGACGGCATCCTCGACCAGGCTCCAGAACCGGTCCACGTCGAGGTCGATCGCCACGTGGGCGTTCTTCTCGCGCTTCAGCATGTCGTGCAGGTCCACGCAGGTTGCCCCGGCAGTTTCGGTGCCCACCAGCTCGACATCCACGCGGGTGTGCACGGTGGTGGCCACGGCCGCATCGATGACCAGGGCCACTGCCACCGGGTCGTGCAGGGGGCCGTCGGGCATGCCCTCGACATCGTTATAGGAGTTGCAGAAGAACTCCAGCAGCTCGGCACCGAAGACGCCGGTCTCGTTGCCGAGGTTGCGGATACGGCTGCGCACGTCCTGGGTAATCAGGGCCTGGTGGGTGATGTTCAGACCCACCATGGTGAAGTCGATGCCCGACTTCAGCACCACGTCCACGGCCTCAGGATCGGCCCAGGCGTTGAACTCGGCGTAGGCGGCACCGCAGTTGCCGCGGCCGGTCGAGCCACCCATCCAGACGATCCGCTCGATCCGCTCCAGCAGCTCGGGGTAAGTGCGCACAAAGTGGGCGATATTGGTGAGCGGGCCGGTGGGGATCAGGGTGATCTTCTCCTCCGAGGCGCGCACGGTGTCGGCGATCAGCTCGATGGCCGAGCGCTCATCCAGCGGCACGGTGACCTCGGGCAGTACGGGGCCACCGAGGGCGTTCTCGCCGTGGATCCAGGTGCCGGGGGTGAGGGTGCGCTCAAGCGGCTCGGCCGCGCCGGCGGCGATCGGCACGCCGGTGATGCCGGCGACGGTGCAGGCGACGCGCGCGTTGTGGGTGGTGTGCTCGAGGTAGCCGTTACCGCTGACGGTCGTGATGGCCTTCAGATCGAGTGCGGGGTTGCCCGCGGCGAGCCAGATCGCGAACACATCGTCGTGGCCGGGGTCGCAGTCCAGGATGACCGGAATTGGCATTTTTCTCTCCATTGATCGGGGGCCAGAAGCCAAGCTATGCGTAAACGATTACACAAATTTGGAAGCGGGTCAAGCCGATGCCTCGATGGGTGGGCGCACACACAGGATTGGGGCAGACAAACGGCCGGTGTCCGCACCTCAACGGATGTGGGCACCGGCCGTGGACCGGGGTTGACCTAGCGCAGGGTCACGGACTCCAGCGCGGCCAGGATGGTGGCGGGTTCGGTGCGCTGGGTAAAGTCGGCGAAGGTTTCGATCCACTCCAGGGTCCCGGTGGCCGACAGGATGGCGACGGTGGGCAGGGGGAGGACCGCGGTGCCGTCGGCGTTGACCTCGGTGAAGTCCACACCGTGGCCGCGATAGAGCTCCTGAGCCTGCTCGTCCAGGCGCAGCAGGATCCCGAGTTCGGTGGCCAGCGTGTTGCCCGGGTCGGAGAGTACGTCGAAGTCCAGATCGTTCTTTTCGGTGATGCTCAGCGATCCGTCCGGGGTTTGTGGACTCAGCGCAATCAGCGCGATACCGGCCTCGCGCAGCGGTCCGGCCAGCTCATTTCGATAGCGTGCCAGGATCACATTGCAGTAGGGGCACCATGCTCCGCGATAAAACACCACAACCGCCGGTCGGTCTCCGCGGACAGCCGCGAACGTGGTGGGCTCGCCGTGCGGTCCGATCAGCTGGGCATCGGGAAACGCAGAACCCAGGGGTAGACCGGGGGCCTCGTGCACGGGGTCGGCGGCGGGCGAGATTTCGGGGGAGGGGGAGGCGTTTTCGGACATGAGGGTACTCCAATCAGCCCCGGCCGGGTGCCGGGGAAGTGTGTGGGGAAGCGCAGCCTAGCGGCCGGGGTCTGTGGCCCGGGGGGTGGTGCTGTGTGATGGGGGTGGCCTAGCGGCCGGACTCCGTGGGCAGCGTGATGTCCAGACAGAAGCCGTCGCTCACCAGGCGGGCACTTACATCGCCGCCGTGGGCCTTGACGATGCCGCGCACGATGGCGAGGCCGAGGCCCGCGCCGCCCTGGGTTCCGGCGGGTTCGGCGGTGCGGGCGGCGTCGCCGCGCCAGCCCACGTCGAACATGCGGCCCAGGTCCTCGGTCGAGACGCCGCTGCCGTGATCGAGGATGCTGAGCACCAGGTGCCCGTCCTCAAGCGTGGTGGCCGACACCAGGATTTCCGAGTGGTCGGGGGCGTGCCGGATGCCGTTGGCCAGGAGGTTGCCGATGGCCCGGGTCAACTCGCGGGGATCCCCCCAGAGCGTGTGACCCTCGACCCCGCGCTGCTCGATCCGGATGCCGCGGGCGGCGGCCACGTGCTGCACGTCGGAGACCGCATCGGAGACCAGGTCGAGCAGGTCCACCAGTTCGCGGCGCAGATCCAGGGTGCCCGATTCGATCCTGGCCAGGGCGAAGAGGTCGTCCACCATCAGGCCCATCGCGTCGACCCGCTCGCGGATCTGGCGGCTGTACTCGACCGGACGCTCGGCGACCCCCGCCTCCATTGCCTCGGCCAGCGCCCGGATGCCGGCCATCGGGGTGCGCAGATCATGGGAGATCCAGACAAAAAACTCGCGTCGGGCCGCATCCAGCCGGGTGATGTCAGCGCGGGCATCGGCGAGCTTGCGTGAGGTATCGGCGAGTTCCTCGGAGAGCGCGGCGAACTCTCGCCAGCCGGGGTTTTCGGGATCCACCACGTGGCCGTCGGCGATCCGCCGGGTCGAATCCAGCAGGTGCCCGGTGGAGCGGCGCACCACCCGGGTGGTCATCAGCCAGGCCGCCGTCATGCTCATCAGCGCGGCAACACCGAGCAGCCAGGCGAGCACTGTGAGGTCGTGCTCGGAGAACAGCATCTCGATCAGCACCACGATCGTGGATACGGCCACGGCGACCACCGCGGCCCCGGTCACGATCACAAACTGGGAGGCGATAGATCCGCGCCGGTTGAGGTGCAGCGCGCCCCAGGCGAGCAGCGAGACCGCCGCGGTGCACGCGGCCGTGGTGAAGACGATCAGGCAGAGATCGGAAACGCTCAGCATGTGGCCTCCACAAAGAAACGGTATCCGGCACCCCACACGGTTTTCAGGTGGCAGGGGAAGCGCGGGTCGGGTTCGATCTTTTCGCGCAGGCGGCGCACGTGCACGGTCACCGTGGAGGGATCGCCGAAGCCCCAGCCCCACACCTCGCGCAGCAGCTCGTCGCGACCGATATCGCGGCCGGGATTGGCCAGCAGGTAGAGGAAGAGTTCGTATTCGCGGGCGGTCAGCGTGATCTCGCGCTCATGCGCCCAGGCGCGACGGTGCACCGGGTCGATGCGGAAGTCGCCGTGCACGATCATCGCCGCAGCCCCCACGGTGGCGCGTCGACGCAGCAGCGCCTCGGCGCGCAGCTGGAGCTCGCGCAGCGAGAACGGCTTGGCCACATAGTCATCGGCCCCGTGTTCCAGACCCTCGATCCGCTGGTCCACCGCGGAGAGGGCGGTGAGCATCATGATCGGGACGTCCGAGTAACCGCGCACCTCGCGGCACAGTTCATCGCCGCTCTTGCCGGGAAGCATGCGGTCCACGATCAGCAGGTCGGGGATGCGCTCGCGCACTGCGGCGGCCGCGGTGGTCCCGTCGCCATACTCGGACAGGTCGAGCCCGGCGGCGCGCAGGAAATCGGCGACCACCGTTCGTACGGTTGGGTCGTCCTCAATCAGCATCACACGCGGTTTCGATTCCACAGGTCCGAGACTAACCCGGGGATCCCGCGCGAACCCTGAATTCTTACGGGAATGAAATATGCGCTTACGGCCCTGTTATATCCGCTCCGGGGGTGGGGCGGAATTGATTGGCTGTTGATCACGCAAGTTGTTCACCATCGAAAGGACCCACATCATGCGCATCAAGACCGTTCTCGTCACCGCCGCAGCAGCCATCGCCCTCACCGCGGGTCTGAGCGCATGTAGCTCGCCCGCCTCCGACACCGGGTCGAGCAAGCCCGCCGCATCACACTCGGCCGAGGCTACGACCCCCGCCGCCGCAAGCCTCAGCGGAACCTTCGCCGGGCTCAACGACAAGAAGGTGGCCGGCACCGCGAAGATCGACGGCGACACCCTGACCCTGTCCGGCTTCTCCTCCGATGAGGGCCCCGACCTGCACCTCTACCTGACCAACGGCACCGACGAGGCCGCGGTGACCGCGGGAACCACGCTGGGCGCGGTTAAGTTTGATGCCGCCTCGCAGACCTTCAAGCTCGACGGTGTCAAGGCCGGCGACTTCAAGTACGTCGTGGTGCACTGCGACAAGGCGCTGGCGGTCTTCGGCGCCGCACCCCTGGCCTAGGCGGTGAGATCGGTGACCGCCGTGTTTCCCCGGCGTCTCGCGGCGGTCGCCGCCTCCGTGGCCCGGGTGGTGCTGGGTATCCTCTGGCTGGGTGAGGGCATCACCAAGTACCGCGCCGGATTCGGCCAGGCCGACATCCTGCTGGTGGTGGGAAGCACCTCCAAAAACCCGCGGGTGCCCGAATTCTATAAATTCTTCACCGAGCATATTCTCGGTCCGGGATCGGGATTCTTCGGGATTCTGATGCCCGCCCTGGAGCTCAGCCTGGGCATCCTGCTGATCCTGGGGGTGCTGCCGCGTTGGATCGCGATGGCCGGCAGCGCGCTGCTGGTCTCCTACTGGCTCGCCGATCAGCTGATCGCCCAGTACCCGATCATGATCCTGCTGGCGATCCCGGTGATCGCCTGGCCGCTGGCAGCCGGAACCCTCTCGCTGCCCGCACTGTGGCGGCGGTGGAGGAAGTCCCGAAACTAACGGTTCCGCACCATCCCCCCGAGACTAGCTGGCTCTGACCCGTTCGCTAGCGGTTACGCACCTCCCCCCCCCCCGAGACTACGAAGGCCCGTTCCGCATCTGCGGAACGGGCCTTCGTCTGGGTAAGCGCGGGTTACGGGGCCAGACGGGTCGGGCCGCGGAACAGGTAGGTGACCTCGCGGATGCTCGACTCGTGCAGCATGAGCATCAGCACGCGGGCCAGGCCCATGCCGAATCCACCGTGGCTCGGTGCGCCGTAGCGGAAGAAGTCGAGGTAGAAGTCGAGCTCCTTGGGCTCCATGCCCTTATCGCGCATCTGAGCTTCCAGGACGTCGACGCGGTGCTCACGCTGAGCGCCGGTCGAGATCTCCACACCGTTGAAGATCAGGTCGTAGGAGTTGGTGAGGCCCGGGTTGTCCGCGTGACGCATGTGGTAGAACGGGCGGATCGAGGCGGCGTAGTCGGTCAGGAAGACGAACTCGTGGCCGTAGGTCTCGCGCACGTAGGCGGCGATCTGACGCTCACCCTCGGGGTCCATGTCGTCATCCGAACGCGGAACCTCGTAGCCGCGCTCCTTGATGATTTCCTTGGCCTCGGCCAGCGGAATACGGGGGAACGGGGTGGCGGGGACGGTGACCTCGACGTCGAAGAGCTCCTTGATGGCCTCGCCGTGCTTGGCCTTGACCGCGCTGAAACCGGCGACGATCAGGTCCTCGTGCAGCTTCATGACGTCTTCGTGGCTCTCGATCCAGCTGATCTCCGAGTCCACGGAGGTGAACTCCGTAGCGTGACGGCTAGTGAAAGAGGGGTCGGCGCGGAAGGCCGGGCCCACCTCGAAGATCTTGCCGAAGCCGGCGGACTGAGCCATCTGCTTGAAGAACTGCGGGCTCTGCGCCAGGTAGGCGGTGGTGTCGAAGTACTCGACCTCAAACAGCTCGGCGCGCGACTCGGAGGCGCTGGCCATGAGCTTGGGGGTGTGAATTTCGATGAAGTCGTTGTCGACCCAGTACTCGCGCATCGCGTGCAGGAAGGTGGTCTGGATCTTGAAGATCAGGTTCTGCTTGGGGTTACGCAGGTCGAGGAAGCGCCAGTCCTGACGCTTGTCCAGCGACGAGTCGGCGGCGATCGGGGTTTCCGGGTTGGCCGCGCTGAGGACCTCGAGCGAGGAAATCTTGACCTCGAGCCCGCCGAGCTTCACGCGCTCGTCGTGCTTGAGTTCACCGGTGACCGAGACGAAGGAGCCGTGAGCGAGACCGGAAATGGTCTCGGTCAGTGCGAGCTTCGCGGCCGAGGTGGGATCGTCCTCCACCAGTTCCCGGGTCGCCGGGGTGACCAGCTGTACCGCGCCGGACTCATCCCGGAGCACAATAAACTGGACCTTCTTCTGGTCTCGGACAGTTTCTACCCAACCGGATACGGTCACGGGGCCATCGGCCAGTGCCGCCAGGTTTTTTACCAATACGCGTTCAGTCACGTGCCCAGCTTAGCCGAGGCCCGGCCCGCCCGTGGCCCGCACCGCTACTTTCTGGCGCGTATGCGTGATACCTGAAGTTCCTGGAGATGGAGCGAATTCTCGGCAAACTCATAGTGAGCGTTTTCACAGCCTGAGCCCACGTAGACTGGGGACGTGGTTGCTGCCCAGATTCACCTCGTCCGTCACGGCGAGGTCTTTAATCCCGATCGAGTCCTGTATGGACGCCTGCCCGGCTTTGGCCTGTCCGAACGCGGACACAAGATGGCCGCGGCGGCCGCCAACGACCTCCTGGCGCGGGATCGAAAATACGGCACCCTGATCGCCTCTCCGCTGCAGCGCACCCAGGAATCCGCCGCCCCGGTGGCCGCCCTGCTCGGGCTGACCCCGGTGTTGGATGAGCGCGTGATCGAACCCCACAACCACTTCGAGGGCAAGCAGATGCGCCGTGCGGTCCTCAACCCGCGCAACTGGCCGGCCCTGCGCGACCCGAACCTGCCCAGCTGGGGTGAGCCCTACGGATCGATTGTGACCCGGATGATGGCGGCCATCGAGCACGCCTGGAAGACCACCTCCTCGGGTGACGCCGTGATCGTCAGCCACCAGCTTCCGATCTGGATGGTGCACCGCTACCTCGCCGATGAGGCCCTGCGGCACGATCCGCGTAAGCGCCGCTGTGCGCTCTCAAGCATCACCACCCTGGAAAAGGTGGGTGACCGTTTTGTCGAGGTGGAGTATCGAGACCCGGCGGCCGAACTGGCTGCGGGCTCGCTGGATGTAGGAGCGGTATAGCGATGATCGGATTCCGAGGCTCGAAGCTGGGACGCGCGGGCATGGTGGGTGCCGCGGCACTCGCGATGGTGCTGACCCTGGCCGGCTGCGCCAACGACAAGCTCGCCAGCGAATACACCTCTGCCGACAACAAGAACTACATTGCCGGTGACGGTAGCGTGACCGAGATTGCCGCGAAGGATCGCGAAAAGCCGGTGTCCTATGAGGGCAAGGACGAGGAGGGCAAGAACATCGCCTCCGCCGACCTGCTCGGCGACGTGGTGGTCCTGAACTTCTGGTATGCGGGCTGTGCGCCCTGCCGTGCCGAGGCCCCCGATCTGCAGGCGCTGAACGAGAAGTACGACGGCAAGGGTGCCAGCTTCGTGGGTGTCAACGTCTACGACCAGGCCGAAACCGCGCTGGCCTTCAACAAGACCTACGGGGTCACCTACCCCTCGATCCTCGACATCAACGACGGTGCCGTGAAGCTCGCCTTCACCGGCCAGGTGCGCCCCAACGCGGTGCCAACCACCCTGGTGATCGACAAGGAGGGCCGCGTGGCCGCCCGTATCCTGGGCAAGATCAGCGACCGCTCGATCCTGGACACCCTGATCCGCGACACGATCGCCGAGAAATAATCGGATGAATATCGGTCAAATCATCGGGGACGGCGGCCTTCTGGTCGCCATTCCTTTGGCATTGCTGGCCGGCCTGGTGTCCTTTGCCTCGCCGTGTGTGCTGCCGCTGGTTCCCGGCTACCTCGCCTATGTGGGCGGCATGGCCCCGCAGAGCGGTGAGCGTCCGGCGCGGGAGCGTCGTCGTCTACTGCTCGGGGTGATCCTTTTTGTCCTCGGCTTTACCCTCGTTTTTGTGCTGATGAGCATCGTCGCCGGTGCCGCCGGAGTCTTCCTGGTGGAGTGGAGCGGGATCATCACCCGCATTCTCGGCGTGGTCATCATCATCATGGGTGTGGCCTTCGTGGGTCAGGTCAGCTTCCTGCAGCGTGAGTGGAAGCCCTCCTGGACCCCCGCCACGGGCCTCGTGGGTGCCCCGCTACTCGGCATCGTGTTTGCAGTGGGCTGGGTGCCGTGCCTCGGACCGACCCTGACCGCGATCCTCAGCCTGGGTTACAACTCGGGCACCGTGGGTCGCGCGGTGATCCTGGCGATCGCCTACTGCATCGGCCTCGGACTGCCCTTCATCCTGGTAGCCCTCGGCTTCGGCTGGATGGCCGGTGCCACTAAATTCCTCAAGCGTCATATCCGCGTGATTAACATCGCCGGTGGCGTTCTGCTCGTTCTCATCGGACTCCTCATGGTCACCGGACTATGGGGTCAACTGATGTCTAGCCTAGGTTCGGTGATTGCAGGCTTTGACCCGGCCATCTGATTACGTAGACGCGAGCTCACCCCAGAGTGAGCCCGACGCCCCGATTAACGCCCCCAAGCTGGGGTTTGTGGGAGCGCTGCGCTTTGCGTGGCGTCAGCTCACCAGCATGCGCACCGCGCTGCTGCTGCTCCTGCTGCTGGCGATCGCCGCGGTGCCCGGATCCCTGGTCCCGCAGCGCAGCTCGGACCCCAACGGTGTGATCCAGTACTTCCGCGACAACCCCGACCTGGCACCGGTCCTGGACAAGATCCAGATGTTCGACGTGTACAGCTCGGCGTGGTTCTCGGCGATCTATCTGCTGCTGTTTGTGTCGCTGATCGGCTGCATCATCCCGCGCACCAAGCACCACTATCAGGCGATGCGTCAGCGCCCGCCGCGCACCCCGGCTCGGCTCAACCGGCTTGCGGTGCACCGCGAGCAGAACCTGTCCGGTGGCAGCACCGGCGAGGCGATCACCGCCGCCCGCGACCTGCTGAAGAAGTCGGGCTACCGCACCGAAATCTACACCGGCAAGGATGGCGTGGCCTCGGTCTCCGCCGAGCGTGGATACCTGCGCGAAACCGGAAACCTGCTCTTCCACTCGGCCCTGGTGCTGGTCCTGGTGGCCGTGGGCTTTGGTGGCGGCTTTGGCTATGCGGGGCAGAAGGTGGTGGTCGAGGGCCAGACCTTCGTCAACTCGCTGGTCGACTTCAACTCCTTCAACCCGGGCCGCTTTGTGGACACCGAGTCGCTGCCCCCCTACTCGCTCAAGCTCGACAAATTTGACGTGGAGTACGAGACCAAAAACATCAACGCCTACGGCCAGGCCATCGACTACACCGCCCACGTAACCTCGCGGGACGTGGACGGCGACACCGAGAAGCACCAGATCAAGGTCAACCAGCCGCTGCGTATCGACGGCACTAACGTCTACCTGCTGGGTAACGGCTACGCACCCAAGGTGACCGTGCGCGACCCCGAGGGCAACGTGGTCTTCACCGACTCGATCCCGTTCCTGCCGATGGACACCAATCTCACCTCGCAGGGTGTCATCAAGATTCCGGACGGGCTGGCCAAGCAGATCGGCATGATCGGTTTCTTCTACCCCACCGCGGTCGAGCAGACCACCGGGGCGTTCGCCTCGAACTACCCCGACCTGATCTACCCGACGCTGAGCCTCAACGTCTACTCGGGTGACCTGGGTATCAACGACGGTGTGCCGAAGTCGGTCTACTCGCTGGACACCGACAAGATGACCGAGATCGCCGGCCGCACCATCGGCAAGAAGGAGGGTGGCACCGCGCCGCTCAAGCTCATGCCCGGCCAAACCGAAAACCTGCCCGACGGGCTGGGGACGATCACGTTTGAAAACGTCAACCCCCACCCCAAGAAGGATGACTATGCGGGCTCGGTCGCCCGCTTCGCCTCGCTGGATATTCACCGCGATCCGACCCAGGTGTGGGTGGGAATCTTCGCCGGTCTGATCCTGCTGGGCCTGCTGACCTCGCTGTTCATCCCGCGCCGCCGCGTGTGGGTGAAGGCAACCGAGGGTGCCGACGGCACCGTCCTGATGGAATACGCGGGCCTGGCCCGTGGAGAAGACCCCGGCCTGCGTGAGGCCGTGGACAATATTGCCGAACGGCATATTCGAGCCCTCGGGGCAGTCCCCGATGAGGCCCGGGAAGGTAACGTAGAAGCGTGACACTTGATCTGATCTCCGTATATGCCCTGTGGTCGGCAATCGCGCTGTATGCGATCGCCTTCGTGGCATTCGCCTTTGACCTGGCGCGCCGAAGCGCCGAGGTCGCCGCCGCCGCCGACGAGGCCGCCGAGAAGGCAGCCGCCGCCGAGCGCGCGGCCGCCGGTGAGCCCGTCGCGGTGGGGGCCTCCGCCTCCGTAGCCGCCGGTTCTGCCGGCGCTGCTCAGGCGCGTCCCGGCCGCCCGGCCGGGGGCACCCTGACCCTGGAAGAGGACCACTCGGGCACGGTCACCGCGACCCGTTCGGTATCCCTGCGGATCGGTGTGGCCCTCTCTATCCTTGGCTTTCTGCTGCACCTCACCGCGGTCATCACCCGTGGTGTGGCCGCAGGCCGGGTGCCGTGGGCCAACATGTACGAGTTCGCGATGACCGGCACCGCCGTGATCGTGGCCGTGTTCCTGATCATCCTGACCCGCGTGGACCTGCGCTTCCTCGGTGCCTTCATCATGGGCCTGATCGTGATCCTGTTGGGCCTGTCCTCGCTGAACTTCTACATCGAGGTGGCCCCGCTGCCGCCGGCACTGCAGTCGGCCTGGCTGGTGATCCACGTGTTTGTGGCCACCACCGGAACCGGATTCTTCTTCCTCGGCTTCGCGCTCACCGCCCTGCAGCTGATCCAGGCCCGCCGCGAGGCCGCCGGAACCGCCCTGTCGGCCAAGCGCTTCCGTTTCATGGCGACCCTGCCCAGCTCGCAGCGTCTGGACAACCTGTCCTACCGCGTGAACATCATCGGCTTTATCCTCTGGACCTTCACCCTGATCGCCGGCGCGATCTGGGCCGAAGCCGCCTGGGGTCGTTACTGGGGCTGGGACGTCAAGGAGGTGTGGACCTTCATCATCTGGGTGGTCTACGCCGGATACATTCACGCTCGCGCGACCCGCGGCTGGCGCGGAAACCGTGCGGCCTGGCTGTCGATGATCGGTGCCGTCACGGTGCTGTTCAACTTCACCGTGGTCAACCTGTTCTTCAAGGGCCTGCACGCCTACTCGGGTCTGTAAACCCGCACGCGGCATCACAAAACCCCCACACCCGGACGGTGTGGGGGTTTTGTATATCGGCTACTGGGTGATGACCACCGTCGCGGCGCTTGTGGGCCCGCGGCGCTCACCCTGCTCATAGTGGGCGCTGAGGACAACCCGGGAGAGTGTGGCGGGAATGTTGATCGGGGTCTCGGTCACTCCGTCGGTTCCGCCGGTGATCGGTCGGGTACCCAGCGGATCGATGGTGAGGACCGCCGGAGCCCCCGGCTGCGAACGGATGATGGCGGTGATGCCATACACCGGATCCCACCGCACGGTGGGGCGCTCGGGGGTGGTCAGCAGGATCGTCTGAGTGGTCTCCGGCGAGGTCTCATCCTCGACGCTCTGATCGACCCGCAGCTGCGAGAACCCCGCGGGCAGCTCGAGCGGAGCCGTGTGCCATCGGCCGCTGTCATCGGCGAGGACCGTCGCATCCACCCCCGGTCCGGTGAGGTGAACCGCGGCCTCGGGCTCGGCCGTACCGCTGAGAATCGGCCAGAGCAGACCGCCACCATCATCGACGCGGGTGATCCGTGGTGCCTCCGGTGTGGCGGGGGTTGGTGCGGATGTCGAGGGCTGCGGTGTGGGCAGAACGCTTGGTGAGGGCGACGATATCTCCGGAACACGCGGCGCATCGGCGCTGGGGGTCGCGGTGATACCGGGGAGCAGCGTGATGCCCGGGTCGGCATCCTCGCTCACGGGTTGTTCGGGTTGTTCGGGCTGCGGGGTAACTGGGCCCGAGGGTACCAGGGGGGCCGTGGTGCCCGGACGTGCGGCGGACTGGGCCGGCGGCGGCGAGGCCTTGGGAAGCAGGGCCACACCAATAATGCCCGCGGCGACCAGTGCTCCGGCGGTGGCGGTGGCGGTGATGGTCATGGCGGGTTTGCTGTGGCGCAGGGCCGCGACGGCGGCGACCGCCGAACTCGAGGAGTTTCCGGCGAGGTAGGCGGCGGCACCGGTGCCGATCAGCGCGGGCAGCAGCCATACCCGCAGGCTGCCGGCGAGTTCGCGCCCCTCGACCACCAGCGCGCGACAGGAGTCGCACTGGTCGATATGGGTGTCGAAGCGGGCTCGGTCCCTCGTGCTCAGCGCATCACGGCTGTACTCGCCGATGCGCTGGACCACCCAGCGGTGCTCGCTCTCGGCGGGGAGGATCGCAAAGTGCTCCTGAATCCAGGCCTGACGCAGTCCCTCACGGGCGCGATACGCCAGCGCGGATACCGAGTTTGCGCTGACACCGATCAGCGGGGCGATCTGGCGTGGCCGCTTCCCCTCAACTTCGACATACCAGAGCACCTCCTGCCAGCGGGTGGGCAGCGTCGCAAATGCTCGAACGATCAGCTGGCGTTCAAACTCCTTGGAGGTCATATCGGCGCTGAGGTCACCAACAACCTCCAGCTGATCCACGTTCACCTCGTGCTGGCGGCCGCCCCAGCGGGCGATTACCGAACGGATGGTGGCAAAGAGGTAGGGGCGGAATGCGTCCTGCGGACCGGACCCACGGTTGACCGTGGCGATGATGCGACTAAAGGCCTCGGACACCACATCGTCTGCGTCAAAAGAGCGGGAGATGGCCCGCGACGCGCGTTTTCCGGCTTCCGCATGACGCGTCCAGAGCGTCGCAAATGCCCCCTCTTCACCGGCGCGGGCGGCGCGGAGAAGTTCGGAGTCGTCGGGGGCGGGTTGTTCGCTGTTCAGAGGTGATCCTTGGGTGGGGGAGCTCGGCTGGGCAACCGAGTGGGGTGGGGGATTTTCCGCGGAGAGGGGGGATATTGTGCACTCCCCAGTGCCCACCCTCTCCGCGGCATGAATACCTCCCCGGGTACTCACGTCGGCACGGGGTGGAGCTGCGGCCGATGTGTTGCTACCCCGTACACCCAACTAGAGCGGGGGTTGGTCATTTCATGACGCGGGTTATTTAAGTATTTTCCCGAGGTCCCACGGATTCAAGATCACATCTGATATTCCAGGCTACTGCTCAGCTACGGCGACGCAGGCTCGGACCCGCTCGAACCACCAGTCGCGGCGCTCGGGAGCGGCGGCATAGCGCGTCAGCAGGTCCGGATTCACGGCGATCCGGCCGGTGTGGATCGCCCCGTCGCGGGGCAACAGGGGGTGATCGGTCACATCCGCCGCGAGCAGCGCCGCCGTGCCCAGGCCACACGCGAACGAGATTTCGGGCAGCGAGGCGGCCAGCCGTGCACCCATCGAGAGGCCGATCGAGGTGTCCAACGCGCTGGACACCACCACCGGGAGACCGGCCGCGGCAACGATATCGCGAGCCCGGGCGATCCCGCCCAGCGGCTGCGCCTTAATCACCAGCAGATCGGCGGCCCCGGCCCGGGCGACGGCCAGGGGATCCTCGGCCTTGCGGACACTCTCATCGGCGGCGATCCGCACCCCGAGCCCGAGAATACGTGTGCGCAGCTCGGAGAGTTCGGACACGGTCGCACACGGCTGCTCGGCATATTCCAGCTCATAGGGTGCGAGAGCCGCCAGTGCCAGCTCCGCCTCGGCCACGCTCCAACCGCCGTTGGCATCCACGCGGATGTTGCCCGCGGGACCGAGGACCGAGCGGACGGCGGCAACCCGCGCCACATCCTCGGCCAGGGTCTGCCCGCGCTCGGCCACCTTAACCTTGGCCGTGGTGCAGCCGGGGAAGCGGGCAAGTACCGCGGGCACCGCTTCGGCGGCCACCGCGGGCACCGTGGCGTTCACCGGAATCTCGGTGCGCAGCAGCTCGGGTTCGGGCCCATAGGCAAAATCGATCGCCGCATCCAGCCATGTTCGCGCCTCGGCCGGTTCATACTCGACAAACGGGGAGAACTCGCTCCATCCGCGTGGCCCCTCAAACACCAGGGCCTCGCGACGCAGCAGGCCGCGGAAGCGCGTGTTGAGGGGAAGATCCACAACGTGAGCGGTGGCCAGGATGTCGGTCACGGAAACCTCTGCGGCGGAGTAGGACATACCCCTATTGTGCTCCGGTTTGCTGAACGACGGCGGTATTCGCGCGACGCCCGATAGTCTGGGGGCATGTCCTCAAGCCTGCATGATCGCGCGGTGGAAGAGCTAGGCCGGCGTATCATCTCCGGCGAGCTGCCCGCGGGTTCCGCCGTCCTCGCCACCGACCTGGCCACCGAACTCGGGGTGAGCCGTTCGGTGATCCGTGAGGCCGTCCGTGTGCTGCAGTCGCTGGGGCTGGTGGAATCGGTGCGACGCCTGGGCATCCGGGTGCTCGCCGAGGACCACTGGCGGGTGCTGGATCCCCAACTGATCGCCTGGCGGCTGTCCGGAACGGGCCGCGGGGCACAGCTGCGCTCACTCACCGAACTGCGGCGCAGCGTCGAGCCTGCCGCCGCCGAGCTGGCCGCCCGGCACGCCCCCGACGCGGTGGCCGAACGCCTGCTTCAGATTGCCGCCCGGATGCGCTCGATCGGCCGGGCGGGCGACCTGGAATCCTTCCAGGACCTCGACATTCAGTTCCACGCGCTGGTGCTGGGGGCCAGCGGAAACGAGATGTTTGCGGCCATGTCCGGGATGATCGGCGCGGTCCTGCGCGGTCGCACTCGGCTGGGGCTGATGCCCAAGCACCCGCATGAGGATGCGCTGCAGCTGCACATCGATGTGGCCGTCGCCATCCAGGGCCGCGATCCCGAGCGTGCACGCGCGGCGATGGACGCGATCATGAGCCGCACCCTCGCCGAGGTGGAGCACATCTGGGCCGAGGAGCCGCGCACCGCGCGCACCCCGCTGCCCGGCACGCTGGGTTAGCCGGACCACACCATACAACAATCGGGCCGGTGAAGATCACCGACCCGATTTTTGTCTGAGGCTAGAACACCAGCAGCACCTTGCCGCTGGTGGATGAGTCCAGGGCCACGGCGAAGGCCTCGGCCGCATCCTCGACCGGGAACTCGTGGGTGATCACCGGATCGATGCGCAGCGAGCCATCGGCCAGAGCCGCGATCACCTCGTCGATCTCGTCATTGAAGCGGAACGAGCCCACCAGCTCAAGCTCGCGCACGATCGCCAGGCTGATCAGTGCCGGCTGCTCACCCGAGGGCAGCAGCCCCACCATGACCACGCGTCCGCCCCGGGTGGCCCCGCGAACGGCCGAGGCGAGCCCACGCCAGTTTCCCGAGGACTCGATCACGATGTCCGCCTGGACCGCGGCGATGGCCTCGGTATCGGTGGCGTCCAGGGTCGCGTCGGCCCCGAGTTCCCGCGCGATCTCCCGCGGCTTCTCGTGCAGGTCCACCGCGGTGATGTGGGCGGCTCCGGCGCGCTTGAGCACGGCTACCACCAGCGCACCAATCGGTCCGGTTCCGATCACCAGCACCGATTTGCCGGCCACCTCGCCCGCGCGGGACACCGCGTGCCAGGCCACCGAGGCCGGTTCCACCAGGGCCGCGTCCCGCAGCGAGAGGCCCGCGGGCAGCGGACGCAGCATGCGAGCGGGCAGCGCAACCCGGCGGGCAAAGGCCCCATCGGTGTGCGGATGGCGCGCGGCGCTGCCCAGGTACGTCGAGGCCGGGGCCAGGTTCGGCCGATCCTCGGGGTAGCGTATGCCGTCCACGGCATGCGGGGTATTGGGATGCACGGCCACCGGCGTACCGGCGGCGGGACCGGACCCATCGGCGGCCGCGTGCAGCACCGTGCCCACAACCTCGTGCCCGAGCACCAGCGGATCGATCAGGATCGATTCCCCGGCCGCCCCGTGGGTCCAGTAGTGCAGGTCCGACCCGCAGATCCCGCCATAGGCGATCTCGATGACCGCCTCGTCGCTTACGGGCGTGG
Source organism: Mycetocola lacteus (assembly GCF_003667575.1). Classification (GTDB taxonomy): domain Bacteria; phylum Actinomycetota; class Actinomycetes; order Actinomycetales; family Microbacteriaceae; genus Mycetocola; species Mycetocola lacteus. The sequence continues at coordinate 85,876 of NZ_RCUY01000015.1, read as the reverse complement.
GTTCGGGAAGGGTTTCGATCCGCAGATCTTCCTTGGCATGGGCGAGAACACCCAGGTTTTCGCGTGACACTAGACCACCACCGTCATTCCGCCATCGATGAAGATGACCTGTCCGTTCACAAAGTCCGATCCAGCCGAGGAGAGCCACACGGCGGGGCCCGCCAGGTCCGCCGGGGTGCCCCAGCGGGCGGCCGGGGTGCGTCCGAGGATCCAGCCATTGAACTGCGGGTCGTCCACGAGCTTCTGGGTCATATCGGTGTGAATGTAGCCCGGCGCGATCGCGTTGATCTGAATGTTGGATCCGGCCCACTCGGCGGTCATCGCCCGGGTCAGGTTGCGGATACCGCCCTTGGCCGAGGTGTAGGCCGAGAGGGTCGGCCGGGCCAGATCGGTCTGCACCGAGGCGATGTTGATGATTTTGCCCGAACGCCTGGGCAGCATGTGGCGGGCAACCGCGCGGCCCACCAGGAAGGCCGAGGTGAGGTTGGTGGCGATCACGCGATCCCAGTCGGCACGATCCAACTCGACCAGCGGTTCGCGGTGCTGGATGCCGGCGTTATTCACCAGTACGTCGAGAGCGCCGATGCGCGCCTCGATCTCGGCGATGCCCGCGTCCACCGCGTCCTCGTCGGTGATGTCAAAGGCGACCGCGTGGATGCGATCGGTTCCATAGCGGGCCACAAACTCGGCCTCGGTCTCGGCCAGCCGGGCGGCGTCGCGCCCGTGCAGTACCAGGGTGGCGCCGGCGTCGGCCAGGCCCTCGGCGATGCTGCGGCCGATGCCGCGGCTGGAACCGGTGACCAGGGCCAGGCGGCCGGTCAGATCAAACAGGGTGCTCATGCTGACTCCTCGGTGTGGGTGGCCGCGCTGATCGGGTCGCCGGTCAGCGCGCTCAGTCGGGTGTGGATCTCGGCGAGGATCTGCTCGGGGGTCTGATCCAGACTCACCTCGAAGGCGTGCTCATCGGCCTCGAGCGGTTCGAGCGCGGCAAACTGCGAGTCCAGCAGGCTGTTGGGCATGTACTCGTGGTTGCGTCCGGCCTGACGGGCGGCGATCAGTGCGCGGTCGCCCACCAGGTGGATCAGCACTGTGCTCGGGGCCAGTCGCACCAGCTGGTCACGGTAGCGGCGCTTGAGGGCGGAGCAGGCCACCACGATCGGGGTGCCGGAGGCCAGGTCATCGCGAATGCGTTCGGCGATGATTTCCAGCCAGGGTGCCCGATCCTCGTCGTTCAGGGGCTGGCCCGCGGCCATCTTTTCCTTATTGTGCACCGGGTGCAGATCGTCCCCATCCACGAAGGGGAGCCCCAGGCTCTCGGCCAGGGCGATGCCGATGGTGGATTTGCCGGAACCCGACACTCCCATCACGATCAGGGGCGGTGGGGACGTGGGCATCGATGACCTCCGGGATTCGGGCGCTTCATTACATCCGACATGATTCGCGAGCTTGATTGAATAAGTCTTACGTATAAACCATAACACCTCCCTGCCCAGGTACTCGCGCGCCGCCAATCCGACGTGCTAGCGTGAGCCCATGTCAGCTATTGCCATCATCGGGGGACACGGCAAGGTAGCCCTTCACCTCGAACAGATTCTTGTTAACCGCGGTCACCAGGTCACCGGTGTTGTCCGGAATCCGGAACATGTCGCCGACGTTGAGGCCACCGGGGCCAGCGCCGTCGTGGCCGATATCGAAACGCTCGTGATCTGGCAGATCGAAGACCTGCTGCGCGGGTTCGACGTGATCGTCTGGTCGGCCGGTGCCGGCGGGGGGAGCCCCGAGCGGACCTATGCGGTGGATCGTGACGCGGCAATTCGCACGATTGATGCCGCCCTGCGCCTGGAGACCCGTCGTTTTCTGATGGTGTCCTATCAGGGCGCGCGCATCGACCACGGCATCGACCCCGAGGATTCCTTCTTCGCCTACGCCGAGGCCAAGGCCGCCGCCGATGAGTACCTGCGTCGACAGAACCTGGACTGGACCATCCTTGCTCCGGGGGCCCTGACCGACGAGGACTCCACGGGCAAGATCTCGGTGACCGACACCCGGGGGCCGATGAGTCGAGCCAATGTGGCCCTGGTCGCCGCCGATGTGATTCATGCCCCCGAAACCGCCGGACACACCATCCCATTTGTGGATGGCGAGACCGATATCGCCGATGCCCTGCGCGCGGTGATCGCGGGTCAGGCTACCGGTGGAGAAGCCACGCTTCCGGGCTAGCCTTCCGGCATCGAGGGGGTGATTCCGGCTCGATTTCAGCATGTGCGGTACCCATTCTCGATAAAACGAGCGGGTAACGATAGCAATTTATGCCGGGTTACGCATGACAAATGTCGTTGTATGTAAGTAGTCTGCGTGGTGGGGGAATCACAGCACCCCGATTTTTGCACCACTAAAATCTGGAGTTTTCATGCGTATCACTGCTCGTCGCGCCGCCGTTGCCGGTGCCACCCTGTTTCTTGCCCTGGGCCTGTCTGCCTGTTCCGCCGGCGGAAACGCGGACGGAAAGGCTTCGGAGGCACCCAAGACGCAGACCGTCGCCGAGGCGTGCGATCTGATCGAAACCGAGATGAACGCGGTGGGATCCGACGTCCAGTCGGCCATGTCCAACGCGGCCACCGACCCCAGCGAGGCCATCGCCGCGCTGAAGACCGTCTCCGACAAGCTCAAGGAGACCTCCGCCAAGGTCCAGAACGCCGACGTCAAGAAGGTTGTTGACCCGATGGTGGACGCCTTCGGTCGCCTGGGTGCCGCAATGGAGAAGATCACCGGCGACCCCGCCGCCGCAACCGAGGCGCTCACCGAAATCCAGGCCGTTGCCGGTGACATCCAGACCGTGGGTGCCGACTACGGCAAGGTCTGCTCCAAGTAGTTACCGCCACACCGAACCCCCGTCCATGCATTGTGGACGGGGGTTCGGCGTTTTTGTGCCGGGACAAACGCCGAAACCGACACCGAATCGTGCGTCATCCGCACCAAACGTCCGAATCCTCCTGATCATTCGTAGGCTGCGTGGGGGGTTTCACAGCGCCCCAATATTTTGCACCGAAGAATCAGGAGTTTTTATGCGTAATTCACTGCAGCGCGCGGCCGTCGTTGGCACCACCCTGTTGCTCGCCCTGGGCCTGTCTGCCTGCTCGGCGGGGGAGGGTGGCGCAGCGGGCGGCAACCAGAGCGTGAAAGCCGCCTGCGACATCATGGAAAAGGACATGCGGGCCGTCGCCTCGGACATGGACAGCGCCGCGCTTGGTGCCGACCCGGTGGCCGCCGCCTCCACGATGAATAAGGTCGCCGACCAGCTCAAGACGAGCGCAAAGAAGGTCACCAACCCCGAGGTGACCAAGGTGGTCGGCCCGATGATCGATTCGTTCGACAAGCTGGGCACCGCCCTGGAGAAGATCTCCGACGACCCGTCCGCGGCGATGGAGTTGGCATCGGACATGCAGACCCTGGCAACCGACATGGAGGAAGCCGGTACGGCGTACAACAAGGTCTGCAAGGGCTAGTTTCCCCGCGGATCGGCGCTACCGCCCACGGGATACCCGTGGGCGGTACCGTGTTGTGTGGGCGCGGCGGCGCTCCCGAGCACGTGGTGTCCGGGATCACCCCGCCGGACACGGAGATTCTCATCCGCGGCGTCCTATGCTGGAAGCATGCACGTTTCCGATCTGTTTGACGAGTCTGCTTGGCGCGATGTCCCGGGCTTTGAGGCCCTCACCGACATTACGTACCACCACGATGTGAACGGTCAGGTGGCGCGGATCGCGTTCAACCGGCCCGAGGTACGCAACGCGTTCCGCCCGCGCACGGTGGATGAGCTCTATGCGGTGCTGGATGATGCCCGCCAAAACTCGAAGATCGGTGTGGTCCTGCTCACCGGAAACGGACCGAGCCCGAAGGATGGCGGCTGGGCGTTCTGCTCCGGCGGCGATCAGCGCATCCGCGGCCGCGACGGTTATAAGTACTCCGACTCGGAGACCGCCGTGCAGGACACCGCCCGCTCGGGCCGCCTGCACATCCTTGAGGTTCAGCGCCTGATTCGGATGATGCCCAAGGTGGTCATCGCGGTGATTCCGGGCTGGGCAGCCGGGGGTGGACACTCGCTGCACGTCGTCTGCGACCTGAGCATCGCCTCGGCCGAGCACGGCAAGTTCAAGCAGACCGACGCCGATGTGGGCTCGTTCGATGCGGGCTACGGCAGCGCGTATTTCGCGCGTCAGATCGGGCAGAAGTTTGCCCGCGAGGTCTTTTTCCTCGCCGAGGAGTATTCGGCACAGCGGGCCTATGAGATGGGCGCCGTCAACCGGGTTGTGCCCCACGCCGAGCTGGAGTCCACCGCCCTGGCCTGGGCTCGGACGATCCTGACCAAGTCGCCCACGGCGATCCGGATGCTGAAGTTCGCCTTCAACGCGGTAGATGACGGCATGGTGGGGCAGCAGGTCTTTGCCGGTGAGGCAACCCGCCTGGCCTACGGCACCGATGAGGCCGTGGAGGGACGCGACTCGTTCCTGGAAAAGCGCGCCCCCGACTGGTCGCCCTACCCCTGGCAGTACTAGTGACCGAGCAGGTGCCCGCCCGCTACGTCTCCGCCGCGGACCGGGAGGTTTTTGCCGACGCGGTAGTGGACATGCTGGCGGGTATCGGCCCGGCGCTGCTTCCGGTGGCCGGACCCGAGCTGCCCTCCGACGCGCACCCCACGGTGCCCTCCGGGGTCGACGTGGTAATCGAAACCTCGGGATCCTCGGGGATACCCAAGCGCATCGCCCACTCGCGGCACGCGCTGCTGCACTCGGCCCGGGCCACCGAGCGGGTGCTTGGTGGGCCGGGCACCTGGCTCTCGGCGCTGCCGGGCAACTACATCGCCGGATTGCAGGTCCTGGTGCGCTCGCACCTGGCCGGAACCACCCCCGCCTATCTGCCGCCCGGGTCCTTTGACCCGGCCGTGTTCGAGGCGCATGCGCGGCTGATGTTCACCCGGGCGCTGGGTCGACGGTACGTCTCGCTGGTGCCCGCGCAGGTGCAGCGCGTGCTGGATCACTCCAACGTGCTAGCCGAGTTTGATGCGGTGTTGGTGGGGGGTCAGGCGATCCCCGAACCCCTGCGCGAGCGCGCCCGGGCGGCCGGGGTAAATCTGGTCCGTACCTACGGTGCCAGCGAGACCGGCGGCGGCTGTGTCTATGACGGCGTCCCGCTGCCGGGGGTGAGCGCGGCGATCGTCGCGGGGGAGATTCGACTCTCCGGCCCGCTGCTGGCGCTCGGCTATCTCGCCGCCGATGGCACCTGGGACAGCACCCGCACCGATGCGGCGTTTGTGTTTGATGATGATCGGGGCAGCGCCGAGCATGAGCTTCAAATTCTGCCGGCCTCGCCGGTGACTTCGGCATCCGCAAACCTCGGTGCCTACGAGCCCAGGCCCGAATCCGAGGTGGGAATGCCCACCCCGGCGGAGTCCACACCTGCTGGAAGCATCCGGTATCTAGATTCCACCGGGTCTGTTGTTCACCGTGCGCTGCGCACCGGGGACACCGGCGAGATCGTGGACGGGGTGCTGTCAGTGCACGGCCGGATCGATAACGTGCTGATCTCCGGCGGGATCAACGTGAGCCTGGACCGGATCGATCAGGTGGTGCGCACCGCCGGCCTCGAGGACGCGGTGGCCGTGGCCGCCCCCGATGAGCGGTGGGGCCAGGTGCCGGTGGTGTTCACCGCGCAGCCCGATCCCGATCCCGAGGGCAGGCTGGAGCGTTTGCGCGCCGCCTGTGCGGCGCAGATCGGACGGGAGGCTCGGCCGCGCGCGATCATCGAGCTGACCCAGATGCCGCTGCTGGCATCCGGGAAACCCGACCGCCGCGCCCTCGCCGCGCGCATCTGAACCCAATCCCGCGTCCGTCAGGGGCGCATGTCGTAAGATTCGTGGCAGACACTCTGGAGGAACCGTTGGCCAACAACCCGTCGCGCACCAGCGCACACAAGCCGCTGCGTAATACGCCCAAGGGCACCGGGAAAAGCGGAAACCCCGCAGCCCGTGAGATTCAGGAAATCCCCAAGGCTCGCCTGGGGGACTGGATCAACGGGGCACGCCCGTTCACCCTCTCGATGGCGGTGGCTCCGGTGGCGATCGGTACAGGTGCGGCAATCTTCGCCTCCGACCCCGGCGTGTACCACTGGGTGCGTGCGCTGCTCTGCCTGGTGATCGCGGTCGCCCTGCAGATCGGCGTGAACTTCGCCAACGACTACTCCGACGGCATCCGGGGCACCGACCAGCACCGGGTGGGACCGTCCCGTCTGGTGGGCAGCGGCCGCGCCCCCGCCCGGACGGTCTTCACCGTGGCGATGACCTTCTTCGGGATCGCCGCGGTCGCCGGCCTCGCGCTGGTCATTATCTCGGGCATTTGGTGGCTGCTGATTGTTGGCGTTCTGGCCATCGTGGCCGCCTGGTACTACACCGGCGGCAAGCGACCCTACGGTTACATGGGCCTGGGCGAACTGTTTGTGTTTGTTTTCTTCGGGCTGGTCGCGACCCTGGGCACCACCTTTGTGCAGATCGGCGCGGTGACACAGCCCTCCATCGCCGGGGGTATCGCCGTAGGATTCATCGCCGTGGCGACCCTGATGGTGAACAACCTGCGTGATATTGAGCAGGACAAGATCGCCGGTAAGCGCACCCTCTCGGTGCGCATCGGCGGTACCGCAACCCGGATCAGCTACGCGGTGCTCCTGCTGCTGGCCCTGGGACTGGCGATCTGGCTGGCGGTCTTCATCCCGCTGGTGTGGGTCACCCTGTTCAGCCTGCTGGTGATGATCCCGGCGATCATCATCGTGCTCACCGGCAAGACCGCCCGCGAGTTTGTGCTGGTGCTCAAGCTCACCGGTGTGCTGCAGCTGGTCTTCGGCCTGACCCTCGGATTCGGCCTGGCCTTCTAGGCACCGCACACAAAAAACCGCCCGGATCGAGATCGATCCGGGCGGTTTTGTGGTTCTGGGCGGCTACTTGCCGGGGGCGGTGTCCTCGGCGGGAACCGTGGCCGGGACCGCGTCGGCGGGGGCTGCTTCGGCTGGGGCCGGCTGGGTTTCCTTCTCGGCGGGCTGTGCGGCGGCGGCCGGAGCCTCGTCCTCGTCCTGGTCGAGCAGGGCATCCTCATCGTCCAGGTAGTCGTCCTCGACATCCTCGTCCTCGCCGTGAACGGGGTGACGCGCCTCATACAGCGATCCGGCGACCCGCTCGCGCGGGGTGCGCAGGAACACCAGGGAGATGGCGAATCCGAGCGCGGCGGCGGCGACGGCCGCCCACATCGGGTCGATCCCAAGCAGGAGCAGCGCGGCCAGCGGCACGGCAAAGGCCAGCAGGCGCAGGATGGTAAACACGATTACGGATTGCAGGGGTTTCACCCGACCAGTCTACGTCGCCCAAGCTGAGTATTTCCGCCCGGAGGGAACCGTACGCCAAACGGCTGCTTGTTCCCGGGTACGCCCGGTAGCATAGGAGCCATGCCCAGGATCCTCTTTGCCCTCGTGGTGGTTCTCGTTGTCGCCACCGTCTACACCGTCGTGGACTGCGCGATGCGCGAAAACAGCCGCATCCGCGGGCTCTCCAAGCCCGTCTGGCTGGTGGTGATTCTGCTGCTGCCGGTTGCCGGTCTGGTGCTCTGGTACACGATCGGTCGGGCCCGTGGTGCCGCCCCGCAGCCCCGCACTCCGGATGATGATCCCGCCTTCCTCGGTGACCTGCGCCGGGTGAGTGAGCAGGATGAGCGGATCCGCCGCCTGGAGGAGGAGCTCGCCGCCCTCGACGCCGAAACCGACCTGGGTCATCCCGACATGTTCGGCCCCCGCGACGGCAAAAACTCCGACGACGAGCCCGGTTCGGACTCCGAGCCGCGTCGATGAGCGTTGGAGATTCCCCCGCGAGCATGTACGCGCGGGGTCTGGTTGCCGAGCTGATTCGCCTCGGCGTCCGTGACGCCGTGGTGTGCCCCGGTTCGCGTTCCCAGGCGTGGGCACTGGCCTTTGCCGAGGCCGAGGCGGCCGAACAGATTCGTCTTCGGGTACGGATTGACGAGCGCTCGGCGGCGTTCCTGGCCCTCGGCCTGGCGGCTGAAACCGGGCTGCCGGTGCCGATTGTGGTGACCAGCGGGACCGCCGTGGCAAACCTCCATCCCGCCGTCCTTGAGGCTCACCACTCGCATATTCCGCTGATCGTCCTGAGCGCCGACCGTCCCGAGGAACTGCGGGGTATCCGCTCCAATCAGACCACCGCGCAGGCGCACCTGTTTGGCTCGGCGACCCGGCTGAGCCTGGATGAGGACGCCCCGAATGCCGACCGGGATGAGATCGCCCGTGCGGCCGAACATGCCCGGGCCGCGTTTGCCGCGGCAGCCGGTGCCGTGCCCGGACCGGTGCAGCTCAATGTGGGATTCCGCGAGCCGCTCTCCAGCGCGCTGGCGGCGGAAGTGACCGTTCCGGTGCCGGAAGGCTCGGCCGAGCAGGACCAAGTCGACGCGGTGATCGCAGCCGAGAAGGCATCCGATGCCGCCCCCTCCGCGGTGCCCGCGCACGTGCTGCCGCGCGGACCGCGCACCGTGGTCATCGCCGGAAACGGCGCCGGTCCCGGTGCCGAAGACCTCGCACACCACGGCGGCTGGCCGCTGATCGCCGAGGTGTCCAGCGGCAGCCGCTACGGCCGCGCGCTGATTGTGCCCTACCGTGAGCTCCTGGATTCCCCCGACCACGGCGGGCTGATCGAGCGGGTCATCGTGTTCGGACAGCCGACGCTGAGCCGTCAGGTTCCCGCGCTGCTGCGCCGCGAGGGTGTGGAGACCTGGGTGGTCTCCGAACCCGATACCGAGCTGTTTGATCCCGGACACAACGCTCACCGGGCCACGAGCCTGAGTGTTGAGCCGGGGGCGGTCGACCGCGACTGGCTGGGCCACTGGGTGGTCGCGGCCCGGGAGCTGACAGCCGAACGCTCAACCGATGTGGCCCCGGATTTGGAGGCCGCACACTCCCACGACCCGGCCACCCGCCTGGCGTACGTGCGCGGGGAATTCCAGGCCATTCGCGCGGCCCTGGATCGCCGCCTGCTGGTGGAGTCCGTCTGGCGGGCAACCTGGCCGCATGATCGCCTGGTGTTTGGGGCGTCGCGCCTGATCCGTGTTGCCGACGAGCACGTGCCGGGGAAGAAACTCTCGGTGTTTGCCAACCGAGGGCTGGCCGGAATCGACGGAACCGTGGCCACAGCTTCGGGGATCGCGCTGGCCCAGCAGGCCGAATCCGAGACCGGCGTGACCCGCCTGGTCCTCGGAGACCTCACCCTCCTGCACGACGTGGGTGGGATGCTGCGGGTCCCCGGCGAGCAGGTGCCGCGGATCCAGATCATCGTGGGCAACGACGGAGGTGGCACGATCTTCGACGGCCTCGAGGTGTCCCAGAGCGCCGCGCCCGATCTCGCCGCGCGGGTGCTGTTCACCCCGCAGGAGGTCAAACTCTCCGCGCTGGCCGAGGCCTACGGCTGGGAGTATCGTCGGGCGGCCACCCGCGCGGACCTGGACCAGGCGCTCACCGCGCCCACCACCGGGCCGGTGCTGATCGAGGTCACGCTCACCCGCGAGTAGTCGGCCGGTGGGGCCGCGCGCTTCCGAGGCCGGTGGTGGCTTGGTGCGCCGTGCGCCATTCCGAGGCCGGTGGTGGCGCGGTGCGCCGTGCCCCGGTCGGGGGCAAATTCGCGGGTGGGTCTGGTGCGCCGCGGCATCGGGGTGCACAATGTGGACATGTCATTCCACTCCGAAGCCTGGTCCGAAGATCCTCAGCACGTCCTCCGGGTGGGTCCCGGATTCCGCCTCGACTCGGTCGAAACGGATTCCACCCCCGGATTCAAGGGCGGTAAAAAAGCCGGCGTCGCCGAGCTCGCCCGGGTGGTTGACACCCTGAGCGATCTCCAGGAACGCCTCCATGCCGCCGCGACCGCCGGTGCCACCGACTCGGTGCTGCTTGTGTTGCAGGCCATGGACACCGCGGGTAAGGGCGGCATCGTTCGCCACGTCGTGGGTGCCGTGGACCCGCAGGGTGTGCAGCTCGCCTCGTTCAAGAAGCCCACCGCCGAGGAGCTCTCGCACGACTTCCTGTGGCGCATCCACAAACAGGTTCCCGCCGACGGCAAGATCGGTGTTTTTGATCGCTCGCACTACGAGGACGTGCTGATCGGGCGGGTACGCGAGCTGGCGTCCCCCGAGGAGATTGAGCGTCGGTATGAGGCGATCAACGAGTTCGAGCGGGAGCTGGTGGATTCGGGTACCCGGATCATCAAGATCATGCTGCAGATCAGCCCCGACGTGCAGAAGAAGCGCCTGCTGGACCGTCTGGACCGTCCGGATAAGCACTGGAAGTTCACCCCCAACGACGTCACCGAGCGCGAGGTCTGGCCCGACTATCAGGAGGCCTACCAGATCGCGCTCACCCGCACCTCGACCGATTACGCGCCCTGGTATGTGGTGCCCGGCGATAACAAGTGGTACGCCCGTGTGGCCGTGCAGCACCTGCTGGTCGACGTGCTCTCGGAGATCGATCCGCAGTGGCCCGCGGCCACCTACGACGTCGTGGAAGCGCGCGCGGCGCTGCTCGCCAGCAAGGTGTAGCACCCCGCGGCGGCGTCATGTTGAGAAACACTCGACCGGCGCCGCCGCACCCGCGGCTAGCGTGGAGGCACCCCACGTGAAAGGCCGCGCATGACCCTCCTCCAGACTTCACCCGTTCGTTCCCGGATCGCCATCGCCCCCGATGCTGATCCGGCACGGGTATTCGCCCCGATCTTCGCCCGGATTGCCGAGGGTGCCGCGGCCCGAGACCGGGATCGTAGCCTGCCCACCACCGAGATCCGGGCCCTGGCCGATGCCGGGTTTGGTGCCCTGCGGGTGCCGCGCGCCGAGGGCGGGTTTGGGGTGAGCCTGACCGAGTTGTTTGCGCTCCTGGCCGATCTCGCCGCCGCCGATTCCAACATTGAGCAGGCCCTGCGTGGGCACTTTGCGTTTATCGAAGACCGGCTGGTCAGCCCGGACGCTGCGTCCCGCGCGCTCTGGATCGACCGCGCGCTGCGTGGCGACCTGGTGGGCAACGCCTGGACCGAGATCGGATCAAGTGTCCGCGGCGAGCTGGGGACCCGGCTGCGTACCGACGCGGGCGGTACCCGCCTGAGCGGGGAGAAGTTTTACACCACCGGCAGCCTGTATGCCGACTGGATCGACGTGCTCGCGCACTCCGAGGAGCTGGACACCCAGGTCATTGCGGCCGTGTCCGTGCACCAGGCGGGCGTGGACATCACCGACGACTGGGACGGTTTCGGTCAGCGCACCACCGCGTCCGGTGGCACCGTCTTTACCGAGGCGGTCGTGGACCCGGCCGATGTGATCGACTTCTCCGAGCGCTTCGGCTATCAGCTGGCCTTCTACCAGGTGTTCCACCTGGCGGCCCTCGCCGGTGTGGCCCGGGCTGCGGCCACCGAGGCCGGCACCCAGCTGGCCGCGCGCTCGCGCACCTACAGCCACGGCAACGCCGACCGTGCGGTTGAGGATGCTCAGCTACTCCAGGTGGTCGGTGAGGCCGCGGCTCAGGGCTTCGCGCTGGACGCGATCACCGAGCGTGCGGCGAAGGCCCTGGAGGCGGCCGAGGCGGCGACGCTGGCGCGGAACGCCCTGCGCGCCGACTCTGCGGCGACCCCCGAGCAGCGCCAGTCCGCCGAGACGGTCTTGGCCGAGGCGATCGGGGCGGCCGAGCTGGCGGCGTTCTCCGGTCAGGTTGCGGCGATCCCCGGGGCTCTGCGGGCGACCTCGATCATCTTTGACGCGCTGGGGGCCTCGGCGATCCGCGCCGGCGGTGCGCTGGACCGGCACTGGCGTAACGCCCGGACCCTGGCCAGTCACAACCCGTGGGTGTATCGAGCCCGCCTGCTTGGCCGTTTCGTGGCCACCGGCGAACGCGACGACGCCTCCTGGGCGGTCGGGGTGGCCGCAAGCTAGCGGCGCTTGCCGCTGTGCTGTCTAGGACAGGGCGTCTCGAATCGGCCGGAACTTCATCCCCGTCTCGCGGAACTCCGACTCGGGATCGGACCCGGCGACGATGCCGCCCCCGGCATAGGCGGTGATGTGCCCGTCGGGATCCACCTGGGCGCCGCGCAGGGCGATGGCCCAGTCGCCGTTGCCGTGGGCGTCCACCCAGCCGGTGGGCCCGGCGTAGCGGCCGCGGTCGAAGGGTTCCAGCTCATTGATCAGGTCGATCGCGGCGAGGGTCGGGGTGCCACCCACCGCGGCGGTGGGGTGCAGGGCCTGGATCAGGTCGAGCACGCTCGCGCGGTCGCTGATCCGCCCCGAGATGTCGGTGGCCAGGTGCCAGAGGTTGGGCAGGCGCAGGGTGAAGGGGGAGTCCTGACCGTGCAGCCCGGCGGCGTGCGGGGCGAGGGCGGCGAGGGCGCTGCGCACGGCGAACGCGTGCTCGTCGCGGTCCTTGCGGGACTCGATCAGGGTTTCGGCGGCGGCGCGATCCTCGGTGGCACCGTGGCCGCGGGCGGCGGTTCCGGCGAGGACCCGCAGCGAGAGCGATCCATCCCGCACCGAGATCAGGGTTTCCGGGCTCGCACCGATCATGCCGTCCACCGCATATGTCCAGCACTGCGGGTAGGCGGCGGCCAGGTCGGCGGCCAGGCGGCGTCGGTCGCCGTCCGCCTGGAGCTGCCCGGTGACAGTGCGGGCGAGCACAATTTTGGCCACGTCCCCGCGCTGAATCCGGGCGAGGGCCGTGCGGACGAGGTCGCGGTGACGTTCGGCATCGGCCGGGTCCTCGGCCAGGTCGGCGGTGAGGCTCTGGCCCAGCGGGGTGCGCGCGGGCAGCAGGTCGGCGTCTACGGTGGGTTCACCCTCCAGTGATACCCGGGTGATCCAGGCGTGCTCGCCCGAGCGTCCCACGATCACGCGGGGAACGATCAGGACGCTCTCGGCACTCGACACGGCCGAGAAGGCGATGGTGCCGAAGGCGACCAGTCCGGTTCCGGGTAATCCAACCTCGTCCCGAACCCGCGCGGTATCGGCGATCTGCTGCCACTGTGTGGCCAGGTCGGTGATTCGATCCTCGCCCGCGGTGGAGAGTCGCAGGGCGACGCCCGAGCCCACGATTCCCGCCCCGTCCCGCATCCACATCAGCGGATTTGTGCGGTCGGCAAACCCAAACAGGGTGCCCGGATCGGCCAGTGCACGAGTGGTGACATGGAGCCGGGGAATAACGGGAGTGGACACCCTCTAAGCCTAGGCGGTTTTACATGAGTACACGCCGAGATGTGGCGCACCCGCCGAGTGGGGCGAATTCACGGCCCGGGCGCGGACACGGCGGCGCGAAAGTGTCTAGGATAGTGAGCATGCATAAGGCCGATCTTTCCAAAGCGCCCACACAGGTTTCGGCGATGTTCGATGAGGTAGCTCCGCGCTACGACCTCACCAACACCGTCCTGAGCCTCGGGAATGATCGACTCTGGCGCGTGGTGACCACCCGCGCAATCGGCGCGGTACCGGGCGAGCGGATCCTCGACCTGGCCGCCGGCACCGGCACCTCCAGCGCCTCGATCGCCGGCACCGGCGCGAGCGTCGTGGCCGCGGACTTCTCCCCGGGCATGCTCGCCGAGGGGCGTCGTCGCTATGGCCACATCAACCGGATCAGCTTTGTCGAGGCCGATGCCACCAAGCTGCCCTTCGCGGACAACGAGTTTGACGCCACCACGATCTCCTTCGGGCTGCGTAACGTGGTCAACCCCAAGCAGGCCATCGCCGAGATGCTGCGGGTGACCAAGCCCGGCGGACGCCTGGTGATCTGCGAGTTCTCGACCCCGCCGAATAAGCTCTGGCGCGGCCTCTACGACTTCTACCTGCACCGTGTTTCGCCGGTGCTGGTCCGCCTGGCCAGCTCGAACCCCGACGCCTACGACTACCTCAACGAGTCGATTCAGGCATGGCCGGCCCAGGCCGAGCTCGCACAGTGGATGCGCGAGGCCGGATGGACCGACGTTGAATACCGCAACCTTACGGGCGGTATCACCGCGCTGCACCGCGGTATCAAGGCCAGCTAGGGTGGGTAAGGTGAATCACGCACCCGAGGCTCGTATCACGAGTCTGTCTCAGCACCTGGGCCTCACCGAGCGCATTTTTGCGTCCCCCGCCACCAAGAAGCTGCTCCACGAGGTGGATGCCGGACTGGTGCGCATCGAGGCTGGTTTGGAAAAGCAGCTGGCATACACCGACTCGGTGGCCGACAGCATGAGCCGGTACCTGCTGGAGGCAGGTGGCAAGCGCATCCGTCCGATGCTGCTGCTGCTCACCGCCCAGCTGGGCGAGGGCACCACCCCCGAGGTGGTGCTGGCAGCCGAGGCCATCGAGATCACCCACCTGGGTTCGCTCTATCACGACGATGTCATGGACGAGTCGGATAAGCGCCGCGGGGTGCCCAGCGCCCACACCGTGTGGGGCAATTCGGCCGCGATCCTCACCGGCGACCTGCTCTTTGCCCGCGCCAGCCAGATCATGGCCGAGCTCGGCGAGCGCGCGATCCAGCTGCAGGCCAGCACGTTTGAGCGCCTGGTCCTGGGCCAGCTGCACGAGACCGTGGGCCCGCGCGAGGATGAGGACATCGAGGCGCACTACATTCAGGTGCTCTCGGACAAGACCGGATCGCTGATCGCCGCCGCCGCCAGAACCGGCGTCATTTTCAGCCATGCGGATCCCGCCTATGAGGCCGCGGTGGTTGAGTACGGCGAGAAGGTGGGCATCGCGTTCCAGCTGATCGACGACGTGATCGACCTCTCCCCGGCTCCCGAGGAGACCGGCAAGGTTCCCGGCACCGACCTGCGGGCGGGTGTTGCGACCCTGCCGATGATCTACCTGCGCCGTCTGGCCGAGACTGATCCCGAGGCCGCCTCGCTGGTCGCCCGGATCGAGACCGACAGCGAGGCCGAACTCACCGGCGCGGCCGCCGAGGACTTCACCGCGGCGATTGCCGCCCTGCGCGCCCACGAGGTGACCGCGCGCACCCTGGCCGCCGCTCACCGCTGGTCCGCCGAGGCCGTGGCCGCACTCGCGCCGCTGCCCAAGGGCCCGGTCAAGGATGCTCTCGTGCGTTTTGCCGAGACCATCGTTGAACGCTCCAGCTAACTACACCCCTCGTCACAACCCCGCGTCGCCTGACGCCAACAAAGGAGATATCGACACATGAGCAAGTTGCGCCTGGCCATCGTGGGAGCCGGTCCCGCCGGAATCTATGCCGCCGACATCCTGCTCAAAGCCGAAAAAGAGTTCGACGTGTCGATCGACCTGTTTGAGCACCTGCCGGCCCCCTACGGCCTGGTTCGCTACGGTGTGGCCCCCGATCACCCCCGCATCAAGGGCATCATCAACGCGCTGCGTGACGTGCTGGACCGCGGTGACATCCGCATCTTCGGCAACGTCCGCTTCGGCACCGACATCACCCTGGAAGACCTGCAGAAGCACTACAACGCGGTGATCTTCGCCACCGGTGCGATCCGGGATGCCGACCTCAAGGTCCCCGGCATCGAGCTGGAGGGCTCCTACGGCGCCGCGGACTTCGTGAACTGGTTCGACGCACACCCCGACGTGCCCACCACCTGGCCGCTGAACGCCCGCGAAATCGCGGTGATCGGTAACGGAAACGTCGCCCTGGACGTGGCCCGCATGCTGGCCAAGCACGCCGATGATCTGCTGCCCACCGAGATCCCAGACAACGTGTACCAGGGTCTCAAGGCGTCCCCGGTGACCGACGTGCACGTGTTTGGTCGTCGCGGCCCGGCCCAGGTGAAGTTCACCCCGCTTGAGCTGCGTGAGCTGGGCGAGCTGAACGACGTGGACATGGTGCTCTATGACGAGGACTTCGACTACGACGAGGCTTCCCAGGAGGCCATCGCCACCAATAAGCAGATCATGGTCATCGACCGCGTGCTGCAGAAGTGGCGCAAGGAGCCCCAGGAGGGTTCGAGCCGCCGCCTGCACCTGCACTTCTACGCCAACCCCGAGGAGATCCTCGGTGAGGATGGCAAGGTTTCGGCGCTGCGATATGAGCGCACCAAGCCCACCGGTTTTGGTGGGGTTGAGGGCACCGGCGAGTACCGCGAGGTTCCGGTTCAGGCCGTCTACCGCGCGGTGGGCTACTTCGGTTCCCCGCTCGAGCAGATCCCCTTCGACGAGACTCGCGGTGTGATCCCGAACCGTGGCGGTCAGGTGCACGACATTAACGGCGACCAGATCCCCGGACTGTACGCGACCGGCTGGATCAAGCGCGGCCCGATCGGCCTGATCGGCGCGACCAAGTCCGACGCGATGGAGACCATCGAAAACGTGCTGGCCGACCGCGCCACCTGGTGGACCCCGGAGGCCCCCGAGGAGGAGGCGATCCCGGCCCTGCTGGAGGAGCGTGGCGTCGCCTACACCGACCTCGACGGCTGGCACCGACTGGACGAGCACGAGATCGGCCTGGGCGAGCCGCACGAGCGCGCCCGCATCAAGGTGGGTCACCGCGGCGAGATGATTCGCATCTCGCGCGACGAGCCCGCGGCCGAGTAACCTCTCACCACGGGGTTCGATTCCGAGTGGGGGAGTGGAGATGACCGAGCACATCTGGGAAACCGATGTGCTCGGTGCGCCCTTTGAGGCCCGCACCCTCCCGCTCGGAACCGACGTGCACGGCGAGGTGGTCGCGACCCTGGTGCGCGATACCCGCCGCCCCAAACGCTTCGAATCCCGCCCCGGATATGTACTGCCCCGGCAGGCGATCGCCCACGATACCGACGTGCTCTATCTGCACGGCTGGTCCGACTACTTCTTCCAGACCGAGCTGGCCGATTTTTGGCATCAGCGTGGGGCGCGCTTTCACGCGCTGGATCTGCGCGATTACGGACGCAGCATGCGCCCCGATCGTGCGCCGGGATTCATCACCGATCTGACCACCTACGACGCGGACATTGAGGCCGCCCTGACCGTGATGGGCCACGGCGAGGAGGCCCCGGTTTCTCGGCGGCTGATCATTCTGGCGCACTCCACCGGAGGGCTGACCGCGAGCCTCTGGGCCAACCGTCATCCGGGACGCATCGACGCGCTCATCCTCAACTCCCCGTGGCTGGAATTCCAGGGTGGCGAGCTGGGCCGCGGCACGCTGGAACCGCTGCTGAGTCTGGGGGCCCGCTACGATCCCCGGGTTACCCTGCCCGGCGTGGATTTCGGCTACTACAGCCGGGCGACCAGCGCCGCGTTTGAGGGCGAGTGGGCCTTCGACGATAGGTGGCGTCCCGAGCGCGGATTCCCGGTTGCGGTGGGGTGGCTGCGGGCGGTCCTGGCCGGGCACACGCAGGTGGCTCGTGGCCTGGCGATCGAGGTGCCGGTACTGACCCTGCTCTCGGATTCCTCCACGGTCACCGCAAGCTGGAACGAACGCATGAAGCACAGCGACAGTGTGCTGGTGGTCTCCGATATCGCCGAACGCGCGCTGAAGCTTGGCACCACGGTCACCGTCTCCCGCGTGGCCGGGGCGCTGCACGACGTGTTCCTCTCCGAACGCGGCGTGCGCGATCACGCCTACGCCCAGATGGACGCATGGCTGCGCGGGTTCTAGGCTCGCGCGGCAGACCGTGTGAAACCCGAGGTACCCATCTCTGGTGTTGAGTGATGATCGGGCGTAGCGTGGTCTCATGAGCCCGCAACCCGCGAACACCTGGCCTAGTGGCCGATCCGCTGCTGCGGGAAAGCACGACGTCCCCGTCGTCGCCCGATGGATGGAGCATTTCTGCCGCTGAACAATTGCGTACTGCACGAGCTTCGGAGCACGTGCGTTCGCACGGAGGCTACGCCCGCAGCGCCAGCCAGTAGTTGGTGCGCGCGGACATGGTGTCCAGCGGGGTGTCGGTGAGCTTCTCGATCAGCATGATGCGGGCGCGCAGGGTGTGCCGGTGGATGCCGAGTTCGCGGGCCGCCGGATCCCACTGGCCGTTGTGTTCGAGCCAGCTGGTGAGTGCCGCGATGAGCTCGGTGCCGTGGGCCTCGTCGTGGGCGTGCAGCGGGGCGAGGAGTTCGTGGGCGCGCTCGCGCACGGCGTCGGTGAAGAGCAGCTCGGTGATGCCCTGCCCACCGATATCGGCAAACGCGGTAACCCCGGGGGAGTGCGGGTCCTCGGCGAGCGCACGCCGCGCCTGGTCGATGCCCTCGGAGAGGTTCGCGTAACCCAGCGGATCGGAGAGCCCGCCGGCGAGGCCCCGGGCGGTGCCCAGCTCGGCGATCCGGGCACCCGCGTCCTCGGCGGGCAGCAGCGCGATGATCTCCCGTCCCCGGGTGGCAAAGAAACACCAGCCCGGGGCGGTCTGCGCGCGCTCATCCAGCTCACGCAGCAGCGGGTTGCCCGCGCCGTGGCCCGGATGCCAGACGGCGACGCGCACGGGCTCGGGCGGCAGCGCCTCGTGGATGTGCTGCAGGACCAGCCGGGTTAGTGAGGGCCGCTGATCCAGCAGCGCCTCCAGTGCGCCCGAGCGCAGCGCCCGGCGACCCCGGCGCAACCCGCGTCCCTGTTCCAGGGCGAGGCCGGTGAGGGCGACCACATTGGTGATGACGCTCTGCTCGGCCGGGTCGGGGGCGGGTCCAACGATCGCCAGGACCGCGCGCAGGTCCTCGCGCCGTCCCACGGTTTGCAGGCTCACGGTGCCGGCCGGGGTCTGGATCGTGGTGGCCGCGCGCTGCCCGCGATCCAGCAGCGCCGCCGCCTCGGCGGTCACGATCGCTGGTGGGTCCAGCGGCGGCCCGAACCGGGACAGGGCGGGGCCCGGCGCGCTAAATAGGAACACTGGCCGGTGCAGCAGCCGGGCCAGTTCGACAAAGATCTCGCGCTGCGGGTTGGGGCGCAGCGCGGCGAACGAGATCGCGCGCTGCGCGTTCATTGCCCAGGCCTGTCGTTCCCCGGCGGCGGCGGCCAGTGCGTCGGCGGCGGCGCGGATCACCGCGATAAACGCGGTCCGGTAGGGCACCTCAAACAGGGTCAGCCCGTGGGTTTCGCAGGCCTGCACCAGCCCCGCCGGAATGTCCGGGCGCAGCACCTCGGTCCCGTAGCCGAGGGCCGCGACCCCGACCGAGACCAGGCGCTGCACAAAGCTCTCATAGTCGGTGATCAGCGCGAGCCCGGTGCGCGTGCCGTTAATGAGCGGGCGGCGCTCCTCGGATTCGGTGAGGAACTGGCTGCCGGTGGTGAGCAGCACCTGGTGGCGGGCGAGGAACGGGGTGGGGTCGGCGAGGTCGGAGCTGGAAACCCAGTCGATCGAGATGTCGTGGGCGGCGGGGATGTCCACGATCCGGCGCAGCCCGAGGGCGGGGATACGGAGCAGGCGATCCACGGTGAGTGACATGCTGCCAGCCTAGCTGGCTCTGCCAATATGGCGAAGAATTCACCAGAGGTTTGACAGATTGTCGAGGCGCGCCGCGGGGAACCGTGCCTAGTCTGGGTGCAGATGGTGCGCAGAGGGACCATTCCGGGCGGTAAAACGTCCGACCGTTGCGCATCCCCTTAAACGCCACAAGTAACAAGGAGTGTTCAATGTCCGAGACCCCCGCACGCGGAGCAGACCTGACCCAGGCCCGCAACCTGGTCACCTCGATCCCCGGTCCCCGTTCGCAGGAACTGATGGCGCGTAAGCGCGCCGCGGTCTCGAACGCCATCGGCACCACGATGCCCGTCTTCGCCGAGGCTGCCTTCGGTGGCGTGATCCGCGATGTGGATGGCAACACCCTGATCGACCTGGGCTCGGGCATCGCCGTGACCGGTGTCGGAAACGCCAACCCCCGCGTGGTTGCCGCCGTCTCCGCCCAGCTCGAGGCCTTCACCCACACCTGCTTCATGATCACCCCCTACGACGGTTACGTCGAGGTGGCCGAGAAGCTCAACCAGCTGACCCCCGGAGATTTCGACAAGCGCTCGGCGCTGTTCAACTCGGGTTCGGAGGCCGTGGAGAACGCGGTCAAGATTGCCCGCTCCTACACCGGCAAGACCGCCGTGGTGGCCTTCGATCACGCGTACCACGGTCGCACCAACCTGACCCTGGCGCTGACCGCCAAGAACCAGCCCTATAAGTCCGGCTTCGGTCCCTTTGCCTCGGACATCTACCGCGCCCCGCTGAGCTACCCCTTCCGCGACGGCAACCGCACCGGTGCCGAGGCCGCCAAGATCGCGATCTCGCAGATCGAGAAGCAGGTCGGGGCCGAGAACCTGGCCGCGATCATCATCGAGCCGATCCAGGGTGAGGGTGGCTTCATCGTTCCCGCCGAGGGCTTCCTGCCCGCGCTGGCTGCCTGGGCCACGGAGAACGGCGTGGTCTTCATCGCCGATGAGGTGCAGACCGGCTTTGCCCGCACCGGCGCGATGTTCGCCTCCGAGCTGTTCGGGATCGAGCCCGACCTGATCGTGACCGCCAAGGGTATCGCCGGCGGTCTGCCGCTGTCGGCCGTGACCGGCCGCGCCGAGATCATGGACGCCCCGCAGACCGGTGGCCTGGGTGGCACCTACGGCGGAAACCCGCTGGCCTGCGCCGCGGCCCTGGCCAGCATCGACGCGTTTGAGCAGGACGGCCTGATCGAGGCCGCCCAGCGCATCGAGCAGCAGATCACCTCCGCCTTCCTCGCCGCCCAGACCACCGACGCCCGCATCGGCGACGTGCGTGGTCGCGGCGCGATGATCGCGATCGAGTTTGTGAACCCCGAGACCGGCGAGCCCGACGCGGCCCTGACCGGCGCGATCGCCAAGGCCGCCCACAACCAGGGCGTGATTGTGCTCACCTGTGGCACCTACGGCAACGTGATCCGCTTCCTGCCGCCGCTGACCATCTCCGAGGAGCTGCTGGCCGAGGGCCTGAGCATCGTCCTCGACGCACTCGCCAACGCCTAGAAAGGAATCAGACCGATGACTACCG
The DNA here is from genome assembly GCF_003667575.1 of Mycetocola lacteus. Classification (GTDB taxonomy): domain Bacteria; phylum Actinomycetota; class Actinomycetes; order Actinomycetales; family Microbacteriaceae; genus Mycetocola; species Mycetocola lacteus. The sequence continues at coordinate 64,899 of NZ_RCUY01000015.1, read as the reverse complement.
AAGCAGAACTGCTGGCGAAGATCCCCACCGGGCTCTTCATCGGAGGCGAATGGCGCGATGCGTCGGACGGCTCTACCCTCGACGTGCTGGACCCGGCAACCGGTAAGGCCCTGGTCTCCATCGCCGACGCAACCGTCGAGGACGGTGCCGCGGCCCTGGATGCCGCCGTCGCCGCCCAGGCCGACTGGGCCGCGACCCCGGCCCGCGCCCGCGGCGAGATCCTGCGCCGCGCGTTCGACCTGCTCCAGGAGCGCCGCGAGGAATTCGCGCTGCTGATGACCCTGGAGATGGGCAAGCCGCTGGCCGAGGCCAACGGTGAGGTCACCTACGGGGGCGAGTTCCTGCGCTGGTTCAGCGAGGAGGCCGCCCGCCTGACCGGTCGCTACGGCACCAACCCCGAGGGCACCGGCACCATGATCGTGTCCCAGCAGCCGGTGGGCCCGACGTTCCTGATCACCCCGTGGAACTTCCCGCTGGCCATGGCCACCCGCAAGATCGCCCCGGCGCTCGCCGCGGGTTGCACCGTGGTCCTCAAGCCCGCCGCGCTGACCCCGCTGACCAGCCTCGCCTTCGCGCAGCTGCTGGTGGATGCGGGCCTGCCCGCCGGCGTGGTCAACGTGGTGACCACCTCGCGCTCGCAGGAGCTCTCGGCCCCGATCATCGCCGACTCGCGACTGCGTAAGCTCTCGTTCACCGGTTCGACCGGGGTGGGCCAGGCGCTGCTGCGTCAGAGCGCCGATAACGTGCTGCGCACCTCGATGGAACTCGGCGGCAACGCCCCGTTCGTGATCTTCGAGGACGCCGACCTGGACGCCGCGATCGAGGGGGCCCTGGCCGCCAAGTTCCGCAACATCGGCCAGGCCTGCACCGCCGCCAACCGCTTCATCGTGCACTCCTCGATCGCCGAGGAGTTCACCGCCCGGGTCACCGAGCGGGTCCAGGCGATGAAGATCGGTCGCGGCACCGAGGAGGGCGTGCAGATCGGCCCGCTGATCGATGACCGTGCGGTGGCCAAGTGTGTGGCCCTGGTGAACGACGCGGTTTCCCGCGGCGCGACCCTGCACACCGGCGGCACCGCGATCGAGGGCGAGGGATCCTACTTCGCCCCCGCCGTGCTGAGTGGCGTGGCTCCGGGATCCGACATCCTGCGCGAGGAGATCTTCGGGCCGGTCCTCGCGGTATCCACCTTCGACACCGAGGCCGAGGCCATCGCCGCCGCCAACGACACCGAGTACGGCTTGGTGAGCTACGTCTTTACCACCGACCAGGGTCGCGCACAACGCTTGATTGGTGCGCTGGAGACGGGCATGATGGGCCTCAACGTCGGAGTGCTCTCCAACGCCGCCGCACCGTTTGGTGGGGTCAAGCAGTCGGGGATCGGTCGCGAGGGCGGTTCCGAGGGTATTCACGAGTATCTGTCCACCAAGTACACGATGGCCCCGCTGGGCTAGAGCGAAACGGGAGAAGAGCATGACCGAGAAGCTGCAGAACTTTATCAACGGCGCGTTTGTGGATGTGGCCGGAACCACGATCCTCGACGTGATCGATCCGGCCACCGAAAACGTGGTTTCCCACGCTCCGGTGTCGGTGGAGTCCGATGTGGATGCGGCCTTCGCCGCCGCCAAGACCGCGTTTGCCACCTGGCGTCGCAGCACCCCGAGCCAGCGTCAGGCGGCGCTGCTGAAGCTTGCCGACGCGATCGAGGAAAACCAGGACGCCCTGGTTGCCGCTCAGGTGCGCAACACCGGTCAGCCGATCGAGACCGTGCGCGCCGAGGAGATCCTCACCGGTGCCGAGCAGCTGCGCTTCTTCGCCGGTGCCGCCCGGAACCTTGAGGGCAAGGCCGCGGCCGAGTACGTCGAGGGATTCACCTCGTTTGTGCGGCGTGAGCCCATCGGCGTGGTCGCCCAGGTGACCCCGTGGAACTACCCGTTCCTGATGGCGATCTGGAAGATCGGTCCGGCGCTGGCCGCCGGTAACACGATTGTGCTGAAGCCCTCGGACACAACCCCCGAGTCGACCCTGGAGCTCGCCCGCATTACCGCCGGGATCCTCCCGGACGGTGTGTTCAACGTGGTCCTGGGGGATGCCAGCACCGGCACCCTGCTCACCGAGCACAAGACCCCGGGACTGGTCGCGATCACCGGTTCGGTGCGGGCGGGTCAGGCGGTGGCCACCTCGGCCGCCAAGAACCTGCACCGCGTGCACCTCGAACTCGGGGGCAAGGCCCCGACCGTGGTGTTTGAGGACGCCGACATCCAGGCGGCCGCCCAGGGCATCGCCGAGGCCGGGTACTTCAACGCCGGCCAGGACTGCACCGCCGCAACCCGCGTGATCGTGCACCGCTCCAAGCACGACGAGTTCGTGAAGGCGCTGGTGGCCGCGGCCGAGGCCACGGTGACCGCGGGCCCGGACAACGCCGACGCGTTCTACGGTCCGATGAACAACAAGAACCACTTCGCCCAGGTGCTCGACATCCTCGGCAGCCTGCCCGCTCACGCGGTCGTGGCGGCCGGCGGAAAGCGCGTGGGGGAGACCGGCTACTTCGTCGCCCCGACCGTGATCACCGGCGTCAAGCAGGACGACGACGTGGTGCAGAAGGAGAGCTTCGGCCCGATCCTCACCGTGCAGGCCTTCGACACCGAGGAGGAGGCCATCGAACTCGCAAACGACGTCGAATACGCCCTCGCCTCGAGCGTCTGGACCGCCAATCACTCGCGCGCGATGCGCCTGGCCCGCGACCTCGACTTCGGCTGCGTGTGGATCAACACCCACATCGTGCTGACCGCCGAGATGCCGCACGGCGGATTCAAGAAGTCCGGTTATGGCAAGGATCTCTCGGGGTACGGCTTCGAGGACTACACCCGGATCAAGCACGTCATGACCAGCCTCGAAGGCTAGTTGACGGTTTTAGGAAAGGAAGCAACATGACCGAAATCACACGTGACGTCGTCATCATCGGTGCGGGGGCATCGGGGCTTACCGCCGCGACCGACCTCAAGGCACGCGGCCTCAGCGTCGCGGTGCTGGAAGCACGCGACCGGGTGGGCGGACGTCTCTGGACCGACACCATCGAGGGTGCGATGCTGGAGATCGGTGGACAGTGGGTGTCCCCTGACCAGACCGCGCTGATCGAGACCCTGGAGAACCTCAAGCTCGACACCTTCTCGCGCTACCGCGAGGGCGAGTCGATCTACATCGGCCGCGACGGCAAGCACACCCGCTACAGCGGTGACCGCTTCCCGGTGGACGCCGAGACCGCCGCCGAAATGGATCGCCTGATCGTGATCCTGGACGAGCTCGCCGAGAGCGTCGGAGCCACCGAGCCCTGGGCACACCCGCGGGCTCAGGAGCTCGACTCGATCACCTGGCAGGCCTGGCTCGAGGAAAACACCGACAACATCGAGGCTCGCGACAACATCGGCCTGTTTGTGGCCGAGGCGATGCTGACCAAGCCGCGCCACGCCTTCTCGGCGCTGCAGGCGATCCTGATGGCCGCCTCGGCGGGCAGCTTCTCCAACCTGGTGGATGAGGACTTCATCCTCGACAAGCGGGTGATCGGTGGCCTCCAGCAGGTGCCGCTGCGCCTGGCCGAGAACCTCGGGGACGACGTCTTCCTGAACCAGCCGGTCCGCCGCCTGGAGTACACCGACGACTCGGTGACCGCGATCGCCGACGGCATCACCGTCAAGGCACAGTACGCGATCATGGCCGTGCCGCCGAACCTGTACTCGCGGGTCGACTACCAGCCGCCGCTGCCGCGCCTCAAGCACCAGATGCACCAGCACATGTCGCTGGGCCTGGTGATCAAGGTACACGCGGTGTACGAGACCCCGTTCTGGCGCGAGGACGGCCTCTCCGGTACCGTCTTCAGCCCGTACCAGCTCGTGCACGAGGCCTATGACAACACCAACCATGAGGACCCTCGCGGCACCCTGGTTGGATTCGTGTCCGACCAGCACGCCGACAAGGTGTTCATGCAGGATGCCGAGGCCCGCAAGGCCGCAATCCTCGACTCGCTGGCCGCCTACTACGGCGAGAAGGCCCAGAACCCGGTTGTCTACTACGAGTCGGACTGGGGCAGCGAGGAGTGGACCCGCGGGGCCTACGCCACCTCGTTCGATATGGGTGGTCTGGCGCGCTACGGCGCCATGCAGTCGACCCCGGTAGGACCGATCTACTGGTCCTCCTCCGATCTGGCGGCCGAGGGCTTCCAGCACGTGGACGGCGCCATTCGCGTCGGTCACGACACCGCCCAGGCGATTATCGCCCGGCACGAATCCAAGTAGCAGTCCCTCAACGATCCACCACGGATCACCACACAGGATGTGATATTCGGGCGGGGTGCAACCGCACCCCGCCCTTGGCCTCCCCTTTTCAGTGAAGAAAGCGAGCGCTCACCATGCGATACGTTGTCGGCTACACAAATACCCCACAGGGGGCCGATGCCCTGGCCCTCGCGGCCCGGCTGGCGCGTTCGCGCGGTGCCGGGTTGGACCTGGTCCTGGTCCTCGACCGGGAGGAGCGCAACCAGCTGGTTCCGACCTCACCGGGCTTCAACCTGTATAAGCATCAGCTCGCCGAGAGCTGGCTGACCCAGGCGATTGCGACCCTGCCGGCGGACATTGAGGCCCGCCACCACGTGGTCTACGCCGAGTCGTTCTCCGAGGGCCTGATCCTCGCCGCCGAGGAACTCAACGTGCGTGCGATCATCGTGGGTGCCGGTGGCGGCATCTTCGGCCGGTTCAGCGTCGGATCAGTGGCCAACGCGCTGCTGCACTCCTCCCCGGTTCCGGTGGCACTCGCCCCCGCCGGTTTCGCCGAGACCGCCGACCCGAACGCGACCCTGACCCGGGTCACCGCGGCGATCGGTCTGCGCGCCGGTGCGCAGAACGTGCTCAACGCCGCCGTCAACCTGGCGGCCACCGCTAAGATTCCGCTGCGTCTGCTCTCGGTGGTGGCACTGGATGCGCCCGAGGGTGCCGAGGATCCCGAGGCTCAGGCCCGGGCTCACGCCCACGCCGAGGCCGTGCAGGCCGGGGCGCGCGAGGCGCTGCCCGAGGGCATCGAGGTGACCACCGAGATCGTGACCGGCAAGCGCATCGAGGATGCCGTGCTGTCGGTGGAGTGGGATCCCAACGAGATCGTGCTGGTGGGCTCCAGCCGCCTGGCGCGCCCCGCCCACCTGTTTATCGGATCCACCGCGTCGAAGATGCTGCGCGAACTGCCCGTGCCGATGAGCGTGGTTCCGCGCGAGTCGATGCTCTCGCAGGGAGAACAATCATGAGCGCCGAAACCCAGGCCACCCCGGGCCTGTCCAAGAAGGGACTGGGGGCCGGATCGGTCGGCCTGATCGGTGCGATCGTCATCGGTATCTCCTGTATCGCCCCGGCCTACACCTTCACCGGAGCGATCGGCCCGACCGTGGGCGCGGTTGGCACCCACGTGCCGGCGATCTTCCTGGTCGGGTTCATCCCGATGCTGCTGGTGGCCTTCGGCTATCGCGAACTCAACTCCCGGATGCCCGACAGCGGCACCTCCTTCACCTGGGGTGTGCGCGCGTTTGGGCCCTGGCTCGGCTGGATGTCGGGATGGGGACTGATCGCCGCCACGGTGATTGTGCTCTCCAACCTCGCCGGCATCGCCGTGGACTTCTTCTATCTGGCGCTCTCGCAGATCTTCCAAAACCCGGACATCGCGGCGCTGACCAAGAACCCGATCATCAACGTGGTCACCTGTCTGGTGTTTGTGGCCCTGGCTACGATGGTGTCCTACCGGGACATGAAGACCACCCAGAAGTTCCAGTATGTGCTGGTGGGCTTCCAGATCCTGGTGCTCGCGGTGTTCATCGTGGTCGCCCTGGTGCGGGCCTATGATGGCGACGCGGTGGACTTCACCCCGATCCAGCTCGAGTGGTTCAACCCGTTCGGCGTGGGCAGCATGTCCGCCTTTGCCGCCGGGCTCTCGCTCTCGCTGTTTATCTTCTGGGGCTGGGACGTGATCCTCACCATGAACGAGGAAACCAAGGGCGCTCGTTCGACCCCCGGCAAGGCCGCAACCTTCGCCGTGATCCTCGTGGTGGTGCTCTACCTGCTGCTGGCCGTGGCGATGATCTCCTTCGCCGGCGTCGGTACCACCGGTACCGGGCTGCAGAACCCCGAGATTCAGGAGAACGCGTTCTTCTTCCTCGCCGGGCCGATTCTTGGACCGCTGGCGATCATCGTCTCGATCGCCGTGCTGTCCTCCTCGGCCGCCTCGCTCCAGTCCACCTTCGTGGGTCCGGCGCGTACGCTCCTGGCGATGGGGCACTACGGCGCGCTGCCCGCCCGCTTCGGCAAGGTCAACCCCAAGTACTTCACCCCGGGGTTTGCGACCATCGTCTCGGCGGTATGCGCTTCGGTGTTCTACGCGGTCATGCGGATCGTGTCCGAGGCCGTGCTGCAGGACACCATCACCGCGCTGGGCATCATGATCTGCTTCTACTACGGGCTGACCGCGTTCGCGTGTGTCTGGTATTTCCGTAAGCAGTGGTTCTCCAGCGTCCGGAACTTCTTTATGCAGTTCCTGTTCCCGGGCATCGGCGGACTGATTCTTGCGGTGCTGTTTGTGATGACGATGGTGGACAGCTTCGACCCCGACTACGGTTCGGGATCCAGCGTCTTCGGAATGGGACTGGTGTTTGTGTTGGGAATCACGGTCATCCTGATCGGTGTGGTGATCATGGTCATCCAGCGCTTCCGTCACCCCGACTTCTTCCTGGGCAAGACCCTGACCGCCGGTATCGCCGGTGACGCACAGGAGAAGGAGGCCGCCGAGGCCGATGCGGCCATCGAGGAGGCCGCCCGGAACGCGGGTCGCTAGGTTTTATCCGGTAGGAAGGGGCCTCGTCGAGTGGAGTCGACGGGGCCCTTTTGTGATGTTCAGACACCGGTTCTGAGCATCGAGTCTGCCCACAGCGAACAAGCCCGTAGAATGGCGGGTATGGACGGCGCACGCGGGAAGCGGCTGATCCGCGGCCTGTTAGCGGCCGGGATCGCCACCTTTGTGGCCCTGCTTTCCCACGTGGGTGCCGGGGCCTCGATGCCGGGTGTCGTGGGCATCGTGGTTCCGCTGGTGCTCTCCATTGTGGTCTCGGTCTTTTTGGCCGGGAAGAAGCTTTCGGCGGCGCGGCTGTCGCTCGCGGTCCTGATCAGTCAGGCGTTCTTTCACATTCTGTTTGTGCTGGGTGCCGGCGGCCGGGTGCAGAACGCACCGATGAGCGGTCTGGGTCATCAGCACACCCCCACCGATGTGGACATCGTGGCCACCGTCTCCGCCGCCGAGCATGCGGCCCATCTGGGCCCGTTCATGTGGGGAGCGCACGCGCTCGCCGCGGCCCTGACCGTATTTGCGCTGTATCAGGGGGAGGCGCTGATGCGCTCCCTGCTGACCCTCGCCGCCCTCGCGCTGGCCGCCTGGTTGTACCGGCTGGAGCCCATCGAGGGTCCGCGTTCGGTGGCGGTTCCGCCCCGTGCCGAGCGGCCCGATGCGCTGATCCCGCTCGGGGTGTATGCCTCGACCCTGCGCCATCGCGGACCACCGGTACTCGCCCGCTAGAGTTCCCCCGTTTCCCGCGCCCACAGGGTCGCGGTTTTCCGCGCGTGCCGTCATCTCGCACCGCGCCGTTTCGGTATGCCCCGCGCTGCCCCCGTAGATATCTCCTGCATCACCGTGAAAGGAGCCACCCAACGTGGCCGTCACTTCCGCCTCGGATGCCTCACTGGCACCCGTTCCCGAGCGCGCTCTTCCCCCGCGCACCCCGAGCCAAAAACTCGCCTCCATTCTGACTCCCGCCCTGATGATCGCCCTGGCCCTGGTCACCCTGGTCATCGGCCTCAACCTGACCGGCGCGCTTTCCCGCGATACCGCGCTGGTGAACCCCGGCAACCTGGTGCTGTGGGGCCTGCCGGTCGCCCGCGTCCTGCACGACCTCTTCGCGAGCGTTACGATCGGCATGCTGCTCCTGGCCACCTTCATCCTGCCCGGCCAGAAGAGTGTGCCCGGTCGCACCAGCCGCATCCAGGAGCGTGCCGTGTACTGGGCCGGCTGGGCCGCCTGGACCTGGTTCTTTGCCGCCCTGGCGGTGCTGCTGTTCACCGCCGCCAACACGTTTGGTGAGCCGATCACCGCGCCCTCCTATCTGTCCAATCTGATTCAGTACGTCACCGGGATCGACCTGGGGATCGCGCTGGCGCTCTCGCTGGTGCTGGTCCTGGTGTGTGCGATCATCACCACGTTTGCCCGCCGCCTCGCCTGGGTCGCCGCGGCCAATGCGATCGGCGTGCTGGCCCTGCTGCCGCTCGCGCTCTCCGGCCACGCGGCCGGAACCGATGAGCACTCCAATGCCGTCAACAGCCTCGCCGTACACATCGTCGGTGTCACCGTCTGGGTGGGCGGGCTGATCGCGGTGCTCGTGTTCCGCAATGCCACGCGTAAGCGATTCCCGGTCGTGGTGGAGCGCTACTCGATTGTGGCCGGCTGGGCCTTTGCCGCGGTGGCCTTCTCCGGGGTGGTCAACGCCTCGCTGCGTCTGACCACGCTGAGCGATCTGTGGACCACCGCCTATGGTCAGCTGCTGCTGGTCAAGATCATCATCCTGGTACTCCTGGGCCTGGCCGGAGCGCGCTATCGCACCTCGCTGATTCCCAAGCTGCGTCAGGATCCCGCCAGCAAGAAGCTCTTTGTTCGCATGATCATCGCCGAGGTTGCGTTTATGGCCATCGCGATGGGGGCCTCGGTGGCCCTCTCCCGCAGCGCCCCGCCGGTGCCGCAGGTTCCGCTGCCCACCTCGGGCGAGGTGGACGATGCGGTGCGTAGCGCCCTGCTCGGCTTTGACGTGCCGCCGCCGGTAACCCCGTGGCGGATGATCACCGAGTTCCACGCCGACTGGTTCTGGATCGCCGTGGCCGTGGTGGGCGCGGGCCTCTACATTCGCACGGTGCTGCGTCTGCGCAAGCGCGGCGATAAGTGGCCGCTGTTCCGCACCATCTGCTGGGTGCTGGGCTGTGTCGGGCTGATCTATGTGACCAGCGGTGGCCCCGGCGTGTATGGGGAAACCTCGTTTAGCACCCACATGATTCAGCACATGGGTCTGATGATGTTTGTGCCCCCGCTGCTCGTGCTGGGTGGTCCGGTCCTGCTCGCCCTGCGCGCGCTGCCGGTGCGTACCGACGGGAGCCGCGGCCTGCGCGAGTGGATCCTGGTGCTTGTGCACTCCCGCTATCTCAAGCTGCTCTCGCACCCGGCCGTCGCCGGGGTCATCTTCGCCGGTAGCCTGGTGGTGTTCTACTACTCGGGCTGGTTCGAGTGGTCGATGTTCACCCACCAGGGCCACTTCCTGATGACCGTCCACTTCCTCGCCAGCGGCTACCTGTTCTTCTGGGTGCTGATCGGGGTGGACCCGGGACCGGGCCGTCCGATCTACCCGCTGCGCCTTATTCTGCTGCTGGCCACCCTGGCCTTCCACGCGTTCTTTGGTCTGTCGCTGATGTCGGCCACCGACATTCTGGCCGAGCCCTGGTGGACGGCGATGCGCTTCACCGACCAGGACGCGCTGCTGGCCGATCAGGGTGTGGGTGGCGGTATCGCCTGGGGTGCGGGAGAGTTCCCCACCGTCCTGGTCGCGATCGTTGTGGTGGTCCAGTGGATGCGCAGCGAGGAGCGTGCCGCCAAGCGGTACGACCGTCGTGCCGACCGCGATGGTGACGCCGAATTGAACGCCTATAACGCGCGTCTGGCCCAGATTAAGGTCCGTGATGACGCCGCCGAGTCCTCCGCGGACACCGCGATCCCCGAAACCCCCGCCGAGACCGCAGCTGGTCTCGAACTCACCGAGTCCGACTCTCACACAACGAAGGAGAATTCCTGATGTTGACCACCCATTCCGCCGCCGGTCCGCCCCGTCGTGCACGCCTCGCCCTGCTCCTGGGCACCCTGGTGACCGTCCTGTCCGCGGGGATCCTGCTTCCCGCCCACCAGGCCTCGGCCCATGACCAGATTCTTTCCTCCGATCCGGCCCCGAACGCAACCCTGACGGTTGCCCCCGAGAACGTGACGCTGACCTTCTCCGCCACCATCCTCGGCGTGGGAACCAAGGTCCTGGTGACCGATGCGGCGGGCACCGACTGGGTCGAGGGTGAACCCACCAGTGCCGGTGCGGTCGCCACGGCGCCGCTACGCCCGGGCATGCCCAACGGCGCGCTGACCATCGCCTGGCGCGTGGTGTCCTCGGACGGACACCCGATCAGTGGCACCATTCCCTTCACCCTGAATGCTCCGGCGGCCGGTGGTACCGAGGGATCCGCGGCCCCCAGCGCCCCGGCCGTCGTGACCCCGCAGGAGTCGGCGGCGGCGCAGCCCTCCGCAGCCCCGACGGCCACCGTTTCGGCCGAGGACGGCGGCTCATTTGGTCCCGATTCACCGCTGCGATACGTTGTGATTGGGATCGGCGGTGCCCTCGTGGCCGCGATTATCTTCCTGGTGGTTCGCCTGATTATCACTCGGAAACGTCCCGACAACACCCCAACCGACGACCCCATCAGTACCAAGGAGAACAACTCATGACCGTACGTGCGACCACTCGTGTAGGCCTGATCGCCGCAGCCGCCCTGCTCGCCCTGTCGGGGTGCGCCAGCACCGGTGCCGGCACGGCCCCCTCGACCTCGGCCAGCCCGTCCGAGGATGCGGCCACCGAGATGAAGGCTCCCGAGGGTGTGACCTTCACCGACGCGTGGATCAAGGCCGCCCCCGAGGGCATGTCCGCGGTGTTTGGCGAGTTCAAAAACACCGGTGGCACCGATGTGAACCTGACCGCCGCGGGGATCGCCCAGGCCACCCAGGTGGAACTGCACGAGACCGTGGATAACGGAAGTGGTCAGATGGTCATGCGCCCCAAGGAGGGCGGCTTTGTGATTCCCGCGGGGGGAACGTTTGAGCTCAAGCCCGGCGGCAACCACATCATGATCATGGGACTCACCAAGCCGCTGGTCGCCGGCGACACCGTGAGTGTCATCCTGGCCTTCGCCAACGGAACCGTACTCACTCAGGACGTCCCGGTGAAGGACTACGCCGGCGCCAACGAGAACTACGAGACCGACGCCCCCACGCCCGGCACCGGACACTAGCGTGTCGCGGGGGAACGTCGATAGCGCCGCCACCCCACCCGAATCCGTGACCGAGGCGGAACGGCAGCCTCGTCCGGTTCCGGAGCATTCGCGGGGGCGGATCAGTCGTCGAGGGCTGCTGTTTGGTGGTGCCGTCGCCGGGGTGGGGGCGGCCGCGGCGATCGGGGTGGATGTGCTGACGCGCGCCTCGGCCTCACCCGCGGCCGTACCCACCGAGGTCCCGGATGCTGATCCCGCCGCCGAGACCGTTCCCTTTTTTGGGGAGCATCAGGCGGGCATCGACACCGTGCCGCAGGCGCACACCACGTTTGTGGCGCTGGATCTGCGACCCGAGGTGGATCGGGCGGGGATGATCCGGCTGATGCGGATCCTCACCGATGATGCCGCCCGGTTGACTGGCGGGAAGGCCGCGCTTGCCGACTCCGAGCCCGAGCTTGCGGTGCTGCCGTCGCGGCTCACGGTGACCTTTGGGTTCGGACCCCGGGTCGCCGCCCTGGCCCCGGAAAAACCGAGCCCCGCCTGGCTGGGTCCGCTGCCCGCGTTCAGCGTGGACCGGCTGGATCCCGCCTATGGGGATGGGGATCTGCTGCTCCAGGTGGGTGCGGACGACCCACTCACGCTGGCCCATGCGCTACGCATGCTCCTCAAGGATGCCCGGAGTTTCACCACGCTGCGCTGGCAGCAGCCGGGTTTTCGGCGGGCACGCGGGTCGGAAAAAGTGGGGACCACGATGCGGAACCTGTTTGGTCAGATCGACGGCACCGTGAACCCGGCGCCGGGTACCCGCGACTTCGAGGACCTGGTGTGGATCGCCGACCGATCCTCCTGGGCGCGCGGGGGCACCGGGTTTGTGCTGCGTCGAATCGAGATGGACCTGGATAAGTGGGATCGTCTGGACCGTGAGGGCCGCGAGCAGTCGGTGGGGCGGAAGCTGGATAACGGAGCACCGCTCACCGGGTCTCGGGAGCACGATGAGCCGGATTTCGAGGCGAAGACCGTGGTGGGATTCCCGGTGATCGCCGAGTTCTCGCACATTCGTCGGGCCCGGCTGGCCGATACCTCACGGCGCATCTTCCGACGCGGATACAACTTTGATGCGCCACCCACGGCCGAGGGGATCTCGCATTCGGGGCTGCTGTTCGCCAGCTATCAGGCGGATGTGGAGCATCAGTTTGTGCCGATCCAGCGCTCGCTGGACGAACTGGATCTGCTCAACGAATGGCAGATCCCGGTGGGCTCGGCGGTGTTTGTGATTCCGCCGGGCTGCGCGGCCGACGGGTATATCGGCGAGACGCTGCTGGGTTAGGGCTGACACCGAGGCCGGGCGTCCCGTCCGCGCTTCGGCCAGTGCGTGAAGACACAGAAAAACGGCCGTGGGTCGCACCCTGTCGGATGCGACCCACGGCCGTTGTGCCGCGTCTAGCGGAAGTTTACAAACTGGAGGTCGATGTCGAGGTCGCTGCCCTTGAGCAGTGCCATGACGGCCTGCAGGTCGTCGCGGCTCTTGGACTGCACCCGCAGCTCGTCGCCCTGAACCTGGCTCTTGACACCCTTGGGACCCTCGTCGCGGATGATCTTGTTGATCTTCTTGGCGTTGTCCTGGGCGATGCCGTCCTTGAGCGAGGACTCGATGCGGTATTCCTTACCGGAGGGGTAGGGCTCGCCGGCATCCAGGCTCTTCAGCGAGATGCCGCGCTTGATGAGCTTGGTCTGGAACACGTCGAGGATCGCGAGTGCACGGTCCTCGGTGTTTGCCTTGATGAGTACCTTCTCGCCGCTCCAGTCGATCGACGCCCCGGTTCCCTTGAAGTCGTAGCGCTGCTCGATCTCCTTCTGGGCCTGGTTGAGGGCGTTGTTCGCCTCCTGCTTGTCTACCTTGCTGACGATGTCGAACGATGAATCTGCCATGGATCCAGTGTAGGCGATCGGTGCCCCCGCGACACGCCCGAAAACCCGGAAACGCGCCGTGCGCGCCCTCGATTTTATATTCGTGTGACTCCGTGGGTAGAATAATGACGCGCCTTCGGTTGGCTGACAAAGTTGGTTGAGCGCGCATTTGGTGGGTTACCCAAGCGGCCAAAGGGATCTGACTGTAACTCAGCTGTCGTAGACTTCGGGGGTTCGAATCCCTCACCCACCACCATGAAAAATCGCCACCGGATTCCGGTGGCGATTTTTGTTTGCCCAGGTGCCAGTCCGAGCCCGAGTCAATGAGCTGAGGCGAATATCCGAGTCTGTCCTCCTTGTCCGAAATCGTGCGCCCTGTTGTCCACGGTATGACGTGGATCTAGTACACAATCCTCATAAGCCAATCCCGTGTTGGGTCGTGTGCGCTAGCGTGGGGACTTCACTCCATCTGTGAATGTGGCAGGGCCAGATGAGTAAGAACTCGGGAATGCTTGTCCCACTAGTTCGGATCCGTCAGGCTCTGTGCCTCGGCGGTCCCAGACGATATTCGGGGGTCCATAGGTGCTGGGATCGCCCGATCGTGTGAAGTTGTGTTCTCAGCCGTCTATGCGAAAGGACTCTAGTGGTCATACAGCGTAGGCAGGTGCGCGGAGTTGCTCCGTTCGTTGCCGCGACTACTCCACCTCGCACCGGGAGTATTCTGGGCATCATTGTCATGCTTGGCCCGCTCACGGTAGGTGCGCTTGTGGTCGGGTTCTTGGTGAGCGATGCGGATCTGAGGATCTTCTTTTTTGCCCTTGCCGGATATTTCGTGGCCATGTTGGTGAATGTCAGTGTGACGTCGTCGGTGTTGAAACCCCGTCTCGTGAGCGTGGTTACTCCGGGGGAGGGGTTGTCCTTCGCGGTAGCGGAGCTCGTTGAGGGGATGCAATGGGGATTTATTCTTGTGCAAACCGCGTTCGTCGCGATTGGTGCGGCCGTGTTTCTCGACCTGGCTGTCGCGCGCGGTCGATTCTCGTTGGGGGCCGTGTTTTTTGCTGTGTCAACGGTCTTGATGGTGTCCGCACTCGTTCATATGCTCTGGCGTTTGCCCAACCCGAGGGGGCTTAACCTGAGCGAACACGGGCTCGCTGGCATCCGTGGGAACCGGAAACTTCGGCTGAGCTGGGAACAGATCGAACGGGTCTCGGTCGAAAAGCGACGGACGGCAAATCTTGTGCTCACGACCCGTCAGGGTAAGCCGATCCGGATCCCATCTCCGCAGATCGGATCCGATGTCAACGTGGTTGCGGTCGTCGTTCGACACTTTCTTGAGCATCCGGCGGAGCGCTGGATGCTCACAGATGCCAACCACGCGTTGGATCGCGTGGAGGAACTCTATGGGGAGAAGCGCCGCAGCCTGTTGGAAGACTGACCTGTAGGGCCGCTGACGCTGGCATTTCCCGTGATTTTGAAGTCGTCGCGTCTGCGAACTACTAGGGGGACGAGGAAATGACCGTACGAAGACGACGAGTGTGGATGGTGGCCGAGGACGGCGTACCAGCCCCAATTGGCAAACTATCAACCGGTCAGTACGTCCTCTTCACGTCGATGTGCGTTGTCGCGGCAGTGTTCGGAATTGTGATTCCATCTGCGGCAGCCAAGGTCCTGTATTTCTCCGCGTTCGTCGCGTTTTTTTATTTGTTCATCTTGCTGATCTACATCAACAATCGAGTGCAATTGGGCACGGTGAGTGTTGTGCAGAAAATGGGCTCGTTGCGTTTTGCGCAATCTTGGCTTGGACAGCTGATGAGGTACGGTGGCGTCGTTGTGGGGGCGGTGACCACTACGGTATTCGCTTTTCTTGCGATCTCCAGTGCCCAGGTACGTGGCACGTTTTCCGTCAGAGCGGTGCTCTTCAGCGCGTTCGCCTTGTTTTTTTGGGGCGCCGTTGTTGGCGTCCTGGTCCACCTGGTGAAGCCGCGGGGAGTTATCCTCACCGAAGCCGGCGTTGCCGAAGCCTGGACAGCAATTCCTTGGGATCTCATCTCGGGAATTGATGTTGTGAGAAAACATATGCCGGAAACCATCGTTTCTTCTCATACGGGGAAGAAATTACGCGTGGTTGGACCGCGAACGAATTCGGACGTCAACGTCATTGCGATTGTGCTCAGACACTATCTGGATCATCCCGAGGAACGGTGGATGTTGACCGACCCAGAGAAGGCGCTGATGCGGGTGGAGGAGCTGCACGGAAAGAAGTGGAAGAGCCTGTTGCCCGAGTCTGATGATTCGGTCTAAAACCAATACCTAGCACTAAGACAAACGCCACCGGTTTTCCGGTGGCGTTTGTCGTGAGGAGGGGAGGCTAGGCGTTTTCGCCCTCGGCCTCGAGTGCCTGCTGGGCCTTATAGGCGGCGACCTGCTCGGCGTACTCCTTGCGCACGACGTCCATGTCCACGCCGCGCAGCTGCTCGATCAGGTTTTCCAGCGCGGGGGCGGGCAGTGCGCCGGCCTGGGAGAACATGGGGATGCCGTCGCGGTAGGCGACGAGGGTCGGGATCGAGGTGATGCCGTAGGAGCCGGCGAGCTCGCGCTGGTCCTCGGTGTCCACCTTGGCGAAGGTGATGTCGGAGTGCTGCTCGGAGGCCGCCTCAAAAACCGGGGCGAAGTTCTTGCAGGGGCCACACCAGTCGGCCCAGAAATCGATCAGGACGATTCCGTCGGTGACGGTCTCATCGTGGGTATCGGCGGTCATCACGGTGGTAGTCATGTACCCATCCAACCACGAAGCACCGGGGGTTATTCCAGTGGTGTTGCCGGATTGGTCCGCGGGCCTATGCGGCCCGCGGGGTCCCGATCAGCGCCAGGGCGTCCTCGCTGAGCATCCGCTCGGGCAGAATAAACACCGTGCGTTCGGCGGTGCAGCGAATGACAACCGTACCGTGTCGACGGGTCACCGCGGTGATCGCATCCTGCGGCAAAGCCGAGGTTGTGAACGGTCCATCGATGGTGAGCATCCGCGGGTTGATATGCAGCCGCAGCGGGGCCTCCTCGGGCCATCCCACATCGATCACATGCCGGACCCGACGGCGCAGCGTCCCCATCGCCCAGGCACACAGCGCCGTCATGGCCAGGATCATTCCCAGGACGGTGAACCCGACCCCGCTCGGCGTGAAGATCAGCATGAGGCCCGTGAGAAGGAGGGCCAGCGGGAGGACTATCAGCGCGGAAACCTGCAGGGCCCGCGATATATAGGTGTCGGTGAGTGCTCGTCGAGCATTCGCCCGGTCCTCGGGGCCAATCCGGATACTGCTGTCGTACACGTTGCCCCCTCGATCGTTATGTACCGTCAACGTATCGGGAACGGGGATGCGTGTGTGTGGGCTGGCATGCGGTGCCGCCTGGACGGTCGGATCCCTCAGAGGTGGCCGCCGCCGGAGCGCGGCACCGCGTGCAAAATCTAGCGTGATGCCAGGAAGTCGTCGATCTCGGCGGCCTCGGGGGCGGTGGCCGGGCCGCGGCGGGTCACCGCGATGGCTGCGGCGGCGTTGGCCCGGCGGGCCGCCGAGACCGGGTCGAGCCCGCGGGCGAGCCCGGCGGCCAGGACGCCGCCGTGGGCGTCCCCGGCCCCGTTGGAATCCACGGCCTCCACCGCAAATCCCGGGACCAGAACCGGCTCGGCATCGCCGGTGGCGACCCAGCAGCCCAGTGCACCCTCGCGCACGATCACGGTGCCGCCCGGGCGGATGCGTGAGCGTAGCACATCGGCCGCGCCACGCGCATCGGTGCCCGGAGCGAGCAGGCCGGCCTCGCGCTCGTTGGCGCTGAGGATGTCGGTGCGCGCAAACACCCGGGCCAGCAGGGCCGGATCCAGCTCGGTCACCAGGGGAGAGGGATCGGCGATCACCCGGGTCTCGGCCGGCAGCTCCTCCAACCAGATCGGCAGACTGGCCGCATTGACCGGGTGCGCCAGGCTGTACCCCGAGACGTACACCAGGTCGTGAGCCGTGGCGTCCGCCTGCCGGAGATCATCGAGGGTCAGGTGCCCCTCGGCTCCCACCACGGTCACAAACGTGCGCTCGGTGCTGGCATCCACGATGGCCACGCAGTAGCCGCTGTCCTGGTCATCCAGTCCGGGCAGCAGGATCTCAAAGCCGCCCGCGTTCAGCGCCGCCCGGACGATCCCGCCGAAGTGCCCGGAGCCGTACTGCCCGGCAAAAACCACCGGCAGACCGTCCCGGCGGGCGGCGACCATCGTGTTCAGGCCGCCGCCCGCGGTGATGTCGGAATCATGGGCGACGGTGTCGCCCCCAGCCTCGGGCATGGTGGTCACGTTCATGACCAGGTCAACGATCACGTTGCCGGTAAAGATGAGTCGGGGTTCAGACACGGGATGCCTCCTGAAGGCGGGTAATTCGGGTAGTGAGAGGTTTACTTGCGGCCGAGTTCGGGATCGCTGACGGTGCCGCGGGCACCGCCCAGGGCGAGGTAGCCGAGGCCCGCGATCACCAGGGTGACCAGCCAGGCGATACCGCCCTGATCCATCGCGAGCATCACATAGCCCACAACCAGGGCAACGATCCAGACTCCGGTGGCACGCCACTCGATGCCGCCGCGGTACCAGTAGCGTCCGGCCGGCGACATGTCCAGCAGCGCCTCCGGGTCATACCAGCGGCGACGGATCATATCGGCCAGGAAGACACCCAGCCAGGCGGTGATCGGGATCGCCAGCAGCGAGATGAACGCGATGAACGGTCCGTAGAAGGAGTCGGCCCCGAGCATGAAGTAGAGCGAACCGATCAGGGTCACCACCACATCCACGGCGACCGCGTAGACACGCCGGATCCGGAATCCCAGGGTGATCGTGGTGAGCCCGGCCGAGTACACCGACAGGTGGTTGGAGAGCAGCAGCCCGCCAAACGCGGCGATCAGGTACGGGGCGGCCATCCAGGTCGGCAGCAGCTCGCGGATCGCGGCAACCGGGTCGGTGGCCGAGGCCAGCTCGGGGTTGCCGGCGGTCAGCAGCGCGCCCAGACCGATCAGCAGCACCAGCGGGATGCCGGCACCGGCGGCGCTGACCATGATCAGGTGGCCGGCCTTGGCGGAGGCGTGCTGGTAGCGGGCCATGTCGGCACCCGAGTTGGCCCAGCCAATTCCGGTTCCGGCGGCGATGGTCGCAACGCCCAGCAGAACGGCGCCAAACGAGCCGCCCGGTGCCGAGAGGACCGCGTGCCAGTTGACGTTGGCGATCAGGAAGATGCCCACAAAGATGTTCAGTGCCCCGAAGATCCAGGTGGCCCACTTCTGAATGACCAGGATCGCGCCGTGCCCGAGGCCCGACACCAGCAGGGTGCAGCCCTCAAACACCAGGATCGCGATGATTGTGAGCACCGGAACCGACTTGGCATTGGCCGAGGAACCAAACAGGATCGAGAACAGCGACAGCAGTACAAACGCGGCGGTTGTGGTGTTGACGGTTTCCCAACCCCAGCGCGAGAGCAGCGAGACAAAGGTGGGGCCCATGTTGCCGCGCGGACCGAAGGTCGCCCGGGACAGGGTCATGCTCGGGGCGCCACCGCGGCGACCGGCGATCGAGACCACACCCACCAGGGCGAAGGACCCGCCGGCACCGATCACGGCCACCAGCAGTGCCTGCCAGATGTTGAGCGCCTGAACGGCAACCAGGGTGGCACCCAGCGGGATGCCGAGGATCGAGATGTTCGCGGCGAACCACACCCAGAACAGCTCAAATGGCTTTCCGGTGCGCTCGCTGCTGGGGACCGGTTCGATCCCTCGCTGCTCGACGGCGGTGAGCGAGCCGTGTGTGCTCTCACTCATGATGGTCTCCAAACTTCGTTGTGTGAATAGGTTCCGTCGGCGGTTTTCGGGGACGGGAAGGACACCCGCGAGGGGTGTGACGGCGCGAAGAGCGCGGGGAGGTACGTTTCTGTGATCCTGCGTTCCGCGCAGGAACGCGTGGGGTCGGTGCGTTCCTAGCGGGAGCGCAGGGCGAGGAGAGCCTCGCTCGTGTGGGGCAGGTTGAGGGTGTTGACGCGGGTGACCAGCTCGACCGCGTCGCTCGGCCAGGCATCCGGTCCGTGTACGGCGCCGAGGACGGCCCCGTGGATCGCGGCGACGGTGTCGGTGTCGCCACCGAGGCCCGCGGCCAGGCACAGGGTGTCCCAAGGGTCCTCGCTGAGTGAGGCCAGGGCGATCGCGGCGACCACCGATTCCTGGGACGCGACCGAGGTTCCGATCACGTGATAGAGGGCATCCTCCCGCTCGGATACGGGAACCGTAGGCAGCCAGTTCAGGGCCCAGCGCAGGCGGTGCGAGATCGAGCCGCCGGCGATCCAGTTCCCACGCTTCTCACCCTCGGCCGCCGCGGCGACCGCGATGTCCAGGGCTTCGGTGAGGCTCGCCCCGGCCACACCGGCGCTGACCATCGCGCCCACGGCGGAGGCGCTGGCGATCCCCAGCGTGGTGTTGTGGGTGACCTCGGCGGTGTGGGCTACGGCATCCACGAAGTCCGCGATGTTATCCACCGGATGCGCGATCCCGATCGGGGCCACCCGCATCGCTGCACCGTTGGTGGTGCCAAACTTGCCCGATTCGGAGGCCGGAACCCCGGCGGTCAGGCGTTCCAGGGCGGCCTTGGTGGACGGACCGAGCAGGTCGAGGGAACCGCGGGCGGCCATGTCGGCTTCCCAGGCGAGCAGGGCGTGGGCGAACTCGGTCACGTTGACCTCGCCGTTGCCGGCGATCAGGTGCTCGGCCAGCAGTAGGGCCTGCTCGGTGTCGTCGGTGATCGATCCGGCGGGCATCCCGTGGGCGATCTCCTGGTGCGGTCCGGCGTCGATCATGCCGGTGATGGTGCCGTAGTCGGCGCGGATCTGCGCGCGGGACATCGACTGCGTGGGCATGCCCAGCGCATCGCCGAGGGCGAGACCGGTGAGGCTGGCGAGTGCGCGCTCGCCGGGGGTGGTGTGGGTCATGATCATGCTCCGAAGTAGGTGTGCAGGCGGAAGTGGGCGGGATCGAGCCAGGAGACCACCTTCTCGATGAAGGCGCCGCCGGAGTCCCGGGTGATCCGAATGCTGTTGAGGAAGAGGTCGCCACTCGCGCGCTCCAGCAGGGCCGCATCGGCCTCGCTGAGCGGGGTGGCCGACACCCACTGTTCGCCGCTGGCGGGGACGAGTCCGGCCTCGCCCATCGTGGTGGTGAGCGAGTCGCCCACTAGGCCGTGCTCGGGGACGCGGGCGAGCGCACCGATAAAGGGAACGCGGCTGCGCTCAAGTGACACCGGGGTGCCATCGGGGAGGAGGCGGAGTCGGTCAAGGGCCAGGAACTCCATGCCGGTGGGGGAGACCGACGCGGCCAGCTCGGGATCCACGATACGCTCGGCGCGCAGGATCCGCACCGAGGTTTGGATGCCGCCGAGTGCGAGCGCGTTTCCCCAGCTGGCTCCCTGGTCCAGGGCGTGGCCGTCGAAGGTGACAAACGAGCCGATGCCGGTTCGGGTGTCCACCAGGTGTTCCTCGGCGAGGGATTCCAGGGCGCGACGGATCGTGCCTCGGCTCACATCGAACCGGTCGGCGAGCTCGTTTTCTCCGGGAAGGAGTTCGCCGTTGCCGTAGGTGCCCTCAACGATCGCCTCGCGCAGTTGCTGGGCGATTTCGATCCGCTTGAGTGGCTGACGTTTGGGGGTCGGCCCCGTTGCCTGGGTGTTCATATCGATCACTATACGTGTACACAACCTGTACAGCAAGTGTCGGTTTTTCTGTACAGGCTGTTCGGGCTATGGCGGACAACCCGGTCAGATCGTTGGAAGGCACCATTTCCCCCGTGTTAGGGTCCCGGAAAGCATGACCCAACCAGGAAATCTCCGGGAGGACGCCATGACCATCACCATCCGACTACGCCGATCCAATAGCACCCGCACCGAGGGTGAAAGGGTCGTACGCCGAGCGCTGGCTCGCGACCCCGGGGCGGAAAACGCAACCATCTACGCCTACACCACGGCCTTTACCACCGACAGCTTCGTGGAGGGATTCTTCGAGGCGCTCGCCGACGCGGGAATTCGCCGCGCACACGTTTATGGGGCCGGGGATCGGCTCAAAACGCTGCTCGACTGGCACGTGGAAAACGCCGATTCCCCATTCCTGATCACCCACGGGACCGAGCGGCAGGCGTGGTGGTGGGCGTGGGTGTCGCTGGTCCGTGGTGCCGGCCCACACGGGCAGCGCCGCGACCCCTGGTTTGAGCGCCTGGGGCACGCCTGGCGGGGGACCTTTGGGCGACGGCCGCCAGAACAATAGCGCGTTGCCGAGCCCCGGCTGGTTGTCGCCCCGACTGGTTGATACGCTCAAGGGATCCTGTCCCCGGAGGAAAGCACCCCATGTCCGCACCCCTCAGCGACAACCCGCGGATCCGCGCCCAGCGCCTGATCCGTCTGGCCGCCGCCCGCACCAATCTGCTGTTTGCCGGAACCCGAATCGAGGTGCGTGGACACGGTGATGTGGCCGAGGCGCTGCGTGGTGTCCTCTCCGGGTTTGGTGTTCGACTGGGGGGAACCGATCGCGCACGGCTGGTCTTCCTGGCCGACGACGGCACAGCCGATCCCCGCGCGCTCGCCGCGGAGTTTGCCGTGGCCGCGGGCGAGACCCTGACGCTGCTGGTCTCCGATGATCCCAATACCCGGATCTCCCGCGCCCTCACTGCGCGGGGTTGGGCCGGTGCCGAACTGCGTGCCGGGGTGGTGGGCTTCGCTCGTGAGGGTCGCGCCATCGGGGCGATCGAAATGTTTGTCACGCCCGGTGCCGACAATGCGGACGACCGAATTGACTGGGCCTGGACGGCGATGCCCGCTACCCACGCCCTGGCCGATGATCTCTCCGGTTCGGGTCTGCTGCGCGGACGACGGGTAGGGGTGAGCCTGGTATTGGAACCGAAAACCGCGGCCCTCGCGCTCGCCCTGCGGGACACCGGTGCCGAGGTCGCGGTGTTCTCGGCCGTGAGCGAGACCGACCCGGCGGTGGCCGAGGCGCTCAGCGCCCGTGGCGTTCGAGTGTTCGCTCCCGGTGGCGCGGGGTCCGCCGAGACCGACGCCGACAATGCGGCGGGCATCCTGGACTGGCACCCCGACCTGCTGATCGATGACGGTTCGCACCTGGTGCGCCTGGCCCACACCGAGCGCCGGGGCACCCTGGAAACCCTGCGCGGGGCGGCGGAGGAGACCACGAGCGGCGTGCGTCCGCTGGTCGAGATGGCAGCCGAGGGCGAGCTACGAATCCCGGTTATCGCGGTTAACGATGCGCGCACCAAGGGCCTTTTTGACAACCTCCACGGCACCGGCCAATCCTGCGTGCTGGCCATCGCTGACCTGCTGGACCCGGTTGAGAATCCGGGTCGCACGCTTCCACGCCGCGACGTGATCGGGGCAGTCTGGTTGGTCATCGGATATGGACCCGTGGGCCAGGGCGTCGCGCGTCACGCGGCGGCGCTCGGCGCGCAGGTGCTGGTGCTCGAACGGGATCCGGTCCGCGCACTCGCCGCGGCTCACGACGGTTATGGGGTTGTCTCGAGCATCGCCGATCCCGAGGTGGACACCGTGGACGTGGTCGTGAGTGCTACCGGTGTGTGGCACACGGTGGGTCTCGACCTGCTGACCCGCGTCCGCGAGGATACCGTGATCGCGGTGGCCGGCGGCATCGACGATGAGATCGCGCTGGATGATGCCCACGCCGCGGGCTGGACTGTGCGCCGGGTGGAGCCCGATCTGTCCGCCTGGTCCGCTCCGGCAACCCCGGCAAAAATCGTCTACGTGCTCGCGGACGGCGGGGGCGTCAACTACACCGCCGCCGAGGGGAACCCGATCGAGGTGATGGATCTGTCATTCGCAACCCAGCTGGTTGCCCTGCGACAGCTCTGCCGGGACGGTCTCGAACCGGGCCTGCACCCCATCGACACCGCGGCAGAAGCTGAGGTGGCCGCGCTGGTCCTGGAACAGCGGATGGGCCGCACCGCCGTCGACATCCCCACTGACCCCGGCCGTGTGGGCGGCGCGGCGCAGCACTGGAGCACGCACCGGTATCGTTCCGAATCTTCCGTGTAGCGTCCACGCCTCCTGAGAGTTCGAGGCATACGCAGAGCAGGGGGTGTGCGCCAGCACCGCGATCCGTAGGCTGGTGAGGGCTCACGAAAGGAGCCCACCATGTCCGACAAAACCGATGCCGCTGACGGTACTGCGGCTGTGCAGCGTCTACCGTCCCACCCCGATTCCGAGACGACCAACCTGTCCGCCGACGCTATCGAACACGTGGCGTTTGCAGACGCAGCGCTGGCCCTCGCAGGGCACGAGCTTTCGGATCCAGTGCTGCGGGCCCTGCTCGAACAAGTTGCTCGTGGAAAGCTGAGTGGCGACGCCGCGGTGTCTGAGATGCGACGGAACGTTGGGTCCTGATGCGCACTGCGGAACGCATACATTCCTGTTCGTTGCGGTACTGAAATGACTCGGAACTTGGGCAGCGGTCCATTTTGCGCCAGCCGCAGCGTCAATGGGCGTCACGAGGATGAGTTCACTACTGCGGATTGCTAAGTTAACTCAACTACAGAGAGCGAAGGTGTAACCATGGATCGAGGCGAAATCCTTGTACCTCCGGTTTTATATTTGCCTGTTTCACGAGTAGGTAGCGACAACCAGCCGACGACCACTGTGGCGGAACTGTC
This sequence comes from Mycetocola lacteus, assembly GCF_003667575.1. Taxonomy (GTDB): domain Bacteria; phylum Actinomycetota; class Actinomycetes; order Actinomycetales; family Microbacteriaceae; genus Mycetocola; species Mycetocola lacteus. The sequence continues at coordinate 41,119 of NZ_RCUY01000015.1, read as the reverse complement.
TGACGGACGAAAGGCGATATTCGCATACACCGCGCTTGACCGCCTTGCAAATTGCTGTGGTCGAGACCAGGCATGGATGCTCATTCAGACAGAGTCTATGGGGCTGTTGCAACAAGAACTTGGGTTTGAAATCATCTCGGTGGACAAACCCATTCCGAATCAGATTCCTGTGTCAAAGCAAGGACAATCGCAGGCGACACACGTTGCCGAGGGCGGACATAAATTAGCAGGTCCAGGGTCCAGAAAGAAGCGTTTGGATGACTGATATCAGCGTCCAGACAGCAGATGTTCTGCGAATGATGTCGTCGTTAAATTCGGATGCAGACGATGTGAGCGACTCGATTGATGAACTACCCGCGGGGGTCGATGCCGGATCCTCTGAGCTGACCGAGGCGTTTGTTCAGATTGCTGGGGCGTCGACGTCTGCGGCAAGCTGTTTGATTGTGCTTGCCAAGTCTCTGACGACGATCGCTGGGCAAGTTACCGGCGAACTTTGCATGGCCGATCAATCTATTGTTGACCAACTGCGCCCGATAGGGCAGGAGCTGAAAGAATGACTGGGCTTGGTATTAGTCTGCAGATTCCCGGTGATATGCAAACGGTCCGCTCAATGGCGACGTGGATGGACGATAGCCTCAGGGTTGGATTAGCGGCTCTGAAAGAAGGGTTCTCGCAGGCCGAACGCGACTCTTCCGAGAGCTGGCACGGAGAAGCCGGAGACGCGTTTCGTGAAGCTCTGTCGCGAGTTCAAAATGAGTTCGCTGGGATTGACGACTACGTCAAGAGAGCTGCTAGCACGTTGCGTGCTTTTGCGTACCGAGTTGAAAATGGGAGAGATGGTTTTGCTGGATCAGCAACAAGAGCTTCGCAGGTTGGACTACTTGTCTCTAAAGGTGAATTCATAACCTTTCCTATCAATGCAAATTCAATTATGTGCAGCATGGCGCCATTGCCAGAAGGTAGTGCCGTTGAGCAGGAACAGGCCGCCCAGAAATACCAAGAAATGGCAGATACCTATGACCAAATTGCGCTCGCAGTTGAAGGCTGGTGGATTGATCAGGCGCAGTGGAACGCTGAGAACGTCGTACCCCTACTCGAAGGAATTTCGGACCTCCGCTCGGTAGATCAACAGTTACAACGGTTGCGAGAGCAAAACGGACTAATTCTTGACGCCATGATTGAAACAACGACACAGCGACACGATAAAGCCTTGCAACAAATGCTACAGGGATCACAGAAGCTCGCCGAGGATATCGCGGTGGTTCAGAAAAGCATCCAATCTGGCAATCCTGCAGTCAGCGGGCCAGCTCGAAAAGTTGACCTCGGTGCTGCGCGAAACAGCCTCAGAGAGGCTCGGCTTGCGACATCAGAGATCATGCAAGTGGGCAAATTCCTCAAATTTGGAGGCCCATCGATCATGCTCGCTACGGCTGGTCTAGAAATTGCGACGGGAGAGGACCCGGGGCTCGTCGTGACCGGAGTGCTCGCCGGTTCCGCTGCAGGGGCAATCACTGCAACAATTGCCACCATCGTTGAAGCTCCGCTAGTTATATCTGTGGCTGCAGTATTGGGTGTGAGCTGGCTTGCATCTGAGGCAGCAAGAGCTATCTATACGAAATCCGTAGAAATTGATACTCGGGAACAAATAGCAGTGGAGGTGCCTCGAGCGATTGCCAACTCGAGCACGATTCCAGGGTCTTATATGCCACGACTTTTCTATCCTTGAGGGAAAAACCATGACGTTATTTCACATTTCGTGCCCTCAGATTCTGAATGATCCCAAGCGCTCCTGGTCAGACATTCGCGTGTTCCTCCCGATTTTTTTGGGGGTAGCCGCGCTATCGGGGATCACGCTGACACTATTTATGGCGGACTCTGCGGCAGTGCGCGGCGCGGCAATCCTCTGGCTCATCCTCGTTCTATGCCTCACCTGGGTCGCGATCATGTACGGGCGGCATCCCGATTCGGGCACTGTTCGGGTTGCACACACTTCGGATCGTTTGAACCTGGTGCCCTCCTGGGCCGTGGTGCTGGCCAATCCCATGTGCATGATGATGTGTGTAGTTGTCGGTGGCTACCACTGGGCGACGTTCGGAAGCGGAGGATACAGTGCAGCGCGGCACCTCAGGCTCTTCCTGATTGTCGGAATTATCGGTTCGATTTGGGAACTATGGAAGCTCCGCTCTCCCGCAGGGCTTTCGATTACTCCTGATTGCATTTATGGAGTCCGGGGTGGTGCCTCCGTGGACATTCCGTGGACGCGACTGAGGGACGTATCGATCGACGTTGCGCACGGGATCGGGGGCGGGCGGTACATCTATCTGCATCAAGAGCAGGGTTCCCCGATCAGGGTAGATTCGCGCCTCACCGGTACAGATGTGAACGTCTTGTACTGGACCGTGCGCTACTTTCTCGAACACCCCGAGCAGCGTGAACTCCTGCGCGATCCCGAGGCTGCGCTACGCCGGGTGGAGGAGGCGTACCGAGGCGCGGACCACTTATAGTCGGTTCGTCTAAGCTCGTCGGGCCCGCCCCACGGCCCCCGATGTGATTCGGCGGACAAAGCGGATTATGATCGAGAGTGTCCGCCCACAGTGGTGCGTAGGGCTCACCCGCCCGGCTCACCCCGTTTTCACGGTTGCACCCACCCGGTGCGATTCGGTTCGGGGGCGTCTCCCGCCGCAACTGCGCGCCCCATCCACGGGATGTGCGCCGCTCGGGCAGTCTGGGCCGAAGTCCGCCCCATCCCGAGCCGAAGGAACACATGTCTGCCGTCCCCACCCCCGTCGTGGTCTACACCGCGGGACTCGTGCTGCCCGTCACCGGGCCCGCTATCCCCCACGGAGCCGTCGCCGTGCGCGGCGACCGCATCCTGCACGTGGGCGACAGCGCCTGGGTACTGGCGGCCTTGACCGACCAGGGCATTGAGTTTACCGAGGAGTTCTGGCCCGGGGTGCTGACCCCCGGCCTGGTCAACGCCCACACCCACCTTCAGTACACCGGCATGGCCAAGGTTGCCAGCCTGCACTACAACGGATTTGACGACTGGGGCGACTCCTTCGACGAGGCCTACGGCACCGGAGACCACGACTGGGCCGCCGCTGCCGCCGAGGGTGCCGCACTGTCACTGGCCGCGGGTGTGACCGCCGCCGCCGACGTGGTCACCGACACCGAGGCTGCCAGCGCCCTGCACGATGCCAACATGCACGGCATCGCCTACTGGGAGGTCTACGGCAAGAGCAACCAGGACTGGACCATCGAGGCCCGCAACGAGGTCCTCGAACAGGTGCGCAAGCTGCCCACCCCGCCCGGTGCCGGTGTCTCCCCGCACGCGCCCTACTCGCTAGATGTGAAGCCGCTGCTCGACATCCCCGATCTCGTCCGCGAGCAGGGGATGCGCCTGCACATCCACCTGGCCGAGGCTCACATGGAGCGCGAACGCGAGGTGGGCGGAGACGAGTGGCCCGCCCTCGGTGCCGACAGCTTCCGAGCACTACGTCTGCGCGGCATCGGCGTATCCTCGGTGCAGTATGTGGATCACCTGGGTGTGCTCGGACCGGACTGTCATATTGCCCACGGCGTATACGTCAATGCCAAGGACCGTGCGCTGCTGCGTGCGCGCGGCACCAGTGTCGCGCTCTGTGTCCGCTCAAACGAGATCATTGGTCTGGATATGCCGCCGGTCGCCGACTACCTGCGTGAGGGCAGCGCGATCGCCGTCGGCACCGACTCGCTCTCCTCCTCGCCGAGCCTCGACCCGATGGACGATCTGGCGCTGCTCTATAAGGTTGCCCGCCGTCAGGGCTACACCGAGGCGGACCTGCACGAGCGCCTGTTTGCCGCCGCGACCCTGGGTGGTGCCACCGCGATGGGACTCAACGTGGGCAAGGACCGGATCGGTCAGCTCGTGGTGGGTGCCCTCGCCGACCTCGCCTTCTTCGACATTCCGGTGACCACCCCCGCCGAAACCCTCGCCGATCTGGTCGAGGGCGGCGGCGGTCGGGTGGCCCGCACGATCATCGCCGGAGTGGAACGCTTCCGCCGAGAGGACTCGAAATGACCACCTCACCCCTGATCGCCCAGCTCGACCTGGCCCCGCACCCCGAGGGTGGCTGGTACCGACGCACCTTCGCCTCGCCCCACCCGGTGTCCACCCCGGGCGGGGAGCGTCCGGCCGCCACGGTCATCCACTTCCTGCTGCAGCCCGGCGAGGAGGCCGCCTGGCACGTGGTGTCGAGTGATGAGATGTGGCTGTGGCATGGTCCCGGCCCGATCGAGGTGCACTTCGGTGGCACCGCTGCTGAGCCCACGCACACGGAAACCCATGTCTTGGATGCACCCGGCACCCCCGGTGCACAGCAGCAGGTTCTGGTCCCCGCGGGAGTCTGGCAGCGTTCGCGTCCGCGCGATCGCGACGGTCTGGTGAGCTGCCTGGTCAGCCCCGGCTTCGACTTCGCCGACTGGCGTCTTGCCGCCGAATCCGACCCGTCTGTGGCTGCCGATACCGCCGCCGCGGCCGCGACGCACGGGCCGGGCGACACAGCTCCCACCGGCGACTAGCTTCGGGCTTCCCGAAACATTGGTGGCAATCGCTTCGCCGCCACGTACTCTTTAACGCACCCCCAACGATCCCTACCCCGACCGCACACAGGAGAACCAGAATGTCTCGCAAAATCACCCTGGGCGTCATCGCCCTGGCCGCCGCCGCAGCGCTCGCGCTGACCGGCTGCGCATCCGGCGGCGGCAACGCCGGCGACACCGTCACCCCCGGCAAGCTCACCATCGCGACCGGCGAACCCGCCTACTCGCCGTGGACCGTCGACAATAAGCCCGAGAACGGCGAGGGCCTCGAGCCCGCCGTGGCCTATGCCGTGGCCGAGAAGCTCGGCTACAAGAAGGAGGACGTCGTTTGGGTGCGCACCACCTTCGACGGTGCCATCGCCCCGGGCCCCAAGGACTTTGACCTCAACCTGCAGCAGTACTCGGCCACCCCCGAGCGCGAAAAGGCCGTGGACTTCTCCAGCCCCTACTACGTCACCAAGCAGTCGGTAGTGACCACCAAGTCCTCCAAGTTCTCCGGAGCCAAGAGCCTCGCCGACCTCAAGGACGCACACATCGGTGTGGCCGCCGGGAGCACCGCGCTGAACATCGTCAAGGAGGAGATCAACCCCTCGACCGAGGTGCAGGTCTTCAACAACACCGATGACCTCGCCGCCGCCGTGAACAACGGTCAGATCGACGCCCTGGTCACCGACGTGCCCACCGCGTTCTACATCATCGACTCCGAGCAGGTTAAGGACGGCGTCAACGTCGGCCAGATCGACACCACCAAGGGCGGCGACGAGCTCTCGATCCTGCTGCCGAAGAACTCGGCGCTGACCAAGAAGGTCACCGAGGCCGTGGACGAGCTGCGCAAGGATGGCTCCCTGGACAAGTTCGCTCAGAAGTGGATCGCCGATAAGGGCGCTCCTGTTCTGCCGAAGAAGTAGGGCAAGAATCCGCGTGAGCAGTACCTCGTCATCCGTGCCCGGCGCACCGGCATTCAGCCCCTCGGGGGTTGAGCTGGACCGTCGCCGTTACCGTCGCACCCAGGGCAAACGCTCGGTGCTGATCAGCGTCGCCTCAACCGTGATTTTTGCGGTGGTGGTGCTCGGGGTACTGTTCAGCAGTTCCGGTTGGCCGCAGGTTCAGGCATCGTTCTTCGACTGGAACACCATGGTGTCCTCGGTCGGGCCGATCCTGGTGGGTCTGTGGCTGAACATTCAGGTCCTCGTGGTTGCGGCCATCGGCGTGGCGATCTTCGGATCCCTGCTGGCCATCGCCCGCACCCTGCGCGGCCCGATCTTCACCCCGATTCGCCTGCTGGCCGCCGGTTACACGGATATTTTCCGCGGTGTTCCGGTGCTGCTGGTGCTGTATTTAGTGGGGTTCGGTCTGCCCGGACTGAACCTGTTTGATCGGATGCCCGCGCAGTTCTGGGGCACCATCGCGCTGATCCTCTGCTATTCGGCCTATGTGGCGGAGGTGTTGCGAGCGGGCATCGAGGCGGTGCACCCCTCGCAGCGCCTCGCCGCCCGTGCGCTGGGGCTCAGCCACGCCAAGACCCTGCGTCTGGTGGTCATGCCCCAGGCCGTGCGAAAGGTCACCCCGGCCCTGATGAACGACTTCGTGTCGATGCAGAAGGACGTGGGGCTGATCTCGGTTCTCGGTGCCGTGGATGCGATTCGCGCCGCCCAGATTCAGGTCGCTCAGGAGTACAACTTCAGCCCCTACGTGGTGGCCGGCATCCTGTTTGTGCTGCTGTCGCTGCCCATGATTCGTCTCACCGACTGGTTTACGGCGCGAGCGCAGAAGCGCGAGCAGATCGGAGGCGCGGTATGACCTCGTCCACCACGCCCGTCCTGCGGGTAGATAACGTCTGGAAGCTGTTTGGCGAGCACCCGGTGCTGCGCGGAATCTCCCTGGAGGTTGCCGCCCACGAGGTGGTGGTGCTGATCGGTGCCAGCGGTTCGGGTAAGTCCACGCTGTTGAAAACGATCAACCTGTTGGAGCCGGTCAATGACGGCCAGATTTTCCTCGGGGATGAGGACATCACCGATCCCCAGGTTAAGCCGGACGCCGTGCGTGCCCAGGTGGGTGTGGTGTTCCAGCATTACAACCTGTTCCCGCATATGAGCGTGCTGGCAAACGTGGCCCTCGCCCTGCGCCAGGTCCACGGACAGGACAAGGCCACCGCCGAGGCGCGCGGCCTGGAACTGCTCACCCGGATCGGCCTGGGGGACAAGGCGGGCGAATACCCCGACCGGCTCTCCGGCGGTCAGCAGCAGCGCGTGGCCATTGCCCGGGCGATTGCCAGCGATCCGCGTCTGCTCCTGCTGGATGAGATCACCAGTGCCCTCGACCCGCAGCTCGTGGGGGAGGTGCTGGACCTGGTGCGTGAGCTGAAGAAGTCCGGCAGCACCATCCTGATGGCCACCCACGAGATGGGCTTTGCCCGTCGTGTGGCCGACCGTGTGGTGTTCCTCAAGGACGGCGTGATCGTCGAGGCCGGCACCCCCGAGCAGATCTTCGAGAACCCGCAGAACCCCGCCACTCGGGAGTTCCTGGCGCGGGTACTGAACCCGCTGGGGTAACTGGCGACACCGGAACACACGTGCACGCGGCGGGACACGGGCAAAACTGGCCCCGGGTCCCGCCGCGTGACAGTATTAACGCTATGTCCACACGTGAACTTCAGGATCTTGCCCGTGACATCGCCGTGGAGGCCGCCGCCCTGGCGCGCGCCCGCCGCGAGGAGGGGGTTCGGATCGCCCAGAGCAAGTCGTCGCCCGAGGACATTGTGACCGCCGCCGACCGTGAGGTCGAGGCCTTTGTGCGCTCGCGCCTGGCCGAGTTGCGCCCCGCCGACGGTTTCTTTGGTGAGGAGGGCGGCGCGGAATCGGGCAGCTCGGGCCTCACCTGGGTGGTTGACCCGATCGACGGCACCGTCAACTATGCCTACGGCATCCCCAACTACGCGGTCTCGGTGGCCGTGGTCGAGGGCGAAGCCGACCCCCACACCTGGACCGGCCTGGCCGGTGCCGTGGTGAACCCCGCCTCCGGCGAGACCTACCTGGGTGCGCGCGGCGAGGGTGCCACCCTCAACGGACGGACCCTGCACCGCGGGGATGTCCACGTTGACCTCAACCTGGCCCTGGTGGCCACCGGATTCTCCTACTCGGCCGAGCGTCGCATGTGGCAGACCGGCATCATGCAGCAGATGATGGGACGCGTGCGCGACTACCGCCGGATGGGTGCCGCATCCCTCGATGGTGTGGGTGTGGCCGCCGGCTACACCGACGTGTACTACGAGGTCGGAACCAAGCCCTGGGATCACGCTGCCGCCACGATCATCGCCCGTGAGGCCGGTATCCGTGTCGAGGGCATCCGCGGTGCCGCCCCCGGTGCCGAGCTGGTGCTGGGCGCGCTGCCGAGCCTGTTTGATGAGGTTCACGACCTGCTGATCGAATTCGGCATCGAGGGCTAAAACCCGCCCTTGCGGCCACGACCCCACCCCCGCTAGCATAACGATATTCGTTATGCAGTGGGGGTGGGGTTTGATGTTTGGGTTATTACTAGCCGCGGTCGCGGCGGTGCTGGTTGTGCTGATGGTTGTCTTTTCGCGCTCGTCTCGTACGGCGCCGCTTGGAGATCTCGAGGGATCCGAGTACACGCGTCTCCGCTGGACCCGCAACCTGGCCGCGATCTTTGCCGTGGTATGGGGGCTGGGATCGCTGGTGCAGGCCGCGCAGATGCTGTGGGCACCCGCGATTGATCTGACCCTGCCGGTCCGGTCAATCTGGCCCAAGATCCCCGCGGGGGTCGAGGTGAACCAGACCACCGCGACGGTGCTGGATGGCACCATCAGCCAGGTGGTGGCCACGGTTGAGGGGTTGAACCTCGGGACGCGCGCACTGCTTGCGGGTGAGGTTTTGCTGTTGGCCTCGATGGCGGTGGTGGCCCTGATCGGTGTGGCCCAGATCTGCGCCGGATTGGTGCGTGGGGAGGCATTCCACACCCGCATCGCCTCGTGGCTGCGCACCACTGCCTGGGTGTTCCTCGCCGCGGGGATCGGGTCTCAGATCGCCGGCCAGTCTGGCCGCAACCTGGCTTCGGCCCAGGCCTTCGACGTGCACTCAGGCTCCTGGCCCGACAGCCTGCCCTTCGAATCGTTTGAGGATATTCCGGGTATCTTCCGGCCGGGATTCGGGTTCTCCCTGGAGTTCTGGCCGATCGGGGTGTGGCTGGTGCTGATGGCACTGGCCACCGCATTCAGGGTGGGATCGCGATTGAGTGCGTCGAATCGCCGACTGAAGAGTGAAGTTGAGGGACTGGTATGAACATGGATCTGATCTGGATCATCCTGATGTATGTCCTGGGTGGTGCCGTGCTGCTTGCGATCCTCGGGGTGCTGTTTTGGCCGGGTAAGCGCTCGGACCCCAATGCCCTCACCCTCCGGCGGGTGGTTGTGACCCGCGTCATCGGCCAGCTGACCGTGGGATTTGGCATACTCGGGGCGGTGGCCAGTGTGGGCAGGGCGCTGTGGTCGCCGGAGACGCGGGTGGAGCTGCCCGGTGTCACGCCGTTTCCCGAAGTTGTGGGGGCCGACGGCGTGAGGATCCTCTGGGGTGGCTTTGACCACGCCGCCTTCACGATGGAGGGCGCCGATTTCTGGGGACGGTTCTGGCTCGCGATGGATGCGGCGCTGATTGCCGCGCTGTTTGTGACCGCGGGATTCGCGGTCATTCGGATCTGCGACGCCCTACTGGCGGGCACCCCGTTCCAGACGCGGGTGGTGCGGTGGCTTCGGATTACCGCGTGGGTGGGGCTGGGAGCGGGACTGGGCGCACAGCTTGCCAACTATTTTGCCCGTCACCTGATCGCCGGTCAGCTTGAGGGTGCGCTGCCCGCACACATCCTGAATGCCGATAGCTCGGGGATGCTGAACCGCCAGTTTCTGGCCAGTTCGCAGGCGTTCACCCCGGATTTTTGGCCGGTCGGGCTGTGGTTGGTGCTGCTCGCGCTGGCGGCTGCCTTCGGGATCGGCGCCCGGTTACAGCGTGACAACCGCGGGCTTCGACGCGAGGTGGAGGGCCTGGTTTAGATGCCGCCGGAGGAGGAAAGCGGGATTGTTACCGCGCTGGATGAGCTGTTGATCGCGCGGGGGATGACCCTGGTGGAGCTGTCGAAGATTGTGGGGGTGAGCGTGGTGAACCTGTCGATCCTGAAGAACAACCGTGCGCGGGCGATCCGCTTTTCCACGCTGAGCGCGCTGTGTCGGGCGCTGGAGTGCGAGCCGGGCGACCTGCTCAAACTCGATCCCGAGACATAAAAACAGCCCCCGTCGGAACGGGGGCTGTTTTTATGCGGGCTACTGACCCTGAGACTTGTACTTGGCCCCGAGTCGAGCGGCGTCCTTCGGCTACTGACCCTGAGACTTGTACTTTGCCCCGAGTCGAGCGGCGTCCTTCGGCTACTGGCCCTGAGACTTGTACTTGGCCTCAGTGGCGTCCTTCTCCGGTGCCCACCAGGCCTCGTTTTCGCGGTACCAGGCGATGGTGTCCGCCAGGCCGGCTTCGAAGTTGGAGAACTGCGGCTCCCAGCCCAGCTCGTTGCGCAGGCGGCTCGAGTCGATTGCGTAGCGCAGGTCGTGGCCGGGACGGTCGTTGACGTGGTCGTAGGCGTCGCGCGGCTGGCCGAGGCCCTCGAGGATCATCTCGACGACGTCCTTGTTGTTCTTCTCGCCGTCGGCACCGATCAGGTAGGTCTCGCCGATGACACCCTTTTCCAGGATGGTCAGCACGGCCGAGGAGTGGTCGTTGGCGTGGATCCAGTCGCGTACGTTCTCGCCGGTGCCGTAGAGCTTGGGACGCTCGCCGCGGAGCACGTTGGTGATCTGACGCGGGATGAACTTCTCCACGTGCTGGTAGGGACCGTAGTTGTTGGAGCAGTTGGAGATGGTGGCCTGCAGGCCGAACGAACGCACCCAGGCACGCACCAGCAGGTCGGAACCGGCCTTGGTGGAGGAGTAGGGGCTCGAGGGGTTGTAGGGGGTCTCCGAGGTGAACTTGTTGGGGTCGTCCAGCTCCAGGTCGCCGTAGACCTCATCGGTGGAGATGTGGTGGAAGCGGGTGTTGTGCTTGCGGGCGGCCTCGATCAGCACATAGGTGCCGATGATGTTGGTGTCGAGGAACGGACGCGGGTCGTTCAGCGAGTTGTCGTTGTGGCTCTCGGCCGCGTAGTGCACGACGGCGTCGTGGGAGGCCACCAGGCCGTCAACCAGCTCGGCATCCTGGATGTCGCCCACCACGAGCTCGAAGCGGTCCTCGGGGAGGCCGGCCAGGGAGGCACGGTTGCCCGCATAGGTGAGCTTGTCGAGCACGGTCACCGTGTGGTCGGTGTTCGCGAGGACGTAGTGAACAAAATTAGAGCCGATAAACCCGGCACCGCCGGTTACAAGAAGTCTAGACACGCCCTTGATACTACCGGCCCCAACGGATATTCGCCTGAAATCGCCGTGAGATGAGGCATCCGAGGGTGCGGACACGCCCAATTATGGGGGTGTGCAAAACGCCATTGCATCAGGGCTTTTGCGTGTTTTGCCGCCTCGATTTCGTGACCGCAGTGCGCGCGTGCTAATCTTTTCATGTGCCAAGCGCGAGAGTGCAAAGGCAGCGCCCCGATAGCTCAGTGGTAGAGCACTTCCATGGTAAGGAAGGGGTCGCCAGTTCAATCCTGGCTCGGGGCTCGTTCGCTTTCCTTCTATAGGGAGAGAAACGCGGCTGGGTAGCTCAGTTGGTGAGAGCGCACGACTCATAATCGTGAGGTCGCGGGTTCGAATCCCGCTCCAGCTACCAAACCCAACATCACCCGCATCTTCGGATGCGGGTTTTTTGTTTGCCCGATTGTGGGGCCGCCCGATCGGGGTCGAATCCTGTTAGGCGGTTGAGCCGCGGACGATGAGCGTGGCACCGAGGAGCGGGGTTGCCACCGGATCGGGTGTGAGGCGCTGTGCCTGAAGGGCGTGCACCGCGCCGCGTCCCAGTGCTTCGCCGGGCAGCTCAACGGTGGTGAGGGCGGGGGAGACGATCGCCGAGGCCGGGAGGTTGTCGAACCCGGTGACCGCGAGGTCTTCGGGGACGCTCACACCGAGGGAGCGGGCGGCACTCAGGACGCCGTAGGCGTGGGAGTCGGTGGCGCACACCAGGGCGGTCACTCCGGCGTCGCGCCAGGTGGGCCAGAAGCGGGCGAATACCGCGGCCGCCGCATCGGGGTCGATCAGGCTCGCGGCCTCGGGCAGGGACACGTATTCGATGCCGCGTTCCCGGGCACCGTTTTCTACCAGGATGCGGCGCAGCTCGAAGGTCTCGGTGCGGGTGCGGCTGTCGAGGTAGCCGATGCGGGTGTGGCCGCGCTCGGCCAGGTGGTCGAGCAGGGCGCTGATGCCGTCGGCCAGGTCAAAGTTCACGGTGGTGGCCTGGGTTTCGCGGCCCGGGGCGTCGAGGAGCACCAGCGGGGCGCCGGCGGGAAGGTCGCGGAGGAAGGCATCGTCCGGTGCCTCGACCAGGATGCCCGCGGGGCGCAGGGCGATCAGCCGGTGCACGTCCGAGGCGCTGGGGTTGCGGCCCTCGCCGGTGACCGAGAGCAGGAGCTGGAACTCGCTACCGAGTTCGTTTTTGATGCCCGAGATGACCCGGCCGTAGAACGGGTTGGAGAGGTCGGGGGCGATCAGGATGACCACGTTGCTGGTCCCGCGCGCGAGGGAGGATGCGGTGTGGTCCACCACATAGCCGAGCTCGTCGACGGCGTTCTTGACCCGCTCGATATTGGCGTCGGAGACGCGTCCGGCGGTTTTTCCGTTGACCACGAGTGAGACGGTGGCGATCGAGGTGCCGGCCAGTTCGGCAACCTGCGCGGCCGTGACCCGGCGTGGGCGGGGGACGGCGGACGGGGTGCGTGGCATCTGATTAGTCTAGCGCCGCGGCGGAACCCGACAAACGAGTGTACGTCAAGCGATTAACGTGTTATCGTAAAGCGCTTGACGTTACTCGCATCGCCCTTCCCAAGCGATGCCCTGCCCCAAGGATGTGGAAAATGACCAAGAAGATTATTCTGGACTGCGACCCCGGACACGACGACGCGGTAGCCCTGCTGCTGGCCCACGGTAACCCGGAGATCGAACTGCTCGCGGTGACCACCGTGGTGGGAAACCAGACCCTGCCCAAGGTGACGCACAACGCACTCTCCGTTGCCCGCGTCGCCGGAATCACCGGTGTGCCCTTCGCCGCCGGTGCCTCGCGCCCGCTGGTGCGCGACATCGAGGTTGCCCCCGACATTCACGGTGAGTCCGGACTGGACGGCCCCGTGCTGCCCGAGCCGACCATCGAGCTGGACCCGCGCCACGCGATCGACCTGATCATCGACACCATCATGGCCCACGAGCCCGGCACCGTGACCCTGGTTCCGACCGGTGGCCTCACCAACATCGCGATGGCCGCGCGCAAGGAGCCGCGCATCGTCGAGCGGGTCAAGGAGGTTGTGCTGATGGGTGGCGGTTACCACGTGGGTAACTGGTCGGCCGTCGCCGAGTTCAACATCAAGATCGACCCCGAGGCCGCTCACATCGTCTTCAACGAGTCCTGGCCCGTTGTCATGGTCGGTCTCGACCTGACCCACCAGGCCCTCGCCACCGACGAGGTTGCCGCCCAGATCGCCGCCGTGGGCACCAAGCCCGCCAAGTTCGTGGGCGAACTGCTGGACTTCTTCGCGCTCGCATATAAGGACGCCCAGGGCTTCACCGCACCTCCGGTCCACGACCCGTGCGCCGTGGCCTACGTGATCGACCCGACCATCGTGAAGACCGTCAAGGTCCCGATCGACATCGAGCTCACCGGCACCCTGACCCTCGGTATGACCGTCGCCGACTTCCGTGCCGCGGCCCCCGAAGACTGCAACACCTGGGCAGCCACCGAGCTGGACGCCCCGCGCTTCTGGAACCTCGTCACCGAGGCACTCGAGAACATCGGTGAGGTCGACTTCTAATGAACAACCTTGCCCAGAAGCCCGCCGTGCGCGTCGGCGCACTGATGGCCGCGTTGCTGGCGGCGTGTGTCGCCTTCCAGCTCAACGCCTCGATGCTGAGCCCCGCCCTGGTCACCATGGCCAAGGAGCTGAACACCGACGACGCGACCATCGGTCTGTCGCAGACCATGTTCTTCACCGCCGCGGCACTGTTCTCGCTGTTCCTCCCGCGCCTGAGTGACATCATCGGCCGCAAGCGCGTCCTGCTGGGCATGCTCGTGCTGATGACGATCGGTACCGTCGTGGCCGCACTGGCCACCAACGTTGAGATGCTGTTTGTGGGCCGTATCATCCAGGGTGTGACCGGGCCCGTCGTGCCGGTGACCCTGCTCATGCTCCGCAACGAGATCACCGAGCCCAAGCGCTACGGCACGATGATGGGAATCATCACCGCCGTCAACGGTGGTATCGCCGGTATCGACGCCCTCGCCGGCGGCTGGCTCGTCTCCAACCACGGCTTCCGTTCAGTGTTCTGGACCATGGCCGTGGTCGCCGTACTGGCAATCGTGTTTGTGCTCCTGTGGGCACCCGAGAGCCGCCCGTCCAAGGGCACCAAGATGGACTGGTGGGGTGTGCTGCCGTTGGTCGTCTCGATCGGTTCGCTGCTGACCTTCCTGAACTTCCTGGGCACGGTCGACGAGTCCAACTGGTACATTATCTGGGCCCTGCCCGTGGTGGGAATCATTTCGTTTGTGGTGTTCTGGATCCTCGAATCCAACCTGGCCGCACCGCTGGTTCCGCCGCGCTACCTCAAGCAGCGCTCGAGCTGGGCCCTGCTGGTCACCACGCTGCTCACCATGACCGGTGTGTTCGCGGTGGTCAACGGTCTGGTCGCCTCGATCGCCCAGAACCCGGATGCCGGATTTGGCAAGGGGGCCGACTTTACCTCGCTGGCCTTCCTGATGCCCTATGCGGTGGCCGGATGGATCGTCGGTCCGTTCGCCGGACGTCTGGCACCGACCTTCGGGTACCTCAACGTGATGCGGGTCGGTATGGCCGGTACCATTGTGGGCACCGTGGTGATGGCGTTCGTGGGTGTGCACTCGCTGCCGGTCCTGATCGTGACCACCGTACTGCTGGGTATTACCTACGCGGGTATCGGAAACATCATGCTCAACGGTCTGGGCATCGTGCTCTCACCCAAGGACAACCCCGGCTTCCTGCCGGGACTCAACGCCGGTGCGTTCAACCTGGGTGCGGGCCTGAGCTTCGCGATCCTGCCCGCCGTGCAGGTGCTCTTCACCGTGACCAATGACCCGACCTCCACCACCGGATACAGCGCGGGCATGCTTGCCGGTGCGATCATCTCGCTGGCCGGTTTCGCGATGAGCTTCCTCATCCCGGCACCCAAGGACGCCGAGGTTTCGGCCCCGGTCGCCACCAAGTAGTCAATCCCTCATATCCTAGGGACGGGTCCCCGTCGGCCACCGCCGATGGGGACCCACACGTATCACCATCCCCTCACCCCACCACCCGCCCGGGTAGGAAAGGACACCCCCATGACCGACGGTCAGATTCTTGTGGTTGGCTCCCTGAACGCCGACCTCGTGGTGCAGACGGCACGCTTCCCGCAGCCCGGCGAAACCCTCACCGGGTCCGAGCTCCGGGTGATCCCCGGCGGTAAGGGCGCAAACCAGGCGGTCGCCGCGGGACGTCTGGGCGGAAACGTGGCGATGGTGGGGGCGCTGGGATCTGACGCCAACGGTCAGCTGCTGCGCGAGTCGGTTGAGGCTTCGGGGGTGGACACCACACACGTGGCAACCCTGGCGGATGTGGCCACCGGAACCGCGGTGATCACCGTGGATGCCGAGGGCGAAAACACCATCATCGTCTCCCCGGGTGCCAATGGTCGCCTGGGTGTGGCCGAGCTGGATGCGGCGGCGAGCCTGTTTGAGCGCGCCTCGATCCTCTGCCTGTGCCTGGAAATCGATATCGATGTGGTGCTCGAATCCGCCCGTCGCGCCCGTGCCGCCGGAGCTCAGGTTCTGCTGAACCTATCGCCCTACGGCCCGGTGCCCGCCGAGTTGCTGGAGCTGACCGACATCCTGCTGATCAACGAGCACGAGGCGGCCGATCTGCTGGGGCTCACCCCCGAGCAGGTGCTGACCGCCGGCGGCGAGCAGACCCGGACCGCACTCACCGAGCACGGGATTCCGCGTGCGGTGATCACCGCGGGGGCCGCCGGCAGCATCGTATTTGACACCGAGGCGGACGCGGTTGCCGTGTCTTCCCCGAAGGTCAACGCGGTGGACACGACCGGCTGCGGCGACGCCTTCATGGGAGCGCTCGCCCTGCGGCTGGCCGCCGGCGACGCCCTGGCCGAGGCCGCCGGATATGCGGCGACCGTGGGCAGCTTCGCGGCCACCGGTGCGGGCGCGCAGGCGTCCTACCCGACCTCGGAGCAGCTCGCCGAGTTTGTGGCCTCGCACCGCTAGATCTTCACGCGCAGCGCCGGTGTGCCCCTCGGGGTGCGCCGGCGCGACGTGTTTAACGGGGTATTTCCCCGGGGTGTTTGCCACACCGATTGCGCCAGGCCGGGCTAGGGTGGAGCCCAAGACCGGGGGAGACGGCATGGCAGCAGAGGACACCAGCGCGACACCGCAGACTCATCCGAGCCTGGATACGGCACTCGGGGACATCGACGCGGCAGAGCAGACGAATCCGAGCCTGGCCGAGATTCTGGGGGAGGCCGGCACAACGGTCCCGCTGGTCAATCCGAGCCTGGGCCTGGCGATTCTGCGGGAGCAGGAACGCTACTGGGCCACCCTTGGCCGGCACGTGATGGGGGCGGCCTTCCCCCTCGCCGGGATCGCGATCCTCGCCGGGGTGGGCGAGCTCAGCCGTGGGAGCGCCACCGACATTGCACTGCGCTTTGAAATCTCCACCGGTTCGGCGCTGGGGGCGCTGGGAATCTTGGCGACGATTATCGTGGCCCTGCAGATCGCCGTGCGCACGCCCGGGGACGATCCCGATGACGCGGTGCCCGAGCAGCTGGCCCGCCAGCGAGTGTTGGAATCCCTGGCCGAGGTGGCGGGGATGGCGGCAATCGCCGTCGCGGTGGCCACCGCCATCGCCAATTTCCCCGTCGATGATGTGGTGGATATTCCCGCCCAGTTTGGTCCGCCCTTTGGCGGTCTGCTGCTCGCGGTGCTTGCCGCCGATGCCGCGTGCGCGTCGGAGAACCGGCTGGATCCGCTGGTGCGACAAGCCTCCCGCAAGATCGTGTTGGCGCGGATCGACCAGCTCCTGCGCAGCCACGCAAGCCTGCGCACACCCCCTTTTTGGCTGCGTATCGCCCAGATTCTCTTTGTGGTGGTGGGAGTGCCTGCCGGGGTGACCGCGATCTCGGTGCTGCTCTGGCCCGCGACCACCCAGTGGAGCATCCCGGTGCGGGCCTCGACCCTGGTGTTCCTGACCGTGTTCTATGCGGTGGGCAGCACGCTGTACGTACAGGCACGGCTACGTCGACAGACAATCCGGGCGGTCGAGGTGGGCACCGTGGTGCTCGGGGTCGGGATCACCACGGTCAGCATTATTGCCGCGCTGGGACTCGGCGGGAGCCTGCACGACATCGTGCTCTCCGATACTCGCGGTCTGATCGTTCACATTCTTGCCTCCAGCTTCCTGGTGTTTATCCCACTCGTGGTGGTGTTTTTGCTGTGCGGGCGACTGCCGGGCGGATATCCGGGGATTGGACTGGACGCGATCCTGGTGATGTCACGCTTCCGGATGCGTCAGGAACGGGGTACCGCCGTCGCTCCGCGCCGCGCCTATGGCCGCTGGGTGTGGATCGGCGTCACGCTTCTGGGGCTGCTGGGCGTGGCCGGGGTGGTTCTCCTGTACGTCCTGAATCCCGAACTGTAACCGTGCCGGGGTAGTCTGCTGGGAGAGATTACGGAAGGCTTCATCCATGCAGATCACCCTCATTCGCCACGGTCAAACCGACTGGAACCACCAGCGCAGGCTGCAGGGTGCCACCGATGTCCCCCTGAACGAGACCGGGCGGGAGCAGGCGCGTACGGCCGGTGCCACGCTGCCGCGCGCCTTTGACGTGGTGACCTCCTCCCCGCTGGGCCGTGCTCGCGAGACCGCGGCGCTGCTGGCGACCCAGCTCGACCTGGCGGTTGTGGGCGCGTATCCCGCGATCACCGAGCGCTCGTTTGGCGAGGCCGAGGGGAAAACCGGTCCCGAGGTCATGGAGCTGTGGCCGGATCGGAACTACCCGGGGCAGGAGTCCGAGCAGGACCTGATCGCCCGTGCACTGGTGGGGCTGGATGAGATCGCCGCCGCGCATCCGGGCCAGCGAGTGCTGGCTGTCAGCCACGGCGCGCTGATCCGCCTGCTGACCGAGGCGGTGTCGGGGGCCGGACGCGAGCCCGTCGCCAACCTGGAACCGGTGACGTTTGAGCGGGTCGGGCAGACCTGGCGCGTGGTGGAGACCCCCGCTGGTTCGGTCGACTCGGCGCTCTCGGCGTGAGTGCAACCTCCTCTCGCCGCATCACCTGGCTGATCGTGATCGGCCTCGCGGCCGGATTCCTCTCGGGCCTGTTCGGGGTGGGTGGCGGCATTCTGATGGTGCCCGCGCTGATCTTCCTGGCCGGGTTTGATAACCGCAAGGCCGCCGGAACCTCGCTCGCGGCGATCGTGCCCACCTCGCTGGTGGGGGTCATCAGCTATGCCGGGTCAGGGGAGGTGCACTGGGTGGCCGGGCTGATCCTGGCCGCGGGCTCGGTGGTGGGCGCGCAGATCGGCGCGTTCCTGCTCGAGCGGATCCCCAAGCGGGCGCTGCAGTGGGCCTTCATCGCCTTCCTGGTGGTGGTGATCGTGCAGCTGTTCCTGGTGGTTCCGGTGCGCGGGGCCGAGATCGAACTGCACCCGGGATCGATTGTCGGGCTGGTGGGGCTGGGCCTGGCTACCGGTATTCTCTCCGGGCTGCTGGGCATCGGTGGCGGGATCATCATCGTGCCGATGCTGGTGATGCTCTTTGGGGCGAGCGACCTGCTGGCCAAGGGAACCTCGCTGCTGATGATGATCCCCACCGCGATCTCGGGCACCGTGGGCAACGTGATCCGTCGTAACGTGGATCTGCCGGCCGCGGCCATCGTCGGGGTCTCGGCGTGTGTGACCACGGCGCTGGGATCCACCGTGGCCAAGCTGCTGAGCCCGGAGGTGGCAAACATTCTGTTTGCCGCGTTTATCGCGGTGATCGCGGCGCGGATGATCCTGCAGATTGTGCGCGAGCGTCGCTCCCGATAGTTACTTGACGCTTCAACTATTCGGGGGTATCTTTTAGTTGTAGCTTTAACTAATTGAGGGAGCGTGTGATGAGTACCGAGAACATTCTGGCGGCCGGAACGCAGATGGGTGAGGTCGAGCTTTTGGTGCGCGACCTCGACCTGATGACGCGCTTCTATCACGAGGCCGTGACCCTCGATGTGCAGCAGGCCGAGGGCGACACCGTGATCCTCGGGCGCGATGGGATTTCGGCGCTCAAGCTGCGTCGCGAAACCGACCTACCGCCGCTGCGTCCGGGGGACGCCGGACTCTATCACTCGGCCCTGCTGTTTCCGGATCAGAGTTCGCTGGCGCTCGCCGTGGCCACGGTGGCCACCCACGAGCCACACTCGTTCTCGGGCAGCGCCGACCACCTCTACAGTGAGGCCTTCTACTTTGACGACCCCGAGGGCAACGGGCTCGAACTCTACCGCGACCGGCCGCGCGACCAGTGGACCTATGAGGCCGGCGGACGCATCCGCGGAGCCACGCTGCCACTGGACCCCAACGCGTTCCTGCGCACCCACCTCACCGAGGACGTGATCGCCGCGCCGCCGCGCGAGGGCATGACCCTCGGCCACATTCACCTGCAGGTGGGCAACCTCGAACAGGCCCGATCCTTCTATGTGGACACCCTCGGATTCGAGATCAAGACCGAGCTGCCGCAGGCCCTGTTCATCTCGGCCGGCGGATACCACCACCACATTGGGATGAACACCTGGCGCAGCAACGGGGCCGGTCCCCGCGCCGCGACCTTCGGCCTGGGGATCGTGGATATCACCGTTCCTGCCCGGGTGGATATCGATGCGCTGGCCTCCCGCCTCACCTTCGCCGGGATCCAGTTTGGCTTTGACGGACAGACCCTGCTCTTCGAGGACCCCTGGAAGACCAAACTGCGGGTGCGCGCCGCCGAGCTGAGCTAGGGTTCGCGCGAAGCTGGATATTGCACAAAACGCTTACGTCCTGACGACAGCGACTTTGATGAGATGAACTCGTAGCCACCACCCGGTGGCAGAAAATGAGGGAAATCATGTTCAGCAAAACTCAGAAGATCCTGACCGGTTCCGCCCTGGCACTCGGCGTGGGTGTGCTCGGGGTTGCCGCCGCCGGGGCAGCCAACGCGGCCGATTCCGGCAGCAAGGACGACGCTGGTACACACGCCGTCCAGCTCAAGGAGGTCTCCGGTGGGGTCGTCCCCAACGGGGCACCCGCGAATGACGCCACCCTGGTCCCGGTTCCGGGCGTGAAACTGCCCACAGATGTGAAGATCGGTCACGCGACCGTGGTGGGCCCGATCGATCCGGCCACCATCCCCGCCGGTCCGCACACCACCGCCCCGGCACCGAAGGCATAGACCGCGGCGGCGGTTCGGGACAACGGCACGGGTCGTCGGGTGTGACACCACTCGGCGGCCCCTGTCGTTAACCATGCTCGGGGTGACCTGTGGCAACTAGGCCGGTGGCTCCTGTCGTTAACCATGCTCGGGGTGACCTGTGGCAACTAGGCCGGTGGCTCCTGTCGTTAACCATGCTCGGGGTGACCTGTGGCAACTAGGCCGGCGGCCCTTGTCGTTTTGCACGCTCGGGGTGACTTGTGGCACCAAGGCCGGCGACCCCGGCCGGGCGGCGTCACACTTCGGTTTGGTTCAGCAGGCTCCCAGCGGGGGAACTCAGGATCGCCGCATGACTGACACGCGCGCACCCCTGAAATTTGCCTACTGGGTCCCCAACGTCTCCGGGGGCCTGGTGGTTTCCACCCTGCCCCAGCGCACCGACTGGGGCCTGGATTACAACGTGGATCTCGCCCGCACCGCCGAACGGGTGGGCTTCGAATATGCGCTGAGTCAGGTGCGATACGCCTCCAGCTACGGGGCCGCGCAGCAGCATGAGTCGACTTCGATCAGCCTGGCGCTGCTCCTGGCAACCGAGCGGCTCCGGGTCATCGCCGCGATCCATCCGGGGCTCTGGCATCCCGCGGTGCTGGCGAAATTCATCACCACCGCGGATCATTTCTCCGCGGGGCGGGCGGCGATCAACGTTGTCAGCGGCTGGTTCAGGGATGAGTTCACCGGGCTCGGTGAGCCGTGGCTCGAACACGATGAGCGCTACCGTCGGTCGGCCGAGTTTATCGACGTGGTTCGGGCGCTGTGGACCGAATCCAACGTGAGCTATCGCGGTGACTTTTATCGTCTGACCGATTTCACGCTGCGTCCGGAACCGGTGGCGGTTCCCGGGCGCGCACACCCCGAGATCTTCCAGGGGGGCAATTCGACCGCGGCCCGCAAAAACGGCGGCACGGTCGCCGATTGGTATTTCGCCAACGGAACCGATCTCGATGGGTTCACCGAACAGCGAGATCAGGTGGCACACACCGCGGCCGCGCACGGTCGTCGGGTGCGGTTTGGCATCAACGGGTTCGCGGTGGTGCGCGACACCGTGGCCGAGGCTCGCGCCCAGGTAGACAACATCATCGCGCACGCCGATACCGAGGCCGTACGCGGGTTTGCCCGGCAGGTGCGGCAGGCCGGCGCATCCACCGCCGACAGGGTAGGCATGTGGGCGGGCTCGGACCTGAGTGACCTGGTGCAGTACAACGACGGCTTCCGCACCGGCCTGATCGGCGATGCGGAGTTCGTGGCGCGGCGACTCCTCGCCTATGCCGACCGCGGGGCCGACCTGGTCCTGCTCGGATTCCTTCACATGCGCGAGGAGGTCGAGGCATTTGGAACCTCCGTCATTCCCCTCGTGCGAGAGCTCGAACGCGAACGTGATCGGCGCGAGGGGCTGGCCGGCGTCTAGCGCGGTTAGGGGGATGTAGACCCATCGGGCAGGGTTACGGTGACGCACAACCCGCCCGCGCTGCCGGCTTCGAGATGCAGGGTGCCGTGATGGGCGGACACGATCGCATCCACCAGGGCGAGGCCCAGGCCGTGAGTATCGGTGCCGCGGCCGGTAGCCGAGGTGGTCGCCCCGCGCGCCGGTGCAGCCGGATCGGCGAGCCGTGCGCGCACCCGAAAGAACGGCTCGGTGAGCCGGGTGATCTGCTCGGGGGCCAGCGCCTCGCCGGTGTTTTCCACCCGGAGCCGCGCCGAACCATCGGGCAGCGTTTTGGTGCTCACGCTCAGCCACCCGCCGGAGTCTCCGTGCCGAATCGCGTTGCGCACCAGGTTGTCGGTCAGCCTACTCAGCAGGACCGTATCCGCGCGCAGCGGTGCCGAGCCCAGGTCGGAGCGCACGTCGATGCCCCGGGTCGCGGCGGCCTCCGCCTGCTCGGCCAAGACCTGGGTGGTGATGTCGGCGAGATCGGTCTTCTCATGACCGGGTGGGTTCGCGCCGATCGTGGCCAGATCCAGCAGCGCATCCACGATGGTCAGGTTACGCGTGTTAGTGACCGCGAGTTTGTTAAGCAGCTCGGCGGTTTCGGGATCCACGTTTCCGTCCCGGGCGACATCCAGGAGCAGTGCGGTGGTGCCGAGCGGGGTACGCAGCTCATGGGAGGCGTTGGCGGCGAAGCGTTCGTGGGCGGCGAAGGTCTGCTCCAACCGCTCCAGCATGGTGTCGAAGGTGGTGGCCAGGCCGGTGAACTCGTCGCGCGCACCGGTGGGGGCGAGCCGGTGGCTGAGCTCACCCGCGGCGGCGCGGGAGGCGGCCCGGTCCAGATCCCGCAGCGGACGCAGGATCCGTCCGGCCATCACATAGCTCAGGAAGATCCCCAGCGCACCGAGCAGCACCAGCGCGGTGATGCCGATCACCAGGGCGGCACGGAATAGATCTTCGGGACTCGACACCTCCCCGATCGCCACCGCCACCCCGGCGGGGGCCGGTGCCGTGACGGTGGCCGGATTCAGGGTGGCTCCGGGGGCCGGAACCAGGGAGGCCTGCACATCGGTGTTGATCCGGGTGGCCGAGACGGTGCCGAAGTTATAGGAGGGGAGGTAGCGGATCATGATCGAGATCAGCACCACCATCGCGGTGCCCATGGCCAGGATGAGCCCCGAGGTGACCAGGGTCAGCCGGGTGCGTGCGGTGAACCGGGCCGGACGCATCTCGGATGCTTCGACCGTTTCTCTAGGCATCGCGCAGGCCCAGCCGATAGCCCACTCCGGAAACCGTCTGAATAACCCGGGGCTCACCGAGCTTTTTGCGCAGGGCCGAAACGGTCATCCGGGTGGAGTTGGTAAACGGGTTGGCGTTTTCGTCCCAGGCCTTCTCCAGCAGGGTTTCGGCGCTGACCGGGGAGCCGCCCGCCGCGAGGATGATTTCCAGCACCGCGAACTCCTTACGGGAGAGCCGGATCGGGGTGCCGTCGCGGGTGACCTCGTGCCGGAAGGAGTCCAGCTCGATCCCACATCCGGAAAGCACCGGGGGCAGCGCTCGCCGCGGACGCCGGGCCAACGCGCGGATACGGACCACCAGCTCGGCAAGGTCGAAGGGCTTTGTCAGGTAATCGTCAGCCCCCAGCTCGAACCCGGCGACCTTCTCGCCGAGGCGTCGGGCCGCCGTGAGCATGAGAACGGGCACCGGGTCGGGGGAGCCCACGATCCGGCGGCACACCTCATCGCCGTGCATCCCCGGAAGATCGCGGTCCAGCACGCATACGTCGTAGTCGTTGAGCGACAGGAGTTCCAGTGCATCCAGTCCGTCGTGGCAGACGTCCACCGCCATCGATTCCCGGGTCAGCGCGATGCGCAGGGTGTCGGCAAAAATCTGTTCGTCATCAACGATGAGTACCCGCATGTTCACTCCCGGGGTTCAGCGCGCACGCGAATCGGGCGGCACCGCCAGTGAACCACACCGGATATAAAAAAATCATCAGATCGGGTTTACAATTTTTTAGTGAATACCCCAGCTCTGCGCCTTGCCACCGAATCCGACATCCCCACCATCGTGCCCCTGATCGTCCGCGCCTATCGCGGCAATGAGTCCGGGTGGACCAGCGAGGGCAATATGTTTGAGCACGACCGGATCGATGAGGCCGAGATGCTGGCCGAGCTGAGTATCCCCGATACCGACATGATCCTGGCTCACGCCGAGGACGGTGTGTTGGTGGGGTGCGGCCTGATTCGCAAGATTGCCCCGAACCGCGCCTACTTCGGTCTGTTCGCGGTGAACCCCGACTATCAGGGTGGTGGCGTCGGCAAGGCCGTGCTCGCCCGGGTCGAGGAGCATGCAGCCACCGTCTTCGGTGTGGATGCAATCGAGATGACCGTGCTGGGCCCGCGCCCCGAGCTGGTCGAGTTTTACGGTCGCCGCGGCTATGTTCCCACCGGCGAGATTCGCGAGCTGCCCGCCGAGGTCATCCTCAGCGAGAGTGGCAAGCTCCTCGACATGAGCATGAAGGTGCTGCAGAAGGACCTGCACTCGGCCTCGGTCGCCGCCTAGGCGACCGGGCGGCGTGCTTTTCGCGCCATCTGACGGGATCAGCGTAGATCTCGTTTTAGCCTCGCTGTGAGGAATACCCTCACTCGCTCTGGATTCCCCCGGTCATGGCGATCACTCTCCGACCAGAGGATCAACCGGTGTCGAAAATTTCAGCGAACTACGATCAGCTCGCTCTTGGCTCCCAACTGGCCAAGCGCCAGGGACAGCTCCACTTCTCGAATATGGAGCGGCACCTGCGCGAGTGGGGGACGCTCGAATCGGGTGATCTGGGCCTCCTGCTGAGAAAGCTCGCTCCCATTAACGATGCGATCGTTGACGGTGGATGCCGCGCGCTCTCGTTTGGGCAGCAGATCACCGTCGAGTATGGCAATCTGTTGGATCGCACGATTGAGTCCTATGCGGCGACCGAGGAAGAAAACCAGCGGGTTATTAACGCGCGAATGGTGAAGCTGGGCGGAACGCCGAGCGCACCACAGGCGGTGCCTGTGCCGCCTGCCCTGGGCCCCGCCGCGGGTTGTGCCTCGGGCTCCTGGGGTGAGGGCGAACTGGGGTTTCCCTTCAACGCGGGTCAGATAGCCGACCAGTTCGCGGGACCGATGAGCGGCTTCCTGAGTGAGGCACTACAGAAGGCTGATCGCCTGGGTTCGCCGGCAACCGTCGGAGAGCGCAACGATGCGAGTTCATACCTGACAACCCCGGTGGCGAACATCAACGAGATTCAGGACCTGCGATGGTCGGCGGGCGCCGTTCTGGGCAGTATCGATTGGGTCTTCGAAAAGCTTGCGGGCTTTAGCCTGATTGAAAGGTTCGTTATGGAGCCATTTGCCGGAAACTGGGATCGCCTTGAGCAAGCATCAATCGCCTGGCGAAACGTGTCTGCGGCGGTGAGCGCGGTGGGGGACAACTTTGCCGGACTGGCGATCGGCCTGTCCGAGTGGGTGGGGAAGGGCTCGGAGGCGTTCATCGCGGCCGCCGCGCTCGCAGCCAAGGGAACCGGTTATGTGGCGAATACCGCCTCGCTGGTGAGCTCACTGGTAAACGGACTCGTTGTTCTGTCTAAGGCGGCGGCAGGTTTGATCGGGCTCGCGCTCAGAAAGATTTCCAACTTTTTGATGAGATTAGCCGTGGAGGCAGCGGTGCCCGCAATCGGATGGGCCGTAGCGGTCCTGAGCTTTGCCGTGGAACTGAATGAAATGTTTGAACTAGTGAGAAAGGTCTACTTGGTTCTCAACGTTCTCTATGGTTTCCTCGTCCAGTTTGCGGATGCCAAGCTGAGCGTTCTTGACACCGTGAAGCTCAACGCGGATCTCGCCGAGGCGGCGGCCCGGGCAACCATCGCAAGAATCGCCTAGGCCGGCCATGGACATCGAAGAACTCAACCTTCGGCTCCAGCGTCTGGTGAGCGCGGTGAATTCGGCCACCGAAGAAATTGACTCGTTGCACGAGGACATCGACGCTGAGGATTCGGCGGCCCAGGACGGGCGCGAGGAATTCGCTCGAACCGCTCGCCGTGGGGAGGCCGGGCGAGAATGGCAGATTATCCAACGCAGAATTGATCGGGGAGAGACCACCCTCGAAGACGTCTTTTCCGGCGCAGACGATTCG
Source organism: Mycetocola lacteus (assembly GCF_003667575.1). Lineage (GTDB taxonomy): Bacteria > Actinomycetota > Actinomycetes > Actinomycetales > Microbacteriaceae > Mycetocola > Mycetocola lacteus. The sequence continues at coordinate 15,239 of NZ_RCUY01000015.1, read as the reverse complement.
CGTGAGGCTCACATCCTGAAGCAGCTGGCGGAGAAGAATCTCTCCCGTACCGCCGAAGAGTGGACTGACGAGATCGCGAATGCAACCAGCGAGCGTCCGGCAAAGAATCCGCTTGCTGAGTTCACCCAGATGGTGGAGCAGCAACAACGTGTTTTTGACGAAATCATGGATCAGCTCGGGGATGAGGATAGCCGTGGAAATCGGGACTGATACGGCTGGACTGCGCATGACCGCGCAACGGCTCCGATCCTATGCACGTGAGATTGGCGACGAGGTTGACCGTGTTCGCCATTTTGTGGCCTATTCGGCAATCGCCTGGCAGGGCGAAGCTGCCCAGGCTTTTCGAGGCGCAACCACCCGTTGGATCGATTCCCTTGACGAGATGATCGCGATGCTTGAGGGGATTGCCCAAGATCTGGACCAGCTGGCCGAGAACTATGAGCAGACAGATTCGGTCATCGAGTCCGGATGGAAGTTGTGAGATGAACCGAGTCGCAAACGCCATCGGGTTGGCGAAGCCCGGCCGTCGTATGGTGATTCATGCGCCGAGTGACGAGGTCTTCGCCGTTGTACTTGACCGCCTCTACCGGCGCAGATTTCAAAACTCCCCGCTCGATCTTAACCCGGTCCTCGGGGCGACCACATATTCCACAACCGTGCGCGTTCTGAAATATGGTTCCGCAGTGCGTGGTCTTTTCTTCGGTGGAATGGTAGAAAACCTGCTGCCATTTCTTGCGTTCACTGTTCGGTCAGTAAGGAACGCAATGCCCGGCGAAGTCGTTGTCGTCTGTGAATTTCGTGGCCCCCAAGTAACTGTGTTGACTCTCTCCCTCGTGCAGTTCCACGCGTCCGTGGCAGTAAACTCAGACGCAATTTTTTGTGCGGTGATCGAGGAAATCGCGACCCATTTTCGCTCGCAGGGGCGTCTGATTGAGGAGGGGACCGATACCAAGCCGAGGCATCTCGACCCCGATTCTCCGGCGAATCAGTATCGGTTCGCCGCGTTGAAAAAGCTTGCGCGTGGGCAACGGTCCTCGCGTCGTTAGCGTGGCGCAGGTTCTGGGAGTCGAGTCTGGATGGAGGTTCTGAGATGAATCGAGTCGCAAACGCCATCGGGTTGGCGAAGCCCGGCCGTCGTATGGTGATTTTTGCGCCGAGTGATGAGGTCATGGCCGTGGTACTTGACCGCCTCTACCGGCGCAAATTTCAAGACTCCGCGCTTGATCTCAATCCGGTCCTCGGGGCGACCATGTATTCCACAACCGTGCGCGTTCTGAAATATGGTTCAAACCTGCGTGGGTTCTTCTACGATGCGGTGGCGGAAGTCCTGCTGCCGTTTTTAGCATTTACCACGCGGTCGGTTCGGAACGCGATGCCTGGGAACGTAGCTATCGTGTGTGAGCGGCGGGGTCCGCAGGAGACGATTTTGACCCTCTCGCTCATTCAGTCGGATACGTCCGGGGCAGTGAATGCAGCGGCAATTTTTTGTGCGGTGATCGAGGAGATCGCCACCCATTTTCGCTCGCAGGGGCGCCTGATCGAGGAGGGGACGGATACGAAGCCGAGGCATCTCGACCCCGATTCTCCGGCGAACCAGTATCGGTTCGCCGTGTTGAAAAAGCTCGCACGCACGCAGGGGCAGCGGGGCTGACCCGACTCGGGTGGATACGCCGGGCCCGGCCAGATTCCGGCCCGGGACTCTCGCGCCCGCTATCCTGGGAGGGTGAGTGTAAATCCTGAACTGCAGGGCCGCACCCTGCCGCCGAGCGCAAGTTATCTTGTGGGTCGCGAGAAGGTGCGCGAGTTTTCCCGTGCCGTCTTTGCCCAGAGCCCGCTGAACCACGATCCGGAAGCCGCGATCGCCGCGGGCTATGCCGACGTGGTCGCCCCGCCGACCTTCGCCGTGGTGGTGCAGGAGCACGCCCTCGCGGAACTGCTCGCGCTGCCGGACACCGGAATCGACTTTTCCCGCGTGGTCCACGGCGACCAGCGCTTCAGCTTTACCCGGCCCATCGTGGCCGGCGATCTGCTGACCGCAACCCTGACCGTAACCTCGGTCAAGACCCTCGGCGCGCACTCCATGGTGACCGCCGAATCCCGCATCGTGGATGCATCCGGTGACCACGTGGTCACCGCGATCTCCACCCTGGTTGTACGAGGTGACGAGTGAGCATCCCCCAGATTTCCGAGCTGACCGTGGGCGACATCGTCGCCGAGCGGACCATCGAACTCTCCCGCGACAGCCTGGTGCGTTACGCCGGTGCCTCGGGTGACTTCAACCCGATCCACTACCGGGACGACGTTGCCGAGAGTGTCGGCCTGCCCGGCGTTCTCGCCCACGGCATGCTGACCATGGGTCTCGCCGTGCAGCCCGTGGTCGACTGGGCCGGCGATCCCGGACGCGTGGAGGACTACCAGGTCCGTTTCACCCGTCCCGTGGTTGTGGACCCGCAGGATGGGGCCACCGTCTCGATCGCCGCCAAGATCGGTCAGATCGACGCCGAGGCGCAGACCGTCCGGGTCGACCTCACCGTGTCCTTCGCCGAGCAGACCGTCCTGGGCAAGGCCCAGGTGCGGGTGCGTCTGGCCGAGTCGCTCTAGCGTGGGCGTTCACACCCTCGCCGAGCTCACCACCTTCCAGGTGGGTGGGCCGATTGCCGCACTGTACGAACCGCAGACCCACGACCACCTGGTGGAAACCCTCCGCGAACTGTGGTCCGAGGGGGAGGAGCCGCTGATTATCGGTGGCGGCTCCAACTTGGTTGCCGGAGACGAGGGCTATGACGGTCCGGTGGTGCGCATCGCGCATCCCGGACTCGAGGTGGTTCCCGCCGAGCCCGGTCGTATTGTGCTGCGTGTGAGCGCGGGTGTGGTGTGGGACGACCTGGTCGCCCACACGGTGTCCAGCGGATGGAGCGGCCTCGAAGCACTGAGCGGGATTCCCGGCTCGGTCGGGGCCGCCCCCATCCAGAACATCGGTGCCTACGGCCAGGAGGTGTCGGCGGTGCTCAGCGCGGTCGAGCTGCTGGACCGTTATGGCGAGGATCCGGTCTGGGTATCCGCCGATGAGCTCGAGCTCGGTTACCGTACCTCGGTGCTCAAGCGTCACCGCGGCGAGCCCGCCGAGCGTGACGCGGTGGTCCTGACCGTCGAATTTGTGCTGACCGATGCCGCGGGCCTCAGCGCCCCGATCGCCTACGGTCAGCTCGCCGGTGCGCTGGGGGTCGAGCTCGGTACCCAGCTGCCGGTGGCCGATGTACGCGCCAGCGTGCTCGCCTTACGGGCCAGCAAGGGTATGGTCCGGGATCTGTCGGACCGCGACACCTTCAGCGCCGGTTCCTTCTTCACCAACCCGATTGTGCCGCTGGCTGCCGCCCGCTCGCTGCCCGAGGATGCCCCGCGCTGGCCGGTCACCCCGGTCGCCGTGGAGCCCACGGTCATTCCGCTGGATCACTACACCGGCGAACTCCCCGGCTATGCCCCCACCGCGGCCCCCGAGCTGGTTAAGCTCAGCGCCGCCTGGCTGATCGAGCATGCGGGGATTTCCAAGGGATTCCGCCTGCCCGGATCGCGCGCGGCGATCTCCAGCAAGCACACACTGGCCCTCACCAACACCGGCGGGGCCACCGGCGATGAGGTCGCCGCCCTGGCCCGTTTTGTGCAGGCTCGCGTCTCGGCGGAGTTCGGGGTGCAGCTGGTTCCCGAGCCGGTGCTGGTCGGCGTCGAAATTTAGTACCGCAAATCGGACCGAATTTATCACGATTCGGTCACACGCGTCATGCGCTTAACCTCTGGTCAGAAGTTGTTTCCCCCGAGGGGCCGTGAGGATAATCCTCGCTATTAGCTGACCATTCACCTTCGCGTTACCTTCTGTCCCGGTCCCGTATTTCCATCCTGTTAGCGTGAGCGCAGCAGGACGATGAGGTAGTCAGGACCCGACCGATGAGGGCCTCCACTTCGTCCGCTACTGGAGGAAACAGACATGAAGGCTCAGCGCGGATGGGTTGTCGCGCTCGCGGCTGCCGCGATCGTGACCCTCGGACTCAGCGGATGCTCCGCCGACGCCGCCCCCGCCGACGGAGGCGCTAAGGCCGCCACCGCCACCAGCGCCAAGGACCTGGGAGGCATCGACAAGCTCGTCGAGGCCGCCAAGGCCGAGGGTCAGCTGAACGTGATCGCACTGCCCGAGGACTGGTCGAACTACGGCAAGATCATCTCCGGCTTCGAGAAGAAGTACGGCATCACCGTGAACTCCGCCTCGCCGGACGCCGCCAGCGCCGAGGAGATCAAGGCCGCCAAGGACCTCAAGGGCCAGAACACCGCCCCCGACGTCTTCGACCTGGGCACCGCCGTGACCCTGGCCAACACCGACCAGTTCGCCAAGTACCAGGTGGAGAACTGGGCCGACATACCCGACGCCAACAAGGAGAAGTCGGGCCTGTGGTACAACGACTACACCGGTGTGATGTCGATCGGTTACGACTCCAACAAGGTTCCCGCCCCCACCAAGCTCAGCGACCTGCTGGGTAAGGACTACGCCGGTAAGGTTGCCATCAACGGTGACCCGACCCAGGCCGGTGCCGCGTTCGCTGCCGTGGGCATGGCCACCGTGCAGAACGGTGGAACCCTGGATGACTACAGCAAGGGCATCGAGTTCTTCTCCGACCTGAAGAAGGCCGGAAACTTCCTGCCCCTGGACCCCACCCCGGCGACCATCGCCTCGGGTGAGACCCCGGTTGTCTTCGACTGGAACTACAACAACATGGCTCAGGAGTCCAAGGTTCCCGGTTGGAAGACCGTGGTTCTGGACGGCGACGCCCTCGGTTCCTACTACAACCAGGCCATCAACGTAGACGCACCGCACCCGGCCGCGGCTCGCCTGTGGCAGGAGTGGATCTACTCCGACGAGGTCCAGAACCTCTACCTCCAGGCCGGCGCACTGCCCGTTCGCCTCGCCGCGATGGACAAGGCCGGTACCGTGGACAAGAAGGCCCTTGACGCCGTGGGTGTCGAGCCGACCTCGCTGATCCAGGCCACCCCGGAGCAGACCGAAAAGGCCGCTAAGCTCCTCGGTGAAAAGTGGGCGGCTGCGGTTCAGTAAATGACCCCATCCGGCTCTGCCCGGACCCGCCGGCTTCCCCGCACTCGCGGGGGAGCCGGCGGTCTGGGCTCGGCGCAGCGGCTGATTCCGGGCCTCGGCCTGGTTCCGTTTGCGCTCTACGTACTGATTTTTCTGCTGATCCCCACGGTTCTCGCGCTCACCACCGGTTTCTTTAACCGTTCCGGCGCGTTCACCTGGGACAACGTCGCGGCCCTTGTCGACCCGACCGTTTTGAGTACCTTCGGGAACTCGCTCTGGATCTCGCTGCTCACCGCGGCACTCGGCGCCCTGATCGGTGCCGTGATCTGCTACGCGCTGCTCTCGTTCTCGCCGACCTCGCGCCTGCGCGCCTCGGTCGAGGCCATCTCCAGCGTGCTGGCACAGTTCGGTGGTGTGATGCTCGCGTTCGCGTTCATCGCCACGATCGGTGTGCAGGGTCTGCTGACCGTCCTGCTCAAGGACGTCTTCGGCTTTGCCCTCTACCCGGGCGAAATTTGGCTCTACCAGATGCCCGGCCTCATCCTTCCCTACCTGTACTTCCAGATTCCGCTGATGGTGCTGACCTTCATGCCCGCGCTCTCGGGTCTCAAGCCCGCGTGGACCGAGGCCAACGCGACCCTGGGCGGAACCTCCTGGACCTTCTGGCGTCGCGTCGGCATCCCCGTGCTGGCCCCCGCGTTCGCCGGTGGATTCTTGCTGCTGTTTGCCAACTCCTTCTCGGCGTATGCAACCGCGGCCGCCCTGATCAGTCAGGGCTCCCAGATTGTGCCGCTGCAGATTCGTACCGCGCTGATCTCCGAAACCGTGCTCGGCCGGGAGAACCTGGCCGGCGCGCTGGCGCTGGGCATGATCGTGATCATGATTGTGCTGATGCTCGGCTACTCGGCCCTGCAGGCCCGAACCGCGAGGTGGCAAAAGTGAGCGCCGTGAAAACCCTGGGTTCGGCCCGCAAGGTGCGTGCCTCACACTCGCTGGCCCCGCGTCGTCCCTTCGCGGTTATCGTGCTGGTGGTCTTCGGACTGTTGTTTGCACTCCCTCTGATCGCGATGGTGGAGTTCAGCCTGCGCACCACCACCGGTCACGGACTCGAGCACTGGACCGGACTGTTTGATCCGGCCAACGAGTTCCGCTATCGCCCGCTGTTCGGGGGCCTGGTGGAGTCGCTGACCCTGGCCCTGATCGCGATTGCGATCGTGATCCTGGTGCTGCTGCCCACAACCCTGCTGGTGCGTCTGCGCTTCCCCAAGCTGGTGCGGGTGCTGGAGTTCATCACCGTGATTCCGATCGCCATCCCCGCGATCGCCCTGGTGGTGGGTCTGGCCCCGGTGTTCGGTGCCAGCATCCGGATCCTCGGTTCGGGCACCCTGGTGCTCGGCCTGATCTACGGTGTGCTGGTGCTGCCGTTTGCCGCACGTGCGCTGGATGCCAGCATTCGCGCGGTGGATGTCCCAACCCTGGTGGAGGCCGCGCGTTCGCTCGGTGCTTCCTGGCCGCGGATCTTCCTGCGGATTCTGCTCCCGGTGCTGCGTCGCGGCATCGTGGCGGCGGCGTTCATCTCCATCGCGGTGGTGCTTGGCGAGTACACCATCGCGTCCCTGTTGAACCGGCAGAACCTGCAGGTCGCGATCGTGGGAATCTCCCGCAGCGACCCGTATGTCGCGGTGATCTTCTCGCTGCTCGCCCTCGCCTTTGTGACCGCGCTGCTCGCGGTGATCGGGCGTATTGCGACTCCCAAACGAAAGGTCTTTGATGTCTGATCCGACCCCCACCACACAGCGCTCCGGCGTGAGCGTACGCTTCCGTGCGGTCACCAAGGAGTATGGGGCACAGCGTGCGCTGAACGGACTGGACCTCGACATCCAGCCGGGCGAGTTTGTGGCCCTGCTCGGCCCCTCGGGCTGCGGCAAGACCACCGCCCTGCGCTCGCTTGCGGGCCTGGAAACCGTGACCAGCGGCGAGCTGCTGATCGACGGGGAGGACGTGACCCGGGTTCCGGTGAACCGTCGCGACCTGGGGATGGTGTTCCAGTCGTACTCGCTGTTCCCCAACCTCAACGTGATCGAGAACGTGGAGTTCGGCCTGCGCACCCGCAAGGTGCCCGCCGCCGAGCGCACCGCTCGCGCCCAGGAGATGCTGGATCGGGTGGGCCTGGGCGACTTCGCCGAGCGCTTCGCCCACCAGCTCTCCGGTGGTCAGCAGCAGCGTGTGGCACTGGCCCGCGCGCTGGTCACGCGTCCGCGCGTGCTGCTGCTGGACGAGCCGCTCTCGGCGCTGGACGCCAAGGTGCGTACCCAGCTGCGGGACGAGATTCGGCGCATCCAGCTGGACCTCGGCATCACCACGGTGTTTGTGACCCACGACCAGGAGGAGGCCCTCGCGGTCGCCGACCGAATCGCGGTCATGAACGCGGGCAAGATCGATCAGATCGGCACCCCCGAGGAGCTGTACCGCCGCCCGGAGACCGGGTTTGTGGCCAACTTCATCGGGCAGTCGACCCTGCTCACCGCGCTGGTCCACGAGGGCCGGATCGCGCTGCTCGGCCGCGAGATCGACCTGACCGATCCGCTGCCCGAGGGTGCACTGGCCCGCGTGCGGGTGCGTCCGGAAAACCTGGCGCTGGAGTCGTTTGAACACGGCGAGGGCGAGCCCGGTGCCGTGGTGACCACGAGCTTCCTCGGCTCTCTGCGCCGCACCACCGTGCACCTCGACTCGGGTCTCTCGATCGTGGTGCAGCACTCGGCCGAGGACACCCCCGAGGTCGAGTCCCGCGTGCGCGTGCGCCTGCTGCAGGACATGGTCACGGCCCACGTGGACTAGTCCTCGCGCTGTTCCCTCACCCCAAATCGCCCCGCGGATCACGAGTCCGCGGGGCGATTGTGGTGTGCAGGTGCCGACGCCCTGGTTGCGTGGCCAGATCATTCATGTTTGGCTGGCGGCATGGAACTGTTCACCGATTTTCAGCTTGCGTCGCCGGTGCCTGACGAGCTTATTGAGCGGTATCGCGGGTATGTGCCGGAGCAGTTGCTGGAGTATTGGACCCAGCAGGGGTTTGGGAGTGCGCGGGACGGGTTTATCAAGCTGATCAATCCGGACGAGTATCGAATCCGGCTGGAGGGATACTTTCCGCACCTCCATATGATTCCGATTATGGCGACGGGGCTGGCGGACATCGTGGTGATGATCGAGGGCACGGTGCGGATTCTGCAGTATCGGTACGGCACCTATGCCGGATTCACATCCGACTTTGAATTCTTGCCCTCTATGCTCGCCTCGGAGACCTTTATCGAGGAGTTCTTCTCGTGGCAGCCGTATCCGGAGGCGTCGGCTCAGCAGGGTCCGTTGGCGTTTGATGAGTGTTTCGGGTACGTTCCGTTGCTTGCGTTGGGTGGTCCAGAGCGGGCGGATCGGTTGCAGAAGATGAAGCTGATCGAGCACGTGCAGCTCATCACGCAGATGGCCGGCCCGATCGTCTATCCCTAACGATTCGTTCCCGAGCGCGCTATTCGACCTCGGTGATCGGGGCGACCGTCGCGTTCACCCCGGCAAGCAGCGCGGCCGCGGGCACCAGGATCCCGTGCCGGTGCGAGCCCGACCCCAGGCCGATCCAGGAATCCTCGGGCAGTTCGGCGATGCTCGCATCGGCAAACACCGGAAGCGCGGTGGTGGTGCCGAGCGGGGTGATGGTGCCGCGCTCAAAGCCGGTAGCCTCCAACGCGAGGTCGGCGTGGGGGAGTGCGAGACGGTTCACGCCCACGGCCTGGCGCAGCAGCGGCCAGGAAATCTTGCGACCCCCGGGCACCAGCGCCAGCAGGAAGCTGCCATCGTGGCGACGGATCACCAGGGTCTTGACCAGCGCCCCGGGCTCGATCCCGATCTGCGCGGCCGCATCGGCCAGGCTCGTCGCCGGGCCGCGCTCGCGCACCCGAATCGGAATCCCACGTGCCTCGGCGTCGGCCACCACACGCTGGGTGCCCTCGGGCAGATCGGTCACGGCGGGCGCGGCGGTTTCAGTCATGCTGAGAAAAACAGTCGCCCACCCGCCCGCATTCCCCGATTGTCGGATTCGGGCCGGAAACACGAATGCCGCCCACCTTGCGGTGAGCGGCATTCGTGGTGGTGAACCTAGCGGCTGAAGAGCTTCTGCAGGCGCTGGATGCCCTCGAGCAGGGCGTCGTCGCCGAGGGCGTAGCTGAAGCGCAGGTAGCCGGAGGGGCCGAAGGCCTCGCCGGGAACGGCGGCCACCTCGGCGGCGTCGAGCATCAGATCGGCGAGCTCCAGCGAGGTGGTCGGGGTCACGCCCGCCCACTCCTGGCCCAGCAGACCGCGAACGTCGGCGTAAACGTAGAACGCTCCCTCGGGGGTCGGCACCGAGACGCCCTCGATCTTGTTGAGCTCGGTGACGATGGTCTTGCGGCGACGATCAAACGCCACGCGCATCGCCTCGACCTCGTCCTGCGGACCGTTCAGCGCGGCAATCGCCGCACGCTGGGCAATGTTGTTCACGTTGCCCGAGAGGTGGGACTGCAGGTTGGTGAGGGCCTTGATCGCATCCACCGGACCGATGGTCCAGCCCACCCGCCAACCGGTCATCGCATAGGTCTTGGCCACACCGTTGACCAGCAGGGTCTGGTTCGCCAGCGCCGGAACGGCCTCGAGGATCGAGATCGCGCGGGCACCGTCATAGGTGAGGTTCTGGTAGATCTCATCGCTGATGATCCAGATGCCGTGCTCGAGGGCCCACTCGCCAATGGCGCGGGTTTCCTCGGGGGAGTACACGGCCCCGGTGGGGTTGGAGGGCGAGACAAACAGCAGAATCTTGGTGCGCTCGGTGCGGGCTGCCTCAAGCTGGTCGAGGGTGACCTTATATCCGGCCTCGGCGTCGGCGAAGACGTCGATCGCGGTGCCGCCGGCCAGCGCGATGACCTCGGGGTAGGTGGTCCAATACGGGGTCGGGACGATGACCTCGTCGCCGTCGTTCAGCAGCACCTGGAAGGCCTCATAGACCGACTGCTTGCCACCGTTGGTCACCACAACCTGGTTGGCGGCGATCTCGATCCCCGAGTCGCGCAGCGTCTTTGCCACGATGGCCTCGCGCAGCTCGGGAAGCCCGGCGGCGGGGGTGTAGCGGTGGTTTTTGGGATCCTTTACGGCGGCCGCCGCGGCCTCCACAATGTGGGCCGGGGTCGCGAAATCGGGTTCACCCGCCGCATAGCTAATAACCGGGCGACCCTGCGCCTGGAGGGCCTTGGCCTTCGCATCAACCTTGAGCGTGGCGGATTCGGCGATGGCGGAAATCTTCGTGGAGAGGCGCGGTGTAGTAGTCACCCCCTGATCGTATCCAGAAATCCCCTGGAAAGTCACCGGGATTACGCCGGTTTTCTGCGCACGGATGCGCGGATCCGTCTGGGTAGCGGGCCGGACGGACGCCGAACTAGCCGACCGGCTCGCTCACGCTGGGCATGACACCCTCCAACGCGCTGAGCACCGGCACCAGTTCGGGCAGCTCGCGGGCGGCTTCGAGGGCCTCGGCGAGGGCGCGGTCGTGGGTGGGGCGCGCGCGGTCCAGGGCCGCGTGGCCGGCGGCGGTCAGCTCGGTGTAGATGCCGCGGCGATCATCGGCGCAGAGGATCCGGGTCAGCAGCGAGCGTTCCTCCAACCGGGTGACCAGGCGCGTGGTGGCGCTGCTGGAGAGCGCGGTTGCGCGGGCGAGTTGTTGCATGCGCATGTGCCAGCCGTCCTGACGGTTCAGTGCATCGAGCACGGTGTACTCCACCATCGAGAGTCCGTGTTCGGACTGCAGGGCGCGTTCGATCGTGGTGTCGATCAGCCCGTGTAGTGCGGCGACTGCACGCCAACCACTGGCACGAACCTCGAGCGCACTGTCTGCAATACCCATGTCAACTCCCTTGCGGTCGCCTCCAGTGTACCAATCACGCGGATAGTGCGCTTAAGCAACTAGTTTGCCGAGCGCGAACGCTGTGCCACGCTCCAAATCCAGACCGATCGGACGGTCGGGCTAGGCGCTGCGGGGGTGGATAACGTACGCTGTTTCTTGCGCAGCGCGGCACGCCAGCCGGGGCTGGCTATCGGTCCCCGAGAAAGGTCCCGATATGTCCGCCACCAACGCCACCGCCCTACCGCCCGCGCGATTCAGCCTGGCCGGCCCGAAGTTTGGCACCGCGCTTCCCGTCCTGCTGCTGGTCCTGACCGCGGTCACCGGCATCGTCGATGCGATCAGCGTGCTTGAACTCGGCCGGGTATTCGTAGCGAACATGACCGGCAACGTGGTGTCGATCGGCTTCGCCCTCGCCGGAGCGCCCCACTTCTCGCTGACCGGATCCATCTTCGCCCTCGCCGGCTACATCCTGGGCGCGGGCCTCGGCGGATACGTCATGGCGCGCATTCATCTGGCTCCCGTCCGAGCCTTCCGCAACGTGATGGCCGTGGTGGTGCTGGCGTTTGCCGGCGTGGTGGCGCTGGCCTGGGTGACCGGGGCGGAGGCCCCGATGATTCAGCACATTATGGTTGCGCTGATGGCCACCGCCCTCGGCGTCCAAGGTGCGGCGGCCCGGGCGCTCGGGGTGCCGGATCTCAGCACCACGGTACTCACGATGACCATCACCGGGCTGGTCGCGGATATCTGGGGTGGGAAATCCGGGGCGCTCACCCGCCGCATCCTGGCGGTCGCGGCGATGCTGCTCGGTGCGTTTGTCGGGGGTGTGCTCGTGCTCAATGCGGGAATTCCGGTGGCGCTGAGTGTGGTGCTGCTGATTCAAATTGTGGTGCTGGTGTCGATGTGGAACCTGGCGCGCAAGAGCTAACGTCCGGTTTGCGCATCCCGGAATCATCGGTTAGAGTTTCAGATAGCCACAGACCGCCGGTTCTGTTGTGGTGTGCAAACATCACACAGCGAAGGTTCCCCAGGGAACGGCCCGCGTAGGTAACGAAAAGGATTTTTACAGCTGCCCCGTGCAGATGTTGTCTCCCGCTCCGGTACCTGTGCCGGAGCATTTTTTTATGCCTCGGTGGGAAATGGTGCACATCGCTTCCGCGATGTGGGAACCAATACACAAGGAGTAAGCCATGGCGAACAAGGAAGCCGCGGTTGCCGAGCTCACGGAGAAATTCCAGAGCTCGACTGCCGTACTGCTGACCGAGTACCGCGGCCTCACTGTCGCACAGCTCAAGGCGCTGCGCGTTTCCATCAGTGAAGACGCAACCTACGCCGTGGTGAAGAACACGCTGACCAAGATTGCGGCCAACAACGCCGGCATTACCTCGTTTGACGACGAGCTTGCTGGTCCGACCGCCGTCGCTTTCGTTCACGGTGACCCCGTCGCCGTGGCAAAGCAGCTGCGTGCCTTCGCCAAGGCAAACCCTCAGCTCATCGTCAAGGGCGGTTTCTTCGATGGAAACCCCCTCACCGCTGCTGAGGTCGGCAAGCTCGCCGATCTCGAGTCCCGCGAAGTTCTGCTCGGCAAGCTTGCCGGCGCCTTCAAGGCCTCGCTGTTCGGAGCCGCTTATCTGTTCAACGCACCGCTGTCGAAGGCCGTTCGCACGGTCGACGCGCTGCGTGAGAAGCAGGAGTCCGCAGCCTAGGTTCTACCTAGGAATGCGGTGAGTAACTAAGAAACTATAAGGAGAAACATCATGGCAAAGCTGTCTACTGAAGAACTGCTGAACGCGTTCAAGGAGCTCACCCTCATCGAGCTGTCCGAGTTCGTCAAGGCCTTCGAGGAGACCTTCGAGGTCACCGCCGCCGCTCCCGTTGCCGTTGCTGGTGCTGCTGCTCCGGCCGCTGCTGCTGAAGAGGCTGAAGAGAAGACCGACTTCGACGTTATCCTCGAGGCTGCTGGCGACAAGAAGATCCAGGTCATCAAGGTTGTGCGCGAGCTGACCTCGCTGGGTCTGGGCGAGGCCAAGGCTGTTGTCGACGGTGCCCCCAAGGCTGTGCTCGAGGGCGCAAACAAGGAAGCCGCCGAGAAGGCAAAGGCTGCTCTGGAAGAGGCTGGCGCAACCGTTACCGTCAAGTAATTTGGGCTCCGCGAGGAGCACTTACTTGAGCGTAATGCGCTGAGTCGATCTTCTGATCGCATTCGTAACGCGTGGCACCCCCGGGTGCCACGCGTTACCGCGTTAAATACCGAAATTCAGGATTTATATAGCTTGGCTATGTATTATGGATCCATGTCCAGTTCTGATTTATCCACCTCGCGGCGTGATCTGCACGCCATCCTGGGCGACCTCGTGTTTTCGGCACACCGACTCACCCGCATCGCCGCCCACTCCACCTCCAGCACCGAATCTCCGGCGATCTGGCGCACCCTCGACGCCCTGAACACCACCGGGCCGATGCGCACCGGCGAACTCGCCCGGCACGGACGGGTATCCCAGCCCACGATGAGCAAGATTATCCGGCTGCTGGAACAGCGCGGCTGGGTGGCCCGCGTGGCCGACCCCACCGACGCCCGTGCCACAGTCCTGGAACTCTCCGTCGAAGGGCGCGACGCCCTGGCCAACTGGCGCGAAACCGTGCTGACCGCGCTCACCCCTCGGTTTGAGGCGCTCTCGGATGAGCAGCTGAACACGCTGGATTCCGCCGCCGGGATCCTCGCCGAACTGGTGAGTACCTCCGGCCCGGTGGGCCCCGGTGCCCCCGAGGTTGCCGAGCTGCCCGAGGAGGGCGAGCCGTCCGAGTCTGCCACGTCCGCCGCAGCTTCCACCAACGGGGAGGCCCGCGCATGAGCGGCCACACCGTAGACGCGCACGCTCCCAGCATGTGGAAGCAGCCCACCGCCGTCTGGGCCGTGGTCTTTGCCTCGGTGATCGCGTTCATGGGCATCGGCCTGGTGGACCCGATCCTCCCGGCCATCGCCAAGGATCTTGACGCCACCCCGGCCCAGGCCGAGCTCCTCTTTACCTCGTATCTGCTGGTGACCGCCCTGGCGATGTTCTTCTCCAGCTGGATCTCCAGCCGCCTGGGGGCCAAGCGCACGCTGCTGCTGGGCCTCGTCATCATCGTGGTCTTCGCCCTGGGAGCGGCGCTCTCGGGCAGCGTGGACGAGATCATCGGCTTCCGTGCCGGCTGGGGTCTGGGTAACGCCCTCTTCATCTCCACCGCCCTGGCAACCATCGTGGGCGCCGCCAGCGGTGGCGCCGGCTCGGCCATCGTGCTGTACGAGGCGGCGCTGGGTGTGGGCATCGCCGTGGGCCCGCTGCTGGGTGGCCTGCTCGGGAACATTTCCTGGCGTGGACCGTTCTTCGGCACTGCAAGCCTGATGGCCATCGGGTTCATCGCGATCCTGACGATCCTGAAAAAGGACCCCGCCAAGCCCGCCCCGGTCAAAATCACCGCGGCCTTTAGCGCGCTGCGCCGTCCGGTTCTGGCGCTGCTGGCGGCCACCGCATTCTTCTACAACGTGGCCTTCTTTATCCTGCTGGCCTACAGCCCGTTCCCGCTGGAGCTCGGAGCCACCGGACTCGGCTTCGTGTTCTTCGGATGGGGTGTGGCCCTGGCGATCACCAGCGTGGTGGTGGCCCCGATCCTGCTGCGTCATTTCCGCCGTTCGCGGTTGCTGATGGTGGTGCTGTCCGCCTTGACCGTGGACCTGATCGTCGCCGGACTCGTGGTGCATAACCGGACCGGGCTGATTATCGCGATCATCGTGGGCGGGCTGATCCTCGGTATCTCCAATACGGTGCTGACCGAGGCGGTCATGGAATCCACCGACCTGCCGCGCTCGGTAGCCTCATCCGCCTACTCGGGCGTGCGGTTCCTCGGTGGTGCAGTGGCCCCGCCCGTGGGTGCGCTGCTTGCCGCGGCGATTGCCCCCGCGGCCCCGTACTACCTGGCCGCAGCCGCCGCGCTGATCGGTGTGCTGATCCTGATTCTGGGACGTAAGGCCCTGGTCACCGCGGATGAGGGGCACGAAAGTGCGGCCGAGGAAGCCGCGGATATCGTGCTGGGAGACGCCGCCTAACTGCGTGGTCTCGACGGCGGGCTCGGAGCGATCCGGGCCCGCCGCTGTATATCGGTAAACGATTTTCCTGATCCGGAGCGAAATATAACGAAGCTATGCGAATCCGGATTATGCGTTGTTCTGCTCGGGGCACGCTGTTAGACTGACTGGCCTTAGCA
>NZ_RCUY01000014.1 GCF_003667575.1 Mycetocola lacteus | reverse complement strand
CAGGTTGAGAGCCCTGACCGTTTTTCGGTCGGGGCTTTCCTTGTTTAACAGCATTGTTTGTGGTGCTGGTGCTGGTGCTGGTGCTGGTGTTGTGAGTGTTGGTCTCATCCTGGAGGGTGGGGCTTTTGCTGTTTAACCCGGGGCTGTGGGGGTGTGTGCTGGCGCGGCTGTGCCTTGCCCTGGATAGGCGTGGGGCTTTTACTGTTTAACCCGGCTCGCGGGGTCTGTACTGCCGCAGCTATGGCCTTGCCCTGAACAGGGGCGAGGCCTTCGCTGTTTAACGCGCTGGTTGGGCTGTTGGTGAGATACCGCTGCCAGGCCTGGGACGTGTGGGTTTTCTGTTTAACACCTGCGAGTGCTCCAGACAGTGATAGGGGAGCACGGCCGCTTCCGCGCGGACGTATGATGCGGAGGCCAGGGAGGCCAGGGAGGCCAGGGAGGCCAGGGAAGCCAGGGAGGCTCGGTATAGGTATGTACTGCTTGGGGGCGTGTGTCCGCGAGAGGGCAGGGTGTGTCTGGCGTGAGTAGGGCGCGTGCCTGGTGCGCGCACCCTACTTATCCGCGACGCAGGGATGCCGGGAAGAAGAACTCCCGGAGCCTAACCGGCACGGGTCGGGTCGTACGCAGCGCGCGGGCGAGGTCCCGCACAATCGGCCGGAAACCTCCGGCACCCTGAACCGGCGCGCCCGTTGCGTCGCGGCCGTAGCTTCCGCCTCCGGCCCCCTGTACCGGTGCCCGCGTCCCGCCGCGGCCGTAGCTTTCCCTTTCGAGTGCATGCAAGAGGTCCGCACAGCCGGGCTGCTCGGTGGACATCGTGGCCTGGAGCCTGGCTGCGAAATCGCGTGCTGTTTCGCCCGCGATCGGGGCGAGCCCGAGGTCGGTAGCTGTCGCCTCCAGCTCGGCCCACGCCGCACCTGCAGGGGTGCCGTCGCGGGCACCGTGACGATAGCGTCGCTCGCGCTGCCACATTCGGGCGATGGTCTGACCGAAGATCAGAACGAGCAGAACCAGGACCCCCAGCACAGATACGCCGATCGGGCTAGACACCGTGCCTGCGGAGGAGCCTCCGGGAGCCTGGGTGGGGCTGTTGGAGGCCGACGGGACCGGGGCGGCGGTGGGCACGGGAGCGGCGCTCGGGGCGCTGGTGGGAGCGGCGGTGGGTGCCGTGGTGGGAGCGGTTGTCGGATTCGGAGCCGCCTGTGCAAACTGCGCGGGGACCCCGCGACTCGTGGTGGGTTCAAACGAGATCCACCCGGCACCCTCGAAGTAGAGCTCCGGCCAGGCGTGAAGCTGTTGTGAGGTGACACGATATGTCTGTTGGCCGTCATCGTTCAGCCCATCGGCGGTTCCGGGAAGATAGCCCACCGCAATGCGCGCGGGGATCCCCATCAGCCTGGACATGACCGTCATCGCCGAGGAGAAGTGAACGCAGTATCCGGTTTTACGCTCAAGGAAACTCGCGATAACCTCGCCTGCCGACCCATCAAACCCCTTCTCTACCGGGGCAGATTCGGAGTAGGTGAAGTCGTTGCGGAAGTAGTCCTGCAGCGCCATCGCACGGTCATAGTCGGTGGTGGCACCGGCGGTCACCTCGTTCATGACCGCGGTGATCGAGGCCGGGAGATCATCGGGAAGCGAACGGTACCGCGGATCGATCGCGCTTGTGCTTCCCGGCACAGCCGCGCGTAACTGCTCGGCGCTGGGCTCCACCTGCGTGCTGGTGACGGTGTACCGCTCGGCTCGTGTGTTGGTTTCGTTGCTGTAGGCGGCCAAGCTCGGCAGCTCCCAGTTCCAGTCGCCGATGAGTCCGGTCACACCATCTGGCGCATAGGGCAGCGGAAGCCAGTTTGTGGACAGGGAATCGATGGAGATTGTGGTGGTGACCCGGGCGGTTGGTGTCTCCGCGTCGAGGCCCGGGGGCGCGGGGAACTCTACGACGCTGGAGTTTGGCGCTGCCTCGAAGGGGCGTGGCTGCCAGAGGGTGCGATCCAAATCGTCGATGGTGAAGACGCGGAGATAGAGCGGGATCTCCGAGGTGGTGACGTAGGTCAGCGCGACGGTGTTGGCACCACGACGGAGGTCGTCACCGAGGGTGATCATCGGGTTGATACCCGTCTCAAACGGCCCGGCCTGATTGCCGATGGCCAGGGGCTTGCTGCCCACGGTGGCGGTGAGCGCGGGGGCGGCGGTCAGCGCGGTGATGACCGCGATCGCGGCCACCGGGATCGCGATGGGACGAAACCATCCACCGTGTTCGGCGGAGGGGGAGACCGGGCGGGTGAGTGTCAGCAGAAGCAGGATCGAGAGCGCAAATGCGGTGAAGGAGGCCACATTCAGCGTGGGGGTGATGACCAGCTGAGGTGCCGCGTAGACGGCCACCGACAGCAGGATGGCGAACAGGGGAAGGCCCGCGATCAGGACCAGCGCCGCCGAGACAAAGGCAATCAGGAGAACGGCGAGTGTGATCAGAAAGCGGAATCCGTCGCCGGGGAGAAGCGGGGCGGCCCCCGAGAGCATCTCATCCAACCCGGCCGAGGTGAGCGAACCAAAGGAAATCAGCGTCCCGGGCAGCGGAAGAATGCCCAGCAGAGCATTCCCGGGGCTGAATGCCAGGGTGAGCCCGGCGAGCCCGGTGAGCGCGCCGGCGGCCCACGGAACCACCGCGCGCAGGATGCGAGACGTTCTCGCGGCGGGGCGATCCATCCAGAGTCTGAGGGCCACGATGACGCCGTACATGATCGTGGCGATGACCAGCGGGACCATGATCCACGTTGTGCCCAGGAAGATACTTCCGAAACCACCCAGACCGGTTGCCACCAGGAGCAGGGTTGCCACGGCCTGGATACTCGGTCTGAGCCGGTCCATCGTTCGCGGGCGTGACGTGGGCACGGACTCGGGCCTCATCGTTTCGCCCCCTCACGCGTCCGCCGGAGAGGCTCCGGGGAGGGCATGTCCACGCAGACCCAGCCTGCCGTCTCGAGGATCGAACGCGTCTCGACCGGCAGATCGGCGACAAGCAGCGCGGTGCCGGAATCAATCTTGGCGCACAGCGCCGCGTACTCGGCCGCCACCTCGGGAGTCACCCGACCGAGAACCGCGATCACCGCATGCCGTCGCGAGAGTGTCGAGTGCAGCGCACTCACCGGCACCGAATGGGTGGAGGGCTCGGCCCGGGCCAACGCCAGCAGCGCGGGTTCGGCCGAGGCGCTGGTGGTTTCACGGCCACGCGTGGTGACCACGGTGCCGCCGGTGCAGAGCACGGGACGCCAACCGTGAGCGGCCGCGTCAATCGAGGCGGTGGCCGCAAGTGAGACCGCCCACTCAAACAGCGGATCGTACCCATCGCGTGCCCCGGCCGCCCACTCATACATGGGTTCAAACGAGGCACGCGCCGGCGGGCTAAACCAGTGCTCGGCATCGGTATCGAGGACCACGTACAGCGTCGGCGACGGGGTGGACTCCTCCTGACGAACCATCAGCTCGCCGTGACGCGCACTCGCGCGCCAATTGACACGACGAATGGAATCCCCCGGGCGATATGCGCGAGGAATCGGATCGTCCAGGCCCGACTCGCCGCGACGAGATACCCGGCCGGCCTGGCCGTCCGCACCCTGCGTGCGCAGGCCTCCGAAGGGCACATGGGTGGCTGGACGCGGCAGGACCGTAATCTGATCGGTGCCGCCAAAATGCCGACGCACGCGGACTAGGCCAAACGGGTCCCCGATGAGTGCCTCGACCGGACCGAGCGTGTGCACGCCGCGACGCTGGGCGCGAACCGTGGTGCCGCCGGTGAAAGCTGATCCGCCGCCGGGCAGTACCACGCGGGTGGTGGGTGTCTCCGGCACCAGCTCGTCACGGGGGAGCGCCGAGGGAAGCAGATCGTGCCAGTCGGAGACCGCCACGCGATGGGCACCGGGACCATCCAGACGTACACGAATGTGCATCCGATCATCCGCGGTCAACGTAGAAATCGGGTGCACCCGCTCGACCCGCACCGATCCGATCGGCCACAGACCGATGAGCACCGCGAAGGGGAGCAGTGCCGCAAGCAGCAGGCCGGCGGCCATGAGCTGCACCGAGCCCAGTGAGGTGGCCGACACAAAGAGCAGGATTACCACGATGAGCAGTCCCCACCCTCGCGATGTGAGGGCGAAGCGCGCGTTGTGTCGGGAGTGCCGCCGCGGCGCGCGTGCCACGCTAGACCGCCTGCCCCGAGTGCGGGACCTGGGTGACACGGAGAATGTCGCGCAGGATCTCATCGATGGCCGTACCGGTGTGGACATCGTGCTCGCCAGTACCCCGTCGAGCCGGGATCAGACGGTGAGCCAGCACCGGAATAGCCAGCGCGGCAATGTCATCGGGGAGGACAAAATCGCGTCCATCCAGCGCCGCCCGGGCCTTCGCCGCGCGCACCAGCTGGAGGGTCGCTCGCGGGCTGGCACCAAGCTTGAGGTCCGGATGTTCCCGGGTTGCCCGGATCAGAGCCACCGTATACGCCTCGATCAGCGGGGAGACAAAGACGTGCTGGGCCCAGGAGATGAGCTGTTCGAGTTCGGCCCGGCTGATGACCGAGGTGATCGAGTCGAGAGGGTTGGTGGTGTCGCGCTGGCGCAGCATCTTCATCTCGGCGTCCGCATCCGGATATCCCATTGAGATCCGCAGCATGAAGCGGTCCCGCTGAGCCTCGGGCAGCACGTAGGTGCCCTCCATGTCCAGCGGGTTCTGGGTGGCGATCACCGTAAAGGGATGGGGGAGAACGTGGGTGTGCCCATCGCTGGTCACCTGGCGTTCGGCCATGGCCTCCAGGAGCGCCGACTGGGTTTTGGGGGAGGCTCGGTTGATCTCATCGGCAATCACAATATGGGCAAAGACGGCCCCGGGTTTGAACTCAAACTCCCCACGTCCGGCATCGTAGATGGACACACCGGTGATGTCGGCAGGCAACAGATCGGGGGTGAACTGGATGCGCCCCACTGTGCAGTCCACACTCGCGGCGAGGGCGCGGGCGAGCGCGGTTTTCCCCACCCCCGGCACGTCTTCGATGAGCACGTGCCCCTCGGCGAGGAGCGCGATCAGCGCGAGCTGGGCGGCCTCGGGTTTACCGTCGATGACGGTTTCTACGCGTTCCAGGATGCGCTCGGCGGAACCCTGAAAGGCATCCGCAGTCTGCGGGGGCGACGCGGTGGGGGGCTGGTTCATGTGAGCTCTTCCGGGTAGGCGTGGCCGGTGGGGTGCTGGTTCATGCGAGGTCCTCCGGATAGGCGCGACCAACGGGGGCCGGAACCGGGACGGCGTGGATGCGATCAAAGCGCAGGGCATTGACGGCTAACGCGGCGAAGACTCCGAGAAAGCCGAGAATGGTGAAGGGATAAGACAGCGATCGCAACGTTTCGTGTACCGGCTCCCAGGGATTGGGGGTGTCCGGGAACGACTCCTGGTAGTAGCCGCCGGACAGACTCATCATGCTCTGCGCAAAAACGCCGTAGATACCCAGGACCAGTGCAACAATGCCCACGGTCCAGAGCGTGATCAGCCACGGATTTCGACGTCGCTTGGGTGTCACATATTCCGCAAAGTCCAGGGAATCCTCCGGAGGCTGGCCCCAGGTCTGGGGGGATCCGGCGTGTGTGGCCGCCGGCGTGGCCGGGACCGAGGGGGTGGGTGCGGAGGCCCGCGCGGCCGGGGCGGGCTCCTGGGCGCGTGTTACCGGTGCCGTCGAGGACGGTGCGGGAATGAGGGATTCGGGTGCCGGTGCCGCCGCCGAGATTTCCGTTTTAGCCTGGGATTTTTTGGGTTCACGGATGCCCGTCGAGCTGGCATACCCGCGTTGGAATGCCGGGTCGTATCGTGAGTCCACCACGGAGTCTCGCTTCCCGCCGCGACCGCGCGGCATAGGTTCGGATTGCCCCGATCCTAGCGTCCACTTCTGTCAGCCTCCAGGAAACGAGCTTTGGGGCGTGCCGTGGATGGCCTCGGATGGAGTGCACGGATGACCCGAGGATCCCGGATCGAGTCGCCGGTCGTGCCCACGACGGTAGGATCGAAACGCCCCCGCACGCGTCTTGCCCCGCGCGTTCGACTCCCCTAACTAAAGGACATGCCCACCGTGACCCTGCGCCCCTGGACCCGCCGCGCCCTGACCACCCTTGCCGGTGCCGGACTCGTTCTCACCCTCGCGGCATGCGGAGGGCCCGCCGGTGTGGGCGGTGCGGCGGCGAAGGATGACGCGTCCGGACCCGAGTTGAAGATTGCCATGATCACCCACTCGGGTGCCGGCGATACGTTCTGGGACATCGTGCGCTCGGGTGCCGAGGCCGCGGCGAAGAAGGACCATGCCGAACTGCTGTACTCCTCCGACCCCGACGGCGCCCGCCAGGCACAGCTCGTGGATCAGGCGGTGGACCAGAAGGTTGATGGCATCATCGTGACCCTCGCCAAGCCCGACGCCGTCGCCTCCTCGGTGAAGGCGGCCGTGGCCGCGGGTATTCCGGTGGTGTCGATCAACTCCGGTGAGGACGCCTGGCAGGCCCTCGGTGTGCTGGCCCACTTCGGCCAGAATGAGACCATCGCCGGCGAGGCGGCCGGAACCAAGCTGGACGAGCTCGGGGCCAAAAAGGTCGTGTGTGTGGTGCACGAGCAGGGCAACGTGGGCCACGAGGCCCGCTGCGATGGCCTCGCCAAAACCTTCACCGGCAGTGTCGAGCGCCTCTACGTCAACGGTCAGGACATGACCAACGTGGCCTCTACGATCACCGCCAAGCTGCAGACCAGTCCCGACATCGACTATGTGGTCACCCTCGGCGCCCCGTTCGCGATGTCCGCGATCGACGCGATCGCTGATGCCGGCAGTTCGGCGAAATTGGCGACCTTCGACCTCAGTGCCGACGCGGTGAATGCGATGAAGGCGGGCAAAATCCAGTTCATCGTGGACCAGCAGCCCTACCTGCAGGGATATGAGGCGCTGGATAACCTGTGGCTGTACAAGACCAACGGCAACATCCTCGGCGGCGGCAAGACCGTGCTGACCGGACCGCAGATCCTGACCTCCGCCGACGCCGACAAGATCGCCGGCTTCGCCAAGAACGGTACCCGCTAATTTGAGTACCGGTGATCTGATTCGCGACGAGCGGGTGCGCGGCCGCGGACTGTTTGAGCGCGTGTTTGTGCGACCCGAAATCGGGGCGCTCGCCGCGGCCCTGGTGCTATTTGTGGTGTTCGCCGCGGTATCGCCGGTCTTCACCCAGCCCGCATCGCTGGCCACCATCCTGTACGGGGCGTCGACCGTGGGCATCATGGCCGTCGGGGTCTCGCTGCTGATGATCGGCGGCGAGGTGGACCTCTCGGCCGGCGTGGCCGTGACCACCAGCGCCCTGACCGCCGCGCTGATCGCCTACTGGTTTGGCGGCAACATCTGGTGGGGTGTGCTGTTCTCGCTGATCGCCGCGCTCGCGGTGGGCGCGCTCAATGGGTGGCTGCTCACCCGGACCCGGCTGTCGAGCTTCATCGTGACGCTGGCGTCCTTCTTTATGCTCACCGGTCTGAACCTCGGTGTCACCCGGATGCTGACCGGCGGGGTCGCCACCCCCTCGATCGAGGCGGCGCCGGGCTATGAGCTGGGCCGAGAGATCTTTGCGGCCGACGTGCCGGTGTTCGGAATTACGATCAAGATCACCGTGTTTTATTGGATCGCGCTGGTGATCATCGCCACCTGGATTCTGCGTCGCACCCGGGTGGGTAACTGGATTTTTGCATCCGGCGGTGCCCCGGCGGCGGCCCGTGCCTCGGGAGTCCCGGTGCGCGCCACCAAGATCGGCCTGTACATCGGCGTGGGCTTCTGTGCCTGGCTATTGGCCATGCACCAGCTGTTTGCGTTTAAAACCGTGCAGTCGGGGGAGGGCATCGGGAACGAGTTCCTCTACATCATCGCCGCGGTGGTGGGCGGCTGCCTGATGACCGGCGGCTACGGTTCGGCAATCGGGGCGGCGATCGGCGCACTGATCTACGGGATGGCGCTCAAGGGTGTGGTTTACGCCGAGTGGAGCCCCGACTGGCTGAAGTTCTTCCTCGGCGCGATGCTCCTGGCCGCGACCGTGTTCAACGTGTATCTGCAGCGCCGCGCGGCCCGAGGGAGGATCCGATGAATGCCCCGCTGCTGAAGCTGACCGGTGTGGGTAAGACCCACGGCAACGTGATTTCGCTGACGGATGTGGACCTCGAGGTGCACGCCGGCTCGGTGACCTGTGTGCTCGGCGATAACGGTGCCGGCAAGTCCACCCTGATCGGGATCATCTCCGGCAACCACGCCCCGGACTCGGGGACCCTGGAGATCGATGGGATCCCCACGCGGCTATCCTCGCCCCGGCAGGCCCTGGAGCGCGGCATCGCCACCGTCTACCAGGACCTTGCGGTGGTGCCGCTGATGCCGATCTGGCGCAACTTTTTCCTCGGACAGGAACTCACCCGCGGATGGGGTCCGCTGAGCCGGCTGGATATCGCCACGATGCGAGAGATCACCCGGCGGGAGCTGGCCGGGATGGGTATCGACCTGCGTGATGTTGACCAGCCCATCGGGACCCTTTCCGGCGGGGAACGCCAGAGTGTGGCGATTGCCCGGGCCGTGTACTTCGGTGCGCGCATCCTCATGCTTGATGAGCCCACCGCGGCGCTCGGGGTGAAGCAGTCGGCCCTCGTGCTGCGTCATATCCGGCACGCGCGTGAGCGCGGACTCGGGGTTATCTTTATCACCCATAATCCGCGTCACGCGATGCCGGTGGCCGATCGATTCCTGATCCTGGGACGCGGCCGTACGATCGGAGCGTTCCCGCGTGAGGAGGCCAGCATCGAGCGGATCACCGCGCTGATGGCCGGCGGAGACGAGCTGGACGAGCTGCTGCGCGAGCTGGATCAGGACTAGCGCACTGAGCCAGGATGCAGGCGGCCGCGCGAGGAGATCGGTCTCCGGGAGCGGGCGGCTGCCACGGGACTAAACCCGGTCGCGGTGGCGCACCAAAAACTCGACCGCCGCGTCCTTGAAGGCGCGGGCACCCACGGCGTTGAGGTGACCCCGGCCGGGGATCTCCACAAACTCCGCCCCGGCATCCGCGGCAAGGGCCCGGCTGCCCGGTGCCACCGCATCCTTCTCGCCGGTGGCCAGCAGCATCGGTGGGGTGGGGGCCGCCCCCAGGGCCGCATGCTCGCCCCCGCGTACCCCCTCCACCACGGCGATGAGCGCGTCCAGCCGGTTTCCCGGGACCCCCTCGGCCATGCGGACATAGCCGGCGGTCAGCGCATCCTCGATCGGGGTGCCGTGGTCGCGGTAGGCATAGGCCGCGGGGGCATCAAAGGTGGTGAGCGGGTCGCCCTCGGGCATGCCGCCGAGCACCAGGTCGTGCAGCAGTTCGGGACTCTCTCGGCCCAGTCGCCATCCGGTGCGAGCACCCATCGAATAGCCCAGGTAGTGGGCGCGTGCGACGCCGTGGTGGGCGAGGACCGCGCGCGCATCCGAGGCAAATAGGCCCAGGGAATAGCGGGCGGGATCGGTGGGAGCGTCGGAGGATCCGTGCCCACGCAGGTCGAAGGCCAAGACCGAGAAGCCGGCGCGGGTGAGTTCACGCGTCCATCCACTCAGCTCCCAGTTCAAAAAGGCGTGGGAGGCGAAGCCGTGGACCGCGAGCACCGTGGGGGCGGTTGGATCCCCGTATCGATAGGTGGCCAGGCGCAGCTCATCGGCGGTGGTGACATACTCGGTCGGGACGCTCGGTTCGGTGGGAATCAGCATGCCGCGCCTAGCCCGCGTGCCGCTCGAGGAACTCGTACACCTCGGTATCATCCACCCCGGGGAAAGTGCCGCTGGGCAGCGGGGAGAGGATGTGCGCGTGCAGGCGTGCGCTGGGCCAGGACTTGTCCTGCCAGCGGTTTACCAGGTCCTTGGCCGGGCGGCGGCAGCAGGCGGCGTCCGGGCAGGTGCTGGTCGCGCGGATCGAGGTTTCGCGCCCGCGGAAGTACTTGGACTGGTTGAACGGAACGCCCACCGAGATCGAGAACTCACCCGCGTCCGTGGACCCGGTCTGGGTGGCACACCAGAAGGTCCCCGCGGGGGTATCGGTGTACTGGTAGAACTCGGTGGTCCGGTTGGTGCGCTCAAACGCGGCCCGGGCGGCCCAGTGCCGGCAGATGATCTGGCCCTCGACGGCACCGGTGATGTCGGAGGGGAGGGGGAGACCGTCGTTGGCGAAGACCTTGGCCACCGCACCCTGCTCGTCCACCCGGAGGAAGTGCAGCGGCATTTCCAGCTGCGAGGTCATCAGGTTGGTGAGACGAATGCCCGCGGCCTCATGGGTCACACCAAACGCATCGCGGAAGTCCTCCACCGCCAGGTTGCGCTCACGCTTGGCGGCCTGGAGGAAGGAGACGGCGGCAGTCTGCGGCATCAGGCAGGCGGCGGCGAAGTAGTTGATCTCCATTCGCTGCAACAGGAACTGCGCGTAGGAGGTGGGACGGGTGTGGCCCAGCAGGCGGTGCGCCATCGCCTGCAACGCCATCGAGCGTAGGCCGTGCCCGCCGGGGATCGAGGCCGGGGGCAGGTAGATGCGACCGTTTTCCAGGTCGGTCACCGAGCGAGCCGAGTGGGGGAGGTCGTTGACATAGATGAGCTCGAGTCCCAGCTGCTGGGCCATGATCGACACCGTGCGGTGGGTGATCGCGCCGGCCACGTGGCCACTGGCTCGCACCCGTTCCTCGGCGATCTTCTCGATTTCGGGGAGGTAGTTATCCACCGCCCGCATCTTCTCGCGCAGCTCGGTGTTGGCCCGGCGGGCCTCCTCGGGGGTGGCCACCGCCTCGGTCGCGCGCCGCTGAAGCTCGTGGTGCAGTCCGACGATCGAGGCCAGGGCATCGTCGGCCAGGCCACGGGTCACCCGGATGGGCGGCAGCCCCAGCTCGGTGAAGACCCCGAGCTTTTGCGAGCGTTCCAGCTCAATCTCCAGCGCCGCCCGCGGAGACGGAGCCTCCGAGGTGAGGAGATCGGCCAGATTGAGGCCCAGCGTCTGGGCGATCTGCTGGAGGGAGGAGAGCTTGGGCTCACGCTTTCCGTTCTCGATCAGCGAGAGCTGACTCCCGGCCAGGCCCACCGATTCCCCGAGCTGATCGAGGGTCAGGCCGCGGGCGGTGCGGAAGTGTCGGATCCGTTTGCCAAGGGTCGCAAGATCTGCGGAGATACCGGTCATCTCTTCATCATAGGGAAAGAATCACGGTTCTTAACACCAAATTACAGCCGTTTTCTTCGATTTATCGCCTCAGGATGGGGTTAGTGGTGAAACTTACACCGCATCCACTCGGCCGAAGGAGACCGTGAGATGACGATGATCGACCAGCGACACGATGCCCAGACGAAGACCGAAGCTGTCCGTGGAACCGGCCACGACAGCGCCTTCACCGGAGACGCCGCGACGTATCCCGCGGCCGTTGGTGTGCCCGCGGCGCTCGCCGAGTGGGTCGCCACGATTGCCGCGCACACCCGACCCGACCGCGTGGTGTGGTGGACCGGAACACAGACCGAGGTCGCCGCGCTGCAGGATGAACTGGTTGCCGAGGGCAAGCTGATCCGGCTGAACCCGGAGCTGCGTCCCGACTCGTTCCTTGCCCGCAGCAACCCGGATGATGTGGCGCGGGTGGAATCCCGCACGTTTATCTGTAGCGAGAACCCCGCCGACGCCGGCCCGACTAACAACTGGCATGAACCCGCCGCGATGCGTGCCGAACTGAGCGCGCGCTTTGCCGGCAGCATGCGGGGACGCACCATGTTTGTGGTCCCGTTCAGCATGGGGCCGGTGGGCGGTCCGCTCTCCCGGGTGGGTGTGCAGCTCACCGATTCGGGGTACGCGACGCTCTCGATGACCATCATGACTCGGACCGGATCCGCGGTGCTGGACGAGATCGAACGCGGTGCCGACTGGGTGCGCGCAATCCACTCGGTGGGTGCGCCGCTGCTTCCCGGTGAGGCCGATGTGGCCTGGCCCTGCAACCCGGAGAAGTACATCGTTCAGTTCCCCGAGACCCGCGAAATCTGGTCCTTCGGGTCCGGCTACGGCGGCAATGCGCTGCTGGCAAAGAAGTGTTTTGCGCTGCGGATCGCCAGCGTTCAGGGCCGGGACGAGGGATGGCTGGCCGAGCACATGCTGCTCATGCGGCTGATTTCGCCCGAGGGGCGTGCGTTCCACATCGCCGGAGCCTTCCCCTCGGCCTGCGGTAAGACAAACCTGGCCATGCTGCGCCCGGATCTGCCCGGCTGGCGGGTGGAAACTCTCGGTGACGACATCGCCTGGCTCCAGCCGCGGCAGGACGGCCGGCTCTGGGCAATCAACCCCGAGGCCGGGTTCTTCGGGGTTGCACCGGGCACCAATGCCAAGACCAACCGGGCTGCCATCGAGATGCTGGCCGCACACACGATCTTCACCAACGTCGCGCTGACGGCCGAGGGGGATGTGTGGTGGGAGGGCCTGACTGATGTGCCGCCCGCGGGCATAACCGACTGGCAGGGTAACCCGTGGGACCAGTCCGCCGGGACCCCGGCCGCGCACCCCAACGCCCGCTTCACGGTGGCCGCCGAGCACTGCCCGACCGCCGCCGAGAAGATCGGTGAGGCCGTGCCGGTGGACGCGATCCTGTTTGGTGGCCGTCGCGCCAGCACCGTACCCCTGGTCACCGAGGCGCGGGGGTGGGCACACGGGGTCTACCTTGGTGCCACGATTGCCAGCGAAACCACGGCCGCGGCCGAGGGTACCACCGGCATCGTGCGCCGTGATCCCTTCGCGATGCTGCCGTTCTGCGGCTACCACGTGGCCGATCACTGGGCACACTGGCTGCGCATCGGCGAGCAGCTGGATCCCGACCTAGCGCCGCGGATGTACCGGGTCAACTGGTTCCGGCGCGACGCCGAGGGCGGATTCCTCTGGCCGGGGTTCACCGAGAATGCGCGGGTGCTGGCCTGGATCGCCGGACGCATCTCCGGCGAAGCCGAGGCGAACGAGACGGCTATCGGGTCGGTCCCGCTCACCGCGGACATCGCCGCCGAAGGGCTGGATGCGGACCGTCTCAGCCGGCTGCTGACGGTGGATCCGGTCGAGTGGCGCTACGAGGTTGAGCGCGAGGCCGAGTTCTTTGGCGGGGTGGGGAACCGGTTGCCGGTGGAACTTTCGGGCCAGCTGGCCGAGGCGCGCATTCGGATCGCCCGGGCGTTCGGATGATCGTCTTGGTGGTTCGGGTGTTTGCGATGGGGGTCCGCCGGGCCCGCGACGCCGGACGCGAGTAAACCATGACTACGCCGGGTACCCACGGGGGTGGGTGCCCGGCGTAGTCGTGCCTGGCGTGTGGTGTACCCGTGGGGTTTAGGGAGTCAGCGCGTTGTAGCGCAGTCGCGGCGGTGCCGATACGTGCACCGAGCACAGCTCGCCCGCCGACCCGGCGTAGGGGAATGCGGTGATCAGGTGGATGCCGCGGGAATCTTCGAGGGCGTAGGCCAGCGCCGCGGGTCCGGCCGCGCCGGGGCGCGCCTGGTAGAGCAGGGTGTGAGCGGCCAGATCCGGGGTGATCTGCTCGCGCAGGCGCAGCAGGTCGCCCCGGCGCGGACCGCCCGAGAACAGCGGCAGCAGCACCTCGGTGAGACGGGCCAGAGGCGTGGATTCTCCGTCCTCGGGACGGAAGTGGGTCGCCGGGAGGCCGAGCGCTCCGGCGAGCTCGCCGTCGATCCACCGTTCACGCTTGGTGCCATAGGGGGTCTGCACCGGCGCATACAGGTAACCGTATACGTGCAAGAGACCGGCGTTAGCTTCGGGCGCGGTGGCGGGAAGCCCGGCGCGAGCGCTCAGAACGTTGAGGACTGGAGCGGCGAGCACCGCGGAACCCACGTTCTCATCGACCGCGGTGGAGCGGCCCCAGTGGGCAAAGACGCCGGCGGCGCGGTCGCGATCCAGGGCATCGGCAAGCCAGGGCTGGGCGCGGAAAAGATCCTCGGCGAGGCTGAGCGGGGTGGCTTCGGCCAGCGCGGTGAGGTGGAGCGAAAGATCCTGCAGATGGGCGTGCAGGGCGGCGGTGTCCGTGGGGTTCGTACGCAGCGTGGAGTGCGCCGCGGACCCGTCGGTCGGGGACGGCGCGAGGGCGGTGGTGCGCGATGCCGCGGTGCCGAAGAAGTGCTTCATGAACTCATGCTAGGTGGAGCATGCTGGGGGACCGCCCGCTCACGCCGATCGGCCGTCACACGTTCACGACCCGTTCACCCACTCGTGGTCATTTCGTCCATTTTAACTTCTTAGTCTGGACGCATCGTCCACAAGGAGAATTGTGATCCCCACCCCCACCCTGATTTTTGACTTTGATGGCACCGTTGCCCTCGGCACCGGTCCGGTCCGAGCCTACGCCGTCGCCGCGGCCACCGGAATCCCCGCCGAACAGCGCGCCGACTTCCTGACCCGGGTCCTGGATGAGCACACCGATCCCGAAGCCCTGGACGGCTACGACCGGGTCGCCCGGGCGGCCCGCCTGCTCGGCGTCGGTGAAGACGAGCTCTCCGCCGCCTACCTGCATTCACGCGGCGTGCTCGGCGGTGCCGAGGCACCGATCCTCGCCCCGCGCGGATTCCGGGAATTCCTGGAACAGGCCCGGACCCACGCCGAGATCGTCCTGGTCACCAACGCCCCCGCCGCGGGCATCGACCGGGTCCTGCAGACCCTGGGCCTCGCGCCGCTGTTCGACCGGGTTGTCACCCAGGCCGGCAAACCCGCCGGGTTCCCGGCCATCCTCGATGAGCTGGGTGCCAGCCCGCTGCCCGAGCGATTCACCGCCGAAGCCAGGGACCAGAACGCCTCCGCCGCCGCGGCCGAACGCGGACCGGTCCTCTCGATCGGCGACATCTGGGAAAACGACCTCGCCCCGATTCGCGAGCGCGGCCACCACACGGCCCTGGTGGGAACCCGCCGTCCCGCCGAGGCCACCCCTGATCTCGCGGCCGAACGCCTGGAGAGCCTCTACCCCGAGCTGCTCGCCTGGGCCCGCGGCGAATTCATCGCCGCCCACTAAACCTCTACCCCCCTCCCACTCACACCCCCATATTGGAAGGCATAACCATGCTGAAGAAGTCCCTGAGCGCCCTGGCCCTGATCGGTGCCGCGGCCATCGTCCTGACCGGTTGTTCGGCTAACGCCGGCTCCGGATCCTCCGCCTCACCCGAAGCCGTCAAAGACCCCACCGAGCTGACCCTCGCCCTGGTTCCCTCGCAGGACCAGTCCGGTCTGGTCGACACCGCCGCACCGCTGACCGACTTCCTGACCAAGGAGCTCGGCATCACCGTCCACGGCGTTGTGTCCAAGGACTACCAGGCCGCCGTCGAGGCGATGGGTGCTGGTCAGGCCCAGATCGGCTTCCTGCCCTCGCTGCAGCTGTGGCAGGCCAGCGACAAGTACGGTGCCAAGACCGTGCTGCAGACCGAGCGCAACGGTAACATCAGCTACCCCGCCCAGTTCATGACCAACAACCCCGACAAGTACTGCACGGACAAGCCGGTAGAGCGCGACGGCAAGCTGTTCTGCAACGGTGCCGACGCTCTCAAGGGTCCGGCGGGCCTCGACTCGATCAAGAAGATCAAGGGCGCTAAGGTTGCGGTTCTGGGCCCGGGATCCCCGGCCGGTTACATCTACCCGATGCTGGCCCTCAAGGAGGCCGGACTGAACATCGACACCGACATCAACAAGCTCCCGGTCACCGCCAACGACGCCTCCGTACTCGCCGTCTACAACGGTGACGCCGAGGTTGGCTTCTCGTTCTGGGATGCCCGCGACATCGTCAAGAAGGACACCCCGGACGTGGGCCAGAAGGTTGTGGTCTTCGCCCTGAGCCAGGAAATCCCCAACGACGGCGTGACCCTGAGCAAGGACCTCTCGCCCAAGCTCCAGGACAAGATCGCCAAGGCGCTGGCCGACTACTCCAACACCGAAGCCGGATCCAAGGTGCTGCAGAGCATCTACTCGATCACCAAGCTCGCCCCGGCCGACCCCAAGTCCCTCGACGTTGTGGCCCGTGCCGCAAAGACCCTCGGACTGCAGTAGTGACCCGGATTTCCCCGGAAACCCCGGCGGGGGCCGCGACCGCGGCCTCCGCCCCCTGGTCCATCCGGTTGCGCGACGCGGTGGTTCGCTACCCCAACGGTGTGGTGGGCCTCAAGAAGATTTCCCTCGACATCGAAGCCGGCGAGATGGTCTCCATCGTCGGCCTCTCCGGATCGGGCAAGTCCAGCCTGATCCGCACCATCAACGGCCTGGTGCCGCTCAGCTCGGGCACCCTCGAGGTTGGCGGGCACCGGATGGACCTCGCCCGCGGCCGCGAACTGCGCCGCCTGCGTGGACAGATCGGCATGATCTTCCAGGGGTTCAACCTCGCCGGACGCACCACGGTGCTCAACAACGTCCTGGTGGGACGCCTCGCCCACACCTCGGTGCCGCGCACCCTGGTCGGTGCATACCGTCAGCGGGATCGACAGCTGGCCTTCGAGGCGCTGGATCGCGTGGGTATGCTCGAACGGGTATATCACCGGGCGGCACACCTCTCCGGTGGCCAGCAGCAGCGCGTGGCCATCGCCCGCGCCCTCGCTCAGGAACCCGGCATCGTGCTGGCCGATGAGCCCGTCGCAAGCCTCGACCCGCCCACCGCGCACGCGGTCATGGGCGACCTGCGCCGGATCAACCGCGAGCTCGGGATCACCGTGCTGGTCAACCTGCACCTGCTCGACCTCGCCCGCGGTTACGGCACGCGGCTAATCGGGCTGCGCGCCGGGGAGATCGTCTATGACGGACCCGCGGCCACCGCCACCGACGCCGACTTTGAGCGGATCTACGGGCGACCGATTGGCGACCAGGATCTGCTCGGCGGTACGACCGCAGGCTCCGTCCAGGGTGGCGACCAGGACCTGCTGGGCGGCCAGAGCGCGGCCCCCGCCGGGACGCCCGCGTGAGTGCAGCAGAGTATCCCGGTCTCCCGGCCAAACCCGGCGGACGCTGGAAGATCTGGCTGGCCATCGCGATCATCGCGGCCATCACCGCGGTGACCCTGGCCCCCGGCATCGGCGTGGACTTCTCCCTCGACGCCATTGTGCGCAACTGGCGCAACGGAGCCGAGAAGATCGGCCAGCTGCTGGTGCCCGACTGGTCGTTCTTCCCGCGCACGATCGAACCGCTGATCGAG
This sequence comes from Mycetocola lacteus, assembly GCF_003667575.1. Classification (GTDB taxonomy): domain Bacteria; phylum Actinomycetota; class Actinomycetes; order Actinomycetales; family Microbacteriaceae; genus Mycetocola; species Mycetocola lacteus. The sequence goes on along the minus strand of NZ_RCUY01000014.1, from coordinate 168,014 downwards.
ACCCTGCAGATGGCGGTGATCGCCTCGGTGATCGGTGCGATCGTCTCGGTCCCGCTGAGTATGTGGGCGGCTCGCCTGACCAACCCCAACCGGGTTACCCGCGGACTCGTGCGCACCGTCCTCAACATCGTGCGTGCGGTTCCTGATCTGCTCTACGCCGCGGTCTTGGTGGCCATGGTCGGGGTGGGCGCACTGCCGGGTATCATCGCGCTGGTGCTGTTCAACGTGGGCATCGTGGTCAAGCTGGTGTCCGAGGCGATCGAGTCCGGGGATCCCGGTCCCGGTGAGGCCGCGCGTGCGGCCGGTGGTACCCAGACCCAGATCAACCGGGCGGCGCTGCTGCCGGATATCTGGCCGCCGTTTATCAACCAGGCGCTCTATGCGTTCGAGCTCAACGTGCGCGCCTCGACCGTGCTGGGACTCGTCGGCGCGGGTGGCCTCGGCCTCCTGATCGATGCGGTGCGTACCTTCTACCGTTACGACCAGCTCGCGCTGATCATCCTCGAGATTCTCGTGGTTGTGGTGCTGATCGACTGGGCGAGTGCGGCGATTAGAAAGCGTTTGAAATGACAGCCCTGAATACCGCGCCGCGGACCACACGCACCGCCCCCGCGCGCCTGGTCACCCCGCCGGCCAAGCCGCGCCGACCCTGGCGAACGGTCCTCACCGTGGCCATCACCCTCCTGGTGGTGCTGGTCTTTTGGTCGGTCAAGGTGGACTGGGCGCGCACCGCAAACCTTCCCGCGGACATCGCCCGCTACCTGTGGCTGATGTTCTCCAACCCCGCCTGGGACAAGGTCCCCGAGGCGCTCTGGCAGACCTGGCGTAGCGTGGAAATGGCGTGGGTGGGATGCCTGCTGGGAATTGTGATCTCGTTCCCGCTGAGCTTCCTCGCCGCCCGTGGCATCGGCCCAGCCCCGGTGCGGCTCGCGCTGCGCGGGCTGTTCTCGCTGATCCGGGCGGTGCCCGAGATCGTGATCGCCATCGTGATCCTCTCGGTCACCGGGCTCACCCCGCTGACCGGTGCGCTCGCGCTCGCGGTCAACGGCATCGGAACCCTGGGTAAGTGGGGATACGAGGCGATCGAGGGTGTGCATCCCGGACCCATCGAAGCCGTGAACGCCGCCGGTGGAAGCCGCTGGCAGACCGTGCGCTGGGGAATCTGGCCGCAGGCCGCCCCGGAGTTTGTGTCGTTCTGGCTCTACCGGTTTGAGATCAACGTGCGCGCCAGCGCCGTGCTGGGGCTGATCGGTGTGGGTGGAATCGGCGATATGCTCACCTCGTACACTCAGTACCGGGAGTGGCCCACCGTGGGTGCGCTGCTGATCGTGGTCATCATCGTGACCATCGCCATTGACCTGACCTCCGGTGCCATTCGGCGCCGCATCACCGAGGGGAGCAAGGCGCGTGACCTCGCCTAGCATCCGTGTCCCGTTCGAGAGGAGCGCCGCCCGTGACCTCGTCTAGCATCGATGTTGTCTCCACCGGGGAGATTCCCACCGCGATGCCCACCGTGCGCATCGCCACCGCCCTGCCGGGCATGCAGCGCAGTGAGCGTCGGGCGGCGGAAATCATCGCCGCCGATCCCGAGAGTGTGGTGGAGCTGACCGCACAGGAGCTCGCCGACCGCGCCGGTGTGGCCCGCTCAACCGTGGTGCGGATGTGCCAGAGCCTCGGCTACCGCGGCTATCCGCAGCTGCGGGTCGCGTTGGCCGGGGAACTCGCGCTCGCCGGGGAGATCGCCCAGCGCACCGAGGACGCCGACCCGGGCGCGGGTGCGCTCGGCCGGATCCGCGCCGAGATCGTCGCCCTGGCACAGGTCTTGCCGCAGATCGCCAGCGTGCTGAGCGAACCCGAGGTGGACTCGGCGGTGGACTCGATTGTCGCGGCGGGCCGGATACTCGTGGTTGCCAGCGGCCTGTCGGGTCCGCTGGCGATGGACCTGGCGATGCGCCTGACCGCGGCCGGCCGGCCGGCGGAAACCCTGGCCGATCCGATTGGCCAGCAGATCGCCGCCCGCGGTCTGCGCGCCGAGGATGTCTGTCTGGTGATCTCCGGCAGTGGTGCCAACGAGGCAAGCCTGCGCGCCGCCGCCCAGGCCAATGAGGCCGGGGCGCGGGTTATCGCGGTCACCTCGTTCCGCAACACCCCACTGACCCGCCTGGCCGCAATCACCCTGCTGCTGGCCCCGGCTGCGAGCTTCCGCCAGGAGCTGGAACACACCTCGCGGGTACCGCACGTGGTATTTCTCGAGGCGCTGGTGGAGACCATCGGGACGCGCCTTGGCGCGGCCGGTGAACGGGCGCGCTCACGCGTGCTCGACGTGCTTGCCGAAAACCTCGGCGACGAGGCGGGCCGCTAGGCTCGCCCACCCCTCCGGCGGCTCGCATCGGAAACGAGCCGGCCGGATGATTGATGCCCCGTACCGTCCTCCAGCGGTGCGGGGCATGTCGGCGTTGGGGCGCGCTGCCTGTCCGCGATGTCCCACATGCTGAGATTACGTGATCCGCTTGGGACGTCTCCACCCACGTGTTTTCGCGGATCTTGGCGCGGATGCGGGGGCGAGATCACGAAGTGTGACCTGATCGTATCGATGTTTTCCCAGTGGACGTTGCCGGGCTCGTAGCGTCGAAGCAGCGCCCGATGAATCAGGGCGTGACTCAGCGGGGCATGACGAAACGGGGACCGATAATGCGGCGAATTCACACGGATGTTTTGGGCCGGCTGGGGGTGGGTCTGCGAGCCGACGTGCAGGCGATGGTGTCACAGATCCCCGGCGCGAGTATGTCGGTACTGTCCGAACGGCGTGCCCTGGTGGGCAAGATCATGGTGAATCGAGAGGAACGTTTTGTGCTCAAAGCGGGAGCTTCGAGTGTCGAATCGATCGCACGTGAGTGGAAGACCATCTCCAAGCTGGGTGACGCGCAGAATCGACGTCGAGTAGCATTTCGAGACTCACGGAACGGTCGGGTGGCACTGCTGCGCTGGGTGGATGGGGAGGACCTGAGCTCGGCTCTGCGCCGCCATCCGGAACGGCTGCTGCCCCTGCTCGCCGCTGCCCGCGCCGAACTTGTCGACACTCATCACTCTGGGGCGTTTCACGGCGATATCCAGCCCGCTCATCTGCGGGTACGAGGGACGCGCATCCGACTGATCGATTTTGGGGAAGCCGGAAACGCAGGTCTGTACGGCGGAGGACTGGTCTACTATGCGGCACCCGAAAACGCGGCGATGCTGCTGGAGAACGAGCGGGCAACGCGCGGTCCCGAAGAGGACTGGCACGCGCTCATCGCGAGCTTTGCGGCGGCGACAATCGGAGCGCACCCGGTCACGCTTACGGCAACACACCCCTCCTTCCGGGACAAGATGCTCGCCGTACGTAGGCGTTCGTTTGCACCGCCGCCCGCGCAGAGTACACCCGAGGTGCGAGCGCTGTTCGGCCTCCTGAGTGTGGAACCCGAGGACCGCCAGCCCGGGCTGGCATCACTGTTGGCGCGATACGAGCGCACGAGCTAAGCCACGGACCACGTTATGGCGTGTGATTCCCGCCCCATCGTGGCCCCATACCGCTACACCAGGAACTGGTGCTTGGCCAGATCCCGGTACAGCGGCACCGAAGCCACCAGTTCGGAGTGGGTGCCGGTGCCCAGCACGGTTCCGTGTTCGAGGACCACGATCTTGTCGGAGTCCACGACGGTGGAGAGGCGGTGGGCGATGATGATCAGCGTGCGATCCTTGGCCACGGCATCCAGGGCCACCCGCATCAGCTGCTCGTTCTGGCCATCCAGCGAGGAAGTGGACTCGTCCAGCAGCAGCACCGGGTGGGCAGCGAGCAGCGCACGGGCGATGGCCAGGCGCTGACGCTCACCACCGGAGAGCATGATGCCGTCCTCACCCACGGCGGCGTCCAGGCCGGCGCTGTTACGCGCCAGGACTTCGCCGAGGTTGACGTCGCGCAGCACACGCTCGCAGTCCGCATCGGTCGCGTCGGGGGCGCCGAGCAGCAGGTTGTCGCGAAGGGAACCGGCCAGGACCGGGGCATCCTGCTCCACGTAGCCGATCTGGCCGCGCAGGTCGCCACGGTCCAGGGCCCGGATGTCGCGGCCACCGAAGAGGATCGCGCCGTCCTGGGGGTCGTAGAAGCGCTCGATCAGCGCCAGGATCGTCGACTTGCCGGCACCGGACGGACCCACCAGCGCGGTCCGGGTGCCGCGTTCGGCGGTGAAGGACACCCCGCGCAGCACCTCGGTGCGCTCACCGGTGGTGGTGACGGTACGGATCTCATCGGCCTCGGCCACGCCCCCGGACGCCGGGGCGGTCGCGTAGCCAAACTTGACGTCGCGGAACTCGATGGCCGCAGCCTCGGCCGAGACGGTGCCCGGGTCGCTCAGGGCGGCGGCGATTTCGGCGTCGTGGGCGTCCTCGGCGGGCAGATCGATGATCTCCTGGATCCGGCCCAGGGCGCCGAGCGCCTGGTTGGTCGCGGTGAGCGCCCCGAAGGCCTGGCCCAGCGGCATGATCATCATGAACAGGAACATCACAAACGCAACCAGGCTGGAGATTTCGATCGCGCCCGAGGCCACCCGGAATCCGCCGACACCCAGCACCACCAGGAGCGAGGCCTGCATCGCGATGCCCGCCACCGGCACCACCAGGGCCGAGGCCTTGGCGACACGAATGCCCATCTTCCAGGCGGCGGTCGCGTGCTGCTCAACCCCGGCGATCTCACGCTCGGTGGCCCCGGCCGCTCGCACGGTACGGACCGAGCTGATTGCCCGCTCCACGGCGGAGGTCAGGTCGCCCACACGAGCCTGGGCGGCGGCGCTGGCCTGGCGAATCCGCGCCGAGAGCGCGACCACCACGAGCACCGAGACGGCGACCACAAGAACCGTGAGGCCCAACAGCACCGGGTCGAGGATCAGCATCGCGATCAGCGCTCCCACAAAGGTCACCGCGCCACCGATGGCCTCGATCAGTCCCTGGGTGAGGACCGCCCGCAGCAGGGTCGTGTCGCTGCCCACGCGGGAAACCAGGTCGCCGGTGCGGCGGGCATCAAACTCGGCGACCGGGAGGCGCAGCATTCGCGAGATCAGGCGCTTACGGCTGGAGAGCACCACACCCTCACCGGTGCGCTGCAGCAGATAGTGCTGGTAGCCCATGAGGAGCGCGGAGATGACCACCAGCGCAACCAGTGCCCAGACCAGTGATCCCAGCATCTCGTTCTTCTGCACCCGGCCGATGACCTGGCTAACCAGCAGCGGCTGAGCGAGCGAAGCCAGGGCACCCAGGACCGAGAGCAGGATGATGAACCACAGCATCCGCTTGTGCTCAAACAGGAACGGCAGCAGCTGCCTAAACGAGGCGCGCGGGCCCTCCTGCGGCTTACGCCGGGCAAAGGGAGAACGGGACGGTGCGGGCGAGGACATGTGGCCTTTCCTGGTGCCGGACGCGGTCGTGGATCGGCGCGCGGCGGGGTGATTCGGCGGCCGTGGGCATCTGCGTTCTGGCCGGGTACTGGGATGAAACGGTGCGGCAGATCCCGGCGCTCCCACGCGGCGATGCGGTGGGAGAGGGAACTGCGTGCTTTCCTTACCGTAGAACACCGGGAGAGCCTGGTCAAACGCATCGGTAACGCGTGTGACCGGGCATTTTCCCGACCCCGCGTCGATGCGGTTCCGACAGCCTGTCGTCAAGATGGGTGTGGCGGCGGACACCGGGGACAGGCAGGGGCCGCGGGTCGCTCCGAGTGGGTCCCGAACGGCCGGCACATGCCAAAGCCCCGCCGCCCGGACACACAATGTGGCGGGGCGACGGGGCCGCGGGAAGGACGCGACTAGTTGTCGATGTTGATGTCCTTGGTTTCGCGGGAGAGCAGCAGCGCAATCAGGGTGAGCACACCCATCGCCACCAGGTACATACCCACCAGGAACGGGCTGCCATCGGCGGCCTGCCACAGCTGCAGGGCGATCAGCGGGGCCACGGCGGCACCGAGGATCGAGCTGACGTTGTACGAGATCGCCGAGCCGGAGTAGCGCACGTTGGTCGGGAACAGCTCGGGCAGCAGTGCACCCATCGGGCCGAAGGTTGCCCCCATCAGCGTGAAGCCGATGATCAGGAACGCCTGAGTCAGACCCTTATCGGTGCCGAGCATCGGCTCGAACAGGAAGCCGAATCCGATGATCAGAATGGTGATCACGATCAGGGTCTTGCGGCGACCGAAACGGTCGGCCAGCGGGCCGGAGACCAGCGTGAAGATTCCGAAGAACACCACGCCGATGATCAGCATCAGCACAAAGTCGACGTAGCCGAAGCCACCGCCGGCAATGAACGTGGACGGATCAAACGGCTTGCCCGCGGCCTCGGCGGCCTTCTGCGCAACCTCAACCGAGGAGGCGCGGGTGCCGAAGGTCAGGGTGAAGTTGGTCATCAGGTAGAACAGCACGTAGGTGGCCAGCATGATGAAGGTACCCAGGATGAGGTTCTTCCAGTGGAAACGGAAGACCTCGGCCAGCGGGGACTTCTTCAGCTTGCCGCTGTCAGCATTCTTCTGGAAGCTGGTGGACTCCACCAGGCGCAGACGCACCCAGAGGCCTACGATCACCATCACCGCGGAGAACAGGAACGGGATCCGCCAGCCCCAGGCCACAAACGCCTCGGACTGCAGGGCCGGGTTTTCCGGGTGGGGAAGCATCGCGTTGATGATCAGGAACAGCCCGTTGGCGATGATGAAGCCCAGCGGTGCACCCAGCTGCGGGAACGTGCCGTACCAGGCACGCTTACCGGTCGGGGCATTCTCGGTGGCAACCAGTGCCGCACCGGACCACTCGCCACCCAGGGCGAAGCCCTGACCGAGGCGCAGGATCAGTAGGAGCAGGGCGGCCCACCAGCCGATGTTGTCATAGGTCGGCAGCACACCGATCAGGAAGGTGGCGATACCCATGGTCAGCAGCGAGGCGACCAGGGTGGCCTTGCGACCGTAGCGGTCACCGAAGTGGCCAAAGACCATCGCACCCACCGGACGCGCGACCATCGCCGCACCAAAGGTGGCAAACGAGGCCAGCAGCGAGGTGGTCGGGTTAGCGCTCGGGAAGAAGAGGGTGGGGAATACGAGAACCGCCGCGGTGGCGTAGACGTAGAAGTCGTAGAACTCGATGGTGGTGCCGATCAGGCTCGCGGTAATAACGCGCGAGCGGGGATTGGCGGGGGCTGCGGGGGCCTTCGAATCCCCCGTGGTTGCTGCTGACATGCTGTCGTCCAAAAACGTCGTAAATCAAGTGTGAGGTGCAGTCATCACGGGGGTGGGGTGATCGCTGAGCCTAAATTGGTGTGGGTATCCGATTGTGGCGGAACTGCCAATATACGCCCATACCTGGAGTTTCCTGAAACTCCCTGGCGTAAGAGCGATAGATCCTGGCGTAAATGAATCGCGGGCCGTGGGTGGGGAAATGAGCGAAAACCCCGCGCAGAGCACCGCCCGTGCCGTCTTACGGACCAGACAGGTTCGGTTTCCCGCCTACGTCAACGGTCACCGCGATGGCAAAACCGTGATTCTGCTGCAGTGGGCCGCGCTGAATCTCTTCGGCGCGGCCCACGAGGCGGTTCTGTTACCCGAGGGTTAGAGCGAGCGCAGCAGGACCGCGGTGTGCAGCGCGGCCTCGGCGGCCTCACGGCCCTTGTCCTCGCGCGAGCCGGGCAGGCCCGCACGGTCGATGCCCTGTGCCTCATCGTCCAGCGTGAGCACGCCAAAGCCCACCGGCTTCCCGGTCAACACGGACACCTGGGTCAGTCCCGAGGTTGCGGCGTCCGAGACGAACTCGAAGTGCGGGGTGCCGCCGCGGATGATCACGCCGAGCGCGACCACCGCATCCGCCCCGGCCTCCAGTGCCGCACGGGCGGCCACCGGCAGTTCGAAGCTGCCGGCGACGCGCACGGTTGTGAAGGTGGCACCGGACTCGGCCAGGGCTTTCTCGGCACCGGCGATGAGACCGTTGCTGATCTCCTCGTGCCAGGATCCGGCGATCACGGTGACGTTGAGGCCGGTGCCGTCAACCTGGAGGGAGGGGATTCCGTTGCTGCTCATTATGTGTTCCGTTCGGTAGGGAGGGGTTAGTCGGAGAGCGGGATGAACGAGCCGGGCTCACCCTCGAAGCGGTGGCCCATGCGGTCGCGCTTGGTCTGGAGATAGTTCTCGTTGACCTCGCCCACGCCGACCACCAGGGGCAGACGCTCAACCACGCGGATGCCGGCCTCTTCCAGCTGGCGGATCTTCTCGGGGTTGTTGGTCAGCAGGCGCACGGCGCTCACTCCCAGGTCTTCGAGGATCGCGCTGGCGGGCAGGTAGCTGCGAGCGTCCGCCGGCAGGCCCAGGGCCAGGTTGGCGTCGAGGGTGTCATAGCCCTGCTCCTGCAGCGCATAGGCACGCAGCTTGTTGATCAGGCCGATGCCGCGACCCTCCTGGCCGCGCATGTAGATGACCACGCCGTCCTTCTCGGCGATCTCCTCGAGGGCGGCGTCCAGCTGCGGACCGCACTCGCACTTGAGCGAGCCGAGAGCCTCACCGGTCAGGCACTCCGAGTGGACGCGCAGGATCGCGGTGTCGGTGAGCTCACCGTGGATCAGAGCCAGGTGCTCGGCACCGGTCTGACGGTCACGGTAGGCGCGCACCTTGAAGTTGCCGTGGGTCGTGGGCAGGTTGGTCTCGATCTCGAAGTGCACGGCCGAGTCATTGGCAACCGCGGCCAGCTGCTCGGTGGTTCCGGCATCGGCGGCGTTGAGGTACTCGATCAGATCGGCGATGGTGATCACCGGAATATCGTGCTCCACACCGAGTTCCAGCAGGCCCGGTAGGCGCATCATGTCGCCCTCGTCGGTCACGACCTCGCCGATCACGCCGACCGGGTTCAGTCCGGCCAGACGCAGCAGGTCCACGGCGGCCTCGGTGTGACCGGCACGCTCGCGTACGCCCCCGGCCACCGCGCGCAGCGGCACGATGTGTCCGGGGCGGATGAGGTCTTCGGCGGTGCTGGTGGCATCGCCGAGGACCCGCAGGGTGCGGGCACGGTCGGAGGCGCTGATGCCGGTGGTCACGCCCGAGGCCGCATCCACGGTTACCGTGTATGCGGTCTTGCGCGGGTCCTGGCTGTTTTCCACCATCGGGGGCAGGGCCAGTCGGTCCGCGATGTCCGCGGTCATCGGGGCGCACAGGTAACCACTGGTGTGCCGAACGGCCCAGGCCACGGTGTCGTGGGTGGCGAGCTCGGCGGCGAAAATCACGTCGCCCTCGTTCTCGCGGCCCTCATCATCGGCCACGAGGATTGCCTTGCCCGCACGCAGGGCGGCGAGGGCGGCAGGAATGGTTGAGAGACTCATCGGTTATCGGCTTTCGTTGGGAGTAACTGCGGCATTCACGGCGAGCAGACGCTCCACGTGACGTGCCAGAATGTCGGTTTCAAGATTGACGGTGTCGCCGATCTGGCGCTCGCCGAGGGTCGTGGCGACCAGGGTTTCGGGGATCAGCGAAACCTCAAACCAGGGGGCGGTTTCGGCGGGATCGGAGATCGCGCTGACCGTGAGGGAGACCCCGTCCACGGTGATCGACCCCTTATCGGTGACCAGCGAGGCGTGCTCGATCGGCAGCGAGAAACGCAGCACCCGCCAGGCGTCACCCGGGGTGACCTGGAGCAGGGTGCCGGTGCCATCCACGTGGCCCTGGACGATGTGACCCCCGAGGCGGTCGCCCACCTGGGCGGCGCGCTCGAGGTTCACCTTCGTGCCCACGGTCGCCCCATCCAGGGCGGACATAACGAGGGTCTGGGCCATGACGTCGGCGGTGAAGGATGTCTCGGTCTGCTCGATCACGGTGAGGCATACGCCGCTCACGGCAATCGAATCGCCGTGCCCGGCGTCGGAGACCACGAGCGGTCCCTCCACGGTGATGCGCAGGGCATCGGCACTGGGAACGAGCGCGGTGATGGTGCCGAGCTCCTCAATGATTCCGGTAAACACTAGTGGGCTCCAGACGTCGGGTGGGTGGATGGGGTTTCGGGGGCGACCGGTTCGGCGGTGAGGCGCAGATCCGATCCCAGGTGTTGGACATCGGTGAAAACGAGGCGATGCTGATCGTCGATGGTGTCCACGCCCAAGTCGGTCAGCGCGAGCTTCGGGCCGCCGATCAGGGTGGGCGCAACATAGACCAGGACGCGGTCGGCAAAGCCGGCACGAATGAAGGAGCTGGCGAGGCTTGGGCCGCCCTCCACAAACACCGATCGGATGCCGCGTTTCCACAGAACATCAAGATCCGCGGCCAGATCATCGCCGCTGAGGGTAATGAGCTCGCGCGGGTGGGAGTGTAGCTGCGCGTCGGCAGGCACCTCGCGGTGGCCAAAGACCACGGGGATCGGCTGGGCCAGCGGCGCACCGTTTTCCTCGCCGCGGGCGGTGAGGGCCGGGTCATCGGCCAGGACGGTTCCGGTGCCCACGGCGATCGCGTCGTGACGGGAGCGTTCGAGGTGCACGTCGGCACGGGCGTCGGGTCCGGTGATCCACTGGCTGGTCCCGTCGGCGGCGGCCGCGCGGCCATCCAGGCTGGTGGCCCACTTGACGGTCACGGTCGGGCGTCCACGTCGGGCATCCCGCAGCCAGTCGGCCAGCAGCTTCTCCGCCTGTTCGCGGCGTGGTCCCAGCTGGGCGGGGATGCCGGCGTCGATCAGGGTCTGCGCGCCGTGGCTGGAAACCGCTCCGGGATCCGGCACCGCGAAGTACACCTCCGCAACACCGGCGGCAATCAGCGCCTGCGCGCAGGGCCCGGTGCGGCCGGTGTGGTTGCACGGTTCCAGGGTGACCACGGCGGTCGCGCCGCGGGCTTCGCCCGGTGCCAGGTGGGAGAGGGCGTCTACCTCGGCGTGCGCGGTGCCGGCACCACGGTGCCAGCCCTCAGCGAGGGTATGCCCATCGGGGCTGAGGATGACGCAGCCAACCCGCGGGTTGGGCCCGCCTTCGGGCCCGCGGGTGGCGATCTCCAGGGCGCGGCCCATGGCCGCGTCGAGGACGGCCGCGTCTAGGCGGTCTGGGGTGATCATCGGAGTGGTTGCCTTTTCTCGAGCGCACTCCGGGAGGGTGGCGACGCGAGCGTCACCGAATTACGCGCACCTGACGAAGGGTCGTCAAATCCGCGTGTGCTACCTCTCATCCGGACTCGAATCCCGCAGGACCCATAACCGTCGGTGCCGGAATTTCACCGGCTCAACCCCTCCTTTTCGAAAAAGGACGGGCTCGCGGACTCTCACCGCCGGTTTGGACTCTCACCAACCCCGGAGCACTATTTGTTATCTATCGTAGGACAACCGCACTGCCCGGTGGAAGTATTCCGACACACCGAGACTTTTTTCCGGCTGCCACTCGGGGTCGCCGTGAGCTGGATTCACTGGCTAGATTCAGAATTTCGTTATACGTTAATCGTATGTCCGCACACGAAACCATTAACGGAGTGCCCGTAACCGAGGCACAGATTGCCGCGTGGGCACACGAGGCCGAGGTTGGGTACGACGTAGAGGCGTTGAAAAAGCGCGGTCGAGGCCGCCCCGGTCGAGGTGCCGAGGCCTCTCAGGTGGTTGCTCTTCGACTGACTTCCGACGAGCTTGCGGTCGTTGATGCCCGCGCCGAGCGGGAGGGCAAGTCTCGATCCGAGATCATTCGCGATGCACTGAGTCTGCTTTCCACATGAGACTGCACGCGAGCGCCCTGAAGCATGGCGTCGCTGCGGAAGATGTTGTTCAGGCTGCGAGCTGGCCACTCTGGGTGGATCTTCCGGACGGGGAAAACCCCTCTCGACAGTTGCGCCTGGGATTTGATACGAAAGGTCGGTTGCTGGAAACCGTAGTTCTGGTTTTCGATAGTGGAAATGAACTGGTAATCCATGCAATGAAAGCGCGGCCCGAAATGCTCAGTCTGCTTCCCTAGGTGCCCGCAGACACAAACGCTCCCCTCGAACTCGAGGGGAGCGTTTGTGTGTGCGTGGCGGGGCGGGCTAGGCGTCCAGTGGGCCCTGGTCGACCAGACGGCGGGCGGTGCCGGCGTCCACGATCAGGTCGGTGATCAGGCCGGCGGCCAGGGCACCGCGCAGGGTGCGCAGCTTGCCGGCACCGGAGACCACGCCGACGCGGCGGGAGATGCCGCGCAGCACGTCGAGGCTCGGGCCCGAGGAGCGGGAGTTCAGGGCGATGTTGTCGCTGCTGCCATCCTCGCGGTAGAACACGGTGGCGACGTCACCGACGACCCCGTCCTCGCGCATCACGGCGAGGTCCGCATCGTCGATGTAGCCGGCGACATAGAGGTGGCTGGGCACATCGGAGTAGGTCGAGCCGAGACCGAAGACCGCGATGTCCAGCGCGTTCTGGCGCTCCACCACACGGCTCACGCTGCGCTCACGCCACATGGCCGTTTTGGTGTTGGGATCATCAAAGACGGCGGGCACCGGGAACTGCTGGATCGCCGCACCGAAGGCCGCACCAAAGCGCTGCAGGATCTCGCTGGCATAGGCGATACCCGTGGTGCGCGGGTTGGCGGCACCGTTGAGCTGCACGATGAGCGAGTTGTGGGTGGGCTTGGAGGAGAGGTTGCGGGAGACCGCGCTCATGGTGGAACCCCAGGCCACCCCCATCGACATATTGGAGTCGAAGAAGCCGCCGAGGATGCGGGCGGCATAGAGCGCGACGCGGTCCAGGCGGTCCACATCGCTGATCTGGTCGGGGACCGAGACCACGTGGGCGACCACGCCGAACTGCTGACGGATGTCGTTTTCCAGCTGGCGCGGGGCATCCAGCGGGGAACGGACCTGGATTTCCACCAGGCCGGTCTCGCGGGCGTGACCCAGCAGACGCGAGACGCTTGAGCGCGAGGTGTGCAGCTCGGCGGCGATCGCATCCATGGTCAGGTCCTGCAGATAGTAGAGCTGCGCGGCGGTTAGGGCGTCACGAGTTTTCCCACTGAGGGAAAACGATTCGGGAACCGACATTGGTAAAACTCCTTGCGCCGTGCGGCCGTTGCAGAGGCCGGTCAGGTGGCGGATGTATTGCGGGTGTGATGTGCGGGCCCGCGTGGTGGTGCGGGATCGCCGCGTTCACCGTCGCAAGACTTCACCTCCGAGCTTAACCATTTTTTCTTGTGCGTGTGCACAGCTGCCGTGCACGCACCGCATCGCACATCACACGGACCATGTGATGTTTTCGAATGTCATGTGATATTTGCCCGCCAAACCGAAGATATATCTCGTCTCACGATATAAATCACAGTATGAATGTTAGATATAACAAGTTTCTGTGTTAGGTTGTGGGAACGATGTAACACATTGGAGTCAAAGACGCCCCCAGAGTCGGTGGCGTTTCACCCCGCGAGCGTTGCCGGTCGAAGTAGACCCGGCGACGGGAAGGCACTACGACGATGCGAGCAATTGTTTTTGATCGGGAACACGAACTCTCCCTGACCGAGGTTCCCACCCCCACCGCCGGCCCCAAGGACGTCATTATCAAGGTCGCGGCCGTGGGTATCTGCGGCACCGACACACACGTGTTTGACGGCGAGTTTGAGGGCACCGTGTATCCGCTGATCCCCGGACACGAGGCCACCGGCGTCGTGACCGAGGTGGGCAGCGACGTCCACGATCTGAACATCGGCGACCAGGTCGCCATCAACCCCTCAACCACCTGCGGCGAGTGCGAGTACTGCCTCACCGGTCGCAGCAACCTGTGTCGTGCCTGGAACGGACTGGGCGTCGTGGCCAGCGACGGGGCCTCCGCCGAATTCGTCTCGGTGCCGCGCGCCAACGTGTTTGTGCTGCGTCCGGACACCGACATCCACCTGGCCGCGCTGATCGAGCCGCTCGCCTGTGCGATCCGCGGCTACGACATTCTGCCGCGCAAGATGGGCGAGCACTACCTCATCTACGGTGCGGGCACGATGGGCTTGCTGATGGCTCAGCTGGCCCCGCGCGCGGGAGCGGCAAGCGTCACGATCGTGGACCTCAACAAGGATCGCCTGCAGGCAGCCCGCGATGTGGGCGTCCAGCACCCCCTGACCCGCGCCGACGATGCCGAACGGACCAACTGGGACGTGGTGATCGACTGCACCGGCGTCATCGCGGCCATCGAGGACGCCCTGCCCCGGGTCAAGGCCGGAGGCACCTTCCAGCACTTCGGGGTCGCCCCCGCCGAGGCCCATGCCAAGTACTCACCGTTCCGCGTGTACCGCGACGAGATCAACATCGTGGGCACGATGGCCGTGCTCAACTCCTTCGGTCGTGCGGTCGAAATGTTTGAGGCCGGAGCGATCAACGCCGCCGCGATGATCTCCCACACCTTCACCCTGGAGGACTACGCCGCGGCCCTCGACAAGTTCCGCGCCGGAACCGGGCGCAAGCTCCAGATTCGCCCGAACGACACCGAGTCGCGCGAACTGCTCGCCCTCTAGGGCTTTCGGCACCCCACACTCACCGACGAGTCAGGAAATTCTGTGTCACACGTTTCAACCAAAAAATCGCGCCGCGGGGCCTGGATCCTCACCGGATCCGTCGTGGTTCTGATCGGCCTGATGGCCCTCGGCACCCGGGTCATCCCGACCGCGGATGTGGCCGCGGCCACCGCCGATGGCATCGACCCGGGCACCTACGCCAGCGAGCACTATCGCGACGTGGTGGTGGAGGGAATCACCGAGCGTGCGGTTCCGCTTGCCGAGGTCGCCCAGGCATTGGCCGAGGACCCGGTTGCCGCCGCCAAGAAGTATGCGGTTGGCGAGGGTCCCACGGCAACCTACTCGGTGACGGTCACCGGCGTGGCCGGGGAGCGGGCCGCCAATGGACAGCTCCCGATCACCGTCGAGGGTCTGCCCGAAGGCACCACCGTGGCGGTTCAGACCGGCCCCGCGCTCATGGGCACCGCCCTGCGCGACGCGACCGGGAAGATCGGTTTTGCGATGTTCACCAACCAGCTGGACTTCCAGAGCGTGGGCGACAAGCTAAACCAGCAGATGAAAACCGAGCTGCTGGACAAGGCCGATCCGGCAGGCTTGCCCGGAAAAACCGTGACCGTAACCGGTGCATTTCAGCCGCTGAACCCGAGCTTCCTGCTGATTACCCCGGTGGCGATCGAGGTGGCCCAGTGAGTGTCCGCGCCCCCGAGGATTTCGCGGTGGGGGATGTGATCCTACGGGCTCACAACGTGACCAAGAACTACGGCGTCACCCGGGCGCTCAAGGGTGTGAACTTCGAGATCCACAAGGGCCGGGTGACCACCCTGTTCGGGGAGAACGGTGCGGGCAAGTCCACGCTGATGCGCATCCTCTCCGGGGTCGAGCAGCCCTCCGGTGGCAGTCTGGAACTCTACGGCGAGCCGGTGGCGTTCGACTCGACCGGGGCGGCCGCGGCCGCGGGCATCTCGATCATCCATCAGGAGCTGAGCCTCGCCCCAAACCTCAGCGTGCGCGACAACATCTTTATGGGCCGGGAAATCCTGACCCGCGCGGGCACCGTGGACTTCGCCGCCGAGGCGGCCGTGGTGCGCGAGCTGATGACGCGCCTGGAAGAGGACATCGACCCGGCCACCCCGGTGTCGGAACTGCGCATCGGGCAGCAGCAGATCGTCGAGATTGCGCGGGCCCTGTCTCAAAACGCCCGCATTCTGATCATGGATGAGCCGACCTCGGCGCTCTCGGCCTCCGAGGTCGAGGTCCTGTTCCGGGTCATTGATGATCTGACCGCCAACGGGGTTGCGATCGTCTACATCTCCCACCATCTGGAGGAGGCCCTGCAGGTCTCGGACTATGCGGTGGTGTTCCGCGACGGCAACCTGGTGGCCACCGAACCGGTGGCAAATATCGACCTGCCCTGGATCGTCGGGCAGATGGTCGGAGCAAACTTTGACCTGGGAACTCCGCCAGACGAGGCGGGCTTCGGCGAGGTGGCGCTGAGCCTGCGCGGATTCAGCGTGGCCGACCGCTCCAATCCCGAACGCCTGGCCGTGCGCGGGGTGGACCTCGACGTGCGCCGCGGCGAGATCGTCTGCATCTACGGCCTAATGGGGGCCGGCCGCACCGAACTGCTGGAGGCGCTCGCCGGGCGGGATGATCCCGCGGCGGGCACCGTCACCGTGGATGGGACGGACCTCAACGGGATGAGTATCGCCCAGCGGATCGAGCACGGCATCGCCCTGGTCCCCGAGGACCGGCAGCGTGACGGCATGATTCAGGCGCTCTCGGTCGGCCGCAACCTCTCGCTGGCCAGCCTCGGCGCGATCACCCGCGGGGTGGTGCTGGGCTCGCAGGCCGAGCAGCGGCGCAATGTGGCCTCCATCCGCGACCTGTTTATCAAAACCGCCGGACCCGATGCACCGATCACCTCCCTGTCCGGAGGCAACCAGCAAAAGGTTGTGATCGGTAAGGTCCTGCAGACCTCGCCCCGGGTGGTGCTCCTGGATGAGCCCAGCCGTGGCATCGACATCGGCGCCAAAACCGAGGTGTTTGCGCTGCTGGCCCAGCTCGCCGCTACCGGCCTCGCGGTGGTCTTCACGACCTCCGAGGTCATCGAGTGCCTGGGTGTGGCCAACCGCGTGCTGGTCATGCGCCGCGGCGAGTTCGCGGCCGAGTTCACCTCGCATACGGCAACCAAGGAAGACATTATGGCCGCCTCCGGTGAGGCGATCGACACCGTACCAACGAACGGAACCGAGAAATGACACGCACCGCCGCCTCGCCCAAGCGGGGACTCCTGCCCGAGGGCAAATCGATTGGGCACCTGCTGCTTGAGGGCCGGGCGTTTATCGCGCTGCTGGTCATCATCATTATCTTCTCCTCGCTCTCGCCGAACTTCTTCACGATGGACAACCTCGTGGTGATGACCCGGCACGTGGCCGTCAACGCGATCCTGGCGATCGGCATGCTGATGGTCATCCTGAACGCCGGCATCGACCTCTCGGTGGGCTCAACCGTGGCCCTCTCGGGTGTGGTGGCCGGCTACCTGTTGCAGGGGGTGAACCTTCCCTTCTGGGAGGCCGTCGCCTATCCCGCGGTCTGGGTAGTGGTGATCATCTCGATTGTGATCGGTGCGCTGGTGGGCAGCGTGAACGGCATCCTGGTCTCCAAATTCAGGGTCGCGCCGTTTGTGGCAACCCTGGGCATGATGTACGTGGTCCGCGGTATCGCGCTGCTGATCACCAACGGTCTGACCTTCCCCAAGCTCGGCGGATCCGAGACCCTGGGCAACACCGGGTTCGACTGGGTGGGGTTCAACACCATCCTGTTTGTCCCGGTGGGTGTGATCGTGATGATCCTGATCGCCGGTGGCTCGAGCTTCGCCCTCAACAAGACCCCCTTCGGCCGTTGGCTCTACGCCTCCGGAGGCAATGAGCGGGCCGCCGAACTCTCGGGAATCCCGGTCAAGCGCGTGAAGATCAGCGTGTACGTGATCTCCGGTGCCTTCGCCGCCATCGCCGGTCTGATCCTCACCTCCGAGCTCACCTCGGCCACCCCGCAGGCGGGGAACTCCTATGAGCTGACCGCGATCGCCGCGGTGGTCATCGGTGGGGCCTCGCTGATGGGTGGAAAGGGCACCATTCGCGGCACCCTGCTCGGGGCGTTTGTGATCGGCTTCCTCTCCGACGGCCTGGTCATCATCGGCGTCTCCGAGTACTGGCAGATGGTCTTCAAGGGTGCGGTGATTGTGCTCGCGGTGATGCTCAACGCGGTCGAGTACAAGACGCGCAAGGCCAAGACTCCCATCGTTTCTCCCAAGCCCGCGCCGGTTGGCGCGGCATCTACTCCTGGAAAGGACTAACCATGTTTCGCAGCAAGGCAGCAAAGGCGCTGGCCATCGGAGCACTCGCCGCACTCACCCTGAGCGGGTGCGCGGCGGGCGGCTCGGATAAGCCCGCGGACGGCAAGGATACCCAGGGCGGCCTGATCTCCCTGGTCACCTCGCCGCTGGATAACCCCTACTGGACCACCGAGGCCAACACGGTCAAGGCGGAGGGGGAGAAGCTCGGCTATAAGGTCAACATCTCCTCGCACGCCCAGGATCCCAAGAAGGAGAGCGACCTGATCGACACGGCGATCTCCAATAAGTCCGTGGCGATCGTGCTGGATCCCGCCGGAGCCGATTCCTCGATCGGAAACGTGCGCCGGGCCACCGACGCGGGCATCCCGGTGTTCCTGGTGAACGCCGAGATCAACACCTCGGGTCTGGCAAAGGCCCAGCTGGTTTCCAACAACGCCCAGGGTGCGGTGCTGGGTGCCCAGCAGTTTGTCCAGGCGATGGGGAACTCGGGGAAGTACGTGGAGCTCAAGGGGCTCTCGACCGACACCAACGCCGAGGTGCGCTCTACCGGCTACGCCTCGGTCCTGGGTCAGTTCCCCGAGCTGGAACTGGTCCAGCAGGAAACCGCCGACTGGGATCAGAAGAAGGGCTTCGACAAGATGCAGCTGATGCTGCAGGCTCACCCCGACATCAAGGGCGTGATTTCCGGGAACGACCAGATGGCTCTCGGCGCGATCGCCGCCCTGAAGCAGGCGGGCATGCTCGACCGCGTGGTGGTGGGTGGCTTTGATGGTGCCCCGGATGCGGTCACCGCCGTGGGCGCCGGCGAACTCGCCTACACCGTGGTGCAGCCGGTGGTGGATTTCTCCACCGCCGTGGTGAAGCAGATCGACGAGTTCCTGAAGACCGGCAAGACCGGTGTCAAGGACGAGAAGCAGAGCTTTGACTGCTTCCTGGTGACCAAGGAAACCGCCAGCGAGTGGGTGGACTTCCAGCGCAAGGGATAGCGCGAAGTCTTCCCGATCCCCTCTAACCTAAGGAGCCAGGCATGGCCTACATCTTTAACTCGGCACGGAGTTTTGCCGAGGAATCCACCGCCGGATTCGTTGACCTCTATTCGGATATTCTGCGGGCGGTCCCCGGTGGGGTGGCCCGGGCAACCCGGACCCCGGCCGGCCAGGTCGCCGTGGTGATCGGCGGCGGTTCGGGCCACTACCCGGCCTTCGGTGGCCTGGTGGGGGCGGGACTTGCCCACGGTGCGGCCCTCGGTAACGTGTTTGCCTCGCCCTCGGCGCTGCAGATCTATACCGTCGCCAAGTCGGTGGAGAACGGTGGCGGAGTGCTGCTGAGCTACGGGAACTACGCCGGCGACGTGCTGAACTTCACCCAGGCTCAGGACCGGCTGCGGGCCGAGGGGATTCCCTGCGAAACCGTGCGGGTGACCGATGACATCTCCAGCGCCGACGCCTCCGAACGGGAGCGTCGCCGCGGGGTGGCCGGGGATCTGGCGGTCTTCAGAATTGCCGCCGCGGCCGCCGAGGCCGGGGCGTCCCTGGCCGAGGTGGTTGCGCTTGCACAGCGTGCCAATGAGCGGGTACGCACACTGGGCGTCGCGTTTGGCGGGGCCACCCTGCCCGGTGCCGAGGAACCGCTGTTCACCATTCCCGCGGGCCGGATGGCCGTGGGAATGGGCATCCACGGCGAACCGGGCATCGGGGAAGACGACCTTGTGCCCGCTGCTGCGCTCGCCGCGCTGCTGTGGGACCGGGTGCGCACCGAAGCCCCCGTGGGTGCGGGTTCGCGGGCGGTTGTGCTGATCAACGGCCTGGGCTCGGTCAAGCACGAGGAACTGTTTGTGCTGTACCGGGAGATTCGACTGCTCGCCGAACGGGACGCAATCACCATCGTGGAACCCGAGGTGGGAGAGCTGGTCACCAGCTTCGAGATGGCCGGGGTCTCACTCAGCGTGTTCTGGGTGGATGCCGAACTCGAAGCGCTCTGGGCGACCCCGGCCCACGCTCCCGCCTACCGCAAGGGCCACGCGCTCGTGGTCGGGGAGCGGGTCACCGAGGTGGAGGCGCTCGCCGCCGTTACTCGGACCGGCGAGGAGAGTGCGGTGTCGCACACGCTTGCCTCCGTTACCCAGCCTGGCGAGGCGAGTGCCGAGTCCCGGGCGCTCGCCCCGCTGGCTGGCCGCCTCATCGCGGTGATCGCCGACACCGTGGATGAGCACGTGGAGGAGCTCGGCCGTCTCGACGCGGTGGCCGGCGATGGCGATCACGGAATCGGCATGCAGCGGGGTTCACGTGCGGCCGCCGATTCGGTGGACGCCGCGCTCGCCGACGGTGCCGGCCTCGCGTCCCTGCTGAGCGCCGCCGGGGATGCCTGGGCAGACCGCGCCGGAGGAACCTCGGGTGCGCTCTGGGGCACGATCCTCACCTCCGTGGGGCGGGAACTCGGCGACACCGAGGTGCCCGATGCCGCGCGGCTTGCCCGGGCGGTGACCGCCGCCAGCGATGCGGTGATGCGGGTCGGCGGCGCCCAGCCCGGTGACAAAACCATGGTGGATGCCCTGGTCGCCCTCGCCGAATCGTTTGCCGCCGAGGTGGCCTCCGGAGCATCCCTGGAGGACGCCGCCGTGACCGCCTCGGCGCATTCCACCACCGTGGCCCGCGCCACGGCCGACCTGCTGCCGCGGATGGGCCGGGCCCGCCCGCACGCGGAAAAGGCTCTCGGCACCCCCGATCCCGGTGCCATCTCGCTGGCGCTCATCGCCACCGCGATCGCCCGCGCAGCAACCGCACAAACCACCGCTATCAAGGAGAACTCATGACCAACACGCTGCGTATCGTGGTCGGCTCGGACGACGCCGGCTTCGACTATAAGGAGGTCCTCAAGGCGGACCTTTCGGCACACGAGGGTGTGTCCGAGGTGTTCGATGTGGGGGTGGACGCGGCCGGAGGCAGCGCCTATCCGACCATCGCGATTGCCGCCGCCGAGATGGTCGCTCGCGGCGAAGCTGACCGCGCGCTGCTGGTGTGTGGCACGGGCCTGGGGGTGGCGATCGCCGCCAATAAGGTTGAGGGGATTCGAGCGGTGACCGCCCACGACAGCTTCTCGGTGGAGCGCGCGGTCCTGAGCAACAACGCACAGATTCTGACCTTCGGGCAGCGCGTGATCGGTCTCGAACTCGCCCGTCGGCTTGCCCGGGAATGGCTCGAGTACCGCTTCGATGTCGCCTCCGCCTCGGCGGACAAGGTGGCCGAGATCACCGAGTACGAGCATGCCCATGCCGGCTCGACCCCCGAGTCGTAGGCGTGAGCGTGGGGCACGGCAACACGTTCATCGGGGTGAGTCTCAAGATGTATCTCGGACACGAGGAGACGCGGGAGTGGGCCCAGGCAGTGGTGGACATCGCCCGAACCGACCCCGGTGTCCGTGATGGCCGCACCACCGTGGTGATTCTGCCGACGTTTGTGTCGCTCGAGGCCGCGCTTCAGATCGCCGTGGGCACCCCGGTTCAGGTGGGCGCGCAGAACCTCTACTGGCAGGACCGAGGCGCATTCACCGGCGAGGTGAGTGGGAAAACCCTCGACGAGCTGGGCTGCCGGTACGTGGAAATTGGTCATGCCGAACGGCGCTCACTCTTTGGGGAGGACGCGGAAACCGTGGCTCGAAAGGTCGAGGCCGCCCGGCGAAACGGTCTGATTCCGATCCTCTGCGTGGGGGAGACCGAGCGCGGCGATATCGACCAGGCGATCACCGCGAGCCTGGGTCAGCTCGGTTCGGCGCTCGCGCTGCTCTCGGCACCGATCGAGGAGATCGTGGTGGCCTATGAGCCGGTGTGGGCAATCGGAGCTCAGACCCCCGCCGAACCCGCCCATGTGCGGGCTGTGTGCCGGGCTCTGCGCGCCGCGGTGTTCGGAGACTCTCGGATCGGAGGAGGCACGGTAATCTATGGGGGAAGTGCCGGACCCGGCGTCCTGGCGGACCTCGGTAACGACGCAGACGGCGTGTTTCTCGGCCGGTTTGCGCATGATCCGGAGGCGTTACGCGGCATCCTGGTAGAAGGCGACTCCCGAGAGCACGCGTCCCCCTGATCCGCGGGATGAGAGCGCTAATCGATAGCCGACGCAGAGAACGGGGAAATGAATGACCGCGAAGAACGCACGGAACCTCAAGCGTGACGATCGCCGCGACGCGATCGCACAGGCGGTGATGGAGCACGGTGCGCTGCGCATCGAGGACCTGGCAGCACGCTTTGACATCTCGCTGATGACCGTGCACCGCGACCTGGACGAGCTGGTCGAGCGGGGGATCCTGCGGAAGTCTCGCGGGGTAGCTACGGCTCTCGCCTCGACCCTGGTGGAATCCAGCATCGTCTACCGGCAGGGTCAGCGTCTGGCAACCAAGCGGGCGATGGCGGCCACCGCGCTGGAGTACGTCGAGGCGGGGCAGTCGGTGTTCCTGGATGATTCCACCACCGTGCTGCAAATCGTTCCGCTGCTGCGTGAGCGCACCCCGCTCACCGTCATCACCAACTCGCTGTTTGTGGTCAACGAGGTGGGCACGATGCCCCGTATCTCGCTGATCGCCCTCGGCGGCACGTTCCATAACTGGTGCGGATCGTTTATGGGCCGGATGACCAACGACGCCATTCATAAGCTGCGTGGCGACGTGCTGATCATGTCGGCACCGGCGATCACCGACGGCACCCTGTATTTTCAAGCCCCCGAAACCGTGGATACCAAGCGTGCGATGTTGGATGCCGCCGGCACCAAGATCCTGCTGGTGGACCACACCAAATTCAAGGGCCGTGCGCTGCACGCCCTGGCCGACCTCAACGAGTTCGACGTCGTGATTGTGGACGCCGGCATGTCCGAGGCGGAGATTTCGGCACTGCGTGCCGAGGGCATCAACATCGTGGTGGCCCCGGCGGTGCCGGACCACCCCACCCAACTCAGTTAGATCCAATGAAGGAGTAACCATGTCCCACCTCCCCGAAACGATGCGCGCGAGCGTCCTGCTCGAAGCCGAAACCCTGGAACTGCAGGAGCGCGCGGTTCCGGTACCCGATCCCGATCAGGTGCTCATTCGAATCGAGGCGGTGGGGGTGTGCGGCTCGGACGTGCACTTCTTCCATGAGGGAAAGCTGGGCGACTGGGAGGTGACCGAGCCGCTGGTGCTCGGGCACGAATCGGCCGGGGTCATTGTGGCCGTGGGCTCCGCGGTGGATCCGGCGCGGATCGGCGAGCGGGTCTCGATCGAGCCGCAGCGCCCGGACCCCACCTCGCGGGAATCGCTTTCGGGTGCCTATAACCTGTGCCCGAACATGGAGTTTTATGCGGTGCCCGGGGTGGATGGGGCCTTTGCCCAGTACGCCACCATTCAGTCCCACTTCGCTCATCGGATTCCCGACCACGTCTCGCTTGAGGCGGCCGCGCTGCTGGAGCCGCTCTCGGTTGCCATCGCGACGGCCCGCAAGGCCGGGTTCACGGCGGGCTCGCGGGTGCTGATCACCGGTGCCGGGCCGATCGGAATCGTGACCGCGCAGGTCGCACGGGCCTACGGTGCGAGCGAAATCATCGTGACCGACGTGGATCCGCAGCGCCGAGCCCAGGCCGAACGCTTCGGGGCAACCCGCACGATCGATGCGCTGACTGAGCCGGTGGGTAACCTCGGCCTCGACGTGGACGCGTTTGTGGATGCCTCGGGTGCGCCTGCGGCCGTGCGCTCGGGCTTCGGCGAGGTGCGCCCCGGCGGCACCGTGGTTTTGGTGGGCATGGGTCCCACCGAGATTCCGCTGCCGGTGAGTACCATCCAGAACCGTGAGCTCGTGGTTACCGGGATCTTCCGCTACAACAACACCTGGCCTCTCGCCATCGAGCTGGTGGCCAGTGGACGAGTGGACCTCGACGCCCTGGTGACCGGCCGCTTCGGTCTGGACCGGGTGGCAGACGCCCTGAACTCAACCCGCGACCCGCAGACGCTCAAGTCGGTGGTCACTCCCAACGCCTAACAATTTCATCACCCGCCCCGTCGGGCATCCACACCTCGTGTGGGTGCCCGACGGGGCGTTTTGCGTGTCATGGGGGACATCGCACTAGCGGGTGATGAATGCGGGAAGAGGTATATCTTGCACCTCCGCGCACGGTTTTTGACTCAAAACAGGGTGTTTTGGGCACGCAGCATCGTTTTACCGGTTCGCGATTCGGATGTGGGGCTCTATGTGAGATCCGCTTATTTCCGGGGGCTACGGGGCGTTTACCGTCCGTTCACCTGGATAACGGTCGTTGAGAAATTGTGCACCAAGATTGGGTGGATGTGTGTTTTTTAAATGTTTCTTTGGCGCATCCAGGGGCCGCATTTGGGGGACAGTGCGCAGGGTGTGCGTGGGTGAATGGGGTGCGATTGATATATGACGCTCCGCGTAACGATGCGGAAAACCCCTATGCAAAGCGCATGACGGCTACTAAGTTGTGATCCAAGAACATGTGTTATCGGCCCGCTGCACATTCGTGCATCGGCTTTGCGCGTTTTGTGCAGGTGGGTCACAATCGGAAAGAACCGACGGCGGGGATGCCGCTGCCGGGGGAAATCGAAAGTTTCGAAAAGGGGTAACACCATGCAGGATCAGGTAGGGAACCCGGGCACCGCTCGCACCACGGTAGAGGCTGTCCGCGCAGAGCCGCGAGCCAACGTACTGATTATCGGTGCCGGTATCAACGGGATTGCCACCTTCCGCGACCTCGCCCTTCAGGGAGTCAACGTGACCCTGATCGAGCGTAACGACTTCTGCTCGGGCGCTTCGGCCGCCTCGAGCCACATGATCCACGGTGGCATTCGCTACCTGGAGAACGGCGAGTTCCGACTCGTGCAGGAATCGGTTCAGGAGCGCAACTCGCTGATCAAGATCGCCCCGCACTACGTCAAGCCGCTGCCCACCACCGTGCCGATCTTCTCGACCTTCTCGGGTATGGTCTCCGCTCCGATGCGCTTCCTGACCCACAAGCAGGGCAAGCCGAAGGAGCGCGGTGCCGCGCTCATCAAGATGGGGCTCATCATGTATGACTCCTTCTCCCGTGATGGCGGCTCGGTACCGCGTCACCGCTTCCTGGGCAAGAAGAAGACCCTCGCCGAGCTGCCGCAGCTCAACCAGGGCCTCAAGTACACCGCCACCTACTTCGACGCCTCGATGCACGACCCCGAGCGTCTGGCCCTCGACGTCATGCACGACGGTCTGGCCGCCGGCGACCACGCCCGTGCCGTCAACTACGTGGAGGCCGTGGGATCCACCGAGGCCGGTGCGATCACCCTGCGCGACCGCGTCACCGGCGAGGAGTTCGACTTCACCGCCGACGTCGTGGTCAACACCTCCGGTCCCTGGACCGACCTCACCAACGGCGCCTTCGGGACCCCGACCACCTACATGGGTGGCACCAAGGGTTCGCACATCGTGCTGGAAAACGACGAGCTGCTGGCAGCCACCGGTGGACGCGAGATCTTCTTCGAGCACAACGACGGCCGCATCGTGCTGATCTACCCGCTCAAGGGCAAGGTCATGGTGGGCACCACCGACATCAACGCCGACCCGCGCGAAGCCGCCGTCTGCACCGAGGAAGAGGTGGACTACTTCTTCGACCTGGTCAAGCACGTCTTCCCCAAGATCTCGGTGGACCGCTCGCAGATCATCTACCGCTTCAGCGGCATCCGCCCGCTGCCCGGTCACGGTGACACTCAGCCCGGTTTCGTTTCCCGTGACTACCGCATCGTCGAGACCGCCGTGGGCAAGACCCCGCTGCTGAGCCTCGTCGGTGGAAAGTGGACCACCTTCCGCGCCCTGGCCGAGCACCTCTCCGGAGACGTGCTGAAGGTCCTGGGTGTCGAGCGCAAGGTCTCCACCGCCGGGATGGCGATCGGTGGCGGTAAGGACTACCCCCGCGACGATGCAGCCCGCGCCCGCTGGGTATCCGCCAACCGCGGCCTGGTCTCCGACAAGCGTGCCGACGCACTGCTTGAGCGCTACGGCACCCGTGCCGCCGCCCTCATCGCTCAGCTCCCGGCGGATGAGCACATGCTCGCCACCGCCCCGGACTACAGCGCCGAGGAGCTCACCATTTTGGCCACCGAAGAGCGCGTGGTCACCCTGCTTGATGTCATCCAGCGCCGCACGAGCCTCGCCTTCACCGGTCGGAGCTCGCACGCGGTCCTCGTCGAAGTGGCCGAGGCCATTGCGTCGTCACTGGGCTGGGACACCGAGGCGACCGAACGAGAAATCGCTCGGGCCGCAGAATACCTGAGCTGGGCTCACGGCATCACCGATTCCCGCGCTGGCGGGAAGACTCCGGTGAGCGCCTAGGGTTCACTCAGTCCGGGCTTAGGGGCCGCCACCGACGAGAGTCGGTGGCGGTCTCGATCCGGGACTCACACACCAACGCGGCGACCAGGGGTCGCCACGAAACAGAAAAGGAAGGTCAACGTGGACGTATCTTTAGGAACGGTCTTTCTCTCCGAAGCTTTCGGTACGGGAATGCTCACCCTGCTTGGTGGGGGTGTAGTTGCAAACGTGTTGCTGGCCAAGTCCAAGGGCCTGGGCGGCGGCACCCTGATGATCAACTTCGGTTGGGGCCTCGCGGTCTTCGCCGGTGTGATCGTTGCATTCAACTCGGGTGCACACCTGAACCCCGCGGTGACGCTGGGTATTCTTACCTCCGGTGCCGCTGATTACGCACCGCATGTGCCGGTCAGCGTCGGCGCGACATTCACCTACTTTGGTGGACAGATGATCGGTGCCATTATCGGTTCGATCTTCATGTACCTGGCGTACAAGAAGCACTTCGACGCCACCGAGGACAAGGGCGTCAAGCTCGGCGTCTTCTCGACCGGCCCGGAGATTCGCTCCTACACCTGGAACCTCATCACCGAGATCATCGCGACCTTCGTGCTGGTCATCGTGATCCTCGGCTTCAACCACCAGGGTGAAACCGGTGGTCTGGCAGCCGTGGGCGCACTGCCCGTTGCCTTCCTGGTTGTGGGTATCGGTGCCTCGCTGGGTGGCCCCACCGGCTACGCCATCAACCCCGCACGTGACCTCGGTCCGCGTATCGCTCACGCCATCCTGCCGATCAAGGGCAAGGGTTCCAGCGACTGGGGTTACGCCTGGGTTCCCGTTGTGGGCCCGATCATCGGTGGTGTCCTCGCCGGTGTGCTCTCCCCGGTACTGCTTCCGGTCATCGGAGCCTAACTTAACACCTCGGTCCGGGCGGATGCACGGCAAACATGCATCCGCCCGTGCCACCCTCGTAGTATTCCCCCCTCACAGACACCGCAGTTTTTGAAATAAGGAGTTAAGCACATGGCTGACTACGTCATCGCGATTGACCAGGGAACCACCTCGTCGCGTGCAATTGTTTTTGACCACTCCGGGAGCATCGTCTCGACCGGACAGCTTGAGCACGAGCAGATTTTCCCCAAGGCTGGTTGGGTTGAGCACGACCCGAACGAGATCTGGAACAACACCCGTGAGGCCATCGGACAGGCGCTGTCCAAGGCCAACCTGACCCGCCACGACATCGCGGCGATCGGTATCACCAACCAGCGCGAGACCGCGGTCATCTGGGACAAGAACACCGGTGAGCCCGTCTACAACGCCATCGTGTGGCAGGACACCCGCACCCAGGACATCGTGGACCGCCTGGCGGCCGACGGCGGCGTGGAGCGCTTCAAGAAGACCGTGGGTCTGCCCCTGGCCACCTACTTCTCCGGTACCAAGATCGTCTGGATCCTGGAAAACGTCGAGGGCGCTCGTGAGCGTGCCGAGGCCGGCGACCTGCTCTTTGGAACCACCGACACCTGGGTGCTGTGGAACCTGACCGGTGGCGTTGAGGGTGGTGTGCACGTCACCGACGTGACCAACGCCTCGCGTACCCTGTTCCTCAACCTGGAGACCCTCGAGTGGGACGACGAGATCCTCGCCGCCTTCGATGTCCCCAAGTCGCTGCTGCCGACCGTGAAGTCCTCCTCCGAGGTCTACGGCCACGCCGACAGCCACTCGCTGCTGCGCGAGACCCCGATCGCCGGTATCCTGGGCGACCAGCAGGCCGCGACCTTCGGTCAGGCAGCCTTCGACAAGGGTGAGGCCAAGAACACCTACGGCACCGGTAACTTCCTCATCTTCAACACCGGTGAAGACATCATCCACTCGGAGAACGGTCTGCTGACCACCATCGGGTACAAGATCGGTGACCAGCCCACCCACTACGCGCTCGAGGGATCGATCGCCGTGACCGGTTCGCTGGTGCAGTGGCTGCGCGACAACCTGGGTCTGATCTCCTCGGCCGCCGAGGTTGAGGAACTCGCTCGTGGCGTGGAGGACAACGGTGGTGCCTACTTCGTCCCCGCCTTCTCGGGTCTGTTTGCTCCGTACTGGCGTTCGGATGCCCGTGGTGCACTGGTGGGTCTGACCCGCTTCGTGAACAAGGGTCACATCGCCCGGGCCGCGCTGGAGGCCATCGCCTACCAGACCGCCGAGGTGCTGGACGCGGTGAACGCCGACGCCGGTGTGGACCTGACCGAACTGCGCGTGGACGGTGGCGCGACCGCCAACGACCTGCTGCTGCAGTTCCAGGCCGACATCCTGGGTGTCCCGGTTGTCCGCCCGGTGGTTGCCGAGACCACCGCGCTGGGTGCCGCGTACGCCGCGGGTCTGGCCGTCGGATTCTGGAAGGACACCGACGACCTGGCCAAGAACTGGCAGGAAGACAAGCGCTGGGAGCCCAGCATGGACAAGGGTGAGCGCGACCGTCTGTACCGCAACTGGAAGAAGGCCGTCACCAAGACCTTCGACTGGGTTGACGAGGACGTGAACTAGTTCGCGAGTTTTCTCTGACCGCCGCCCCCACTGGATTCCAGTGGGGGCGGCGGTTTTTCGCTAGGGTGTAGCTACTCGGATGTGCCGAGGGGGAGTGGGGAACACCGTGTCTAATCTGCTGATGGGCTGGCACCTGCCGGTTCTGCTGGGAATCTTTGCGCTGTTTGGATACTGGGTGTACGCCATCGTGGTCACCGCAAATGATCGCCAGATGCGAACCTCGGAGAAGGTCATCTGGATCGTGCTGCTGGTCCTCCTACATGTGCTCACCCTGATCGCCTGGACCCTGGACCGCATTGTGCGCCGGGCACGCGGCCGTGGGCAGGGTTCGGTGGCTATGCCGCGCCCGTGAGGGTGAGGTAGATCAGCACGATATTCAAAAGAACGATGGCGGCCACCACGATCGCGGTGATGATGCGCATCGGAAGTCGGTTCACGAACTCACCCATCAGCGAGCGCTTGGCGGTCAGATAGGCCAGTGGAATCAGGGCGAACGGGATGCCCACAGAGAGCAGAACCTGGCTCAGTACCAGCGCCAGTGTGGGGTCAAAACCCACGCCCAGCACGATCAGTGCGGGGATGATGGTGATGACCCGGCGTACCAGGAGGGGGATGCGCACGTGCAGCAGGCCGTCCATGATCGTGGCACCCGCGTAGCAGCCCACCGAGGTGGAGGCGAGGCCCGAGGCTAATAGGCCCACGGCGAAGACCACTCCGACGACCGGGCCGAGGGCCGCGGTGATGGCCGCATGGGCACCCTCGATGGTGTCGGTGCCCGCGACACCGGGTAGGGCCGAAGCCGCGAGCAGGAGCATCGCGATGTTCACACCCCCGGCCAGCACAAGAGCGAGGCTCACATCCCAGCGAGTGGCCTTCAGGAGGCGGCGGATCCGGCCGGGGTTGGTGCTCACGCCGTGACGGTCGCGGGCGAGGGCAGAGTGGACGTAGATCGCGTGCGGCATGACCGTGGCGCCGAGCATGCTCGCGGCCAGCAGGACCGTCTCGGTGCCCTCGAAGCGCGGCACCAGCCCGCCGGCCACGCCACCCCAGTCCAGCGGGGAGAAGAATAGGCCGCCTACAAAACCGATGGTGATGATCACCAGCATGCCCAGAATGACAAACTCAAACGGACGCTGGCCGCGGCGAGACTGGATCGCCAGCAGTACCATCGAGACCACGCCGACGATGATTCCACCGAGCAGCAGCGGTGTTCCGAACAGCAGGTTCAGGGCGATGGCGCCGCCGATCACCTCGGCGAGGTCCGTGGCCGCGGCGATCACCTCGGCCTGGACCCAGTAGGCCAGCCGTCCGGCGCGCGGCATGCGCTGTCCCAGCAGCTCGGGCAGGCTCTTGCCGGTAACCAGACCAAGCTTGGCCGAGAGGTACTGCACCAGCACGGCCATGACATTGGCCAGTACCAGAACCCAGACCAGCAGGTAGCCGTAGCCCGCGCCGGCGGAGAGATTGGCCGCGACATTTCCCGGGTCCACATAGGCGATGGCGGCTACGAAGGCCGGGCCGAGGAGGCTCAGGAGTCGGCGTTCGGGGGCGCGGGCCGGGCGCGTGGTGGCGGGTGCTGCGGAGGTCATGCGCTCACACTAGCAGGTTAATTTCGGCGCACCGAAAAATGTCGTCCCGGGTATCAAAAAACGGGCACCCGAGAGTATCTCGGGTGCCCGTGATGCCTGGGGGAGGGCGTTAGGCGACGACGGTCTCGATCTCGACCTTGATGTTGCCGCGGGTGGCGTTGGAGTACGGGCACACCTGGTGGGCAAGGCCCACGAGGCGCTCGGCCTCGGCCTGCTCGATGTCCGCGATTTCCACGTGGAGGGCTGCGCCGAGGTCGTAGCCACCCTGGCCGTTGGGGAAGATCGAGATGTCGGCCACCACGGCCGAGTCGGTCAGGGTGATCTTCTCTGCGGCGGCCACGGCCTTGAGTGCGGAGTGGAAGCAGGCCGACCAGCCGGCGGCGAAGAGCTGCTCGGGGTTGGTTCCGCCACCACGGCCACCCATCTCGGTGGGGACCGCGAGGACCAGGTCGAGGTTGCCGTCGCTGGAGACGACGTGGCCCCCGGCGCGGCCGTCGCCGGTCGAGGTGGCTACGGCGGTGTACAGGGTTTCGCTCATAATCTGTGTCCTTCTGACGGGGATTCTCGGAAAATTCCTAGGTAGACGAACTAGTCACTCTACCTACAAGATCTATACTGGAACAGGACTCGGCAACACGCAAGTCCAACCTCAAATTCTCGGTTTCGATTCAGGAACCGTTCGGCACGGGAGCATACATGACGCAGGCACAGGCGCAAGGCACGGTCGTCTCGGAGTCCTCCGTTGCACAGGCCGAGACTCCCGGTGCCCCGGTGCGGATCGGCGCGCGTCAGCGCATCCTCGATGCCGCCGGCGCACTCTTTCCCGCGCTCGGGTACCGAGCCGTGAGCGCCGATCGGATCATCGCCGCCGCCGGCATCACCAAGGTCACCTTCTACCGTCATTTCCCCACCAAGGACGACCTAATCGTTGCCTACCTGGATGCCGAGTCTGCACGCGCCCAGGAATCGGTGGCACGCCTGTTTGCGCCCGACGGTGCGAGCGCCGCGACCGCGGGGCTCGAAGAACTGCCCGTGCGGATCGTCACGGCCGAGCAGGCCGAACTGTTTCTCTCCGGCTTTGCCCGGGTGATCGGTGTGGAGAGTTGCCGCCCGGGTTTCCGAGGCTGCGTGTTCCTCAACGCCGCGGCCGAATACGCCGAACCCGAGCACCCGATCCGTCGGGCCGTGCTGACCCACCGCGACTGGCTCCTGGGCACCCTCGCGGACGCCGTGCGTGCCCTGGGCATCGCGCCCGCCGAGCCGGTCGCCCGCCAGCTCCTGATGCTCAGGGACGGTGCGATGTTTGCCGGATACCTGGATACCCCCGAACAGATCGAGACCCAGCTGCGCACCGCGGGACGCGCGATCCTGCGCGCCGCGGCCTGAATCCCCGCGACCGCGGAGGGGGTTGCCGCGACTCCTCTCGCGCCCACGCGGTGACCCCGGGCGCGGTGATCCGGAGCGCGGTGATCCTGAGCCAGGTGACGCTGACGGAGCCTCCACGGGCACACCTCTTCCCAGCGCACCCCCGTTTTGACACGTAATTGACCGGTCAAAACGGGGTATGCGCGTAGGTGTATGTCCCTGGCGTGCGCCAAAGCGGGGTGGCAGACTCCGAAAACGTACGGAATTGGTACGCCGGCCGGGGAGATGAAACACAGACACCCGGACCGATCGGCCCGGGTGTCTGTGTGTGGGGTGTGGGGTTTAGCGCGCGAAGGCCTGTTTGGAGAAAATCAGTACCCGGTAGGGCACCGCCACGGGAACCCTGATCGGAGCGTCCCTGGCAGCCAGCTCTCGGACCAGTGGGTACATTATCCAACGATGCAGGGCAGCGGGTGGCACACCGAAGTCCTTTGCGACCCGGGCAATTGGCGCTTCGCCCGTGCGGGCAACCGCGACGGCATCGCGGCGGAATTCTTCGGGAAAGGCTTTGGGTAAGATGACTATCCTTCCACCCGCAAGGATCAAATCCTCACAGGCAAAGTGTCAAGTAAAGCTTCAGTAGACCCGACCATTGGTAGCTGGTGGTGTGTTGTTTTTATGGTTTTGGGATTGTTTTTGGGTTTTGCGAGAAGCGAGCATGATGTAGCTGGTAAAGATGAGGGCGATTGTTATCCCGCAAAGTATAACTACCGGCCAAACCCCGATACGTAAGCCCAGAAACGTCACGTAGATACCCAATGGATATGCTCCTAGGATTCCTGTAGTGAGTCCGGTAATGATTGCGGGGGCTGGGCTTGGCCGGAGTGGGCCGGGCCGTTCTGTTTTGGAGTGGCGTGAAGGAAGTAGTAGTGACAGACGGTAGGTGCCATATGCACACAGTCCCATAAGAAAACCAACCACAGACCACACCGGCGCAAGGCCCCATACGAAGGAGAATATGTCAACGACTGGGAACTCATGATCTCGAAATATTGGCACGCCTAGGTACGTGACAGTCAGGATCAAGAGCGCAGTTGCCATGCTGAGCAAAATGAACCGGAGAAACATGTATTTCTGCATCATCCTGATCCGTATCTTTTGATAATGGATTGAAAGTTCTCAGCCTGTTTTTTCCAGGTGTCATTTGCGCCGAATGTGACTCCTGCGACCACTGTGGCTTGTGCTTTTTCAGCGTCTGCGACTTTCCGGAGGTAGAACTCGCCGTCTTTTTCGATTATTGAAAACTCGATAGTCGAACCGGGTCCGTCAAAATAGTTATCAGAGACGACCGTGAATTTTACGCTTGTGTCCGTTGTTTTTACAGCGACTGTTCCCGTCTCAACACCCCACCCAAACCCAAGTGTTTTTGAGAGCTCAAAGACAGCTCCGTCCTGGAAACCTCCATCCGGACCCTTCACCGTGAATGGGAAAATCTCGGATGGGTATTTCTTGAAAAGGTCCATTAGCTCTTTAGCCGTGTACTGGTCAGTACTGACTGCCAAAGAATGGTCCATGGTGTACTCGTAGCTGCCCTGTTGCTCCCATGAGCGATCCGATGGGTATGCTTCTGGTGAAAGATTCCAGTGTTCGGAAATCACCGTTCGGACTGATTCCAATACTACTTCATCGGCTTTTTGTCTGCGCTGTGCGAGGGATTTCAGACTACTTATTGCTTCTTCTCTCCCGGCCCGGGCAGCTGCCAGCTTCGCGTCGAGGTCAAGATTTCTGTTGAGATCAGCAAAGTGATCGGTGGTGATCACAAGCATGTTTGATGAGATTTCTTTTATCGTGTCTTGTGCAGCATCGCGCAGAAAAATCTGAGTGTTGGCCCGTGACTTAATCTCGTCGACCTCGTTGGTGTATGCGTTGAGAGCTGTTTTCACCGCCGCCGTAGCATCGCTCAATACACCAACTCGTGTTTTGGTTTCCTCGATCTGAGGGGCAGCAACTCTCGCGGATACACCTTCCCATTCATCGGGAAAAATACTCAGGCTCTCTCTGATGTCACTTTCACCCTTAGCCAGCAGCGTACTTGTTGAATCCAACATGGAAGCAAGACGTGCCACTGAGTCGGTTGAGCCCAGGCCAGGGTTTTCTTCTGTCCAGTGTTCACTCATCTGCTAACCAGTATCGCTAAAAACCGAAGAACCTGGTGTACCTGTTCTGACTCAGTCTTGTCGAAATCATCAGCGCAGCCCTCCATCGCTTCGGCAATGCGCTTGGCATTGCGTTTTTCTGATTTCAGTTTTTTCGTGAACTCGTCAATGAACAGTTTCAGTGTTTCCGAGACCAGAGAGCTTCCGGAATCCGTGCATGTCGTGTAGCCGGAGTCGGGTACCTCATCTAACGCGTATTCAATGCGCTGAGCGGACTCCCTGATCGCGGTAACGTCGAAAACAAATGGGCCGGTCATTTTGACAGGGTATACGCACGCGTATAGGAGTAAACGCTGAGCGACAGCTATTGTTGTTTGTGGTGTCGCGAGGGGCCTTGCGACCCCACAAACAGGCAAGCTACGGGGCTAGACTTTTTCCGTTTCCACCATTTTCTCCCTGGTGCGGGTGAGTGTGCTTTCGACAGACCAGTATCGATCATGCGGAATGCTGTTCTCAGGTCGTTAGCATTGCGTTCTGAGACTTCTCGGAAGAGTTTCTCTGCTGCTTGCTCACCTTCGAGTCGAGCGACTCGATGACGTAGGTGTGTCGCGTCGTGTGTCGTGCTGTAAATCCCGCTGCATGGAGGTCGTCAACCGGGATGATCCAGCGTCCCCGAGTATCTTTGTGTGCACCGGCGAACTGCCCCGTTGAAAGAAGACGCTGGAGAGTGCGCCGCTCGATTTCGGACGCGGATACAGTGTCCGAAACGGTGAGCCGCGGACGCTCAGCCAGTACGCGGCCTTCGTAGACTCCACGAGGTTCTGCTGTCGCCTTACGGATTGTTTGAGGAGTTACCCTGAGCCTGTCTGCAAGCTCGCATGCAGAACGACCGTTTCGTCTGGTCCGTTGAATTCCAGGGTTAGTCATTGATTAACTCCAAACAAAGCTTGCGGAGGGGAGAAGGTCACCACCGGAAATCAGCACAGGATGTGCGCCACTCGGTTTTAAAGGGTCAGCAGACCCGGTGATTATCCCGAGTAAGCGAGTGTGCGCTATCGACCGAACCTCAACAGCGTCGAATGCAGCCTTGGTCGCCTCACTGGCGCACTTGGCGTTGCCTCGAGCAGGCATTTAACCTCTATCGAATATAGGACGCGTTCAGCCGCCGGCCAGGTACACCTAGGAGTACACGCACAAACACCCGGACCGATCGGCCCGGGTGTCTGTGTGTGGGGTGTGGGGTGTGGGGTGTGGCGTTTAGCGCGCGCGGCGCAGCAGCCCGATCCGGTCGTACACGGTGTCGAGGGTGGCCTCGGCGACCTCGCTGGCGCGCTCGGCGTTGCGGGCGAGCAGGCGGTCGAGCTCGGCCGGGTCGGACATGAGCTCGTTGGCGTGCTCGCGCACCGGGCCCAGGGTGTCGGCCACCAGCTCGGCGAGATCCTTCTTGAACGCGCCATAGCCCTGGCCGTCGTAGGACGCGGTGATGTCCTCGACAGTGCGGCCGGACAGACCCGAGAAGATGCTCAGCAGGTTGGAGACGCCGGGCTTGTTTTCGCGGTCGAAGGCCACCACACCATCGGCGTCGGTGACCGCGCGCATGATCTTCTTGGCGTTGACCTTGGGGTCATCCAACACCCAGATGATGCCCGCGGGGGACTCCCCGGACTTGGACATCTTCGAGGTGGGGTTCTGCAGGTCGTAGATGCGCGCCTCGTTGCCGCCGATGTGGGCGGTGGGGATGGTGAAGGTCTCACCGAAGCGCGAGTTGAAGCGCTCGGCGAGGTTGCGGGTCAGCTCGACGTGCTGGCGCTGGTCATCGCCCACCGGCACCACCTCGGTCTGGTACAGCAGGATGTCGGCGGCCATCAGGACCGGGTAGGCGAACAGGCCCACGCTGGTGGCATCGGAACCGTAGCGGCTGGACTTGTCCTTGAACTGGGTCATCCGGCCCGCCTCACCAAAACCGGTGATGGTGTTGAGGATCCAGGCCAGCTCGGTGTGCGCGGGCACGTGCGACTGCACGTACAGGGTGGACTTATCCGGGGAGATACCGCCGGCGATGTACTGTGCGGCGGTGCGACGGATCTTCTCGCGCAGCGTGGTCGGGTCCTGCGGCACGGTGATCGCGTGCAGGTCGACCACCGAGAAGAAGGCGTCGTGGGTTTCCTGCAGACGCTTCCACGGCGAGAGCGCACCCAGATAGTTGCCGAGCTGGAGCGAGTCGGCCGAGGGCTGCATGCCGGAATACAGGCGGGGGTTGGTCATGATGAAATCCTTAGAATCGAGCGAAATTTAGAGTGCGTAGACGACGGTGACGGGCGCGTGGTCGGACCATCGCTCGTCGTACGCAGCGGCCCGCTCGACCGCATAGGAGGTAACGGTGGCAGCCAGCGCGGGCGTTGCCATGTGGTAGTCGATGCGCCATCCGGCGTCGTTATCGAAGGCCTGACCGCGGTAGGACCACCAGGTGTAGGGGCCGGGGACCTCGCCGGCGAACGCGCGCCCGACATCCACCAGGCCGATGCCCGGGCCGGTGACGCCGTCCACGCCGGTGACCTCGGTGCCCGCGGCACCGAAGAAACGGTCGAAGTAGGAGCGTTCCTGCGGTAGGAAGCCGGCGTTTTTCTGGTTGCCCTTCCAGTTCTTGATGTCGAGCTCGCGATGACCCACGTTGAGGTCACCCACCACGACGGCGTGCGAGGTCTGGGCCGAGAGCTCGGCCAGACGCACCAGCATCGCCTCCAGGAAGGCATACTTGGACACCTGACGCGGGGTATCCACCTCGCCCGAGTGCACGTAGGTGGACACCACGGTTACCGGGGTGCCGTGCCAGTCGTAGTCGCCCTCAAGCCAGCGTCCGGTGCTGTCGGTCTCCTCGCCGCCCAGGCCCGCGCGTGAGGCGGTCGGGGCGATCCGGCTGAGCAGCGCAACACCGGCGCGACCCTTGGCCGCGGCCTCATCGTGCAGAATGTGCCAGCCCTCGCCGACCAGCTTGTGCACGTCGGCGTCGCCGGCGCGGACCTCCTGGAGGGCCACAATGTCGGCACCGGAGTTTTCCAGCCACTCGCCCATACCCTTGCGGTAGGCGGCGCGGATGCCGTTGACGTTGACCGAAATAACGCGTAATGGGTTGGCAGACATGGCCCCAGTTTACCGGGTGCCGGCGACACTCCGGGGCGCAAACTCCCGATTGCATGCAGCGGTCACGAACTAGCGACCGCGACGCTCGGCCCGCAGGGTACGCAGCTCCTTACGCGCCCGTTCGGCGCGGGCCCGGGCCACCAGCTTGGCCGGGCCTCGCGCCGCCCGGGCTGCGGCCACCGCCTCATCAAAGGTGGTGCGTGCGATCAGCTCGCGGGCATCGGCCAGGTCCTCGAGCCGCTCGCGCTCACTCTGCTCGATCAGGACCACACCCTTGCGCTCGAGACCCTCGGCGATCCAGGCACCGGCAATCAGGATTACCCGACAGACAAAGTTGAACCAGATCAGCAGACCGATAAACACCGCGAAGGTCGCCAGCAGCGGGTTTCGACTCGCCCCACCCAGCACCGCACCACCGGCCACGCTCAGTGCGGTCAGGGCGAGTGCGCCGAAGAAGGAGCCCATAAAGAGGTCGGGCAGCGGAATCGGGATCCGGGCAAGCACCCGGTACAGCGCCGAGAGCGTGATGAAGTTCAGCAAGAGGCCGGCGACCAGACCGATCAGTGAGACGCTCGCGCGCCCCCAGAACGACTCATCGGAGATCCCGATCAGCGACAGCACCCACGTCACCGCCTGGGTCGAGAGCATGTTCGCCGCGGCCGAGAGCACCAGCAGCACCCCGAACGCCAACGCGAGGCCCAGATCCTTGGCCTTCTGCAGGAAGAAGTTTCCCTCGGCGCGGGGGAGATGGAAGATCGAGCGCAGGGCCTGCCGGGTCGAGGAGAGCCAGGCGATCGCGGTGAAAAGCAAACCAACCAGCGCGATCGCACCGGTCCATCCGAACACGTTGACGCGGGCGATGGCGAGGATCTGGTCCTCCTTGATGATGCCGCTTCCACCGTTGGTTCCGATCAGCCCCGGCACCGCGTTATTGATGATGTGGACGAGGTTGGAGAAGAGCTCCTCGTTGCCGATCAACCAGAGTCCGGCGACCGCGAATCCCACATACAGCGCCGCGAAAACCGCAAACACCGCCTGGAAACTCATGCCCGAGGACAGCAGGTTTCCGTCGGCCTCGTTATAGCGCATGACCGTGCGCACCACGCGGGTCCGGGTGACCGTATCCACGGCTTCGCCCGCCCGCTCCAGCGGCTTTTCGAAACGCTGCACCAGCGCGTTATCGCTGTTGCGGATCGTTTCCGAGAAGGACGCCTCGCGCTTGGACGACGCCTTTCGGGCATTCTTTTCGGCCAGGCGTTGGCCTCGGGAGGCTCTGCGGGGTCGACTGCTCATGCCCCTACTGTAATGGGGGCGCTCGCGGGGGCGGAGATTTCCCGGGAACGCCGCCCGATTCGCCCCCGAATGTGCGCCGGACTCGGACCTGGCCTAGGCTGAACCCTAGATAGCGGTCGGATGAAGGGAACCAGGTGCGGGTGCAGGGGGTGGGTGTTGGTCGCGGTGTGGTTACCGGACCGGTCCTGCGTATGCCCGAACCGTTGCCGGAGCCCTCGGATCGTCCGCGCAGCAACACGGCCGCCTGGGAGTCTTCCCGGGCCGAGGCAGCGCTGCGCGAAACCGCGCATGATCTCTCCCAGCACGCCGAGCACACCACCGGCGAGGCCCGTGCGGTACTCGAGGCTCAGGCGCAGATGGCGCAGGATCCCTCCCTGCTGACCGACGTGCGCTCCCGGATCGCCGCACAGAAAACGGCCGAGCGCGCGATCTTTGAGGCGTTCCACACGTTCCAGCAGATGCTGCTCTCGATGGGCGGCTATATGGCTGAGCGCGCCTCCGACCTCGGCGACCTCTCGCAGCGCACGATCGCACACCTACGTGGGGTCCCGGTCCCGGGCATCCCCGACTCGGATACCCCCTTTATTTTGGTTGCTCACGACCTTGCCCCGGCCGACACCGTGGGACTTGACCTGGAGCGCGTGCTCGGACTGATCACCAGCGGCGGCGGCCCCACCTCACATACGGCGATCCTCGCGCGTGCCAAGGCCCTGGTTGCGGTAGTCGGAGTGGGCGATGTGGCCGCGCTCGTGGACGGCACCGAGGTCCTGCTGGATGCGGCCGAGGGCACGGTCACGATCGATCCGAGCCCCGAGGACGTGCAGACCGCCCGCCGCCGGCTGGGGCGTCGTCGTTCCAAGGTCCCGGTGGGCCCCGGAACCCTCGCCGACGACACCCCGATTCCGTTGCTGGCCAACATCACCCGGGCTGATGAGGCCCCGGCCGCCCGGGAACTTGGTGCCGAGGGTGTGGGGCTGCTGCGCACCGAACTCCTGTTCCTGGATGCCGAGCGTGCCCCGAGTATCGCCGAGCAGGTCGAGCACTACCAGCGGATCTTTGAGGAGTTTCCCGGCCGTCGCGTGATCGTGCGGACCCTGGACGCCGGCGCCGATAAGCCGCTCGCGTTCCTCCCGGTGGATGCCGCCGAACCCAACCCGGCCCTGGGCATGCGGGGGTTGCGGGCGTTCCGCGGCGATGATTCGATCCTCCGTGACCAGCTGCGGGCCCTCGCCATCGCCGCCGACAGCTGCCGTGCGGACGTGCGGGTGATGGCCCCGATGATCGCCGATGCCGCCGAAACCGCCAGGTTTGTGCTGTTGGCCCGCGAGCTGGGACTCGGCACCGCCGGAGTCATGGCCGAGGTTCCGTCGGCCGCCCTCCTGGCGGCGCAGATCCTGGGCATCGCCGACTTCGTCTCGATCGGCACCAACGATCTCACCCAGTACACCCTGGCCGCCGACCGGCAGTTGGGGGCGCTGGCCGACTACCAGGATCCCTGGCATCCGGCGGTGCTGCGTCTGGTTCGGATGATCGGGGATGCCGGCGGCCAGTCGGGCAAGCCGGTGGGGGTGTGCGGGGAAGCGGCGGCGGACCCGCTGCTCGCGGTCATTCTCGTGGGGCTCGGGGTAACCTCGCTGTCGATGGCCCCCGAGGCTCTCGCGGACGTGCGCACCGAGCTGCGTCAGCACACCCTGGAGCACGCGCGTCTGCTAGCCTCTCGGGCTCTCGCGGCCGCCACCCCAGCCGAAGCCCGTCTGGTGATGGCCGAGGCCTAGCGGTCGCCAGAATCCGCCCCGAAAGGGGGGTAAAGGGGAATTCGGCGCGGCAAAATAACACACGCTATTGTTGGCCGTATCATGACTAACTCTGAATTCCCTGGACAGCCCGAGCAGCCCCCGGTTGCCCCGCTGCCGCAGGCCCCCGTCGAGACTGCGCCCGCATCCGTTCCCTCCTCGCGGCGCGGACTGGCGATCACCGCCCTGGTGCTGGGTATCGTCGCCGTTGTCTTTGCCTTCTTCCCGCCGCTGGGCATCCTGCTGGGTGTCATCGCCGTGGTGTTCGGCATCATTGCGCTGGTGAAGCGTCAGCCCAAGGGTCTCGCACTGACCGGTCTGATCCTCGGTGCTGTCGGCGTGATCGTCAGCGTGATCCTCCTGGTTGTTGGGCTGATCTTTGCCGCCAACCTGATCGAGCAGGGACAGCGGGGCGAGGGCCCGCTGGCGAACTCCTCGCTGCTGCCCTCCGCAGAGCCTACCGAACAGGTGGACGAGAGCGCCGACACCGTTGGAGCGATCGGTACTCCGATCGTGGGTGACGGCTACACCGTCGTGATCAACTCCTTCACTCCGAACCAGACCGCCGAGGTGATGGCCGCGGACGCCGAGAACGCCGAGCCTATCGACGGACACAGCTACGCCGTGGTCAACTACACCGTGACCTACACCGGCACCGCACAGGGCAGCCTCCTTGAGGCACCGGTGCAGTATGTGACCTCCGCAGATGAGCTGTACCCGCTCGAGGACACCTTTGGCTACGCGCCCGAGCCGCGCTTCACGCTCGACGAGACGCTGACCCCGGGGCAGTCAGTCACCGGCAACATCGCGCTGATCGTCCCCAACGATGACGCGGGTAAGCTCGCGGTTATCGCCGGACAGGGCCACCAGGGCACCCTGGTCCCGATCAAGTAGTTTGAGCATAAGGAAGCGGCCCACCCTCAACGAGGATGGGCCGCTTTTTTGTGTGCTAGTTGGCGGTGATGTTCACCAGCCAGCCGATTCCGAACGAATCCACCAGCATGCCAAACGTGTCACCCCACGGTGCGGTTTCCAGCGGTGCCTGCACGTTCGCACCGGGCAGCAAACCCTCCCAGTAGCCACGCAGTTCCGCCTCATCCGGGCCCGAAAGCGAGACCGAGACGTTGTCGCCCACGGTGAGTTCCATATAGCTCGGGGTATCGGAAACCATGAGGGTCAGGCCCGAGGGGGAGACGATCATGCCGTGCATGATGAGGTTGGCATCGGCGGGGTCCACCGGCATACCGGCCTCCCCGAAGGTCGAGACGGTCAGCTCGCCACCGAAGATTCCGTGATAGAACTCGAGTGCCGCGCGACCCTCGCCGCGAAAATTAATGTAGGGATTCAGGGAGACGGTCATCGTTGGTCCTCTCGATCATGCGCGTTATGCGCTGATTCGATTATGAACCCGATTCGGTCGACTCGGAAGGGGCAATCTCCGGATTGTGATCCACGATCCGGTGGGTGATGAAGTACCCGGCGGTGGCCGCGACGATGGCCACCGCCAGCGGCAGCCAGGACACCGGCAGATCGGCGGCGGGGATCGTGCCCACGACAACCAGCGAATACCCAAACAGGCTCTGGGCGATCAGCAGTGCCGCCAGATCCCCGCGGCGCTGATCCGGTGTGCGGGTCGCGTGTCCGCTGCGAAAGGCCCAGACGGTGACCAGCATGATGAGGGCCAGTGCAATAGCCACAAACCAGCTGGAGACGCCGCCGGCGGCCGGAGCGTCGGCACTGCCGAACTGGATCGGGACCGGGCCCGGAAGCGCGACGCAGAGAATGACCCACAGCAGCAGTGCGAGCACAATCACGCGGGGGACAAGCTTCTTGCGGTGCGCGGAGGCGGCGGTCATGACTCCCTTTCGTCCTCCCTAGCCTAGCGATGTTCACG
Organism: Mycetocola lacteus; assembly: GCF_003667575.1. Taxonomy (GTDB): domain Bacteria; phylum Actinomycetota; class Actinomycetes; order Actinomycetales; family Microbacteriaceae; genus Mycetocola; species Mycetocola lacteus. The sequence continues at coordinate 126,116 of NZ_RCUY01000014.1, read as the reverse complement.
AACGTCTCCACGCGTGTGGGGGCGACAGGGAGCCGACCAGTTCGAGACACCCGGGACTGACAACGGTCGGGGGCAACGTAGCCTGGCCGCACTATGACCGCACCTGATCCCCACGATCCGTTCACTCCACCCGTCACCGGATACCCGACACCGCCCGCATATTCGGCGGGGCCCGCGTACCCCGAAGCTCCGGGGAACCCGCATCCTTCGGGCGGCCTGCAGCCTCCCGCCTCTCCGGGACCCGCGGCCTATCCGGGTGCTCCCACCTATCCGGGAACTGCGGCCTATCCGGGTGCTCCCACCTATCCAGGTACTGCGGCCTATCCGGGTGCCCCGGTGGGTGCGACGCTGCCCTACCCGCAGCAGGGGGGATTTGTTTACGATCCGATGATGGTGCGTCCGTCCGAACCGCGGGGCCAGGCGCTCTCGGCGATGATCGTGGGCATTGCCTCGGCCGTGCTGGGCGGGTTATTCGGGTTCATGGTGCTGCCCGGCGGCATCGTCGCGCTGGTACTGGGCATTCTTGCGCTGCGCAAACGGCAACCCCGGGGATTCGCACTGACCGGGATCATTACCGGTTCCTGGACCATCCTGATTTCGCTGGGGATGCTGGGCCTCATCATTTTTGCGGTGATCGTGGGCAACTCGTAGCCCCCTCCGCCAAAGCACAGTGCCCCGATCCTGAGGACCGGGGCACTGTGTGTTTGTCGCGGTGGTTCTTACGGCTTGCCGCGCATGCCTTGGAGGTACGGACGGACCGAGGCGTTCCCTACGGCTTGCCGCGCATAATCGCCGACTTGACCTCGGCGATGGCCTGGGTCACCTGGATGCCACGGGGGCAAGCCTCGGAGCAGTTGAAGGTGGTGCGGCAGCGCCACACACCCTCCTTGTCGTTGAGGATGTCGAGGCGAACCTTGGCCTGGTCGTCACGGGAGTCGAAGATGAAGCGGTGGGCGTTCACGATCGCGGCCGGGCCGAAGTACTGGCCGTCGGTCCAGAACACCGGGCAGGACGAGGTGCACGCGGCGCACAGGATGCACTTGGTGGTGTCGTCGAAGCGGGCACGGTCGGCCACCGACTGCACACGCTCCTTGCCGGTGCCGGGGGTGCTGTTGGCCTGCAGGAAGGGCTGCACCTCACGGAAGGACTCGAAGAAGGGCTCCATATCGACCACGAGGTCCTTCTCCAGCGGCAGGCCCTTGATGGCCTCCACATAGATGGGCTTCGAGATGTCGAGGTCCTTGATCAGGGTCTTGCAGGCCAGGCGGTTGCGGCCGTTGATGCGCATCGCATCCGAGCCGCAGATGCCGTGCGCGCAGGAGCGGCGGAAGGTCAGCGATCCGTCCTGCTCCCACTTGATCTTGTGCAGGGCGTCGAGCACACGGTCGGTGCCGTAGAGCTCCACGTCGTAGTCCTGCCAGCGCGGCTCCTCGTCAACCTCCGGGTCGAACCGGCGGATGATCAGGGTGACGGTGAAGGACTCGACCGCATCGGCGGCTGCCGGCGGCTTCTCGGCGGTAGCGGTAGCCACGATTAGTACTTCCTTTCCATCGGCTGGTAACGGGTAATGACCACGGGCTTCCAGTCCAGCGTGATGTGGTCACCGGCGTCGGCGGAGTGCGGGTCGCCGCTCAGGTACGCCATGGTGTGCTGCATGTAGTTTTCGTCGTCGCGCTTGGGATAGTCGTCGCGCATGTGTCCGCCGCGGCTCTCCTTGCGGTTCCGGGCGGAGAAGACAACCACCTCGGCGAGGTCGAGCAGGAAGCCCAACTCGATGGCTTCGAGCAGGTCGGTGTTGAACCGCTTGCCCTTGTCCTGGACGCTGATGTTCTTGTAGCGCTCGCGCAGCTGGTGGATGGTCTCGGTGACCTCGGCGAGGGACTCGTCGGTGCGGAACACCTGGGCGCCGCGGTCCATGTGGTCCTGCAGCTCCTTGCGCAGGACGGCTACACGCTCGGTGCCGGTTCCGGTGCGGACCTGCTCGAGCAGCTCGCGCACCTCCCTGGCGGGGTCCTCGGGCAGCGGCACGAACTCGGCGGTCTTGACGTACTCGACGGCGTTGTTACCGGCGCGCTTACCAAACACGTTGATGTCGAGCAGCGAGTTGGTGCCCAGACGGTTGGAGCCGTGCACGGACACGCAGGCGCACTCGCCAGCGGCGTACAGGCCCGGAACCACGGTGGTGTTGTCTCGCAGTACCTCGGCCTTGACGTTGGTGGGGATTCCACCCATGGCGTAGTGGGCGGTCGGCATCACCGGGACGGGCTCGGTCACCGGGTCGACACCCAGGTAGGTGCGGGCGAACTCGGTGATGTCGGGCAGCTTGGTTTCCAGGACCTCGGCACCGAGGTGGGTGCAGTCGAGGTACACGTAGTCCTTGTGCGGTCCGGCACCGCGGCCCTCGGCCACCTCCTGAACCATGCAGCGGGCGACGATGTCACGCGGGGCGAGGTCCTTGATGGTGGGGGCGTAGCGCTCCATGAAGCGCTCACCCGAGGCGTTGCGCAGGATCGCGCCCTCACCGCGGGCACCCTCGGTGAGGAGGATGCCGAGGCCGGCCAGGCCGGTCGGGTGGAACTGGAAGAACTCCATGTCCTCCAGCGGCAGGCCCTTGCGCCAGACAATGCCGACGCCGTCACCGGTGAGGGTGTGGGCGTTGGAGGTGGTCTTGTAGATCTTGCCAAAGCCACCGGTGGCGAAGATCATGGCCTTGGCCTGGAAGACGTGCAGCTCGCCGGTGGAGAGGTCGTAGGCGACAACGCCCGAGGGCTGCTTGACGCCGTCCACCTCGGTCATGATGAGGTCGAGGACGTAGAACTCGTTGAAGAAGTTGATGCCGTGCTTGACGCAGTTTTGGTACAGGGTCTGCAGGATCATGTGTCCGGTGCGGTCGGCCGCGTAGCAGGCCCGGCGAACCGGCGCCTTACCGTGGTCGCGGGTGTGACCGCCAAAGCGACGCTGGTCGATCTTGCCCTCGGGGGTGCGGTTGAAGGGCAGACCCATGTTCTCGAGGTCGATGACCGCGTCGATGGCCTCCTTGGCCAGGATCTCGGCGGCGTCCTGGTCAACCAGGTAGTCGCCACCCTTGATCGTGTCAAAGGTGTGCCACTCCCACGAGTCTTCCTCGACGTTGGCGAGGGCGGCGGCCATGCCACCCTGGGCCGCACCGGTGTGCGAGCGGGTCGGGTAGAGCTTGGAGATGACGGCGGTCTTGGCATTCGGGCCGGCCTCGATGGCCGCCCGCATTCCGGCACCGCCGGCACCGATGATCACGATGTCGAACTGGTGGTAGTGGACGCCGCCTACGATGGTGGATCCCTGGGTGCTGTTCGTCACAGAATTTTCCAATGTGTTGATCGTTGGGTGTCCGCGGTCGCTAGTGCGCGGCGCAGAGCTGAATCAGGGCATCGGAGGAGGGGTTTCCGATGCAGGGGTCAAACGTGAAGACCACGAGCGTGCCGAGGATGATCAGGATCGCGACGGCCGCCAGGATGGCGATCTTCAGGATGCCGCGGGTGGTGCGTCCGCGAGCGTAGTCGTTGACGATGGTGCGCATGCCGTTGCCGCCGTGGATCAGCGCGAGCCACAGCATGATGACGTCCCACCACTGCCAGAACGGGTCGGCCCACTTGCCGGCCACGAAGGCGAAGTTGATGGCGGAGACGCCGGTGCCCTGCCAGAGGTTCACAAACAGGTGACCAAAGATCAGTACCACCAGCACAACGCCGGAGACACGCATGTAGAGCCAGCCCCATTTTTCCCAGTTGGTGCCGTTTCCACGGGTGCGGGGGGAGCGGGGAGCCGCGATTTCGGTAGTAGTCATGGCGGGCCTCCTAGTGGCTGAACACGTTGGTCAGGTGCCGCGGCACAAAGGCGAGCATGGTGAGTACCCAGAGGGCGATCACGATCCAGAACATGAGCTTCTGGTAGCGGGTTCCCTTGGACCAGAAGTCCACCAGGATGATCCGCAGGCCGTTGAAGGCGTGGAAGACGATTGCGGCGACCAGGCCGACCTCGCCAATACCCATGATCGGGGTCTGATAGGTGCCGATCACCGCGTCATACGCCTCGGGGGATACACGCACCAGCGCGGTATCCAGGACGTGAACCAGCAGGAAGAAGAAGATCGCGACGCCGGTTATGCGGTGGAAAACCCATGACCACATGCCCTCGTGACCGCGGTACAGCGTACCCGCGGGACGCGGTTTCTTTTTTGATGCCTTCGGTGGAGTCCCTGCAGTCTGCACTGACACGAACAGCCCTCCCATAATCGTCGAAGCCTCGGTCGACAGCCACACGAGCCGTCGTGCGTCTTTTAGGCGCTATGCACATCCTATGTCGACAATCAGTCGGTTACCGCTTAGGCGACCCTTAGTGCCTCGAGATATTCGCTGTCCGAAACCGGTCGTTCACCGGGAAATCCCGTGAAATTTGTTGTCTGGGTGACGCGACACTCGCCGACGCCCGGGCACGATTGCGGCGTTGTGCGCCGGGTCGCCCACTCCTCACAGGTTGCGCCGACTACCCTGGAGACATGAAACCCGCACTCGACCGCTTTTTTAGTGTGATTCCGGCCGGGGGTGTCGGCTCACGACTGTGGCCGCTGTCCCGCGCGGATGCACCAAAGTTCCTGCACGACCTCACCGGCTCCGGCTCGACCCTGCTGCGGGCAACCTGGGATCGGCTGGCGCCGATCGCCGGCGACCAGCGCATCATGGTGGTCACCGGACGCGCGCACCGCGCCGCCGTGGAGGAGCAGCTGCCCGGGCTTGCGGATCAGAACATCGTGCTCGAGGCAGACCCTCGGGATTCGACCGTGGCCATCGCCCTGGCCGCCGCGATCCTGGTGCGCCGCGAGCCCGATGCGATTATCGGTTCGTTTGCGGCCGATCACGTCATTAGCGGCGACCGCCTGTTCCGCGCGGCCGTGAACGAGGCCGTCCTGGCGGCCGATGCCGGATTTATCGCGACCATCGGCATCACCCCGACCGAGCCGGCGGTGGGCTTTGGCTATATCAAGGTGGCCGATGACCTCAACATCACCGGTGCCGACAGCGCCCGCGCGGTGGAGTGCTTCGTTGAGAAGCCCGACCTACCCACCGCGCAGAGCTACCTGGCCGACGGCGGTTACCTCTGGAACGCGGGCATGTTCATCACCCGCGCCGACGTGCTGCTGGAGGAGCTGGGCCGTAACCAGCCCGAGCTGCGCGCCTCGATCGTGGAGCTCGCCGCGGCCTGGGACGACCCGGCAACCCGCGGTCCCGCGGTGGATCGCATCTGGCCGACGCTCAAGAAGATCGCAATCGACTACTCGGTCGCCGAGCCGGCCGCCGCTGCCGGTCGCCTCGCGGTGATCCCCGGCGCCTTTAAGTGGGACGATGTGGGCGACTTCGCCTCGCTGGCCAAGCTCAACACCGGTGGTGCCGGTGGCGACCTGGCGATCCTGGGTGAAAATGCACGCGTTTTGGCGGATGCCTCCAGTGGCATCGTGGTCTCCGAAACGGATCGTGTGATCAGCCTGATCGGTGTGAAGAACATCGTGGTGGTTGACACTCCGGACGCGCTCTTGGTCACCACCAGCGAGCACGCCCAGCGGGTGAAATCCGTGGTGGATGCGCTGAAGATCTCCGGTCGCAACGACCTGCTCTAGACGCCTCGAAGCCCGCGAATTCCCACCCGGAATTCCCGGGCTTTGTGGTATCTAAAACCGCTGATATACCTACAAATCTGTCGCCTGATGACGAGTGTATGAACGGCATTGGATTTACCCTGTCGTTTCGCGAGGGTCGCGGGTAGACTTTGCCGGGTGAGTACCTCGGATAACTACACGCTGCCCGGTGGCATCAACCTGCGGGCCCTGCCCAAGGTGTCGCTGCACGACCACCTTGACGGTGGACTGCGCCCTCAGACCATCCTGGATCTGGCCGCCGCGGCCGGCCTGGAGGCCCCCGCCAACACCGCCGAGGAACTCGCCGAGTGGTTTATCGACCAGGCCAGCGCCGGCAGTCTGCCCGCGTACCTGAAGACCTTCGACCTGGCCATCGCCGTCCTGCAGACGGCGGATGCGCTGGCCCGGGTCGCCCGCGAGTTTGTCCATGACCTGGCCGACGACGGTGTGATCTACGCCGAGATTCGCTGGGCCCCCGAGCAGCACCTGCGGGGCGGGCTGACCCTGGACCGCGCCGTCGAGGCCGTGCAGCAGGGCCTCGAGCGCGGGGTGGACGATGTGCGCCGAGCCGGGGGCGAGATCGAGGTGGGGCAGCTGCTCACCGCGATGCGGCATGCCGACCGGGCGCTGGAAATCGCCGAGCTGGCCGTGCGTCATCGCGATCACGGCGTGGTGGGGTTCGATATTGCCGGGGCTGAAGACGGCTTCCCGCCTGCCCGGCACCGCCTGGCCTTCGACTACCTGGCCCAGCACTATTTCCCGGTCACCGTGCACGCGGGGGAGGCCGCCGGTCTCGACTCGATCCAGGGCGCGCTGTTTGATGGACGCGCCCTGCGCCTGGGCCACGGCGTCCGTCTGGCCGAGGACATCGAGGTGCGTCGCACCGAGGGCGACAACGTCTATGTCGAGATGGGGGAGCTTGCGCACTGGGTCAATGATCGCGAGATCGCGCTCGAACTCAGTCCCTCCTCGAACCTGCAGACCGGGGCGATCGACGCCTGGGGGGACGAGCTCGAAGACCACCCCTTCGACCTGCTCTACCAGCTGGGCTTCCGAGTCACGGTCAACGTGGATAACCGTACGGTCACCGGAACCTCGCTGACCCGCGAACTGGCCCTGCTCTCGGCAGCCTTCGAATACGACCTTGAAGACCTGGAAATCTTCCAGCTCAATGCGGCCGCCGCCGCATTTATGCCCACCGAAGACAGGGAGTACCTGACCGAGCGCATTCGTGCAGGTTTCGACGCCGCGGCAGACGCATAGCGAGCGTTCTACCGATTCTCGGGGCGGGAACCGGTAGCCTGGAAGTACGAACCGTTCGCCCCCGTGATTCAGTGAGGATCTCATGCCGCTACCCCCGCTTCCCGACGCCGCAATCAACCTGCACGCCAGTGCGGGTGACTGGCGTGACGCGGTGCGGCTTGCCGGCAACGCTCTTGAGCGTGGCGGCTTCACCGCCGAGAGCTACTCCGACCGGATGATCGAGGTCATCGAGGAGTTCGGTGCCTACGTGGTGATCGCGCCGGGCCTGGCCCTCGCCCACGCCCGCCCGGGTCCCGACGTGCTGAACTCGGGCATCGCCGTGGTCACCCTGGCCGAGCCCGTCGTGTTTGGGCACCCGCACAACGACCCGGTCAATGTGGTCATTGGTCTGGCCGTCACCGGGACCGAGGAGCACGTCACCACGGTGGCTGAGCTCGCCAACGTCTTCAACGATGCCGGATCGATCCCGGCGCTGGCCGACGCCCCGACCGCGGAGCGTGTGCGCGATATCCTCGGGGCTCCGGCCGCGGAATAGAGGGGGTCAACCGTGATGCACATCGTTGCAATCTGTGGGGCCGGGGTGGGAACATCCGGCATCCTCAAGGTGAACGCCGAGCGCGCGCTGGCTCGTCTGGGCCTGGAAGCCACGGTCACCGCGAGCGACGCGGCCTCGGTGATGACCGCCGCCGCCGATGCCCAGATCATCCTCACCTCCTCCGAGCTGGTCCCGGCCATCGGCAAGACCTACGCGGAGATCATCGTGATCAACAACTACTTCGACCTGGACGAGCTGGCCGACAAGCTTGAAGAGGCCCTGAGCTAGCCACAACACGGAACGAGCCGGGTGGAGAAATCCACCCGGCTCGTTCTGTATGTGCTGTTACTCCGAGACCAGCTCGGTGAGGTCGCTGCGGATCTCGACCAGGCTCTCCAGCACGGTCTCGTCCTCGCCACGCACGTCGAGGTAGAACTTAACCTTGGGCTCGGTACCGCTCGGGCGAATCATGATGCGCGCACCGTCGGAGAGCTCCCAGCGCAGCGCGTTGGTGCCCGGACGCTCGGCGGTGGCGACGGACAGGTCCTCGATCTTAACGATCTCCCGGCTGCCCAGCAGGGCCGGTGGGGTCTCGCGCAGACGCGCCATCAGCGCGGGGATCTGAGCCAGGTTGGTGAAGCGGATCGAGAGCTGGTCGCTGCCGAAGTAGCCGAACCGGGTCGCAAACTCGTCGAGCATGTCGCCCAGGGTGCGTCCCTCCTCGGCGGCGGCACCGGCGAGCTCCAGCACGGCAAGGCCGGCGGAGATGCCGTCCTTATCGTGCACGGTGTCGGGGTTGACCAGGTAGCCGATGGCCTCCTCGTAGCCGAACAGCAGGTGCGGGACGCGGGAGACCCACTTGAACCCGGTGAGGGTTTCGGCGAAGTCCAGCTGGTACTGACGCGCAACCTCGGCCAGGGCCGGGGAAGACACGATGGTGCAGGCCAGCGCGCCGTGACGACCGGCGGCGCGCGCCCGCTCGGCGGCACGCCATCCCAGCAACCAGCCGATCTGGTTACCGGTCAGCTGGCGGAAGCCGCCGGGAGCCGCGGGATCGGGGATCGCGACCGAGCAGCGGTCGGCGTCGGGGTCGTTGGCGATGATCAGATCGGCACCGTGCTCGCGCGCGGTCTCGATGGCCAGATCCAGCGCGCCGGGCTCCTCGGGGTTGGGGAACGCGACGGTGGGGAAGGCGGCATCGGGGTCGCGCTGGGCGGCCACGGCGATGGGCTCGGGGAGCCCGGCCGCGGTCACGACCTTGGCGAAGGTTTCCCAGCCCACACCGTGCATCGCGGTGTACACCACGCGCAGCGGCTGCGGGGTCTGGTCAACCAGGGCGGCGGTCGCGCGCACATACGCGTCGATCACGGCCTCGTCGGCGATCGCGTACTCGGGGGAGCGGGGCAGATCCAGCACGCTCTCGTCGGTCGCGATGCGCAGGATCTGGGTTGCGATCTCGGCGTCCACCGGGGCGACGATCTGCGAACCGGCATCCTCATCACCGAGGTAGACCTTGTAGCCGTTATCGGCGGGCGGGTTGTGGCTCGCGGTCACCATGATGCCCGCGCTGGTGCCCAGCTGACGCACGGCGAAGGCCAGCACCGGGGTGGGCAGCGGACGCGGCAGCAGGGTCACCCGGATGCCCACACCCGAGAGCAGCTCGGCGCTGTCGCGCGCGAACACGTCGGAGTTCTTGCGGCCGTCATAGCCGATCACGACGCTCGGGGTGGTGTCGCCGGCGCGGGCGTTGAGGAACGCGCCGATGCCGGCGGCGGCCTGGGAGACCAGGACCCGGTTCATCCGGTTGGATCCGGCCTCGACGCGGCCGCGCAGGCCCGCGGTGCCAAATTCCAGGCGTCCGGCGAAGCGGTCGGCCAGGTCGGCGCGGGCGGCGGAGTCGCCGCCGCGGACGGCCTCAAGGATCGAGGAGAGCTCGTCGCGGGTCTCCGGATCGGGATCCTGGGCGAGCCACGCCTCGGCGCGCTCAAGCAGGTCGGTGCACACCGGAACGGAACCGGTATTTTCGCCGCTCATCGGGCTCCGCCGGGTCGGCTCAGGCTGTTCATTGCAGTTTGCATGTCCACCATGCTAACCGGATCGGCCACAAAACCGGGTGTGCACGCGGTGATTAACGCGGTGTGGCGGCGGCCCGGAATCCCGGGGCCGCCGCCACTTGGCGTGCTCTAACGGATTAGATCGCCGCGACGATCTGCGCGAGCAGCGCGCTGATCTTGGCCTCGGCCGCCTGACCGGCCTCGATGACCTCGGTGTGGCTGAGCGCGGTGGGGGAGATCCCGGCGGCCAGGTTGGTGATCAGGGACATGCCCAGGATCTCCATGCCGGCCTCGCGGGCGGCGATGGCCTCCAGCGCGGTGGACATACCCACGATGTGGCCACCGATGGTCTTGGCCATCTGCACCTCGGCGGGGGTCTCATAGTGCGGTCCGCGGAACTGGCAGTACACACCCTCGTCCAGCTCGGGGGCGATGGTGCGTGCCAGGTCGCGCAGACGCGCGGAGTACAGGTCGGTCAGGTCCACGAAGGTGGCACCCTCGAGCGGGGAGTCCGCGGTGAGGTTGATGTGGTCGCTGATCAACACCGGGGTACCCGGGGTCCAGTGCTCCTTGATGCCACCGGCACCGTTGGTGAGGATCATGGTCTTGGCCCCCGTGGCGGCGGCGGTGCGCACCGAGTGGACGGTGCGGCGAACGCCGTGGCCCTCGTAGTAGTGGGTGCGGGCGCCGATGACCAGCGCGTGCTTGCCGTTGGCCAGGCGGATCGAGCGCAGGGTTCCGCCGTGTCCGGGCAGCGCGGGCTTGGAGAAGCCGACAACCTCCTCGGCGGGGAACTCGGCGACGGTCTCACCGAGTAGGTCCGCGGCCTTACCCCAGCCGGAGCCGAGGGTCAGCGCGATATCGTGCGAGGCGACGCCGGTCTTCTCGGCGATCTGGGCGGCGGCTTCGGCGGCAACCTCGCGCGGCGAAACGGCCGGGTCGTGCAGGGGGTTTGTGGTGGAGTCTGACATGGTTTCCACTCTAGCCAAAGACCCCGGATCGCGCCCGTTTTCGAGGCGCGCCGAATTCACTTTGAACGCCCCGATAAGCCTGCAAGAATGGAGGTCATGGTCTACGACTTTGAACGCACCCAAAAGATTGCGGTAATCGGTGGCGGCCCGGGCGGCTACGAGGCAGCCCTGGCCGGCGCACAGCTCGGCGCGGAGGTGACCCTGATCGAACGGATCGGGGTCGGCGGATCCGCCGTCATCTCCGATGTTGTCCCCTCCAAATCGCTGATTGCCACCGCCGAGGCAACCACCGCCATTCGGACCGCGAGTGATCTCGGGGTCCGTTTTTATGCGCAGGATGAGAACACCGGCAAGCCGATTCAGCCCGAGGTGGCCGTCAACCTGGGCGCGGTGAATAAGCGCCTGCTGAGCATGGCGCACGCGCAGTCCGAGGACATGCGTCAGTCGCTGGTCGAGGCCGGCGTGACCATCATCGACGGACACGGACGCCTGGATGGACGCGACGCCGTGATCGCCTCGACCGAATCCGGCGGCACCGGTGCCGACTTCGACCGGATCGAAGCGGACACCATCGTCGTCTCGGTGGGCGCGAGCCCCCGCATCCTGGACACCGCCAAGCCCGACGGTGAGCGCATCCTGACCTGGACGCAGCTCTACAACCTCAAGACCGTGCCCGAGCACCTGATCGTGGTCGGGTCCGGCGTGACCGGCGCCGAGTTCGCCTCGGCCTACCGCGCCCTGGGCTCGACCGTGACCCTGATCTCCAGCCGCGACCAGGTGCTGCCCGGCGAGGATGCCGACGCCGCCGCGGTGATCGAGAAGGTCTTCAAGCGCGGCGGCATGACAGTGCTGAATAAGTCCCGCGCCGACTCGGTGGTGCGCGACGGTGACGGCGTGCTGGCTACCCTGTCCGACGGTCGCACGGTGTCCGGCTCGCACGCGCTGATCGCCGTGGGTTCGATCCCGAACACCGCGGGCATCGGCCTCGAGGAGGCAGGTGTGCTGATGACCGAGTCTGGTCACATTCGTGTCAACAAGGTCGCCCGCACCTCGGTCCCTAACATCTACGCCGCCGGTGACTGCACCACGTTCCTGCCGCTGGCCTCGGTGGCCTCGATGCAGGGGCGCACGGCGATCTACCACTCCCAGGGCGATGCGGTGAACCCGATCGAGCTGCGCAACGTGGCCGCCAACGTCTTCACCCAGCCGGAGATCGCAACCGTCGGCTGGAGCCAGAAGGAGATCGAAGACGGCAAGGTCCGCGGCGAAATCTATAAGCTGCCGCTGGCCCACAACCCGCGCGCCAAGATGATGGGCATCAAGGACGGCTTCGTGAAGCTGTTTGCCAGTGTCGGTTCCGGTGCCGTGCTGGGTGGCGTGATCGTGGCTCCCAAGGCCTCCGAGCTGGTCTTCCCGCTCGCGCTGGCCGTGGAGCACCGCCTGACGGTGGACCAGGTGGCGGCGGCCTTTGCCGTGTATCCGTCGCTGGTGGGCTCGATCACCGATGCGGCTAAGGCGATGCACCGCGTCGGCTAGTCTCGGGTTTTATGGGGTCCCGTCCGCGTTGTCCGCGGGCGGGACCCGCTGTTTTTCGGGGATCTTCTCGCCATACCGGTTTTACCCATTGTGGCGGCGCACGCTTTTCTCACACCAGTGTGAGGAGGCCCCGATGGCCCAGAAATTTGAACTCCGATACTCCGAGGGATGCCGGCGCGCCCTGGAGGACCTGCGCGGCAGTCCATCCATGCGCAAGAAGCGTCGCCGGGTTGAGCTCGCCCTGGAGAAGCTCGCCAACGACCCGCTGTATCCCTCGCTGCGCAGCCATAAACACGTGGCTGTCAACGATGAGGACGGGGTCGGGGTGTTTGGGTCCTACGTTGAGCACCACACCCCCTCGGCCTGGCGACTGCTGTGGCGCTATGGGCCGGGGGAGGGGGAGATCACCGTGCTCGGGGTTGGGCCGCATCCGTAGCAGCCGGGGCTCGCAATCGATGCCCGGGCGCGGTAGGGTGTCGGGACAAACCTCGGGCCCTGCCGCTTGGGATCCGGGGCAGTGAACCGCGAGAGGAGTGTTATGAACGCACAGACCGAGGGCACCAACGGAACACCCGCCGATCACGATCACGTATCGGATCCGGCACATAGCGATGAGACGGGCAACGACTGGACCGATGAGGGCGGTGCCACCGTATTTGGGGCGGCCACCCACGTGGATGATCCGGACGCACACGAACCCGTATCCAACCAAGACAACTAGAAAAACGAAGGCCCGGATCCTGGGGGATCCGGGCCTTCGTGGGTGCACGGGCCGCGCTCATGGGGCGCGTTTATCCGTTATGCGATGCAGAGAGTGCCCGGTTTAAGGGGTACCGAGTCGTCCGCGGATTCCATCGGGGAATCGGTTTCGCGGAGTGCGCGGCGCAGATAGGCCGAGTCGCGCATGTCGTTCCAGAGGCCGCGAACGGCCTCGCCTAGGCGGAGGGCTGTTGTGATCATCGTGTGTAGATGCTCCCTTCGGAATCGAGTGTGGGCCAGAATCGGCCCGGGTTACCGCGCGGAGATACCGTCGCGGAGTGTGGGGGCGGCATCGAGGTCGGCCTCGAGGCCAGCGGGATTTCGGTCGGTGGGGATTTCGTCGGCGGGAAGGGCGGCGCCGGCCGCGGCGATGACCACCGAGGCCTCGGCTTCCAGGGCTTCGGCGTGGGAGGGGGCCGCGGTTTCGACCGTGGTCTTGGGATCGGAGGCGTCCCGAGCGGGACGGCGGCCGGGAATCAGCGCGGCGGCCGCGGTGGCGGCGATCCCGGTGATCGTGATGAAGACAAACGCCCCGGTGTAGCCCGCGGCGGTGGGCAGTCCGGCCATGCCCGCGGTCGAGGTGACAATCGCCCCGAAGATCGCGGTACCCACGGCTCCACCCACGGTGCGAATGTTGGTGTTCATGCCGGTGGCAACGCCGGTCTGGTGGGCGGGAACCGCGTTCACGATCACGTTGGTGAGCGCGGCGTAGGCGATCCCGAGCCCCAGGCCGTAGATGCCACAGGCCAGGGCGATCTGCCACAGCGCGAAGTGTTCAATCACGATCAGGGCGGAACCGATCGCGCCCATCGCGCTCGCGGTCATCAGCTGGATGCGGTAGCCGAGCAGTCGGGTCAGCGGGGCGCTAAAGGCACCACCGACCGCCATACCCACGGTCATCGGCAGGATGACCAGGCCGGCCAGGGTGACCGAGGCCCCGAAGCCGTAGCCCTGGGCGGGGCTGGTCTGGACGTACTGTGGGACGAAGGTGATCATCGCGAACATGCCGGCGCCAAACAGGAAGGCCACCAGGTTGGTGGTCCATACGGCGGGCAGACGCATCATCTTCATGTCGACGATCGGGGTGGGGGAGGTGGCCTCCACGCGGATCCACACCAGCATCAGCAAAGCGGCCAGGGCAAACAGGCCGATGGTGAGCGGCGAGGCCCATCCCCAGCGCGAGCCGTTGGACAGCGGCAGCAGCAGGGCGACCAGCCACCCGGCCAGCAGTACCGCACCGAGCGGGCGCAGGCGTCCGCCGGGACGAGATTCGGACTCGGGCAGGACAAACGCGGCACCGATGGCCACGATCGCCACCACGGCGGCGGGCAGCCAGAACAGCGCGCGCCAGCCCAGCGCGTCGACGATCGGACCGGCGAGCACGCTGCCCAGGCCACCACCCACGGCGATCACCGAGGACATGATGCCGACGGCACCGGCCACCCGGGCGGCGGGGAAGTTTTCGCGGATCAGACCGAAGGCCAGCGGGAAGACCGCACCGCCGAGGCCCTGGAGCACGCGGCCGGCCAGCAACAGTCCGATGCTCGGGGCGAAGGTGGCCAGGATGCTTCCGGCAACGATCGCGCCGAGGGCGAAGAGGATGGTGCGCTTCTTGCCAAACAGGTCACCCATCCGGCCTACCAGCGGGGTGCTGGCCGCGGCCGAGAGGGCCCAGGCGGTGAGGATCCACGTGGTCGCGGTCTGGGTGGTGTGGAGTTCCTGCTGGATCAGCGGGAGCGCGGGGTTCAGCAGCGACTGAAGCATCGACATGGCCGCGGAGGCGATGGCGAGGATCAGGAAGATGAGCGTGAGTGGACGTCGAATCGTAGTCGACACGGTGGGAACCTTTCAGAAACGACTCGAACGCTCGGGCTGCTGGGTGAGTCGGAGTGTCGTGCCGAAGGGTAGATTATGGCCTGCACGAGGAGTAAAGTGGAGGCGTCCTCCTGGATTACCGGAGGCATGCTCTTAGATTACCGGAGGGTTCCTCCGGTTTGCAAGTGTTGGAAGGAAATTTGGTGGAACTCGAGACCCTGGTTGAAACCAGCCGACCCCACCGCGCCGATGCGGCCCGCAACTACGACGCGCTGATCGAGACCGCGAAGGTGGTCTTCCGTGAGGAGGGCATCACCGCCTCCCTGGAGGAGGTCGCGCGCCGCGCGGGCGTGGGCATCGGGACGCTATACCGCAACTTCCCCACCCGCGAGGATCTGATCGAGCGCGTCTATGCGTCCGAGGTGCTGGTGCTGTGCCGCAAGGCCGATGAGCACCTCGAGGACGGCGGCAGCGAGTGGGACGCCTTCGAAGCCTGGCTGCGCGAGTTCATCCCGTTCCTGGCCACCAAGCGTGCGCTGCTAGACGGCCTGAACCGCGGCTCGGAAACCATGCTGTGCTGCCGGACCGCGATGTACGCGGCGGGCGAGCCCCTGCTGGAAAATGCCCAGACCGCGGGCCTTGTGCGTCCGGACGTGGAGATCGCCGATGTGATCCGTCTGGTGGTTGGCGTCGCCGGTGTCGCCTACGAGACCGAGGAGCAGGGCGAGCGTGTGCTCGGCTTCGCTTTCGACGGCATCCGTACGACCCGCCCCTAGCTCTCCGAACGCTGGCTGCCCAAACCGCACTGCTACCCGAACCGCACTGCACTGGCTGCCCCAACCGCGCCCGTTCTGCCCCGATTCGCGCCTGCCCCCGCACGCCGCGTCCGGGCTCAGGGCGAGTGCGCCGTCCGGCACGATGAAGTAGCGAGATGCGGTTCTCGGGACACACTGCCTTTGGGGGTGGGGGCATTTTGACACGTCAATTACAGGTCAAAACGGGCCGTGCTCACAAAGGGCATGCGTCTGGAGAGCCGATAGCGGTCGGTATCGTGGGCTTGCTGGCTTGCTGGCTTGCTGGCTTGCTGGCTTGCTGGCTTGCTAACGCGCGTTCCGGCGCAGCACGAGCGTGCCCGCGCCCACGGCCACGATCGCCAGCGCGATCAGTGCGCCGGCGGCGATCAAACCACCAAAGATGGTGCGGCCGAGCTTGGCCGGCTCACACAGGTCTGTTGAGACCACGTCGCCTGCGCAAGCGAGCGCCGAACCGGGCAAATTCGCCAGTCCAAACCCGAGGATCACCAACACCACCAGCGCGATCGCGATAATTGCGCCAAGCACCAGCGCCGTGATGTGTCCCCGTTTGATTTCCACGGTGACCAGTATGGCGAGACTGCGACGTGCAGGTGCGTCGCCGCGCGGCCGGGGCGGGATTTTGCCCACGCGAGCGAAAGTCACGTGCGGAAGCCACGCGCGCGAAAGCCACGCGTGGCTGTGCCCACTCACGGTGTGGGCACTTGCGACTCAGCCCACGCGACGCAGCCCCTACACAGCACAGCGCCCCAGCCGAGGAAACCCGGCCGGGGCGCTGCGCTGTGTGTGTGGTTACGCGTCGAGGATGTTCAGCAGGACGTGACCGGCCGAGACGGTTTCGCCAACCGGGGCGCTGATCGCGCTGACGACGCCGTCCTTGTGGGCGGTGATCGGCTGCTCCATCTTCATCGCTTCGAGTACAAGCACCAGGTCGCCCTTAACAACCTTCTGGCCCTCCTCAACCGCGACCTTGACGATCGTGGCCTGCATCGGGGACGCCACCGAGTCGCCGGTGGCGCGGGCGCCCGAGCTCGAACCGGCACCGCGGCGGGCGGGCGGGGTCGCGAGCTTGCGGGCACCGGAGTTCTGCGCGGGCAGGACCGAGTCGGGCAGGCTGACCTCGAGACGCTTGCCGGAAACCTCGACCACCACGGTGTTGCGGCCGGCGGGAGCACCCAGTGCCTGCGGCTCGCCATCCCAGGGCTCGATGTCGTTCACGAACTCGGTCTCGATCCAGCGGGTGTAGATCCCGAAGGTGCCGTCGGCACCCACGAAGGCTGGATCGCGGACGATCTTGCGGTGGAAGGGCAGCACGGTCGGCAGACCGGCAACCTCGAACTCGTCCAGGGCACGGCGCGAACGCTCGAGCGCCTCCTGGCGGGTCTTGCCGGTCACGATGATCTTGCCGATCAGCGAGTCGAAGGCACCGGAGATCTCGTCCCCGGCGGTCACGCCGGAGTCCAGGCGAATGCCGGGGCCACCGAAGGTCTTGAACACGTGGATCGGGCCGGGCTGCGGCAGGAAGCCACGACCCGGGTCCTCGCCGTTGATGCGGAACTCGAACGAGTGACCCTCGGGCTTGGGATCCTCATAGTCCAGCAGGCCACCCTCGGCGATGCGGAACTGCTCGCGCACCAGGTCGATACCGGTGACCTCTTCGGACACCGGGTGCTCCACCTGCAGGCGGGTGTTGACCTCGAGGAAGGACACGGTGCCGTCCTTGCCGATCAGGAACTCGCAGGTACCGGCACCCTGGTAGCCAACCTCCTTGAGGATGGCCTTGGAGGCGGCATACAGCAGCTCGTTCTGCTCATCAGTGAGGAACGGGGCCGGAGCCTCCTCCACCAGCTTCTGGTGGCGACGCTGCAGCGAGCAGTCGCGGGTCGAGATGACCACCACGTTGCCCTCGGCGTCGGCGAGGCACTGGGTCTCGACGTGACGCGGCTGGTCGAGGTACTTCTCCACGAAGCACTCGCCACGGCCGAATGCGGCCACGGCCTCGCGGGTGGCCGAGTCAAACATCTCCGGCACCTCCTCGCGGGTGCGGGCCACCTTGAGGCCGCGTCCACCGCCACCGAAGGCGGCCTTGATCGCGACCGGCAGGCCAAACTCATCCACGAAGGCCAGGACCTCGTCGGCACCGGAGACCGGGTTGAGGGTTCCGGGGGCGAGCGGTGCGCCCACCTTCTCGGCCACGTGACGGGCGGAAACCTTGTCGCCCAGCAGCTCGATCGCGTCGGGGCTCGGGCCGATCCAGGTGAGGCCGGCACCGATCACGGCGCGGGCGAAGTCGGCGTTCTCGGCCAGGAAGCCGTAGCCGGGGTGCACGGCGTCCGCGCCGGAGCGGCGGGCGACCGAGAGCAGCTTGTCGATGACGAGGTAGGTCTCGGCGCTGGTGCTGCCGCCGAGGGCGTAGGCCTCATCGGCGAGGCGCACGTGGAGGGCGTCGCGGTCCTGGTCGGCATAGACGGCAACCGAACCGATTCCCGAGTCGCGGGCAGCACGAATTACACGGACGGCGATTTCGCCACGATTGGCGATAAGAACTTTAGTAATACGGGGCACAGTCCCCTAGCCTACGATGCCTTTGGCCTCGGGCTTTGGTGGACTCTCACAAAAAAGTGAATCGGATTGCGTGAAACCCTACAGTTCCGCCGGGCCGAGAGCCCCCGGCCGGTTCCACAGATCGGTCCATGACACGCCTAATTCCGCGAAAGAATCACGCAAAAGCGGGAGGGAAAGGCCAATAACGGTTGACGGGTGTCCCGAAATTTCGGAGATAAAGGCGCCCGCCAAACTGTCCAGGGTGAACGCGCCGGCCACCCACAGTGGTTCGCCCGAGGCCACATATGCGGCGATCTCGGCATCGGTGATGTTGTCGGCGAAGGTGACCGTGGCCCGAGCTACCCCGCCGGTGGCGGCGCGCGGGACCCCACCGCGGTAGTCGATCAGCCAGTGTCCCGAGTACAGCGTGCCGGTGCGGCCGCGCTGCGCCTCCCAGCGCGCGGTGGCGCGCTCGGGCGTATGCGGCTTGCCCTGGGAGACACCGTCCAGCTCAAACGAGCTGTCGCCGCCGAGGACAAAACCATCCAGCGGGTGCCCGTCGGCATCGCGGGTAACCGCCTCGGCCTTCGCCCGGCCCAGCAACGCCACCATATCTGGGGTAGCGAGCGGACCGGAGACCGCCTCGGCCGCGGCGACGGTGGCCGGTTCATCCACGTGAGAGTGCACAATCACGGGCTCGATCCCCGCCGAACGCAGCAGCATCAGGCGGGCGGGAGAGGTGGAGGCGAGGTACAGGGTCATGACGTTCCTTGGCACAAAAGTAGGTCGCGGCGGGGAAAACGTGGGAAGCTCGGAGTGTGAGTGTGCAATCCGACCCCCAGATCCTCGAACTTGATGTAACCAACGTAGCCCACGGTGGTGTCTTTATCGCCCGACATGAGGGCCGCGTGGTCTTTGTTACCGACGCGATCCCCGGCGAGCGCGTGCGCGCCCGGGTCCGTCGTCAGAAGTCCAGCTTCTGGGAGGCCGATACCCTCGAGGTTCTGGAGCCCTCCGAACACCGTCGTGAGCACGTGTGGTCGGCGGCGAGCATCAGCCGCGACCCCGCGCAGCGTGCCGGTGGTGCCGAGTTTGGACACATCGACCTGGCCCACCAGCGCAGCCTCAAGGAAACCGTGGTGACCGAGGCCCTGGCCCGGTTTGGTGGCATCGAGCTGCCGGTGACCGTCTCCGCGGTCCCCGGCGATGACGAGGCCGGCGGCCTGGGCTGGCGTACCCGCGTGAGCCTCCAGGTGGACGGCGACGGCCGGGTTGGTCCCTATGCGTCCGGCACCCACAGCGTAATCGAGGTAGACGACCTGCCGCTGGCCCACGCGGCCATCGCCGAGGCCATGCCGCGTCACGGCGTCCCCGCGGGGACCGCCTCGATCGATATTCTGCACACCTCGGGTGGCGAGACCCGGGTGAACCTGCGCGAGCAGGTGCGCCGCCGCGGTCGTGCCCCGGTGGCCCCGGCGAATGCCCCGACCATCATCGAGACCGTGGGTGGACGCGAGTTCCGCCTGGCCGAAAACGGCTTCTGGCAGGTGCACCACGGTGCCGCCCAGGTCCTGACCACCGCCGTGCAGGATGCGATCGACGCCGACTACTTCGATCCCGCTGCCGGTAACCTCGATCTCTACGGTGGCGTGGGCCTGCTGGCCGCCGCCGTGGGCGACCGCTTCGGTGCGGGCACCCGGATCACCAGCGTGGAATCCAGCGAGCGGGCAACCGTACACGCGGGGGAGAACCTCGCCGAGTGGATCGGGGCCAGCGCCCAGACCGCCCGGGTGGATGCCTACCTGAGCGGCCTGTTCGAGAGCGCCGGATCGGCCGAGCGTGCGCGCCTGGCCGCCGGCACCGTGGTCCTGGACCCGCCCCGCTCGGGCGCCGGCAAGCGCGTGATCGAGCAGCTGGTGGAGCTCGACCCGGCCCAGATCATCTACGTGGCCTGCGACCCGGTGGCCCTGGCCCGCGACCTCGGCCAGCTCACCGCCTCGGGGTACACCCTCACCGGGGTTAATGGGTTTGACCTGTTCCCGCACACCCACCACGTCGAGGCCGTGGCCTCGCTGGTGCGGACCGGGCGGCGCTGATGAGTGCCGTACGCATTGCCGTGATCGACGATCACGAGTCGGTACGGCTCGGCCTGCAGGCCGTGTGCGCGGCTGCCGGTCACCGCATCGTGTCCAGTACCGCCGGGGTCGCCGAGTTCCTGGAGATCCGAGTGCCGGTGGACGTCGTGGTGCTGGATCTCTCGCTGGGGGACGGATCCAGCGTGGCCGAGAACGTGCGCGCGGTCTCCCGAGATGGCGCGGCCGTGCTGATCCACAGCATCGCCGACCGGGTGGGCCTGGTCCGTGAGGCCCTGGCCGCCGGTGCCGCCGGGGTCATCCCCAAGTCCTCTCCCGCCCACGATGTGGTGGCGGCGATCGAAACCGTCGCCGGCGGCGGCCCGCTGACCAACCTGGAGTGGGCCAGCGCGATCGAGGCCGACCGGCAGTTTGCGGTGGCGCAGCTCGGACCGCGCGAGCGCGACGTGCTGAGCCTGTACGCCTCGGGTTTGCCACTCAAGGATGTGGCGATCGAGTTGGGCATCGCCCCCTCGACCGTGAAGGAATATCTGAACCGCATTCGCGGGAAGTATGTGGAGGTGGGCCGTCCGGCACGCACCAAGCTGGAGCTGCTGCGGCGTGCGGTTGAGGATGGCATCCTGGAAGACATTCCCGGAGGTCCCGGTGACCCCATCGGCTAGCGCCCGTCGCCCGCACCCCGCAGAAGTGCGTGCAGAAACCCGCACGGAAATCCACGCATGGTGAGCCTGCCCGGACAGAGTGCCCAGGAAACCGAGCAGAATACCCGGCTCGGTCGGGAGCTGAACTCGATTGCCGCGGTGAGCTCGCTCGGCGCGGTCCGGGTGGAGCGCTGGATCGCGATCTGTATCGGCGCGAGCGGGCTGCTCTATGGCCTGCTGGCCCTCTCCGGGATCCTCTCCGATGGGATGGGACGCCTCGGCCCGCAACTGATCGGCTACTCGGTCGCCTCGCTAGAGCTGGTGCCGCTGGTGCTCGTGGTCCTGGCCACCCCGTGGCCCTGGCTGCAGCGGCGGGCCAGCATCCTCTTTGTGGTGTGCTACCTCCTCGCGGTCCTGCTGTGGGTGCGCTTTGTGCCGGACCCGCTGGTCCAGCCCTCCTGGATCTGGTACCTCTGCACCGTGGCCAGCGCGTGTGTCGCGCAGGCCTTCGGGCGCACGATCGCGCTGTGCTACACCGCGTTGATCGCCGTGCTGGTAGGAATCAGCGGGGTGGTCCACGAGGGGTTTGTGATCGGGGCCCGCGAGCCGATGATGGACGCGATCTTCTCGCTCACCCTGGGCACCCTGGTGGTAATCCTGGTGGACCTGTTCCGCTCGGCCGTGAGCCAGGTGGATACCACCGCCCGGCTCGCCCTGGAAAAGTACAGCGGCACCGTCGAGCGCGCTGCCCAGGAGCTCGAGCGCGCCGAGGTGGATGCGCTGGTGCACGACACCGTGCTGGCCAGCCTGAGCGCCGCCGTACACGCCAATACCGAACAGCAGCAGCACATCGCCCGGGATATGGCCGATGAGGCGATCGTGCGCCTGACCACCGCGGTGGCCCTGGCCGCCCCGAGCGAGGAGCGGATGGCCCTTGCGGTGGTCCAGGAACGCCTGACCGATACCGTGGCCACCCTCGACGTGCCGATCCTGGTCCAGCGCTACGGCCAGATGGAGGGTGCCCTGCCCGCGGATGTGGCCCACGCCCTGATTCAGGCGGCCACCCAGGCCCTCACCAACAGCGTGCAGCATGCCGGGGACGCCGAGGTCCCGCGTCAGCTGACCATGCGAGCCCCGGCACCGGGCAGCCTGGTGCTGGAGATCATCGACCGTGGACGCGGATTCCGACCCGACCAGATTGCGCCGGGCCGCCTGGGCGTTCGGGTGTCGATCCGGGGCCGAGTGGAGTCGGTCGGGGGCGAGGTTCGCATCCTCTCAGCCCCGGATCGCGGGACCCGGGTGGTTCTCTCCTGGGCACCGCAGGGAGGAACCAACTAGTGCGTCGGGTACCACTGCTCATCCTGGCGGCCGTCTTCTCGGCGCTCCACGGCGTCCTCGGACTCACCCATCTGGATCACAACCCCGAGGCCGATCCGGTCCTGCTGGCCATCGCGCTCTACTGGGCAGCCTCGGCGCTCAGCCTGGCCTGGCCCGGCGGGCGGCCCCTGCCGCGCGCGGTCGCGATCGTCAACGTGGTGGTTTCGGCGGTCGTGCTGCTGCTGGTGATCCCACCGTTGGATCCCACCGTCCCCAACGGCTACGCCACCTGGCCCATCGCCGGCATCGGAACCCTGATGGTGATCACGCTGGTGCGCGGCCGCGAAATTACCGCCTGGGCGGGCACGCTGGTGCTGATCGGCATCTCAATGGCCTGGGCGGGACCGCTGGGCGCGCTGGGGATCGGCCTGCCCGGGTCGATCGTCTGGATGGTGGCCGCGAGCCTGCTCACCCACGCGATGAACCGGCTGGGCCGCGATAACGCCCGCCTGATGCAGGCCAGCCGGGAAACCGCGCTGCTGCGGGCCGGGCAGGACGCCTACCGGGAGGTCCGGCTACACCGTCTGCGACAGACCCAGCTACGCGCGGCCCCGATGCTGCGCGCGATCGTGGAGTCCGAGGGTAACCTTTCGATGGCTCAGCGCCGCGAGTCCGAGGTGCTGGAGGCCGGTCTGCGGGACGAAATCCGTGGCCGCGGCCTGCTGAGTGATCCGGTCCGTCTGGCGGCCCTGGACGCCCGCAGACGCGGCATCCGGGTGGACCTGTTGGATGAGGATGGCCTGCTGGGACTGCCCACGCACCGTCGCGAGCAGATCGCCGACCGGATCGTGCTCTCGCTCGGACAGCTCGAGCGCGGGCGCGTGGTGGTGCGCAGCGGCACCGGCGACATCGCGGTGACCATCGTGGGCATCGGTCCCGGGGCCGACGGCGAGGACGAGCTGAAGTTCCGCACGCTGATTCCGCGCAACCTCTAACCCTGGTTTTTCCGCAGAGCGGGCCGCATCGGTTAAAAGAAATCGGCCGGGATTGTTTGTAAAAACAACCCCGGCCGTTCCGGTTGAAGAGACTAACCCGAATAGTCTCTCCATCCTCCCCCCAAGACGTTGTTCTTACCCTAGAACGAGTGTCTTGGTAGATGCACGGCGTAAACACCGTGTATCCGTTGTCTATTCTGGTCGAAAACCCCCGGCGCGTCCAAGCGAAACGACAGTATTGACCAAAGTGCAAACGTTTGCGCTGATCCGAACCGTGATTCTTTCAGGCCTTCCGGGCGTGTCATGCGACAAAACGGCGGCCCTATGCAGGTGCATGGGCCGCCGTGATGTGAAATACCGTGATTATCCGCTGAATCCGCGCCAACGTCCGGCACCGGGCTGGACCACCGGGCGAATCGCGCGCTGCGATCGCGTCCAGGCCGACACGTTTGCCGGCTCGCTGCGTTCGGCGCGGGCACCCTCTTCGGCCAGCACCAGGGTCAGCACCGCCGACACCGCGGCGATCTCCTCCTCGGTGGGCTCACCGCGCATGAAGCGCATCGCGGGGGCGGGCATGTTTGCCTCGGTCACAGCGGGATGTTTCCGTGCTTCTTGGGCGGCAGGCTCGCACGCTTGGTCTTGAGCGAGCGCAGGGCCTTGATGACCGCGACGCGGGTGGCCGCGGGCTCAATCACGCCGTCCAGCTCGCCACGCTCGGCGGCGAGGAACGGGCTGGCCACGTTGTAGGTGTACTCGTTGGCCAGCTTGGTGCGCACGGCGGCCACGTCCTCGCCGGCCTCCTCGGCCCGCTTAATCTCACCGCGGTAGAGGATGTTGACCGCGCCCTGACCACCCATCACGGCGATCTCGGCGGTGGGCCAGGCCAGGTTGATGTCGGCACCGAGCTGCTTGGAACCCATCACGATGTACGCGCCGCCGTAGGCCTTGCGCAGGATCACGGTGACCAGGGGCACGGTGGCCTCGGCGTATGCGTAGAGCAGCTTGGCGCCGCGGCGGATTACGCCGGTCCACTCCTGGTCGGTACCGGGCAGGTAGCCGGGGACATCCACCAGGGTCAGGATCGGGATCGAGAATGCGTCACAGAAGCGCACGAAGCGGCTGGCCTTCTCGCCGGCCTCGATGTTCAGGGTGCCGGCCATCGCCTGCGGCTGGTTGGCGACGATACCCACCGGGCGTCCCTCGACGCGGGCGAAACCGATCACGATGTTCGGGGCGAACAGCGGCTGCACCTCGAGGAACTCGCCCCCATCCACCACGTGCTCGATGACGGTCTTGACGTCATAGGGCTGGTTGGGGGAGTCGGGGATCAGGACGTTGAGCTTGCGGTCCGAATCGCTGGTTTCCAGGTCCACCTCGGTGGGGTACTCGGGCAGCTCGGCCAGGTTGTTATCCGGCAGGTAGGAGACCAGCGAGCGCGCGTAATCCAGCGCGTCAGACTCGTCCTCGGCCAGGTAGTGCGCGACACCCGAACGGGTGTTGTGGGTCAGCGCGCCACCGAGCTCCTCCATGCCCACGTCCTCGCCGGTGACGGTCTTGATGACGTCGGGGCCGGTCACGAACATCTGGCTGGTCTTGTCAACCATGATCACGAAGTCGGTCAGCGCGGGGGAGTACACGGCACCGCCGGCGGCCGGGCCCATGATGATCGAGATCTGCGGGATCACACCCGAGGCGGCGGTGTTACGGCGGAAGATCTCGCCGTACTTGCCGAGGGCCACCACACCCTCCTGGATGCGGGCGCCGCCGGAGTCGAGGATACCGAGGATCGGCACGCCGGTCTTCAGGGCCAGGTCCATGACCTTGATGATCTTCTCACCGGCAACCTCGCCGAGTGAGCCACCAAAGACGGTGAAGTCCTGCGAGTACACGGCCACCTGGCGACCGTGGATGGTGCCGGTTCCGGTGACAACCGCGTCACCGTAGGGACGCGAACGGTCCATGCCGAACGCGGTGGTGCGGTGGCGCACAAACTCGTCCAGTTCCACGAAGCTGCCCGGGTCGAGCAGCTGTTCGATGCGCTCGCGCGCGGTCTGCTTGCCCTTGGCGTGCTGCTTGGCCTCGGCCGCGGCACTGGGCGCGGTTACGGCCTCGTCATAGCGACGCTTGAGGTCGGCGATACGACCGGCGGTGGTAAAGAGGTCCGCGCCGTCGGCGGGGTTCGGCTGGGCTAAAGATTCAGTCACACGGTTTACTCTATCTCGACCACCCCCATCTGGCGGGTTCATCGGTTCCTACAGTGTGAATCGTGTTTCGTTGTGGGAAAGCTCAGTGGGCGAACGATGGTGGGGATCCCCAGGCCGTATTCTGGGGGAATGACCGAAGACGCGCCCTCGCTGACCCGCTCCCGTGCCCTCGCCCAGCGCCTGCGCTGGCTGAGCGAATCCGGCTCGACCAACGCCGATCTGCTGGCCCTGGCCACCGCCGACACCGCGGGCTGGCCTCATCTGAGCGTGCTGTTGACCGATACCCAGGTGGCCGGCCGCGGACGCCTGGACCGGGTCTGGACCTCCCCCTCGGGCAGCGGCCTGGCGATCTCGCTGCTGGTGCGTCCGGCCGGAAAGCTGCCGATGGAGAGCTACGGGTGGCTCTCGCTGCTGGCCGGTACCGCGATGGCCGAGGCGATTAACGCCCGGCTGAGCGCGGCCGGTGCCGCCCCTGATGCCCGGGTCAAGTGGCCCAATGATGTGCTGGTGGCCGGCAAGAAGATCTGCGGGGTGCTGGCCGAGATCTCAGCCGACGGATCGGTGGTGATCGGGACCGGGATCAACACGGCGATGAGCGCCGCCCAGCTTCCGGTGGACACCGCAACCTCGCTCGCGGTGCTCGGTGCGGATCCTGACCCCGACGCCCTGCTGGCCGAGTACCTGGGGGTGTTCATCGAGCTCTACGAGGCCCTGGTGGCAGCCGGGGGCGATGCCGAGGCTTCGGGTCTGCGGGCGCGGGTCGAGGCGCGGCTGGATACCCTGGGCCGCTCGGTGCGGGTGGAGCGTCCGGGCGGGGTGTTCCAGTTTGGCAGGGCGCTTGCGCTGGACGCGGACGGACGCATCGTGATCGTGGATGCCGACACCGGCACCCACACCACGGTCTCGGCCGGGGACATCACGCACCTGCGCGCGCAGGACTAGCGGTCCTCCCACCAGCGCCCGAGAAACGGCCGCAAATCCCACCGTTTCGGCCGAGCCATCCACCGTCCGGGCGCGCTTGCTGATAGGAATGGACCATGGTCGATTTCACCCGCGGCCCCGGGACCGGGGACGCCACCCAGATCCTCGGAGCTCCCGCCGGTGCCCCAGTGTTTCCGACACCCAGCGTGGTGCCCACCGAGCGGGTGGTTGCCCGGCTGCGGCGTCATGCACGCTTCCTGATCCTGCCGGCGCTGATTTTTATTGCGCTGCCCGGGGCCCTGGTGTTTGGAATCAGCCGATTCCCCACCGGCCCGGAGTTCTGGATGGTGGTCGGCGGTGCGATCGCCGTGTTTGTCTTCCTGGTGCTCTGGCCTTACCTGGTCTGGCTCAACCGACGCAGCACGATCACCACCCGCCGGGTCATCATGCACCGCGGCTTCCTGGTGCGTGAGCGGCGCGAGGTGTTCCACAGCCGCGGCTACGAGATCGCCACCCGACGCGGTCCGATTCAGGCGCTCTCCGGCTCGGCCACGATCGTGCTCACCGCCGGCACCGACCGGCCGCTGGTTCTGGTGTCGGTGCCCGGCTCCCGCCAGGTGGTGGACACCCTGCACCACCTGATCGAGGTCAACCAGGTTGTGCCCTCGCTCTCCCCGCAGCGCGAATCCGGGGCCTTCTAGTCTTTGCTGCACACACAACAGCGCACGCCCGCGGGCGTGCGCTGTTGTGTGTGATGGGCTAGAGCAGGGCGACCAGCTCGGGGGTCGCGGCGGCTCGGACGGCCGCCCGGGCACCCTCGGGATCCTCGGCCGCCAGGGCCGCGGCAGCCAGCCGCTCGCAGTGTTCCAGCGTGTGGGTCTTCAGCGCCAGACGTACCCCGCGAATCTTGCTGGTGGCCATCGACAGACTGGTGACACCGAGACCAACCAGCACCAGTGCCAGCAGCGGGTCTCCGGCGGATTCCCCGCAGACACCCAGCGGCTTGCCCGCGTGCTTCGCACCGGTCGCGGCGGCGGCGATCACATCGAGCACGCCCGGCTGCCAGGGATCCAGCAGCTCGGAGAGTTCCCCCTCCATCCGGTCGGCGGCCATCGTGTACTGGGCCAGGTCGTTGGTGCCCAGGCTCCCGAAGTCGACCTCGGCCAGCACCTGCGCCGAACGCAGCGCCGCCGCGGGCACCTCGATCATGACCCCGGCCTTGGGCAGCCCATTGGCGCGCACCCGGTCGGCAAACCAGCGGGCCTCGGCGATGGTGGCCACCATCGGGGCCATCACCCGCACATCGGCACCGGTGGCCCGGGCCGCGGCGGCGAGCGCCTGCAGCTGGGTTTCCAGCAGCTCGGGCTTCGCCTGCGAGAGACGCAGACCGCGGCGTCCCAGCGCCGGGTTCTCCTCCTCGCCCAGGTTGGCGAAGGCCAGCGGCTTATCGGCCCCGGCATCCAGGGTCCGCACAACCACGCGGCGGCCATCGAAGGGCGCAAAGACGCGGCTGTAGATTGCGGTCTGCTCCTCCAGGGTCGGGGCATGGGCGGCCGAAAGGAACACAAACTCGGTGCGGAACAGGCCCACACCCTCGAGGTCCTCGGCGCCGGCCAGCTCGGCGTCCTTCGCCCCACCGATGTTGGCCAGCAGGGCGATCGGATGCCCATCCTGGGTGCTGCCGGGGCCGGAGACCTCCGCCAGGGCGGCGGCACGGCGCTCGCGGCGCAGACGCTGGTTGGTCACCACCTCGGGGTCGGGGTTGAGCACAACCTCGCCGGTGTCCCCGTCCAGGGAGATCGGGGTTCCGGCAGGAATCTCGGTCGCGCCGGGCAGCTGGACCACCGCGGGGATGCCCATCTGCGCGGCAAGAATTGCCGTGTGGCTGGTGCGTCCACCGGCGCGGGTCACGATGCCCAGGACCAGGGAGCGATCCAGCGTCGCGGTTTCGGCCGGAGCGAGATCCTCGGCCAGGATGACGCTGGGCACGCTAAAGGGCGGTACCCCCGGCGCGGGCACACCCAGCACGTGGGCCATCGCCCGCGAGCCGATGTCGCGGAGGTCGGTGACCCGCTCGGCGAAGTAGCCGCCGAGGGCCTCAAACTTGGCCGCGAACTCGTCGATGGCCAGGTTGATCGCGGTGGCCGGTCCGTTGCCCTCACCCAGGTGCTTGGTCACCGCGCGGTGCAGGGCACGGTCGCGGGCGATCATCGCGGTGGCCTTGAGCACGTCCCGGGCGGTGTCATCCGCCCGCGCCGAACGAGCCTCGAGGTCCTCGGCCACGTGCATGAAGCTGGCAATCGCCGCCTCGGAGGCCGTGGCGGGATCCGCCGGAGCCTCCTCGTTCTGCGGGGGCTGCACCGGCGCCGCGACCTGAACCACCGGGCCATAGGCCGAGCCCGGGCTCACGCCCACACCCTGCCGCACCTCGGTTACCGCGGAACCGTCGGCGACGCCGTCGGTGCTCACTCGGCGTCCAGGTCCGAGTTCAGCAGTTCAACCAGACGGTCCAGGACAGCTTCGGCGTCCGGCCCCTCGGCGGTGAGCTCGACGACCTCTCCGTTGCGGGCACCCAGGGCCATCACGCCCAGGATGCTGCCGGCGTCCACGGTGGGCTCGCCCACGCGGCCGATCTCAACCTCGAGGCCCGAGTCCTCGACGGCCTCCACAAAGATGGCGGCCGGACGCGAGTGCAGGCCGATGGATGAGGCGATGGTTGCGGTACGAGTTGCCATGATGACTCCTTTGATAACTGTGACTACGGTAGCCCGCCCGGGAGCGGGCGTACAGGGGTGAGAGTGAGACGGTGCCCGGCGGTGTCGGTTAGCACCGGGCACCGGGGTGGGACTAGACGGCGGCTGGGGCGCTCGACTGTGCGCTCTCCTGGGCACTGACCTGCGCGGCCAGCTTGTTCCGGGCGGCGATCGACTTGGACACGATTACCAGCAGGGCGGTGATCGCCACACCGATGGCCAGGGCCAGCACAAACAGCAGCGGCTGACCGATCAGCGGGAGCACCCAGATGCCACCGTGCGGGGCACGCAGGGTGGCGCCGAAGAGCATCACCAGTCCACCGGTCACCGCGGATCCGATGGTCGAGGAGATCATCACGCGGATCGGGTCGGCGGCGGCAAAGGGGATTGCGCCCTCGGAGATGAACGAGGCACCCAGCAGCCAGGCGGCCTTACCGTTTTCCCGCTCGGGGGCGGAGAACAGCTTGGGACGCAGAGTCGTGGCCAGGGCCATCGCCAGCGGGGCGACCATACCGGCGGCCATGACCGCGGCCATGATCTTGAGTTGCGGCGCATCCATCGAGGCCCCGGCGGCGGCCAGGCCCGCGGTGGCGAACCCGTAAGCAACCTTGTTGACCGGACCACCGAGGTCAAAGCCCATCATCGCGCCGAGGATCAGGCCGAGCAGCAGCACACCGGCACCGGTGAGACCGTTCAGGCCGTCGTTCATCGCGGTCATCAGCCAGACGATCGGGCGACCCAGCACCGCGATAAACAGACCCGCGGTGATAAACGTGGACAGCAGCGGGATGACCACCACCGGCATCACACCGCGCACACCCTTGTGGACCTTCCAACTGGAGATCCAGTGAGCGACGGCACCGGCGAGCAGACCGGTCACGATACCACCGAGGAATCCGGCGTTCATCGAGGCCGCCAGTGCGCCGCCGACGATGCCGGGAACCAGGCCCGGACGGTCGGCGATCCCGAAGGCGATGTAGCCGGAGAGGATCGGAACCAGGAACCCGAAGGAGGCCGATCCGATCACAAACAGCAGACCCGCCCAGGAGGTGAGGCTGGCAATGTTGAAGTTCTGGGTGATGTCGAAGGCGGCGTCCTGCGTGTGGATGCCGTACTTCACGATCTCGATCGCACCGTTTTGGCCCAGCGCGATCTGCGCGAGCATAAACGACAGCGCGATCAGGATGCCGCCGGCGGCAACAAACGGGATCATGTAGGAGACACCGGTCATCAGCCACTGCTGCAGACGGGTACCAAAGCCCTTGCGCTCGCTGGACTCGCTGGGTACCGCGGCCGCGCTCGCCGAGGCGGTGGCCCGGCTCGGGTCGGCGGCCCAGGCGGCGGCCAGGTTTCCCGCGTCGATCAGCAGCTGCGGACCGGCGGAGATCGCCTTCTTCACGCCGACGTCGATCGTGGGCTTGCCGGCGAAGCGGGCGCGATCCTTGACCTCCACGTCGTGGGCGAAGATCACCGCGTCGGCCGCGGCAATGTCCGCGGGGCTCAGCGGGGTGGATCCGGCCGAACCCTGGGTTTCCACCAGGATCTGGTGGCCGGCCTCGCGGGCGGCGTTTTCCAGTGCTTCGGCGGCCATGTAGGTGTGGGCGATGCCGGTGGGGCAGGAGGTCACGGCCACAAAGCGCAGCGGGCGGGCGGCGGGGGCCGCCGGGGAGCTCTCGGAAACGGTGGCTCCGGGAACATCGGCAGCGGGTGCAGCCGGAGCGGCGACGGCCGAGGTAGCCGCGGCAGCCGACGTCTCTGCAGCCGGCGTCTCTGCGGCCGGTGCAGCGGGCTGTTCGGCCTTGAGCTGCACGTGCTCCTCGACGATGGCCACGACCTCCTCGGGCGTGGCCGCATTCAGCAGCGCCTCGCGGAAGTCGTTGTGCATCAGCGCACGGGCCAGCTGGGGGAGCACCTGCATGTGGGCGTCTCCACCGTCGGCGGGAGCGGCGATCAGGAACACCAGGCGGGCGGGGCCGTCCTTGGCACCCCAGTCGATGCCGTCGGCGATGCGGCCAAAGACCAGCGAGGGCTCGGTAATCGCCGCGCTGCGTGCGTGCGGGATCCCGATGCCGCCGGGCAGCCCGGTGGCCATCTTGGACTCACGCTCCTGCACATCGGCGATGAACAGGTCGATGTCGGTGCAGCGTCCGCTGGCAACCAGGCGCTGGGCAAGCGTCCGGGTGGCCTCGTGTCGGTCGGCTCCGGTGAGGTCGAGCACCACTTGTTCGACGTTGATGAGTGGCATGTCGAATCCTTTCAGGGTTTTCTGTGTAGCGGGAGGATCGGTGATTAGTCGTTCAGGGGCAGATCGCGCTGCGGGGAGCGGATCAGGTCGACCTCGATGTGTTCAAGATCGGCGGGCGCAGGCACCTCGGTACCGGGCAGACGGACGGCGGCGGCACCCCAGCGGACGCCGCGAACCAGTGCGTCCGCCTCGTCCTCTCCGCGGTTCAGGCCGAAGAGTAATCCGGCAAGCATGCAGTCACCGGCACCCACGGTGGATACCGGGTCGGTCACGATCGAGCGCGCGTGCACCGCGGTGTCGGCACTGACCAGCACCGCGCCGTCCCGACCCAGGCTCACGGCGACAAACCGGATTCCGGTGGCCACCAGCTCGCGGGCGGTATCGATGACCGCGCCCATCGTGGTGAGTGAGCGTCCGGTGAGTTCCTCCAGCTCGGTGCGGTTGGGCTTGATCAGCGTGGGGATTGCGGCCACGGCGCTGGCAAACGCCGGCCCCGAGGAGTCGATCGCCACGTTCGCCCCGAGTCGCTTCGCCTCGGCGATCAGCTGCGCGTACAGGTCGGCGGGGGCACCGGGCGGCAGGCTGCCGCAGCCGGTGATCCAGGACCCCGGGGTGGCCGGGGAGAGCGTGGCCGCAAACAGCGCGTGGACGTCCGCGGCACCGAGGGTGGGCCCCGCCTCGTTGAGCTTGGTGGTGGTGCCATCGGGCTCCAGCACGCTGATGTTCATCCGCACGCTGCCGGCGATCGGCACGATCCGGGTGGGCACCGCGGTCTTGGCCAGCAGTGCCTCAAGCAGGGTGCCTTCGGGACCGCCCGAGGGGACCACCACGAGCGGCTGCTCGCCCATGCTGGCAAGCGCCCGGCCCACGTTGACACCCTTGCCGCCGGGATCGATCCGGGAGGATGCTGCGCGCAGCACCTGGCCGCGATGCAGGGCCTCGACGGTGACCGCGCGGTCCACGCTGGGGTTGGGGGTCAGGGTGATAATCATGCGTTCACCACCTTGGGGCCGGCCGCGCGGATCGCCTCGGCGAAGTCCTCGTCGATGTCGGTATCGGTGATCACCACGTCCATCTCCTCGAGGGCGGCGAAGCGGTGCAGGTGCACGTTGGCGGCCTTGCTGGAATCGGCGACCAGGACGGTGGTGCGGCTCGCGGTGACCATGGCCCGCTTGGTGGCTGCCTCCATCTGGTCGGGGGTGGTGAGCCCGCGGTCCACGTCGAACCCGTTGGTCCCGATAAAGCCCACGTCTACGCTGAGTTCGGCCAGCGCATCGGTGGTCCAGCGGCCCACCGCTGCTCCGGTCATCGCGCGCACCTGACCGCCCAGCTGAAGCAGGGTGATGCCGGGCTTGGTGGACAGGGCGGCGCAGATCATCGGGCTGTTGGCCACGACCGTGAGTTCGGCATCGGCGGGGAGGGCCTGGGCGATCGCCAGGGTGGTGGTGCCGGCATCCAGCAGGATGGTGCCGGTCTCGGGGAGCTGTTCGAGTGCTTGCAGCGCGATCCGGCGCTTATCGCTTGAGTGGCGACCGATGCGCTCGCTGAGATCCAACTCGGAGTTCAGGGCGTCGGTGGGGATCGCTCCGCCGTGTGCCCGCTTGACCAGTCCGCGCCGTTCGAGGGCGGTGAGGTCGCGACGGATGGTTTCCGCCGTCACATCCAACTGTTCGGCGAGTGCGCTGCCCTCGACCCGTCCCTGGCTGCGAGCCAGGGTGAGGATGAGCTGCTGTCGTTCCGCGGCGTACACGGCGTCTCCCGTCATTGGTAGAGGAATTTGAAATATAGTCCCACACAAACGGACTAAAACAAAGACGTACCAACATCAACGAGCGGGTTTTTGGTGAATTAACAGCCTGGGAATTCTGCGTTTCGGTGGAAATGGCGCGAATTCGGGCGGATAGACACGGTCACCGAACGATCCCCGGATACGACAAAACACCCTCACCTTTCGGTCAGCCGGGGCCGAGCGGGGTGAGGGTGTGTGGTGGCCGGAAAACCGGCGGGAAGACTAGTGGATCTCGTCCCGGGCCACGGTCTTGGCCTCGGGAACCTTGGAAATCTCGATATCCGATTCGGTGAACTCGGCCGCACTGGCTTCGAGATCGGTGATCTCCTCGGCCGCGCGGTCGCGGTTGGGGGAGAACACCCAGTACCGGTAGAGCACAAAGCGGAAGACCGAACCGAGGATCAGGCCCACGCCGTTCAGCGCGATATTGTCGGCGGCGGCGGAGGTGAAGCCGAGCACGTCGTGGGACACCCAGACGCACAGGGTGCTGATGCCCATGCCGGCAAAGCTCACGGCAAAGAACTCCACACCCTCGCGCACGGTGCTGTTCGAGCGGTGCGTGGCGAAGGTCCAGAAGCGGTTGCCCAGCCAGTTGGTGATGATGGCCAGGGTGGTGGCGATCACCGTGGCGATGACCACGCCGTTCTTGACGTGCTCGGGGTTCAGCGGACCCACCCGCAGTAGGTTGAAGGAAACGGCGGTCACAACAAAACCGGCGCCACCAACCACGGCGAACTTGAAGAGCTGCATAAACAGCGGGTACCAGGATGCGGATTTCACGCGACTCAGGTTCATTTACCCCCCTCGGGCGGAAAACTCCCCGGGTGGGTGTTCTCGGCAATTGTCTGTGCACCAAACGGAAAGATGTGCACCGGACGGATAGTCTACCCGCAGTTCTATAACATTAGCTTTGAGTGTGCTGAAGAACACAACCCCTCGGAGACGGAGACCCACGTGCTGAAAATCGGAGTAATCGGTGGCGGTCAGCTGGCGCGGATGATGATGCCCGCCGCGATCAACCTGGCCCTGGATGTGCGGGTGCTCGCCGAGACCCCCGGATCCCCGGCCGAAATTGGTGCCAGCGCGGTGGGGGACTACCGTGATCTGGATACCGTGCTGACCTTTGCGCGCGATGTGGATGTGATCACCTTTGATCACGAACACGTCCCCCAGCCAGTGCTCGCCGCCCTGGTGGCGACCGGTGTGCGGGTGCACCCGGGCCCGCAGGCGCTGCTGTACGCACAGGACAAGCTGCTAATGCGTGCCAAGCTCAGCGAGCTGGGTCTGCCCACCCCCGAGTGGGCCGAGGTGCGCTCGGCCGCGGAACTCCAGGTGTTCCTCGATGCCCACGGCGGTGCCGGGGTACTGAAGACCCCGCGCGGCGGCTATGACGGCAAGGGTGTGCGCGTGGTGCGCTCCTCCGCCGAGGCGACCGACTGGTTTACCGCGGTCGCCGAGTCCGGAGACACCGGCAGCCTGCTGGTTGAGGAGCTGGTGGACTTCACCCGCGAGCTGGCCCTGCTGGGCGCGCGTCGTCCCGGCGGTGAGAGCGCCTACTGGCCCGTGGTCGAAACCATCCAGCGTTATGGTGTGTGTGCCGAGGTGCTCGCTCCGGCCCCGAACAGCGACGGTGCAGTGGCGGCCGAGGCTGAGCGGATCGCCCGTGCCCTGGCCGACGGACTGGGAATCACCGGTGTATTCGCCGTGGAACTGTTTGAAACCACCGACGGGCGAGTGTTGGTCAACGAGATGGCGATGCGCCCGCACAACTCGGGTCACTGGACCCAGGACGGATCGATCACCAGCCAGTTCGAGCAGCACCTGCGCGCGGTCGCCGACCTGCCGCTGGGGGCCACCACACCGCGGGCCCCGATCACCGTGATGGCCAATATTCTCGGCGGTCCGCTCGAGGGAACCCTGGGGGATCGCTACCCACAGGTGATGGCCGAATTCCCCGATGCCAAGATCCACAACTACAACAAGGCCCCGCGTCCGGGACGCAAGGTGGGCCACATCAACCTGACCGGGGCCGACCTGGAATCGGTTCGTGAGCGCGCCCGCGCGATCGAATCCCGCTTCCAGGGTTGACCCGTTAGCATTGACCCATGTCTCATCACTCCAGTGAAAATCCCCGTGTTGGCATCGTCATGGGAAGCGACTCCGACTGGAGCGTTATGGCCGCCGCCTCGGCACAGCTGAGCGAGTTCGGCATCGACCACGAGGTCGAGGTGGTCAGCGCGCACCGTACCCCGCACAAGCTGGTGACCTACGGCGAGCAGGCGCGCGAGCGCGGGCTCAGCGTGATCATCGCCGGTGCCGGCGGTGCCGCGCACCTGCCGGGCATGCTCGCCTCGGTCACCACGCTTCCGGTGGTGGGCGTGCCGGTTCCGCTGGCCACCCTGGACGGGATGGACTCGCTGCTGTCCATCGTGCAGATGCCCGGGGGGATCCCGGTGGCAACCGTCTCGATCGGCGGTGCCAAGAACGCGGCCATCCTGGCCGCCCGGATCCTCGCCACCTCGGACTCGGCGCTCGCCGAGACCCTCGCCACCTACCAGCGCGAGCTCGCCGAGCTGGTTGAGGAAAAGAACGCAGCGCTCAAAGCCCGCCTATGATCGAGCAGAGCGAATCGCCCATCCGGCACCCCAACACCGCGTCACCGCAGGTGATGACCCGGCGCGGGTGGTGGCTCGTGCTGCTGGGCTTTGTGCTGCCCGGTTCGGCGCAGGTTCTCGCCGGGAACCGCCGGCTGGGCCGGATCGGCCTGGTCTCGACCCTGATCATGTGGATCGCCGGGATCGCAGCCCTGGTGCTGTATCTGACAAATCCCGAACAGCTGTTTTCGTTTGCGACCAACTCATGGTTCCTGCTGATCGCCCAGATCGTCCTGGTCGCCTATGCGGTGCTGTGGTTTGTGTTGACCATCGATACGCTGCGCCTGGTGCGGATCATCAAGGCCTCCCCGCTGGGCCGGGTCCTGATCCTGGCGCTCGGCCTGGTGTTCCTGGTGGCCTCGACCGGTGCCGCCTCGGCGGGTGCCTATGTGGCCAATGTGACCAGCGGCACCCTGGGCAAGCTGTTTGGGACCAGTGCGCCGCCCGAGGACCCCACCGACGGCTACTACAACATCCTGCTGCTGGGTGGCGACGCAGGCCCCGACCGCTCGGGTATGCGCCCGGACAGCCTCTCGGTGGTCTCGATCAACGCCGACACCGGCCAGGCCACGATGATCGGCCTGCCTCGGGACATGCTGAACGTGCCGTTCAACGAGTCCTCGCCGATGTATAAGCGCTATCCCAATGGCTACAATAAGTGTGATGTGAGTGCGTGCAAGCTCAACTCGATCTACACCGAGGCCGAACTGCGTCACCCAGACTTCTATCCCGATGCCAAGGCCGAGGGATCCTCCCCGGGCATCGAGGCGACCAAGGACGCCGCTGAGGCCCTGACCGGCCTGCGCATTCCCTACTACGTCCTGGTCGACATGCAGGGCTTCGCCGACCTGATCGACGCCCTTGGTGGCGTGGAGATCACCGTGGACAAGCGTCTGCCGATCGGGGGAGACGAGAACCTCAAGGGTGTGGTCGAGTGGATCGAACCCGGCACCCAGCACATGGACGGCTACCACGCGCAGTGGTTTGCCCGCTCGCGCCACGGGACCAGCGACTTCGACCGGATGGAGCGTCAGCGTCAGCTCCAGGAGGCCGTGCTCAAGCAGTTCACCCCGGCCAACGTGTTCTCCAAGTTCCAGGGCATCGCCGAGGCGGGAACCCAGGTGGTCAAGACGGATATCCCGCAGGATCTGCTGGGCTACTTCGTGAACCTGGCCACCAAGACCCGCGCGCTCCCGGTGCAAAAGCTCGAGCTCACCCCGGCCAACGGGATCGATCAGGACCATCCGGACGTCCCGGAGATCAAGTCCAAGATCAACGACCTGCTGCACCCCAAAACCACGCCCACCAACTAGGGCGCGATACACAACCGGCCCCGTCCTTGGACGGGGCCGGTTGTGTATGGGCGGCGCTAGAGCTCGGCGTGCAGTGCCCAGACCCGCTCGGCCGAGTCTCGCCAGCCAAAGACCTGGTCACGGTCGGTGCCGGCAAAGCTCAGGCGTTCGCGGCGCTCATCGTCCTCGATCAGCTCGGTGATCGAGGCGGCCAGGCGCTCGGCAAAACCGTCGTCCCCGGCTTCCACGGCCTCGCCGGCCCCGCCGGAGATCTCCAGCAGCGCGGGATCGTCGGTGTGCAGCACCGGGGTTCCCAGCGAGAAAGCCTCGAGCAGGGGCAGTCCGGTGCTCTCGCGCACGCTCGGGTAGACAAACAGCGTAGCCCGCGCGTACACGGTGGCCAGGTCGGCGCTGCCCAAATCGCCCAAGGCGCGCACCCGACCCTC
Source organism: Mycetocola lacteus (assembly GCF_003667575.1). Taxonomy (GTDB): domain Bacteria; phylum Actinomycetota; class Actinomycetes; order Actinomycetales; family Microbacteriaceae; genus Mycetocola; species Mycetocola lacteus. The sequence continues at coordinate 88,809 of NZ_RCUY01000014.1, read as the reverse complement.
GGCCAGGCCCGCCTCATCGGCGGCCGCGGCGAGGGAGGAGGAGCCCCAGGCATCGGGTCCGATGACCAGCAGCGGCAGATCGGGAACACCGGGCCGCGCGAGGGCCTGCAGCAGCGGATCCAGACCGCGGCGCGGGTCGAGGCTGCCCAGGGTCAGCAGATAGCGCTCGGGGAGATCCAGGTTACTCGCGCGCCAGGAGGCATCCGAGGGCAGGGCCAGGGTGCTGGCCGGAGCCTCGGGGATGACCCGGACCCGATCACCAAAATCGGCGATCTCGGCCAGTTTTGCGGCCACCGCGTGGGTGGGGACCACGATCGCGTCGGCGTGCTTGCGGGCACGCTTGAGCATCTGCTTCTGCCAGGCCACCGAGGTGGGGGTGAGACTCTTGGGATCGGTCCAGGCGAGGGTGTTCCGCAGGGTCACCACGATCTGAGCGGACTCCCGATCGTGTCGTCGCAGCGGCGCCAGCAGACTCGGGGCATGGATCATTCCCTCACCCAGTTGGGTGGTGATTCCCAGCTGCCATGCGGTGGTGAGCTCGCGCCGGGGCAGGTTTGTGCGCTGGATCTCGGTGATACCGGGCAGCCGGGCCGCGAGCTCATCGATGCGCTCCTGAGGCTGAGCTGAAACCACTCCGTGCACGCTGCACCCCCGCGGGGCGGTGGCGATCAGAGCGCGGGTGAGTTCCTCGGCGTAGCGACCGGTTCCCCCGTGACCGGGGGTCAGGGCCGAATCGAGAATGACACGGAGTACTGCGGGCATCGTGGGTTCCCTCCTGCGGGTGAAAAGACCGGGTTACTGCGCTCGGCAATAAGGCGAGCAGGCAAAAACGGCCGCGCCCGAGGGCACGGCCGCATTCGCTAGGCGGTGGGTTCGGGCGCGTGGATCGCACCCGAGGCGATGGCCTCGTGCAGGGCCTCGCGCCAGTCGCGCATGATCGGCAGGCCGGCGGCGGTCCAGCCCGCGTGGCTGAGTACCGAGTACGCGGGCCGCGGAGCGGGCCGTACAAAGGAGGCGCTGTCGGTCTCCAGCACGCGGGCGGGATCGAGCCCGGCCTCGGTGAAGATCGCCTGGGTGAAGTCGTACCAGCTGCCCTGTCCGGCGTTGGTGCCGTGATACACGCCGGCGGGAGCATCGGATTCGGCCAGCAGACGCAGCTGGGTGGCCAGATCGCGAGTCCAGGTGGGCTGACCGACCTGGTCGGTGACCACGCTCACGGTGGGGTGGCTGCCGGCCAGGCGCAGCATGGTGGCGGCAAAGTTGTTGCCGTGCTCACCGTAGATCCAGGCGGTGCGCACGATGAACCCACCGGTCGGGTGCTCACCCAGCACAAACTCCTCACCGGCGGCCTTGGTGCGGCCGTAGGCGTTGAGCGGTGCGCGGGCGGTGTCCTCGGCATAGGGCTCGGTGGCGTTGCCGGCGAACACGTAGTCGGTGGAGATATGGATCAGCTTGGCCCCGTGGGCGGCAGCGGCGGCGGCCAGGTTGCGCGGTCCCAGCGCGTTGACCGCATAGGCGGCGTCCTCATCGGTTTCGGCCGCGTCCACCGCGGTGTAGGCGGCGCAGTTGATGACCACATCGTGGCCGGCAACCGCCGCGTGTACGGCGTCGGGATCGGTGATGTCCAGCCCGGCGCGATCCAGCGCGGTGACACTCTGGTCGGCCAAAACGGTTTGCAGGTCGCGGCCGAGCATTCCGGCCGCTCCCGTGATCAGGTAGCGCATGTATTCCTCACGTGTTGTTCCCCCGATTCTACGGGGTCCATACCGGGTACAGGTAGCGGTCAGGAATGGGTAATACCGTGATCACCCGCAGCCGTTCGCGGCCGCGTTCCCCTCCCCATTGCAGAAAGTCGATTCGCCGTGAAACTGAACCTGCTCGATATCAATATCGTCAGCGGGCCCGTGGTCAACACCATCTATGCGGTGGCCGCACTGATCCTGCTCTACCTGCTGATTCGCCCGTGGTCCCGTGCATGGCTTCGTACGGCGCTCCTGACAATCGTGATTAGTGGTGCCCTGGGGATTCTGACTCTCCTGGTTGTCGAACGCGGGCTCAAACTCATTGATGCGCCGCTGGGCGCGGAGGCACGCACCTGGATCGTACTCGCCTTCATCGGCTTTGGCGTAGCAATCGTGAATCTTTTCCGCAGCCGGTGGTGGCGCAAGGTCATTGCCGCGCTGGGCATCGTGTCCTTTGCGCTTGCGGCGACGGTCGGGGTGAACGCGGCATTTGGGATCAACCCGACCGTGGGAGCATTCCTCCACATCGTCGAAAATAAGCCGATTCATCTGGCGAAGCCGACGGCGCAGCAGCCCAAACCCACCGGTCCGCTGTATCAGTCGTGGAAGCCCCCGGCGGGCATGCCCGCACTGGGACGCACCGGAACTCAGGTGATTCCGGGAACACTGTCAGGGTTTAAAGCGAGACCCGCAGGAATCTACCTTCCCCCGGCCGCGCTTGCTCCGAACCCGCCGGCGTTGCCCCTCATGATCATGATGATGGGTCAGCCCGGCGACCCCAACCCGGCGTTCATGCAGCAGGCTCTGGACGCCTATGCGGTGGAAAATAACGGCCTCGCACCGATTGTGGTGGTGGCCGATCAGCTGGGAAATCCCAACGTCGATACCCTCTGCATCAACTCCAAGCAGTTTGGCAATGTGGAGACCTACATGACCCAGGACGTCCCAAACTGGGCTCTGGCCAACCTCAATGTGATCAAGGATCCCTCGACGTGGACCATCGCCGGGTACTCCAACGGCGGGGGATGCGCCATCTACTACGGGGCCACCCATCCCGAGCTGTTCCGCAACGTGATCGATATTTCGGGGGAGGACTACCCGGGAGCCTCCGAAGCTGCCACCTCGCTGAAGAACTTCTTCGGGGGGAACATGGCTGCCTATGACGCGATCAAGCCCCTCAAGATCATGGCGACCCGGCACTACACCGATTCGACGGCGATCTTCACCGGCGGGGCCAAGGACCCCGACTACTCGGCCGCGGCCGCGAAGGTTGCCGCGGGTGCACGCGCGGCCGGGATGAACACCACCCTGTTTTCGGTCCCCGGGGCGGGACACGGTGCCGATGCGCTGGTGGGAGGAATGAAGATGGCCGCCCGAGTGCTGTTCCCGGTCCTCGGTCTGGCACCCAAGTCCTAGCGTTGGGGCGCGGTGAATGCACGTTCAGCGTGCGCCCTGTCCCAGCGTTGGGCACTCGTGGAGCGAAGATTGCTAGACTGACGGCGTGGATATCCGTGAATTAAAGATCCCTGACAGCTATGAGATCACGCCGAAGCAGTTTGGTGATGACCGTGGCGTGTTCCTGGAAGCGTACCGTTTCGACCACCTGACCAAGGCCACCGGCCGTGCGGTGAACCTGGCACAGGCCAACACCTCGGTCTCCAAGCGCGGCACCGTGCGCGGCATTCACTTTGCCGATGTGCCGCCGAGTCAGGCGAAGTATGTCATGTGCCAGCGTGGTGCGGTCCTCGACTTTGTGATCGACATTCGGGTGGGCTCGCCCACGTTCGGTCAGTGGGATGCGGTTCGTCTGGACGATGTCGAGCGCAAGGCGATCTTTATTTCCGAGGGCCTCGGTCACTGCTTTGTGGCACTGACCGACGATGCCACCGTGACCTACCTGGTGAACGACGTGTTCCGTCCCGACCGGGAGCACGGAATCAACCCGCTTGACCCGGAGATCGCCCTGGAGTTCCCGGCCGAGGCCGGCGAACTGCTGCTTTCTCCGAAGGACACCGAGGCACCGAGCCTCGCCGAGGCTGCCGCCTCGGGTCTGCTGCCAACCTGGGACGCCGCGCGCGCCTACTACGAAACGCTGAAGGGCAACTAGTTTTATGAAGGGCATCATCCTCGCCGGCGGTTCCGGCACCCGACTGTGGCCGATCACCAAGGGCATCTCCAAGCAGCTCATGCCGATCTATGACAAGCCGATGGTGTATTACCCCCTCTCGACCCTGCTGATGGCGGGCATCAACGAGGTCCTGATCATCACCACCCCCGAGTACAACGAGCAGTTCAAGGCTCTGCTGGGTGACGGATCGGACCTGGGCATCCGCCTGGAGTACGCCGTTCAGCCCTCGCCGGATGGTCTGGCACAGGCCTTCATCATCGGTGAGGAGTTCATCGGTGATGACTCGGTAGCCCTGGTCCTCGGAGACAACATCTTCCACGGCACGGGCCTGGGTTCAGCGCTGCGCAACCACAACGAGATTGACGGTGCCGTCATCTTCGCCTACCCGGTTGCCGACCCGCGTAGCTACGGTGTGGTCGAGTTTGACGAGAACTTCACCGCGATTTCGATCGAGGAAAAGCCCGAGCAGCCCAAGAGCAAGTACGCCGTTCCCGGTCTGTACTTCTACGACAACTCGGTCATCGAGATTGCCAAGTCGATCGAGCCCAGTGCCCGCGGCGAGCTGGAGATTTCGACCGTGAACGAGCGCTACTTGGAGCAGGGCAACCTGCACGTTCAGGTTCTGGATCGCGGCACCGCCTGGCTGGACACCGGCACATTCGAGTCGATGATGCAGGCCTCCGAGTATGTGCGCGTGATCGAGGACCGTCAGGGCTTCAAGGTCGGCTGCATCGAGGAGATTGCCTGGCGCGCCGGATGGATCGATACCGATCAGCTCAAGGCGCTGGCTCAGCCGCTGATCAAGAGCGGTTACGGTAAGTACCTCGCTCACCTCGCCGACAGCGAGGGCTAGAGCCTCATCGAAAAACGGCACCGATCCAACCGGATCGGTGCCGTTTTTTGCCGTGATGCCTATTCGTGTGAGCGGCGGATGAGCTGGAAGCGCGCCCACAGGCCAACCCGCAGTACCAGGCGGAGGGGGGCGAGGTACCACGCGTGGTACTTCTTGCTCATAAAGCGGTAGGCACTCTCATGATGGATACGCAGCATCCGATCGGATTCGGTGCGGGTAGAGGTGCCGCCGGTGTGGGTGGCACTCACCGTGGGCAAGTAGGTGCTGGTCCAGCCGTCAAGACCCAGCCGGTAGCCCAGGTCTACATCCTCGAAGTACATGAAGAAGCCCTCGTCGAATCCGCCAAGCTTCTCGAATGCGCTGCGTCGCACCAGCAGGCAGGCCCCGGAGAGCCAGCCGGCGTCGCGCGGGGTGTCGCCATAGTCTGCGTCGGCCCGATAGTGGCGCGACCAGGGGTTGTCCGGCCAGAACCGGGCAAACAGTGCGTGGCCCACACCGTTACGCAGCGAGGGGACCGAGCGGGCCGAGGGATAGACAGTGCCGTCCTCATTGAGGATCCGCGGGGCCACGGCGCCGCAGTCGGGATGGGTATCCAGCCAGTCGACCAGGGCGGGGAGCGTATCCGCGTTCAGGCGCACGTCCGGATTTGAAATCAGGACGTACTCGACCCCACTGTCCAGCGTCGCGACACCGCGGTTCATCGCGCTTCCGTAGCCGGCATTGCTGGGCAGGCACACAAAGTTCACCCCGTGGGCGGCGGCGGTCTGACGGGTGGCTTCGGCCTGCGGGGAACGGTTTTCCACCACGATGATGTGGTCGCCGGGCAGGGTGGTCTGAGCCAGGGAATCGAGAAACTCGGAGACCTGGGCACACGAGTTATAGGTCACCGTTACTACGGCGGCGCGTTCCGGATTCAGGGAGGACATTGTTTCCAGTGTACCGATGCTTGCGGGTGCCTACGATGAGCGTGCGCTGTGAGGGTTCGTCCCGCTGGCGTTCTCAAAACTGTCGGCTTCTCGCGCAATGTTCAGCTTGGCCCTTGATAGACTGGGCGTTCGCCGGCATTTTTGCCGTTTAGCGTCGCCGCACAAATGACGCGGGTCGCGCACGAACGACGAGGGGAACTTCCTACACCGTGGCTAACATTTTCAACGCCGTTGGGCGATCTGCTCGGCTGATCGCTGATGAGGGAATCAAGACCTACCTGGGCCGCGTCTTTGCAAAGGCATCCGTGATGCTGATTCCGCAGAGCCCCGCCGGTCAGATGCTGGTTGACCTCGGCGATGCCGCGGAACTGGACTGGACCCTTCCGGCACCGCAGCTGGAAAACCCGATCGTGGTTGAGGAAGGCCCGATCAACATCGCCTGGATCATGTCTCCTCCCGGCCGTGAGTCCGGCGGACACCAGAACCTCTTCCGGTTCATCGACTTTGCCGAAAAGGCCGGTCACAAGTGCACCGTGTATCTCTACACCACCTCGGACTTTGGCCCGAACCTGCGCGATACCAAGGCGATGCTGGATCAGAGCGACGCGTACCCCAACGTTAAGGCCGAGATCAAGCTCTACGACCGCAAGGTTGGGGTCGACGCCGAGACCCAGGCGCTATTCGCCACCGGTTGGGAAACCGCCTACCCCGCGTACCTGGACAAGACCCACGCGCGCCGCTTCTACTTCGTGCAGGACTACGAACCCAGCTTCTACGAGCTCGGTTCGCAGGCAATCCTCGCCGAGAACACCTACCGTTTCGGCTTCCACGGCATCACCGCCGGAGGGTGGCTCTCGCACAAGCTGAGCACCGAGTATGGCATGACCTGTGACTCGTTCGACTTCGCGGTGAACAAGAAGAACTACTCGCTGACCAACACCGGTCGCCGCAACGAGGTGTTCTTCTACGCCCGCCCGGTGACCGCACGTCGTGCATTTGAGCTGGGCATCATGGCCCTGGCCGATTTCCACAAGCTCAACCCCGACGTGACCATCAACCTGGCCGGCTGGGACGTTTCCAACTGGGACATTCCGTTCCCGCACAAGAATCTCTCCAGCCTCAAGCTCTCCGAGCTCAACACGGTGTACAACCGTTGTGCTGCCGGTCTGGTGCTGTCGCTGACCAATATGTCGCTGCTGCCGCTTGAGCTGCTGAGCTCGGGTGTAGTCGCCGTCGTAAACGACGGTGCCAACAACCGCATGGTGTCCGACAACCCCTACATCGACTACTGTGAGCCGGTTCCCGGTGCGCTGGCTCGTCGACTGAGCGAGGCTGTCAACCGCGAGGACGCCCCCGAGTATGCGAAGACTATCTCCGCTTCGGTGGCGAACGCCAACTGGGAAGACTCGGGTGTGCAGTTCAATGAGGCGCTCGAAAAGGCCATGCGTGGCTAGGGCACTCGTTGTCGGGGCGAACGGGTTTATCGGTTCGCACCTGGTGGATGCGCTGTCGCGCGCGGGTCATGAGGTTACCGCTTTTGACCGATTCAGCTCGCAGGAGCCCACGTTTACCGAACCCGGTGTGCGGGTGTTCCGGGGCGAGTTTCTGAGCCGGTCGGACATGGAGGAGGCCACGGCCAACCAGGATCTGGTGTTCCACTTCCTCTCCACCACCACCCCGGCCACCGCTGAATCCGATCCCACCCTGGATATCCGCACCAACATCGCCCAGACCGTGGAACTCCTCGAGTCCTGCGTTCACGCGGGGGTAGAACACTTCTACTTTGCCTCAACGGGCGGCGCCATCTATGGCTCGCAGGGCAAGGAGCGCTACGGGGAGGCCGATCGTGCACTGCCGATTTCTCCCTATGGGATCGGCAAGCTGGCCATCGAGAACTATCTCAACTACTTCCAGACCAGGCATGGGCTGGGCTCTACGGCGCTGCGTATCTCGAACCCCTACGGTACCCGCCAGCACCCTAACCGACGGCAGGGTCTGATCCCGATCGCGCTGCGCAACATCGCGCGTGGAGACGAGGTCATTCAGCTGGGTGACGGTTCGATGGTGCGTGACTACGTGTTCGTGACCGATTTGGTCGATATGATTGTCGCCTTTATCGGCCGTGAAACCGAACACTCGCTGTACAACCTGGGCAGTGGCATTGGCTACAGCGTTTCAGAGATTCTGGCGGCCCTCGCCCGGGTGACCGGCGAGGACTTCACCATTTTGGAAAAGCCCAAACCGGCCACCTTTGTGGACCGGGTTGTGCTGGACACCTCGCGACTGCGCGCCGAGTTTGGTGAGCCCGCGCTCACCAGCCTGGATGCCGGTGTAGCGGCCACCTGGGCCGAGATTAAGGAACAAACCAATGGCTAAAGAACCTGGCGCGCCGCTGCTGACGGTAGCCGTGCTCACCTATAACGGCGAGGACTACCTGGAGCGCATCCTCACCCAGCTGCGCAATCAGGAACTGGACGGGGAGATGGAGGTTCTGGTCATCGACTCGGGCTCCACCGATTCGACCCTGGACATCATTGCCCGCTTCCCCGAGGTGGTGCTGCACCAGATCCCCAACCATGAGTTCGGACACGGTCGCACTCGTAACCTGGCGGCCCAGTTGGCGCACGGCGAGTTCATTGCCTACCTGACCCACGATGCGATCCCGCAGACCCCGATGTGGGCCGCCGAGCTGATCGCGCCGTTCGCGATCTCCGACAAGATCGTGGCGGTCATGGGGAAGCAGGTGCCGCGGGTGGGCTGCTTCCCGCTGCTGAAGTACGAGATCCAGGGCATGTTTGCCGGATTCGGACCGGACTTTGGTACCGGTGTGTTTTATAAGGACAAGTTTGTTCAGTCCGAGGGCGTGCTGGGTGCGATCTCGTTCTACTCCGACGTGAACTCCGCCGCCCGTCGCGCGTTCCTGACCGACGTGATTCCCTACCAGGACGTGCCCTATGCCGAGGACCAGCTCTTTGGTCGGGACCTGGTGGAGGCCGGCTGGATCAAGGCCTATGCGCCGCGCGGTGCCGTTGAGCACTCCAACGATCTGACCCTGGCCGAGTACCGCAAGCGGATCTTTGATGAGACCGTGGGCCTGCGCCGAATCGGCCACGATATTCCGGTGCTCACCGCCAAGGCTCAGGCCAAGCTGACCCTGCGCGGGATTGTGGGGGACACCCTGCGCATTCTGCGCGATCGGGAGTTCTCTTGGAAGCGCCGCCTGTTCTGGCTGGCCAATAACCCGCGCTATCAGGTGGCCAAGTGGAAGAGCTATCGTCGTTCCACGCTGGTGGACCTGAGCGATGAGGCTGCCCTGCGCAGTGGCTCGCTGGAACACTCGCGCAAGCGCTAACCGATCCGCACACACAACGCCCTCGTCATCCGATTGGATCACGAGGGCGTTGTGGTTATGCGCTGCGGGCCAGAATGCCCGTTAGGAGGCTCGGGGAGGCCGCTAGCGGATTAGACCGAGCTTCCGACTGATTCGGGTCGGCAGAGCCTCTTCCAGGCGTCGGATCTGTTCCGCCTGCTCGGCCACCACCGCTTCGAGCCGCTGGTGGCTGGCGTAGATATCACGCATCTCACCGAGGGTGGCCAGGCGGCGGGCCTCGACCGCGCCCAGGGCGAGGTCGTGATCGGCGATCACACGGTCGGCCTGTTCCAGGTACAGCGCGGTACGCTGAGCCTGCTCGGCGGCGTTGGGGGCTGCCTGGGTGGGGAAGCCCTCGCCCAGCAGGCCGGTGTAGCGATCATAGGCCGCGTTGATGCGTGCGGCATCCGCGGCAATCAGATCGGTGAAGTCCATCTCGCCGGATGCGGCGCGCTCCAGAGCCGACTGGAACTCGCCATTATTACGCACCAGCTGGCCCTCGAGTCCGCGGTCCCTGAAGTAGTACTCGGCCTTGCGCTGGTGGATCGACACAAACGGCACGTTCTGCGAGTAGGAGAAGATCGAGGCGTGCAGGGAGGAGACCACGGTATAGCGCATCTGTCCCAGCACCGAGTGCAACTCCAGCGGATCCAGCTTGGGCAGCACGATCGCATCACTCATATCGAAGAGCGAGCGCATGAAGGGTTCATCCCCGTTGTAGTGGGTGAACGGAATGAAGACCTTGCGGTAGGGAATTGCGTTGATCAGCGTGAGTAGATCATCGATCAGGCGCAGGGAGTGGGGCACCAGGTGGATGCCCACGACCGGTTCGCCCTCCTCCAGACCCGGAATCTGATAGTGCTCGGAACGCATCAGCGTGGTGGAGCAGGGGAGTACCTCCACCTGGTCGGCGTACGGGGCGAGCGTCTCGGCTTCGCGGCTCGAGCGTGCCGACACAAACGCATAGTCGCGCAGATAGTCCAGGTCATTGGCGCTGTCCCAGATTCCGGTGGCATTGAGGATATGCGGTCCATGGGGACGGAAACGATCGTAAAAGTCGTCGACGGTGGTCCGGATTAGCTCGCCGCCGCCCACGATCATCGGGGTGGTTGAGGAGGCCGAGGGGCCAAACGGATCGATAATGGTGTGCTCAACGCCGCGAGCGCTCAGCAACTGACCGGCCGCAATACCCATCGCGATATCGCCGGTGTTGCGACTCACCGAGTCGTAGAGCAGTCCGGCGCGAATCGTGTTGTTCATGTTTAGGAGGTTACCGTGATTTCGGGGTTGATTCGGATCAGACCATAGCCAAAGTCATTGGCTTCGACCGCGAATGAGGCGGCACCGGCGATGCGGTGGAAGGTCTCACCCGCCTGGTTACCCAGGCCGATGTTGACCAGGTAGGTACCCGCTCCCACCCGCACCTGCGGCAGCACGATCTCGAGGTGGTGTACCCCGCGCGTGTTGGGAAGCACAAGCTCGGGACGGTCAAAGGTGGTCATGCCATAGAGATGGGTACCCAACGAATTCTCGATCGAGAGTCCGATTCCCCAGCTATCGCGGGGCTCGAGGACCTCGACGTCCAGTCCCACCCGCACATCATCGGGAGTCGTGGGGTCAAATGTTGCGGTGGCATTGGCGATCCGGTAGCTGTCCACCGCCGGGGCCGGTGCTTCGGCCTCGTGTGCGACGCGGTCGGCTTCATAACCGGCACGCAGGATTGCCAGGCCCTTGGCGGGGTCGCCATCGTGCATAATCTTGCCACCGTCCAGGACGATGACACGATCACACAGCGAGCCCACCTGTGCGGCGGAGTGGCTCACCAACACGATGGTGCGGCCCTGACTCTGGAACTCGGCAATCTTGTCCATGCATTTGCGCTGGAACGGCTCATCACCCACGGCGAGGACCTCGTCCACCAGCAGCAGGTCGGGTTCCACATGGATGGCAACGGCAAAGGCTAGGCGGACATACATGCCCGAGCTGTAGAACTTCACCTGGGTCTCGATGAACGACTCGATCCCGGAGAACTCCACCACGTCGTCGAAGATCGCGTCGGTTTCCTCTCGGCTCAGCCCGAGGATGGCCGCGTTGAGGTACACGTTTTCGCGGCCGGTGAGGTCGGGATGGAATCCCGCACCCAGCTCGAGCAGGGCGGCCAGACGTCCGCGACGCTCGACCTTTCCGGTTGTGGGCTGCAGGATTCCGCCGATGACCTTGAGCAGGGTCGACTTGCCCGAGCCGTTGTGACCCACCAGGCCCACGGTGGTCCCCGCCTGAATGGTCAGGTCGATGTTTGACAGCGCCCAAAAGTCATTGCGGTGCTCACGGGCCTTACGCACGTTGAGTACTCGCTCCTTGAGCGATTTGTCCTGGTGCAGGACAAAGCGCTTGGATACGTCGTGGACCCGGATGATGTCTGTAGTGGTCATTTAGAGCTCCTGTGCAAAGCTGCCCTGCAGGCGGGCGAAGAGGCGCTGGGCGAGCCACAGCAGCACAATGGAAATACCGAGGGTGATCAGCAGGCGCAGCTCGAGGTTTTCGGGCCAGTGCTGGATCAGCTTGGGGTCGGTCTCCACGGATCCGGCGCGCCACAGGGCACGCTGCATGGAGACAATACAGAGGGTAATTGGGTTGTTCAGATAGATCTGTTCCAGCCAGTTGCCCTGCAGCTTGTCGTGCACAAACTTGAAGGGGTACACGATCGGGGAGGCCCAGAACAGGATGGTCAGCGCGAGCTCCACGAAGTGCTGGATGTCGCGCAAATAGACGTTGAGGGCGGCAAGCGCCAGCCCGATGGCGGTCGCAAACACGATCAGCGTGATCAGCGCCAGCGGAGCCAGCAGCAGATGATCGGGGATCGGCGGCGCACCCAGCGCGATGAACGCGATGATCAGGATCACCACCTGCACACCGAAGTTAAACAGCGCCGAACCCACACCCGCGAGCGGGAAGATCTCACGCGGCAGGTAGACCTTTTTCACCAGGCCCGAGTTGGAGATGATCGACCCCACCCCCGAGTTGAGAATGTCGGTGAACAGCGCCCACATGGTCAGGCCGATAAACACAAAGATCGCAAAGTCGGGCGTGGAACGGGCGGCGCCGAGGACCTGACCGATGGCGAAGTAGTAGATCAGCAGCTGCGCGAGCGGGCGAGCGAGGCTCCAGACGATGCCGAGTCGGCTGTCCTTATACTTTGCCCGCAGCTCACGACGAACCAGCAGGCCCAAGAGCTCGCGGTGCTTCCAGATGTCTACGATCGACGCTCGGGTACCCGAAAAGAACCCCGGGTTGCTGCCGACCGAGACGAACGGTTCGGTGGAGAGCCGAGCGATCCGGTTCTCCGCAGATTCGGCCGCTTGATTTTGCACGGGCAGGGTTCCTCCAGTGATGTATGCACCCATTCGTCGAGAAGGACGAAGAATTTGGGCGCACTCCAGTGCGGGCATATTTGAGCCAGCGTGTACAAGCATACTAATCTACGGGTAACGGCGGTCTATGTGTGCCGCCTGAGCGTGAGACGTTCACCCGGGAAAACCCATACCAATCGGGGAGTATCGATGAGTCACACGCGAAGCTGGACGGTACGCATACTTTCGGTCCTCCTGCTGGTGGCCGCGAGCATGGCCTTCGTCGGGGTGGGAGCGGCGCAGCACACCTCGCTGTCACCCATCGATGAGTACGTCTATATCGATTACCTGGCCAAGGTTGGGAGCCAGGGAGCGGTGGCTTCGGGGGAGGCGACCGGAGAGTTTGCCCGCGAGTATTTGGACTGCCACGGCGTGCAGTACGCGCTCGAGCCGCGGCCCGAGTTCTGTGGCACCGGCGTATCCGGCACCGATGCGGACTATCCGTTTGGCGGCGCGAACACCGCGGATCTGTACACCCCGATCTACTTCGCGATCACCCGTGTCCTCGCTCAACCGCTGATGACGCTCGGCGGGATGGACCTGGTGGCCGCTGGTCGTCTGGTGGGTGCGGTCTGGCTTGCGGCAGCGGCCGTGCTGCTTGCCGGATCGTTGCGCCGGTTGGGTGCTGATCGCATGCTCAGCGTGGCCGCGCCCCTGCTCCTGATCGGATCGCTACCGATTTGGTGGTCGACCACGTTTGTCACCACCGATGCCACCGCCCCTGTGGCCGGTGCGGCGCTACTCTATGTCACCGTTCGCTGGGCGCAGAGTGGACGCGGGGCCTGGATGTTGCCGACGATTGCGCTCGTTGCCACCCTGGCCAAATTACAAAACCTGATGGCGGTGGCTGCGTGCGCGATTACCCTGGTGGTGCTGGCCTGGCGGCGTTCCCTGCCCGAGGCCGTGACGACTCGCCGTGTGGTCACGGTACTGGGTTCGATGCTGATACTGCCACTGATCGGCCAGGGGGTGTGGAGCGTGCTGCGCCCGAAACTCGCCGATCCGCTGTCGGGTGCGCAGGGAATTACCCAGCCCTTGACCGGGGACGCGCTGGTACGTGAAGTCCTGAAATTTTTCGGTTCCTACACCACGAGCGGCCGGGATCCGTTGCTCTTCAACGCCCCCGGCTACCTGGTTGCCACCGTGCTGGGCTGGGCTATTGTGGGCGGAATCCTGGCGGCGCTGGTGCTGTATGGGCCGCGAGTCGTGCGCCGGTCCGAGGTCTCCTCCGTCACTCCGGACCCCGAGAATGCGCGTAATTCGCTGCTGTTCGCCCTGGCTCTGGGGGTCCTTATCGTCAGTCTTCTGGGTGGACCACTCCTCGTGGCCGCACTGTGGCTGACGGGTCAGGGATACTTCCCACTTCCCACCCGTTATGCGCTATCGCTGTTTCCGATCGCGCTGGCCATCACCGTGACGCTGTGTGCCCGCGCGCGGGCCGGGAGAGTGCTGATCCTGATCGGTGCCCCGGTGGCATTTGTCTGTGGACTGCTTTTTGTCTTCACCGGAACACCTCTGGGAAGCGGATCGTAGGCTCCGAGGCTTGTCCTCGCGAGAGTGCGGATACGACACGAGCATTCGACGCGGCGGGTTCCGTCGATTAAGCTGACTAAATGTCAGATGTGACAGCGGGCTGGCAACCCGTTACGGCGGGGAGTCAGGAGTACAACCGATGCGGGAACGTGCGAGAAATCGTCAACGGAATATGAGCGCCCATCGACGCCCGGCTCAGCTAGGGGCAATCGGGGTGCTTTCGCTGCTGCTCCTGGCCGGATGCGCCGTACATGACGAGGCCACGGAGCCTCACACCCCGGGTCCCGGGCCCCTGCCCTCGGGCGAGGCCAGCAGCTCACCCGGTACCGAAACAGAAAACCCGGCCGACGAGCACGAGGCAGTTCTGGTACTGGCAAGCGTCGACGTCGACGGGAAAAATGTCTCGGTTTCGGGGTATGTCACCGGAATCATCGAGGACAACGGTTCCTGCACCTACGAGCTCACCAACGACGAGGGTGTCGTGCAGAGCGTGGAGCGCACCGGTGTCGCCGATCGGGCAAGCACCAGCTGCGGCGTGGGACAGGTACCGATCGAAAAGCTTCCGAGTGGGTCGTGGAAGGCCCGTCTCGTTTATAAACCCGTGGATAGTGCCGCACAGCCGGTCACCTCCGCCGTCGAGACCGTGGAGGTCCCATGAGTATCCGCAGCCGCTCCCTCAGCGGCGGACTCCTGTTTACGCTGCTTCTTGGCCTCCTGGTAGGAATCGTTCCGGCGACCTCCGCCCAGGCGGCCGATGCCCGTGATTTCAATCCGGGCAACCTGATTACCGACGCACAGTTCTTCGACGGTCAGGCCATGAGTGCCGCCGAGGTGCAGTCGTTCCTGAACGGCAAGGTTGCCAAGTGTCAGAGCGGATACACCTGTCTTAAGGACTTCACCATGAACACGGTGACCCGTCCGGCAGACGCGGGCAAGTGTGCCGCCTATGACGGACGCGCCAATGAGACCGCCGCACAGATTATTGCGCGCGTGGGTCAAGCCTGCGGCATTAGTCAAAAGGCGATCCTGGTCCTGTTGGAAAAGGAGCAGGGCCTGGTCACGCTGAGCAACCCGTCGGCATCGCGTTATACGATCGCCACCGGTTATGCCTGCCCGGACACCTCCGCCTGTGATGCCAAGTACTTCGGTTTTTACAACCAGGTGTATATGGCCGCGCTCCAGTTCAAGCGCTACCAGGCGAACCCGACCTACTGGGGACACATTGCCGGACGCGTGAACAACATTCGCCTGCACCCGAACGCAAGCTGTGGAACCACGCCGGTGTTTATCCAGAACCAGGCAACCGCCGGGCTCTACAACTACACCCCGTACCAGCCCAACCAGGCGGCCTTGAACAACCTTTATGGCACCGGTGACTCCTGCAGCTCCTATGGAAACCGAAACTTCTGGCGGATGTACACCGACTGGTTTGGTGCCTCCACCGACCCCAGCGCCCTGGTGCGAACCACGTCGAACTCGACGGTGTATCTGATCAGCGATACCCGTAAGCACGTGGTCTCCGACATGACCCTGCTCAATAACCTGGCACCGCTGGGGAACGTGTCCTATGTGGACCAGTCCTACCTGGACAAGTTCACCACGGCACAGCCCGCGGGACGCATTATGCGCGCGGCAAGTGGGGCGATGTTCTTCTTCGATAACGGCGTGAAATTCTCCATGAGCTCCTGTGTGATCGTGGAAGACTTTGCCGGAGCCTGCAACCCCGCCGGATACGTGCAGCTCACCGACGATCAGGTGGCAAAGTTCACCACCGGTCCGGCCCTCACCTCGGTGGTGGGTTTGTCCTCGGGGCAGCGCTTCTACATTAAGTCCAGCCAGCGTCGCGAGGTAGCCGACGCCGCCTCGCAGAGCCAGGCCGGCATTCCCGCCGGGTTCACCATGCTGAGCGACTCGGCCATTTCCGGCCTGGCACTGGGAGCTCCGATTGTGCGGGACTCACTGGTGGTGCAAAACCGCAACACGTCGGCGCTGAGCTATGTTTACGGCAGCAGCCGGTATCCAGTCTCCGAGGCGACGCTGAACTCGCTGAAGAACAACCTCAAGCCGTACGGTTCGCTCTCAAACGACTCGATTAATATGCTGACCGCCAATTCCACCGTGTTCTCTGGTCGAGTCCGTGTGGGCGGAAGCGGGCCGACGCAGCTCCTGACCAGCGACGGCCGAGTCGAGTGGGCAGCAGACAGCGGGGCGGGAAGCCTGGACAGTGTGCCGGCCACCGCGCAGCTTGTTGCCGACTATCCGCTGCAGGGCACCGTTCCTGCCGGTGCCGCGGTCAAGGGCGCCAGCTCGCCGGTGATCTCGCGTGCGGCCGATGGCCAGATCCGCGGATACGACGGATGGTCGGGCTTTGTTCGCCTCAACGGGTCGAGTCAGTTTGTCACCCTGCCAGATAAGGTATTCACCCGGATCAAGACCGGACCGGCCCAGCTCACCGTGGGTGCGCTGTACCGGACCGCCGCCGACCCGAACGTGTACCTGATCGACGGTGCCGGGACCAAGGTTCTGCTGAACAGCTTCGACCCCGCCGCCGCGGCGGGGATCACGCAGTCGGTCACCTTTGTTTCGATCGCGGATCTCAACGCGTACAAGGTCGCCGCAGCACCGTTGGCCTACGGGTACATCTGTGGCGCAAACTCATTTGTCGCGGCCGGTGGAACCCTGGTCCCGGTGACCGACCGGAACCAGTTCCCGGTGGGCTATACAACACTGGATCCCTCCACCTGCGCCGTTCTGACCAAGGCTAAGAATCCGGCCCCCAAGTTCATCCGCACCGGCGACGGTCGGATCTATCTGTTGGATGCGGGCCGCAAGCGCGCGGTGGATTCGATGGATCGTTTCAACGCACTGGGCGGCCCGGCCGTGGGATTCCTCAACGTCTCCTTCGATTTCGCCCGCCTCATCCCGGATGGTCCTCTGGCATAGGCATGACCGCGGCTGCGTCACGATGCGAGTACTCGCACCGTGACGCAGCCGCATGTCATCACAAACTATCGGACGCCACATCCGGCGTACCGCGGGAGCTGGAGAGCTTCCCCGTCGCAGTGTTTTACACTGGACTACGAATACCGAGCGAGGGAGAATCGCATTTCCACATCAGTAACCCAACGCACGTGGCTCGTGGTGCCGCTGTATAACGAGGCACAGGTCGTGCGGGAGGTTGTCGAGCACGCTCGACAGACCTTCCCCAACATCGTGTGCGTAGACGACGGCAGCACGGATGCATCGGCCGAACAGGCGCGCCTGGGCGGGGCGACCGTTGTGGTCCATCCGATCAACCTGGGCCAGGGGGCCGCGTTGCAGACCGGGATCAGCTACGCGCTGCAGGATCCCAATGCAGAGTTTTTTGTGACCTTTGATTCCGACGGGCAGCACCGGGTTGAGGACGCCCTGGCGATGGTTAACCGCCTGGACTCGGAGCCGCTCGATGTGGTGATCGGTTCGCGCTTCCTGGACGGACGGACCAAGCCGGGCCTGCTCAAGAAGATCGTGCTGAAGGCCGCGGTGATCTTCGGAAACCTTACCTCTGGGATGAAGCTGACCGATGCTCACAACGGTCTGCGAGCGTTTAACCGCACCGGTGCGAGCGCGATTCGCATTCGCCAAAACCGGATGGCACACGCCTCCGAAATCATCGCCGAGATCGCCAACGCCAAGCTGCGTTACGCGGAGGAGCCCGTCTTTGTGGTGTACACCGACTACTCCCGTTCCAAGGGGCAGTCGCTGTGGAACTCGGTTAATATCCTCAGCGATCTCTGGCTGAAGTAGGGGAAACGGTACACGGAAATGGACAATCAGTTTTTTATTAAGGCAGTGCTCATCGCGGTTTTCCTCATCATCGGTTTTTTCCTGGTGATTCCCACTCGCGGGGCTCGGCACCTTGCCGTTCGTCGTTTGACCACCCTCGTTTTGATCCTCGCGGCCGTTTTTGCCGTGGTGTTCCCCGACCTGATTAACTCCCTGGCAAACCTGCTGGGTGTCGGACGCGGAACCGATCTGCTGCTTTACGGCCTGATCGTGGTTTTCATTGGGAGCTCGGTAACCGCGTCACGTCGTTACCGTCAGCAGGAGGCGCAGATCACCGAGCTGGCTCGAGCCATCGCGATCTCTCAGGCGCAGGACCCGGCGCAGTCTCCGCAGGACCGCCCCTAACCCCTCGCACAAACGGCCGGGGCCGGATGAATCAGATGATTCATCCGGCCCCGGCCGTTTGCCTGGTGGGGGAGCGGTTAGCGTGCGAGCACCGGCGCCGCAGCCAACACCACAACGTAGAGCACAACCGCGTACGTCCCGATCAGGATTGTGGCCCATCGGTTGCGAATCTGCATACCGGCCAGCATCAGGAAGGCCGCCAGCATTGGGGATCCGTAACGCGGGGGCAGCGGGAAGTACGCACCGGTCGCCAGGGTGATCACGATTGCCAGCATCGGAGCAAACAGCACGGCCGAGATCGTGACCGCGATGATCATGTGGCGAGCCGGGTTGGTTTTGCGTAGCGCCCAGAAGGCACCAATCACACCGGCGATGCAGAGCCAGCTGAGCGGAAGCACGGCAAAGGTGGGAATCGCATAGGCGAAGTTTGTGCTGCCCGAAATATTGACGTTCGATGTGATCGTGCCCGACAGGAACGTGGTGGTTTGGAGCAGGAGCTCCTGTCCGGTGAGCGGGACCGAAATTGCCTGGTTGGCGCTGTCGCCCACGGACACCAGATGGCGGAATACCAGCCAGGCAACCTCGACGACTCCGGCTGCGACGATCGAGGTGAGCGCCAGGGTGAGCGGATTGAACCAGCCGCGACGCGCGGGTGGTTCGATCCCCCGCCGGCGCTTGGCAATGAACTCGTCGAGCCAGACGATACCCAGGTACAGCGCGATCAGACAGACCGCCAGGATGTTAGTCACCTTGATCGACAGAGCGAATGCCGAGAGGCCTACCACCCACCAGCCCGAACCACGGCCACGCACGTAGTAGGTGGCGGCAACCAGCAGGGCCGTGCCCAGTGCCATGGTGGGCGCGTCGGTACTGACATAGGTGAAGGTCCACCATGCGTACGGCGAACCGATAAACGCCAGGCCCAGAACGACGGCGACGGTCTTGGGGACACGCCAGATCCGCATCAGCCAGTACATCAGGACCAGGGTCAGGGCGAGCCACAGTGACCCGGTGGCGCGCCAGGAGGTGAGCTCATGGGCACCGGTCACCGCGTGGATCGTGTCACCAACGACTCGGGTAATCGCGAAGTACACCGGAGTGTAGGGATCGGCCGATGTTCGGGCGGCGAACGGGAACTTGCTCAGATCGGAGTAGTCGCCGCGGCATGCCGGTCCCATCGGCCCATAGGGCTTCACCCCATCGCAGGCCATCGCATCCAGTGCCTCATGGCCGATGATCTCGCCCTGCTGCAGAATGCCCTGATGGGGCAGCTTGTACAGGTAGTCGACGTACACCCACTCGTCGATGGGGGAGAGCGCATGGCTGTGGTTGGCGGTCACGACAAAGGACATACCGAAACCGGCAAGCACCAGGATGACCGGTGCCCACAACAGCCGGGCCCATCGCTCAAACGTCAGTTTCTTGCCGGTGGATGGCGTCCGCGGCCGTCTCGGCGGCGTGGACGCGGTGTCCGCGGGCCGGGCCTGTACGGCGGTGGCAACGCCGTCCTGCGCACCCGCGGGTGTTGCGGCGCCGTCCACGTCGGTGGGGTCGTCGGGGAATGAATGTTGAATGGGCACGCTCCATGGTAACCGGTAAAGCCCTGTCGGCCTGGGAGATAGATCCGTGAAGCCGGGTAGTCTGGAGCACGTGCTGTTTCAGTTTTATACAGGTAGGGGTCCGGCGTGAGTGACGCAACCGAAATCACACCCGTACGCTCGGGCCTTCCCCTCGTACTGGGGGCCACGGCCGTTGCCGGTGTGCTGGGGTTTGTAATCCAATTCGGGATGGGGCGCATCCTCGGCAAGACCCCCGAATACACCGAGTTTATGGCCTTCTGGTCGGCGTTCTTCCTGGTTGTCGGTGCCATTGCCGGCGTGCAGCAGGAGTATTCGCGTGCGGTGGCAGAGGCCCAACGGAGCCCGCTGTTGGCATCGAGCGGAGTGAGCGCGCGGGGATTCGCGCTGAGCGCGGCGCTGGTGATCGCCCTGATCCTGGGCGTCAGCGGGCTTGCCTGGGGCCCCGGCGTGTTCAGCACTGACTGGCCGATTGCGGTGCTGCTGATCGCGATCGGTGGCGGAGCCTACGTGTTGTTTTCGGCAATTAATGGCAATCTCTACGGTCGGGAGCGCTGGTCTCTGGTGACCGTCGGTATCATCGCCGACCCGCTGCTGCGGCTCATCCTGCTGGCGGTCGCCGTGGTTGCCGTGGCGAGTATGGAGAACGCCCTGCGCGCGGCCATTATCGTCCCCGTGGTGCTGACGGTGTTGCTCCTTGCGGCGCTCGGTCGCGACACCGAGTTTGGAACCACTCGACTGGGGAGTTCGGCACGGCAGATCACCTGGAACATCCTGCGCACCGTGGGCGGTGCCGCCTCGACCGCGGCGCTGATCAGCGGCTATCCGCTATTCCTGGCAGTGTTTGGTGGTTCCGGCGCGGCGGCGGCCACCGTGATCTTTGTGTTCACGATCGTACGAGCGCCGATCGTGATTCCGATGCTGGCGCTTCAGAACTTTATGATTGTGCACTTTGGCAAGGCCCCCGAGCGTGTTGCGGCATCGGCGGCTCGCCTCATGGCCGCGGTGATTGCCGGTGCCCTGGTGCTCAGCGGGCTCGCCGCCTGGATCGCCCCCTGGTTTATCGACTGGGTGACGAACGGGCAGTACAACCCGAACCCGTGGCTGGTGGCGGCGATGGTCGCCACGGCAGGGTTGACCGGGGCGCTCTGCGTGAGTGGTGCCGCCACCGTGGCGCTCAACCGTCACAGCGGTTTCGTGGCCGGATGGGCCGTGGCCGCGGTGGTCAGTATTCTGCTTCTGCTGTTGCCCGGACCGATCGAGCAGCGTGCGCTGATTGCGCTGGCTGCGGGGCCCGCGCTGGGCCTCGTTGTGCACTTCCTCGCGCTTCGCCGGTCGTAGCGCACACACACCTGTGCCCTCCCGTCCGATCTCTCGGAGGGGAGGGCACAGGTGTGAGGTGAGTTGGTTAGCTGCCCAGTGCGTGCCGCAGTAGTGAGCGTATGGCGTCGCCCGAGCCCACTCGAATGGCGCTGGGGAGTTCGGTGAGGGCATTAGCACGTGAGGTAAATCGGATCTGTGCGGTGCGCCGGGCCTTGTGCCAGCCCAGCGCGCGGGCGCGCTCGGCCGCATCGTGGAAGAGTTCGCGTTCCTCGATGAACTTCTTCCCGTCCGGTCCACGCTTGGAGGACACCGAGGTGGCGTGACGACGATAGTGGAAGACCACCGGGTCCTCATCAATCAGGAGGGTTCCGCCATCCTCGATGATTTCCAACACCATGACCAGGTCCTCCACGACCTCATAATCGGTGCGGAAGGACCGCTTCTTGAGTTCTTCCACACGCCAGACCAGGGAGGGGAAGTACAGCCAGTTTCCGCGCAACAGTCCGGTAACCAGCTCCTCGCCCGCGGCGACGCGGGTTCCGGTACCGGCCGGTCGTAGCCGATACTTGATCCGATCTGCCAGGGGCGAGGAGGGCTCACCCTCGCCATCAATAATGCTGACTCCGGGCTGGATGATGGAAACATCCGGATATGCCTGGGTCAGCGCGCGAACGTGGGCGACATAGCCGGGCAGGAGGACATCATCGCAGCCCATGATGATGGCGTGCTCGGATTCCATCAGACGGATACTCTCGTTAAAGTTTCCGCTAATGCGCAGGTTTTTTTCGTTCCGGCGGTATTCAATCCGCGGATCCTCGGCCGCTCGGGCCGCCGCCCATTCTCCCGGTGCCGGATCGGGATACTGGTCATCGATAATGACCAGACGCCAGTTCGGATCGGTCTGCGCTCGAACGCTCTCTACCGCCTCAACCAGGTGATCAAATCGGCCGTAAAACGGGAGCATGATATCGAGGTTCACTCCCACATGCTATCAGGGGAGCGGATCCTCACCTCGGCGGGATGTGTGCATTGACGGGCGTTCGCAGGTTCTTCAACGCGCTCTTTGATAAGCTGCACAGCATGCGAACTCTCGTGACCGGCGGAGCCGGCTTCATCGGTGCCCACGTTGTTGAGCTGCTGCGAAACCGCGGCGATGAGGTCGTGATTGTTGATGATCTGGTGACCGGGCTGGCGCATCGGGTGGACGGCGTCGAGATTCATCAGATGGATCTCGCCGATCTTTCGGTCGTGGCACCGCTGACCGAGCTCATGCGTGCCAAGGGGATCGACTCGGTGATCCACTTCGCCGCGCGTAAGCAGGTATTCGAATCGGTGCAGCGACCCGCCTGGTACTACCAGCAGAACATCGGCTCGCTGGCGAACGTGCTGCTTGCCATGCAGGAGGCCGACGTACGCCGCCTGGTATTTTCCTCTTCCGCCTCGGTCTACGGTACAACCGAGGGCGCATCCATCCTGGAAAGCGATGGCACGGTCCCGGTGAACCCCTACGGGGAAACAAAACTGATGGGGGAGCGCCTGGTTGCGGCCGCTGGTGCGGCCTGGGGGTTGCGCGGCGTGAGCCTGCGATACTTCAACGTTGCCGGTGCCGCATCGGCTCGACTCGGGGACCGTGCGGTCCTCAACCTGGTTCCGATGGTGTTTGAACGCATCGATGCCGGTGAATCCCCGCTGGTCTTCGGCGGAGACTACGACACCCCCGACGGCTCCTGTGTGCGCGACTACGTGCATGTGAGTGACCTAGCCGATGCCCACCTAGCCACCCTGGACAACCTGGGTGAGCGCGCAGACGGCTGGCACGACGCGTTCAACGTGGGCACCGGTGTGGGCACCAGCGTGCTGGAAATCGTCAACCTGGTGCGTGAGGTGACCGGTTTGGATATTCGGCCCGAGATCAGGGACCGTCGGGCCGGGGATCCGGCTATCGTGGTGGCGTCGGCGGAGAAGATCGAGCGTGAACTGGGCTGGCGAGCCCGCCGCGGTACCGCCGAGATCATCGAATCTGCCTGGAGCGCGCACCGGGCCAATACCGGTGCCTAGCGTCGGTGATACCCCCGCTGTACCCGGGGTTTCGGTAGCACTGGCGACCCATAATGGCGCGCGCTATCTCGAGGAACAGCTGCGCAGTATTCTCGATCAGAGTGTCCGTCCGATCGAGATTGTGCTGGCCGATGACGATTCCCGAGACGGCACCGTGGATTTGGCACGTGCGGTGGTGGGGGATCAGATACCGATGGTGGTGCGCGAACATCGCCCCGCCCTCGGGGTCCGTGAAAACTTCGGTGCGGCGATCCGGAATACCCGGGGTGCCCTGGTCGCGCTGTGCGATCAAGATGATCGGTGGAGCCCGAACCGGGTAGAGCGTGCACTCGACGTCTTTGAACGGCGTCCCAACACCCACCTCCTCTTCACCAATGCACGCATGGTGGACACCCTGGGCCATCCCCTCGGCTACACCCTGTTTGAGGCACTAGAGTTTGGTGCCGCCGAACGTTCGGCCATCGAGTCGGGCCATGCCTTTGATGCGTTCCTGAAACGCAACCTGGCCACCGGGGCAACCGTGACGTTCCGTCGGGACCTGTTTGACCGAGCCGAGCCGATCCCCGATCCGTGGATTCATGATGAGTGGTTGGCGGTTATCGCTGCTGCCGATAACGCGGTTGCCTACCTGGATGATCCCCTGATTGACTACCGGCAGCATGATGCCAACCAGATCGGCATGCGCAAGCCCGGTCTCCGTAACAAGATCAACCGCGTGTTGGCTCCCCGAGGCGAGCGCAACCGCACCCTGGCGCGCCGAACCGAGCAGCTGGTGATGGCGCTGTCCTCCCTGCCGTCCCCCGTTTCCGCCGAGGTCCTGAGCGCTGCCCGGGGCAAACTCGCGATCGAACGCTTCCGGGCCGAGCTGCCCACCAACCGTCTCAGGCGTGTGGTGCCGGTTCTGCGGCGCGCGCGCACGGGCGACTATGAACGCTATACCTCCCAGGGGCGGTTGGAGATCCTCCGCGACCTGCTTCAGCCTGCCTAGGCTGGCGAAGCGTCCGGTAGACGACTATTCCCGCGGAACCGGGGGCAGAGCTTTTCGTGTCTCCCGGAAGCGCGCTAACCAGGAGGTTGAGCGTGACGCCAGGATCGCGCAGATCACCAGCATGACCCAGCCACCCGAGGTGAGGACAAAGCTCTCGGCCACCGAGGTTCCGGCCAGGGCCACCATGATCAGCGCGGGCCAGGTGTAGGTCACCGTGCGGCGGTTACTGGCGAGCAGCCAGGAGCGAATAAACGCGGTGATGCACAGGATCGCAAACAGGCAGATGCCCACCACTCCCACCTGCAGGGCCACGTCCAGGTACGCATTCAATGCCGAGGTATGGCGTCCCTGCAGCGTGAAGTTGATGGTGTTGTACGGGGTTGTGGACGCGCGCCACATGCCGGTCCATCCCCATCCCTCCATCAGGTTGACCGGGATCAACCGCCACACCTGAATCCACAGCGTGTACCGAGTCTGGAACTCGCCGTTAACGTTGAGGAGGGTGAGCACCCGCACCCGATTGACGTACACCAGAATTGCGACGATGACGCTGAGGACCAGCAGGGTCCATTGCAGCGCCGGCCGTCGGGCGGCGGGGGCCTGCCGGATCCCATACAGGGCGGCGGAGGCGATGCCCAGGACGATCGCCACAAAAATCATGACCGGCGAGCGGCTCAGCAGCAGACACATCACCGCGAGTGAGATCGAGAAACCCGCCAGCGGCTTGGGGACCGAGCGGGTGCGCCACTCGATCACAAACGAAATCAGCGCGATCATGGTGGCAAACGCCAGGAAGCTGCGCGAGCCAAAGATGCCCTGGATCGGGCCGCCCGAGGCGATGGTTCCGCTGATCTTGAGGAACGGCACCGGGGTGTCCAGCAGGATGCCCGAGAAGATCTCCAGCATCAGCGAGGCCGTGAGCAGGATGCGCATCGCGGTGCCTACGGCCCGGACCACCTGAATCGTGTCGCGGCTGAGCGCGACCGCGGCCGCCAGGAACCCGAAGCCCAGCTGATAGGCGGCACCCACCAGCGAGTTCGCCGGGGACGTGGCCCAGATGACCGAGATCGTGCACCAGCCGACAAAGGCCAGCACGGTGAGCGGGATGACCCCGCCCCACTCGATGTATTCGCGCCGGCCGATCAGCATCAGGGCGGCCAGGAAACACAGCGTGGCCAGGCCCGCGGCTACTCCGGCCCAGCCCAGCAGCGACTGGGTGAAGGGCACACAGAACGACCAGCCGATGATGGTGACCGCGAGGGCCTGTACCCCGGGGGCGCCGGTGAGGACCTCCCGCAGCTGCCGGATCGGCGTGGCACCGATGGGATCCGGACGGCTCATGCGTGCGCCGTTCGGGTATCGCCGGGCGGGGGAACCTCGGGGCGGTCATAGCGCGGCTGAGGATTCGCATCGGGGGCGAGCTCGGTGCCGGCGTCCATCAGCGGCCGGCGTACACCGGTGAGTGCAAACAGGCAGATCAGGACCCAGCCGGATTCCACCAGCGGCCGGCTCTCGGCGATCGACTGGACCAGCAGGGTGACCAGGATCAGCAGCGGGACCAGCGCATAGGGGGAGAAGGGACGGGTATCATTCTGGTCGACGCGGGGGCGGTCAATGGCGGTGAACCAGGCACGCCACAGTGCCGAGGTCAGGGCCAGCGCCAGCAGGATGACACCGATAATGCCCAGCTGCATCCAGACGTCGAGCCAGGTGTTGTGCGCCTGTAACTGCAGGACGCGGTTACGCACCACCAGGTGGTTGAAGGGTTCCACCCAGGGGATCCAGGGGCTGGCGAACCCGTTACCCACAATCGGGCTCTTCTCGGCCTGCCTGATCACGGTGGTCCAGATCTCGGCGCGGCCGGTCAGATCCGAGCTCTTGCCCAGCAGCGAGAACACACGATCCCGCAGCAGCCAGAAGGCGATGCCGCCCACCGCAAACACCCCGCCCACCACGAGCGAGCGACCAAACTGTTTCCCCGGTGCACCCGCGCGCACCCAGAGCGCGGCGGCCCCCACCACGATGACCGCGGCCAGTGCAAGCACCAGGGTCGAGGAGCGGGTCAGCGCAAATAGCAGGACGGCCAGGGCAAACCAGGTGCCGGTGACCCAGCGACGGGGTTCCCGAGCGCGGGCAGCGGGGGAGAGCCGGGGGTAGGCCAGCAGACGCAGACCCAGCAGGATGATACCGAGCAGCGCGACAAAGGCCAGCAGGTTGGCATTGCCCAGGATGCCCTGGATGCGGTCGCCGGTAAACAGAACGTTACGCGACCAGTACGCCAGCAGCGGCGGCTTATGCCCGTACTCCACCCAGAATGGGAGGACCGGGTGCCGGATGATCAGCGCGACCACCAGCTCAAACACGATCGAGAGGGCCAGGACCGCCTGCACCGCGCGGGTGAGCGCCCCGATGATTTCGTTCCAGGTCAGGACCAGCGCGAGCATCAGCGCGGTCGCGGTGCACGCGAGCATACCCAGCAGGGTGATCGCGGATCCGCCGGGATAGGCCGACCAGATCAGCGAGAGTACCGCAAACAGAATGTATCCGGCCAGCGCGAGCGGCCAGGGGCCGGTGAGCGGGCGTGGACGCAGCCGAATCAGGAAGTAGACACACGCGATCAGCGTGAGCGAGGCCACCGCGAGGTACCCGGGAAATCCGAGGAGGTTACGCAGTCCGTCTCCCGCCAACGCCACAAACAGCGCAAACGTGGCCACCGCGCGCAGCCACAGGCGCTCCGTGGACAGTGCGGCGGGTGGGAGCACTCGGGTGTCGGACATAGGTCCACACTACCCGGTGGGCCCGATGATCCACGCCGAATTGCCCGGCGATCCAGCCGGATTCACGGCGAACCCGATCCGAGCTGTCGGCCTAGACGAATGCGGCCTTTCCGGTGATTGCACGACCCACGATCAGGGTGTTCATCTCGCGGGTGCCCTCATAGGAGTAGAGCGCCTCGGCATCGGCAAAGAACCGGGCCACGCGGTAGTCCAGCACGATTCCGTTGCCCCCGAGGATCTCCCGTGACCAGGCCACGGTTTCACGCATCCGCGAGGTGCAGAACGACTTGGCCAGGGCCGAGTGCTCATCGCGCTGCGCATCCGCATCATGCATCTCGGAGACGCGCACGCACAGGGCGATCGACGCGGTGATATTGGCGAGGCACTTGGCCAGGAGATCCTGAATCATCTGGTGCGCGGCGATCGGCTTACCGAACTGGATGCGTTCGCGGGCATATTCCAGCGCCGCCTCATACGCGCCGATGGCCACGCCCACGCTGGACCAGGCCACACCGGCCCGGGTGAGGCGCAGGACCTGGGCGGTGTCGGCGAAGGAGTTGGCATTCTCCAGCTTGAGGGACTCGGGGATGCGCACATTGGTCAGCGTGATGTCCGCGTTCTGCACGATCCGCAGGCTGGTCTTACGCTCGATCTTGGTGGCCACATATCCCGGGGTGTCGGTGGGCACGATAAAGCCCTTGACCTGGTTGTCGGCGGTGTCCTTGGCCCAGATGATCGTGATATCGCTGAAGGTGGCGTTGCCGATCCAGCGCTTCTGGCCGTTCAAGACCCAGTGATCACCATCCCGGGTGGCGGTGGTGGTCAGTCCCCGGGCGCTGTCCGAACCCGAGAGCGGCTCGGTGAGTCCAAAGGCTCCGACGATTTCGCCGCTGGCCAGTCGGGGGAGCCACTCGGCGCGCTGGGCGGCCGAACCGCAGACCCCGATCGAGCCCATGGCCAGGCCCTCGGTGACGCCGAGGAAGGTCGAGATGGAGGCGTCCACGCGGGAGAGCTCGAGTGCCAAGAACCCGCGGAACACCGCGGAGTTCTCTCGCGGTCGGGTTTCCTCCCAGGCCCAGGTTCCCACGCCGGTGGCCATCAGGGGGCGAATCAGATCGTGCGGGAACTCGGCTGTCTCCCACAGATCGGTGACCCGGTCGGCGACGTGGTCGGCGAGGAAGGATCTGACCGTTGTCAGGGCCTCCTGCTCATGGGGTTCGAGCGTGGTTGAGAACCCGTAGAAGTCACTGTCGAGGGGCTGGAAAGTCATGATCGCTCCTTTGCTGAATCACCGATGAAACCGACCCCAGCCTAGGGAGGCCCGGAGGCTCGCGCCAGACTCCTTGGCGAGTTCCTCCAGAGTTCGTCACGACCGGGTGTCCGGACTTGTATGGTGGGCATAAGCACATCCATGACGGCCGTGTACGGCGCGCCCGTAGAAAAGAGGAAGTAGTGTTCGTCACCCTCACCAATACTCCCCGCGACTATGCCTGGGGTGCCCCGGGCGCGATCAGCGCGCTGCTGGGTGGGACGCCCACCGCGGCACCGGAGGCGGAACTCTGGCTGGGAACCCACGCGGGCAGCCCTGCGCGGGTGAGTGCGCCCGAGGGCCCCGCGAGCTTCGGCACGCTGGAGCGGTGGCTTGCGGCGGAACCCGCGGCCGCGGGAACCGAGAGTGGTGCGCTGCCCTTCCTCTTTAAGGTGCTGGCCGCGGGGTCTCCGCTGTCGATTCAGGCCCACCCAAACGCCGAGCAGGCGCGCGCGGGCTTCGAACGCGAGAACGCCGCGGGGATCGCCCTGGATGCCCCGCACCGCAACTATCGTGACCCCTTCCCGAAGCCCGAGCTGATCGTCGCGATGGAGGACGGATTTGAGGCGCTCTCGGGGTTCCGTCCGATCGCCAAGGTGATCGCCGACCTGGATGAGCTGGTCCATGCCGGGGTGCAGGACCCGGTGCTGCGTGATCTGCGAGAGCGACTGTCTCACGCGATCGATGAGGGCGCCGAGGCGGAGGTGCTGGCGCAGGAGGTTTCGGCCGCGCTCGGCGGTGACCGGGAGAGCGAACGTGCCGCGCTGGTCGCGGCGGCCACCTCGATTTCTCGGGTCCCGCTGCCGCACCTGGCCGAGACGGTCCGCCTGCTTGTCGCGGACTATCCCGAGGATTCGGGTGTGTTTGTTGCGCTCTTTCTCAACCGGGTCACCCTAAAACGGGGGGAATCGCTGTATTTGGATGCGGGCAATATGCACGCCTATCTGCGCGGCATTGGCCTTGAGCTGATGACGGCCAGCGACAATGTGCTGCGTGGCGGAATGACTCCCAAGCACGTGGATATTGCCGAGCTGTTGGCCGTTGTCAGGTTTGCTCCGGGACCGGTCCCGTTTCTGGATCGCAGCGATATCGCCCCGGGTGTTGTGGGCTATCAGCCCGCGGGTGCAAACTTCGCGCTGTACCGCGTAGACCCCGAAATCACGCGGAGTTTTCGGGTTTCCGGCCCGGCAATCGCGCTGCAGATTCAGGGAGAAGCGACGTTGGAGCAGGGCGCGGACCATACGAGCCTGGTGCGCGGAGACATCCGATATCTGACTCCGAGCGATACGGTGGTACGCATCGCCGGGAACGGTGAACTTTGGATCGCTTCGGGCCCATTTGGCGTCACCGCTTGAACACGATTTGAACCTGTCGGCGCGTCGTGAAGTCTCTAGCTCGCGCTGAGGGTTTACGATCTGCGACTTGACGAATCCCCAATTACAAAGGTGTAATTATCTAGGTGTCACTAACCGGTGCACCGAAACACCAAGGGGAAAGGGGGTCGATATGTCGCTCGACTATCGACAGGGGGTTCCCGACGACTGGTTTATTGACCCGGTTGATCTGGGAGTACCCGGAGTACGCCGCGATGACGAGGACGGGAATCCTCTCTCATGGCAGGCTGACTCGCTGTGTGCGCAGACCGATCCCGAGGCGTTTTTCCCTGAAAAGGGCGGCTCTACACGCGATGCAAAGCGAATTTGCACCTCGTGCGAGGTGCGGGCTCAGTGCCTGGAATACGCGTTGGGTAATGACGAGCGGTTCGGAATCTGGGGCGGACTTTCCGAGCGCGAACGTCGCAAGCTGAAAAAGCGCGCGGGCTAGGACTCACCACGGGGGTGGAATCTGAGGATTCCGCCCCGGTGTGCTTCCTGGGCATCCGCCGGGATTTATGGCGCGCCGAGGCAGCGAGTCCCGGTGCTCGCCGGGACAACATAGTCTGGAAGAAATGTCTCCACGTGTAACCGCCATCATTGTTGTCCAGGACGGCTCCCGGGATGCCGTGCACCTGAGGGCGACGCTGCACGCCCTCGAGGCTCAGACGCGCCGTCCCGATCACGTCGTCGCCGTGAGCCTCGCCTCGCCGCCCGCGGTCATCGAATTACTGCAGGGCGCGGCGATCCAGCAGATCGTTCAGCTGCGCGAAAACATGGGCTTCGGTGAGGCCGTGCGTGCGGGAATCCGTGCCTCCGCCGACGTGCTCGCGGCCACCGGCGCGGCGGATGTGGACGGGGACGCCTACTGGCTTCTTGCCCAGGACACCGCCCCCGAACCCGGCGCCCTGGCGGCGCTGGTCGGCGCGCTTGAGGTGTCGCCCTCGGTGGGCATCGTGGGACCCAAGCTTCTTGACTGGGATCGTGGCGAGACGATCATCTCCTATGGCGAATCGATGACCCCGCTCGGCGCCGCGGTGACCCTGGTTGCCAATGAACTCGATCAGGGCCAGCACGACGCGGTGAGTGATGTACTCGGTGTGGCCGCGCCGGCGATGCTGGTGCGTGCCCGCGTCTGGGACGAAGTTTCCGGCATCGATCCCGCACTGCACCAGGCCGATGATGGCCTGGACCTCTCGGTGCGGGTGCGCCTGGCCGAGCACCGGGTCTCGCTGGAACCCAGCGCTCGCGTGCGCTGGGCCGGCGACGGTGTGGCCGGTCCCAACCGCTCGCGTCGCGGCGCCGTGGTGCGCCGACAGGCCTATGTTTCGCGGGCGGCGCAGCTGCATCGCCGCATGGTGTACGCCAACGCGGCCGTGGTGTGGCTGCACTGGCTGAGCCTGCTGCCGCTGGCCCTGGTGCGCGCCGTCTGGCGTCTGATCACCAAGCAGCCCGAGCTGATCACCTCGGAGATCGGGGCCGCGCTGGCCGTGGCCTTCGGATTTGGACGGATCTCGCGTGCCCGCCAGCGTCTTCGGGCGTCCAAGCGTGTGGGCTGGGCACAGCTGGCACCGCTGCGGATCTCGGTGGGCGAGGTCACCCGCCGCAGCCGTCTGCGCCGCGAGGCCGGTGCCGTCACCGTTGTGGTGGAGCGCAGCGACCTGCGCTTTATCTCCGGCGGCGGAGGATGGCTGGTTACCGCATCCGCGCTGCTCTCGGCCGTGCTCTTCTTCCGCTTTATCGACGTGCAGGCCCTGGCCGGAGGCGGACTTCTCCCGCTCTCGAACACCGTCGGCGAGCTCTGGGGAAACACCGGCTTTGCCTGGCGTGATCAGGGTCTCGGCGTCATCTCCGCGGCCGATCCGTTCGCCGTAGTGCTGGCATTCCTGGGCACGCTGACCTTCTGGAACCCCTCGTTCTCGATCGTGCTGCTCTACCTGCTGGCCCTGCCGCTGGCCACCCTGGGTGCCTGGTTTGCCGCAACCCGGCTCACCGAACGCAGCGGATACCGCCTCTTTGTGGCCGCCCTGTGGACCCTGGCCCCGAGCCTGCTCGGCTCGCTGGCAGCCGGAGAAATCGGCGCGGTTATCGTGCACCTGCTCCTGCCGTGGCTGTTCTACACCGCCTCGGTCTTCCGCCGCTCCTGGGCGGCCACGGCCGTGGCCGCGATGCTGGCCGCGGTGATCCTGGCCTGTGCCCCGTCCCTCTCGATCGCGTTTGCGCTGATCTGGGTCGTGCTGCTGGTGACCGCCGGACGGTACATCCCGCGCGTGATCTGGATGCTGATCCCCGCGCTGACCCTGTTTGCCCCGCTGATTTGGCAGCAGGGAATCCGCGCCGGCAACTGGTGGGCGCTGCTCGCCGATCCCGGTTCGGTGCTCACCGCGTATCCGGTGACCGAGGGCTGGAAGATCGCCCTGGGCATGCCCGCCTACGGCAACAGCGGCTGGCCGGGACTGATCTCCTCGCTCGGCATCGGCGGCGTTGCCGCCGAGTGGGCGCTGCCGGTGCTGCTGGCCCCGCTGCTCCTGCTCGCGATCATCGCCCTGTTCTTCCGCGGAACCCTGCGCGTGTCCGGACTGTTGCTGATCGCGCTGCTGGGCCTCACCACTGCGGCCCTCTCCAGCCACCTGCTGGTGACCCTGAGCGGCCCCAACACCGTGGCTATCTGGCCGGCACCGGCGCTGAGCCTGTACTGGTTGGGCCTGGTGGGTGCAGCGGCAGTGGGGCTGGACGCCATGCGTCGCCGTGGCATGATCCCCGCCCTCGTGGTGGGTGTGCTGGCGATCGTGGTGGCCGGTCCGATGATCGCCATCTTCCCCACCGGACACAGCCCGGTGCAGGCCTCGGATGGACGCACCCTGCCCGCCTACGTGACCGCGGCCGCGAGCCAGGACCCGAGTCAGGGCACCCTGCTGATTCGTCCCGAGCGGGCCGACGCGATCTCCGCCACGCTGATTCGGGGTGGCGGCACCAGCCTGGATTCACGCTCGACCCGCGCCAACACCCGCACCGCCCTCACCGAGGACGATAACCGCGTCGCCGACCTGGCCGGAAACCTGATTTCCGCCAGCGGACTGGATGTGGCCAAGACCCTCACCGACCTGCGGGTGCGCTTTGTTCTGCTCGCCCCGGCCAGCCCCGGCCTCGACCCGGCGGATGCGGCCGGTGCCGAACAGACCCTCAACCGTGCGGTCGCCGCGCTGGAAACCGAGGGGGCGCTGGGACGCGTGGGCCCGACGGATCAGGGCATCCTCTGGCGCTTTGACGGGCAGATTCCGCCCGCCGCCGAGGCTCCGACCACCTGGGCGACCCCGGTGGTGGGCTTCCTGACCGGGCTGGTATTCATCGTGGCGCTGCTGCTCGCGGTGCCGACCGCAGCATCGCGCCGGATGGCCGAGGCGACCCCGCGTACCATCGGTCACGCGGTTCCGCGTTCCGGCGGTGGACGTCGTGCCGCCGGTCGTCGCGGAAACCACCGTGAGGTCGAGGGCTCGAAGCGTGCGCGCCGTCGGGCCGAACGGGTTGCCGAGAAGGAGGCCGAGGCAGCCCTGGCCGCCGAGGTTGAGGCGCACGCCCCGGACGTGAGCGAGCCGGAGGCACCGGTCACCGCGCCCGAGGCCGAGTCCGCACCGGCCTGGCCCGAGCCCACCGATGCCGAGGCCATCGCCCGCACCGCCGAGGCCGCCCACGACGCCGAGCTGGCCCAGGCGAGCGAGCCGGCCCCGGTGCCCGAGACCGACCGCGAGGCGACCGAGCGGGAGGGGCAGATCCCCGATGCGGGTGCAGCGCCGATCGCCACCCCCGAGGAGGCTCCGGCCGCCGAACCGACGATTATCGTCACCGGTTCGGCTCCCGAGGCCTTAGACGATGACTCGAAGGAGCAGAAGTAAATGGTTTCCTCACGGAGCATCGCCACGGTTTCGGGACGTATCGTCGCCGGGATCGCCGGTGTGGGTGTCGTGGGTTTGGTTGCGTTCGGGTTTACCCGGGTGACGATTCCCACAATCAGCGCCAGCGCGCCGAGTGTTCAGGTTCATCCCAGCGCCGCCGCGCAGACCCGGGTGTGCTCGGGCCCGCTGCTGCAGCCGGGTGAATCCGGCGGCCAGGCAACCGTGATTGGCGGCGTGCAAACGGCCACCAGTGCCGACGCCGACCCGTCCGTCACCCCGCTGACCAACCCCGAACTCAGCGGAACCGAGGCTGGTTCGGCCGAGGTTCTGCGGATCCCCGTGGCCGGAACCCAGACCCCGCTGCTGGCCGGATCACAGTCTCAGCAGGTCGGCCTCGCCGATCTCACCGGTTTCGCGGCCAGCGCGTGTGCCGAGCCCGTGGCCGATGCCTGGTTGGTTGCCGGAAGCACCGCTACCGGCCGCACCTCACTGATCACCCTGGCCAACCCCGGGAACGCCGACGCCAACGTGGTGCTGGAAATCTTCGGTGAGAACGGGCGCGTTGAGGCTCCCGGAGCCGACGGCATCATCGTGCGTGCCGGGTCGCAGAAGGTAGTGTCCCTGGCGAGCCTCGCCCCGGGTCTGGAAAAGCCGATCGTTCACGTGAGCACCCGTGGTGGGCACGTGTTTGCCAGCGTGCAGCAGAGCTCGGTGCGCGGCCTGACCCCCTCGGGTGTCGAGGTAGCCGGACCGTCCGCCGCCCCCGCCTTGAACCAGTACGTCCCCGGTGTGGTGATCCCCGAAACCCCCGCCGAACTCGAGTCCGATGACACCTATGACGACCGCGCGACCGCACTGCGCCTGATGGTTCCCGGCACCACCGATGCCAAGGTCACCATCTCCTTTGTCAACGAGGCCGGGGGGAGCGCCCCCATGTCGCTTGAGGCCACGGTACCCGCGGGTGTGGTGCACGAAATCTTCCTCGCCAATCTGCCTGCCGGATCCTTCGGGGTCAAGGTCGAGTCCGACCAGCCCGTGGTGGGCGGCGTACGCGTCACCACCACCAACGGGGCGGACTTTGCCTGGTTTGCCTCCACCTCCAAGATCGGAAACTCCGCACGGCTTGCCATCGCACCGGGGGAGAACCCGCGACTGCACCTCGGCAACCGCGGTGACGCCGACGCCCGGGTCACGCTGACCCCGGTGGAGGGCGACCCGATCGAGGTCACGGTGCCCGCCGGTGGCGGTGCCGTGGTTCCGGTCACCGCCGGTGCCGGTTACGTGGTCTCGGGGACCGGCGACGTGCTGGCCTCGGTGAGCTACGCGGGGGAAAGCGCGCTGTCCTCCTTCGCGGTGCAGCCGGCCAACCCGGGCTCCTCCACGGTCACGGTCTACCCGCGCTAGAACCACAACAGGCCCGCCCCATCGTTTGGGCGGGCCTGTTCTCTAGATCCACCCCTGTCGGGAGGCCAGGTGGACCGCCTCGTGGCGATTGGTCGCCCCCAGCTTGGCGATGGCCGAGGCAAGATAGTTGCGCACGGTGCCGGGCGAGAGCGAGATGCGCTGGGCGATCTCTCCCACCGGTGCACCTTCCCGGGCGAGGCCGAGGACGTCGGCTTCGCGGGGCGTGAGCGGCGAATCACCTGCCCCCACGGCCTCGGTAGCGAGGTCGGTATCGATGTGACGGCCACCGTCCATCACGCTGCGCACCACCTGAGCGAGGGTCTGGGCAGAAACTGTCTTAGGGAGAAAACCCATCACCCCCACGGCCAGGGCCGATTTCAGATAACCGGGTCGCCCGTGGCTGGTGACGATGATGCATCGGCAGGCCGGCAGTGCCGTGGAGAGCTGGCGGGACACCTCGATTCCGTCGGGCTCGGGCATCTGTAGATCCAACAGGGCAATGTCCGGGCGATGGCGCAGTGCCTCGCGGATCGCCTCCTCACCGCTGGCCGCGCGGGCCACCACCTCGAAGTCGTCCTCAAGTTCCAGAAGCCCCGAAATGGCGTCGCGAATCAGCCGTTCATCATCGGCTATAAGGATGCGGATCATTCTGAATCTCCGGTTTCTGCGGGAAGAAGGGGAAGGGTCGCATCGAGTCGGAACCGATCGCCACCGTGATCGGTGCTGACCCGGCCGCCACGGGCCCGGATTCGCTCCGACATGGCCAGCAATCCACTGCCGGTGTGGGGATCGGCCACGCTCGGGCGCAGGGTGCGAGCACCATCATTGGTGATCAGCACACGCACGTGATCCGTGGCAACGGTGGTGGTGATAATGACCCGGCGTGCCCGGGAGTGCCGGAGCACATTGGTTACCCCTTCACGGATCACCCAGGCGAACGTATCAGCCACCGCGGGCGGCATCGCAGGGCCCTCGATCGTGCAGGAAATTCCGGCGGCCGCGAGCAGGGATTTTGCCCCCGCCAGCTCAGCCGCCCAGGTGGGCTGGAGCTCTCCGCGCACCACCTGACGGACCTCGGTGCCCGCGTCTCGGGCAAGCCCTCGGATTTCGATCAGCTCATCGGCGGCACGCTCATCCTTGCCGCGGCGTACCAGCTCAAAGGCCAGCTCACTCTTCACGGCGATTGCCGCCAGGGTACGCCCAAAAACATCGTGCAGGTCACGGGAGATCCGCAGGCGCTCAT
The DNA here is from genome assembly GCF_003667575.1 of Mycetocola lacteus. Classification (GTDB taxonomy): domain Bacteria; phylum Actinomycetota; class Actinomycetes; order Actinomycetales; family Microbacteriaceae; genus Mycetocola; species Mycetocola lacteus. The sequence continues at coordinate 52,732 of NZ_RCUY01000014.1, read as the reverse complement.
CGGCCAGGGCTAGGGCAGCTCGGTCTTCATGGGCACTCTGTAACTCCATCAGGACTCGCAGCATCCAGACCGTCGACCAGCATGCCCAGAGTGAGACGCTCGCCGCCAGTAGCGTGCAGATCGCCAGTAGCGCCGAGTCGGTAAAGGGCAGGAGCATAAGGGCCAGTACGACGTACAACACGTTGAGCCAGACGGTGCGCCGGGTGGTGAGAAGGGGGATGAAGCTCGTGGGAACCGAGGCGATCACCGCAACGATGGGAAAACCCACCACCGGGTCCGGGATCATCAGCAACACGGCCACCAGCGTCACCATGATCGCCAGCCACAGCACCACCAGGGAGATCGACAGCGGGGTGCGATAGCCCACAACTCGGCGTACGCTCCACCGGCTCACCCACATATTGCCGGCTACCAGAAGAAGCGAGAGGGTCGTCGCTGTCCAGACCGGAACCGGATAGTCCGAGGCAATGCCGCGGGAGATACCAAGCCCCACGCCCACCGAGATGGCCGGAACCAGCACCACCGTGTAGGCCGACCAGCGCACAAAAGCCTCAACCCGGCGTGGGTCCAGGACCGTCGCGATGCGGGGCGAGGATCCGGCCAAATCAACCGGGCTGGGCTGCGGAACGGCAAATCTGGACATGCTTGTACTCTACCTACTGCGATATTTGTGGATGCGGGATATATGCGGATAGGCACATTTTCGGGCACGGATATGCGGCACCGCGGATATCTCGGGATATCCGCGGTGCCGCAGCGTGAGTTCGCTAGGCGGATACCGCGGCGCGCTTTGCTGCGCGACGCTCACGGCCCAGCAGGATTGCAACCACAATCACCGCGGTGTATCCCACCACCGGTGCTAACAGGGCGCTGACCACATTGTGCGAGGTGAAGGAGGAGAAGTCCCAGAAGGCGTGCAGCAACATGCTGAAGACAAGCGATCCAGTTGCGCGGCGGGTCAGGTAGAACAGTGAGCCCATTCCAAAGGCGACGAACACCTGGAAGTAGGTGGCACCACCCACACCGTAGAAGATGTTGGGGAGGTGGAAAACCGCAAACATGAGGGAGGTGAGGAGCCAGACACCGGTCTCACCGAATCGGGTTCGGAAGGCGACAACCAGCTGCCCGCGGTTTACGGTCTCCTCGCTAAAGCCCACCATCAGACAGCCAATGCCAACAAGCAGGAACATGGTGGGGCTGACGGTGCTGAAATCCCCGGTCACCATGTTGGCAGCGGCGATCACGGTGGCCATGATGGGCAGGAACAGGGTCCACTTGGGCAGTCGCTTGAGTTCGCGAATCGCGGGCTTCCACCAGCCGTAGACGCTCACCAGAATGACCGTCAGCACAAAGCCGGCGATGGTCGGCGGTAGGAACATCGTGAGTACGTTCTCGACGCTGTCCGAGACGTGCATATAGTCCACCCCGACCAGGGTGAAGACCGCGTAGAACACGGCCATATAGGCGAGGTAGACCAGCACACCACGCCAGGCGGTCGGCCGGACGCGAAGCGCTGAGGGGATGGAGGATGTGTTGTTTACCATGTCCCCAGTTTTTCGGGGACCGCGGACCAAAAACAGTGTGATGTGTCATGAGTGGTGTGCAGAGTGCACGGGTTCGAGATGACAGATGTCATACCCGCCGATCACACGGGTACTGGCGGGAATTAGCGGCCGGCGCGGGCGCTCCAGCGGCCCTCGTGCTCGCTGATCCGGATCGGATAGTTGAAGCTCTCCGAGACCGCCTCGGTGGTGAGTACCTCTCGGGCGAGACCCTGGGCCGAGATCCGGCCGTCGGTCACCAGCGCGGCATGGGTGGTGGAGGAGGGCAGCTCCTCGAGGTGGTGGGTAACCAGCAGGGTCGCCAGTTCGGGCCGGACCGACACCAGGTGGTCCACGGTTTCCAGCAGCTGCTCGCGGGCGGCTACGTCGAGCCCGGTGGAAGGTTCGTCCAGGAGCAGCAGTGCGGGGTCTGTGATCAGGGCCCGGGCGATCAGCGTGCGACCGCGCTCACCCTGAGACAGGGTGGTCCACGGCTCGGCGAGTTTGGAACCCAGCCCCAGCAGGGTCGCCAGCTCGAGGGCGCGGGCGCTCTCGACCGCGGTGGGTTCCCAGCGCATCATCTTTTCCACGCTGCCGGTCAATCCGGTGAGGATCACATCCAGGATCGGCAGCGGACTTTGCAGCGGGTGCCGCGGATTCACATGGCCGATATGGGTGCGCAGCTCCCGAATCTCGACCCGGCCCAGGCGTGCGCCCAGCACGTCCACGGTGCCGCTGGTGGGATGCTGGACCGCGCCGCAGAGGCTCAGCAGGGTGGACTTACCGGCGCCATTGGCCCCGATCACCGCCCAGCGCTCACCGGCATGAACGGTGAGATTGACATCGATCAGAAGGGGCCGGCCACCACGTACCAGGCCGACGTGTTCGAGTTTCAGCACCTCGGTGCCGATTTCGGGGGAGGAGGAAGAGGGGAGCATCACACGCTTTCAAGACGGGATCGCGCGGTCCGAGCCGGCACGATCAACACGGTGCAGGGAGCGCTGCGGGGTCGTGGCGCGGGGACGCGAGTCGTGGGTGTGCGGCGTCGTGCCCGGGATTCCAGCCTAGCGGAAACGCTCGGGACCGAGGTCCCAGGGGTCGCGCTCAAGATACTCAGCGGTGGCCCGGAACACGCAGCTTTCGATGTGCATCTGGCGGTGCAGCTGATCGTTGACGTGCAGCCGAGCCAGTCGCTCGATCGGCACCCGGTAAAGAATAATCCGGCGCTGATCGCGCAGCGCGTCCCAGCGACGCACCCCGGTGGGACCGGGCTCACCCAGCGGCATCCCACCGATCTCAAACGAGACGTTTTCCAGCTCCTCGCTCCACATACCGCGCAGGAAATCCGCGGTGCTGCCGACGATCAGATCGAAGAAGTCGACCCGTCCGCGCAGCGGCGGAAGGTGCGGCCCGGTGACCGAACTGCGGCCTGCGCGTCCGTGACGATCGTGTCGTACGGCACGTCGTCCGGTACCTGATCGTTGGGAGTGGGAGGAGCGGGGCATTGCCCCAGTCTACGCGTTTCCCGGCAATACCGACCGGTAGGACCGGTGGGTCTGCGCGGGCAGGGTACGCTGAGAGGGATATGAATCAGAGGCTCTGCTCCCGAATCGGCTGTAACCGCGAGGCGGTCGCGACCCTCACCTACGACTACGCGGATTCGATGGCCGTGATCGGACCGCTCGGTACCGAGCGTCGCCCGCACTGCTATGACCTGTGTGCGTTCCATGCAACCCGTCAAACGGTGCCGCGGGGATGGACCCTGATTCAACCGCGAACCACCCCCTAACCCGGAGGCAGCATGAGCCCGTTCCAGCGTGTGTCCTACATCCTGTTTATCGTCCTGGGCGCGGGATTTGTCATCTACGGCATCATGCGCGGGGCGATGGGCGGATTCGCCGGGTCGAGCCTGCTCACCGCGATCATCTTGATTCTGGCCGGTGGCCTGGTACTTTACCGCGGATTTCGCGGAGTGCGCGCGATGCTGGAGGGGCGTTCAGACGATTCGTCCGAGCGCTGATCGCCCACCCAGAATCCTCTCCGTAATGTAACGAAACGGTCTGCAACAATGGGACTATGTCGCGTCCTGAACTTTCAAACGATCTCCCCTATCTCGTTGCAGACCTGAGCCTCGCCGAGGCCGGTCGTCACCAGCTGCGTCTCGCCGAAAACGAGATGCCGGGCCTGATGAGCCTGCGTTCCGAATTCGCCGAGAGCCAGCCGCTGGCCGGCGCTCGCATCGCCGGATCGCTGCACATGACCGTGCAGACCGCCGTGCTGATCGAAACCCTCGTTGCCCTCGGTGCCCAGGTGCGCTGGGCCAGCTGTAACATTTTCTCGACCCAGGATGAGGCCGCCGCGGCCGTCGTGGTGGGCCCGAACGGAACCGTGGAGAACCCGCAGGGTGTCCCGGTGTTCGCCTGGAAGGGCGAAACCCTGCCCGAGTACTGGTGGTGCACCAGCCGCATCTTCGACTGGTCTACCGAGGCCGCCGAAGCCGGTGCCGACTGGGCCGGACCCAACCTGATTCTGGACGATGGCGGCGACGCCACGATCCTGGTGCACAAGGGCCGCGAGTTTGAACTCGCCGGGGCCGTACCCGCCACCGCCGAGACCGACAGTGTCGAGTACGGCGTGATCCTCGACCTGCTGCGCGACTCACTGGGCACCAGCACCGACCGCTGGACCCGCATCGCCGAGGAGATTCAGGGCGTCACCGAGGAGACCACCACCGGTGTGCACCGCCTCTACGAGCTTGAGCGCGACGGCAAGCTGCTGTTCCCGGGCATCAACGTCAACGATTCGGTGACCAAGTCCAAGTTCGACAACCGCTACGGCATCCGCCACTCGCTGCCGGACGGCCTGAACCGGGCCACCGACGTGCTGATCGGCGGCAAGGTTGCCTTCGTCGTTGGCTACGGTGACGTGGGTAAGGGTGCGGCCGAAGCCCTGCGCGGTCAGGGTGCCCGGGTGATCGTCTCCGAGGTTGACCCGATCTGTGCACTGCAGGCCGCGATGGACGGCTTCCAGGTCGCCAAGCTGGAATCGGTTGTCGGCCTGGTTGACATCTTTGTGACCACCACCGGTAACTTCAACGTGATCCGTCCCGAGCACATCCTGGCGATGAAGCACCACGCAATCGTCTCCAATGTGGGCCACTTCGACAACGAGATCGATATGGCCGGGCTCGGCAAGATCGAGGGCGTCGAAAAGGTCGAGATCAAGCCGCAGGTGCACGAGTGGAACCTGCCCAACGGTCGCAGCGTGATCGTCCTCTCCGAGGGGCGCCTGATGAACCTGGGTAACGCCACCGGACACCCCTCGTTTGTGATGAGCAACTCGTTCACCAACCAGGTGCTCGCACAGATCGAGCTGCACACCCGTCTCGAGGAGTACCCGGTGGGCGTGTACACGCTGCCCAAGCTCCTGGATGAGAAGGTTGCCCGCCTGCACCTGGACGCCCTGGGTGTCGAGCTGACCGAGCTCTCCCCGGAGCAGGCCGCCTACATCGGAGTCTCGGTTGAGGGCCCCTATAAGGTGGACCACTACCGCTACTAGCGGATAACGCAAACGGCCCGGCATCCACGCGGATGCCGGGCCGTTTTGCGCGTGCGCTCGGTCTGGTGCAGTTCCTATACGGTGGTTTCCCAAATATCGAGGCTGACGTTGAAGCCCTGCCCAAGCTCCTCAGTCACCCGCAGGGTGAGGATGCCGCCTTCGGCCGCGTGAGCCTCGGCGTGGGCGATGTTCTCGCCCCAGCCGTGGTCGTGGTGGTAGACGGTGTTGAAGCCGTGGGCCCAGGCCTTCAGCCGGGCGCGCAGGGCATCCGAAATCTGGGGAAACTGTGATTCGTTGGTGAGCCCCTCCGGACCCCAGAGCGGCCAGTCCACCCCGTACTCGTTTGCAATCTTGATGGATATCCGCTCTCGGGTCAGGCCCAGCCGGAACCGGTCGCTGGAGAAGACCTCAAAACGCTCACCGCTCAGGGGTGCGTCGGCACACCAGATCGGTGTTCCGTCCTGGGCAGAGGTGTCGGCGGTCGCCGGTTCCACCTTGTGTTCGTCCCGCTGGTCCGGTTCGATCGCATAGCTCAGCGCCAGTTCATCGCCGGTGGTGCCGCGGATGCCCCAGTTTTCGCGCGGGGTCTCGGTGAGGGTGATTTCGAGGTCCTGCGGGTCGATGCCCACGTCCGTCGAGACCCGCTCGAACAGCTCGTGGATGAATCGCTTTCGGGTGTCCACGCTGCGCCCGGCAAAGAGTGACACCTCGATGATCGTGTAGTTCTGGCTGCGGTCGGCGGGGAAGATGAAGTCCTCGCGCTCGAGCGGGATGAAGCGATGGAAGCGCTTGGCCTCGGGTAGCCCTAGTTCGGCGACCGCGGCTGCGTGAATGGCTTCCGAGAGTGCCTGCCGTCGCGGGCGCAGCGTGTCTGCGAGTCCATAGATGATGATCTGAGCCATGCATGCCAGTATGCCCGCGTGTGCGCCGCGGCAACAGGGTACGCTGGAATCCTCCCGCGCGTAAGCGCATCCATTTTGGAAGGCCCCGGATAGTGAAACCGCCCACCGTGTATGACGTTGCCGAGCGTGCCGGGGTCTCGATTGCCACGGTCTCGCGGGTGCTGCGCTCGCCGGATCGGGTGCGTCCCGACACCGCCGCCCGGGTCGAGGCGGCCGTGCGCGAACTGGGCTATGTTCCAAGCGGTGCCGCCCGCGGGCTGGCCGAGCGACGCACCGGCGTGCTGGGGCTCTACCTGCCGGGGTTTGACGCCATTGAGGACCTAACCGAGATCGAGCTGCCCGAAACCGGCGGGACGGATATCGTTACCGACCTGGGCAAGACGGCCGACGACCACATCGCCGATCTCTACTTCGATGAGGTGGTGCGCGGGGCCGAGCTCGAGGCCTGGCGACGCGGATTTGCGCTGATGGTTGCGGTGGGGCGGGGGAGTAAATCCCTGCAGACCTTTACCGATATGGCCGGACGGGTGGACGGCTTAATTGTGCTGGCACGGGCCGTGCCCGACGCGGTGTTGAAGCCGCTGGCCGCACGCATCCCCGTGGTGGTGCTGTCCTCACGCGGCGACTATGAGGAATTTGACCGGGTGTCGGTGTCCAACCGTGAGGGCATGGCGGCGCTCACCGATCATGTGCTCACCCGCACCGATGGTGCGCTGGTGTATCTCGGTGGGCCCGAGGAGTCTCCCGACGCTCGGGACCGTCGCCGCGGTGTGCGTGACGCGCTGGAAAAGCACGGGCGCGCCGAGGATATGCGCTGGATCAGCGACACCTTTACCCGGGAAACCGGCCGCAGAGTCGGCCGTGAACTGGCGGAATTAGCGGACGCCGGCGGGGAGCTTCCCGGAGCCGTGCTGTGCGGTAACGATCAGATGGCGCTCGGTGTGCTGGACGAGTTTGCGGCCGCCGGCATCGAGGTGCCCGGACGCGTGCTGGTCTCGGGCTTTGACGGTATCCCCGCCGCGGCGCTGTCGAGTCCGCGGCTGAGCACCGTGCGCCAGCCCATCGAGGATCTGGGCCGGGCGGCGATCGCCCTGCTGGATGAGCGATTCCAGGAGCCGGCGGGGGAGCCGCGCGGAGTGCGCCTGCCGGTGTCGGTCCTGCTGCGTGAGAGCACCGAACCCGCGCGGTAGCGGCTTGCCGTATGGTTTGGCGCAATCCATCCCAATTGTGAGGAAAACGCCCGAATCTGGGTGTGACCCGACCGGGGGCCGTGCGCCACGCTCTGGGGCTTGCATTTTGTAAATGTATGCGCTTACACTGAGGGGGTTGCACGCGTCCGCGTGGCAACTCGACGTGTTCAATGCCCTCCCCCGAACGCGCCGACTCGTGACGAGGATGACTCGAGGTTTCGCATTCAATGAAGAAATTTCCCCGCCGATCGCGACTGCTATCGCTTGTCGCAATCACGATCGCGACGGGTCTAGCCCTCACCGGATGTAACATCCACATCGAGAGCAAGCCGGACCCCACAATTCCCCAGGACACCCTGCTCCTGGCCGCCGATCAGGGCTCGCCCATGTATCAGCGCAACTTCAACCCGTTCATGGCTAACCGCCGGATCGGTGCCGCCTACATCTACGAGCCGCTCGTGATCGTGAACGATGTCAACGGGGATGTGACCCCCTGGCTCGCCCAGAAGGTCACCCAGCCCGACGCCTCCACCGTGGTGTTCACCCTGCGGGATGGCGTCAAGTGGTCCGACGGCAAGCCGCTGACCGCCAAGGATGTTGAGTTCACCTTCAACCTGCTCAAGACCAGCCCGACCCTGGACATGCAGGGTATCTGGCAGTACATCAGCACGGTCGAAACCGGCACCGATGAGGGTAGCCAGACCGTGACCGTGCACCTGAAGTCCGCAGACGTTCCCGCCGCCAACATCATCGCGCAGACCCTGATCCTGCCCGAGCACCTGTGGAAGAACGTCAAGGACCCCGGCACCTACACCGATGAAAACCCGGTGGGTACCGGCCCGTTCACGCTCGGTAACTACAGCCCGCAGCAGTACACGATGAACCGCAACGAGAACTACTGGCAGAAGGACAAGGTCACGGTCAAGCACCTGATCCTGCCCGCCACCAACGGTCAGCTCGCGATGGTCACCCAGGGATACGACTGGGGTTACATGTACATGAGCGACGTGAAGAAGACCTGGGGCGGTGCCAATCAGTACAACCGCTACTGGTTCCCGCCGGGTGGTGTGATCTCGCTTCAGCCGAACCTCACCAAGGCCCCGTTCAACAACCCCGACGTGCGTCAGGGTATCGCGCTGGCCCTGGATCGTAAGCAGATCGCCGATGCCGCAACCGAGGGCTCGATGCAGCCCGCAACCCAGGCCGGAATCCTGCTGCCCAACCAGCAGGCAGACCTCGACCCCTCGATCCCCAACGGCGGCGTGATCACCCAGGACCTGGACGCGGCCAAGGCAGCCTTCGCCCGGGCCGGGTACCACGACCAGGATGGCAAGCTCGTGGACGCCTCGGGTAAGCAGCTGAGCTTCTCGCTGCTCACCGCCAACGGCTACACCGACTGGCTGCGAGCAGCCAGCCAGGTACAGCGCCAGCTCTCCGCACTCGGCATCGACGTCAAGCTCACCCAGCCCCAGCCCCCGGCCTACCAGCTGGCCCTGCGCAACGGTGACTTCGACATCGCGATGGGTGCCTACGGCGGACTCGGTTCGCAGTACCAGGACCTCAACGGTCTGCTGAACAGCTCCAACTTCCGGCCCGTGGGCCAGGAGGCACCGAGCAACTTCGAGCGCTACCAGAACCCGGCGGTGGACGAGATCCTCGCCAAGTACCGCACCTCGCTCGACCCCAACGAAACCCGCGAGCTGGGATACCAGCTGCAGCACGCGATGGTCACCGACCTGCCGGTGATCTCGCTCTACTACGGCGGCTCCTGGGGCCTGTACAGCGAGAACAAGTACGTGGGCTGGCCCGACGCCGACCACCCGTACGCCTCGCTGAAGACCTACACCCCGACCGCCCTGCTGATCTTCACTTCGCTGAAGCCGCGTGAGCACACCGAGGACAAGAAATAATGAAGTATGCACTGCGCAAGCTCGGCATGCTGTTGCTCACCCTGTGGGCCGCGGTCACGCTGAACTTCTTCCTGCCCCGGCTGATGCCCGGTTCGCCGGCCGACGCCGCGATCGCCAAGCTCTCCCAGAACGGACCCGTGAGCGCCGCGACCCGCGCCGCGATCGAGGCCCAGCTGGGTGTGCCCGGCGGTAACCTGTTCGAGCAGTACGTGCACTACCTCCAGCAGGTTGTCACGCTGGACTTCGGTGTCTCGTTCACCTTCTATCCCGAGAAGGTCTCCGACCTGGTCCTGACGGCTCTGCCCTACACCCTGGTGCTGGTGGGACTCGTCACGATCCTGGCCTTTGTCATCGGAACCCTGATCGGTATTCTTGCCGCCTGGAAGCGCGGCACCTGGATGGACACCCTGCCCACCCTCGGTGGCAGCTTCCTGAGCGCGTTCCCGTACTTCTGGATCGCCCTGCTGCTGCTGTTCTTCGCGGGCTACGTGGGCCACCTGTTCCCGACCTCGGGGGCGTCCTCGCCCACCGCGGTCCCGGAGTTCTCGTTCTCCTTCATCGCCGACCTGATCTATCACGCGACCCTGCCGGCCCTGACCATCCTGATCACCTCGCTGGGTGGCTGGATCCTGGGTATGCGTAACGCGATGATCAACACCCTCGGCGACGACTACGTGACCTTTGCCGAGGCAAACGGTCTGCGCGGCCGCACCGTGGCCATCAAGTACGCCGCCCGCAACGCGATCCTGCCGAACCTCACCGGTTTTGGTCTGGCCCTCGGTGGCGTGGTGGGTGGTTCGATCCTGGTGGAGCAGGTGTATGGCTACCCCGGAATCGGATACCTGCTGTACAACGCCGTGGTCAACCAGGACTACCCGCTGATGCAGGCCCTCTTCCTGATGATCACCGTGAGCGTGCTCATCGCTAACTTCCTCGTAGACATTCTCTACGGTGTACTCGACCCAAGGACGCGACGATGACATCCACCACCACTACCCCCGTGCGGGCGCGCGCACTGCGTGGCACCCTGCGCACGATTGGCCGGATCGCCGGCACCATCTGGTCCAACCCCCGGGCCCGGATCGGCGTGGTCCTGCTGGCCATCTTCATCATCACCGCAACCTTCGCCCCCTGGCTTGCGCCCTACGGTGCCAGCCAGGACGGCTTCGAACGCAGCGCCGGCGGCTCGGCCGCCCACTGGCTCGGCACCACCGCCGCCGGTGAGGATGTGCTCTCCCAGATCATCTGGGGCGCCCGCGTCTCGGTCTTTGTGGGATTCGCGGCCGGAGCCATCGCCACGGTGATCGCCGTGCTGATCGGCCTCAGCTGGGGCTACTCGCGCGGCTTCGGCGGCGACGTGGTGGGCTTCATCGTCAACCTGTTCCTGGTCATCCCGGGCCTGCCGCTGATGATCGTGATCGCCTCCTACCTGCAAAACGGTGGCATCGTGATGATCATCGCGGTGATCGTGGTCACCGGTTGGGCCTGGGGTGCGCGCGTGCTGCGCAGCCAGACCCAGACGCTGCGCTCGCGTGACTTCGTGACCGCCGCCCGGTTCGCCGGGGATAGCTCATTCCGCATCATCTTCCGCGAGATCCTGCCGAACATGACCTCGCTGATCACCGGTTCGTTCTTCGGTGCGGCCACCGCGGCGATCCTCGCCGAGGCGGGTCTGGAATTCCTGGGTCTGGGTGACCCGACCACCGTCAGCTGGGGAACCATGCTCTTCTGGGCACAGAACTCCAACGCGCTGCTCACCGGACAGTGGCTGCTGCTGTTTGCCCCGGGTCTCTGCATCGCGCTGCTGGCCACGAGCCTCACGCTCATCAACTTTGGTGTCGACGGGATTTCCAACCCGCGGCTTCGGGAAGGAAAGGGTCGATGACCACCAACACCACTCCCGCACAGGGAGCCGAAGAGCCGATTCTGCGGGTCGAAAACCTCACGGTGGAGTACCGCAGCGAGGGCTTCGAGCCGGTCGCCGCGGTCAAGAACGTCTCCTTCAGCCTGCGTCGTGGCGAGTTCATTGGACTCGTGGGCGAATCGGGTTCGGGTAAGTCGACCCTGGGCTTTGCCCTGACCCGTCTGGCCAAGCCGCCGGCAACCATCGTGGATGGCAAGATCCTGTTCCACGGATCCGACATTCGCACCCTGGATGATGAGGCCCTGCGCAAGCAGCGTCGCGGTGGATTCGCGATGGTGCTGCAGTCGGGCATGAACGCGCTGAACCCGGTGCGCACCATTCGCAAGCACTTCCACGACATCTTCCGTGCCCACGGTCACGTCGAGGCGGGCAGCTTCAACGCCCGCGCGAGCGAGCTGGTGCGCAAGGTTGAGCTGCCCGAGACGGTGCTGGATCGCTACCCTGGGGAACTCTCCGGCGGTATGCGTCAGCGTGTGTCGATCGCCCTGGCCCTCTCGCTTGAGCCCGAGCTGCTGGTCTTTGATGAGCCGACCACCGCGCTGGACGTGCTCGTGCAGCACGCGGTGATGGACACCATCCGCCAGCTCCAGGCCAGCGAGGGCTTCACCGCGATCCTGATTTCCCACGACCTGGGTATCGTGCTGGAATCCACCGAGCGTGTGCTCGTGATGCACGACGGCGTCGTGGTGGAGGATGGCCCGAGCCACCAGATTCTGGATGACCCGCAGGCCGAATACACCCGGATGCTGCTCAGCCACTATGCGGACCCGCGCGCCGAGGAGATCCACATCCCCGGCTTCAGCACCCGCGGACGCTCGGCCGATGCCGCGCGGGCCGAGCGTGCCACCACCTCGCCGCGATCCGATGCTCGGGCGGCCCGCCGCGCCGACGCCTCGATCGTGGTCGAAGGGGCGAGCAAGGTCTATGCGCCGCCGCGTCGGGGCGAGCAGCCCGTCGTCGCAGTGGACAACGTGTCCTTCACGCTGGCACCGGGGGAGTCCCTGGCGCTGGTCGGCCAGTCAGGTTCGGGCAAATCGACCATCGCCCGCCTCGTGACCGGTGCCGAAAAGCCCAGCTCGGGTCTCGTGCGCTTCGGTGACTCGAACCTCGCGAGCCTGCGTCGCCGGGAGCTGCGCGATCTGCGCAAGAACGTTCAGATGGTGTTCCAGGACCCGTATGCGGCACTCAACCCGCTGCACACGGTGGAATACACGCTGCTGCGTCCGATCCTGAACTTCACCGAGCGTCGTGGTGAGGAGGCTCGTGAGCGCATGCTGGAGCTGCTGGAAACCGTGGGGCTGACCCCCGCGGAGACCTTCGCGCAGAAGCTCCCGCACCAGCTCTCCGGTGGTCAGCGTCAGCGCGTGGTCATTGCCCGTGCCCTGGCGAGTGACCCGCAGGTACTCGTGGCCGATGAGCCGGTGTCGATGCTGGATGTTTCGCTGCGCGCGGGTGTCCTGGGTCTGCTTGAGGACCTGCGCGAGCAGTGGGGTGTGAGCATGCTCTACATCACCCACGACCTGCTGAGCGCGCGTCTGGTGACCGATCGGATGATGGTGCTGAACGCCGGCCGCGTGGTCGAGTCCGGCCCCACGGCCGACGTGCTGCGCAACCCCAGTGACGAGTACACCATCCGCCTGCTGGACGCCGTGCCCAACCCCGCGCGGGCACGCGAAACCCGCTAGAACAGGGTGTCCGGGAACCTGGTTCTCGGACACTCCAACCCGGACACCCGGATCCCGCCGGTGCACCCGAACCTGTTTCGGGTGCACCGGCGGGAGCCACCGCCTTACCGCCCGAGCCTCGCGAAGGAGACCCCATGAGTACCCCCGACTCGACCACCACCCCCGGTTCCACGATCACCCCCGGCAGCCCGTTTGGTGGCCTGGAGCTGGACCCGCGGGTGACCCCGCTGAACATTGCCGCCGGGGTGGGCACGCTCACCGCGCTGCACTCGGCACCCGTCGGGCAGCGTCGTGGCACGGTCCTGTTTGTGCCGGGCTTCACCGGGTCTCGTGAGGACTTCCGCACGTTCCTGCCGCTGCTGGCCGAGCGCGGCTGGGATGCGTGGGTCTACAGCCAGCGCGGTCAGGCCGATTCGGTGGGACCCGAGGGCGTGGAGAACTACAGCCTCGACCTGTTCGCCGCCGATGCGGTGGAGGTCGCCCGAATTGTGGCTGCCGAAATCGGAGACGCGACCGTGCACCTGGTGGGCCACTCCTTTGGTGGCTGTGTCGCCCGCGCCGCGGCGATCCTCGACCCCAGCGCGTTTGCGAGCCTGACCCTGCTCTGCTCGGGCCCGCACGGGTGGCCTGGACGTCACCAGGACACCGAGTATGCGGTCCAGGAGGGTGGCTCGATCGGCCTCTGGTACCGCGACAACCCGCACACCCTGGGCATGCCCGATGAGGACATGGATCCCGAGATGGCCTTCCTGCGCCACCGCGCGGCCGCGACCTCCTCGGACAACCTGATCTCCGGTGCACGCATCCTCCGCAACGACCCCGACACCACCCCCGAGCTGGCCGCAACCGGCCTGCCGGTACTCGTGGCTCACGGCGAGCACGACGATAAGTGGCCGATCCCGATGCAGCGCGACAGCGCCCTGCGTCTCGGGGCCTACTACGCGGTGATCCCCGTCGGTGCCCACTCGCCCCAGTTCGAAGCGCCCGAGGCCACCGCGGTGGCCCTGGATGCATTCTGGGCCGACCACTAAATTTCCCCTACCGTCCGCACATTCACGACCAAGGAGTAGTACCGTGCTGAAATTCCCCGAAGGCTTCCTCTGGGGTGCCGCGACCGCCGCGCACCAGATCGAGGGCAACAACGTCAACAGCAACTGGTGGGTCATGGAGCACGCCAAGGACACCACGATTGTGGAGCCCAGCGGCGACGCCATGGACAGCTACCACCGCTACCCGGAGGACATGAAGCTCCTCGCGGATGCCGGTCTGAACTCCTACCGGTTCAGCATCGAGTGGGCCCGGATCGAGCCCGAGCGTGGATTCTTCTCCAACGCCGAGATCGACCACTACCGTCGCATGATCGACACCGCGCACGAGCTGGGCCTGGACCCCACCGTGACCCTGATGCACTTCACCGTGCCGCGCTGGATGTACAACGACGGATTCTGGCGTGCCAAGGACGCCGCGGATCTGTTCGCGCGTTACACCGAGAAGCTGCTGCCGATCCTGCAGGACGTCAAGCACGTGTGCACGATCAACGAGCCGAACATCGCCGCGATGCTCGCCGGCGGCGAGGACGCCTCGAACCTGGTGGCCTACGGCCTGCCCAACCCAGACCTGGGCGTCGCCGACACCCTGCTGGAGTCGCACCGTCGTTCGCGCGAGGTGCTCTCGCAGATCTCCGGCCTGAAGTCCGGCTGGACCGTCGCGACCCAGGCCTTCCACTCCACCGGTGAGCCCGGCGCGGACGAGATGATGCGCGAGTACGGTCACCCCCGCGATGACTGGTACCTGGAAAACGTGAAGGGTGATGACTTCGTGGGTGTGCAGGCGTACACCCGCACCTTCATCGGCCCCAACGGCCCGCTGCCCGTGTCCGAGGACGTTGAGACCACCCTCACCGGCTGGGAGTTCTTCCCCAAGGCCCTGGAGATGGGTGTGCGTTCGGCCTGGGAGCTCACCGAGGGTGTGCCGGTCTTCGTGACCGAAAACGGCATCGCCACCGCCGATGACACCCGCCGCATCGCCTACCTGGACGGCGCCCTCGAGGGCCTCCACTCGGCCATGCAGGACGGCGTCGAGGTGCTGGGATACCAGCACTGGAGCGCGCTGGACAACTACGAGTGGGCCTCGGGCTTCCGCCCGACCTTCGGCCTGATCGCCGTGGACCGCGAAACCTTCGTGCGCACCCCCAAGCCCTCGCTGGCCTACCTGGGTGAGATCGCCAAGCGCAACGCGCTCTAAGCCTCACCACCGAAAATGCCCGGGACCGCTGGTCCCGGGCATTTTTGTGTACCCATCTCTTGCGCACTCTCCGCCACAATGAGCGGGCCCGGTTCACGCAGGTGAGGAACCGGGTCTAGCCGGTTTTGAGCTAGTTGATGTTCAGGCGGAAGCTTGGAAGGGGCTGGAACAGCGGGGTGTCCGGGGCCGCCGGGTCGGTGGCGCGCTCGTGCAGGAGCGGCAGCGCCTCGTCGAGGCTGCTCCCCAGGCGGTGCAGTGATCCGAGCCCGCGGGATTCCCAGATCGGGAGTTCACCCTGCGGCGTGCGGGCACCGAGCTCCCAGAGCAGGTAGTCGCCGTTTTCGCTCCACCCAAAAACCTCGAGTCGTTCGGACAGGTCCCAGGAGCCATCGGGCTCGATGACCCAGGTGTACTCCTCGGCGCGGCTGTCGGCGTACACAACCCGAAAGTGCTCGCTCAATCGTGAGGTGCGGCCGGGCCAACCATCGGCATACCCCTCCCTGACCGGGGGATAGATGAACCACAGCCCAAAGAGCCGCCCCCAGCCCACCTGGCGAATCAGTGCACGATAGGACGGCGGAAACGGCTCACCGTCGGCGAGGCGGATCCGATCGAGAGCGTCGGTATTGATGTGCTCACGCGTGGGGGAGTCGGGGATGCCAATCCACTCGGTACCGGTCATACGGAAATGCTAGCGGGTGGGAGCGGCATGGCCTCCTACCGCTGGGGGAAATCGTGAGGTGTGCCCATCAGCGCCGGTGCCAGTGCATCGAGGCGGCGGCCCCGCGCCTGCAGCGCACGGGCGTCACGGTCGCGACGGATCGCGGCCACCCCCACCAGCAGGGTTTCCGGATGCACGCGCGGGAGCGGCGAGGTGAAGGGGGCAACCTCGGCCGCCAGCTCGCTGGCCACGCGGAACCGAGATTCGGGGGTGAACCGGTCCGCCTGGGCGAGGAACTGGCTGATTCGACGGGCGAGCGGCTCGGGGAGCTTGGCGACGTCGACGATCTGTGCCCACCCGTACAGCTCGGGCGGCATGGGCCGGATAAAACGACGAATCTGCGGGACGCGTTCGTGCTGGGAGTACGTGCCCGCCAGGAGATCGCCCAGGCGGCGGCTGCGATTATTCAGCAGCCCCACGGTTGCGGCCAACCCGCCCAGCGTGAGGTACAGCTCCAGCACGCCCACAAGCGCCCGGGTGAGGGCGTGACGGAAGGAGATCGCTCCGCCATCGTTGCGCACAATTCGTGCACCCACGGTGAAGCGGCCGACGGAACGGCCGCGGGTGAGGGTTTCCACGGTGGCCGGCAGGATCACCAGCCCGGTGGCTACGACGGCCACGCTCAGCGCCTGCCCGATGGCCGCATCCATGTCGATCATCGTGGAGAGCATCCCCAGCAGCATGAAGCAGCCGATGATGAAGATGACCGTAACCAGGCCGTCAATTAGGGCACCGGCGGCGCGCAGCAGGAACGAGGTATGGCGCACCTCGAGGACAACGGCCTCACCGGTGATGAGTTCGTTTTCCGTGCTGTCGCCGACGGCAATCGGCGAAAATGTCGCGGTCATGTCTACAATCTAAGCAGATGGATCTTGACGCGTATCGTGCCGCGCACGAAAAAGAATGGACCCGGCTTCAGGCGCTCTCCGCCAGAGGCTCGCTCAGTGGTGCCGAAGCCGACGAGTTTATCGCCCGCTATCAGTCGGCCGCGAGTGATCTTTCGGTGCTTCAGGCCTCGGCCGGCAGCACCCCGGACGGGGATCGTCTCGGAGTGATCATCGCCCGCTCCCGGCTGCGCTTTACCGCCGCGAGCAAAAACGTGCTGCTTCAGCTGGGCGAGTTTTTTGTGCTGCAGCTGCCGGCCGCGCTCTATCGGATTCGCTGGCTGACCCTCGCCGTGGCGCTGGCCACAATCCTGATCGCGGTGGCGTGGGCCATCTGGCTGCTCGGAGATCCGCAGCTGGTCTACAACCTGGGGACCCAGGCCGGCCTGGAAAAGTACGCCTCGGAGGACTTTTACCAGTACTACTCCGAGTATGCGTCCTCCTCGTTCGGGGCGATGGTCTGGACCAATAACGCGTGGATCGCCGCCCAGGCGGTGGCCTTCGGGGTCACCGGAATCTGGGTGCCGTTTATCATCGCGCAGAACGCTCAGGGACTGGGGCAGTCGTTCGCGATCCTGCACACCTTCGGCCACGGCGGTGACTTTTTCCTCTACATTGCCCCGCACGGCATGCTGGAGCTGACGGCGATCTTTGTGGCCGCCGCAGCGGGTCTGCGCATCTTCTGGGCCTGGGTGGCTCCGGGCAAGCGGCCGCGTCTGGTGGCGCTCGCCGAGGACGGTCGCTCGCTGATCACCGTGGCCATCGGCCTGGTGTTTGTGCTGGGAGTCTCGGGTGTCGTGGAGGGTTTTGTGACCGGATCCGCGCTGCCCTGGCCGGTGAAAATCGGAATCGGTGCCGCGGTGTTCCTGGGGTTCCTCGCCTACATGCTGATTCTGGGACGGAAGGCATATCGGTCGGGAGAAACCGGCGATCTGGGCGAGTTTGAATCCGGTGCCCAGCGCGTCTACGCGGGCTAGTTCAACCTCCGTTCGCCACACGGAAACCCCTCGTTATTTTTAGTCATTCAAAAAAACGTGTAGGGTGGGTGTCATGACAGTCGCCACCACCGAGGAACTCTCCGACGCCATTCGCGGCGCAGGGCTCCGCCTCACCGCCCCGCGTCTTGCGGTGCTGGGCGCGGTGGGCGAGAAGTCGCATGTGGATGCCGGCACCGTGTTTGAGCGGGTCCTCGCGGACCTCCCGGACACCTCGGTGCAGGCCGTCTACGGCGTCCTGTCTGCGCTCACCGATGCCGGCCTGTTGCGTCGGATCGAACCGGCCGGTTCCCCGGCCCGGTATGAGCGTCGGGTGGATGATAACCACCATCACATCGTGTGCACCCGCTGCGGTGCGATCAACGATGTGGACTGTGTTGTGGGGCACGCTCCGTGCCTGCACCCGGGCAACGCCTCGGGATACACGGTGCAGACCGCCGAGGTCACGTTCTGGGGGCTGTGTCCGGCCTGCCAGGACGAGGTGGCCCGCGCGGAAAACACGGCCGAACCCGTCTCCTGAACCAGACGGTCCCGGCCTATACCCGGACACTGTGACACACCCCGGTGGCAGCTGCCACATCGGGGTACTTGCCAGCGAAAAAAGAGGAGATCACCATGACGGAATCACCGACCACCACCACCAACTCCGGCGCCCCGGTCAGCGCCGATTCGCACTCGCTTGCGATCGGCCGCGACGGTGCGATCCCGCTGCACGACCACTACCTCGTTGAGAAGCTCGCCCAGTTCAACCGCGAGCGTGTGCCGGAGCGTGTGGTGCACGCCAAGGGCGGCGGAGCCTTCGGTACCCTGACCGTGACCCACGATGTCTCGGCCTACACCAAGGCCGCGCTGTTCCAGCCCGGCGTGGTCACCGAGGCTCTGGCCCGGTTCTCGACCGTCGCCGGTGAGGCCGGAAGCCCCGACACCTGGCGTGACCCGCGCGGTTTCGCGCTGAAGTTCTACACCACCGAGGGCAACTACGACCTGGTGGGTAACAACACCCCGGTGTTCTTCATCCGCGACGGCATCAAGTTCCCCGACTTCATCCACTCGCAGAAGCGTCTGCCGGGTAGCCACCTGCGCGACAACGACATGCAGTGGGACTTCTGGTCGCTCTCCCCGGAGAGTGCACACCAGGTGACCTGGCTGATGGGTGACCGCGGTATCCCCGCCAACTGGCGTCACATGGACGGCTTCGGTTCGCACACCTACCAGTGGATCAACGCCGAGGGTGAGCGGTTCTGGGTCAAGTACCACTTCCGCACCAACCAGGGCAATGCCTCGCTGACCGCCGAAGAGGCCGAGCGTCTGGCCGGAACCGACGCCGACTACATGATCCGCGACCTCCACGACGCCATCGAGCGCGAGGAGTTCCCGAGCTGGACCGTCTCGGTTCAGGTCATGGGCTACGAGGATGCCAAGACCTACCGCTTCAACCCGTTCGACCTCACCAAGGTGTGGCCCAAGGCCGACTACCCGCTGATCGAGGTGGGTCAGTTTGAGCTGAACCGCAACCCGGAGAACTACTTCGCGCAGATCGAGCAGGCCACCTTCGCCCCCTCGAACTTCGTGCCGGGTATTGCCGCCAGCCCCGACCGCATGCTGCTGGCCCGCATCTTCTCCTACGCGGATGCACACCGCTACCGCGTGGGCACGAACCACGCTCAGCTGCCGGTGAACGCCCCCAAGAACGAGGTTCACTCGTACTCGCAGGACGGTGCCGCACGCTACTCGTTCAACTCCGCATCGACCCCGGTCTACGCACCGAACTCGGTGGGTGGCCCCGCCGGAGATTCCGCCTATGCCGCCGATGAGCGTGGCTGGGAGAACGACGGCGAGTTCGCTCGGACCGCCGCCAGCCTGCACGCCGAGGACGACGACTTCGGTCAGGCCGGAACCCTCGTCCGCGAGGTCATGGATGACGCGCAGCGCGCCCGCCTGCTGGCCACCATCACCGGTCACGTGGGTGCCGTCCAGAACACCGAGATCCGTGCCCGGGCCATCGCCTACTGGACCAACGTGGACGCAACCCTGGGGGCGGCGCTCGCCGCCAACCTGGCCGCCTAGGCTCGGTTCCCCGCTCCGCCGCACGGCGTCGCCCTCACCGGCGGCGTCGTGCGGTTTGTGGTTTCCAGGCGACCTCCGTGGCGCTGCTGGGTGCTGGCGAGGTTCTGGCGAACGGTCGGGGGATCCGGCTACGCTGGGGATACTCTTCACCGGCGAAAGGACCCCCGATGCGACTCGGCATGATCACCCTGGACACCCTCGACCCGGCGCCCGTGGCTGCCTGGTGGGCGGAACTTCTGGGCGGCGCACTCAACGATGTGGGTGGGACGGGGGAGTTCCTGGTGCTTTCGGGTGCTATTCCCGGCATCAACCTGGGGTTCGCGAAGGTTCCGGACCCGACACCGGGGAAAAACCTGATCCACCTCGATTTCGATCTGGAGGCCGGTGAGGAGCGTGAAGCCCTGCTGAATTCGGTGCGTGCGGCGGGTGCCGAGCATCAGGCCCACCATGAGTTTCCGGGTATTCAGTGGGATGTGTTCACCGACCCCTTTGGGACCGTATTCTGCATCGGCGACGCGCACGACTAGACGATCACACTAGCCCCACGGGTCGGTCGGGGTGCCCTGGGCGATTTGGTTGGCTAGGCGGACCAGCTCGGCCGCGGCATTTTCGTCCTCGTCCATCAGGTCGGCGATGGCCAGCGAGAGGACGCGGGCACCGTTGTCCACTTCCCAGGCAAGATCCTTGAGGAGCTTATACAGCTGCCAGTTCAGCTCGCGAATGCTGTTACTCGGGCCGGTCGCGCTCATTCCGAGTTCCGGGCTGCGCATGACATGGGAGGAAGCGTCACAGTTGCGATCTTTGGCGGCAATGTCTTCAAGTTCGATCCCAATTTCGGGGAGATACGACCTCACGATTTCGTCCACCAGCTGTCTATCAAGAATGATGATCCCGTCGCTACTGGCCATCGGCGGTTGGGATGGATCGTAGGGGGAGCGTGAGTTTTGCACGCTGTTGAGGTTGTGTTTGGCGTTTGCTTCGATCGCGCGTTCCTCGTCTTTAATCTGTCCATTGAGCTTGTCTAGGGCGGTGCCTAAACCCGTCATTGCCTAGTCAAAAGATATCGCTTTGTACGAGGCTTCAACCCTTTTCTGATCTGTCTCTGAGAGAATGGAGATGCCAAGATTCACAACTTCAAGAGCAACAGAGACCCCTCCGGAAGCGAAAATCGAGAGGCCTTTGCCTGCCCATCCGGCGACCTGAAGTGTGGTTTCTGCTAATCCGGATTTTCCGGAGGAAATGGCAGTCATTGCATCGCGCGCGTTAGAAACAATTTCAACTACATTTTTGCGAGCCCTGGTCCAAATACCCTTCTGTGCGGCAATGTTGGCTCCCCTCGCCAGCGAAATTGCATGGAGACCACCAGCGGTCACACCGAGTTGTGCAAGAAATTTGGCCTTGAATGTGGCAATCGTGATTCCGGACAACGCGATCGTGTTTTGATCTATGAGTTTCAGATAGCTTGCTATGTTTCCCGCGGCCATCAGCTCGCCGTTAGATACGGAGCTTGCACCTGAGAGTCGTTGAGTGGTGCGCCTACATGATTCCAAAACTTCCTCTATCCCATCAGGATCGGGGAGACTCTCCCAGGGGTAGAGGAGCGCATCTATCTCATCCGAGATATCCGCAAAGGCTGCCGCAAATTCTTCCGCCTGGGCCTGGGGAATTAGTCCGGTAACGCGCCCGCCCCCGCTGCCGCTTGAGTTCGGTCGGGTGGCCGACAGTGAAGTAGTCCCAGCGGAAAGCACATACTGATCGCCCGCCATCCGCCACCCTTTTCCCCGCATGTAGGCGTCTATCGACGCCTGTTTAAGCTGCCCGATGGTTGCGCTGAGCGTTGAATAGTTCATGTGACGGGTTCTCCATCCGTGTTCGGAGCGGATCCGGGCAATTTGTTCGTCAGAGATCGTTTAACCGAGGCGGCACAGAGCCCGATGCCGATCAAAATGATCAGTGCCAACAGCAGGACGATCGTGGTTTGGCGGTTGCTGCGCAGGTCCTGGCAGATTTGGATGGCTGTGGCGTTCGCCTCGTCGATGGAGTTTTGGATGCGCTGTTCGCTATTCGACCCGGTCGATGTGAGATAGCGGTCAATTACGTCAACGTTTTCGAGGGGGCCACCGATGAGGGACCGCGGGTTATCAGAGATATCGCCGAGTGGTTGACACTGCAGACGTTCGTAGGTGTTGGGAACGCTGAAACTTGGTGCAGTGAGGAATAGCCACCCAACCGAGAAGATCAAAAGAGTTGCGAGGATGTGTGGGATTCTCCTCATCGTGTCCACGTTTCACGGTGACGAGAGCCTCGTCTAAATCCGATCCGGCATCGGACGTTGAGTGGAGCCTCGGCTGCGGTAATCACAATGCGTTGCACAGCTCCCAATGTTTTTCGGTGCATAATCATGGTCCTTACGAGTGCTCTGATAGTTGCTGGGGTGTCGGCCACTAGCGCTCCTTGGATGTGAGGTTTTTCCGAGGAGGCGCTGAAACGGCTCTGGTGCGCCACCAGACAACAAACAACACCGAAATCGTGAGCACGCCGTTGAACGTTGCCTGCCTGCCCGCTCTCGCGTCCTGGCAGCGGAGATCCAGGGTTGAACGGACCCGATCTGCGGTACTGGAGCGGCGATCCTCTCCGTCGTGAAGCATTGAGTCGACGTATTGATCAACGATTTCTCCGCGCTCGCCCGGCGACGAATACAGCGAGACCTGAGTTCCGATCTGAGGCGCGAGCGGATCGCACCAGACGTACGCATCGATGTTATTTACTCGAAATCCAGGCGCTGAGAAGTAGAGCCACCCGGCCGCGAGGGCCAGAATGAGGGCGAGAATCTGCCAGTACCTGCGCACGTGCACCGCTTTCCCCGGTGAAAATCAGCGCCGGCTGGCGGTGATCGTTGGGGTTAAACGTTGCACCGGCATCGCGGCAGTAGTGGTGCGTGTCCGAAACTGGATGGTGGCGTGACGCCCTATTCTCCGGGGGCTGCCGGAGCATTGGCGACTGGAGCCGACTGGGGGGCCTGGTTGAGTGACCCGAGAAGCTCGGCAAGATGCTGCGAGTCGGCGAGGTAGCGATCATAGGGGAAGCCCTCGCGGATCAGCCATTCGCGAAGCTGGGTTGCGCTCGCGGTGCCCGAGGCGTGGAACGCGTCGAGACCCGCGGGGGTGGCCGAGGCGAGGCGTCGCTTGGCGTGGGTGGGATCGGTGATGATGTCCACAAATCCCTCGTCGCGCAGCGTGCGCAGGGCTCGGGATGTCGCCGCTTCGGAGAGGCCGACGGAGTCGGAGAGTTGACGCTGGGTCATTCCCGGAGATTCCTCCAGGGTGCCGATAATCCGAATTTGGGTATACGTCAGCGCGGAGTCGCCGGCGGCCATGCGCTGGCGTGCAAGATCGCCAAAGGTCGCGACGACGCGGTGCAGCAGGTCGGCAATTCCATCATCCATGTGATCAGTATAGCGCAGTCTTGTGCATGCAATATTGCGTGTGCAAGACTGTCGGCATGTCTACCTCACAGTTCATTTTTGAAACGTCCGTTCCCGCCCTCTGGCTGCTGATCGCCGTGATCGGGGCGAGCATTCACTCGGCACGATCCACGAAACTTCCGCGCCTGGAAATCTGGCAGCGCTGGTGGGCGGTGGCCGCGCTCGGGTGCGGAAGCGCCTGGATGACCCTGTCATTCCTGGTCATCCCCGACGTGATGACCACCGCCATCGGATTCCAGCAGACCCCGTTTGTCACCGAGATCGCCTTCGCAAATCTCGGCCTGGCGATCGGTGGTTTCCGTGCCGTACACGCCGGTGCCCGGGAGCGCATCACGATCGGCCTGATTGCCGGGATGTTCCTCTGGGGTGCCACCCTCGGTCACGTCTATCAGTCGCTGGCCCACGGCAACTGGGAGCCCGGGAACACCGGCGGCGTGCTGGCCTATGACGTGCTGATTCCGGCCGTGATGATCATCCTGGCCGTCCGCAGTCGTCGACTGGAGGCCGCGTCACCGGCCACGGTTTCCTAAACGGTCACGCGCACCCGAGGGGGATGAATCCATGAGTCGAATTCCGCGCACCCAGCGTGGCCCGGACCGGCTGGTCAGCTTTTGAGACTCCACTGGAGCGATCGCCGATCACCCTGCTGCTCCTGGTTCCCGCCGAAAGGCTCTCCGACTTCCTGGAGCGGCGCGGATGGGCCTGCAGGAGGAAACGTCCAGCAGCTAGAGCTTGCCCGCCCGTTTGAGCGCCAGGTAGTGGTCGGCGAGGAGCGGGGGCAGCGCCTCCGGAGAACCGGCAATCGGATCGGCACCCACGCGGCGCAATGCCTGGGCGACCCGGTCGGCATCCAACAGTGCACGCTCGGCACCGGCGGCCTCATACACATCCTCGCGGCTGTCCACAAAATGGCGGGCGGCCAGCGCTTCGGGATCGCGCACCGACGCGACCACCACCAGGTGACGCGCGGTGAGTTCGGGCAGGCTGGCAATCAGATCGGCCGCGGATCCCGGGCTCTCGGCCGCGGTCAGGATGACCACCAGCGACCGCTGGGAGGTGATCTGACGCACCTCCGCGGGAATGGCCGACCAGTCGGTTTCGATTAGTTCGGGCTCGATATCGGCCATGGTGTTCACCATGTTTTCCAGCAGGGCGGCACCGGTAGAGCCGGTTACCCGCCCGCGGATACGACGGTCAAAGCACAGCAGATCCACACGGTCCCCGGCACGGGTGGCCAGCGCGGCCAGCAGCAGCGATGCCTCAAATGCGGTATCCAGGCGCGGCTCATCGGCGATGCGGGCGGCCCCGGCACGGCCGGTATCGGCCACGATGATGACGCGACGGTCGCGTTCGGGACGCCAGGTGCGTACCACCAGGTGCTCGCCCGCGTCCGGCTGGCCGCCCATCCGGCGTGCGCTGGCGCGCCAGTCGATCGAGCGCACATCATCGCCGCGGACATAGTCGCGCAGGGAGTCAAACTCGGTGCCCTGACCGCGCACCATCAGCGAGGTGGCGCCATCGAGCTCGCGCAACCGGGCCAACCGCGAGGGCAGGTGACGGCGCGACCTGAACGGCGGAAGCACCCGCAGGGCACCCGGTGCCGACAGGGTGGTCTGCCAGGCGGCGAGTCTGAGCGGGCCGAAGGAGCGGATGGTCACCGATTCACTGCGCCGCTCGCCCCGCCGGGTGGGGACCAGAACCGTGCGCACCAGGCGTCGCTCGCCACCGGGAATCCGGACTCGCGCGCGCGATGTTTGGGCACCGGCAGACGGCATCCACGCATCCCGAACGATGCCCACCAGCGTGCGCGCACCGGTGTTGGTGAGGTACAGCAGGGCATCGGTGGGCTCGCCCAGGCGGGCCCGCGAGGCACCGCCACGGACCAGGCGCAGCGCGCGGGGCGAGGCGGCGAGGGCCAGATCCAGGATCAGCAACACCGCGGACAGCGCTATCCAACCCGCCAGAATCAACAGCGGGTTGCCGCCGAGACCGGTGCCCACAACGATCGGGATGACCCCGGCGCCCACAACCAGCACAAACCAACCGGTGATCGCCATTTAGATGGGAACCTGAACCTGCTGCATGATCGAGCGCAGAATGGTGTCCGCGGACACACCCTCCAGCTCGGCTTCGGGACGCAGCTGCAACCGGTGACGCCAGACCGGCAGGACCATCGCCTGCACGTGATCGGGGGTCACCGCCGGGTATCCACTCAGCCAGGCCCACGCCTTAGCACTGGCCAGCAGCGCGGTGGCACCACGCGGGCTCACACCCATGCGCACCGACGGGCTCTGCCGGGTGGCGCGGGCCAGATCCACCAGGTAGGCCAGCACGTCGCCGGAGACGGTGGTCTGTGCGGCGGCGGCCTGGGCGGCCGTGAGCTCTTCGGCGCTGAGCACCGGCTGTACGCCGGCTCCGCCCAGGTCGCGTGGGTTGAATCCCAGCGCGTGACGGCGCAGCACCTCGATCTCGGTGTCGCGCTCGGGCAGATCCAGCACCAGCTTCAGCAGGAATCGGTCAAGCTGGGCCTCGGGCAGCGTATAGGTGCCCTCATACTCGATCGGGTTCATGGTCGCGGCCACCAGGAACGGGCTCGGCAGCGGCAGCGAGACGCCGTCCACCGACACCTGGCGCTCCTCCATGGCCTCCAGCAGCGCCGACTGGGTCTTCGGGGGCGTGCGGTTGATCTCATCCGCGAGCAGCAGGTTGGTGAAGACCGGACCACGACGGAACTCGAAATCTCCAGCCTTGGCGTCGTACACCAGCGAACCGGTCACATCGCCCGGCATCAGGTCGGGGGTGAACTGCACCCGCTTGGTGTCCAGCGACAGCGCGGTACTGAGTGTACGCACCAGCAGGGTCTTGGCCACACCCGGCACACCCTCCAGGAGCACATGCCCCTGGGCGAGGAGGGCGATGATCAGACCGCTGACGGCGGCGTCCTGCCCCACAACGGACTTGCCCACCTCGGCCCGAACCCGGGCCAGGGCACCGCGCAGGTTGTTGTCGCGGGCGTGGATTTCTTCGGCGCTGAGTGTCATCGTAGCTACTTCCGGTCGAGGGACGAGGGATCGGTATGGTGGGGTGCCTGCCCGGGCGATGTCGGACGGCTGGGATCCAGGGCCGCGGCCAGCGCGTCCTCCAGATCGTGAAGGGCTCGGGCGAGCTGGACCAGTTCGGCCTCGGTGGAGGCCGGACGGGCAATCAGCAGGTCGAAGATGTCGGCACGGGAATGGCCCAGCCGGTCGGCGACGGCGAGGGCCACCTCATCGGCGGATGTCTGCCGGGGGAGGCCCAGCAGCGCGCTGGATCGATCCACCACCCCGATCCGAAGCGCATCCAGAGCCCGGGTGCGTGCGCCCACCCGCTGGTAGAGGCGGGCGCGTCCCCGACGGGTTTCCGAGGCCGGAACCACCACGGGCAGATCCTCGGCGACGAGCTTGCCGAATCGACGTCCACGCCACACAAAGGCCGCCAGTGCGGTGACAAACAGCAGCAGCAAAACCGGGGTGAGCCAGACCGGCGTCGCATCCTCGAGGGAGGTGATACCGGTATCTTCCAGGTCTGCCGCGGTGGGGATGTACCAAACCAGGTGGGTATTTTCCCCCAGCAGGCCCACCGCGAGAGCGGCGTTGCCCTCCCGCAGCACGGATTCGTTTTGCAGGACCGACCGCGACCCGAGCACGGTCACCTTGTGATCCTCGCTCACCACCAGCGAGTATCCGTCGGTGGGGGTACCGAAGCACCCGGTTGCGGACTCGGTCTGGAACACCCGTCCGGTGGTGATGCTGCCCGCGCGGACGGCCGCGGGTACCCGGCAGGCCACCTCTTTGGAGACCTCATCCGAGGCCAAGCCCGCGGGCATCACGCCGAGATCAAATTCGGACAGGATCGAGAATCCCGGGTCCACCAGCACCGTTGAGGTTGCGGTATTCGCGAGTTCCTGCACCCGAGTGCCGTCCAGATATCCGCCGGTATCGGCGAAGAGGAGGGTCCCGGGCGCGGATTCGAGCGCCGATTTTGCCTGCTCAAAGGAGTGCGCAACGGTGATGCGGACCCCGTGGTCCCGCAGCACATTCGCCACCGCCTGTGATCCCACCGGCGAGGGGTCCTCGGCCGAGAGGTCTCGACCGCGGGCGTTGCCGGCATTGCCAAGCACCATCAGAATCAGGGCGGTGACGACGATCACCGCCGCCGCGATGATCCAGAAGCGTCGTTGACGCAGGAATCCGCGGACCGTGGGGGTCAGCGCGGGGGAGGCCACCTCGGGTGTCGTGTCGGTTTCGAGCACACTCATGTCCGCATCCCCTCGCCCACGCCGGCGAGCACCGGACGCTGCGCGCGCAGGTCGTAGTCGGTGCTGCGGATCCGCTCCCACTGCTCGGCGGAGGCCGGGACCGAGAGGTAACGGACGGCATCGAAATCGTTGGCCGTCTGGGCCAGCACGCCGCCAAACTCGGGGAATGCGTGGCCCGCGGCCATGGCTGCCTGGTGGGCAGTGCTGCCCGGATCCAGGGCAATAATCGTGCGCTCATCCAGGTCGCGGCAGAGAGCCCGATACCCCTCCAACACCGCGAGGTTATAGTCGCCGGCACCGGCCGCCCGGGCCGCCGCCGCGCGAATCTCGGCCGCACTGCGGGTGTCACGCTCACCAAACAGCGCCTGCACCGAGGCGGTGCGGGCACGGTTGAGCCGTGGTCGACCCCAGATCAGCACCACGGCGATGACCGCGGCGGCAACCAGGAGCAAAAGCAACACCGGCACCCAGTCACCGGGGCCGTCGATGTTGCCGCTGAACAGACGCCCCAACCACTGCAGAAACTGGTTCACCAGGCGGTCAAAAAGGTTGGGGGTGGCCGCCGCATACTCGGGCTTTGCGAGCTCGTTACTCAGCCAGTCCTGTGCCTCCGGGACATCGGGAGTGAGCGGAGGCTCGGCAAAACGCACACTCATTGGTTTCCCGAATCTGAGCCGCTCGGGGTGTCCGTGGGCGGTGCCGGGTAGCTGGGCCCGGTGGGGGAGTGCGGGCCGGGAGCTGCCTGCGAACCGGGTGCCGCGGGGTATCCAGGAGCCGCCGGGTAGCCGGGCGCTGCCGGATATCCGGGCGCTGCCGGATATCCGGGCGCCGCGTAGGACTGTGGTCCGGCCGGTCCACCCGAGCGATACTGACCCGCCGATGCCGCGGACTCGCTGCGCACGATGCTGAACGGATCGGGCAGATCACTCGAGGTTGCGCCGGCCTCGACGTAGCGCAGCAGGTCGATATCCAGACCCTCCTTGCGCATGCGCAGATCGATATAGATCAGCGCCACGACGGAGGACTGGATCACCACCGAAATCGAGCCAATCAGCAGCGAAATTACCCCGACGATCAGGCTCGGCACCGCCTGGCTGATCACCGCCCCATACATATCGGTCTCGCCGGTGGGCATGAACAGTGTGGTCAGCAGGCTGACGGCGATGGAGACCGGGAACACCACGATCTGGCTGACCGCCGAGACGATCGCGTTAACCAGGAACTGAATACCCAGCGTCTTCCAGAAATACCCGTTGGTCAGGCGCCAGGAACGCTGAATGGCTGCGCCAACCCCGCGGCGCTCCAGCACAATCACGCTGGGAACCAGGGAGGTTTTGATCAGCAGCCAGGCGAACAGAAGGAAGAAGGCGGCACCCAGCAGGAAGCCGGCCAGGAGCGCCCACCCCCAGTTGTCGGTGTTGGTCGCAAGGATCGCGATCACGGCGCCGGCGATCACGGCCACCGCGACGATCATCACGCCGATCTGCAACAGGCTGAAGAGGAACAGGTGTCCTACCCGGGGCCAGACGGCCTTCCACAGTTCCCCCATTCGGCGCTTTTCGCCGATGGTTGCGCGCGAAACCTCGCTCACCAGGACTCCCTGGAGGAAGGCCACGCTGAACGCCGAGAGCAGGATCGGAATCAGCAGCAGCAGGAGAAGAACCGCGCCGCTACCGATGGCAATCTCATCGCGATCGGCATACGAGGCGCTCGCGATGCGATCCGTAAACCAGACCATTCCGAAGCCGGCAATCACCATCGAGAGGATGCTGATCGGTGCCTGGAGGAGGAGTGCGCTACCCAGGCTGGCGCGCGGATTGCGGGTCAGGACACGAAATGGCGCACCCATCAGCGTGCCGAAGGCGAGCGGGCGCAGCGGAATGAGCCCCGGTTTGGGGGCAGCCTGCCACTGGTTCGCACCGGGCCCCGTGTATCCCGGGGGCGAATAGCTTCCGTGTGGACGGCCGGCACCCGGTCCCGGCCCGCCCGGAGCGGGCATCGTCGGTGCCGTCGGATAGCCCGGAGTGGTCCAGCTGGGGACCGCCGTGGCGGGGTCAAAATTACCCGCCGAGGGCGGAGTGAAGGCCGGAATACCCGGGTCAAACCCATCCGAGCGCGCACTATTCTGCTCGGGCTGGTGCTGTGAACGTGGGTCGGTCACCGGAGTTCTCCTCGGCTATCGGGGCGGCTAGCGTGTCTCCATCGTGACACACCGAGTCGCCGCGCGTGCAGAGTCACGCCCCGCGGGGCGAAAGCGACGTCAAATTTGTCGTGTATCGGCCCCTGACCGGACGGGAAATCGCCACGACCGGGAGAATACGTCTCTTAAACCGGCGACAACGGGTAGTGTGAGGGGAACTGTGTTTCCCCCCCTGCGCGGTGCAAACCCGCGGCGAATACTGAGAACGGGATCGATGACTCCACGCATTTTGGTGGTTGATGACGACACGGCGCTGGCCGAGATGATCGGGATCGTGCTGCGCACTGAAGGCTTTGAGCCGGAGTTTTGCGCCGACGGTGCCGCCGCCGTGGGTGCCTTCCACGAGTTCAAGCCCGACCTGGTGCTGCTCGATCTCATGCTGCCCGGGATGGACGGGATCGAAATCTGCACCCGCCTGCGTCAGGAATCCGGCGTACCGATCATCATGCTGACCGCCAAGTCGGACACCGCGGACGTGGTCAAGGGGCTCGAATCCGGTGCCGACGACTACATCGTGAAGCCGTTCAACCCCAAGGAGCTGGTCGCCCGGGTGCGTACCCGGCTGCGCCCCGCGAGCGAAGCATCGGCGACCGAGCTGGCCATCGGCGACCTGATCCTCGATGTGGCCGGCCACGAGGTGCGCCGAGGTGCCTCGCGAATCAACCTCACCCCGCTCGAATTTGACCTCCTGCACGCCCTGGCCGCCAAGCCCGCGCAGGTCTTTAGCCGCGAAGCCCTGCTGGAACAGGTCTGGGGCTACCACTACAAGGCCGATACCCGCCTGGTCAACGTCCACGTGCAGCGTCTGCGCTCAAAGGTCGAGCTCGATCCGGATAACCCCCGGATCGTCATGACGGTGCGCGGCGTCGGCTACCGAGCCGGGAGCGCCGAGTAGCGGCCCACGATGCCCGAAGACTACTTCTCCGCGGTTCGGCTCCGCCGCTGGCGGAGGATTCCTCGTGGAATCATGCGTGCCTGGCGCCACTCGCTCCAGTTTCGCGCGGTCACCATCACGATGGTGCTGAGCGCGCTGGCGATCATGCTGTCCAGCGGCTACATGACCATCTCGATCGGGAGCGATCTCTATCAGTCCCGGGCCGCTCAGGCTCAGAGTGATACCAGGCGTGCGCTGGATACCGCCCAGCGCACCCTGGATTCGTCCACGGCCGAGTCTCGCGTCGATTTCCAGGCGCTGATGACCACGGCGCGCACCGACCTCGCCCAGGCGTCGGGCAGTCCGCTGGTGGCCGCCTTCCGCGTTCCGGACCAGCCCTTCAGCGCGACCGCGCCGCAGGACTTTGTGGCCCCCGGGCTGCAGGGTGAGGTGATCAGCGCCGAGCTGCGTCGCACGGTCCAGAAGAACCCCGATGGCCTGTGGTGGCAATCCACGGCCCTCGCCGCAAGCGGCGAACATACCGATCCCGGCCTGATCGTGGGCGGCCAGGTACGGCTGCCCGATGGGGCCGCCTATGAGGTGTACATCGGCTATAACCTGGCCAGCACCGAGGAGACCCTGGGCTTTGTCCAGCGCTCGCTCCTGGTGGGTGGCCTGGTGTTGCTGCTGCTGGTGGGCGGAGTCGCCTGGGTTGTGGTGCGCCTGGTGGCTGATCCGGTCAAGGTGGCCGCACAGACCTCGGCAAAGTTGGCGGCGGGCGACCTGGAGGTGCGCATCCCGGTGCGCGGCCAGGACGAACTGGCGACGCTGGGACGCTCCTTCAACCGGATGGCCGACAGCATGCAGGGTCAGATCCAAAAACTTGCGGCGCTGTCCAGCGTGCAACAGCGCTTTGTCTCCGACGTGTCCCATGAGCTCCGCACACCGCTGACCACGATCCGACTGGCCGGGGACGTGCTGTACGACCAGCGCGAGGACTTCTCGCCCACCACCGGGCGCACGGTAGAGCTGCTGCACACGCAGACGCAGCGATTCGAACTGCTGCTGGCCGATCTCCTGGAAATCAGTCGCTATGACGCCGGATCGATTCAGCTGGAGATGGAACCGGTGAGCCTGCCCGGACTCGTGCGCGACTGCGCCGACGGCATGCAGCAGCTCGCGGATCAGAGCGGCACCCGGCTGATCGTGCTGGCCCCGGGCGGGTACGGTCCGGTGGATATGGATCCGCGCCGAATCCGTCGGATCGTCAACAACCTGCTGGGCAATGCCATCGAACACGGCGAGGGCCGACCGGTTGTGATGACCATCGACTCCACCGCGAGCACCGTGGCCCTCACCGTACGCGACTACGGTCTCGGCATGAACGAGACCGATGCCGCCCGAGCCTTTGACCGGTTCTGGCGAGCCGATCCCTCGCGCCGCCGCACCATCGGTGGGACCGGGCTGGGCCTGGCGATTGCGCTTGAGGATGCCCAGCTGCACGGGGGAACCCTGGCGGTGTGGTCGCGTCCGGGGGCCGGATCTAACTTCCGGTTGCTCCTGCCCCGGCACCAGGGCGAAACCGAAACCCTCGGGGCGTCCCCGCTCCCGCTGGAACCCGTGGACGCGGGAGCCGAGGGGCCCGATGAAACCGATTTTGAGGGGACTACCGCATGAGTATCTCCACCCCCTGGCGTCGCCGGGGCACCGCCCTGGTCGGGGCGGTCATTGCCCTGCTCCTGGTTTCCGGGTGCGCCACCATTCCGCGGGGCGGCGGCGTCAATGCCGGACACGCGGTGGATCGTCCCGAGGGACCCGAGGTGGTCTTCCTGGCTCGAGGTCCGGAAAAGGATGCCAGCCGTGAGGAGATCCTCACCGGCTTTATCGAGGCCGCCGCGAGTCCCGCGGGTAACTACGCAACCGCGCGAGAATTCCTGACCGCGACCCTCGCCGGTTCCTGGAAACCCGATGCACGGGCGATCGTGGATCAGGCCGAACAGCGCAAGATCACCCCGGATGATGGCTCGGGCGGGTTATCCCTGACCACCAACCCCGAGGCGGCGGTGGATAGCACCGGCCAGTACACCCCGTCATTTGGAAACTCATCCGTTCAGCTGGATTTCACGTTTTCCCGAGTGGATGGTCAGTGGCGTATTTCGGGTGCCCCGGACGGTGTGATCCTGGACCCGGTCAAGTTCCGCGAGGTATTTAAGCCCTATACGCTGCGCTTCTTTGACCCGACCTGGAGTGTGCTGGTGCCCGAGGTACGCTGGTTCCCCTCACGTTCGTCGACGTCAACCAACGTGGTCAAGGCGCTGCTGGCGGGCCCGAGCCCGTGGCTCGCGGGAGCGGTCTCAAGCGCGTTCCCCGAGGGCACACGATTGCTCTCGGATGCCGTACCGGTGGACAACAGCGTGGCCAATATCAACCTCAACCGTGAGGCAGGTGGCCAGGATGATCTCACCCTGCGCCGGATGAAGGCGCAGCTCACGGAGAGCCTGTCCGAGGTTTCCTCGATTAAGGCCATCTCGTTGAGCATCAACGGGGTCGCCCAGGAGGCGCTTCCGCTCACCATCTCGGGCGCGCGCACCGATCCGCGCGCGCTGGTGTTGACCAAGGACGGATTCGGTTTCCAGACCGATGACCGGTTGGAAAAGATTGCCGTACTCTCGGCCCATGTGGAGGCGCTGAACCCCAGCGCGGTGGCGATCGACGGCACCCGGCAGCTGATCGCGGCCCTCGCTCCCAGCGGGGTTTCGGCGATCCGACCCGGCGGGCCGGAACTGGTGGATGCTCGTCCGCATCTGATCGCGCCGAGCATCGATGAGGCGGGCAACATCTGGACCGTTCCTCACGATGCACCCGGCGAAATCCTGGTGATTACCCCGGATGGGAAGCAGCATCCGGTGGCTGCGAGCTGGCCGGATGCCTCGCAGATCGTCTCGCTCCAGGTTTCCCGAGACGGGACGCGGGTGCTTGCTTTTGTGGTGTCCGGTGGGCGCAGCACCCTGCTTGTTGCGGGTATCCAGAAGGATGAGAACGGGGTGCCGTCCAAACTCGGTGAGCCCATTCGGGTGCCGGCCGCCGCGGGGTCTGCGGCCTCGGCCACCTGGGTGGATGAGAACTCGGTCGCCTCGCTGGGCACCAACGATCAGGGGGTTGCTCAGATCGTGCAGTCCACGATCGGTGGCCGCAGCGAGAGCCTAGTCACGGTTTCCGGCGGACGGGAGATCGTGGGGGGCAGCTCGGAGAATCAGCTGCGGGTCCTGGTCGAGGGCGGGCGCATGATGCAGTGGCGTTCGGGATCCTGGCAGCAGGTGGCCAGCGATGTGCGGGTCATCGCGACCCAGCAGGGTGCGGTCGAGCGGGTCGAATAGGCTCGTCCTCCACAACGTCATTCCCGCGGCGTGTTTTCCACAGCTTGGGAAATCTCGTGTCGGCATCGAGAACCGCGACCAAGAATGGTCCCATGACCACTCGAATCGCCTCCTTCACCCTTGGCTGCTTTGTTCCCATCCCCTGTGCCGGATGCGGGCATCCGGCCGATCCACGCTGGCCCGTGTCCGGGCTCTGTCCGGGCTGCCGTGCCGCGCTCGCCGCGGCGACGCCACATGAGGGGCGGCTACCCGGTGCCCCCGACGTCCGATTGCTCTGGGCCCTGCGCTATCACGATCCCCACGCCCGGCTGATCATCGACTTCAAGAACCACCATCGAGTCGACCTTGCCGGTGCGTTAGCCGCGCCGTTAGCCAAAACCATCGCCGAGGCCGCCGAGCAGCCGGGGTTGGCCCCTGCCGTTCTGGTGCCCGTCCCGGGTCGGGACGCCGGATTTATTCGGCGTGGGTACCACCCGGTCGAGATGCTGATTCGGCGCACCGGGCACACACCGCGACGGATGTTGGAGTGGGCGCGTGCGCCGCGTGATCAACTGGGGTTGAACCTCGCCGAGCGTGCCCAGAACCTAGACGGGGCCCTGCGGGTGCGGGTGCGGGTGCGGGCGCGCGGCACGACACGGCTACTCGCCTCCCGGAGCGCGTCTGCCCGTTCGCCGCGGCCCGAGGCATTCTGGGTGGTTGATGATGTGTGCACGAGTGGTGCCACCCTCCGGGAAGCCGTGCGTGCGCTCCGGAGTGCTGGGATGCCGCCGGCTGGTGTGTTGGTGCTCGCGCGTGCGGCCCGGGAAGAACACTCCGCACGGCCGCCCCCTCCCGGCAGCGACGGAACGAAATGCGGTGCAGGCGGGCCCCCAGGACTCTAATGCATACAACTGGTGTCGCTATTTGACGGGTGTGATTGCGCACGGGATTCTGGGTGAGTGATGCATGCACCTAGCTGAAAAATACTGAATTTTCGGGGTTTTTAGGAGTCTCTTGGTATACCCAGGACCAAAGTGAGAGGTGAGTTCTGGCCGCACGGATGCAACTTCATTGACAGGGATTTGTCGCAAAAATTACGCTAGTAGCTGTCATAACCGACGTAATTTTGGGGACAATCATGTGTGGGGGAAACAGTGTTTAAGGTAACAAAACCGACCGCTCCGGTGGGAACGATCATCCTAAAGAGCCTGTGGTACGGCTTTATCGCCGGAATGATTTCCGGGATGGTGAAGATTGGATGGGAGGTCATCTTCCCGCCACGCACCATCGAGCGAAACGCCACCAACCCGCCGCAGACGCTGCTGGAGCAGTTTGGGATGACCTCCGAGCAGACCCACTCCTTCGTGATGTTCGGAGATCAGAAGGTCTTCTACGTGGCTCTGATTATCCACTTTGCCTTCTCAATCGTGTGCGCCATGGTGTATCTCTTCGCCGCCCAGTACTTGCCGATCACCTCGCTGTGGCAGGGGGCCGCCTTCGGCCTCGTGGTCTGGGTCTTTTTCCACCTGATCCTGATGCCCGCGATGGGGACGGTGCCTGCCGCCTGGAACCAGCCCTGGGAGGAACACTTCTCCGAGCTGTTCGGCCATGCCGTGTGGGGCTGGGCCATTGCCGCCTGCGGCTTCTTCCTGGCGCAGAAAGACCGGTCTAAGACGCTGGTGAACCTGTAATCGGAAGAGCCGGATACGGCGGCGGCAGGGTGGGCGATGCCCGTCCTGCCGCCGTTTTTTGTGCGGATTCTCAGGGTCGGCCCGAATGGGGCACGCCCGGAAAACATCGGATCCAAGTTTTCTGATGACAAGTGTAGGAAAGGGGGCTACGGTGGGGGCTAAAGGCGTGAAAGGACCGCCGGGATCAACTGGTGGCACGCCCTGACTGGAGGTCCACATGGAAACCAACATCGTAGGATTTGGCCTGAAGATCACCGATCGTTTCCGTGACTATGTCGAGGAAAAGTCCGCCAAGGTCGAGCACCTGGCGGAGAAGACGATCTCGTTTGAGGTCAAGGTTTCCCGGCACAGCGATAAGTCCGGCCGTCGCGGCGAAGACCGGGTGGAACTCACCCTCGTGGGTCCCGGCCCACTGGTCCGCGCGGAGGCCACCGGATCCGACCAATACGTGGCGTTTGACCTCGCCATGGCGAAGCTCATGGAGCGGATTCGCCGCTCGAAGGATCGTCGTAAGGTCCTCCGAGGCCGCGGACGCACCTCGCTGCACGAGGCTAGCGCGGAGGGATTTACCTCTATTGGTCTCGAAGCTGCCGGCGTTGACGTGCTGAACGCGGTCGCCACCGGGTCCGTCCCCGTGGTTGAGGAATCCGAAGAGGACGTGCCCTACAGCCCCGTGGTGATCCGCGAGAAGCTGTTCCCCGCCGAATGGATGACCGTGGAGGAGGCGGTGGACCGGATGGAGCTGGTCGGACACGACTTCTTCCTCTTCATCGATGCCCGCACCGATCGCTCCAGCGTCGTCTACCGCCGTAAGGGCTGGGACTACGGTGTGATCGGCCTGCATGAGGAAGCCGAAGAAGCACGCGCCTCATAGACGCATCATTCGCCGGGACGCTCGCCAACCATACGGTGTGTGTCGCCCCGCGGACCAGCGCCCCGGCCCTCTAGAGGGGGCCGGGGCGCTTCGCTTTGGGAGAAATTTGCTGTGTTTTCGGTCGAAATCCGTACCGAACACCGGTGTTGTTCCCCCGTCCCGATAACATAGACTTGGCCCTCGATGGTCCCATCGAAGGGTCGGCCGCACACACCGTGCGGAACTGCGCCCCGTCGACGATGGGTGGGCCGCACACCCGTGCGGACCCGCGCCCCGTCGGCGACCAAAGACAAGTGGAGAGCAAGTCGTGGCCTCAGTCCTGGAAAAAGTCCTTCGTGTTGGCGAAGGCCGAGTCATCAAAAAGCTGCAGAACCTGACCAAGGCGGTCAACGCGCTTGAGGAAGACTTCAACGGCCTGACCGACGAGGAGCTGCGCGAGGAGACCGCCGAGCTGCGCGGTCGCTTCGAAGCCGGCGAAACCCTCGACGATCTCCTGCCCGAGGCGTTCGCCGCCGTCCGTGAGGCCTCTAAGCGCACCCTGGGCTTGCGTCACTTTGACGTGCAGATCATGGGTGGTGCCGCCCTGCACCTCGGCAACATCTCCGAGATGAAAACCGGTGAAGGTAAGACCCTGGTCGCGACCCTGCCCGCCTACCTCAACGCCATCGCCGGCAAGGGT
This sequence comes from Mycetocola lacteus, assembly GCF_003667575.1. GTDB lineage: Bacteria > Actinomycetota > Actinomycetes > Actinomycetales > Microbacteriaceae > Mycetocola > Mycetocola lacteus. Next base: position 15,656 of record NZ_RCUY01000014.1, on the reverse strand, counting down.
GTGCACGTGGTCACCGTTAACGACTTCCTGGCCAGCTACCAGTCGGAGCTGATGGGCCGTGTGTTCCGTGCCCTCGGCATGACCACCGGTGTGATCATCTCCGGTCAGACCCCGGCCGAGCGTCGCGAGCAGTACGCCGCCGACATCACCTACGGCACCAACAACGAATTTGGCTTCGACTTCCTGCGCGACAACATGGCGTGGCAGTCCGCCGACCTGGTCCAGCGTGGCCACTTCTTCGCCATCGTGGATGAGGTTGACTCGATCCTGATCGATGAGGCCCGTACCCCGCTGATCATCTCGGGCCCGTCCTCAGGTGAGGCCAACCGCTGGTTTACCGAGTTTGCCCGCATCGCCACCAAGCTTGAGGCCGGCGTGGACTACGAGGTCGACGAGAAGAAGCGCACCGTGGGTGTGCTGGAGCCCGGTATCGAAAAGGTTGAGGACTACCTCGGCATCGACAACCTCTACGAGTCGGCCAACACCCCGCTGATCTCGTTCCTGAACAACTCGATCAAGGCTTCGGCCCTGTTCAAGCGCGACAAGGACTATGTCGTGATGAACGGAGAGGTCATGATCGTGGACGAGCACACCGGTCGTATCCTCGCCGGTCGTCGCTACAACGAGGGTATCCACCAGGCCATCGAGGCCAAGGAGGGTGTGACCGTCAAGGCGGAGAACCAGACTCTCGCCACGGTGACCCTGCAGAACTACTTCCGTCTCTACGAGAAGCTCTCCGGTATGACCGGTACCGCCGACACCGAGGCCGCCGAGTTCATGTCTACCTACAAGCTGGGTGTGGTCCCGATCCCGACCAACAAGCCGATGCAGCGCATCGACCAGCCCGACCTGGTGTACAAGAACGAGCAGGTCAAGTTCGAGCAGGTCGCCGAGGACATCGCCGAGCGTCACGAGCAGGGCCAGCCGGTCCTGGTGGGAACCACCTCGGTGGAAAAGAGCGAGTACCTCTCCCGTCTGCTGGCGAAGAAGGGCATCCGTCACGAGGTTCTGAACGCCAAGAACCACGCCCGTGAGGCCGCGATCGTGGCCCAGGCTGGACGCTTCGGCGCCGTGACCGTGGCCACCAACATGGCCGGTCGTGGTACCGACATCATGCTCGGTGGAAACGCCGAGTTCCTCGCGGTGGCGAAGATGACCGAGAAGGGCCTGAGCCCCTCGGAGAACCCCGAGGAGTACGAGGCAGCCTGGGACGACGTCTTCAAGGCCGTCAAGGCCGAGGTTTCCGTGGAAGCCGATAAGGTCGCCGAGGCCGGTGGACTCTACGTGCTGGGCACCGAGCGTCACGAATCGCGTCGAATCGACAACCAGCTGCGTGGTCGTTCGGGCCGTCAGGGAGACCCGGGCGAGAGCCGCTTCTACCTGTCGCTGACCGATGATCTGATGCGCCTGTTCAACTCCGGTGCGGCCGAGGCTCTGATGAGCCGTGGGGGAACCCCGGACGATGTGGCGATCGAGTCCAAGATGGTGTCGCGGGCTATCCGCAGCGCCCAGTCACAGGTTGAGCAGCGTAACGCCGAGATCCGTAAGAACGTGCTGAAGTATGACGACGTTCTGAACCGTCAGCGCGAGGCCATCTACACCGACCGTCGCCACATCCTCGAGGGTGATGACCTGCACGATCGCGTGGACACCTTCCTGGAGAACGTCATCGACGAGATCCTCGACGTGCACGTGCACGAGGGTAATGGCGACGACTGGGACTTCGACGCCCTGTGGGTCGACCTCAAGCAGATCTACCCCGTCGGGGTGACCATCGACGAGGTGATCGCCGAGGCCGGTCAGCGTGGACGCGTGAACCGCGACTTCATCCGCCGCGAGATTCTCTCGGATGCCAAGGTGGCCTATGGCCGTCGCGAGGAGCAGCTGGGCGAGCCGGCCATGCGTGAGCTGGAGCGTCGCGTGGTGCTGCAGGTTGTGGACCGCCGCTGGCGTGACCACCTCTACGAGATGGACTACCTCAAGGACGGCATCGGCCTGCGTGCGATGGCACAGCGCGACCCGCTGGTTGAGTACCAGCGCGAGGGCTATGCAATGTTCCAGCAGATGATGGGCCAGATCCGTGAGGAGTCCATCGGCTTCCTGTTCAACCTTGAGGTTGAGGTCGCTCAGGGTGCAACCGAGGCCGTGGACGGCGGCACCGTTGAGGTGACGGCGAAGGGTCTGGAGCGCAATGAGCCCGAGCAGCGCAAGCTGAGCTACATCGCCCCCAGTGAGGACGGCGAGGTCGAGGTGCGCGGTGCCGGCGGTCAGGTTAACCAGAGCGCCACCGCCAAGGCTCAGCGTGAGGCGGGCCCGGCCGGTCCGTCTGCCGCCAGCGCCACCGGTGGTGACCGCGGTGCGTTCGGTCAGCAGACCGGCGGAAACCGCGCCGATCGACGCAAGAAGAAGTAGCCCGGGACCTTCCCGGTTCGGAAATGCCGCTCGCCCCTCGGGGTGGGCGGCATTCCTGTTTTCATGGCGGATTCACCGACCGTGGCACGTTAGAGGACATGCAGGACGCTGGCTCGCCAGTGGGCACCGTGCGTCTCCAGCCGAAGGACCACGGCCACCGAGGTGACCGGCCCGTGTGCGATGATCGTCGCCTCCACGGTGTGGACGGTCGGCCGGCAAAAGTGGGGAGGCCCGAGCCGGTAGGCCACATGACGTTCGGATTGACCGTGCGCCGATCGTCCCCGCCGTGCCAGAGTCGCCTGCCGCTCGAGCCCGGTGTACACCTCGGGGGTGAGCCAGCGTGCAAGCTGGCTCACATCCCGCATACCGGCCAGCGCCTCCAACGCGGCGAGGGCGATTCGGGCGATCTCGATCTCGACGCCGGGCCGCAGCGTGCGTGGGGGATGCTGGGCCGGTGCCTGTGCCGGTGCCTGTGCCTGTGCCTGTGCCTGTGCCGGTGCCGGTGCCGGTGCGGCGGCAACCGGTGCCGATACTGGGCCGGAGTCTGGGGTCGTCACCGCTCCGGCCGATCGTTCCGGGGGCGTGGAGCGGGAAGTCGAGGAACCGGGGGCATTGCGATGTGCGGGCTGAGGGACGGACGGGTGTACTGGGTCGTGGTGAGCGGACATGAGTGTCTCCGATGGATACCGATGCCGCCCGGATGCCGGGGAGTTCGAGCCGGATAGCCCGGAACTGGCGGCATGGGCTACCTATCCAAACAGCCACGCACCATACGCCGCGCACACCCGGCGCACACTGTGCATAACCCGTTCAAAAAAGGCGCTGTGGAGGACGCGGAGGAGGATTCCGCCGTGTCGATTCCGCGGGCCGTCACATCAGACAACGCGCGGCATTCTAAACTGGGGGAATGTCGACTCTCAGTGACCTCATCCACCGTCAGGGCCTCGCCAGCGAAGAGGACATCGACTGGCTCCATATGCTGATCGGTGACGCCCAGCTGCTGGCCGACCTCGCCTTCGCCGACATCGTGATTTGGACGCCCACCGCGGATGGATCGTTTGTGTCCGTGTCGCATCACCGTCCCTCGAGCGCCGCGACGCTCTTCTACCGCGACGTGGTGGGCCAGCGAATTAAGCCGCAGTGGTCGGCTCAGGTGTCCGGGGCTTTCGAGGAGGGCAAGATCGTGGATTCCTCCTCGCCGGACTGGTATGAGGAGACCCCGACCCGGGTGCTCGCGGTCCCGGTCATGCGCCGACTGAACCCGACCTCGGCCGAGAACGCGCCGCGTCCGATCGCCGTGCTCACCCGGCACACCAACCTGTCCGAGACGCGCACCCCGAGCCGTCAGGAGCTGACGTTCAACGAGTGCGCGGACGACCTGTTTGGCATGATCGCCGCCGGTGATTTCCCCGACCTGGGTGCCCCGAGCGGTCCGCGCCGCGGTGCCCCACGCGCCAACGACGGCCTGATCCGTCTGGATGTGGAGGGCATCACGACCTTCGCGAGCCCCAACGCACTGTCTGCGTTCAACCGAATGGGCTTTGTGGACGAGCTGGAGGGGGAGTCTCTCGCCGAGGTCACCACGCAGATTCTGCCCGGGAAGCAGGACATCGACGAGTCGCTGCCGCTCGTGGTGACCGGTCGCGCACCGTGGCGCACCGACATCGAGGCGCGCGGGGTCACCGTCTCGCTGCGCACCATCCCACTGCGCCACCGTGGGGAGCGGGCCGGGGCGATCGTGCTGTGCCGCGACGTGTCCGAGCTGCGCCACCAGGAGCGCGAGCTGATCACCAAGGATGCGACCATCCGCGAGATCCACCACCGGGTGAAAAACAACCTGCAGACCGTGGCCTCGCTGCTGCGTATCCAGGCGCGTCGTGCACGCACCGAGGAGGGTGCCGAGGCGCTGACCCAGGCCATGCGTCGGGTGTCCGCCATTGCCGTGGTACACGACACCCTCTCCGAGGGTCTGAACCAGGCCGTGGACTTCGACGACGTGTTTGAGCGTGTGCTGATGCTGATCGCCGAGGTCGCCTCCTCGCACAACACCAAGGTCCACCCGATCAAGACCGGCACCTTCGGAGTCCTGCCGAGCGAGTACGCAACCCCGCTCGCGCTGGCACTGACCGAGCTGGTGACCAACGCGGTGGAGCACGGCCTGGCCGGACGCGAGGGCAAGGTCGAGATCGTGGCCCAGCGCGACGCCGAAAACCTCACCGTCCTGGTGCGCGACAACGGTGTGGGTCTGCCCGAGGGACGCGTGGGTGCGGGCCTGGGAACCCAGATCGTGCGCACCCTGATCCAGGGTGAGCTCTCGGGCCGGATCGACTGGCACACCGTGATGGGGGCCGGCACCGAGGTGACCATCGAGGTGCCCATGCGCTTCATCCGCGGCTAGCCACGGACACATGAAGAAGGCCCTCATCCGTTATCCACGGATGGGGTCTTTTTTCCTGGTTTCAACAGGGGTGCACCTATCTATTGATGTTCGCGGCACCGCGGGTTAGCGTGGCCGCAGGAGGTCACCATGAGACAAAAAACCGAACTACCCGATCGAGTCGGCAGCACGCCCTGGCTCGGTTCAGCGAGCATGCATGACGAAGGCGCGCGTGAAGAGCACATCGATTCTGTTTCCAAACGGCAGGCTTGGGACTCGCTTGGCGACGCTGAACTGCTGCAGACGGTAGTGAACTCCCTGGGCCCGTGGGTGAGCACACAGGATGTCGAGCGGTGTCTTGACGTTGACTCCCTGGAGCTTGCCGGAATGCGGGGGGCGCACTCGATTCTCGGTGTGCCTCTGGGACCAGATGATGAGCTATTTTTCCCCGTTCAGCAGTTTGACCCCGCCGGCGAAATCATCTCGGGCCTTCCGGAGGTCCTGGAAATATTGGATGCCATAGATCCGATGACAATCGCAACGATGTTGGCAACACCCGCGCGCGGTGACGATGATCGGACCGTATGGGACGTGCTCCGAGGCGGCGACCTCCCCCTAGCCGTGGACTGGGCACGGCGCACGCATGAGCGCTGGCTTGAGCCGTGAGCTGTGAGCCGTGAACCGAGGAGCCTCGGCACAGGGCCGGCCGCCGTCCTCATTGGGCGACTTTCCCCACTCCACGCTTCCCGAGGGAACCCAGTTCCACCGTGCGGTCGGGATGGACGATCGAGGCCGGCCGCATGGGCCGGGGAATTTCTCGGCGAGCGGAGACGGCCGTTTTGACCTCGAGCGTCCTCGCGGCACAATGTATGTAGCCCTGACGAAACGCACCGCGGCGCTGGAAAGGCTCGGCCTGCTCTATCGCACCGATTCATCAGCACCGACCCGCATTGAAACAGGCACTGGTTACATCCCCGGAACCTCTGCGGTGTGGCGCGCTCACACCGAGCGGGTGTTCATCTGGACGGTGAGGAACGCCGTTGTGCTCTCGCCCCTTGCGAATCTGAACGATCCTCTCGCGGCCAATTTCGGCGTAACCGGTGAGATTTCCGGCGGGGCCGGCCCGGATCACTATCGGGTCACCCAGCACTGGGCTCGACAATTTGACGTCGATGGATATGCGGGGATCCTTTATCGTGCTCGATTTGATCCATCCGATGTTGGGCATGGACTCGCTCTTTTTGGTGCTGCCGGATTTCGAGACGGTCCGTTCGTGCGGGTTGGGCCACCGCAGAGCCTTGTCGACATAGCGGAAGAGCTCGGAATTCGTGTGCTGGATCCCCGTCACGGATCGGCAAAACCGACACTCCTCGTTGTGCCACCGGAGCCGTGATGGATGAAAGAGCCCTTATGAAGCGAGGGACCACTCCGCAACGAAATGGTCCCTCGCTCCAACAACCTCGAGACTAATGCTGCGGCACCGCCGCCGGGCGCTCGACCGTGGAGGCGATGGTGACCGCGCTGCCCGAGTGGGCCGAGGTCAGCACCGATTCCATGATCTCCAGCACGTGCAGGGCCAGATCACCGCTGGCACGCGGGGTTTGGTCGGCGGGGGTCGCGGCGAAGTCGTCCAGGCCGATGCCTCGGGAGGCTCCGGGGTAGCCCGCCGACACCGGCAGGGTCTCCCAGTCGTTCTCGCCCAGGCGGCGGATCCGTACGTCGCCCTCGAACCCGTTGGGATCGGGGACGATCAGCGAGGCGGTTTCGCCGTGGACCTCGATATTCGAGGACCGGGTGGCGACCGCATCGAAGCTCATGAACAGGGTCGAGAGGGCACCCGAGGCGTGTGTCAGGATCCCGGTCACGTGCGAGTCGGTGGTCACCGGGATCACCTCGCCCGCGCGCGGTCCCGAACCGATGGTGCGCTCGGCGCGGGTGTGGCTTGCGGCCCCGATGACGCGGGTGACCGGGCCGAGCAGGCTGACCAGCGCGGTCACATAGTACGGTCCCATGTCCAGCAGCGGGCCGCCGCCGGGCGCATAGTAGAAGTCCGGGTTCGGGTGCCAGCGTTCGTGCCCCGGGGTGACCATCGTGGCGCTCGCCGAGATCGGCTTCCCGATCAGGCCCGCATCCACCGCCGCGCGGGCGGTCTGCACGCCGGTGCCCAGCACCGTGTCCGGCGCGCAGGCGACCCGAACCCCGGCGGCCTGGGCGGCGGCCAGGACCTCGACGCCCTCGGCGACGGTCGCCGTCAACGGCTTCTCGCCGTAGACGTCCTTACCCGCGGCAATCGCCCGCAGCGCGATATCGGCGTGCGCCCGCGGGATGGTGAGGTTGAGCACCACGTCCACCTCGGGGTCGGCCAGTAGTTCATCCACCGTGAGTGCACGCACTCCGGGAACCGGGGCGGATTCGGCGACGCTGCGTGCACGATCCATGTCGAGGTCGGCCACCGCGACCAGGCGCAGGTGTTCCAGCGTGGGGAAGCTCGCCAGGTACTGGCCGGCAATCGCGCCGACCCCGACGATGCCCACGCGGGTGGGGGAGGTTACCGGCTGGCCCACAGCAGCCCCCGTTCGATGATCGTCTTCACGTTGTCGTCCTGCAGGATCTCCACCCGGTGACCGGGGGTGCTCACAAAGATGCGCCCCTGGCCCCACTGGCGCGTCCAAATGGCGGGGGAGGTGACCGGACGAGTCCAGGCATCCCACTCGCGCACGGCCTGCGTGGTGGTGGCCAGTACGTCGTTGTAGTCATCGGCGAGGACCCAGTACTGCTCGGTAACCAGGTCGAAGTCGGAGATCCCGGCAACGATGGGGTGATCCGCGGCCTCGGGCACAATGTTGATGGTGTGCGGCACGTAGTTGTCGGACTGCTCACCGGTCAGGGTATCGGGGTGGTTACCCGGGTGGCAGGCGAACTGGCCGCCGATCAGCTGCAGATAGTCGGAGTTGTTGCGGTAGGAGTCGGCGATGCCGCCGTGCCAGCCGGCGAGTCCGGTGCCGGCCTCCACCGCGGCGCGCAGACCTTCAAACTCCTCCTTCTCGATGGTGGTCATGGTGTTGCACTGCACAATCAGATCCACGGTGGCGAGGTAGTCGGCATCGGCATAGACGGCCGTGGACTCCTCGATCCGCACGGTATAGCCGTTGTCTTCGAGGAAGGGGATAAAGAGGTTGGTGGCCTCGACGGGCTGGTGTCCGTCCCAGCCGCCGCGCACCACGAGGGCGTTTTTCATGGGTGTACTTTCCTTTGGGGGTTACCGGGAAACCGGGGTATAGATGCTGTGATCGGCCGAGCTGCGTTCGACTGCGTCCAGCACCCGCTGCACGCCGAGGGCGTCGCGGAAGGAGGGGGTGGGGGAGGTGCCGGCACCGATTGCGGTGACCAGGTCCACCACCTGGTGGGTGAAGCCGTGCTCATAGCCCAGGCCGTGTCCGGCGGGCCACCAGTTGGCGGTGTAGGGGTGCACCGGCTCGGTCACGATGATGCGCTGGAATCCCTGGGTGTGGGCGGGCGCCGTGCCGTCGAAGAACTCCAGTACGTTCATGTCCTCGAAGTCGAAGGCGAGCGAGCCCAGCGTGCCGTTGATCTCCAGGCGCACGGCGTTCTTCCGCCCCAGCGCGAAGCGGGTGGCCTCGAAGATACCCACCGTGTTGTCGGTGAAGCGGGCGGTGAACAGCGCCGCATCATCCACGGTCACATCGGCGTACTCGCCGTCGGTCGCGCCGGAGCCGCCGAGGCCCACGTGCTCGCCGCCCACCGGGCGTCGGGTCACAAAGGTTTCCAGCATCGCCGAGACCCCGGCGATATCGGTGCCGGTCACGTACTGGGCGGCATCGATGATGTGGGCACCGATGTCCCCGAGCGATCCCGAACCCGACTTGGTTTTGTCCAGCCGCCAGGTCATCGGGGCGTTCTCATCGCTCAGCCAGTCTTGGAGGTACTGCGCGCGTACCTGGCGCACGGTCCCCAGGCGTCCCTCGGCGACCAGCTGGCGGGCCAGGGTCAGCGCCGGTGTGCGACGGTAGGTGAATCCACACATCGAGAAGACCCCGCGGGATGCGGCGTCCTCGGCGGCGGCGGTCATCTCCTCGGCCTCGGCCACGGTGTTGGCCAGCGGCTTTTCACACAGCACGTGCTTGCCGGCGGCGAGGGCCGCCAGGGCGATCTCGCGGTGGGTGTCGCCGGGGGTGCAGATGTCGATCAGGTCGATATCGTCACGCTCGATCAGCTCGCGCCAGTTCGTGGTCGACTCGGCCCAGCCGTACTTGGCCGCGGCGGCCTCGGTGGAATCGGGATTTCGACCGGCGATCACCGCGAGCTCGGGGATGAGTGGCAGATCAAAGAATCGGGGGGCCGTGCGCCAGGCGTGTGAGTGCATGGCACCCATAAACGCGTGCCCGATCATGCCAACCCGCAGCGCGGGCGGGGAAGTGGGGGTCATGATGTTCCTTCCTTCTTACTTTCCGAAACCGGCGGTGAGGCCGCTGAGCAGCTGGCGGCGACCGACGAGGTAGAGCGCCAGCAACGGCAGCGTCGAGAGGATCACGCTGGCCAGGATCGCCGGGATATTGATGGTGAACTCGCCCTGGAACGCCCAGAGCGAGAGCGGCAGCACCCGATTATCCGGGCTCTGGGTCAGCACCAGCGGGAACAGGAATCCGTTCCACACCTGCAGCCCCTGGTAGATACCAACGGTCATCAGCGCGGGCTTGGTGAGCGGGAGCGCGAGTCGCCACAGCATCTGCCAGTGCGAGCATCCATCCAGCCGCATCGACTCGAACAGCTCGGTGGGGACGTTGCGCATGAACGTGTTGAGGATGATGACCGAGAGCGGAATCGCAAACGCGATCGAGGGCAGAATCAGCGCGAGCAGCGAATCGTAGAGACCCGCCTTGGAGATCATGAAGTAGATCGGCACGATGGTTGCCTGGATCGGAATCGCCAGCCCCAGCAGGAACAACGTGTTCGCCCCGTTGATGAACCTGCCCTTACCGCGCACCAGTGCGTAGGAGGCCATAAACGACACCAGCAGGATCGGGATCACCGAGCCCACCGTGACCACGGCCGAGTTGATCAGGTAGCGGACAAACTGGTTTTCCAGGACCAGCGCGTAGTTCTCAAACGTCGGGTTGACCGGGGGGAGGAGCGGGTTGGTGGAGAAGTAGTCCGACTGCTTCTTGAGGCTCGTGATGACCACGTAGTAGACCGGCAGGATGATGATGGCCAGCCAGATCCAGCCACCGAGTCCAGCCAGGAAGTTGGGCCGGCCCACCCCGCGGGAGGCCTCGGGGGAGCGACCGGCCGAGGCTGCGCGCGGGGTCGGGGCGCTCGCCGCGGTGCGGGTCTCGGCGCGGGTTTGGGTGGCGGTCATTATGCTCCCTCGGTCTGGTTTGCGCTGCGATCCTTGCCACCCAGTCGCTGCAGCATGAGTGCCAGCAGCAGCCCGATGACCACCAGGATCACGCCGAGTGCGGCGGCCGCGCCCATGTCGTTGGAGCGGAATCCGGTGAGGTACATGTGCAGCGGCAGCAGGCGGGTGGAGTATCCGGGACCGCCGGCGGTGAGGATGAAGATCAGGTCAAAGTAGGTCAGTGAACCCACGACCATCAGCGTGGAGGAGGTGATGATTGTGTACTTGAGCTGGGGCAGGGTGATGTGGAAGAACTGGGCGATGGTGCCTGCTCCGTCCAGGCGCGCGGCCTCGTACATGCTGGCGGGAATCTGCCGTACGGCACCCTGGTAGATCAGCGTGTGGAAGGGGACAAACTGCCAGGCGATGACAAAAATCACGACAAACAGCACCAGGTCGGGGTTACCGAGCCAGTCTTGGGCGAGGGCGGGGATGCCGAGGCCCGCACCCAGACCGAAGTTCGGGTCCAGCAGGGCCTTGAAGGCGATGGCCACGGCGGCCGAGCTCAGCAGCAGTGGGATGAAGTAGAACACCGCGAGCAGTGCGCGATAGCGCTGCTTGCCGGCCACGAAGGCACCCAGCAGGATGCTGATCGGGGCCTGCACAATATACGAGAACACCATGATCTTGGCGGTGACCACCAGCGCGTTGCCGGTGACGGGGTCTACCAGGACCTTGGCCCAGTTGGCAAAGCCCGCCCAGGTGATCGCTCCGATTCCGTTCCAGCTGGCCAGGCTCAGCGCGATCACGCCGACCAGCGGCACCACCGCAAAAATGACAAAAAAGACCAGGGCCGGGGCCACGAACCACCCCGAGGGGCCCGCGTCGTGGGCCCCTCGGTGACGCTTGGAAGTGATGAGCGTCATGATGATTACTTACCCAGGGTCTTGTTCATGTTGGTAGCGAACTCCTCGGGGGTGATCTTCTTCAGGAAGATCTGGTCCAGGTTGGTCAGCATCGCGTCGCCCTGGGTCGAGGGAAGAGCCTGGTCCCAGGAGAGCTGGAAGTGCGGCGCGTTGGAGGCCAGGTTGTAGGTGAAGGTGAGGAAGTCGGCGTCCTCGCTCTTCTTGAGCTGGTCCTCGACGCCGGTGACCACGGGGACCGAGCCGGTGTCGATCAGCTGCTTGGTGTACTCGGCGTCAAACATGCCGTCCTTGAGGTACGCCAGGGCCGCCTTCTTCTGCTCGGGGGTGGCCTTGCTGGATACCGACCAGAAGTTCGAGGGGTTACCCACGATGTTCTGCGGGTCACCCACACCGCCGGTTACCGCGGGGAAGGGAATGTACCCGAGGTCGCCGTCCTTCACGAACTGCGGGGCGTCGGTCTTGAAGGTGGGGTAGGCCCAGGCACCCTGCATCAGCATCGCGGCCTTGCCGGTGTGCAGCAGGGCGCGGTCGGCACCGGAGTCGGCGGCGATCGAGGAGAAGCCGGTGACAAATCCGCCGGCATCCACCAGCTCCTGAATCTTGGTCAGTGCGGCGAGAACGGCGGGGTTCGACCAGGCGTCGGGCTTGCCATCGATGATCGCCTGGAAGACCTCGGGTCCGCCGATGCGGTCGGTGAGGTACTGCAGCCACATCAGGTTGGGCCACTTGGACTGCCCGCCGAGGGAGAACGGGGCGATGCCCTTGTCCTTGAAGACCTTGACCAGACTCATCAGGTCGTCCCAGGTTTTGGGCGGGGTGACCCCGGCCTCCTCGAAGACCTTCTTGTTGAAGTAGATCATGACGGGGGTGTTGGCGTTGTTGGGCAGGGCGTAGGTTTTGCCATCCACCTGGCCGGTGGGCAGCACCGACTTGAGGTAGCGATCGGCCACCTCGGGGTTCTCGGCGAGGAACCCGCTGAGGTCCTCAACCTGGCCGGCCTCGACGTAGTCGCGCAGCACGCCGCCACCCCAGCTGTAGATAAAGGTGGGGCCCTCGCCGGCCCCGATGGCGGTGCGGACCTTGGTCTTATAGGCATCGTTGGCAAAGGAATCGAGCTTAATGCTCTCGGACTCGTGTGCCTTATTCCAGCGGGCCACGGAGTCGTTGATGATGGGCTCGGTGCCTCCGGCGAGGGTCCACATCGTGGCCGATCCCTCGGGGACGGAGTTGCCGGCGCTTCCGCAGCCGGTCAGGGTCAGGGCGAGAATGGCCGCCGTGGCCATCACGCTGGTCAGGGTACGTCGCTTCATGAGTGCTCCATTGCTTTCTCCGCGGCGCCAGTGCCGGGATATCGAAACTCGGACCGTGCGGTCTTGCCGAGGCAAAACGGCTGAGGTCGAACCTGAAGGGTGTTCCGCCATCGTTTACGAAAACTTTTCGCAATTATTTAGGTGGAATACAGGTACTTTAGCCAGACGCCGCGGCGAAGGTCAAGGGTATTTGTTGGATAATTCGCGAAATTAATGCGTGGCGTTCCGTTTCGGGGAGTGGGGGCGCTAAGCTGCGAGGCACCGAAAGATTTTCGATGACCCGATCGAGGAGGCCCATGACTCACAAACGCGCAACGCTCGCGCAGGTAGCGGCGCAGGCCGGTGTCTCGATGGCCACGGTGTCCAAAGTCCTCAACGGACGCGACGACGTGGCGGCCGCAACCCGGATCCGCGTTCAGGCGGTGATCGATGAGGTGGGATACGAGGCGCCCGGGCGTCGCCGGGAGGCCCCCGCGGGTCCTCGGCTGATCGACTTCGTCTGCGAGGAGCTCGACAGCGACTACGCCCTCGAGGTGCTGCGCGGCGTTGTCGAGGCGGCGAGCGAAATCGACGTGGATATCGTGGTGTCCCAGGCGCGCACCGACCGAGTGGACAGCGGCGCGTGGGCACGCCGCCTCGCCGATGCCGGGCGCACCGGCATGGTCCTGATCACCTCGCGGATGACCGTGGCCGAGCTGGCGGAGTTTCGTCGCCTGGGGATGCCCGTCGTGGTGGTGGATCCCTTCAGTCCGATCGACGAGGGCTTTGTGAGCGTGGGCTCCACTAACTGGGCCGGTGGACGCGCGGCAACCGATCACCTGGCCGACCTCGGGCATCGGCGTATCGCCTATATCGGCGGCCCCGAGATCGCCGAGTGCCATGTGGCCCGGTTGCACGGCTACCTCGCCTCCCTGCGCGCCCACGGCATCGAACCGCGCGCCGACTATGTGATTCCCGGAACCTTCCACACCGAATCCGGGGTGGCCGGTATGGCTGCCCTGATGGATCTGGAGGAGCCGCCCACGGCGATCTTCGCCGCCAGTGACAGCATCGCCGTGGGCGTTTTCGAGGAGGCTGCCCGGCGTGGGCTGCGGATCCCCGAGGACCTGAGTGTGATCGGGTTTGACGGGACCGCGCTCGGGCTGCGCACGATCCCGCCGCTGACCACCGTCGCCCAACCGCTGCGGGATATTGGACATGCGGCCCTGCGCCTGGTGCTTGAACAGTCCCGTGACGGGCTGCTGGACTCGCATCATATGGAACTCGCGACCACGCTGGTCCCTCGCGCATCCACGGATGTGCCCGCGCGGGGGTAGCCCGGCCCGCGCCGCCTCGTCCCGTTTGGCCCGGTCGCCGGGCACCCCGTCGGGCAACACCCCGGCCCGCGTCCTAGCGTCCCGGGTAGACCACGGTCTTGAGCGCGGATTCCTGGGTGCTGGCCTCGAGTGCGGTTTCAACCTCGGCGAGACCGTACTTCCCGGTGACCAGGCCGTCCAGATCCACCTTTCCGGCGGCAACAAGGTCGATACCCAGCGGCCAGGTGTTGGTGTAGCGGAAGATCCCGGTGACGATCAGCTCGTTGTTCTGAATAACCGACACCGGCAGCGTCATTTCCGGCGTTCCCAGGCCCACCAAAACCACGCGGCCCGAGGGGCGCACCGCGCGAATGCCCGAGGTGACGGCGGCGGTGGCGCCCGAGGCATCCACGAAGGCGTCCACCCCGAGGGTGCTCACATCCTCCTCGCGCGGGTCGAGTACCCGGGTGGCACCAAAGCGCAGGGCCTGCTCGCGGCGGCTCTGGCTGAGGTCGCTCACGATGACTTCGAGGGCCCCAAAGGCGCGGGCGACCTGGGCGATAATCACGCCGATCGGGCCGGCACCGGCGATCAGCACCCGCGATCCCGCGGTGAATCCGACCTTGCGGGCGGTGGCGATTCCCACCGAGAGGGGTTCGATCAGGGCGGCCGCCTCATCGCTCACCGAGTCGGGGACGTCATGGGCGAAGTGGGACTGGATCACCGCGTACTCGGCAAAGGCCCCGTCGATCGGCGGGGTGGCGTAGAACTCCATGTGCGGGTCGAGGTTGTAGTTGCCCTCGAGGGTTTCGCGGGAGGTGGCGGTGGGGCGCTGGGGCTCGATCGAGACCCGCGAGCCGATCCGGGCGGGATCAACGCCCGCACCCACGGCGGCGATCACACCGGCGGATTCGTGGCCGAGGATCATCGGGGACTCCACCACGAAGTCGCCGATGCGCCCCTCGTGGTAGTAGTGCACGTCCGAGCCGCAGATGCCCACGGCGGAGATTTTGACCAGGACCTGGTCGGGGTCGAGGTGGGGGAGCGGGCGCTCTTCCAGGGTGATCTGGCGGGCTGCCTGGAGCACGCTGGCGCGCATGGAGGTGGGGAGCTGGGTCGTCGACATTGAGGATCCTGACGGGACGGGACACATTTGTTGTGTCAAACGGTAAATATCGTTACTGGGTACGATACCCCGACAGCGCCCCCGGCGATAGCCCCGATTTTCCGAATTTGGGCACGCAAAAACGCCCAGGATTATGTGGGGAGAAATCCTGGGCGTTTGCGTGAAAAATCTGGTGCGGGGAGATCCTTGCGGATTAGGAGGCGCGGCGTGCGCGAGCGGCACGACGCTTCAGTGCGCGGCGCTCATCCTCGGAGAGGCCACCCCAAACGCCCGAGTCCTGACCGGTCTCCAGCGCGTACTGCAGGCACAGCTCGGTGACGTTGCAACGACCGCAGACCGTCTTGGCCTTCTCGATCTGGTCAACGGCCGGGCCGGTGTTTCCTACCGGGAAGAAGAGTTCCGGGTCGGCTGTCAGGCAGGCAGCTTTATCGCGCCAGTCCATGGGGGTGCTCCTTTTTTGAATACGGTTCCCAACCAGCTAAGGTCGGTGTGAGGGGATCGTACCGAGTCTCAGAGGTCGCGAAACAATAAACGCGTTGGTGCCCACGACCCTGTGAGCGGCGACTCGGCCTCAAATATGGTCGCATATTGGTCACCACAGCGCAAGAGTTTTCTAAGGGTTTGTCCATGTCTCAGTCCGACGATACCGATCGTTCATCCGTCCCCGCCTCCTCCGGCGTGCACCCCAACCTGCGCTGGCTCAGTGTGATCCTCGGACTCGAGGCGCTGGCGATGATCCTGGTGACCGGTTGGCTCGTGGTGGATCTGTTCACCGAGCGAGCCACCTCGATGCCCACCGCGATCGCGCTCACCGTGCTGGTGGCCGCCGGTGCGCTCTCGGTGGTCGCCCTCTC
>NZ_RCUY01000013.1 GCF_003667575.1 Mycetocola lacteus | reverse complement strand
GGATCTGTTCACCGAGCGAGCCACCTCGATGCCCACCGCGATCGCGCTCACCGTGCTGGTGGCCGCCGGTGCGCTCTGGGTGGTCGCCCTCTTTATCGCCTCGCTGCGCCTGGCGCGCTGGGTGCGGGCGGGCGCGCTGATCTGGCAGGTCCTGCAGCTGGCGATTGCCGTGGGTGCGTTCCAGGGTGAGACCGCGCAGCCGCTTGCGGGTATTGCGATCCTCATCCCCTCGGTCATCGCGATCGCGCTGCTGCTCTCCAAGCCGGTCACGGCGGTGCTGCGGCATGAGGATCCCGACGAGGAAGCTCGCTACCGCAGCCAGCGCCGCTAGTCCCGTGTGGCGGATGCCGCCGCCTGTGTTGAGGTCGTCACGGCGGAGCGGGCGGTGTTTTTGCGCGCCCGGAAGCGGTCGATGATTGGCTGCCCCAGCACGATGCCCACCAGGATCAGGGCCAGCCCGAGAATCTGCTGCAGGGTGAGTGATTCGCCCGCCAGAACGGTGCCCAGCAGGACACCAACCACCGGGTTGAGCAGGCCGATCAGGCCCACGCTGCCCGCGCTGAGGTGCTTGAGGCCGGTGAACCAGGCGGTGTAGGCGAGCGCGGTGGCGAGGATGGAGACGTAGCCGAATCCCCACAGCATGTTCGGGGTGAGGGCCGGCGGTGCACCCTCGACCAGAGCTGCCGCAACCAGCAGAACCAGGCCCGCGGCGATCAGCTGCCAGGCGGAGAGCGAAAGCGGGTCCACCTGCCCGGCCCAGCGCTTGGCGAGGACAAAGCCGAACGCGCTGAGGGCCATGGCGGCCACCGAGGCGAGGACCCCGAGCGTGCTGATCGCGCCGCCGCCCCCACCCAGCATGATCGCGACGCCGGCGAGCCCGAGAACGGCCCCGACCACCGCGATGATTTTCGGGCGCTCGCGGATCAGCGCCCAGGCGACCAGCATCATCACGATCGGTCCGGTCGCCATGATCGTCGAGGCGATGCTGGTGGGCAGGAGCTGGGCGGCGACGTAGACCAGGGCGAAGAACGCCCCCATGTTGATCGTGCCCAGCACGAGTGAGCGCCACCACCAGGATCCACGCGGAAGCTTCCGACTGATCGCCAGCAGGATCAGTCCGGCGGGCAGCGCGCGAATGGCCGAGCCCCAGAGCGGGGAGTCGGCGGGCAGCAGGTGCGCGGTGACGTAGTAGGTGGATCCCCAGAGGATCGGGGCTATGGCCGTGATCAAGATCCAGCGCAAATTAGTTTCCATGGAAGGTACTGTAACACTTTCCATGGAAACTATCTCCGGTTCTGGGTTAGGCTAGGGGCATGACTTCCCCCGAGACCCCGGATCACGTCGACCGGATTCAGGCAGCCTGGGCCGCCGAGCGCCCGGACCTCGATGTCTCCCCGCTCGGCGTCATCGGACGCCTGCACCGCGTGGGCAGCTTCCTGATGGTGGACATCCTGGCCAATTACGCGCGCTTCGGCCTCGGTGAGGGCGACTTCGACGTGCTTGCCACCCTGCGCCGAGCCGGCACCCCCTTCGAGCGCTCACCCTCGGACCTCGCCCACAACACCATGGTGACCACCGGCGCGATGACCAAGCGGGTGGACCGGTTGGAGCGTGCGGGCCTGATCACCCGGCGCACCGCCGAGGGCGATGCCCGCGGCCGGGTCATCGCGCTCACCCCCGCGGGCCGGAAGCTGATCGATGCGGCCTACACCGCGCACGTGGCCGAGGAGCAGCGTCTGCTGGCCGGACTGGATGCGCAGGATCGTGCGGATCTGGAGCGTATCCTGAGCGGCTGGCTGCGCCGGATCGAGGCCGAGCGGACGCCGGAACCGGGCAGTACCGAGCCCGAATAACAAAAACCGTCGCCGCCCGGTAACCGCCCGAATCACAAAACCTCGGCGCCGGAACCTGCCAGCACAACAGAACCTCGCCGCCGAGGAATGGCGGGCGCAACAAAAACCGGGCCGATCATTCAGATCGGCCCGGCTTTTTGGGTACGGCGTTTAGGCGTCGATGCCGAGCTTCTTGCGCAGGCTGGCCACGTGGCCGGTGGCCTTGACGTTGTACCAGGGCAGGGTCACCACGCCGTTTTCATCCAGCACCACGGTGGAGCGGATGGTGCCCAGGATGATCTTGCCGTAGTTGTTCTTCTCGCCGTAGGCACCGTAGGCCTGGTGCACCGCGAGGTTCTCATCGCTCAGCAGCGGGAAGGGCAGGTGGTCGCGCTCCTGGAAGGTCTTGAGCTTGCCGGGGGCATCCTTGGAGATGCCGATGACCGTGTAGCCGGCGGCACCGAGCGAGGCGATGTTGTCGCGGAAGTCGCAGGCCTGGGTGGTGCAGCCGGGGGTCATTGCGGCGGGGTAGAAATACAGGATGACCTTCTTGCCGCGCAGATCGGCGAGGTGAACGGGCTGGCCGTCCTGGTCGAGCAGGGTGAAATCGGGTGCGGTGTCGCCGAGTGCGAGACGAGGATAATCGGTCATGCCATAAGCCTACCCAGCACGGCCGACGGACACGAGTGGGGACGCAGACACAAACGGGGCCGGGAAGCATGTGCTCCCCGGCCCCGGCCGTGTGTGTCCTAGCTCTCGGGCTCGGCGCGCTTGGCGAAGGTTTTCAACAGACGCTGCAGCGAGTCCAGGCGGGCGGGACCCGCCTCACCCAGCTCGCCCGAGGCGGCGGCCGCGGCGATCGCGCAGTCGGGGGCATCCTCGAGGTGCGTGCATCCGCGCGGGCAGGTGTCGGCCACCTGGGCGAAGTCGCCGAAGGCCTTGAGAATGTTGTCGGTGTTAATGTGGCCGAGCCCGAAGGAGCGCACACCCGGGGTGTCGATGACCCAGCCCGCACCCTCGGAATCGGAGATCCGGTAGGACACCGTGGAGGAGGAGGTGTGTCGACCGCGCCCGGTCACCGCGTTCACGTGCCCGGTGGCGCGCTGAGCGCTGGGAACCAGTGCGTTGACCAGTGTGGACTTGCCCACACCGGAGTGGCCCACAAACACGGTTGAGTGGCCGCGCAGGGCCGCATGAATCTCTTCCAGCGGCATCGAGTCGGTGCGGCTGGTGAAGACCGGGATGTCCAGGCCGACAAAGTTCGCCAGGAACTCCTCGGGGTCGGCCAGGTCGGTCTTGGTGACCACGAGCATCGGGGTGACCCCGGCATCGTAGGCGGCGATCAGGTAGCGATCCACCAGGCGGGCGCGCGGCTCGGGGTTGGCGGCGGCCACCACGATCAGCATCTGATCGGCGTTGGCCACGATGATCCGCTCGACCTCGTCGGTGTCATCCGCCGAGCGGCGCAGCAGCGTGCTGCGCTCCTGGATGCGGACGATCCGGGCCAGGGTGCCGTCGTCACCCGAGAGGTCACCCACGAGGTCCACCCGGTCGCCGGCGACGATGCCCTGCTTGCGCAGCTCGGAGGCGCGCGAGGCGGTGATGGTGCGCTCATCGGCACCGTTCTCGTCCACCATGACCTGGTAGCGGCCGCGGTCTACCGCGACGATGCGCCCGGTCTGGGCGTCGCTGTGGCTCGGTCGTACCTTGGTGCGCGGACGTGTGCCCTTGCGGTTGGGTCGGGTGCGAATCGAGGACTCATCGATGTAGTCGTCGTCCTCATCGGGGCCGGAAACCTCATCCCACCAGCTCATGCGCGTGCC
Source organism: Mycetocola lacteus (assembly GCF_003667575.1). Classification (GTDB taxonomy): domain Bacteria; phylum Actinomycetota; class Actinomycetes; order Actinomycetales; family Microbacteriaceae; genus Mycetocola; species Mycetocola lacteus. The sequence continues at coordinate 89,470 of NZ_RCUY01000013.1, read as the reverse complement.
TTGGTGGGTCGGCCGATGCGGATCATGCCTGGACCGCCCGGGTCGGGTCCACGGTTCCGGCGAGCATGCGCGCCCACATCTGCGGGAAGTCGGGCATGGTCTTGGCGGTGGCCCCGATGTTCTCGATCTCCACGCCCGGGGTCACCAGGCCGATGATCGCGCCGGCGGTGGACATCCGGTGGTCCTCATAGCTCAGCCACTGGCCGCCGTGCAGCGGCTGCGGGGTGATCCGCAGGCCGTCCTCAAGCTCCTCAACCTGTCCGCCGAGACGTTCGATCTCGGTGCGCAGGGCCGCCAGGCGGTCGGTCTCGTGGTGGCGAATGTGCCCGATGCCGGTGAGGGTGGTCGGGGTGGAGGCCAGCGCGGCCAGGGCGGCCAGCGGGGGAGCGAGCTCGCCGCCGGTGGTCAGATCGATGTCGGCACCCACGATCGTGTCGGGGCCGGTGACGGTCAGCACACCGTCGGCATAGGTCACGGTGGCACCAAACTGCGGCAGCAGCTCGGCCAGGTGGGCGCCCACCTGGGTGGTTTCGGCGGGCCAGTTCGGCACCGACACGGTGCCGCCGGTCGCGACCGCGGCCACCAGGAAGGGGGCGGCGTTGGAGAGGTCGGGCTCGATCGTGACGTCCTGGGCGCGGATGGTCTGCGGGGCCACGATCCACTCGCCGGTGGCCGGGGAGGTGACCTCGACGCCGTGCTCGGCGAGCACCCTGATGGTCATGTCGATGTGCGGGATGCTCGGCAGGCGCTCGCCGGTGTGCACCACGTGTACACCCTCGGTGAACGCGGATCCGGCCAGCAGCAGGGCCGAGACAAACTGGCTGGAGCTGGAGGCGTCGATCTCAATCCGGCCGCCGCGCACCTCGCCGGTGCCGTGCACGGTGAAGGGCAGGGTGCCGCGGGCGTCATCGTTGATGTCGACCCCGAGCGCGCGCAGCGCCTGGATCAGTGTGTTCATCGGGCGGCGACGCGCGGAGGCATCGGCGTCGATCGTGGTCGGTCCAAGTGCGAGCGCGGCCACCGGCGGCAGGAAGCGCATCACGGTACCGGCCTGGCCGCAGTCCACGGTGGTCGAGCCCAGCAGCTCCTCGGCGGGCACAATTTTCAGGTCGTTGCCAAAGCCGCCCTCGGTGGCCGGGGCCACCTCGGTGATGCTGACACCCAGGGCGCGCAGCGCGGCGACCATATTGTCGCTGTCCTGCGAGTGCAGGGGCGCCCGCAGCAGGGTCGGACCGTTCGCCAACGCGGCAATAATCAGCTCGCGATTGGTGAGGGATTTGGACCCTGGCAGGGGCACCGTGGCGCGGATTGGCGCGGATGCAACCGGCGCGGGCCAGTCTCCGGGCTCGCCGCCGGGGCGGTTGACACCGTAAATATCGAACTCGGGCGCGGAATACTGTGACTCAAGCATTGTTTACCTAATCTAGCGGCACTAAGCGAGGAAAGGTGGACGGGTGGTAGTTCAGACCCCGGTGCGGGACCAGTTTGCGGAGGTAATTGGCGACCTTCCAGACCCCGGGACCGCACTCGACGTAGACTGGGTTGCGATGTCAGAAGACGAAGTATCCCAGAATCCCCCCGCGGGCGACGACCCCCGGGCGTTGTTCGAGGAACAGGCACTGCCCTTCCTTGACCAACTCTATGGTGCCGCGATGCGGATGACAAAGAATCCGCCGGACGCCCAAGACCTCGTGCAGGAAACCTTCGTGAAGGCCTATGCGGCGTTTGGCCAGTTCCGCCAGGGGACCAACCTCAAGGCGTGGCTGTACCGGATTCTCACCAACACCTACATCAACCAGTACCGCAAGAAGCAGCGCGAGCCCTATCAGGGCACGATCGATGATCTTGAGGACTGGCAGCTCGGCGGGGCCGAGTCCACCACCGCGCGCGCCTCGCGTTCGGCCGAGGCCGAGGCCATCGACCGGATGCCCGACAGCGCGGTGAAGGAAGCGCTGCAGGCGATTCCCGAGGACTTCCGCCTGGCCGTCTACCTGGCGGACGTGGAGGGCTTTGCCTACCAGGAAATCGCCGACATCATGAAGACCCCGGTTGGGACCGTCATGAGCCGACTACACCGGGGGCGTCGCCTCCTCCGCGAGCTACTCGCGGACTATGCAATCGAACGTGGGATTTCGATCCCCTCAGAGGCAAGGAGCGGTCAATGAGTGGAGACTGCGGCTGCGAAGCGGCCAAAACAAATTTGGAAGAGTATCTGCGTAACGAGGTCTGCAAGACCGACGCCGCGGACATCCGGGCGCACCTGGAAACCTGCCCGTCCTGCCAGGGAGAGGCGGATCTGTCCCGCACCCTGACCGAGGTTATCCAGCGTGCCTGCAAGGAATCGGCCCCGCAGGATCTGCGCGACCAGGTGCTCGAGCGCCTGCGCAGCATCCAGGCCTCGCACGGCTAGCAGCCCGGCACCCCACGCCAATAACAAAACGTCCGTCCCGTTGCCGGGGCGGACGTTTTGTTATGTGCGGAAGGCGGGGGCCTAGTGGCCCTGCTCCCCGGGGGAGAGCCGGATGTCCTCGTTGTCGAGCAGGTGCTGCACGGCGGCCAGGCGCGGGGAGCTGTAGTTTCCGGTCGAGCGGGCATCCAGCAGGGCGTTGCGCTGGGCATCAAGGATGACCCGGCGCAGGGCCCGGAACTCATCGCTGATGCTCATGCCGTTCTCGGCATCCTCCTGCTCCACCTTGGCGGTCCACTCGGCACGCACGGCCGCCTGCTTGCGGGTGCGTTCAAGCAGCTCGGGGGAGAACTTCTTGCCGTCGGGACGGCGCAGCTCGGGGCTGGCCAGGGCGGCATCGCTGGCCTGGTTGATCTCGGCCATCAGCGACTGGAGTTCGCGCTGCTCGGCCTCGGCGGTGGGGCCCGAGACACCCAGCTTGCGGATCACCCAGGGCAGGGTTCCGCCCTGCAGCATCAGGGTGACAAACGCCACGGTGAAGGCGATCAGCACAAGCTCGGCCCGGTGCGGGGTGTTGAGATCCAGCGACTGGGCGGCGGCCAGGGTGACCACGCCGCGCATTCCGGACCAGGCGATGACCGCGCCACCGCGCCAGCCCAGACCCTCGTTGGTGAGGAAGCTGATATCGGCGCTGCGCCGGGCGAGCAGGCGGCGGGCACGATCCTTGCGGGCATCATCCCAGCGTTCGCTGTCCACCTCCTCGATCTTTGATCGCACGCTCTCGATCCGTGGTTGCATCGCCGCCGCGCGGCGTTCCTCGGAGCGCAGGCCCCAGATCATCGGGGTGACAAACAGGAAGCGCAGGATGATCAGGGTCGCGGTGATGATCAGGCCGATCGCGATCGTCCACCAGGTACCGGTGACCCCGGCTCGGGCATCGCCGAGCAGGCTGTTCAGCTGCATTCCCATGACCAGGAACACGCCGTTTTCCAGCAGGAATTGCACCGTACGCCAGTTCAATCGCTCGCTCACCCGGTCCTGAGCGCGGAAGTAGCGGGCGCCTCGATGGCCGGTGATCAGACCCGCAACCACCACGGCCAGCACACCCGAGGCGTGGAATTCCTCGGCCGGAATATAGGCCACAAACGGAACCACAAAGGACAGCGCGGTGTTGAGTACCGGGTCGTTGATCTTCGAGCGGATCCACACGGTGACGTAACCGGCGATCACACCGATCACGATGGCCAGGGCCGCCGCGTAGAGGAAGTCGCCCAGGGCACCCCAGATCGAGACGGCACCGGCGGTGGCGGCCACGGCCGTGCGCAGCAGCACCAGGGCCGATGCGTCGTTCACCAGGCTCTCGCCCTCGAGCAGGGTGACCAGTCGGGTGGGGAGACCTAACCGCTTGGCGATCGAGGTGGCGGCCACCGCATCGGTTGGGCTCACCACGGCACCGAGGGCCACACCCAGGGCAAAGCCGAGGTCGGGGATCAGCGCGTTCATGATCAGGCCCACCAGCAGTGCGGTCACGATGACCTGCACGATGGAGAGCCAGCCGATCGGGCGCAGGTTCCGCCTAAAGTCCATCAGCGGCACGTTCACCGCCGAGGAATACAGCAGCGGGGGAAGCACCACCACCAGGATGATCCACGGGTCGATGTGGAAATCCGGCGGCAGCCAGGGCAGGAAGCTCATCCCCACGCCCACCACCACCAGGATCAGCGGTGCCGCCACCCCCAGCCGGTTTGCGAAGACGCTCACCAGCACGAGAATGAACACACCAACCACGAGCATGAGCGCAAATTCCATTTGGTTAGTTTACGCTTCGTGGGTAAACGAACGGTAGCGTTGGGGCCGCCCGGCGCGAATCAGAGTCGCGGATCCACCGGCTCGGATTCCAATGCCAGAATGCCAAAAACCGCCTCGTGTACCCGCCACAGCGGCTCGCCCTGGACAAACCGGGTGAGTGCCTCGATGCCCAGGGCATGCTCGCGCAGCGCGAGGGAACGCTTCAGACCCAGGTGGCGATCGCGCAGCCGAGACAACTGGCTCGGATCGGTATAGTCGGGACCGTAGATCAGGCGCAGATACTCGCGTCCGCGCACCTTGAGCCCGGGCTGCACGAGCCCATGCTTATCGAAGCTGGTGCCGGCAAACGGCTTCACCACCATGCCCTCCCCGCCCGCCGCGGTCAGCTCCAGCCACCAGGTGGTGGCGGCCGCTACCTCGTCGGGGTCGGCGGCGTTGATGCGCAGCCGCCGGGTGGTGCGGAACGTTGTTGGGTCGGCGGCGACCAGGGCGTCGGCAATGTCCAGGTGCCAGCCGTGATCGCGCTCATGATGAACGGCCCCGCGGGAGGCGAGCAGCTGGAACGGGGCAAACTCCACACCGTCCAGACCCTCCACCGGCCAGACATAACGACGGTAGGCAGCGGCGAAGTCCTCGATGTGACCGAGCCGGGATGCGGTCCGCTCGGCCTCCGGCTCGACCTCGACCCCGCGGGCGAGGGCGCGGGCCAGGTCGTCCCCGGCGGTTGTGAGGCTGGCCCGACCCGCGGCGGCGGTGGCCGCGTAGGTGCCGCGCAGAAGGTCCTCGGCCTTGAGCGACCAGGGCAGCAGCTCACCGTCCAGCAGCAGCCAGTCGGTGTCGAGGGTGTCCCAGAGACCGGCGGTGTCGGCCGCGGTGCGGATCCGGCCGAGCAGCACCTCGGTGGTGGGCGAATCGAAGAAGGCACGACCGGTGCGGGTAAAGACCGCGCCGGTGGTATCCGCGGAGGTACCCAGCACCCGGGCGGCCGCATCCGCATCCCGGCACACCAGTACGTGGGCGCGGGAGCCCATATGCTTCTCCTCGGCGATCAGGTCGGTGATCCCGGCGGCCAGATATCCGGCAAACGCCTCGGTGGGATACTCCAGGTAGCCTGCCTCGCGGCTGGTCTCCACGGGGGCCATGGTCGCGGGCAGGGTGGGCAGCAGGTTCGGGGAGAGCGCGAAGCGGCTCATGACCTCCAGGGCACCGGCGGCGTTCTCCGAGCGGATCGCGACCCGGCCGTGCAGCCCGGTCTCGATTGAGCGGCGGCCCAGGACGTCGTCGAGGCGCAGCTCATCGGCGGCGCGCTCGCGGGGAGGGCGGGTGGCTTGGGCCCGACCGAGCAGCGATGCGTTTCCCGGAGCTGACCGATCCTGGGTTCCCGCCTCGGTGTGTGGGGGTGCCGTGTCGTCGGAGGATCCGGCCGTTGTGCCCTCGGCCCACGCGGGTGCCGAGCCGTCGGCGCGTGTGGGTTCGGATCCCGGGGCCGGTGCGGTTGAGGTCGCGGGCACCGTGGCCTGTTCGGGCGCGGTCGCGGATGCCGCGGCGGGACTCTGTCCCGCGGGCACCGGCACGTCCTCGGGGTCGCCCAGCGGACGCCGCGATTCGGCGTAGGTGCGCTCGGCCGGCACCTGGACAATCTCGCGTTCGGGATAGCGCAGCGCGCTGAGGGCATTACCGAAGGCGCAGCCCGTGTCCAGACACAGCGTGTTGTTGACCCAGCGCGGGGTGAGCATCGGGGTGTGACCGTAGAGCACCACGGCGGATCCGCGGTAGTCACGCTGCCAGGGCAGACGGATCGGCAGGCCATACTCATCCACCTCCCCGGTGGTGTCCCCGTACAGCGCGAAGCTGCGCACCCGGCCCGAGCTGCGCCCGTGATAGGCCTCCTTGAGCCCCGCGTGCGCGACCACCAGGTTGCCGTCATCCAGCACCAGGTGCGAGACCAGCGAGTACAGCCAGGCGCGCACAGCGTCGGTGAACTCCTTCGGCTCGGCGGCGAGCTGGGCCAGGGTATCGCCCAGCCCGTGGGACAGGTTGACCTTTTTGCCGCCCAGCGCATTGATCAGCGCCTGCTCATGGTTTCCGGGCACCACCAGTGCGTGGCCGGCGGCGTGCATACCCATCGCCAGACGCAGCACGCCCACCGAATCGGGGCCGCGATCCACCAGGTCTCCCAGCAGGATCACCCGGCGTCCCTCGGGATGCTCGGCGTCGATGGGGCGACCGGCATCATCCCGGGTGAGGGCATAGCCCAGGGTAGTGAGCAGGGTTTCCAGCTCGCTCAGGCAGCCGTGGACGTCGCCAATCGCGTCGAAGGGTCCGTGCTGATCGGTCAGATCGGTGCGCAGCTTCTCGCGCACAATGACCGCGGCTTCCGCCTCCTCGGGGGAGGAGAGCACGTGAACACCACGCAGACCCTCACGGCCCATCGACTTACGGGAGCGGCGGAGGGCATCGCGCTGTCGGGTGATGACCGCGTCGGAATTTTGACGGTCGGGGCGGGTGCGGTTGCGCTCGCGGCAGACCCGCTCGGGCATGTCCAGGACAATCGCGACCGGGAGCACATCGTGGGCGCGGGCCAGATTGATCAGCGAGGCGCGTGAGCCCGGCTGCACGTTGGTAGCATCCACCACGGTGAGCCGGCCGGCGGCCAGGCGCTTGCCCACGATGTACTCGAGTACGTCGAAGGCGTCCTTGCTGGCAGACTGATCGTTTTCATCCCCGGCGACCAGGCCGCGACAGAAGTCGCTGGACACCACCTCGAACGGGGCAAACTTCTCCCGCCCGAACGTGGACTTTCCCGAGCCGGAGGCGCCGATCAGCAGGACCAGCGACACCTCGGGAATACGCACCTCGGTCGGCGTGATGGACTCGCTCATGCGGATACTCCTCGGAAATCGGTGGGGAGGGGGCTAATGGTGCTCATGCGGATGCGCCGGGGGAGCAGCCCCAGGGTGCTCATGCGGTGCTCAACTGGGTAAAGGTCGCCGGGTAGAGTCGCCGGGTGGGTGCTCATGCGCTGCCTTCCCGGGTGAAGGTCGCGAGCTGGGTCGGGGCACCCGTGGCGGGTTCCTCGGGGCCCAGACCGGAATAGCTGACCCGGTAACCGTGCTCGGCGGCCACCCGTTCGGCCCAGTTGGCAAACTCGGCGCGGGTCCACTCGAAGCGGTGATCGGTGTGGCGGAATGCTCCGGGAGCCAGGCCCGGATAGTGCACGTTGTACTCGGCATTCGGGGTGCTCACCAGCACATGGGCGGGCCGGGCATGGGTAAAGACGGCGAGTTCGAGCCGGGGTAGGCGCTCGGTGTCTAGGTGTTCGATGACCTCCATCAGGACCATCGCGTCGGCCCCAGCCAGGCGGTCATCTCGGTAGGTGAGCGAGGACTGGACGAGTTCCAGCCGGGCTCGCTGCGTCTCGGGCATCCGGTCCAAGCCCAGCGCACGTTCGGCCTGGGCGAGCACGCTCGGGGACACATCGGCGCCGATCACGCGGGTGAAACGAGCATCCCGCAGCAGGACGTTCAGCAGCGCGCCCTGCCCGCATCCCATGTCGACCACGGTGGACACCGGGAGTTCGCGCAGCCGGGCCAGGATGCCGTCGCGTCGCTCACGGGCGAGGGAGATGCGCGGGGTCGCGCTCCCCGCGGAACCGGTCATGTTAGCCGCGGAACCGGTCGCGCCCGCCGCCGAACCGGTGGCTGGCGTGGCCTGTGCACCCGGTGTGCCCTGAGCGTCCGGTGCATCCGCCGCACCATCCAGGGCCGCGGTCGCCTCATCCACATACTCGCCCTGATGGATGAGTGCGCGTCGCAGAATGAGCTCGCGCCGGGGATGGCTCGCGAGCCAGTCGCCGCCGTGACGCAGTAGCGTCTGAGTTTCACTCTGATCCACCCAGTAGTGCTTGGCTCCGTCGAGTACCGGCAACAGAACGTAGAACTGGCTGAGGGCGCGGGCCAGCACGATGTCCTGTTCCAGGACCACCCGGCGCACGGCGGCTTCGCCCCAGGCGGGAATTTCGGGATCCAGCGGCACCTCGGTTTCACTCACCCGCCATCCCAGCGGCTCAAACAGCTCGCGAATCAGCGAGTCTCCGGGCAGCGCGGGAATCTCGAAGCGCAGCGGAAGCGGGATGTCCACGATGTCTGCACGGGCCGTGGAGTTCCCGGCAAACGCGGTGGAAAAGCTCTGCCTCAGCGCGACCGCGAGCAGCGAGTTGGCCGCATAGGGCCGGTCGTTCACGTACTGGCCGAGGGTAAACGAATCCCGTGCGGCTCCTCGTCCGCGCACCAGCGCGATCGGGTCGATCTCAAGCAGCAGCCCCACGGTAACGCGATCGGGCTCAAAAACCGGGGTGAACACGGTGGCCGTGCTGCCGTTCTTTTCACGCCGATGCACCCGATCGGGGTGCTTGTGCAGGAGGTGGTTCAGCCCCGAGGCGTGGGTGCCGGTGAGGGTGATCGACAGGTACATGCGGCCATTCTTACACGCGGTGTTCCTGGCTCGGGGACGCCCGCCGAAAATGTCATATTTCGACCTCTCGGGCGATATTACCGCGAGTTTCGAAGAACCTTTCTCCAATCGCGGACTAAGTGCGATAGTGTGCGAGAACCCACGCTTTCAGGAGGCCCCGTGACCGCGAATCCCGTCCCCACCGCATCGGTCGAACCGCGCCAGGCTGTGCCCGCAGAACCGGTGGTGCCGGGGGTGCCCGGGCGTCGCGGAGGCGGCAAGGCCGCCGCCGCGCAGAACGCCGGGGCGAGCGCCGGGTCCCTGTTTCACCTGATCCGGACCGGGCAGGCCTCCTCACGTGCCGAACTCGCGCGCCTGTCCGGCGTCTCGGCGTCCACCGTCGCGATGCGGGTGGAGGAACTGATTGCCGCCGGTTATCTCGAGGAAACCGGCAAGGGGGAATCCACCGGTGGACGCAAGCCCCGCTCACTTTCCCTCAAGGTGGGCAACCAGGTGGTTGTCGGCATCGATCTGGGGGAGCACCATGCGTCCCTCGGGGTCATGGATCGTCGCGCCCGGCTGATCGCCCAGTCCCTGGAAACCGTCTCGCTGATTGACGGACCCGAGGCCGTGGTGCGCCAGCTGGTTGAGCGCAGCCGTGCCCTCGTGGCCGAGGCTGGGGAGGGTCTGGAACTCGCCGGCATCGCGATGGGACTGCCGGGTCCGGTGGACTCCCGCACGGGCAAGCTGGTGGCACCCTCACGGATGCCCGGCTGGAACGGGGTTGCCGTGCGCGAGCTGCTGGAGTCCTACTCGGGACTGCCCGCCCGCGTCGACAACGACGCCAACATCATGGCGCTGGGGGAGTACGTCTACCGTGGTCAGAATATTGACAACCTGGTGTTTGTCAAAGCCGGAACCGGTATCGGTTGCGGCGTGATCGCCTCGGGTGCCCTGCACCGCGGGTTCCGCGGGATCGCCGGGGACATCAGTCACGTGTCGCTGAGCGATGCCGAGCCGATCCCGTGTTCCTGCGGACGCCTGGGGTGCCTCGACGTGATCGCGAGCGGATCGGCGATCCTCGACTCGCTGCGCGAGGAGGGGGTCGAGGTTGAGTCGATGAACGAGCTGATCGCGATCGCCAGCGATGCCCACCCCCTGGCCACCCGCTACCTGCGTGATGCCGGACGACGCACCGGCGAGGTGCTGGCGACGATTGTTAACTTCTTCAATCCCGAGGCCCTGGTGCTGGGCGGCAAGCTCTCGCAGTCCGAGGCGTTTGTGGCCGGGGTGCGCCAGGCGATCTATACGCAGTGTCTGCCGATGGCGACCGACTTCCTCGACGTCTCGGTGAGTGAGATTGGCTGGACCGGAGGAGTGCAGGGGATCGGTTGGGCCCTGCTTGAGGAGATTATTGACCCGGCGCGGATCGATGCGGAATTGCGTACCAGCGGTAGTTAATTCGAATTCGTAGAAACTTAGTTCGGAATTTACGAAATATATTACGTGCTTGTTACGTTTTTGGAGATTTAGCCTTCGGGGCTTGCTCGAATGCCCGAGTGAGCCGATGCTGGGGATATGAGCACTTCGTCCTCCACTCTTCCGCGCATCGCGATCGCCGGGTTCGCCATCGAATCGAGCACCTTCTCGCCGCACCGCGCCGACTTCCGCGACTTCCCGATCGTCACCGGCGACGCCCTCGTGAACCGCTACGCCTCGATCGCCCCCGGCACACAACTGCGCGACGCCGCGCAGTGGCTGCCGGTGCTCGGTGCCCGCGCCATCCCCGGTGGTCCGGTCCTGGCGAACGTCTACGCCAGCATCCGCACCCAGATCCTCGACGGCCTCGCCGCACTGCTGGCCGAGGGCCCGCTGGACGGTGTCTTCCTCGACATCCACGGTGCCATGAGCGTGGACGGTATGGACGACGCCGAGGGTGACTTTGTCTCGGCCGTGCGTGCCCTGGTGGGACCCGACACCGTGATCTCGGCGGCAATGGACCTGCACGGCAATGTGACCCAGCCGCTGCTGGACGCCGTCAACCTCATCACCTGCTTCCGCCTGGCCCCGCATGAGGACGCCTGGGAAACCCGCGACCGCGCGATCATCAACCTGGTGGACGCGCTGCGCCAGGGCCGCACTCCGCTCAAGGCGTGGGTGCGCGTGCCGATCCTGCTGCCCGGAGAAAAGACCAGCACTCGGGTCGAGCCCGCGAAGAGCCTGTATGAGCGGATCCCGGCAATCGAGGCGCTGCCCGAGGTTGTGGATGCGGCCATCTGGGTCGGCTACGCCTGGGCCGATGAGCCCCGCTGCAACGCGACCGTTGTGGTCACCGGCTATGACCGCGAGGTCATCGCAGCCCGCGCCCACGAGCTGGCCCGCGCCTTCTGGGATGTGCGTGACGAGTTCGAATTTGTGGGCCCTCCCGGCACCCTGGCCGAGGGCGTGGACGCGGGCCTGGCCAGCGCCACTCACCCCTACCTGATCAGCGACTCGGGCGACAACCCCGGCGCCGGTGGTACCGGGGATGTGACCTGGACCCTGACCCAGCTGCTCGCCGACGAGCGACTGACCGCCGAAGACTCCCCGATCACCCTGTGCGCCTCGGTCTTTGACCACGAGGCCCTGGAGGTACTCGCCCAGACCCCGATCGGTGCCCCCGTCGACATCGCCGTGGGTGCCCGCGTGGACTCTGGTCCAGCCGGCCCCGCCCGCGTGGTGGGCATCCTGCACTCGCTCCACGAGGGCGACCCGGCCGCCGGCCGCATCGCCGTCATCCGGGTGGGCGGGCTGCACGTGATCGTGACCGAATTCCGCAAGGCATATCACGCGGTGACCGACTTCACGGCGATCGGGCTCTCGCCCGCCGACGCCCAGATTGTGGTCACCAAGATCGGGTACCTGGAACCCGAACTCTACGATGTGCAGCGCGGATGGACCCTCGCCCTGACCCCGGGCGGCGTCGACCAAGACCTCGAACGTCTCGGCCATCACCGGATCGACCGGCCGATGTTCCCCTTCGATACGTTCGATCATGAACCCGCACTAGAAGCAGTGATCCTGCCATGAGCGCGAACAACAGCGGACCCGCACTGAACTCGAACGAGAGTGATCCTGCCATGAGCGCGACCGTAAACACGACCCACCAGACCCTGGAAATGGCGGTCGGCGACCTCGCCGGCATCCGTATCGCCACGGATCTGGGCCTGGATCGAATCGAGCTGTGCGCCGGGCTGGAGCTCGGCGGGCTCTCGCCCTCGGACGGTCTCGTGGAGACCGCCCTCGAACTGGCACACACCGCGGTTACCCCCGCTCAGGTGCACGTGCTGGTGCGGCCCCGCCCCGGTGGATTCGACTTCACCGAGGATGAGGTGGCCGTGATGGTCGCCGAGGTGCGCTCCTATGCGCGCCGCGGCGTGGACGGGGTGGTGATCGGTGCGCTGCGCGACGGCGAGCTGGACCGAGACACTCTCGATCGGCTGATCGAAGCGGCGGACGGGGTCTTTGTGACCCTGCACCGCGCCTTCGACTACGTCCGTGATCAGGCGCGCACCCTGGAGTCCCTGCGGGGCTCGGGGATCGGGCGCATCCTCACCTCGGGTGGGGAAAGCAGCGTGGGGGATGCACTCCCGCGGCTGCGGGAGCTGGTGCCGTTGGCCGGGGACATCACCCTGATGGCCGGTGGCGGGCTCAGCCCCGAAAACTGCGAGGCCGTGGCGGCGACCGGGGTGGGTGCCCTGCACTTCTCGGCACGCTCGGCGAGGCCCGCCGAGGCCGGGGTTTCCCTGGGCTCGGCGACCGGATCCGGACCCGGCATGGTGTGGGCGACCGACCGTGCCCGGGCCAAAACCTTTGTGCGCCTCCTGCGCACCCGGGACTAACCCTCAGGCGTAGTTATCCGAACGTAACCTGCTCCGACTATCGGAGGGGGCTTAATTCGTGTAACAGTTTACTTACGCCAATTTTCGAAGCAACTTTTGAGTAAATTTGGCAATGCCAAAACAAGGAGGTTTGATGCGTACATTATCGACCCGTCGCTGGGTGGCCACCGTGGCCGCCGCGGCCGCGGCAACACTGATCCTCGCCGGTTGTGCCGGCGGTGCCGACAATGGCGGTGACAGCGGGGCCTCGAACAAGGACAACGTGACCTACGCCCTGCCCGCGGGCACCGGCCCCAACTGGCTGCTGCCGATGTCCCCGCCGGACAAGATGGCCACCCACAACAAGGCGCTGAAGTCCACCATGTGGGTTCCGCTGTTTGAATACGACGGCACCGGCGGCGCGATGGGCTGGGACAAGAAGGCTTCGGCCGCCAAGTCCTACGAGTTCTCAGCCGACGGAACCTCGGTCAAGATCACCCTGAACGACCTCGACTGGAGCGACGGCAAGCCCGTCACCTCCCGCGACGTGGAGTTCTGGTACAACCTGGCCCGCTACAACAACACCAAGATCGGTGGCTACTCGGCTGGAAACATGCCCGATAACGTCACGAAGTTCGAGATCAACGACGACAAGAACTTCACCCTGACCTTCGACAAGGTGTACAACCAGGACTTCCTGCTGGCCAACCAGCTGACCCTGATGTACCCCATGCCGCAGCACGTCTGGGACAAGACCTCCGATAGCGAAGCCGTGGGCGACTACGACCGCGACGAGGCCGGTGCCCAGAAGGTTCTGGACTACCTGTTCAAGCAGGCCGAAGACATGTCCACCTACGCCACCAACCCGCTGTGGAAGACCGTGGACGGGCCCTACACCGTGGGCAAGTGGACCGATGCCGGCCAGGTTGAGCTGACCGCAAACGAGAAGTACACCGGCGTGGACAAGGCCAAGATCAAGAACGTCACGTTCATGCCCTTCACCTCGGCCGACGCCGAGATGAACGTGGTGCGCTCGGGCGATGTGGACTACGGCTACATCACCTCGGCTCAGCTGAGCTCCAAGGCTCAGTTCGAGGACCTCGGCTACAAGATTGACCCCTGGAAGGGCTGGTCGATCACCTACATGCCGTACAACTTCGCCAACCCCACCATGGGCCCGGTATACAAGCAGCTCTACGTGCGTCAGGCCCTGCAGCACGCGATCGACCAGAAGTCGATCTCGGATGTCATCTGGAAGGGTGCCGCGACCCCGGGTTACGGCCCGATCCCGCAGGACCCCGCCACCGACTACCTCTCCGATGAGCAGAAGAACAACCCGTATCCGTTCGACCTCAAGGCCTCGGAGAAGCTCTTCACCGACCACGGCTGGAAGAAGAACGCCCAGGGTGTCCTGACCTGTGAAAACGCCGGTTCCGGCGCCGACCAGTGTGGTGACGGAATCGCCGCCGGCCAGGCCATGAACATCGTGGTCACCACCCAGAACGGCTCGCAGGAGACCGACAACATGATGGCCGAGATCAAGTCCTCGCTGCAGAAGGTCGGCGTGAACATGACCATCGACGCGATCCCGCTGGACTCGGTACTCACCGAGGCTCAGAGCTGCAAGACCGGTGGCGACTGCAAGTGGGAGCTGGTCTTCTTCGGCACCGCCGGTAGCTGGTACTTCTCCGCCTACCCCAACGGTGAGCGCGTGTTCGCCAAGGACACCAAGTGGAACGCCGGCCAGTACGACAACCCCGAGGCTGAGAAGCTGATCACCGATCTGACCTTCTCGACCGACAAGGACATCGCCAAGAAGTACTCGGCGCTGCTGGCTCAGGACCTGCCCGTGATGTGGATGCCGAACCCGGTATACCAGGTCTCGGTCATCAAGAAGGGCCTGGACATCGGCGGACAGCAGGACCCGGGAGCCTCGTTCTACCCGCAGCGTTGGTCCTGGAAGTAATCGGATAACACCCCTCTAACGGAAGCACCATGAGCACACTGACAAAAACCAAGCGACCACGGGGAAACATCGGTACGTTCCTCGCGCGACGGATATTCCAATCCGTGATCGTGATCCTGATCGTCACGCTCATCGTGTTTTCACTGTTACACCTGGCCCTGCCCCAGGGCCCCGCACTCGGGGTCCTGGGTATGCAGGCCACACAGGAGCAGATCGACGCCTTCAACCACAAAAACGGTTTCGATCTGCCCCTGTGGCAGCAGTACCTGAACTTCCTGTGGCAGCTGCTGCACGGAGACCTCGGGGCCTCGTTCACCCTGAATAAGCCGGTCTCGGTGGCGATCGGTCAGCGCCTGCCCAAGACCATGGCCCTCGCCCTGATCGGCATGATCGTCGCCCTGATCGTGGCCATCCCGATGGGTATCTACCAGGCCACCCGCCGCGGCAAGATCGGCGATGTGGCCCTCACAGCGTGGAACTTTGTGATCTACTCCACGCCCTCCTTCTTCCTGGGCCTGATCCTGGTGATCGTGTTCAGCCAGTGGCTGCGCTGGTTCCCCGCCCAGGCCCCACAGGGCTCGACCGTCGGCGAGGTGCTCGCCAATCCGGCGGGGCTCGTGCTGCCGGTGCTGACCATGGCGCTGGGTATTATCGCGACCTTCTCGCGCTACATGCGCTCGGCCACGATCGACAACCTCTCCGAGGACTACGTCCGCACCGCCCGCGCCAAGGGCACCTCGGTCACCGTGGTTGTGACCCGGCACGTGGTTCGTAACTCGCTGACCCCGGTCATCGCGATGCTCGGCTACTACCTGCCGGTGATGTTCGGCGGCATGATCGTGGTCGAATCCCTCTTCAACTATCCGGGAATGGGCCTGCTGTTCTGGACCGCCGCCCAGACCTCGGACTACCCCGTGCTGCTGGGCTGTGTGCTGATCATCGCGATCGCCACCGTGGTGGGCTCGCTGCTCGCCGACCTCATCCAGGCACTGCTTGACCCACGAACCAGAGGGGAACTCGCATGAGCGACGTCACCGCAACCCCGGCCGCGACCCCCGCGCCGCAGCCGCGCACCGCGAAGCCCGGACGCCGGGCCCTCGCCCGCTTCACCTCGAACCGGTTGGCCGTCTTCGGACTGATCGTCCTGGTGCTGTTCCTGATCTTCTGCTTCCTCGGTCCGCTGTTCTATCAGACCGACCAGGTGCACACGAACCTTTCCGAAGCCTCGCTGCGTCCCGGCGAGCGGGGTCACCTGCTCGGCACGGATGACGTGGGATATGACGTGCTGGGCCGGCTGATGATCGCCGGTCAGACCTCGATCATCATCGGTCTGGCCGCCGGTGTGCTGGCCACCCTGATCGGTTCCTTCTGGGGTGCCATCGCCGGATACGTCGGCGGCTGGGTCGACTCGGTCATGATGCGCATCGTGGACGCCGGTATCGCGATCCCCGCGACTTTCCTGCTGCTGATCATCTCAACCATCGCCCGGCCGAGTGTCCCGCTGATGATCCTGGTCATCGGCCTGGTCTCCTGGCTGGTACCCGCCCGTCTGGTGCGGGCCGAGTCGATCTCGCTGAAGTCCCGCGAATACGTGCTGGCGATCCGGGCGATGGGTGGCACCCACTCCCGCGCAATCACCCGCCACATCATCCCCAATTCGGTGGGCACCATCATCGTCAACGCGACCTTCCAGGTGGCTGACGCGATCCTGCTGGTTGCCTACATCTCCTTCCTGGGCATGGGTGTGCAAAAGCCCGCGACCGACTGGGGAGCGATGCTCACCAGCGGTATCTCCTACACCTACGGCGGCGCCTGGTGGCTGATCCTGCCCGCCGGATTCTGCATCGTCCTGGTTGTGGTTGCGTTCAACTGCATCGGTGACGGTCTGCGCGACTACTTCGACGTGAAGGGACGACTCAAGTGAGTTCCGAAAACACCTCCGCACGCGAGCCCGTGCTGGAAATCACCGACCTCACCGTCGACTTCCACACCGATAACGGTGTGATTCCCGCGGTCAAGGGCATCTCGCTGAACCTGTATCCGGGCGAGGTGCTGGCCCTGGTCGGCGAGTCGGGCTCGGGCAAGTCGGTCACCTCGATGGCCGTGCTGCGCTTGCTGCCCGGTACCGCCAGGGTGGGCGGCACCATCCGCTTTGCCGGCAACGATCTGGCCACCCTCAGCGAGGCCAAGATGAACGGGGTGCGCGGGAAGGACATCGCGATGGTGTTCCAGGAGCCGATGACGGCGCTGAACCCCACCATGCGCATCGGCGAGCAGATCACCGAGGTGCTTCTGAACCACAACATCTGCCCCAAGGACCAGGCATGGGAGCGCGCGGTTGAGCTGCTGGGCCGGGTCGGTATTCCCGAGCCCGAGCGCCGCGCCAAAGGCTTCCCGCATGAGCTTTCGGGTGGGCAGCGCCAGCGCGTGGTCATCGCGATCGCGCTGGCCTGCAACCCGCGCATCATCATCGCCGACGAGCCCACGACCGCGCTGGACGTGACCGTGCAGGCTGAAATCCTCGACCTGATTCGCGGCCTGGCCGCCGAGTCCAACACCGCGTTCCTGCTGGTCACCCACAACATGGGTGTGGTGGCGGATGTGGCCGACCGGGTGGCCGTGATGTTCCGCGGAAACCTGGTCGAGGAGGGCCCGGCCGAGCGCGTGCTGCTGGCCCCCGAGGCCGACTACTCGCGTCGCCTGCTGGATGCTGTGCCCAAGCTGCCCGAGGCTGCCTGGAGTGAGATCGCCGGTATCGCCGAGGGCGTGCCGGGTCAGGTCATTCAGATGGATGGTGTGGTGAGCGAGCCCGCCGTGGACGGGGCGACGCCGGTAACCGAGGCCGAATTTGCCCGCCAGGGCGGGTCCGATGCGGCCCTGGAACTGGTGGATGCCACCGTGCAGTACACCCGCAAGGGTTCCACCTTCACCGCGCTGGACGCCGTGAGCCTGACCATCGCCCGCGGCGAGATCGTCGGTCTGGTGGGAGAGTCGGGTTCGGGCAAGTCGACCCTGGGTCGCGCGGCCCTGGGACTTGCCCCGCTGGCCGGCGGACACGTCAACATCTTCGGGCAGCCGGTCCGGGACCGCGCGCTGCTCAACCGGCGCGAGCGTGCAGCCCGCGCCCGGGTGGGGGTGATCTTCCAGGATCCGGGTTCCTCGTTGGATCCGCGGATGACCATCGCCGACTGTATCGCCGAACCCCTCGTGGTGCACGGCTGGCAGGGTAAGCGAGCCTCCTCGGCGCTGCGCCGCAAGCGTGTGGCCGAGCTGCTGGATGCGGTCGAGCTGCCCAAGGACTTCGCCGACCGCTATCCGCATGAGCTCTCCGGTGGACAGCGGCAGCGGGTGGGTCTGGCGCGTTCGATCGCGCTTGAGCCGGGACTGATCATCGCCGATGAGCCGACCTCGGCCCTGGACGTTTCGGTCCAGGCGAGCGTGCTCGCGGTGCTGCGTGAGCTGCAGGAGCGCTATGGATTTGCGTGCCTGTTCATCAGCCACGACCTCGCGGTGGTGCACGATATCGCGCACCGCGTGGCGGTGATGTATCGCGGCGGCATCGTTGAGGAGGGCCTGAGCTCCGACGTCCTGGTCCGGCCGCAGCACGAGTACAGCAAGCGACTGCTGGCCTCGGCGCCCTCGCCGGATCCGGTCGAGCAGGCGCGTCGCCGCGCGGCCCGCGCGATTCTCGCCGAGAGCGTCGCGTGAGCGCTGCCGTAGCCGCCTCGGGGGAAAACGTGGTTGCGGGTGTCGACATTGGCGGCACCTCCACCCTGGTGGTTTTTGTGGATGAGCACGGCCGCGTGGTCGCCGAGCGTGGCGGGGTAACCCCCGCGCTGGTGAGTGGCGAGGCGATGGTGCAGCTCGCGGTGGACCTGATTGCCGAGCTGAGCGCCGAGACCGGGTTGTCCCCGGCGTCGGTGGGCATCGGTGCGGCCGGGGTTGTGGATCCTCAGACTCGGCGCATCGTGGCGGCCAGCGCCTCGTTTGCGGGCTGGGCGGGCTACAGCGTGGGCGCGCACCTGGACCGCGAGCTGGGCATCCCCAACTCGCTGGTCAACGACGTGAACGCGTTCCTGCTGGGCGAGCTGTCCTTCGGGGCTGCTCGTGGGCTGGATAACGTGGCCGGGATCACCCTGGGCACAGGCGTGGGTGGCGCGATCTATCTCGATGGGGCGCTCTGGGAGGGACCCGAGGGTGCCGCCGGTGAGCTGGGGCACAGCCCGAGCTACGTGGTGCCCGGGCACGGTGAGGAGCCGTGCACGTGTGGGCAGTCGGCGCACCTGGAGTCGATCGCCTCGGGACGCTCGATCGAGCGCCGCTACCGAGCCCGCGCCGGGCAGAGCGCCGCGGATCTGCCGGTGGGCGACGGTGCAGCCCTGGCCGCCCGTGCCCGCGCGGGCGATGGCGCGGCGGCCAACGTGTTTGCCGAGGCCGGGCTGATGATCGGCCAGGCCGCGGTGACCCTGGCGGCCACCCTTGACCTCGGTCACCTCGTCGTGGGCGGCGGGGTGAGCGGCGCCTGGGACCTGATCGAACCGGGCATCCGCACCTACCTCGCCGAGCACCCGCCGGTCAGCGGCCGCACCCTGGTGATCAGCCGCGCCGAGCTGGGCTCACACGCGGTCGCGCTGGGGGCCGCCAGCAGCGCCCGCGCCCTCGTGGCCGCACCCGTCGCCGGCTAGCCTCACCTCTCTCCACACACAAGAACGCGCCGGACCCGATGCGGGGTCCGGCGCGTTGCTGTTATGCGGCGGTTAGGGAACGACGGGAGGCTTCGGTTCGACCGAGTTACGGTCCACCCGGTCGGCCTGATCCCGTTCGCGGTCTCGGCGTTCGATGAGCGCCTGATCCCGTTTTCTGATGCGCGGGTACAGTGCGAGGAACCCCCAGGCGAGCACCAGGCCGATCGGAACGCCCGGGACGCTGTTGCCGGTCAGCCACAAAGACGCAAGCGAGCTCGAGAGCATGATGAGCGCAAACACCACGGTCGGCAGGATGGGACTGCGGGAACCGAGGAAACCGCCGAGCCCGGTGAGAAAACCAGCGGTAATCGACCCCGGCGGACGCGGAGGGGCGGGGATCTCGGGCGGCGCATCGATCGAGCGCCAGCTCGTTTCCCTCATCGCCGAGGACCCAGACCTGGGTGCAGAGAAGGGAGCTGAATGGTCATGAGAGAATCCCCCGATTCCTAGTAAGTGACCGTTGAGGGCACGCTACGCCGCCCATCGCGCCCCGACAAGCACCGCCTTGGAAGTTCAGCAATCGCACAGGTGGGCAGCCGTGGCGTTGTCCTCAATGTCTCACTAGCGCTCGGCGCGCACCCGGGCCGCCCAGTCGTCGAGCAGAGCCGCGGTGAGCTCTGGCCGGTCGAGGTGGACGTTGTGGCCCGCGGCGTCCAGGGCGACAAAGGTCGCGCGGGGATAGTGGTCGAGGGTTGCCCAGGTGTCCCGATAGCCCACCACGTTGTCCTGCCGGGCGGTGAGGAACAGCGCCGGCCGCGTCCAGGGCTCGGGGGAGGCCGCCTCGGGCTCGATCGGCAGTGTATAGCGGGCGGCGATCCGGCCCAGGCCGATCGGATCGACCGAGGCGAGGCCCGGCTGCACGTGGTCGAGGAAGGCGCGCACGTTTTCGGGGCTCTGCACCACCGCCAGCTCGGCGTAGGCGGAGGCCGCATCCCCGGCGAGGGCGAGAGCCTCGGGGTCGTGGCGCAGCACGGTCGGCTCGGGCACATCGCGCACCTCATGCCGGGAGACCACCACGCCCACCACCGTGGCCAGGCCGATCACCCGATCGCGGAGGCGGTGCGCGATCGCGCGGGCGATCATCCCGCCAAACGAGTACCCCAGCAGCGCAAACGGCTCCGAACCGATCCGTGCGGTGATCTCGGCGGCCACGGCGTCCACCATGTCCGCGGTGCTGCGCACCTCGCCCACCGGGGTGCCGGCGGTGCCGGGTAGATCCAGGTAGAGGCGACGCCAGCCGCCTGCCCGCTCAAATACCGGGTCCAGCGGCAGCAGACTGCGGTGATCCACCCCGAATCCGTGCAGCAGAATCAGCGGTGTGCCCGCGCCACGTTCAATCGCATGCATGCGCCCAGCCTAGCCGCGGGCGCCGACGCGCCCCGACACAGGGCGCAACACAAACGGCCCGCCGGAAACCGACGGGCCGTTCGTGTGCGCGAGCCTACTGCTCGAGTGCGCGGGTGATGATCGCCGTCTGCTCGGCGGCGTGACGCTTGGCCGACCCGGTAGCGGGGGAGGCCGAGGCGCGACGCGAGATCACGCGAACGCGACGCTCGGGCAGCAGCTTGCGGGTCTCCAGGGCGATGAACGGCCAAGCACCCTGGTTCTCCGGCTCATCCTGCACCCACACCAGCTCGGCGTTGGGGTAGCGCTCGGCGACCGCAGTCAGCTCGTGGCCGGGCAGCGGGTAGTACTGCTCCAGACGCACCAGGGCGATCTTCTCGTCCGGGTTCTTGGCCAGCTCGGCGGCCAGGTCCCAGTGGATCTTGCCGGCGTGCAGCAGGACCCGGGTCACGGCGGCGGGATCGGTGATCCTGGCGTCGTCGATAACCGGCTCGAACTTGCCCGAGGTGAAATCGCTGATCTCGCTGGTCGCACCGCGCAGACGCAGCATGGCCTTCGGCGTGAAGACCACCAGCGGACGACGCGGACGTGCGTAGGCCTGACGGCGCAGCAGGTGGAAATAGCTGGCCGGGGTCGACGGACGCGCAACGGTCATGTTGTTCTCGGCGGCGAGCTGCAGGAAGCGCTCGATCCGGGCGGACGAGTGGTCCGGTCCCTGACCCTCGAATCCGTGCGGCAGCAGCAGCACAACGCTGGAACGCTGGCCCCACTTCTGCTCGGCCGAGGAGATGAACTCGTCGATGATGGTCTGCGCACCGTTGGCGAAATCACCAAACTGTGCCTCCCACAGCACCAGGGCATCGGGACGCTCAACCGAGTAGCCATACTCGAAGCCCATCACCGCGTACTCGCTGAGCAGCGAGTCGTAGATCCAGAATCGAGCCTGCGACTCGGAGAGGTTCGCCAGCGGCAGCCACTCCTGGCCGCTCACCCGGTCGTGCAGGACCGCGTGACGCTGCACGAAGGTGCCGCGGCGGCTGTCCTGACCGCTCATGCGCACCGGGGTGCCCTCCATGAGCAGTGAACCCAGGGCGAGCAGCTCGCCAAAGCCCCAGTCCACGCTGCCGTTGCGGCTCATATCCAGGCGCTTCTGCAGCAGCTGCTGCAGCTTGGGGTGCACGGTGAAGCCCTCGGGCTTGTTGTTGAACGCGTCGCCGATCTGGTGAACCAGCGCCTCGCTGACACCGGTCGAGGCGGGCTCGCCGGTGTAACCGTCGTCCTCACCCTCACCCTCGGTGGGCAGCACCAGCACGTTGGAGGAGGTCTGCGCTGCATGGGTCTCCATGAACGCGCGTTCCAGGCGGTCCTGGAAGTCGCGGTGGGCGGCCTCGTACTCCTCCTGGGTGATGTCGCCTCGGCCAACCAGGCCCTCGGTGTAGAGCTTACGAACGCTGCGCTTGGCCTCGATCAGGTTGTACATCAACGGCTGGGTCATCGAGGGGTCATCGCCCTCGTTGTGACCGCGACGACGGTAGCAGATCAGGTCGATCACGACGTCCTTGTGGAACTTCTGACGGAACTCGAATGCGAGCTCGGCCACCCGGACCACGGCCTCGGGATCATCCCCGTTGACGTGCCAGATCGGTGCCTGGATGGTCTTGGCCACATCGCTCGAGTAGGTCGAGGTACGACCCTCGCCCGGCGTCGTGGTGAAGCCCACCTGGTTGTTGACGATCACGTGGATGGTTCCACCGGTGCGGTAGCCGCGCAGCTGGGACATCTGCATGGTCTCCAGGACCACACCCTGTCCGGCCATCGCTGCGTCACCGTGCACCAGGATCGGCAGCGTGGTGAACGTGCCGATGGGCTGACGGTCCTGCTTGGCGCGCACGATGCCCTCCAGGACACCGTTGACGGCCTCGAGGTGCGAGGGGTTGGCGGCCAGATAAACCGGCAGCTGCTCCCCGCCGGCACCGTGGAAGGTGCCCTCGGTGCCCAGGTGGTACTTGACGTCTCCGGAACCGGAGATGTTCTCGTTGGTGCGTCCCTCAAACTCGCGGAAAATCTGACCGTAGGTCTTGCCGGCGATGTTGGTGAGGACGTTCAGGCGTCCACGGTGGGCCATACCGATGGCCGCGCCGTCGAGGTTTGCCTCGGCCGCACCCTGCAGGATGGCATCGAGCAGCGGAATAACCGACTCGCCGCCCTCGAGGCTGAAGCGCTTCTGACCCACGTACTTGGTCTGCAGGAAGGTCTCGAAGGCTTCGGCCTCGTTGAGCTTGCCGAGGATGCGCAGCTGCTCATCGCGCGTCGGCTTGGCATAGGGACGCTCGACCTTGTCCTGCATCCACTGACGCTGGGCCGGATCCTGGATGTGCATGTACTCCAGACCGATGGTGCGGCAGTAGGAGTCGCGCAGGATGCCCAGGATGTCGCGCAGCTTGGCTGTCTGAGTGCCGCCGAGGCCACCGGTGACAAACTCGCGGTCCAGGTCCCAGAAGGTGAGGCCGTGGCTGGAGATGTCGAGGTCGGGGTGGCGACGCTGGACGTATTCCAGCGGGTCCACATCGGCCATCAGGTGTCCACGCACGCGGAAGGCGTTGACGAGTTCCTGGACCCGGGAGGTCTTGTTCAGGAATCCGCTGACATCCACCGAGATGTCCGGTGCCCAGTGAATGGGGTCATAGGGGATGCGCAGGGCGGCGAAGATGTCCTCGTAGAAGTTACGCTGACCGAGCAGCAGCTCGTGCACACGCTTGAGGAACTCACCCGAACCCGCACCCTGAATGACGCGGTGGTCATAGGTGGAGGTCAGGGTGATGGTCTTGCCGATGCCCAGGTCCACCAGCGTCTTGGGGCTGGAGCCCTGGAACTCTGCCGGGTAGTCCAGTGCACCGGCACCGATGATGCAGCCCTGGCCGGACATCAGACGCGGGACCGAGTGCACGGTGCCGATGCCGCCGGGGTTGGTCAGCGAGATCGTGGTGCCGGCATAGTCGGCCATCGTGAGCTTGTTGTTGCGTCCGCGCTTGATGAGGTCTTCATACGCGGAGAGATACTCGCTGAAGCTCATTGTGTCGGCGGCCTTGATCGAGGGAACCACGAGCGAGCGGGTTCCATCGGGCTTGGGCACGTCGATTGCGATACCCAGGTTGATGTGTGCCGGAGCCACAACGCTCGGCTTGCCATCAACCTCGGCGTAGTAGACGTTCTGGCTCGGGGTCTCCTTGATCGCCTGAATCAGCGCCCAGCCGATCAGGTGGGTGAAGGACACCTTGCCACCACGGGCACGGGCCAGATGGTTGTTGATGACGATGCGGTTGTCGATCATCAGCTTGGCGGGGATGGTGCGCACGCTGGTGGCGGTGGGAACCGCAACCGACGCATCCATGTTCTTGGCGAGGGTCTTGGCCAGACCCTTGAGCGGCGTGACCACGTCCTCTGCGGGCTCCACCGCGGGGCTGGTGGCGTCGGCGTCGGGCTTCTTTGCCGGACGCGGGGCCTGCGCGGGGATCGGGTTTGCATTGGGCTGATGCGCGGTGGTGCGTGCCACCGGCTGCGCGCCGGTGGTGGGGGCCGGGGGTGCCGGCTGCGCACCGGTCGGCTGCGCCGGAGCCGATGTTGCGGGGGCTGATGTCGCAGGGACACCACCGCCGACCGCTCCGGTCTGCCCGGCTTGTTGGCTCGTGTGGAAGGCCTCTAGCGTGGGCCACCACGACTCATCCACCGAGTTCTTATCCGCTAAAAATTTCTCGTAAAGCTCTTCGACCAACCACTCGTTGGCACCGAACTCTCCGGACGAACCGTCCCCGGCTCCGACTCCGGTCAACTGGCTTGACACCGCCAGACCACCACTCTCTCCGTGACATTTGCGAACTCAGCGACGTAGGTTGCGACGCTGCATATCTACTGCACAAGCCTAGACCTTTTTTTATGTTCCAGGAATGTTCGGGCCCGGTGAGGTGAGAATTCCGTCATGGGTCTTGTCACGCAGACATTTTGTGGACTTTCTTGTGCGGGGTTCGGCGCGGTTTGTTATGCTATTTGGCACAATGGATGACCCTCCTCGATCTCTCATGCCCGGCCACCTTCGACATAGACACGCCCTCACGGCGGTGATCTAAATGTCGGAATGGGTGCTGCTGGGCATCGGTTTGTTGCTGACGGTAGGTACCGGATTCTTCGTTGCCTCCGAATTCGCCTTGGTGAACCTCGATCGTTCCGATCTTGAGGCCCGACGCGACCGTGGTGAGCAAAAGCTCACCCGCACCATTGGCGCGCTGCGCCATACTTCTACACACCTCTCCAGCGCGCAGCTGGGCATTACGCTCACCACGCTGCTCGCGGGTTACACCCTGGAGCCCGGTATTTCGCGGCTGCTCGCCGATCCCTTTATTAGCTGGGGTGTGAGCGAGGACGCGATCGGGCCAATCTCGAGTGTGGTGGCCATCGTGATCGCCACGCTGATCTCGATGGTGATTGGTGAACTGGTTCCCAAGAACTTCGCCCTCGCGTTGCCGCTGGCAACCGCGAAGGTTGTGGTGCCGTTCCAGACCGCCTTCACCGCAATCTTTCGACCCGCTGTACAAGTCCTGAACGGAAGCGCCAACGGCGTGTTGCGCTCGGTGGGCATTGAGCCCAAAGAGGAGCTCTCCGGAGCCAGAACCGCCGAGGAGCTCTCCAGCCTGCTGCGCCGTTCGGCGGGGGCGGGAACCCTGGAAGAGGACACCGCGACGCTGCTGGATCGCACCCTGCGCTTCTCGGCTCACGACGCCTCCGATGTGATGACCCCGCGCCTGCGCGTGGTCGCCGCATCCCGCACCGATCCTGCCCAGGCGGTCCTGGATCTCGCCCGCGAGACCGGATTCTCCCGCTTCCCGGTGATCGACACCGATATCGATGACATCGTCGGCATCGTCCACCTCAAGCACGCGGTGGGCGTTCCGCGCGAGCGTCGCGCGGACGTGCCGGTGTCGGCCCTGCAGGTTGACGTACTGCGTGTTCCCGAGACGATGCCCCTGGACTTCCTGCTGGGCGAACTGCGCGGCCGTGGCCTGCAGATGGCCGTGGTGGTGGACGAATACGGCGGAACCGCCGGCGTCGCGACCCTGGAAGACCTGGTCGAGGAAATCGTCGGTGAGGTATCCGACGAACACGACCGCACCAGCGCGGGCGTGGTGAACTCGGTGGAGGGTGTGCTCTTCCCGGGCAGCCTGCGCCCCGACGAACTGCGCGAGCGCACCGGCATTCTGGTGCCCGAAGAGGGCCCCTATGAGACCGTTGCCGGCTACCTGATGGCGATGCTGGGACGCGTCCCGGCAATCGGCGACGAGTACGCCGCCGAGCACGGCACCTTCCGGGTGGAGCGGATGGACGGACACCGGATCGACCGGATCCGCTTCCGCAGCACCGAACGTCTGGAATCCGATGCCGCCGCCACCGGCGAGGCCGAGACCGTGGCCCCCGCGGTGTCCGACGCCGAAAACAGCGCCCCGCGCACCGGCGTCACCCTGATCCCGGAGGCCATCACCCGCCCGAATGACGACCCGACGGATAGGGAGGTGCAGCGATGAGTGACTGGGCTGGAATCGCCTGGCTGTTTATTCTGCTGCTGGGTAACGCCTTCTTCGTGGGCGCCGAGTTTGCGGTGATCTCCGCACGCCGCTCGCAGATCGAGCCGCTGGCCGAAAAGGGCAAGCGCAGCGCGATCACCGCGCTCTGGGCGATGGAACACGCGACCCTGATGCTGGCCACCAGCCAGCTGGGTATCACCGTGTGTTCGCTGCTGATCCTGAACGTGTCCGAGCCGGCGATCCACCACCTGCTGGGGTATCCGCTGGCGCTGACCGGACTGCCGGACGGTGTGGTGAGCACGGTTGCGTTCATCATCACCCTGCTGCTGGTGTCCTACCTGCACGTGGTGTTTGGTGAGATGGTTCCCAAGAACCTCTCCTTCTCGGTACCCGACCGCGCGGTGCTGATCCTGGCCCCGCCGCTGGTGTTCATCGC
Organism: Mycetocola lacteus; assembly: GCF_003667575.1. GTDB lineage: Bacteria > Actinomycetota > Actinomycetes > Actinomycetales > Microbacteriaceae > Mycetocola > Mycetocola lacteus. The sequence continues at coordinate 62,878 of NZ_RCUY01000013.1, read as the reverse complement.
CCGCGTGTTCAAGCCGATCATCTGGGGGCTGAACTGGTTCGCGAACCTGGTCCTGCACACAATGCGGGTGGTGCCCAAGAACGAGGCCAACTCAACCTTTACCCTGGACGAGGTTGCCACGATCGTGTCCCAGTCCACCCGTGAGGGTGTGCTGACCGATAACTCGGGCGCGCTAACTGCGGCGTTTGAGTTCACCGGCAAGAAGGTCTCCGATGTGGCGATCCCCACCGCCGAGCTGGTGACCCTGCCCGCGGGTGTGACCACCTCGCAGCTGGAGCGGGCGGTCGCCAAGAAGGGCTTCTCGCGCTACGTGATCACCGGGTCTGGTGAGGGGGAGGAACACGACCTCCTCGGCTACCTGCACCTCAAGGACGTGCTGCGCTTTGATACCGGGGGCGACGAGGACTCGCCGGATCAGCCGATCCCGCTGCGTCGGATCCGCCGGCTGATCTCGCTGCCCGAGACCCAGGACCTGGAGGACGCGCTGGCGACGATGCGTCGCTCGGGCTCGCACCTGGCCCGCGCGATCGACACCGAGGGGCAGACCACCGGTGTGCTCTTCCTCGAGGACATCATCGAGGAGCTGGTGGGTGAGGTGCACGACGCCACCCGCCGTGACAGCTAATTCCCAACACCACAGCGCCCCCGCCGAGAATTCTCGGCGGGGGCGCTGTAGTTATGACCCCTAGTGCGAGGGGTAGGCGGCCCGTCCATAGGGTCCCGGGACGTAGTCGATCTCGGCCCCCAGGATGTGCGCCGCCCGCAGCGGGAAGTGCGGATCGCGCAGCGCCTCGCGGCCGATCAGGATCGCATCGGCCTGTGCTTCGGTCAGCGTCTCAGCCACCTGCTCGGGCGTGGTGAACAGGCCCACCGCGGCGACCGGGATGCCGGTTGCCGCACGCAGGCTCGCGGCGAAGGGCACCTGGTAGCCGGGGGCAACGGGGATGTGCTGGTGGGCGACGAGTCCGCCGGTCGAGACGTCCAGCAGATCGGCACCGGCGGCCTCGGCGCGGCGACCGATGTCGGTGATGAGCTCCTCGGTGAGGCCGCCTTCGGCCCAGTCGGTCGCCGACAGACGCACAAAGATCGGCAGGTCGCCGACCCGGGTGCGCACCTCACGAATCACCAGCTCCAGCAGTTTGGCCCGGTTCTCCGGGGTGCCGCCAAACGAGTCGGTGCGGGTGTTGGACAGCGGGGAGAGGAATGAGTGCAGCAGGTAGCCGTGGGCCGCGTGAATCTCGATCACCTTGAAGCCGGCATCCACCGCGCGCCGTGCGGCGGCACCGAAGTCGCGCACGACTCCGGCGATATCCGCGGTCGTCATCTCGCGCGGGCTGTTGTAACCGTCAAAGGCGATCGCCGACGGGGCGATGGTGGCCCAGCCACCCTCGGACTCCGGTACGCTGCCGGTCTGATCGGTGCCCCAGGGACGATAGACCGAGGCCTTGCGCCCGGCGTGAGCCAGCTGGATCCCCGGCAGTGCCCCCTGCGAGGTGATAAACGCGGTGATCGGTGCCCAGGCGGCGGCCTGCTGATCGTTCCAGATGCCGGTGTCCTGCGGGGAGATGCGCCCCTCGGGCGAGACCGCGGTGGCCTCGGTCAGGACGATGCCGGCCCCGCCGATCGCAAGCTGTCCCAGATGGACGGCATGCCAGGCGGTGGGAACACCGTCCTGACGTTCCACCGCATACTGACACATCGGGGCAATCCAAATGCGATTGCGTGCGGTGATCGAGCGCAGGGTCAGCGGGCTAAAGGGTGATGACATGAAAACCTTTTGACTGGCCGGAGCTAGGCGAGTTCGGTCAGGAACGCGCGCAGGCTGCCGGGGGAGGTGTACACGTGGCCGGTGATGCCGAGCTCGCGTGCGGCGGAGATGTTCTCCTCCTTGTTATCGATAAACACCATCCGGTCGGCGTCGATTCCCAGCAGGTTCAGTGTGTGAACGTAGATGTCGTGATTGGGCTTGATCATGTCGATCTCGCCGCTGACAACAAACTCATCGAAGTAGCCCGAGAGCGGGCCGTGACGGAAGTAGCCACCAAAATCGGCCCCGGCATTGGAAAGCAGGGCGAGGCGGGTGCCACCCTCGGAGAGTTCACGGATGATCGCAAACACCTCGGGGTCAATCGAGAGCCAGCTGCGGAAGTCGCTGATCCAGATCTCCTGGATCCGGGCCTCATCCCAGTGGGTACCCAGCTCCTCGGCGATGAGTCGCCAATACTCAAGGACGCTGATCGTGCCCTGATCCAGCGGAGCGCGGTGCTTCCAATACGGCGGCAGCAGGGTCTCTGCGTCCAGGCCGGTCAGCTCGACGGTGCGGGCAAAATCCTCGGCGTTCTGCGGAAGTGAGATGACATCCCCGTAGTCAAAGACGACGGTGCGGGGGTTCAGGTTGAGGCTCATAGGTGTCCCTTCTTTGGGGCCCAGCGTATCCGTTTGCCTGCCAAACTCATGGAATCGTTACGCGCGCCACCTAGGATGAGGATGTGAATTCCCGACTTACCCCGTACTGGGTCATCTTTGTCCTTGTCCACCTCTGGGCATTCTGGCTCGCGCTGACCTCCTCGGGGTACCCGCTGGGAGACGTCACGATCGTCTACCTGCCGTGGTCCGAGCAGGCCATGAACGGTGGGTCGATCGTGGGCATCAACCAGCCCTGGGTCTATCCGATCCTGGCGCTGCTGCCGATGATCCCGCCGCTGGCCTTCGGCCACGAACTCTATGCGGTGGGCTGGTTGGTGATGTGTTCGGTACTCAACGCGATCGCCTACGCGGTACTGCTGGGTAACGGACGTTCACTCGGTCGTAAGCGGGCTGCCGTCTGGTGGATGGCGTTTATCGTGGTGCTGGGGCCGATCGTGATGGGCCGGATCGACGCGGTGACCGTGCCGATGGCGATCGTGGCGCTGCTGATCATTTCGCGGCATCCGATGGTCGCCTCGGTCATCCTGAGCATCGCAACCTGGATGAAGATCTGGCCGGCCGCGGCCATCGGAGCGGCGATTCTGGTGCTGCGCCAGCGGGTCAAGATTCTGGTGGGCGGGATCTACACGACCCTGGTGGTGCTGGTAGCCGCGCTGTTCATCGGTGGATTCCCCAATGTGCTGTCCTTCATTACCCAGCAGACCGGTCGTGGCATTCAGATCGAGGCCCCGGTTGCGGTGCCCTACCTGTGGATCGCCTCGCTCGGGGGCAACGCCGAGCTGTACTATGACCGCGATATCCTCACCTATCAGGTGCGCGGTGAGGGTGTGGAAACGCTCTCGGCCGTGATGACTCCGGTGCTCGTGCTGGTGGTCGCACTGATCGCGGTTCTCGCCTGGCGTGCCCAGCGCACCCGCACCGGTGCGCTGCGCATTCTGCCGGTGCTGGTCCTGGCCCTGGTGACCGCGATGATCGCCGTGAACAAGGTGGGATCGCCGCAGTTTATGGTGTGGCTGATCGCCCCGATCGTGTTCGGCCTGGTGGTTTCGGCCGAACGCTTCCGCTTCCCCGCGGTGCTGGCCCTGGTGCTGGGCCTGCTGACCCAGCTGTTCTATCCGTACCTCTACGGGTCGCTGCTGCGGGCCGAGCTGTGGGCGGTCATCACGATCACCCTGCGTAACATCGGTACGCTGGTGCTACTGGTCTGGTGCGTGCGCGAGCTGTGGCGCCTGGGTGCCCCGCACGTGCTGCCCAGCGCCGAGACCCGTGCCGCTGCCGCTCAGGCCGCGGCCACCCCCATTACCAAGGAGAGCTAACATGCTGGTTGCATTTTCGGTTTCACCCAGTGGCAGCGACAACGCCGACGCCTCGGTGCACGACGCGGTAGCCGCCGCCGTCAAGATCGTCCGTGACTCGGGCCTGCCCAACCACACCGACTCGATGTTTACCACCATCGAGGGCGTCGATCAAAGGTTTGGTCACCCTGTCCACTCATCGTTGTTCTAGAAAGGTTCGATCATGCTGCTTGCATTCTCGGTTGCTCCATCCGGCACAGGTCATGAGGACGGCTCCGTCCACGACGCTGTCGCTGCCGCTGTCAAAGTCGTCCGTAACTCGGGCTTGCCCAATAGGACCACCAGTATGTTCACTGAGATTGAAGGTTCCTGGGACGAGGTCTTCGACGTGGTCAAGCGTGCTACTGACGCAGTTGCACCGTTCGGATCACGCATTTCGCTCGTTATCAAGGCCGACATCCGAGCCGGATACGAGGGCGAGATCGATGCGAAGGTTGAGCGCCTGGAGCAGGCAATCGAAGGCGTATCTGGAGCGGCGATCAAGTACTAATAGTCTGGGCTGTAGTTCGCGCGTTGCGGCACCTCATGGGTGATTCTTTTAATCTAGGTTAAGCCACGGCACGACACTTGTTTCTTCCTTTCCGTCTTCCTAGGTATGCGCGAGAGAAAAATTGCATCCACTTGATGTGCGTGCCAGGCTCGCGCTTCGTCGTTCATGTTCTCGCTTATGATGAGTGCGTTAGGGACCTGTGTTGCGGCTGCTTTGACTTTTGATATTGCGAGTCCGGACCTCCGATACTTTGGATGCGCCTAGATACAAGCGGTAGCCCGCACGTCATCCCCTTTAGCAAAATCCTCGTCGTGGTGTGACTTTCGCCGCGACCGAACCTACTCGGAGGCGGCGGATAGCCGGGAAGCGCCCTTGACATTTATAGCGAGGAAGGCCGCGCACTCTTCGCCTATGACCGATGGAAAACGTATGATCGATGGGAAAGTGGCGCGAATTGCAAAACTTCCACTTGAGTGCGGGTACTCATCGTTGTTTTGCTTTTAGTTATTGTGCTGACAACTCAGTAACAACAACGCAAACCTGCCACTGTCGCTTAGCACCGCAGTCGGTGTCTGACGGGACACGCTAAGATATTGATTCGCTTTTGCTTTCGGCACGTCGGCAGTGCCCCGATGGCGTGTTTCCTTGATCTGCGCTGAGCTGAACTTCGGCACCTGGCCATATCCTTTCTTGGGTTTTGTGACGACTAATACCTCGACTTTCCAGTCCCGGATCAGCTTCTGTTCGAACTGCGATCTCGCCGTAATTATTGTAAGTGTGGTTTTGGCCCGGGGAGTGCCGCCGTTCAGCGCCGGGTTGTCGATGAGCTTTAGGACGACGTTCTGCGACTTGAGCAGCTCGACGAGACTCAGCAGGCCGGCCGTGGGCGTGGTCGATAGGTCCGGCGATTTCACGCGCGCTTGGTCACCGCGTGGACGTTCGCAAGGATTCCGTTGACCTGCGCGCGGTCGGCTATGCACTCGCCCGAGTTCTTTTCCAAAAACACCTCGTCGACGTCACCGCGCGCTTCGGGTTGCCATGCCTTGTTTTGGCCAGCAGCGTTGACGCGCCCCTTTCAGACTGCCGTTTTGGTCACTAATGTCTAGACCTTTCGCCAATTACACCCACCGGTATTGCGACATCAATTAGACTGATAGTAATTCCGATGTATTACTCGGTGATCCGCGGGGTATAACACAATTAACAATTTCAGAGACCTGATTTTTAGTCGAGCTGGTAAGAACCTGCCGAGGAGTCGAACGAAGCTCTCGAAATCTCGATACCGTGAGCACGTAGCCTGAACGTGTGACGCCTGTCTGTCATAATGACCAAACGCAAGCACCTGATAAGGAGAACAGAATGCGCGAGGACGATTTGAAGAGACGAATCGTCGACCGGATGAGTGTGATAGACGCGCATGTAAAGGGCCGCACAAAGCACGGTTTGAATGATGCGAGCACTGCGATCGAAACCCTTTATCGGGAGGTGCTCAACATGACACGAGGCTGGAACCTGACTTCCGCGAACTTCGGACAACACGATTTCCCCGCAGTCGACTTACACGACGAAGGTCAGCGAATTGCCGTCCAAGTGACAGCAACCTGCGACACCACGAAGATCGTCAAGACCCAGAAGGCTTTTCAAGATCACAAACTCGATCAGGCGTACGACAAGCTTATTTTCATCGGTATCGAATCGCTGAAGACATCGAGCAAGCTTGAGTTGTGGGCAGAAATTTGGTCCCAGAGCAAGCTGCTGAATCTTGAGAACCTGGATTTGCAGCAGCTAGAACACCTCGATTCGCGACTTGCGCAAAGCATCTCCTGGCACGCCTTCGTCGAGATGTCCGACCGACACTGTTTTGACGTAGTCATGGGGATCCTTGATCGCGACGCTATTCGGCACGAGACCTCTCAGGAAGGCGACTTCGGGGCCATGACCACAGGCCTGATGGACATCAAACGGATAGTAAACAGCGGCGAGATTCCGGGGACTCGTCATCTCGCTAAACCGCTCCCGCTTTACTCACAGAAGTATCAGGACATCCTCCTCGAAATCGATGAGAGTGTTGGTCGCATGCGCAGTTTGGTCCAGCGGAACACCAAAACAACTGACTACCTTCCGTGGAAGGTTGCAACGAAGGTCGATTTAATGAGGCACGAATTGGTCAACTTGGTGAACGCCTTCTGCGACGCGAACAACCACGGTCGACGGATTCGGGTGTGGTCGGGTGACTAGAGGAGTCATCGACCTCGTCGAGGCGAGCTGGGGTTCGAGCCAGTCCAGCTAGAACAAGGTTGGTAGATCCACCACGGGCTCGGCGGATCGTACTTCGTCGAATGAATCCCGCAGCTCCTTAGGTGAACTGACTGCCGTGGCCCCCTTCTCGATCAGGATGCGATTGCCTGGGGGAGTTTCGTCGCCGAAACCGACCGTCAGGACCGTGCGACCGAGTTTGAGAGCACCTTCTCCGGCTGCGAGCGTGCCGCCCTTCTCCCCTGCCTCCACCACCAACAGCGCCTTGGGGAGGCTGAAGACGATCCCGTTTCTCGCCATTGCGGCATGTGCCCTCCACGGCTGCGACGGAGCGAACTGGGACAGCACGAGGATACGATCCCAGTCGAATGCGTCAGCAAAGTCGCGCTTTACGCGGAAATGGTCCATTCCCTCGGCAAGCACCACAACTGTGCTTCCACCTTTACGGAGGGCTGCCAGGTGTGTCGCGGTATCGATGCCCGCTGCATAGCCGGATACGACGGTCATCCCCTTCAGCGTCGCTAGGGCACCACAGCGAGATGCTGCTTCCAGACCTCTAGCGCTCGCATGCCGTGACCCGCACATGCCGATGCCATCCCGGTAGAACAAGTCCTTGTTGCCTCGGTAGAAGATGATCGGAGCGACTGGTCTTTGCTCCGAGAGCAAACTGCTCGGGAAGTCGGGCATCGTGAAGATGACGACTCCGACGTCGTTGCGCCGCATCTCGTGGGCCTTCTTCTCTATGTCGTCGAGAACTGCGGGGGAAAGCTTGGCATGTTCGTGCTCAAGCGCGGCGATACCGCCATGGCGAAGCGCGGACGTAATCCGTCCCGGTGTCCGCAGGGTCTCGAACGCTGAGAGTGCGAGCTCTAGGATGTCAATCACGGGCTGTCACTTTCTCAGCGTTCGCGCGGCGGTGAGTGCGAACACCTCACTGGCACCCGCGCGTCGTGCTGCTCGTGCCGCTGACTCAAGAGTGACGCCCGTGTGAAACACATCGTCAATGAGGAGAACCGCCCCCCAGTCTACTTCGCTCAGCTCGAAGTCGTCGCGAACGTTCCTGCCGATCTGCTCCTTTTGAGGCGCGCGCGCCGGTCCGATCATCGGCATAAACTCTCGCCCCGACTGCTTCGCGACGTCCTGACCAAGGATTTCACCGAAGCTGGTCCCGTCACCTTTGCTCCCTGGCGGAGCCGATATAACCTGTGACCTTGCCAGAATTGGGTGGGTCTCGATAGTGCTACTCATCGCTTTCAGTAGATCACGTCGTGCCTGCCGTGAGCTGCTCCACGTTGGATTGTTCGCGTACTTTGTGCGATAGATGAGTTGGCCCGCGGGCGTGTGGACCAACTCGCCCTCATCATCGGCCTGCTTGTACCAATCCAGGCTCAACGAAAGGTCGATGCTGGCGCTGTTCGGAATAGAGAGCAGCTCGGTGAGATCCTCACAAAGGTCTGCGATCTCCTGAGAGACGCCGTTCTGGAAGTAAAGTGCGTGCGTCCATCGTTCTCGACCCTTGCCGTTCAGCGACCTTTCCACGCATGAACCTTTGGCCACTGCGGCGATCTGAGCAATCACTTCTTCGGGGCCGCACAACATCAACATCGAGTTCGGGTCGCCCTTGTGGTCCCGGATGTCGTAGCTCTTCAGCTTGTTCCCGCGGCTGTCGGCGGAGAACGGCGGAAATTGAATTGATGAATCCATGCGTCCTCCTAGGCATCTTCGGGGCCCGCAGCTAGGCCATAGCTCTGGAGATCTGCGACTGTAATTTCGTTCGACGGCACTAGCTTGTAGTGTGCCTCTCGGCGGATAACAACCCGATCATCTTGGACTGTGAGGTCGAAGAGGGCGATGAGATCGCCAGCGAACTGTACCGAGATGTTCCGACAAATCATGTTCGGCCAACGAACATCACAGGCTGCCATGTCCTGCTCAACTTGCGTGATTCCGAGTCGGTCACTCCCCCCCTTGGCTTGCACAGGGAGGATGAACTGTCGCCCGTAGCGGTCAACGGCGGCGTAGATTTCGTCGACCTCAACCTGGCCAATTTCAGCCACCTTCGTTCGCAAGTGGCTCTGGAGCGAGTAAGACGCAACACCGAGGAAGATATCGATCAACCGGTTGTATCGAACCTTGGCAAGCAGCGCCTGCTCATCGTTGAGAGCAGCCGCCGTGATGATCTCTGGCGTCGCATCTGGGATCTTCGTGACACTCAGTGAGGGATTCGGCACAATTTGGATCTGGGTCGGGATCGCATCGAATCGATACTTTCCATCTCCGGCACCTCGGATGATCCACTCCATCCCTGCCGGTGCCGTCCCGTTGATCGAAGCAGGCATGTCTTTCCGGAAGCGATATGTATAGGGAATGTCTCCGAGATTCTTTACGCGCTTCAGCCCGAGGACCTCAGCCCCAGTATCGAGGTCCTCACGATCCCAAGAGACTTGCAATGAGCCGGCAGTATGCCGCTTCTCGAACACCCAGCTGAGGATCTGCTCATAACGAGGCGGTGACTTGGGCGTCGCCATGTTCAACCCACCTTTCGGTCGCGCTGCGGAATCACGCGCTCAGTGAGCCCGAAATAGGTGTGTGCCTGGCCAGCCGTCATGTAGAGGAGATCGGCGGACCCAAGCTTCACCGGCTTGCCCTTGATCGGCGTGACCTTATCGGCGGCAAGAATCGCTGCGCCGACAGCGCGTCCCAGACGAGCTGGGACGGAGTTCCCGATCTCGCGAAAGCCGTTCCACTTCGTGACGTGAAACCTGTACCAGTCGGGATATCCATGGAGTCGAGCGGCTTCACGGACAGTGATCACACGCGGGTGCACCGGGTGGATGGGGCGAGGCGCTGTGAACGCTCCGCGGTCCGATGCAGTGCCAGCGCGGAGCGTGTTGCAGACCCCGTCCGGGTGCAGGCGAAGGAACCTGCTCACGGTCTCGGTTGTGCCCGGCTCGGCCTCCTTGAACCGGTCGATCGACTTTTTGGTGTGTACAGTTCGAGTCGACGAAGTGAGCCCGCTTGCCAAGCGCGGACGGGGACGCGAGAAGTCGGTCGGGTCTGCCTTCGAGCCACGCAGCCGCGCCGCATATTCGCTCGCCTTCCCGTACTCGACAGACTCGACGTTGTCGTCGTGCAGCAGCTCGTCGAACAGGTCAGCATCAGGGAGATCGCCGAGAGCCTCAGACACACTCGGGCCGACCGGGAGCGTCGGGTTCTTGGGGACTTCACCCTTGATTGTGCGAGGCGTGTGTGTCGCCTCAGGGTATTCGGGCAGGACGACGTCATTGCGTGCGCCTACAAGGAAGACACGACGTCGTGACTGAGGCGATCCATAGTCAGCCGCTTGAAGAACCTTGATCGGCGTTTTCACTCGATACTTCCCGCTAGCCTCAACCATCTCGACAACCTCGTCGATGAGCTGGCGGTGGCCCCCCACCATTAGCCCGGCCACGTTCTCCATCAGAAAGTAGCGCGGCTCCAGCTCCAGCACGACGCGGATGAACTCTTTGAGGAGCGTGTTTCGCGGATCGTCGATCGCCCGGCGTCCGATCATCGAGATGCCCTGGCACGGTGGGCCGCCAGCTACGAGGTGGATCTCACGGTCCCCGATGGCAGATTCCTTACGGATTTTGGCACCTGTGACCTTCGATACATCGTCAGCGAAAGTCTTGCCGTACGGGAAGTTGAACTCATGTACGGCAGCGTGGATGGGATCATACTCAACTGCCGCCGCAATCTCATATCCGGCCTGTTCGAGCCCGAGAGAGAGGCCTCCGGCACCGGCAAAAAGATCAACAGCGAGGGGGCGGCGAACATCGATTAGCATAATGCAAAGACTATCCTAAACGATCGATGTTCGCCTGGTTTGCGCGACGATGGAGGGTGTCTTTTTACTCGTATCCGAGCTCCAGTCTCCGCTAAAGTTAGCTCCGGGCAGATCGCAGACAGAGGTGTCCCCTGCTCATAAGAAGACCTCAGCATGACCGTAGTCGCCACTTATGACACTGCCTCGACCTTCTGGGTTAGTGCCTTGCCCCCTGCATCGCAGGCTGACTAGTCGCGAGCGGCCCGACACTTACGGCGGGTAGTGCTGCCTTTCGCTGGCTTGCGAAGGACTCTGATGTCTGAACCACCAGTACATCCCCATACGTGACGAAATCACCCTATGTGTGGCGCTGAGTACGAACGCGTATTCGAAAAGATTCCCGATCTCCAGTGCGGCGCACTTTGCGCCTGGGTGCGTCCGGCGACTATCTTGATTAAGATGACGGTGACTGGCAGAGCGTCTCCGGCTTTGGAGAGCATTTTGGAGGGAAAGGGTGCGGGGAGTTTGGTAACGGCTATATTGCCAACTCGCTGATGAGATCGAACTCCTGTGACAGATTCCTGAGGGGATCGTAAGATACTTTTTCCTACGTTCCCGGACAAAAGGTCTAGCCATCGCATGTGAGACGGTTGACGTACTAAACAGCGGCGAATACCTGTTCCAGCGCATGGGGTGGAGGATTCGGAAGGGGAGCGCTCGGGGCCCTTCGCGCGAAGACCATCGTGATATGTGCTTGTCTGCGAGGAATGCTCTGCGAACTCTTCACGATTTGGCTGCTGCTCGAGCTTGATCTCGGGGAGATCTGAGTGTGCCGCTTCTCGGATCATGGTACCGTGCCGGATCGGTACATGATGAAAACAATCGGGGCAACCGCGTCGCGCAGGCCGCCACCGAAGCCGTGGGCCAATTTGGGTCGCGCGTTTCACTGGTGCTCAAGGCGGACATTCGCCCGGGCTACAGCGGCGAGCTGACGGCCAAGTTGAACAGCCTGGAAGAGTCGCTGGGAATTTAGGTCGATCCGGACTTACAGACCTGGACTTATCCTAAATGCGCGATTTGATGGCAATTCTGCGGTAGCAATTGATTGTCTTCGTCGCTTTGTCGTTGGAAAATCGCTAGGGCAATGACAGCTGTGTGGCCAAGTACAGGATTCTCTCATCAAACGCTACTACTGCACTCGCCAAACCAAGACGCGCCAATTTGGCACATTGTCATGAGAAGGTTTGTAAAGCGTAGAGTGCACGCCTGAAGGTAAAAACGGCAGTCGTGAAGATAGTTCCGCTTTGACAGTCGGCCTGAGATTTCTGTCGAAATTGAAGGTACGGACACGGCTATCGAATGGATAGGCCAAGAGACGTTGCCGTTTGGCACCTTGGGGCGCGAGTAAGCCGCTGTTTAGCAAGTGATCAACTCGATCTTTACCGCCAGCAAGAACGAACAAATTCGTAGAACCTGGGTTAGAATTCTTCATTACTACAAGTCGCCCCAAATCATTCAGAATCGTGTTCGGTTTGCAGTGGGAACTGCCAGCCCATTTGGCCTCGATATGAACAAAAGACGAGTTATCTTCCCTGTCTACAAGTGCGAAATCGAGTTCTCGTTTGCGTCCCGGAGAGTTAGGTTTCTGTAACGCAGGTGCAGCGAAACTTGGTTCAAGGCTTGTTTCATTGGGGGCAATATGAGAAGCGAGAATCTCATTCAAAACGCCATGAAGATAGTGTTCACCAAATGCGTGACCACGGTTGCACGAAAAATCAAATTCGAGTTTTCCATACAGCCCATCTGCGAGTTTCCGACCTAGATTGACCATGGTTGCAATCAGATCATTTTGTTGCCCGGCTGCAATAGCCCCACTTTGGGTCGGAGTTCATCTATTTTGGGATTGCTGTGGGTCTTGATCGAGTCGGAAAGGTGAATTGTTCTCCGCTGCTAATCGATGTGTACGCTGACCCGCGTTACGACGGCCGCCTGCGCCCCCACTACCGTCGCGCGGGTTGGTTTAAAGAATGCAATGCTAACTCCGCCGTCGCAACTGACGAAATTGCGACATAGCAAACTGTCAAATCCGCAGGACTTCACCAAATCTTTCAGGGATTGCAGGGAGATTATCCTCATAGGAAGCGCTCAGAGGGTGAATGGGGCAGATGAGGTCAAATCTGAGTTGAGCGTTGAGCGTTGAGCGATGAGCGGAGGGAAGTTCATTGAGACGGTTGCGGTTCATGGGTCGATCGAGAAACTAACGAATCTTATGCATCATTTCATGGCACAAATCCTCCTACCGATGGAACTGGCCAGCCGAAGGGACTCGGGTCTGTCCGAAGGTAGGGCGTACGCCCTCACCATCATCGAGGACGATTGGAGCTAAGCCGGGGTTGTGGGCGCGTTTGGATCCCGCGTTTCGCTGGCGCTCAAGGCGGGCATTCGCCCGCGCGACAGCGGCGAGCTGAGTTCCAAGCTGGATCACCTGGAAGAGGTGCTTGCGGAGTAGCCGAGAGGCGATGCTCAGACAAATTGTTCCCCGGCGCCGGAGGCATCAGACTTCTACACATCGGGTCTCGGAGCGTCGGGCTCTGCGGCCTCAGCCGATGAGACTGAGGACCGCGGCACCGAATCCTGCCGGATCCTCCTGTGGCGGGTTGTGTCCGACACCGGGCAGGATCACGCGCCGGAAGGAGCCGGAGAAGAGGGACGCGTGCTCCGAGGAGTCGAACCAGCCGAACCCATCCGCCCCGCTGTCTACCGAGACGGTGGGGACGGTGATGGCTGGTCGCCGGGCGAGGCGCTCTTCCAGCTCGTCGTAGCGTGGGTCTCCCTCGGCCAGTCCGCAGCGATGCCGATAGGAGTGGATCACCACGTCCACAAAGTCCGGGTTGTGCAGGCTGACCGCGGTGTCCGCAAACGCGGTGTCCGCCTCGGCCCATTCCGGCGACCAGTCGCGCCAGAGCCCGCGGCATAGGTCTTCGCGGTATCGCTCCAGGCCGCGCCGACCCCGATCGGAGTGGAAGTAGTACTGATACCAGGACAGCTTCTCCTCGGCGGGCAGGTCGGGTTCAACCGATCCGGCAATGTCCTGGATGGGGTAGCCGGACACCGTGACCAGGCCGTCGATCCGCTCGGGGAACAGCGCCGCGGCCACCGAGGCCGCCCGTCCACCCCAGTCGTATCCGGCAACGATTGCCCGCTCGATGCCCAGCGCATCCATGAGGTCGATGACGTCCCGGCCGAGCGACGCCTGCTGGCCCGAGCGTGGCGTCTGGTCGGAGCGGAACCGGGTCGGACCAAACCCGCGCAGGTACGGTGCAATCACGCGCATCCCCGCGTCTGCCAGGATCGGGGCCGCCCGGTCGTAGGAGCGGACGTCATAGGGGAACCCGTGCAGGAGCAGCACCGGGCGGCCCGCCGGATCGCCGAGCTCCTCATAGCCGATGCGGAGCGTGGGCGTGTCGACAAATGCGACGTCGCTGATGGGCATGCGGAGTCCTTTGATCGGGGCTCGCGGCCAAACGCTTCGACCGCTACAGCCAGGCTATGCCCAGGGGCGTGGCTCCCCATACCAAAATCCCGGACAAAACACACCCTAGCTTTGTGTGCCAGGTATGGATAACATTCGTACAAGCTGTCCGCGGGGGCGCACCGACATGACGCAGTGCGATCGGTATGCGGGCAGCGAAACGGGGGGAATTACACAGCCATGCCTGGACTTTCCAGCGGTAATTATCGACGCCAAAAACGGGGCTTGCTACGCAAAACCGCGGCGGTGATCGCGAGTGTGGCCCTGATGCTCGGGACGGCGGTGGGGTTTGGTTCCGCCGCGGTCGCTGCATCCAATCAGGTCAACATCGATAGCATCACGTTTGTCACCGAAGAGGGTGTGCAGATTGATGAGTTCCGGGATGGCACCAAGCAGTGGTTGGACATCCAGATGTCCATCCCGGGAGACGCGGTCGTTCCGGTTTCCGGCACGATTCCGCTCCCCGGAGAGCTTCGCGGTGAGCCCGAGACCATCACACTCTACGCACCCGATGGCACACCGAACGGAACCTGCACGGTGAGCACTACGTCCGTGTACTGCGAGCTCGATGACGACTACGTCGAGGAGCACCCGCAGAACATGGAGGGGTTCTTCAAGTTTGAGGTAACGGTCATCAACGGCAACACCGAGGATGAGACCGTCCGCTTCCCCATCGTTGACAACTTCACAAACGAGGTGACCATTCGCCCGGGAGGCAGTCAGTGTGAGGAGGACTGTGAGCTCGATCCTGAGGATGGCTCAAAGATCGGCTGGTACGACAAGACCGACGACACCATCGGGTGGGAGGTTCGTGTTCCTACCCCCGGATCGGACGGCATGGAGATCGGCGTTCCGGTCACCGTCATCGACGAGATCGACACCTCCATTTACGAGGTCCTGCCAGGCAGCCCCTACGTTGAGTACTTCGACGTTGTGGTCGTGGAGCCGGACGGCCGCGAAGAGCTTAACTTCTACTCACGAACCTTTCTGCCCGAGGATGAGTTCACCGTCAGCAAAGGCGGTACACAGGTAGACTTCATCACCGCCACCGGAAACCGCTACCAAGACCCCACCCTTCCCGAGGGTGAGCGCGGGCTCAAGGGCCGCGTGTACTGGGTCACTTGGAAGGTTCAGACCCTGGACCACGGTGCCCAGGGCACCTATCGCAACAGCGCCACGATCATCGTGGGTGATGACGGAGAGCGAACCGAGGTCGACGGCTCGGTGACCAACCAGAGCGGCAGCGGCGGCGCCGTGGGCACCAATCAGGGCCGACTGGCATTTGAGAAGGAGATCACCGGCACCGCCGAGCGCGATCCCGATCTCCCCACCGCCTACGGCGTGAACTACAAGGCGTGCGATACCACCAAGCCCGGATACAACCACGCCTCGCACTCCGGTCCCGGCTGCATGGACGGGACCTTGACGCTGCGCCCCGGCAAGACCACATGGTCCAGCTCCTTCCCCGCGGGGACCCGAGTGGTGGGCGAAGAGGTCACCCCGACCGAGCCCGAGAACGTGGTCTGGGACGGTGAATTCCAGCTCGTGGATGCGAGCGGAAACCCCATTCCCGGCTCGGAGGGCGACAGCGTTTTTGACGTGACGTTTACCTCCGCAAACGGCAACCTGGGAGCCCTCACCTTTTATCGGGTGACCAACGAGGCGAACTATGAGGAGCCCTCGGTCGGCGCATTCTCGGCCAGGAAGGTCCTGGTGGACGCCAACGGATTGGCACCCTCGGGGCTGGCCGACTTCCGCCTGAACTACACCTACCCCGCGGCCGCCGATGGATCATTCCCGGCCGGCAGCGGGACCCTTCTTCTGCCCGCCAACGGCGAGGTGAAAACCAGCGGAGAGCTTCCCGTGGGGGCCATCCTGACCCTGACCGAGTCGACGCCCCCGGCGGTACCCGGAGGGGTGTGGGGAACCGCGAGCGTGGTGCCCTCGACCCTCACCATCACCGCCGACGGTCAGTCCGAGGACCCCGTGAACGTGGTGGTCACCAACACCCTGCTGCCCGCCCCGGCACCGGGATTCGTGGTGGGCAAGAGCTCCGACCCGGCCAACGGGGAGAGCGTGGCGCCGGGGGATGTCATCACCTACACGGTGACCGGTTCCAACACCGGAAACACCCGGCTGAACCCCGTCACCATCACCGATGACCTGGATGATCTCTGGGACTACGTGACCTACAACGGCGACGCGTTCGCGACCATCGATGGAACCACCTCGGCGGGCACCCTGAACACCGATCCGAAGAACGCGCAGCTCGGCTGGACCGGTGCCCTGAACGCCCGTGAAACCGTCACCATCACCTACTCGGTGACGGTCAAGCCCAATGCCTTCGGTGAGGTGCTGGAGAACCGGGTAACCGGCACCGCGGTGCCGCCGGTGGGCCCGCCGATCACCCCACCGCCCGGGGAGACCGAGCACCCGGTGCCCGTCCCCGGGTTCACCCTGGGCAAGACCGCTAACCCGCCGCACGGTTCCGAGGTAAACCCGGGTGACACCATCACCTACACGCTGACGGGTGTCAACACAGGCGGAACCATCCTCGACCCGGTGGAGATTCACGATGATCTGAGTGGGCTTTCGGAGTACGTCACCTTCAACGACGATGCGTTTGCGACGATCGACGGGACCACGGACGCGGGAGTCCTCACCCTGGACAAGACCACGGGGAAACTCGACTGGGCGGGCGCGCTGAAACCCGGCGAAACCGTCACCGTCACCTACTCGGTGACGGTGAACCCCAACGCCATCGGTCAGGAGCTGCAGAACGCGGTCACCGGTTCGGCGCAGCCGCCGGGGCCTGGCGTTCCCCCCATCACTCCGCCGCCCACGGATACCGAGCACTCGGTCCCGACTCCGGGCTTTGAACTCACCAAGGTGGCGAACCCCGCGGATCGCACCGAGGTACATCCCGGCCAGATCATCAAGTACACGGTGGTGGGAACCAACACGGGGGAGACCGTGCTGGACCCGGTTGTGATCGAGGATGACCTCACCGGGGTACTGGAGTTTGCCACCTATAACAACGATCACGCCGCGACCATTGACGGGAGCACCCCCGCAGGCACCTTCACTCCGGAACCGGTGGTAACGAACCTTGTCTGGACGGGGGTACTCGACCCGGGTGAGAGTGTGACCATCACGTATTCGGTGACGGTTGCCGAAAACGCCGTGGGGCACACGCTCGAAAACCGGGTGACCGGTGCCGGAACGCCTCCGGGCTTGCCGCCGATCGAGCCCCCGCCGGTGGACACCGAACATCCGGTCCCCACCCCGGGATTTGTGCTGGGCAAAACCTCGGTGCCGCGTTCGGGCGCGGATGTGAACCCCGGAGAGAAGATCACCTTCACGGTGACCGGCCGTAACACCGGCGGTACCGTGCTGGATCCGGTCACGATCCTGGACGAGATGGCCGGTCTTTCGGACTACACCACCTATAACAACGATGCCGAGGCGAAGATCAACGGGACGGGCCCCGCGGGAACGCTGACGCCCGACCTCGACGAGGCCACGCTGCTCTGGACCGGTGCGCTGGCCCCGGGCGAGACGGTGACCATCACCTACTCGGTGACGGTGAACGAGAACGCGGTGGGCGAGCTGCTGGAAAACCACGTGAGTGGGTCCGCCACCCCGCCGGGGCCGGAGCGGCCTCCGATTATTCCGCCGCCGGTGGACACCGAGCACACGGTGCCGACTCCGGGGTTTGAGCTGGGCAAGTCCGCCGATCCGGTGAGCGGAACCACCGTTCACCCTGGTGACACCATCACCTACACGGTGACGGGGAAGAACACCGGAGGGACGATCCTGAACCCGGTGGTCATCAACGATGATCTGAGCGGGCTGTCGGAGTACGTCACCTACAACGATGATGCCGCGGCGAGCATCAACGGTACCGATCCCGCCGGAACCCTGACACACGACCCCGAGGCGGCAACGCTGCTCTGGACCGGTGTGCTGGCCGAGGGCGAAACCGTCACGATCACGTACTCGGTGACGGTCAACGCGGATGCGTCGGGCGAGACCCTGAACAACCACGTCAGCGGCACGGCAACCCCGCCGGGACTGCCGCCGATTGTTCCGCCGCCCGTGGATACCGAACACCAGGTGCCGACCCCGGGGTTCGAGCTGGGCAAGTCAGCCAATCCGGAAAACGGCACTGCCGTTCATCCGGGGGACACCATCACCTACACGGTGAGCGGGATCAACACGGGTGAGACGGTGCTGGATCCGGTGGTGATTACCGATGATCTGAGCGGACTGTCGGAGCACGTCACCTATAACGAGGATGCCGCGGCGAGCATCAACGGAACCGATCCGGCAGGGACCCTGGTTCCCGGCGAGGACGGCGAATCATTGGTCTGGACCGGGGTTCTGGCACCGGGCGAAACCGTGACGATCACCTATTCGGTGACCGTCAACCAGGACGCCTCGGGTGCGCTGCTCCGCAACCGCGTGAGCGGAGAGGCGACCCCGCCGGGGCTGCCGCCGATCGAGCCGCCGCCGGGTGAAACCGAGCATCCGGTTCCCACTCCGGGGTTCGAGCTGGGTAAGAGTGCCGATCCCGCATCGGGCACGGTTGTTCTTCCCGGAAGCCGGATCACCTACACGGTCACCGGTGCCAACACCGGTGAAACGGTGCTGGATCCGGTGGTGATCGAGGACGATATGGCCGGGCTGTGGGAGTTTGTCACCTACAACGATGATGCGGTGGCCACGATCAACGGCTTCCGCACGGTTGACCCGGTTGTTGATCCCGAGGAGGCCACCCTGGTGTGGACCGGTGCGCTCGCCGCGGGACAGACGGTGGAGATCACCTACTCGGTGACCGTCAACCAGAACGCCGGGGGCGAGCTCCTGGAAAACCGGGTGACCGCTAGCGCCCAGCCGCCGGGGCTGCCGCCGATCACGCCGCCGCCGGCCGACACCGAGCACCCGGTTCCGCCCAAGCCCGAGAGCCCGGTGGTCACACCTCCGACCGTCACCCCCGGGGATCCCGCGGGCACCCCGCCTCCGGGCGGGCTGGCCACAACCGGTTCGCAGTCGCCACTGGAGATGCTGTTCCTCGCGGCGCTCCTGCTGATGCTGGGTGGCGCGGTGATGCTGCGCCGGGCCCGAGCCGGGTCACCGGGGTAGTGGAGTGAACCCGGGGCCATCCATGGTGTGATCATGAATGGCCCCGGTTCAGCGGGTTTCCTCCTCGCTCAGCCACCGGGAAGCCCGGGCGGCAACCGGGGAGATCTCGGTTTCCGGGTGTTTGGACACCAGCAGGAAGCCGAGCTGTTGGAGCCAGAACGTGCGCCGGCGAATCAGGGCGCGATGTACCTGATCGGTGGGCGCAATCCGGGCAAGCCTGTTCCCGCCGTGCCACACTCCAAGGCTCGCCAGATCGGTTGAGCGGTCGCTGGGGGAGGCGAGGTCTCAATCCAGAATCCCGCTTACTCGGCCGTTGTTCCACAACACGTTGTGACCCCCGAGGTCTCTGGGTGAGAGCACCGGAGTTTCGGGAGGGAGCTCTGCCAACGCGTCCACGATTTCGCGTGCACGCGTGCGTACCTCGAGCTCCTGTGGACGCCCCCCTACCGAAGCTGAACGCTGACCTGCTTCACGGCAACCTCCTGTACATCGATCAGGGTCGCGCGCGCAGGGTCAAACAATGCAACGTTGACCCCGCCGTCGCTGCTGACCGAGCTGCGATACAGGACCCCGTGGAAACCGCAGGACTTCACAAACTCGCTGAGATACTGGGTGGGAATGTACTCATATGGTGCACCTCGCGGATGAATCGGGCGGGTAAGTTCGAAACCGAGGCGCGCGATGAGTGGGAGATCGGCGCGCAGTTCGATGATTCCCGTCTCGTCCCAGATGAACGGTGAAAGCAGACGGCGCGGATCGCGAAGGTCCGCAAACTTCAGGTCCTCCTGCGCAAGTTGGAATGTTGCAACACTCGCGCTTTCGCCCGTATGAGGGCGCAACTCAGCCACCGACGTCTCGATGGTGGAGCCGAGGTACAGGTACGGAATGCCCGCCGGATTCGCGCGCCCATGACCGGCTAGATGGCGCGGCGGCGCGCCCATTTCGGACAGATGAAACGGAGTCGAACCGCTCATTAGCCGTGCGCGGTACCAGTTCAGACCTTCGAGGTCGGCGCGGGAAGTTGTGAGCCCACCAAGCAACTCCTTGAGCCGATCAAGATTCATCGGCTGATTCAGAAACCAGCGATTCTCATGCATCATCTCATCGCGCAGGTCGTCCCACCGGTGAAGCTGACCTGCAGCGGGATCCTGGATCGGCTCGAAGGACTTTCGTACTATTTGACCGTCATCTAAGACATCTGCCAACAGCCACATCGCATCGGCAGTGCTCAACCCTGATCCCTCAAAGAGACCCCACTCTTCCCTGAGGAGGTCAATGATGGGTTTTCCATCGCGGACAACCCGGTAGGTCGCCATCAGGGTGTTAAACCACAAGCTCAGTTGTTCAGGTAGGACGCATTCCATACCGGCGCTTCCGCAATAATCACAAGTCTGGGAGAGCGGATTACACTGTGCAATGAACTGCTCACGAATCAGCCGGTCACCAAAACAGGTAGCACAGCATCGGCGTTCAGACACGACCGTGGAACCCTGCAAGGGTCTCGATGTGGTGCTTGATCGAGAGCTTCTTCACGTACCCGAGTCCGGGGAAATGCCCGCGCTCGTGTAGCTCTTGAAACTCCCTTACGGCGCTGGTGTTGGCCACTGGCGAATTCGGTTCATCAACCTTTGCCACGAGCTTATTTAGTGCCTGGCTGAACTTGCCTGCGGGATCAAGCGGCGTATCGTTTGAATCCGATTTGAAGTGCGCCACGAACATCTGATCATCCTGGCTGGGATCGATATACGTCAGGTGGATAGCCACCGCATAGGCGGGCCCGCCGCCCTGGGCGAAGAAATCACCAACGGTGAGAAAGTCCCCGTACCCGTCGCCGCCCAGTTCGCTATAGGTTACGTGCAGATCGGAGAAGCGATCCACCTCGTCATAGTCGGCGTTCTTTTTTCGGATAAATCCGTCGGAGATAAGGACTCTGCGTCCACCGCGGAAGGGTCTGCGATAAAGCGTGTTCTGTGCGTCTAGAAAAACATGGGTGATGTCGGTGTCGGGTAGATGTTCTGCTAGGCCCTTACCGTCGGAGAAACCCGCGTGGATGACGGTAAACGGGCGCTCCTCATACTGGGTGATCAGGGCACGGGCACGTTCCAGACTCATCGTAGGAGTGAGAAGGAGCGCGGGAATGACCGCGTCATTATCTCCAAATACGTCCCGCAGCTCAGCGGCAAGGTCCTCTCCGTCGTCCTTATAGGCTCCGTGACGCGGATTCACAATCACCGTGGACGTGGCTCCGTGGAGAATAAGTTCGTCTAGGGTCCGGTTGAGCGTCGTAAACGATTCGTGCACCGGCTCGATGATCGGGGTGAACCCGGCCCGTGCGATCACGGGCGCAAGCTCCCTGATCGCGAGGAATTCAAACTGCTTACCGCGAAAAAACGGGTAGTACATCATTGTCCTAACTCCAGGTGACGCTATTTCCAGGTGAGTACTTCCGAGACCGGTTGGCGGGTGGCCAACCGAATGTTGTGTCGGGCCGATGCTGACGGATTAGTTGCCAAGATCGCCGCGGTCAATGGCCGCGGAAGTTCCCTGATTGAGAATTCCAGGTGTGCCTGGGATCGTGATTCCCGAAGCACCGCTACCGTGTGTGCGTGAACGGTTGCCGGATCGAGTGCTGCGAAGATGTGTCGAAGTGCGCCCCAGCGCCGAGTGTTGGGAACTTCCGGGAAGTCTATCCCCAGGCCGTCTAGAACCTTCAGTGCTTCATCGAACCTCAGGGTTTCGAGAATCGATAGGGCGCTGGTGCGCTCGGGTTGATCGAGGGCTGGTCTGACCGTTTGAATTCGGAACCGATCCGACAGTGTGAGCACCCCAACATCCTCGGAAGTGAGGCGGAGCGCGGCCTTAACCTGGGTGGGGCTGGTTATGACGTACACGCTTCCAAAGACCGATCGGTAGTCGGAAAGCTGGGTATGGAGACGCTGAAACGAGTCGCGTTCGGACTTGATTTCATATGCGGTCGACGTGCCATTGAGGACAACGAGGTCAGCCTTGGATCGGCCCGCACGGAATTCGTTGAGAACGGTCGCTGTGCGCAGATTGTGGCGACCCAGCAGAATTTTTTGTGTCAGCGCCGAACGGTACACGTAGTCGTCTCGGTTGCCGATTTTTTGCAGCGTGTGAAACGCCATCGTGTAGGCCTCGGCCAGGGTCGCGTGCGCGGGAAGTCGCTCAGGAATCGCCGTTTCAGATAGTGCCCGGGCCAGGGCCGGTGAGTATCCCCGACTCCCGATTTCCCGGATCGCCGATGCCGAAAAAATGCGCGAGAGCGCCGTGAGCTCTCCGGTCGATGTGCTGCTCACGGGCACCTCCTCCGGCGTTTCGTGGCTTGTCTCATCCTAGCTTCGCCCACGTTGAATCGGTGGACCACGGAGGTTCCGATTTGGCCTGGTTGTCCGCGACCTCCGAGATCGCCGGGCAGTTTTCGACGATCATTCGCAGCATCGCGCTGTCGGCTGGTTCACCGTCCGGATCTCAACCTCCATGGAATCGTAGGTGCTAGGCCGCTGGACGAATCAGCGCGGCCACGGTTGCGCGTATCCTTGCGCGAATCTGCTCGGGATTGAAATGGGCCACCTCGATTTCGTGAACCAGGAAGTCGACGCGCGTGGGGGACAGCAGCATGTGCGCGGTGAAATCGGGGTCCTCGATGCGGCCCAGCTCGCGCAGGAGTGAGACCAAAAGGGTGTGGCACCAGGTGTAAATCGGCAGCAGATAGGGATCGGCGGCTACGGTTTCGCTGGCCAGGCTCAGGCGCAGCGTCTCCAGCTTGAAGGTGATGATCGCATCCAGCACGGCGAGGATGCGCTCGTCGGCAGGGGTTCCGGGTCCAAGTGGTGGCGGGCCCGACAGGACGGCGGCCTGGAAGGGCTTGCTGCGCTCCTCGACCACGGCGCAGATGAGCCCCTGTCGATCACCGAAGCGTCGAAACAGCGTGCCCTTGCCCACCCCGGCGGCGGCGGCAATCTCGTCCATGGAGATACTCTGCGGGTTTGCGGCGTCGTCAAAAAGCTCGCCGGTGGCACGAAGGATGGCCGCATGGTTACGCGCGGCGTCGGCTCGAAGACTCGTCATGACACTTCCCTTGCTAAACGGACCGGTAGTCCGTATGCTAAACGGACTGATAGTCCTTATCTTAGCTGGAGCAGACATGAACCGCACCACCCCGCCCGTTGGCACCGTCCCCGATCCGAGGCGATGGCTGACCCTGGCCACCGTCGCACTCGCTCAACTCATGGTGAATCTCGACACCACAATCGTGAACATCGCCCTCCCCTCGGCCCAGGCAGACCTGGGGTTCTCCAACGGCGAACGACAGTGGGTGATCACCGCCTATGCGCTGGCGTTTGGCTCGCTGCTCTTGCTGGGTGGTCGGATCGCCGACCTCGTCGGCCGTCGCCGGGCCTTCATGATCGGGCTGATCGGCTTTGCGCTGGCATCGGCCATCGGCGGCGCTGCGCCCGATTTCGGGGTACTCGTTGTGGCCCGCGCGCTCCAGGGTGCCTTCGGTGCGCTGCTTGCCCCCACCGCACTCTCGGTGCTGACCACCACCTTCACCGTGTCCCGGGAGCGCTCGCGGGCGTTTGGGATCTGGGGCGCCATTTCCGGTGCCGGTGGTGCGCTCGGACTGCTGCTCGGCGGGATGTTGACGGAGCACTTCGACTGGCGCTGGACCCTGTTTGTGAACATTGCCATCGCGCTGATCGCCGGAATCGGGGCCCTCCTCTTTATTCGCCCGGCGGCCGCACCCGGTGAGCGCACGCCCCTGGATATTCTGGGCACCGTGCTGGTCTCGGGCGGGCTGTTCTTCCTGGTCTTCGGATTCTCGAACGCGGACACCGACGGCTGGGGTGCCGCGAGTAGTTGGGGCATGCTGATCGCCGCGGGCGTCCTGCTGGTCGCCTTCGTGGTGTGGATATTCAGGGCCCGCAACCCGCTGATGCACCCCTCGGTCGTCCTCGACCGCAACCGCGGTGCCGCCTACTCGGCGCTGCTGCTGGCGAGTGTGGGGATGTTCGCGATCTTCCTCTTCCTCACCTACTATTTGCAGACCGGCCTCGGCTACACTCCGACCCAGACGGGGGCATCGTTCCTGCCCTTGATCGGGGCCCTGGTAATCGCCGCACAGCTGGAAACAAACCTGCTGCTTCCCCGGTTTGGACCCAAGATCCTGGTGCCCATCGGATTTGTGCTCGCGGCCCTCGGCATGGCCTGGCTGACAACACTGGATCTCTCCAGTACCTATGTCGCGGACATCATGCCGCCGATGATTGTGCTCGGCTTTGCGATCGGCACGATCTTCCCGGGGTCGATTCAGACGGCAACCCTGGGGGTGAGGAGTGAGCATGCGGGGGTAGCCTCGGCACTGGTCAATACCAGCCAGCAGGTGGGTGGATCCATCGGAACCGCGCTGTTGAACACCCTCGCCGCCTCGGCAATGACCGCCTATCTGGTGGGGCATGTGCCGGCCACCCCGCAGGTGATGGCCGATGCCGCAGTCCACAGCTACGCCGTCGTGTACACGATTACCGCGGGGATTTTCGTGGGCGGGGCGCTACTTACGGCGCTGCTGTTTCGGCGCCGGTTGCGCGAGCTTCACGCCGCATCCTGAGATCACGCGGCCACGGCCAGGGCGGCACCGGGCCGACCGGGGTGAAGCCCAGGCGCTCATAGAGGCGCTGGCTGTCGGGGGTGCTGGCATCCAGGGTGGCGATGGCGCCCGCGGCGTCGATGTCGGCCAGGGCGTGCCGGATGAGGTGTCCGCCGAGGCCGCGCCCGCGGGCAGCCTCGGCCACCACGATCGCTTCCAGATGCCAGACATCCGCGGCACCGGAGCTCGGGTGTGGGTGGAACCACAGCGCGAGGGCGAGCGGGGTGCCGGTGGGGCCGGTGATCAGGTCGACCCGACCCTCGGCGAGGGCCACCCGCATTGCACGGCGGTAGTACACCCGCAGCACCAGCGCGCGGGCCGGTGCCCAGCGGATGATTCGTCGCCAGGCCGGATCCCGGTCAAACACATGCACGAGTAGCCGGAGGGCAGCGTGACGGTGAGTGCTGCCAAGCCGAATGATCGGCGGCGGGGATCCCGGCTGATCCATGCGGTGGCGCTCCTGCGTTGTGGACGGACCTCAAAGACGAAGATGACGTCAACAATCCTATCCGTGTGCCGCTCGGGTGCCTCGGCCCCCAAGTGGGCAGGGCCCCGCTTGACCACACAAATAATCTGCACGAATGAACCTTTGGTAATACGGTCGAATCGATTTGAGTAATGCCGTAAAATGGGTGTAATGTCCCGCACCTATGTCGACCCGGCGAGTATTACTCCGGCCCGGGTCCGTCTCTCCCTCTTCGCCCTGGCCATCGGGGCCTTTGGCATCGGTACCACCGAGTTTGTCGCGATGGGCCTGCTGCCCGATATTGCCCGCGACCTGCTGCCCGACGTGTACGCCACCAACCCCGAACTGGCCAACTCCCATGCGGGCTGGATGATCACCCTCTACGCCCTGGGTGTGGTGATCGGTGCGCCGACCATCGCCGCCGGTGTTGCCCGGTTCTCCCGGAAGACCGTGCTGTTCTGGCTCGCCGTGGCTTTCACCGTGGGTACCCTGGCCACCGCGGTCCTGCCGAGCTTCGGCTGGATCCTCGCCGCCCGCTTCCTCGCCGGTCTGCCGCACGGTGCCTACTTCGGCATCGCCGCCCTGGTCGCCGCACGCCTGATGGGCCCCGAGAAGCGCGGTCGCGGCATCACCCTGGTGATGACCGGCCTCACCGTCTCCAACGTGATCGGTGTGCCCCTGGCCACCTCGATTGGTCAGAGCATGGGGTGGCGGGCGGCCTTCCTGCTGGTGGCCGGCATCTTTGCCCTCACCGCCGTGGCCGTGGCCCTGGTCATCCCGCGGGTCAAGGGAAACTCCGAGCAGACCCTGCGCCGTGAGCTGACCGTGTTCAAGCGTCCCCAGGTGTGGTTCGCGATCGGCATCGGCGCCATCGGATTCGGCGGATTCTTCGCCGTCTACTCCTACCTGGCACCGCTCGGGACCGACGTGGCTGGCATCGACCCCGCCCACATCCCCTGGCTGCTGGCCACGATGGGTCTGGGTATGACCATCGGAACCCTCGCCGCCGGACACTTTGTGGACCGCAGCGTGCGCCGCACCCTCTACGGCTACTTCCTGATGATGGTGGTGGTGCTGATCGGACTGTACTTCGCCGCCGGATGGGCACCGAGCCTGTTTATCTTCATCTTCCTGGTGGGCTTCGCCTCCAGCGGTATCGGCCCGGCCGTGCAGACCCGCCTGATGGATGTGGCCGGCGACGCCCAGTCCATCGCCGCGGCCCTCAACCACTCGGCCATGAACATCGGTAACGCCGTGGGTGCCTTCCTCGGTGGCCTGGTGATCGGTGCCCAGCTGGGCTACCGCGCCCCGATCTGGGTGGGCCTTGCGCTCACCATCGCCGGCATCCTGATCGTGATGGCCTCCTACCGCGCCCAGCGGCACCTGGCCCCGCACGAGCGGGTTTAGCGCCAGAGCGGCACCGTCTCCTGCCTAAGCGCGACCATCGTTCGTGAGACGGCAGTCTGGCACTCTGCGTGAGCGCGACTATCGTTCGTGAGGCAGCAAAAATGGCCCCGTCGAAAGACGGGGCCATTTGTGTGCGTACTAGTCGACGATGATGCCGTCGATGATTGCGCGCTTGCGCAGCGCAACCTTGGTGCCCACGTCGTGTCCGGCACCGCGATACTTCTCGCGGATGCGCTTGAGGTAGCTCTTGGCGGTCTCTTCGGAGATGCTCAGCTCGAAGGCGACGGACTTGACCGGCTCGCCGGAGGCGTACAGCGCCATCACGCGACGCTCCTGTGCGCTGAGCTTGGGGGCACCACCCTGGGCGGTGTTGTTCAGGGCACCCTCGAGTTCGGCGGAGACGAAGTTCTCGCCGCGGTTAGCCGCGCGGATCGCCTCCACAATCATCGTGGCATCCTCGCTCTTAGCCAGGTAGCCCATGGCGCCGGCGGCGAGGGCCTCTCGAACCACGGCGGGCTCGGAGTAGGTGCTCATCAGCACGGTGCGAACGCCGGTGGTGTTGAGGGTCGCGATCTTCAGCGAGATCGGGATGTTGTCCTTGAGGTCCAGGTCCAGCAGAACCACATCTACCGGGAATTCGGGGTGGCCCAGCAGGTCGGGCCAGGTTGCCACGGCGGCCACCGGGACGATGTCTTCGGCGGCGGCGCGAATCCACTCGGTCAGGGCCGATAAGAGCATCCGGTGATCGTCAATGATCGCCAACCGAATGTGAGCGTCTTCACGGCTCATAGCTTCCTCTCGTCGTCCCCAAGACAGGGTTTGCCACCCGCACGGATATCTGAACTCCGGTAACGGTATTGCTAACACCATAGCGTCCGACACGGTCCAAACCGGGCCACGTCGCCGGTTCAATTTCCAAACGTGTCAATCCATCCACATCAATAATGATGACAAATGTGATCTGAGGCGCATCCGGGGCCTCATCGCGGAACTCGATCGTGGCCCTCGGATCGGTGTCACCATCGGTCACGGCGAGCAGCCAGAGTGCCGACAGCAGCCCGTCGCGCTGTTCTCGATTGAGCTTCGCGGCCAAACGTTGCGGATCGATAACATTTAGCCGACCGGCCAAAACCGCGGACTCGGAGATCGCGTGGGCGAGCCAGGTTTGCTGGTGTCCGGCGATCAGGTGTGCACGCAGTTCGGTGGCCAGCTCACCCGCGCGCTTGGCATGTTCGGGATCGAGGGGCAGGGTCAGGGTACCGTCGGCGATCCGCGCAAACATCTCCTCTACTTCGCGGTCCAGCGCGGTCAGTCCGGCCGAGGTGCCCGAGCCGGGGCCGTAGGTGGGTAGCTCGATCGTGGCCTGCAGCAGTACCCGGTCGAGGGCCTGGGTCACCATCCGGCGATACGTGCCGACGATGGTGATCGCGATCGCCAGCGGCACCAGCGCAAACACCATCATCACGCCCTCGGGAGGGCTGCGGTGAGGTTCATAGGCGGTTTGGATGATCAGGAGAAACGCGAATCCCGCGGTCAGGAGTGCTCCGGGCAGGATCATCTCGCCGGTGGGACGCAGCGTGGTCATCGCCACCAGCACCCCGCCCACGGCCACCGCGGCGGTGGGATAGACCGGGTTGTCGGCGATATCCCAGACCCCGGCAAAGTCCAGGGCGGCCGCACTGAGCAGCAGGGTCACGATCACGCGGAAGGCTACCGGCCCCAGACGCGCCGATGTCTTACGCAGGTGTAGCACGGTACCCACCACCACGCAGCCCAGGAGGATCCAGGCAAAACGGGTGGGCAGGGACACCATATACCGCGACCAGTATTCGATCAGGCGCAGGTAGGAGACCGCGACCACGATTGTGCCCGCGAGGGCCAGACCGGTCCCCAGGTGCACGGTACTGAGCCGCGCGGTGGAGCGCGGGGCCCGGGGATGATTCTCGCGCTGGTTCATCGCGGGACCTCCGGCGTGCTGGTGGTGCCGTGCGTGTTGTGGTGGCTGCGCTGAATCATCGCGGGACCTCCGGCGTGGTGGTGGTGCCGTGCGTGTTGTGGTGGCTGCGCTGGTTCATCGCGGGACCTCCAGCATGATGGTGGTGCCGGCACCCGGTGCGCTGAACACCCGTGCGGTTCCGCCCACCTCACCCACGCGGCCGATGATCGACTCGGACATGCCCAGTCGGTTCGGATCGCGCTCGGCATTGGGGTCAAATCCGACACCGCTGTCGGTGACCACGGCGCGCACCACGGTGTCGGTCTCGCTCAGGGTCACATCGGCGGTGGACACTCCCGCGTGGCGGCGCACGTTTTCCAGGGCTTCGGCGAGGGCCAGCAGGATCGCCTGACCGCTGTGGGTGTAGGCGGAGAGGTTTGCGCTGCCGTGGATAGAGACGGTGAGGCCTGCCCGTTCGAAGCGTTCGCGCAGCAGCTTGAGCTCATAGTCGGGGGCCGAGGCTTCGGTGGTGGTCAGGAGGTAGTCGCCCGAGGCCTGGGGGTGCACCTCCTCGCCGGTGCGCAGGCGCTCCAGCAGCTTGCCATCCGAGGCCGCCTGGGCGCGCAGGGCGTTCTCGTCCACTCCGCGTCCCGAGTGGGCCAGCAGCGTCAGCGTGGCCAGGACCGTGTCGTGCAGCAGTCGGGCATCCCGGTGCCGCTGAGCCTCACGCTCGCTGCCCTGACGCTCGGCCAGGTAGGCCCCGCCGATGCCTGAGATGCGACGCATGATGCGTGGGAAGGTTTGATTGAGCCAGATCCCAAAGGCGAGTGACACCGCCCAGGAACCCAGCACCAGTACGAGCGGGGCAAACACGCTGGTTTGCATCGCGTGCAGGGCGATCATCAGGTGCGCCAGGGTTGCGGCGAAGAGCCCGGCGAGGATCAGGGTCTCCCCGCGGGTGGACACCAGAATCGTGGCCACTGATCCCAGCCCCCATCCGGCGATGGCGATGACCGCGGTGATGGTTGCCACCGCGGATTTGCCTGCCGGATCGTTCCACAGCACGAGCATCACCGCCTGGCCCAGCCCAAAGGCGGTGAGCACGCGGAACATGCTGGGGCGTCCGGCGAGCATGACGTGTGCGGCGAGGTGCATCAGGATCAGCGACAGGGTGATCCCGAGCCCGGTGGTGGTCATCGCGCCGGGGGCAAAAACCGCGAGGAGTACGGTGAGCTCGGCGGCGATCGCGAAGGACAGGGTGGTGCCCGAGAGCAGCCGGGCCCGCTGCCAGAGGAAGCGTGAGTGGTCGGCCTCGCTGAGTCCCAGCGCGGGGGAGCGGCGCGGTGCCCGCCCCAGGTGCCGACCGGGCAGCTCGGGGGTGGTCGCGTCCTCGGGGTCCATACCTGGCAGTTTAGGGCTCAGTGGATAACAGTCGCGTGATGGCCGCGCCCACCGCGGGAAACTCGATCAGGAAGCCGTCGTGGCCGTAGATCGAGTTGATCACGGTGGCGGTATCCCCATCGAGTGCCCGCGGGACTCCGGCGGCGATTCGATGCTGGGTTTCCACCGGGAACAACCGGTCCGAATCGATGCCCAGGACCAGCGTGGGTGCGGTGACCCGCGCCAGGGCCGCCTCGACGCCGCCGCGATCCCGGCCCACGTCGTGAGAGTTCATCGCCTGCAGCAGGGTCAGATAGGAGTTGGCATCGAAGCGGCGGGTGAACTTATTGCCGTGGAAATCCAGGTACGATTCCAGCGCGAAGCGGCCACCATCACCCAGCGGGCTGATCGAGGACTGCCAGATCCGGTCAAAGCGCGCGTTGAGCTCGTCCGGTGCTCGGTAGCTGAGCATCGCGATGCGCCGGGCCAGCGCGAGGCCCGCGTGCGGACCCTCGCCGTCATCGGCATCGTAGTAGCGGCCCTGTGCCCAGCCCGGATCCATCGTGATCGCCTGCAGCTGGGTGAGGTTTGAACCGATCTGGTCGGCGCTGATCGCCGCGGGGGCTGCGAGGACCGCGAGCCGGGCCACGCGTTCGGGATGGGTGACACCCCACTCGATCGCGTGCATGCCGCCCATCGAACCGCCGATTACCGCGTTCCAGCGCTCGATGCCCAGGTGGTCGGCGAGCAGCGCCTGCGCGCGCACCTGATCACGCACGGTCAGATAGGGAAAACGCTCACCCCACTCACGGCCGTCGGGGGCGAAGGATGCGGGGCCGGTGGACCCCTGGCAACCGCCGAGGATGTTGGGCACCACGACGTGATAGCGGTCGGTGTCGATGGCAAGGCCCGGACCCACCAGCTCCGACCACCAGCCCGCGGTGTAGTGGCCCGGGCCGGCCTCACCGCGCACGTGGCTGTCTCCGGTAAAGGCGTGAATGATCAGAATCGCGTTATCGCGCTCGGGGGAGAGCTCCCCAAAGGTCTCATAGGCGATGCGCACAAACGGCAGCCGGCCACCGCGCTCGGGCTCAAAGGCACCCAGGCCCGCGAACTGACGGTTGCCGGGCTTATCCCCGTCACGCCACGCCCCCGTTGCCGGAGGCTTACCCATGAGCGCCCGTGCCAGATCCTCGGTGATCATACTCGAGGGCACGGATTCTTCGGGTGTCTGCCAGTCCATGCCCCCATTGTGGCCGCTTCCCGGAATCAATGCGACATTGTGACGTCGCATCCGAACGGAACTGAGAAAATAACCGGGCGTGCGGGGCGGATATGACGCACCGACCACCGGTCAGAACTGGGCGTTCCCTCCGCGCGCACGCCCGAATCTGGAACCGGGGCTAGACTAAGCGCATGCAGCAGCCCCGATTCCTTCGTCGACTGATGGATCCCACCTCGCCCCAGCATGCGCTGGCGGCGGCCGGAATTCTTGGTGCCCTGACCCTGATCGACCCGGCCAAGCGCTCCCCAGCAGGCCGACTTGCCCTTCGCGCCGGACTCGGCGTTACCACCGGTGTGCTCACCTGGGTGAGCCTCGGCCGTGAAGATGGCCTCGCCCGTAACCCTCTGGCCCGGCTCGGCGTCTCCGTCGGTGCCGCCGGCGCCACCATGGCCTTCGCCGAGGTTGGCGAGAAGATGGACGCCGCCGTGATGAGCGCCCTGGTCACCCGGCGCGTGCGCAATCCGCGCCTCCTGTTGGCGGGTGCCACCGGTGCTCTCTCGCTTGCGGCCAGCGCCGTGGACATGCGCGACACCATGACCATCACCGCCCACGATGAGCACCCCGAACACACGGTGGAACTTGAGGCCGGTGCCTATGATGTGATCGCCGGGATGCTGGAGTTCACCGCCGACCACTCCTCCAAGGCCCTGCGCTCCCAGCTCACGGTGGCTCGCGAAACCATCCCGCTGCTCGGCGTGGATGGTGGGGACACCGTCATCCTGAGCGTGGACGAGAGCGCCCCGCGCGCGGTCCCGCACACCTTCGTCTTCCCGGTCAAGGCGCGCTTCCGCTCCTACGGGATCCCGGTTGAGGCCAGCCTGGAGATCGAAGATGGCCGCATGCGCCGCCTGGTCACCGAGCTGATCGATGACCCCAACGGCATGTACGAGGAGCCGATGCTGGGTGAGCCCGAGTGGCCGGCCCGGGCCGACATCTCCTTTGTGTTGGACTCGGCCGAGCCCACACCGGCACCGCTCGCCCCCGCCCCGAGCCACGCCTAGCCTGGACGAGTCTTCGGAACGCCCAGTCTCACGCAACACAAAACCGGCCGGATGCTGATGCATCCGGCCGGTTGTGTGTGTGCAGGCTAGGCGCGCGAGAGCACCAGCGCACGAGCCGCGGCCAGACCCACCTCGAGGTCGGCCTTGATGTCGTCGATGTTTTCCAGGCCGAGCGAGAGGCGCACGAGACCCGGGGTCACACCGGCGGCGAGCTGGGCCTCGGGGCTCAGCTGCGCGTGAGTGGTGGAGGCCGGGTGGATCACCAGCGAGCGCACGTCACCGATGTTGGCGAGGTGCGAGAACAGCGAGAGGTTGTCCACGAGTGCACGACCCGCGTCCACGCCGCCCTTGAGCTCGAAGGAGAGCACCGCGCCGACACCCTTGGGGGCGTAGCGGTTGGCCGAGGCATACCAGGGGCTTGAGGGCAGACCCGAGTAGTTGACCGAGGCCACATCCGGGTTGTTCTCCAGCCACTCGGCGATCTGCTGAGCGTTGGATACGTGACGCTCGATCCGCAGCGACAGGGTCTCGATGCCCTGCAGCAGCTGCCAGGCGCTGTTCGGCGAGATCGCCGCACCGATGTCGCGCAGCAGCTGCACGCGGGCCTTGATGATGTAGGCCACCGCGTCGCCCACGGCCTCCGAGTAGGTGATGCCGTGGTAGGACTCATCCGGGGTGGTCAGGCCGGGGAAACGCTCGGCGTTCTTCGACCACTCGAAGCGGCCACCGTCGATGATCGCGCCACCCACGACGGTCCCGTGACCGCCAAGGAACTTGGTGGCCGAGTGCACCACGATGTCCGCACCGTGCTCGAAGGGGCGGATCAGGTACGGGGTCGCGATGGTGTTGTCCACCACCAGCGGAACGCCGGCGGCGTGAGCGATGTCCGAGACGCCGCGGATGTCGAGCACGTTGATCTGCGGGTTACCGATGGTCTCGGCAAAGAGCAGCTTGGTGTTCGGGCGGATGGCGCGACGCCACTCCTCGGGGTCGTCCTGGTTGATCACGAAGGTGGTCTCGATGCCGAGCTTCGCCAGGGTGTACTTGAAGAGGTTGAAGGTTCCACCGTAGATGGAGGAGGAGGACACGATGTGGTCGCCCGCCTGGGCAATGTTGAGAACCGCGTTGGTGGTGGCGGCCTGACCCGAGGCAACCAGCAGGGCACCCGATCCACCCTCGAGGGCGGCGAGGCGCTGCTCAACCACGTCCTGGGTGGGGTTCTGGATGCGGGTGTAGATGTTGCCCGGCTCGGCCAGGCTGAACAGGTTCTGGGCGTGCTGGGCATCGCGGAACACGTAGCTGGTGGTCTGGTAGATGGGGGTGGCGCGGGCACCGGTTACCGGGTCGGGTGCGGCACCGGCGTGGATCTGCTTGGTCTCAAACCGCCAGTTGGCGGCGTTTGCTGCATCGGTCATGGTTGTCCTCACGGGTCGGAAACTGTGGCGATCGGGCTGATCGAAAAAGTAGAAGTGGGTTGAGGCTAAACCGAACCCGCCGCCCGAGGGAACCCCCGACCGACACACGACGTCATGCGCGGAGACTGGGGGACACGGTGTCCGCATCCGGCGATTGTGTCGGGGACGCGGGTGCGGGGTGATTCGCCCACCGAAACACTATCGTGTGTGGGGGTCCGTCGGGGGTGTGTCCGGCGGATTCGAGCATCCTTGCAGGATCGGTGTTTTGACCCCGGCGGGCGTACTCTATTCTCATGACTTCACAGCGCGTAGTGGTAACCGGAGCAAGCTCGGGAATCGGGGCGGCAACCGTCGCCCTGTTCCGTGAAAAGGGATACGAGGTGCTCGGAGTGGCCCGCCGTGCCGATAAGCTCACCGAGCTGGCCAAGCGCACCGGTGCCGACGTGTTTGCGGCCGACCTCACCTCGGAGGACGATGTGGCGGCGCTCGCCGAATACGTGCGCTCAAACGGCGGCGTACAGATCCTGATCAACAATGCCGGGGGCGCGTTCGGACTGGCCAGTATCGAGGAGTCCTCGGTCGAGGACTGGCAGAAGATGTTCGACATCAACGTGCTGGGCACCAAGCGGGTCATCTCGGCCCTGCTGCCCACCATGCGCCGCAGCACCGCGGCCGGTGAGACCGCCTCGATCGTCGGGGTGACCTCGATTGCCGGACACACCGCCTATGAGGGTGGTGGCGGCTACAACGCGGCCAAGTTTGCCGAGCGTGCGCTGCTGGACGTGCTGCGTCTGGAACTCTCCGGCGAGCCGATCCGAGTGATCGAGATCGCCCCGGGCATGGTCCACACCGAGGAGTTCTCGCTGGTGCGCTTCGGCGGCGACCAGGCCCGCGCCGACGCGGTCTACGCCGAGGTGCCCAACCCGCTGAGCGCCGAGGATATCGCCGAGGCCATCGTGCACGCGGTCGAACTGCCCGGCCACGTCAACATCGACCACCTCACGGTCAAGCCGGTCGCCCAGGCCGCCCCGCATAAGGTCGCCAAGGGCGAGCTGAAGATGAAGCGCTAGTTTCGGGCTAGCTCGGCTCGCACCCGCAGGAGGAGCGCCGGGTGAGCGTGTAGGCAAACAGCTCGTGGACCGGGGAGTCGGGGACATAGCGGACCAGAAGCTCGATGGCCCGGTTGGAAATCTGCCGGATCGGCTGGGCGATCGTGGTGAGCGGGGGCACCGCGAACTCGGTCTGCTCGGTGCCGTCGAATCCGACGATCGCCAGGTCCTCGGGTACCCGCAGCCCGTTGACGTGTGCCGCATAGAGCACCCCGAAGGCCTGCTCATCGGTGGTTGAGTAGATCGCGCGCGGACGGTCGGGCTCGGCCAGCCAGGCGGTCGCGATCCGGGCCGCGGCGGCGCGGGAGATCTCGGCCGGACGCTCCTCGGCGCGCACGGTGACTCCCGGATTGCGCTCGGCATGCCGGGCCAGCGCGGCCTCAAAGCCCGCGCGGTGCTGCTGGGCACCGGCGGTTTCGCCCAGCCCGTTGAGCATGCCGATGCTGTCGTAGCCGTGGTCCAGCAGGTGGGCGGTGGCGTCCCGGGCGGCGGCCTCGTAATCGATGGTGAGCGAGCTGACCCCGTGTGCGTGATCGATCGGGTGCAGCACCAGAACCGGCACATTCTCGCGGCGGAATGCGCTGAGATCGGGGTTATCGAAGAGTGAAACCAGGATCACCCCGTCGACCCGGCGGCCGAGGAAGGACGCGCAGTGCCGGGTTTCCTGCTCGGGGTTTCCGGCGGAGTCGGCGATGATCAGCAGGTGGTTGTGGGCGAGGGCCGCATCCTCCAGGGCCCGGGCCAGCTCGCCGAAGTAGGGGTTGGCGATGTTGGGCACGATCAGCCCGATCGAGGAGGTTTTACCGGCGCTGAGTGCGCGGGCGAGCGCGTTGGGCTGGTAGTTCAGCTCCGCGGCGGCGGCGAGCACGCGCTCCCGAGTCTCCGGGGAGACATTGCGCGGGCCGTTGTTGAACACGTAGGAGACGACCGCGGTGGAGGTTCCCGCGAGCTGCGCTACGTCCCTGCCTGTGGCCACGGGGCACCCCTGTTTCTACTCGGTTAGATATCACGATCCTAGCGCGGCTGCTCACGGGAGTCGGGATCCGCTTGCATGCGCGTCGCCCGCGCGGTAGGGTCATCTAACCGCTTAGTCTATGCGGTTAGATCCGGGTGGTGTGGATGATCCCCCCTGAAGTTCACACCACCCCTCACTCTCGTGAAAGGACTCCTCACATGAGGCGTGTCTCCCTCGCGCTGGTAGCCCTGTCGGCCACCGCGGCGCTCGCACTCTCCGGCTGCTCGGCCAGCTCGGGTGATTCCGGTTCCGCGGATGGTTCCGTGGTGAAGCTTCTCGGTGCCGAGGACCCGGCCACCTTCGCCCCGGTCATCTCCGCCTTCGAGGCCGAAAACAAGGGCACCACCGTGAAGTACACCCAGGTGCCCTTCGACCAGCTCTCCAGCACGCTGCAGCAGCGGCTGGCCGCCAAGGACAAGGACATCGACGTCTACACGGTCGATCAGCCCAACGTGTCCCAGCTCGCCGCGCAGGGATTCCTTGAGGACCTCAGCGATCTGAAGGACCAGGCGAAGAAGGCCACAACCCCCGAGCAGTACTCGGTCAACGTGTACCAGGACAAGCTCTGGGCGCTCTCGGTCTGGAACTCCACCCAGATGATGTTTGTCAACAACGACGCCCTGGCCAAGGCCGGCATCGCCGCCCCCAGCGCCAACCCGGCCGATCGCTGGACCTGGGAGCAGACGGTGGACGCCGGTAAGGCCGCACAGGCCGCCGGCAGCAAGTGGGGCCTGCTGTTCGAGCAGGTTGAGGGGTACTACCAGCTGCAGCCCCTCGCCGAATCCCTCGGCGGCGGCTCGGGCATCACCGGCAAGGACATGCTGACCGCCGATGTGACCAACCCCGGCTGGACCAAGGCCATGCAGTGGTACGCCGACCTCTACTCCAACAACGTTTCCCCGCGTGGGGTGGGCGGATTCCAGACCAGCCCGGTCTTCGCCGACGGCGACGTGCCCTTCTTTATCGGTGGGCCGTGGGACGTGGGCAAGTTCGCCGAGAACGCCAAGTTCAACTGGAGCGTCGTCCCGATGCCCGCGTTTGCCGGCGGAAAGGCCGTGACCCCCAACGGCTCCTGGTCCTGGGGCATCAATCCCGCCTCGGATCACAAGGATGCCGCCAAGAAGTTCCTGGAGTTCGCCGCGCTGAACCCCGCCGGTAACCTCGCCACCACCGAGAAGACCACGATCATCCCCGCCAACACCGAGGCGCAGGCCAAGTACCTGCCGACTCTCGAGGCCCTCGGCGGTACCCACAGCGCCGGGGTCGCCGATCTGATCACCGAGGAGATCAAGAACACCGCCGTCCCGCGTCCGGTTTCGGTGGGCTATGTGCAGTTCGAGTCGATGATGAACAAGGCCTTCGCCGACATTCGTAACGGCTCCCCGGTGGAGGCACGCCTGAAGGACGCCCAGTCCCAGATCGAAGCCGCCTGGAAAAAGTTGCGATGACCGCACCCGGCGCACGCATTCAGCGCCCGGGCACCGCGTCCTCCCTCTCGAGGACGCGGCGCCCGCGCCGGCGCTCCCGCCTGGTCTGGCGGCCCACGCTGGTCGCGCTGGCGTTCCTCTCGCCCGCGCTGATCGGCCTGGTGCTGCTGCGCCTCGCCCCCGCGGTGGTCGCGTTCTGGCAGAGCCTGCAGGGTGGTGGCATCCTCTCCGGGGGTGAACATTTCGTGGGCCTCGACAACTATGTTGAGCTGTTCTCAAGCGCCGACTTCATCGGCTCACTGCTGGTGACCCTGCTCTTTACGGTGATCATCAACCCGGTGCAGGTCGCGATCGCGTTCCTGCTCGCGGTGCTGTACACCCGGCGGGCGGCGGGATCGGGATTCTGGCGCTCGCTGGTGATCCTGCCGATCGCCGTTCCGCCCGCGGTCTCCGCGGTCATCTGGAGCGTCATCTACCGTCCCGACGGCCTGGGCAACGCGTTTTTGGGGATGCTGGGCCTGCCCGCGCAGCCCTTCCTCACCTCGCCCACCCAGTCGCTCACCGCGATCATGGTGCTGCTCAGCTGGGTCGGGGTGGGCTACTGGATGCTGTTCCTGATTGCCGGCATCAACGACGTCCCCACCGAGCTGTATGAGGCCGCCTCCCTGGATGGGGCGAGTGCCTGGCGTCAGCTGTGGACGATCACCTTCCCGCTGGTGCGCCGCCCGCTGGCCTTTGTGCTGGTGGCCGATACGGTGTCCAACTTCCTGGTGTTCGCACCGGTTCAGATATTGACCAAGGGGGGCCCGGAGGGATCAACAAACCTGCTCATGCACGATATTTTCAACCGCGCCTATACGCTCGGGGACCTCAATACGGCCCAGGCCGAGGTCATCATCCTGGTGCTGCTGACCCTGGCGATTGTCGCGGTCCAGTTCCGCCTGCTCAAGAGTGAGGACGCCGCATGAGTGCGACCGTGACCCGGCGTCCGCGCCGACTGCGCACCGGCTATCTGCTGCTCTCGCTGGTGGGGGCCCTGATCGGGCTGGCCTTCCTGCTGCCGCTGTGGTGGACGCTGGTGAACTCGCTGCGTCCGGGCAGCGACACCTTCGCCTTCCTCAACCCGCTGAGCTGGCAGACCTTCTTCACGCTGAGTCCCAACCTCGACAACTACGTCACGCTGCTGAGCGGGGACCTGGGCCGGGCAATCGGCAACTCGCTGTTCATCAGCGTGGTCACGGTCGTGGCGGGTCTGCTGATCTGCGCGATGGCGGCCTTCGGGCTCTCGGCCATTCCGTTCCGCGGACGCGGGGCGATCTTTGGCATCGTGATCCTCTCCTTCCTGATCCCGTTTGATGCAATCGCGATTCCGCTCGCGGACATGTTCCGCGACTGGAACCTGCAAAACACGTTCATCGGCCTGATTCTCCCGGGAATCGGCAACGGCATGGCGATCTTCCTGATCCGCACGTTCTTCCTAGCGATCCCCACCGAGCTGGTCGAGGCCGCGCGCCTGGACGGCCTGGGCTGGTGGGGCGTGTTCCGCCGGATCTACCTGCCGCTCTCGAGGCCGGCGCTGATCGGTGCCGGGCTGACCCTGTTCCTCTTCCAATGGCAGGCGTACATGTGGCCGCTGCTGATGGGCACCGATCAGAACCACATCGTGGGTCCGGTGGCGCTGTCCAACCTGCAGGGCCAGTTCAACGTGGACTACGGCGTGATGTTTGCAGCCTCGGTCATCCTGACCCTCATCCCGCTGCTGATCATCATGATCTGCCAGCGCTACTTCATTCAGTCGGTGAGCACGTCCGGGCTCAAGTAGCCCCCCGTGCCCGACACCCGCTTCAACCCAGAAGGAACCCCTTCATGACCTCGCTTCACCACGTCATCCTCGACACCGATATCGGCTCCGATGTTGATGACGCCCTGGCTCTCTCCCAGCTGCTGGGTACCTCCAACGTGACCCTGCTGGGCGTGACCACCGTCTACGGCGACACCCTGCTGCGTGGACGCCTCGCACGGCGCCTGGCCGGTATGGCCGGCCGCGATATCCCCGTGTACTCGGGGCTGCGCGAAACCATGTCCGGCCGCGAGGTGTGGTGGCCCGGACACGAGGGGAGCCTGCACCCGAACCTCGAGCGCGAGAGCGTGCACGAGGGCGAGGCGATCCGCTTCCTGGTGGACACCGTGACCGCACGTCCGGGCGAGATCGACGTGATCGCGATCGGTCCGCTGACCAACATTGCCGCGGCGATCCAGGCCCACCCGGACTTCGCCTCCTCGGTGCGTCACCTGTGGATCATGGGTGGTGCGTTCACCAGCACCGAACCCGAGCACAACTTCCGCAGCGATATCACCGCCACCAACATCGTGTTTGGCGCCGGGATTCCCACCACCGTGACCGGGCTGGAGGTGACCCGGAAGATCGAGATCCGTGCCGACCAGTTGGAGGAGATCGGCCGCTCGGGTGAGCTCGGTGCCGCGCTGCGCGCCGACGTGCAGCAGTGGTGGGACTACTGGAACGAGACCTGGAACGTGCCGCACGACCCGGTGACCGTGCTCACGATGACCCGTCCCGACCTGTTTGGGTTCTCCCCGCAGGGCCGGATCG
Organism: Mycetocola lacteus; assembly: GCF_003667575.1. Taxonomy (GTDB): domain Bacteria; phylum Actinomycetota; class Actinomycetes; order Actinomycetales; family Microbacteriaceae; genus Mycetocola; species Mycetocola lacteus. Next base: position 23,151 of record NZ_RCUY01000013.1, on the reverse strand, counting down.
AAATGATCGAGGGCGGCGAGGAGGACGGCCGCAGCCTGTTCCACCTCGATGCCGCCGGAACCGTGCGGGTGGCCACCGATGTGGACGGCGTGGCCGTGGGCGAGGAGATCGTCACCGCGATCGGCATCGCCGGCGCCGCCAAGGGCTAATAACGAACAACGGCCCTCCCCGAGTGGGGAGGGCCGTTGTTGTGTTTAGGCTAGCGTGCGTCGGCGGGGGTGTCGCCCTCTGGGGCGGCTTCTGCTGGGGCGGCTTCCGCTGGCGCACCGCCCTCGGACGCACCATCGTCCGGTGCACCGCCCTCCGGTGCATCCGAGAACGACAGCTTGGGCACAAACAGCAGCAGCACCACGGCCACGGCGGCCGACAGGCCACACACGGCCCAGACGGTCATGTATCCGGCCAGCGAGGATGCGCCGGCGGTCACCGTGGTGGCCGCGCCGCCGATCAGCACGATGCCGAAGATCGCCGAGGAGAACGAGCCTCCGATGGTCTTGGACGTGCTGGTCAGTGCCGAGGCAATGCCGGTGCGGCCCGGGGGAGCGGCGGCGGCCGCGGCGGCGGGCAGCGCACCCACCAGGGCACCCGATCCGACCCCGGCGATCATCATGCACATCACCACCTCCCACACCTCGAGGTGGAAGGGGATCAGCAGCAGGTAGCCCACCGCAACCGAGATCGCCGAGGCGATCAGCGCGATTCGCGGGGTCGCCCGCTTGGAGACGATCGGGAACAGGATCGCGCCGATGATCATCGAAATCAGATAGGCACCGATCAGGAGCGAGAGCTGTCCGGCGGGCAGCCCCAGCCCGTAGCCGTTTTCGCGCGGGGTGCCCGCGTAGGTGCTCAGCGGCACCTGCGCGCCCAGTACGCTGATACCCACCAGGCCCGCGGTGAGCTGCACCGGCCACATGCGCGACTGACGCATCAGACGCAGGTCGATGGCGGGGTCCTTCTGCTTGAGCTCATAGCGGCCAAACGGCCAGAAGCCGATGATGCCCAGCGCGATCGGGATCCACACCCACCAGGTCTCCACGCCGTTCAGACGCAGCAGCGAGAGCCCGCCGGTGATCAGCGCGATGTTGATGCTCAGCAGCACAAACCCGGTCAGATCCAGCGTGCGCTTCTCGGGCAGCGGCTCGGACTCCCGCACCCCAAACAGAATGACAAAAAACACCAGGGTGACCGCGATGGCCGGGATCGCCAGGGTGGTCGGAACATCCCCACCCAGCGCCTCAAAGATGCGCCCGCCACCGAGCGCCCCGAGGATCGCACCGAGCTCCAGCGCCACCACGAGCAGGCCCGCCGCGCGGCGGGTATCTCCGGCGGCGCTGCCGGTGCGGCGGCCGCGGTCAAAGATCAGGGCGATTTCCAGCGGAAGCCACACCGAGAAGAACCCCTGGATCGCCCAGGCACCCAGGAACACCCAGAATGAGTCGGCGGCCACCAGCGCCCAGCTTCCGATCGCGGTAAACACGGTGGCGATCAGCAGGATGCGTTTATGCCCGTACATGTCGCCAAGCTTGGCCATGATCGGCACCACGATGGCGGTGAGCAGCAGCTGCGAGGCCTCAAACCAGTTGAAGTCGGCATCGTGGATGCCCAGGTGCTTCACAATGTCGGGAACCAGGGGAATGTAGTAGCCCTGGATGATGCCGCTGCAGATTTCCACCAGCACCAAAAAACCGATCAGCGAGGCGGTGACGCCCAGCGCCCGGCCTCCCTTTCGGGCAAAACGTCCCTGTAATTCGACCATGTCGAAATAGTAGGGGTAAAGTCGAGGGTTCATGCCGCGGCATGCCCAACCGAGTCCTCGGATTACGGCGGGAGCGAGCTACGGTTGAACAGGCGGGATGCGACCCATCCGGCAAACCTCAATCTTCAGGAGATACAAACAATGGGAATCTATCTGACCGGTGGGCTTCGCGTACCGGCGGCTGGAACCGCCGCCGCGGCCGGAAGCCTGTGTGCGGAGCTGTGGGGCCGATTCATCGCCGACGTGCGCAGCCAGGCCGGGGAAGACACCCGCATCGTGGTGCTCGCGGTGGGGGACACCGCGGCCAACCAGGCGCGTGAGCTGGTCGAGGCCGCTCACCGTGAGGGGGATGCACGCTTCAGCGTGGTCACCACCTCCGACACCTTTGACCTGCAGGCCATCGCGGTTGCCAGCGCCATCGTGGTGGTGGATGGCGAGCCCGAGGCCGTGCGTGCGGCCCTGGCCCCGATCGACGGGGAGATCCGTCGTCGCGTGGCTGCCGACACCCCCTACCTGGGCATCGGGGCGGGCGCGATCGTGGCCGCCGAGAAGGCCCTGATCGGCGGTTGGCGGATCGGCGGAGTGCCGGTGAGCCCCGAGGAGTACGGCTTCGGTCTGGACGAGGTGACCGTGGCCCAGGGCCTCGGTCTGCTCGACCTCAGCGTCGTGACCGCCCCCGCCGCCACCGGCAGCCTCGGCCGTCTGGTCGCCGCAACCGAGGGCGCGCTGGTGCCCGGCGGTATCGGAATCGACACCGAGACCGCGCTGATCATCGCCGACGGCCGCCTCGAGGTTGTGGGCAAGGGCAGCCTGTGGCAGGTCATCGGTTCCGAGCACGGCGTCACGGTCTCCACCCGCGGCGCGTGAGCTTGAGCCTCCCGGCAACGCCCGCTTCGTCGGACGGGCACGGGCTGCTGCCCGCAACGCTTACTTCCGCGGCCGAGCGCGGGCTGCTGCACCCGGCGCCTGAGTCCGACACTGTGCTGCTGCCTGCAACGCTTTCTTCCGCGGCCGAGCGTGGGCTGCTGCACCCGGCGCCTGAGTCCGACAATGTGCTGCTGCCTGCAACGCTTTCTTCCGCGGCCGAGCGTGGGCTGCTGCACCCCGAGTGGGCTGCGGCGCTCGCGCCGGCCGCGGAGGCGTATGCGCGGGCGGTCGCGAGCCTGGCGGAAGAGCCGGAGTTTCTGCCCGCGCCCGAGCTGGTACTGCGGGCGTTTGCCCGTCCGCCCGCGCACACCCGGGTGCTGATAGTTGGGCAGGACCCCTATCCCACTCCGGGACACCCGGTGGGCCTGGCCTTCTCGGCCGATCCCGCGGTGCGCCCGATCCCGCGCAGCGTGGCCAACATGTTCAGGGAGCTGCACACCGACTTAGGCATCACCCCGCCCGCCTCGGCCGACCTCTCGGCCTGGGCCGAGCGCGGCGTGCTGCTGCTCAACCGGGTGTTAACCGTGGCCCCGGGACGAGCAGGGTCCCACCGTCGTCGCGGCTGGGAGGAGTTCACCGACCGGGCGATTGCGGTCCTGGCGGCGCTCCCGCAGCCACCGGTCGCGATCCTCTGGGGTAACGATGCGCGCACTCTGGCCCCCGCACTGGCTGGGACCACGGTGATCGAGGGTGTGCATCCGAGTCCGCTATCGGCCTCGCGCGGCTTTTTTGGGTCTCGGCCGTTCTCGGCGGCGAATGCGGCGCTGGTCGCGGCGGGACAAGAACCCGTGGACTGGTCGCTCCCCGAGGACACCCTGTTCTAGAATTTCCCCATGATCTCGCTTCGTCCCGTTCGCGCGGAGGATGCCCCCGGCATCGCCGCGATCTACGACCACTATGTGGCCACCACCACGATCACCTTTGACGAGGTGCCGCGTCCCGTCGCCGACTGGGAGGCGCGGATCGCGCGGGCGGATGCGGCCGGGCTCCCGTTCCTGGTCGCGGTCGAGACGGACACCAACGCGGTGCTCGGCTACGCCGTGGCCAACCCGTGGAGTGATAAGTCGGCCTTCCGCTATACCGTCGAGCACTCGATCTATCTCGACCCGGCCGCCGCCGGTCAGGGGCTCGGGTCGCTTCTCCTCGGTGCGCTGCTGGATGCCTCGGCCGCCGCCGGTCTGCGCCAGATGATCGCGGTGATCACCGACGAGGGGACCGAAGCCTCCCTGGCCCTGCACCGCCGTTTCGGATTCACCGATGCCGGTGCACTGGCTCGGGTCGGGTATAAGTTTGACCGCTGGGTCGGGGTGCGTTTCTTCCAACGCGAGATCCCGCAGCCCGGGGCCTGACCCCCGGTTGGCGGCTTCGCCGCGGTGCCGGCCGTGCGGTGCCTGATCGAGGACTCGCAGCCCGGCGAATCGTGCCTTCCGGATGCTCGCGGGCCGCGTGATCGCGCGCGGCGTAACCAGGAACGCGCCCGCCGCATCCTTGCTTCCCGGACGCAGACGTGACAGCCTGACGTGACAGCCCGGGCATCCAGATCGTGATGGGTGTGGATGCCGTAGCCTATCGAACGGAGCACCCGTATGCCCCTGTTTTCCCGTCGCCGGTCCTCGCAGGCTGCGCCGATTCCGAAAAAGCCCACGCTGTGGACCGACGGGTTTGGCCGGGTCGCGACCCGCAGCCTGCAGGTTTTGGTGGTGCTCGCGCTCGTGGCCGCGGTGCTGTATCTGGTGTCCCAGGTCAGCGTGATCCTGATCGCGGTGCTCCTCGCCCTGATTCTCTCGGCCGCGATTTCACCGTTTGTCTCGTGGATGCGCCGTCGCGGCATCCATACGATGCTGGCCACGTGGATCGCGCTGCTGGCCATCGTGATCATCCTCGGCACCGTGGTGTGGCTGATCGTCTGGGCTGTGCAGAGCCAGTGGGATGATCTGGTCGATTCCGCCTCCGACGGCCTGAGTGCGCTCCAGGGCTACCTCAAGGATCTGCCCTTCACCATTTCCGACGACCAGCTGGATGATTTCAAGGACTCCATCACCGGGTTCCTCACCAGCGCACAGTTTGGCAACGGTGCCCTGGCCGGGGTTTCGGCGGCCACCAGCTTCTTCACCGGGCTGGTGCTGATGATCGTGGTGCTGTTCTTCTTCCTCAAGGACGGCCCGAAGATCTGGGAGTTCCTGCTGCGTCCCTTCACCGGTGAGGGCTATGAGCGTGCGCGCCGGGTCGGCGACAAAACCGTGAGCGTGCTGGGCGGTTACTTCCGCGGGACCGCCGCTGTGGCTGCCGTGGATGCGATCGGGATCGGGATCGGTCTGGCCATCGTGGGCGTTCCGCTCGCGCTGCCGTTGGCCGTGGTGGTGTTCATCATGGCGTTTATTCCGATCGTGGGTGCAACACTGGCCGGGGCGATTGCCGCGCTGGTGGCCCTGGTGGCCAATGGTCCGGTGGCCGCGATCATCGTGATCGGTATCGTGGTCCTGGTCAACCAGCTTGAGGGGAACTTCCTGCAGCCGGTCCTGATGGCCCGCTCGCTCAAGCTGCACGCCCTGGTGGTGCTGCTCGCCCTGACCGCCGGCACGCTGATCGCCGGCATCATCGGTGCCGTCCTGGCTGTGCCGATCGCCGCGGTCGCCTGGGGCATCATCTCGGTCTGGAACGGCGAAAACACCCCCGCCATCCCGGCCCAGCAAAAACGCCCCGAAGAGGTTTAGCGCGGAGCCGCTAGCACTCGGAGAGCGTGCCCAGGGTGCCGAGGCTCTCCAGTGCGGTGCTCACGGTTGCCGAGAAGTCGTGTTCCTCGCCCGCCGCCCAGCGCAAGAGTGCGTCAAAGACGACGGTCCTGATGGCCAGAGCCAGCACGCGGGCGCGGTGCGGATCACGGAGCTTGGCGGTGAGGAAGTCTGCGAGCGCAGTCCAGAACGTGGCGAGCTTGGTGGGGCCCTGAGCGAGGAGATCCGCATGGCTGGCGATGAGGCGCAGCCGGGCGCGGGTCACCCCCTCGCGGTGATCGAGCGCGTGCAGGGAGTCCACCACGGCGTCCGTCAGGACGGCGTAGGTGAGTGCGCCGGCCGGGAGGGCGGTGAGAATGCCGTGCAGCCGCGCCTCGACCGGAGCAGATCCGTGCCACACCAGGTCGCCCTTCGCCGGGAAGTAGCGAAACAGGCTGCGGCGGCTGATTCCGGCCTCCTCGGCCACCCGATCCATGCTGATGGCGTCATATCCGTGCGCTTGAAACAGCGCGATCGCTGCATCGGCGATGGCGGCCGGGTCGATGTGACTGGGCCGGCCGCGTGCGGGTTGCGAATCGGACATGTCCCCATCGTACCCACCCTGGCTATTAATGGCACTCAGTGTCATAATATGTGTAAGGCAATGACGCACACACGGAAAGGCAGCGATCATGACCACTGAACGATTTGCAGGCAAGACGGTTATCGTGACGGGAGCGGGCTCGGGAATTGGGCGCGCGAGTGCCCTCCGATTCGCCCGTGAGGGTGCGCGCGTGATTGCGGCCGAGGTGTCTGCACCGCGTCTGGATGCCCTCGTGGCGGAAAACCCGGACCTCGATATCGTCCCCGTGGTGGGCGACATCACGGCCGAATCCGGTGTGGAGGCCATCGTTGCGGCCGCGGACGGCCGCGTTGACTCGCTCGCCAACGTCGCCGGAATCATGGACGGCTTCCTCGCGGGCGGCGAGGTGGATGATGCCACCTGGGATCGCGTATTTGCGGTCAACGTCACCGCGGTGATGCGCCTGAGCCGCGCCGTTCTGCCCCTGATGGTTGAGGCGGGCGGTGGCACGATCGTCAATGTGGCCTCCGAGGCCGCTCTGCGCGGCGCCACCTCGGGTGCGGCCTACACGGCCTCAAAGCACGCGGTGGTTGGTCTCACCAAGAACACCGCGGTGCTCTACGCCAAGGACGGCATCCGCGTCAACGCGGTCGCGCCGGGTGCGGTGGCCACCAACATTGAGGCACCGTTCCACTCGGAGCGTGCGGCCGCGGTGCTCGGGCCGATCATGCAGTCTGTTGTGCCCGCACCGGCGAGCTCCGAGGAACTCGCCGCCGCCATCACCTGGCTGGCCAGCGGTGACAGCGCCAACATCAACGGCGTGATTCTGGCCTCCGATGGCGGCTGGTCGGCGATCTAGACGAGGTGCGAGTGTGAAGTGACTTCCGGCATGTGGGCCGAGATATCGGAAATTCCGCACGGAGTAGGTAAGCCATGACCGAAGACAGGGACGGAACCTTAAAATGGTTCCGTCCCTGTCTGCTACGTGAGCTTAGCGAGGCTCGACCTACATCTAGTCGCTTCGCAGATTAGTTGCGGCCCGCCATGACCCCACCGTCAGCGTCCCAGACGGCACCGGTGACCCATCCCGTGTTATCAGAGAGCAGGAACGCAGCGATAGCGGCGATTTCTTCCGAGGTGCCAACACGGCCAATTGGGTGGAAGGAGTCAAAGCCGCTGACAGCCTCCTGAACCTCTTCCTTGGGGATGAAGCCCTCATAGATCGGAGTGCGAACGACGGCCGGGGCAATGGCGTTGACGCGGATCTTCTCTCCTGCCAGCTCCATAGCGAGGTGCTGCGTGAACGAGTGCAGACCGGCCTTGGCCATTGAGTACGCGGATGACGGTGTTGCAGCGATAGCCTGCTGCGCCCACATGGAGCCGATGTTCACAATCGAACCGCCCTGACCCGCAGCGATCATGTTTGCTACAACGGTCTGGGTGATGAAGAACGTGGACCGGTTGAGGTCGAGGTAGGAGTTGTAATCGGCCTCGGTGTGCTCGATGAACGGCTTAGGTACGAATACGCCTGCGGCGTTGACCAGGAGCGTTGCATCTGAGTGCTCGGTGGTCAGCTGCTCACGGAGGTGTGCGACTGCATCGAAATCGTTGAGGTCTGCAACCAGAGCAGCCACCGGGTTGCCGTGCTTGGCAAGGTTGCCGCGCGCTTCTTCCAGCTTGGCCGCGTTACGTCCAACGATGACAACGCTGCCTCCCTCGGAAGAAACCCGATCAGCGATGGCGTAGCCCATTCCCGACGATCCGCCGATGACCACAAGCTTCGTGTTTTCAAAAGTCATGTCTTTGTTTTCCTCTGGTTCTGGTCTGTCTTAAGCGGCGTCGTAGATACGAACTTCGGGTTCGCGCTGAAGGAACGGTGACAGCCCTCCGACGACGTCGGTCGTGAACAGTTCAGAGGCAAGGTATGCCTGGGCGTTGGCGACGGTGTCGAAGCCGTGCATCACCTGCACGTCTTCGTCTCGAATGAGCAGTTCCTTGCTCTGGGCACCGGTGATCGTGTCCAGGAAGGGCTGCTTGTACTGGGCGTAAACGGCGGCCGCGGCGGCGCGGTCGCTGTCGTTCACGGCAAGGGTGATCTGCAAATAGGCCATGCTTGGCTTCCTCCTAGGTCGGGGTGGCGGTGTGGCCCGCCGACTTCCGACGATAGGTGGAGCGAAGCAGGTGCGGTAGGAGGCCGCGATGAATGAATCAATAGCCCTTCGTTATGACTTCTGGCGAGGCGGCTCCGTTCGACAGCATTCCCGTAAGGGCTTCTATGTCCGTGGCCAGTGAGCTCTCTGGACTCCAGACTGCTTCGTAGAAGATTTCCACCTCAATACCATCGTCGTACAGGGGTCGGTGCGCGGCGTCGGGGGTCGCTAGTTTCGAGCGCGGGATAATCGCAGCGCCGAGTCCAAGCTTTGCCCACTCTTCAAGCACTCGGTAGGTGGCGGCCTCGCCAGGGTACTCGCGCAGCGCTAAGTCGTGGGCCGAAAAGAGGTCGCGGGTAAACGTCGTAAGACCACATGTATTGGGCATCAGAATGAGTGGCTTTGACGTCAGCTCTGCCAATTCAATTTGGTTCAGGCTCCGTGGCCAAGATTCCACAACCACCAGCGGTTCTGAGTCGATGATTCGGTGCTTGTGGCGTGGCATCGGGGCCACAGACGGGATCAGAATGAGATCCAGCTCATCGGCAAGCAGAGCGGTTCGCAGCTCAGCAACATTGGCCTCTCTAAGAACGAGTTGTCGAGGGCCGGGCAGCATGTCGAGGCAGCACACGGCACTGTAAGCGCGAGCAATAAGCGCCGGGTTTATCAGAGGCGAGACGCCGATGCGAATGTCACCCGTGGCTGGTCCTTTCCACAGGGCCGCTTCCGCGGGAATCTCATCGAGCGCTTTGAGTGCTCGGTCAATGAGGGGGAGCATCTGAACCCCGAAGGCAGTCGCTTGGACTCCGCGAGGTGAGCGATCAAAAAGCCGTTCTCCCAGTCGCTCTTCGAGCTTGGCAATACCGTTTGACAGCGCCGGTTGTGAGACGCCATAGGCACGTGCCGCCGCACTGAATGATGCGGTCTCGGATACAGCTTGGGCATAGCGAAGGCTCTCAACACTGAACTTTTCAGTCATTACCTAAAGTTATCACCAGATTCGCGGATCACCCCTACTCCATGTGTGGCGGAGCTTCTAGTCTCGGTCTCATTGACCGACTTTCCCTGCTGACCACTTTCGTGGCAAAGACTGGAGCACCCATGACTGATACCGGCATGATGATGAGGGTTCATACCGAACGCGGGCCACTCGTCGCAGAACGGGTGGAACTCTCCACGCCGCCGCGAGGATGGGTGCGTATTCGCATCACCGCAAGCGGTGTGTGCAACGCGGACCTCAACACCGTGAAAGCTCACGGTGCCAGTTTGCCGGTCACACCGGGGCACGAGATCGCCGGTGTAATTGACGCGCTGGGAGAGGGCGTCAAAGGATGGGGCCTCGGTGAAAACGTCGCCGTGGGCTGGTTTGGTGGAAGCTGTGGACACTGTGATTTCTGCCGCAGCGGTGATGTCGTTCACTGTGCAGAGCGGAAGATTCCTGGACTTTCCTACCCCGGAGGGTGGGCTGAATCGGTGATCGTCCCGGCCGATGCGCTGGCTCGGATCCCGGAGGGCTTAGACCCATTTGATGCCGCACCTATGGGCTGCGCTGGCGTGACCACGTTCAATGCCGTGCGTGTCGCGGACGTTCCTGCGGGCGGGAGAGTTGCAGTGTTCGGCATCGGGGGGCTGGGGCATCTTGCGGTGCAGTTCGCCGCACGTATGGGATATGAAGTTGTGGCGATTGCCCGCGGAACCGAGCGTGAAGAATTGGCCCGGTCTTTGGGTGCGCAGCACTACATCGACAGTGAGGATAGGGAACCTGGTGCCGCCTTGCAGGAGCTCGGCGGGGTCGATCTGATTATCAGCACCGCCGCGACCACGAAGCCGGTTTCTGAACTGATCGCGGGCTTGCGAGTTGGCGGGAAGCTGATGCTTTTGGGCGTGGATGATGGCGTCGTGGAAGTCCCGGTGGCGCAGGTAGTCATGAAGTCGTTGACTGTCACCGGCCACCTCACTGGTAGCCCGCGGGACATTGAAGAAACAATGCAGTTTGCGTTGCTCAACAACGTGCGGCCGCTCATCGAACGCATGCCCATTGAGCAGGCCGAACGAGCGGTAGCGGAGCTTGCCGCGGGAACTCCCAGGTTCCGCATCGTGCTTGACGCGACGGCGAGCCGATGAACCACGTCACCCTCAACGATGACGACCTGGCACGCTGCGATGTTGTCATTGTCGGGGCCGGGGTCGCTGGTCTTAGTGCTGCCAATATTCTTACAAGTGCAGGGGCCACCGTGATGGTCTTGGAAGCACGCGACCGAGTGGGCGGCCGCGCACTGAGCACCCCTGCCGGTGAACAACGCCTCGACCTTGGAGCAACCTGGTTCTGGCCGAACGAACCCACGGTTCAGACCTCACGCACAGAACTTGGGCTAGAGGCGTTCCCGCAGCGAACCGCGGGGGATGCTCTCCTTGAAACGCCCAACGAGGGAGCACAACGGTTAGATGGAAACCCCATCGACTCTCCCGCCTACCGCCTGAGTGACGGCATGCAATCTCTGCCAGAACGTCTCGCAGATCGTCTGAGCTGCGGCACGCTCCGTCTCGAAGACCCGGTAAGAGCTTTGACCCTCACCCCGAACGGGGTTCGAGTCGAAGCCCTCCACACGAGGCTGCTCGCACAACACGTCATCGTTGCGGTGCCACCCGCTCTCGCCGCCGAGCAGATCCGGTTCGAACCGGACCTGCCCCCACAGCTGCGCCGCATCGCAGAATCAACCACAGTGTGGATGGGGTCCACGGTCAAGGCCGTCGCGGTGTACGCGACACCGTTTTGGCAAAGCGAAGGACTCTCTGGATCCGCAATTAGCTACAGCGGACCATTTAGGGAATTCCATGACCACAGCGGCCCTGACTCTGCGCCGCCCGCCATTTTTGCTTTCGCTTCGGCCGACGCATTTGCCGGAGTGAGCCTCGATGACGCGAAGCACAGTTTTCTCGCTCAGCTTGAACGATTGTTCGGAGCCGATGCACGAGGGGCTACCCGTGTGTATGTCCAGGATTGGAGCCGCGAGCGATACACGACCCCAACGGTGATTGCGCAGCAATCCTCGACCGCAACATACGGTTCATCGCAATTCAACGAGGCGATTGGAGGACACATCCATTTTGCATCCACCGAAACAGCCACCGCGTATGCCGGTCATGTTGAAGGTGCGATCCGAGCAGGACACAGTGCAGCTCGCCGCATCCTCGATCAGACCAGATCTGCGCCCCGATAGACCAACCAATAGACGAGCTGCAAGGAAACCACTATGACAACCCACGATCTCACCAAAGAAAATTTCGAAACTACCGCGCTCTCAGACGGGATAGTGCTCGTGGACTTCTGGGCCGCGTGGTGCGGCCCATGCCGCATGTTTGCCCCGGTCTTTGAAAAGGCCGCAGAGAAGCACCCTGACGTGGTGTTTGCCAAGGTCGATACCGAAGCCAACCAAGAACTGGCCGGAGCTATGAGAATCACCTCGATTCCCACGCTGATGGCTTTCCGTGACGGTATCCGAGTCTTCTCGCAGGCAGGAGCGCTGCCGGAAGCTGCGTTGGAAAACCTCATTGCGCAGATCCGCGAACTGGACATGGACGAGGTCCGCGCTCAGATCGCCTCCAGCCCCCAAAGCTAAACCTCACTCACTCTCAATTCACAACGATAATTTCGCCGAAGGATGGACTACAAATGACCGCAAATGCACCCCTCAACGGAGTAAACCTCGACGCACTCGCAGAACTAGGCGAGAACGGCCGAAAGGACCGCTCGACCACCAAGTTCTCCTTTGCAGTTTCCGGATCCTGGGACGGTGGCAGCAAAATGACAGCCACCACAGGCTCAGCACACATGGGCGGTTTTCACGACACGGCCCGTGCCGGCCGCTTCACGATGACCAGTGACGAGCCGATCCCACTGGGAAGCGACGCCGGACCCAACCCCGTCGAGTACGTACTTCAGGCGCTTGCCGCCTGCTACACCGTGGGACTGGCAACCACCGCAGCTCAGCGGGGCATCGCTCTGGATTCCTACACCATCGACATTGACGGTGACGTTGACCTCGCAGCCTTCTTCGGGGTCGATGAAACCGTCACCCCCGGCCTGACTCAGATTCGCGCTGCGATCACGGCCACGTCCTCGAACGCCGACCGCCAGCAGTTGGAAGATCTGGTTGCTGAAGTCGAGCGCACCTCCACTGTGCGATACACCCTCGCGCACCCGGTGGAGGTCATCACTCACCTCAAGTGATGCTCGCCCCTTACCCGGGGCGACATCACTCAGCGCCGAGCTAGCCAGAAACTGTCGTTTCCGGCGGGAGGGTTATGATGATGCGGGTCGATCTCCGCCTGGGCTCCAGGCGGCGGTGGCGGGGGCGATCGCCTGGGAGATGCGCGTACTGATCACGCCGAGTTGGCGCACCTGCTGATCGGTGAGCGATTCGAATACGAGTCTCTCGACGAGGGCGTGGTGCGCCGGCGTCGACCGCAGGACGTGCTCGTGCCCCGCGTCCGTCAACACGGCCAGGGTTACGCGCCCGTCGGTCGGGTCGATTTCTCGGCGGACCCAGCCCTTCTTCTCCAGCCGGGAGATCGCGCGCGACAGCCGTGAGAGCGTGCTGCTCGCGTAGCCGGCGAGTGTGCTCAGGCGCTGCGTTCGCTCGGGTGCGGTGTCGAGCGCAAACAACAGGCCGTGCTCGAAGTGGGTCAGCCCACTGTCGCGCTGCAGTTGTGCATCGAGCGCTGTGGGAAGGCGCTCGATCAGGGTCGCGACCGACGCCCATACTTCGAGCTGGCTAGCACTCAGCCCGGGCTCGTTGGAGGAGTATTGCATGACACCAGGCTATGCCACGGCCCAGAGCCGCTCACTCGCCACGCCGATTAACTTGCCTGGGAAAGTAAATCCACATAGTGTTACTTGCTCAGGCAAGTGAATTGCCTGCATGGAACAGTCTGAGAGGGAGCGATACATGGAATTACAGCTGCGCGGTAAGACGGCGTTTGTGAGCGGATCGACGCAGGGGATCGGCTTCGCCATCGCGTCCGGTCTGGCCGCCGAAGGGGCGCGAGTGATCGTGAACGGAAGGTCCTCCGATCGTGTCGAGGATGCCGTGAGGAAGCTCCGCGCCGAGTATCCGGACGCCGACCACACGGGATTGAGCGCGGACTTCGCCGCTCCCGACGAGGTGGATCGCCTGCTGGACGGGCTCGAGGATGTGGACATCCTCGTAAACAACGTCGGGCTCTTCGGACTCGCCGAGTTCGAGTCGGTCTCCGACGCCGAGTGGATGCGGTATTTCGACGTCAACGTGATGAGTGGTGTGCGCCTCTCGCGTCATCTGCTGGGCGGCATGCTGCAGCGCGGGTGGGGGCGCATGTTGTTCATCAGCAGCGAATCCGGGGTGAACGTGCCGGCGGACATGGTGCACTACGGCGTAACCAAGGCGGCGATGATTGCGCTGGGCAATGGGCTGGCTAAGCTCACTCGCGGCACCGGCGTGACGGTAAACACGGTGCTGGGCGGCCCCACCTACTCAGATGGCGTCGCGGCGGCCGTCGAGTCGCTTGCGGGGGCGCAGTCCGCTTCCGTGGAAGAGGTCAAGGGGGCGATCATCGACCAGAACAGAACAACCCTCCTGGAGCGGTTCATCGAGCCATCCGAGATTGCGAACATGGTGACGTATCTCGCCAGCCCACGGGCATCGGCCACCAATGGAGCGGCGATTCGGGTCGACGGGGGTGTGCTCACAACGATGCTGTAAGCCGTGAGGGTGCGACGACTCGAGCGTCAAAACGGCTCTGTGTGGCGCAGACCGCGTCGCCGACGCTGTGGGGCCCTACCGCAGGGTCGCGAGCCCGCCCAGGATGAGGTCGATGCCGAAGCCGAACTCGGCGCTCTCGCTCTCCGAGGTGTCGGTGGGTGCAGCGGCGCCGAGCGAGCCCGCCTGAGCGCGCTGCTGCTCGTGGGAGACCTGGCCGAGGATGAAGTGCAGCAGCACGCCGGAGACGCGCGCCGCGGTTTCCGGGTCGGTGCCCGCATCCACCAGGGCCGCGGTGAGGTCGATCCCCGGTGCCTCGGCGCCCAGACCGAGGGCGAGCGTGCTGGCGACCACCTCGGCGCCGTCGCGGTAGGCGAGCAGGCGTTCACGCAGGGCCAGGCAGCGGGCGCGCACCCGGTCGGTGCCGGGGGAAGTCTCGGATGAGGGCACCTCGACGATCAGATCCGCCAGGTGCGCCAGCAGGCTCTGCTTATTCTCGTAGTGCCAGTACAGGGCGCTGGGCTGCACGTCGAGGGACTGTGCCAGGCGGCGCATCGTGAGGTCGGCGAGGCCGAAGGAGTTCAGGATATCCAGGGCCGCATCGGCCACGTCCTCCCGGGAGTGACGGGTCGGCGCGGACCGGGGGTTGCGTGAACTCGTCATGGTCATACTATACTCAGTGAACACCACATGAACACCGTTCAGGAGAACACCGTTCAGGCACTCCCCGTCGGAAGGATCCCCATGACCACCCGTACCTCGTTTGGTGGCGCAGACCTCGCCCGCATCGCCGTCTTCGCCGCGCTGATCGCGGTCCTCGGCATGCCCCCGGCCATCGCCGCGTTTGGCGGGGCCGTCCCGATCACCGCGCAGACCCTCGGTGTGATGCTCGCCGGTACCATCCTCGGCCCCTGGCGTGGCGCGGCAGCCGTGCTGGTGCTGGAGCTGCTGGCCTTTGCCGGACTTCCGGTTCTCGCCGGCGGGCGCGGCGGCGCCGGTGTCTTTGTCGGGCCGAGCGTGGGCTACCTGATCGGTTGGATCGCCGGAGTTATCGTGATCGGCCTGATCGTGCGGGCCGACCGCCGCCGCCCCACGATCCTGCGTACCTCGATCGGCGTGGTACTCGGCGGCATCGTCACCATCTATGCGTTCGGCATCCCCTTCCAGGCGGGCATCACCGGCCTGGGCTTCGGGCCGACCTTCCTCTCCAGCCTGCTCTTCCTCCCCGGCGACCTGATTAAGGCCGTGATCGCCGTCGCGCTGACCCTCGCGCTCTGGCGGGCCTACCCGCGTGCGTTCGGGCAAACCTCGCGCCGCCCGTCGGCATCGTCGGATACAGTTACCTCCGTGAACGAATCCGCCCCCACCACCCCGCAGGCCTAGCGCGTGGCGGGTACCATCACCTTTGACCGGGTCGGCGTGCGCTTTGGCGACCACGATGCGCTGCGGGATGTGACGATCACGCTGACCCAGGCGCGGATCGGCATCATCGGGCTCAACGGCTCGGGCAAGTCGACCTTCGCCCGGATGCTCAACGCGCTCGTCCTGCCCGGTGCCGGGGAGGTGCGCGTGCACGGGATCAACCCGAGCGCCGAGGCCGCCCGGGTGCGCCAGATCGCAGGGTTCGTGTTTGCCAACCCGGATGCGCAGATCATCATGCCCACCGTGGCTGAGGACGTGGCGTTCTCACTACGCGGTCGCGGGGTGCCCAAGGCCGAAATCGCCGCGCGGGTGGCCGCCGAGCTAGAGGTATTCGGACTGAGCGCGCTGGCCGACGCACCCGCGCACGAGCTCTCGGGCGGGCAGAAACAGCTGCTGGCGCTGTGTGCGGTGCTGATCACCCGGCCGGACTTGGTGATCGCCGATGAACCCACCGCGCTGTTGGATGCCCGCAACCGGAGGCTGATCATCGACCACCTGTTCTCCGAACGGGTACCGCAGCTGGTCCTGGTCACTCACGATCTCGACCTCGCCGCGCGCTGCGACGTGGTGCTGCGCTTCGAGGACGGACGCCTGCTTGAGCACGGCGATCCGGCCGAGATCATCACCCGCTACAGCGAGGCCTACGCGTGATCTCCCTCTATCGCCCGGGCACCAGCCCGCTGCACCGGATGCCCGCGGGACGCAAGCTCGCTCTGATTGGGGTGCTGGTTCTGGTCATCTCGATCTTTCCACACACGCTGTGGACCCTCGGTATCGCGGCGGCCATCGTGGTTGCCGGATACCTGATTGCCGGGCTCGGGTTTTCCGGGCTCTGGCGTCAGGTGCGGATGGTCTGGATGCTGATCGTTTTCACCGGGGTGTTTCAGCTGATCTTTGTGCCCTGGCAGGCGGCGACGATCACCACCACCCGGATCCTGCTGGTGATTCTGTGCGCGGCGCTGATCAGCCTGACCACGCAGACCTCGGCAATGCTCGACGCGATCGAGCGTGGCCTCACCCCGCTGTCGAAGATCGGGGTGCGGGCCGATCGGATAGCGCTGCTGCTGGCACTGACCATCACCGTGATCCCGGTGATCCTGGGCTTTGCCCGGGACATCATCACCGCTCACCGCGCCCGCGGGGTGCGCCCGGGCCCGCGCACATTTGTGGTGCCGCTGCTGGTCCACACGATGCGCTTCGCCGACGAACTGGGCGAGGCGCTGGTGGCCCGGGGCCTGCGCTCCTAGCGTGTGCACCAAACTCGAAACCGGAATAGGCTGGGGACATGGCACAGCTGCACGAACTTACCGCCCGTGAACAGAGCTTCCTGCTGCGAACCGGCGCCCTGCGTCCGAGTGAGCTGGTGGAGCACTACCTGGATCGCATCGAGAAGCACGGTGCGTCCATCGGCGCGTTCATCGTGGTGGATGCCGACGGTGCCCGCGAGCGCGCCGCCGCGCTGGAGGCCACCGGGCACCCCCGTTCCACCCCCACCGGCTCGTTTAGTCTGAGCGATCCCGAGCACTTCCGAATCGAATCCCCCGGGGAGAGCCCCGACCAGGTGCTCTGGGGCCTGCCGCTGGCCGATAAGGACCTGGAGGCCCGTGCCGGGCTGCCCACCAGCTATGGCTCGCGGGTGTTTGCCGGGGTGGTATCGGAGCAGAGTGACGAGATCGTCGAGGCCGTGGATGCCGCCGGCGCGATCAGCCTCGGTAAAACCAACACCCCCGAGTTCGGGCAGCACGGCTTCACCGACAACCTGGTCGCGGGTCCTGCCCGCAACCCCTGGGACCGCAGCCTGCACGCCGGTGGCTCCAGCGGGGGAGCGGCCGCCGCGGTGGCTGCCCGACTGCTGCCCTTTGCTCCGGGATCGGACGGGGGCGGCTCGATCCGCATTCCCGCCGCAGCGACCGGCCTGGTGGGGCTCAAGCCCTCCCGCGGCCGCGTCCCCGGCGGATCGGGCATCGGCAGCGTGGGCGGACTGGGTGTGGCCGGTCCGATCGCCCGCACCGTGGGCGATGCGGCACTGCTGCTCGAGGGCATGATCGGCACCCCGGCCCCCGCCCGCTTCGCGCTGCGCGCCCCCGAGCTGGAACCCGGTGCGCTGCTGCGCGCCGCCGACACCCCGCACGGCCGGTTCCGCATCGGCATCCTGCGCGATTCTCCGTGGGCGGATGAGTACTCGATCGGCCTGGACGAGTCCGGTGAACTGGCCTTTTCCGAGGGCATCGAGCACCTGCGTGCCCTCGGCCACGTACTCACCGAGATTCCGCTGGAACGCAGTGCCGGATACTCCAACGCCTTCCGCACCCTGTGGCGCAGCTTCCCGGCGGCCGCCCCGCTGCCCGAGGGGGCCGAGGCGCTGCTGGAGCCGGTGACCGCGCAGCTGCGCGAGTCGGGCAAGGAGGTGCGCGCAACGGATCTGATCGCCGCCCTGGGCTTCTTCGCGCGCTTCGAACGCGACGTGATCGATCAGTTCGCCGGGTTTGACGCGATCCTCACCCCGGCGCTCGGTCAGAGCCCGCGGACTCTGGACTGGTACAGCCAGACCGATCCCGACCTGAGCTTCGAACAGCAGGTGCTGTACTCGCCCTGGACCTCGTTTGTGAACGCTACCGGGCTGCCGGGCATCGCGCTGCCGGTCAGCCAGGATGCGCAGGGTCTGCCCGCGGCGATTCAGCTGATCGGTCGCCCCGGCGACGAATTAACCCTGCTGAGCCTTGGCGCGCAGCTGGAGAATCGAATTGGCTGGCACGAACGGGTGCCCGCCGACTTCGCCTAACGGTCAAGCCGGCCGTCGGGGAATTTGTCCCCCATGAATGCCCCACGCGCGAGAGCCTTCTCCCGCGTGGGGCATTTTTGTGTGCCCGAATCCCGGGGTATCCCGCGCCGGGGCGAGTATGGCGAGGGGAGATCCCGCGGTGACGTCGGATTGTGGCATCAATATTTTGTCCCCCATGCCCGCGGGGCTCGTCGAGGGGACCGAAAGAATTCCGCCCTTTTTTGTCTGAGACCAACAATAAAAAGTGGTTCGGTCCGGGAAAATATCGGAAAAACCTCCAAAAAGATAGTTCTATCTTCCTGTCGCGAAACGATGGTACGTTGATCGGACTTTGATGGGGAAACATCCCGAGAATGGATCGTATTCAATGGGGGAACTGGCTCAGGCCGGCGCATTTGTAGCGCGCAATTCTGGTCAAATTCGAGGCCGTGGGCCTCGCGCGGGTCGAGGGTGCGCACGATGAGTTCACACCCGGCACACGGCGGCCAGCACGAAGCCGAGCCGCCCGTGGAAACCGTCGAAACGGCGATCATCGAGGCCCAGGAACGGCAGTCCCGGGACATGCATGAGGCCGCAGAGCCTCACGGCCGACACGGGGCGAGTCCCGACAACCTGCTCACCCTCTCCGAGGTCAGCGTGCGCGCCTCCTGGGGACACATTTTTGGGCCGGTGAACTTCTCGGTCAAGCGCGGGGGCACCACCGTCCTGGTGGGCCACGGCGGACGCGGTCGAACCGCGCTGCTGCTGACCCTTGCCGGCCGTATGCGTGCCTCAAGCGGCACCGTGGTCTCCTTCGGGCTGAACAACAATCCCGGTCACCTCTTCAAAAACGCCGCCCTGGGCTGGATCGATGAGGTGGACGAGGTGGTGCAGGCCATCCGCGTCCGCGACATCGTGACCGAGCAGCTGCGCTGGGGTGCTCCCTGGTATCGCTGGGTCCGCGTCGCCCGCGAGGAGGATCTGGAGCGCATGTGCCGCCCGGTCTTTGGCGATCTGGCACTGCCCGGCCTCGACGATATGGTCGAGGAGCTCCCCGAACTGACAGCCGCGCTGTTCCGCATCGCCGCGGCCAACGTGCGCAAACCCGAGCTGCTCGTGGTGGGCGGGGTGGACAACCTCTCCAGCGACCAGGCCTCGGAAAAGCTCCTGGAGCGCCTGATCGCGCTGGGCACAGAACAGACGGTGATCACCGCCGATGTCAACGGCCGACGCGGTTCGGTGATCGCCGATGACTACGTGGAGGTGCCCAATCTCACCAACCAACAGTTTGTGAGCCTGGCCCTCGAGGAAGTTGAGGAAGCCCGATGATCGCCGCATTCTCCCCGGGAAGCGATTTCAAACGGTACTACCGCGGGACCATGCCTCGGCTGGCCCTGCTGGTCATCCTGATCATGCCGCTGATGTACGGCGCACTCTACCTCTGGGCCTTCTGGAACCCGTTTGGCAACGTGGACAAGGTCCCCGTGGCGATCGTGAACCTGGACACCGGGGCGGATGCCGGCAAACAGCGCATTCATGCCGGTCCGCAGGTGGTCAAGGGGCTGATCGACTCCAAGCAGCTCAACCTGATCGAGGTGAGCGAGGAGGAGGCCAAAACCGGACTGTCCCACGGCAAGTACGACTTCACGATCACGATCCCCGCGGACTTCTCCACCGCCATCGCCTCGGTCTCGGGAGATAACCCGCGCTCGGCGGACCTGATCTTCACCTACGACGAAACCAACAACTACCTCTCCACCGTGATCGGTCAGGACGCCGCCGAGGAGGTCATCAACCAGGTCAGTGCCCAGGTGGGGAGCCAGGTGTTTGAAGCCGCACTGGACGGGGCCAAGGGAGCTATTCCCAAGCTCATCCAGGCGGCCAACGGGGTGGACACCCTGAACTCCGGCATGCAGCAGGCCAACCAGGGCGCGCAGGAACTCGCGACCAACCTGGTGACCGCGAAGGACGGGAGCGACAAGCTGGCCGGGGCGGTGGACGAGATCGTGACCGGGCTGGACGGCATCATCGGTAAGGCTCAGGGCCTGGTCCAGGGATCGGGCATTTCCGGTGCCGAGGTCCGCTCGGCCGTGCAGCGCATCGACGCGGGTGTCAACACCGCGGCCACGCTGCTCAACGATGCGGCCGCCACACAGCAGAAGGCCGCCCAGGATCTGGACGCCGTGATCG
This sequence comes from Mycetocola lacteus, assembly GCF_003667575.1. GTDB lineage: Bacteria > Actinomycetota > Actinomycetes > Actinomycetales > Microbacteriaceae > Mycetocola > Mycetocola lacteus. Next base: position 2,913 of record NZ_RCUY01000013.1, on the reverse strand, counting down.
CCGACCTGCGCGCCAAGGGGGAGGGCGGCCTGGCCGACCAGATCCAGGGTGTGCGCAACTCGATCGCCGCGAACCCTCAGGTAGCCCAGGCGAACACCACCATTGCCGAGGTACGGCGGGACACCAACCTGCTGGCCGGCCAGCTCAACAGCCCGGGCACCCAGTTCAACGTGGTACTACAGGCCATCGAAAACGATCAGGTTGTCGGCGACCTGAACAAGGCCCGCAGCGGTGCCGATCAGCTGCGCAGCGGTGCCGACCAGCTCCGCACCGGACTCGGGGAACTCAGCGCCGGGGCGAACACCCTGGCCGAGGGCACCCCCAAGCTGGCCGCCGGAACCGAGCAGCTGGCCGAGGCCGCCAAGACCGGCCTGAGCCTGATTCCCAAGTGGGGGAAGGACCAGGAGCGCAGCGTGATCCAGACGCTGGCCGAACCGGTCAAGCTGCTCGAGAAGACCGAGCACGAGGCCAAAACCTTCGCCTACGGCTTTGCGCCCTTCTTCCTCGGACTCGCCCTGTTTGTGGGCAGCATTATCGCCTGGATGCTCTTCACCCCGCTTCAGGCACGTCCGTTGGCGCAGGGGTTGGGATCCTTCCGCACCGTGCTGGCCTCGTTCATGCCCACCCTCGCGGTGGGCGGAATCCAGGGCACAATCCTGTTCCTGGTGATCTACTTCGGGCTGGGACTCAAACCCGAGTATCCGATCGGCACGCTGGCGTTCATGTGGTTGATGTCCGCGATGTTCCTGGCGATGATCCAGATGCTCAATGCCCTCTTCGGAGCGGCGGTGGGCCGCGTGGCCACCCTGGCCCTGCTGATGGTGATGCTCACCTCGGCGGGCGGCATCTACCCGGTCCAGACCACCAGTCCGCTGTTCCAGTGGCTGCACCCCTTCGACCCGATGACCTATACCGTGACCGGGCTCAGACAGCTGATCATGGGCGGGATCGACTATCGATTCGGGGTCGCGCTCGCCGTGATCGGGGCACTCACGCTGGTGTTCCTGGCGGTGTCCACCTGGGCCGCGCGTCGAAACCGCCAGTACAACATGGACCGGCTCTACCCACCCATCGAGGTGTAGCGGGCAGTGCCCTGCAGCGTTTTTCTCAGAATTTAGTGTCGCGAGCTTTTCCGTCAATCAGAAAGGACCACCATGTCAGAGCTGTATCGCAATGCCGCCGAACGCGAGGACGAGTCGCAGATCTCGATCAATCCCGTGTTTGCGCGTCCGGGTGAAGCCACGGTGCTGCCCCGCTTTGATCTTCCCGAGAACCAGATGTCCGGCGACACCGCGTATCAGCTGGTGCACGATGAGGCCATGCTGGATGGGAACTCCCGCCTGAACCTGGCGACGTTTGTCTCCACCTGGATGGATGACAACGCGGGCAAGCTCTATGTCGAGGCCGCCGACAAGAACATGATCGACAAGGACGAGTACCCGGCCACCGCGGCCATCGAGGACCGCTGCTGGCGCATCCTCGGGAACCTCTGGCACGTGCCGGACCCGCACAACACCATCGGTACCTCGACCATCGGATCCTCCGAGGCCTGCATGCTCGGCGGCCTGGCGCTCAAGCGTCTCTGGCAGGAGCGCCGCCGGGCCGAGGGAAAGTCCACCGAGAAGCCCAACCTGATCCTCTCCGCCGGCGTGCAGGTAGTCTGGGAGAAGTTCTGCAACTACTGGGATGTTGAGGCCCGCTATGTGCCGGTCACCGAGGACCACCTGGTCCTCGATGGCTATGAGCTGGAAAAGTACGTGGACGAGAACACCATCGGTGTGGTCGCGATCCTCGGTCAGACCTACACCGGCCTGTACGAGCCGGTTAAGGAGATCGCCGCCAAGCTCGACGAGATCCAGGCCTCCACCGGCCTCGACGTGCGCATCCACGTGGATGGTGCCTCGGGCGCGATGGTCGCCCCGTTCTGCCAGCCCGACCTGGAGTGGGACTTCACGGTTGAGCGGGTCAACTCGATCAGCACCTCGGGCCACAAGTACGGCCTGGTCTACCCCGGTGTGGGCTGGGTTGTCTGGCGCAATAAGGAGGTGTGCCCGGAGAGCCTGGTGTTCCACGTGAGCTACCTCGGCGGCGACATGCCGACCCTGGCCCTGAACTTCTCCCGTCCCGGTGCCCAGGTGCTGCTGCAGTACTACCAGTTCCTACGTCTGGGTCGCGAGGGATACCGCGAGGTGCAGCAGAACTCGATCGACGTGGCCACCTACCTGTCCTCGGAGATCGAAAAGCTGGATCCGTTCTCGCTGGTCAGCCGCGGCGACACCATCCCGGTGTTCGCCTGGAAGCTGAACCCGGGTAAGCGCAACTGGGACCTGTACGACCTCGCCGACCGCCTGCGCATGCGCGGCTGGCTGGTGCCCGCCTACCCGATGCCCGATGACCTGTCGGCCCTGGTGGTGCAGCGCATCGTGGTGCGCCTGGGACTGAGCAAGGACCTCGCCGAGCTGCTGCTGGCCGCGATCAAGGAGGAGGTGGCGTTCCTGGAGAACCTGGACGCACCGATTCCGCGCGAAAAGGCCCGTACCTCGTTCGCTCACTAGGCATGCCGCAGCGCGTACCTGAGGGTCCGCGCGAAAAGGCTCGTACCTCGTTCGCTCACTAGGCATGCCGCCGCACGTACCTGAGGGTCCGCGCGAAAAGGCCCGTACCTCGTTCGCTCACTAGGCACCCTCCCGGTCCCGCCCACACCCCAGATCGTGTGGGCGGGACCGGGACTCGCAGAGAGAAAGCGTCACTCATGACCCAGAGCAGCACCCCCTTCCCCCAGGCACAGCCGGCCTCGCTGCCGTTCCTGGTGCCGACCCTGAGCAGGCAGAGCGCCCTGTTCATGATCGGCTCGGCGCTGTTTGTGCTGGGCAGCGCGATGAACATCTGGCACTTTGACAACACGGCGGCGTC
>NZ_RCUY01000012.1 GCF_003667575.1 Mycetocola lacteus | reverse complement strand
GAACCTGGCCTGCTTTATCGGAGCCTGGTTTTTCACCGCGGCGGGGCTGTATCAGCTGGTGCTGAGTGGGGATCCGGTGGTCGCGGTACCCTACGCTCCGGGCAAGATGTTTCGGGCCGAGTGGCTGGCGGCGGCCACCCAGAGCTTTGGCACGATCATGTTCAACATCAGCACCTCGGCGGCGTTGCGGGCAAAATCCGTGGATACCGAAAAGCACCTGGTGTGGAACCCCGATGCCGGGGGATCGGTGGCCTTTCTGCTCAGCGCGATCCTGGTCTACACCGCCTACTACCGCACCCGTGGCACGCTGTGGGAGCCGCGGCGCTCGGGTTTCTGGGCTGCCCACATCAACATGCTGGGCTGCCTCGCCTTCGCGTTTTCGGCCGCGGGCTCGTTTGTGCTCAACGACGGCAGCGCCAAGGACGCGGGCCTGGCCAACTGGGGCACCTTCATCGGCGCGATCTGCTTCTTTGTCGCCTCGATGATTGTGCTCCCCAAACTCGGCTGGAACCGGCGCACGGCTGAGGCCGATGCCCGTTCTTGACCCCCTTTGTAATCGCTGTACAACCGGCACCCGTGCGGTGCCCCTCTGAAAGGTAAGTGAAACACTATGTGCACAAGAGTTGTTTGGCCCGATGCTAACGGCGCCGTGATCGTGGGCCGCAATATGGATTTCCACCTGGACCTGCTCACCAACCTGTGGAAGCTGCCCCGCGGGATCGAGCGTAACGACGGGGTCAACGGGGATCTGACCTGGACCGCCAAGTACGGCAGCCTGGTCGCCACCGCGTTTGACCTGGTCGCCTGCGACGGCATGAACGAGGAGGGGTTTGCCGGTCACATCCTGTGGCTCGCCGAATCCGACTACGGCACCGCCAGCGAGGGTGATGTCCAGCTGAGCCAGGCCGTCTGGCTGCAGTACTACCTGGACAACTTCAAGACCGTGGCCGAGGCCGTGGAGTGGACCGAGAAGACCCAGGTGCGTATCGCCGAGCTGCTGGATCCGACCAGCGGCAAGCCGCCCACACTGCACCTGGCGATCAACGACGCCACCGGGGATTCGGCCATCATCGAGTACACCGATGGAACTCCGAAGGTCTATCACAGCCGTGAGTACACGGTGATGACCAATTCGCCCACCTACGATAAGCAGCTGGAGCTGGCGGCGAAGATCGAGGGTCTCGGTGGGGATGCGCCGCTGGGCGGATCGACCCTGGCCACCGACCGCTTCGCCCGTGCCTCCTACTATGTGGGACGCCAGGAGCAGCCCAAGACCCAGCTCGAGGCCATCGCGGCGATGTTCAGCATCATCCGCAACGCCGCCCAGCCCTTCCGTCAGCCCGATCCGGGCAAGCCCGACGCTTCGCAGACCATCTGGCAGGTTGTGCTGGATCTGACCAACCGTCGCTACGCGTTTGAGTCGACCACCCGGCCCAACATTGTCTGGGTCGACTTTGACAAGCTGAGCTTCGCCGAGGGCACCGAGGAGCTGCGGCTCGACCTGGTCAGCAAGCTGGCATTGGAGGGTGGCCTGGCCGGGGATGTCAGCCATCACTTCCATCAGGTGGGTCCGCTGACCGATCTGGGTCTGAACCTGGCGACGCGCTTTGTCGAGGTGGCCGCGCAGAAGCAGGACGAGTTTGCCGGGCTCCTCAAGGAGGTGCGCCAGCTGGCTGGCGCAGCCAAGAAGTAGCCACACCCAAAAGCGGGGCCCCACCGGTTGGTGGGGCCCCGCTTGCGTGTAAGATCAGCCGCCTGGTGCCCGGGCACTGCGCGTGCTGTCCGGCGTGCAGCTCTCGGGGCGACGCCGGGTGTTGTGTGTGTGACTGGGAGTTCTGCTAGCCGCTCTCGGCCTGGCGCTGAGCACCGCGCTCGATGGTCTCGGTGGTGTGGGGATCCGCCTCCTCGGCGCTTTCGGCGCGGGCGAGGATCACCACCCCCACAAATGCGGCGGCCCCGGCGGCGAGGAATCCCACAAACGAGATCCACGGGGCACCGGTGGCCTCCTGAAGGATCACGATGCCCAGGACCACGGCGACCGCGGGATCCACCACCGTGAGCCCGGCAATCACCACGTCCGGCGGGTTGCAGGTGTGCGAGTACTGCACAAAGTAGATGGACAGCGCCGAGGCGATGCCGATGCCCAGGATACAGATCAGGGTGAGCACGCTACCCGAGTCAAACACCATCCGGTGTCCGGCAAACATCGTCTCCACCCGCAGGATCACGGTTTTGCCGAGGGTGGCCACAAAGCCCGAGAAGATCCCGCCCAGCACCACATAGAAGATGGGTGCCTTGGTGGTGCCCCGGGTTCCGAAGCGGATGGCCGCGGCGATCGCGAGCACCCCGGCCAGGGTGACCAGGATCGCGATGAGCTGACCGTCGCTGATCGGCTTCTGCTTACTCACCAGCGCGGCGATCACCACGTAGGCGATCACCCCGATCAGCGAGATGGCGATGCCCAGCAGGACCCGCCGTGGCAGCGGAGCCCTGCGCACGCGGGCGTTCAGGATCGCCGAGAACACCAGCGCGGTCACGCCGATGGGTTGCACCAGGATCAGCGGGGCAAAGGCCAGACTGCCCATCTGCAGCAGGATCGCGATCCCAAACAGCGCACTCCCGGCCAGCCAGATCGGGGTCTTGAGCAGCGCAATAAAGGGGGTCTTATTCTCCCCGCTGCGTTCGGCCGCCGCGGAGACCAGGTTCACCCCGCGACTCTGCCAGAGATTCCCCACCGCCAAAACGGCCGCGCTGACCAGTGCCAGCAAAACTCCGAACAGCGGCGCAGAACCTACAACCATTGTTTTTTCCCCCGTCGCACATGGATGTCCGCCCCAGCTTTACACGCGATTTCCCCGCCGCCAAGACCCAGTTTGAGGGGGCAGAGTTCGCGCCGTCAGCCCCGACTGGCTACTGTGGAGAAATGACCGAGACCCCCGCCGCCGCATCGGCACCAAAGAACACCGAAGTATCCACCGATCCCGAGCGCGAAGTGCTCAGCTGGGACGGGTTTGGCGACGCGACCCGTGACCTGGCCGCCCAGGTGGTTCAGGACGGTTTTGCCCCGGAGTTTGTGGTGGCCATCGCCCGCGGTGGTCTGCTGCTGGCGGGTTCGATCGCCTATGCGCTGGGGGTCAAGAACTGCGGATCGATCAACGTGGAGTTCTACACCGACGTGCACCTGACCCTGCCCGAGCCGGTCCTGCTGCCGCCGATGCTGGACGGCCCTGCCCTGGCCGGAAGTCGCGTGCTGCTGGTGGACGACGTGTCGGACTCGGGCCGCACCCTCGAGCTCGTGCAGCGCATGCTGCAGGGCGACGGTGCCGATGTCCGCACGGTCACCCTGTACTCCAAGCCGCGCACCATCCTGGAGCCCGACTTTGTGTGGAAGAACACCGATAAGTGGATCACCTTCCCCTGGTCGGCGCTGCCCCCGGTGGATGCTGTCGAGGCTGCGCAGCGATACCCGAAGGCCTAATCACCCCAGAACACGGCACAGCCCCGCTTCGAGACTCGAAGCGGGGCTGTGCTGATGGGGTTAGGCGCTGCGGCGACGCATGATGAGGCCGGTACCGATGGCCAGGATTGCGGCACCCAGGAGGGCGAGGCCGCCGAGGTTGGCACCGGTTGCCGCCAGGCCGCCAGAGGGCTGAGCCGCCAGGGGAGCGGGGTCCGACTGCCCGCCCTGTCCGCCCGGTTCACCGGGCTGGGCCGGTGCCGGGGTGATGCTCGGAGTGGGATCAACGCTGGGTCCCGGGCTGGGTTCAATGCTCGGCTCCGGGCTGGGCTCAACGCTCGGCTCGGGGCTGGGTTCCGGCGTGGGCTCCGGAGCCGGCAGGAGGACCGTGGCCGGTTCACTGGCTCCGGCGATGCCCCAAAAATCGTCGTTGAAGCGCAGCCGGTAGCTGTCGCCGGCGTTCTCGGCGGTCACCAGGATGGTGTAATCATTGCCGTTGGCACCCTCGATGTCGGTCCAGGTCTCCCCGTCGGATGAGCGCTGCCACACCACACCGCCGCCGTTACCGCGCTTGATTCCGGTGACGGTGCTGGAGAAGGTAACCTCCTGGTCGACGGCGTCGAGGCGCACATCGGCCGGATCGCTCACGGCCGGGCGGGTGATCAGGGTGATCGTGGATCCCTCGCCGCCGGTGTAGCCGCGGTCGGCGGTGAGCAGGTCGCCGGTGACCGGGTTCTCGATCAGGTTCACGGCACCCACCGGGGTGCTGCGGAAGCTCTCGGAGCGCTCGCCGGTAGTGAAGTCGGCGGCCATGACCATATCCCACCCCATCGAGGGGGAGTAGGCGCGGTTCAGGTTGTCCGAGCCCACCACGTCGGTCATCATGTTGCCCACCGAGATGCGCTGGCGCGCCTCGCCGGTGATCGGGTCCAGAACGCTGACCCGGCTGCCGCCCTCGGCCAGATAGAGCGTCTGCGGGTTGGTATCAAACGCGAGGCCCGAGTATGACCAGATGTCGGGGGTCGCGACATCCCGGGTGATTTCCAGGGTGTGAGCGTTCATCGTGGCATAGGCCGCGCCGTTCATGCCCTGGCCGCTGCGCCCGACGATGAAGGTGGACTCATCGGCGGTGAGGACGCCGGAGTTTGAGTTGTTGGTGGGCAGCGTGACACTGGCCAGGACCTCGCCGGTCGCGGTGTCGATCCGATTGATCTGTCCGCCCACGGCCACCGTCAGGTAGGCGGAGCCGTCACGGGTGAGCTGGGCATAGCTGGACCATCCAATGTTGTTGGTGTGGATGGCACTCAGACTGCGGGTGGTGAGGTCAATGACCGCAACCCCGTGGGTTGTGGTGGGGCTCGCATCGATGACGGCAACCGCGCGGGTGCCCGCGGCGTTCAGTGATACCGAGGACAGGCCGACACCGGCACCAACCTCGATCGACCCCATGGGTGTGCGGGTGTTCAGATCCACGATGTGCAGCGCGGTCGAGTTCAGTGCGGACACGTAGGCAAGGCGGCCATCGGGGGAAATTGCCACCTGATTGGGCATAACCCCGTCGCCGATGACGATGGATGTGCCGAGGTCGCTGACCAGTGGCGGCGTTTCGGCGCGGGGTGCGGGGGCAATCTGGCCGGACGCATTCGCGGGGTGGGGGTTGGCATCCGGCTGTGGACGCGCGGGGGCGCTCGCGGATGATCCCTCCTTCGGCGGGGGAAGCGCGGCCTGGGCACCGACGGCTCCTCCGGTGGCGAGGCCGATCGTCAAAAATGCGCCAAGGCCGAGGGCACAGGCGCGCCAAATACTGCGTGGGTACATGGGGGTCTCCCTGATGAGCGAGCACGTTCACGTTCTGCAAAGCGCTCGTGTGTTCGTCCACCCGGTGCGGGGATACGGGCTTCCGCAGGGTGAGTATCCCTCCTTTGGGGTACATAACGATCGTATTTAAAAACGTATAGTTTTCGATGGGTAGTGCCGAAAATGCGCGATCTGTTGTCGCATGTATCTACTCGCCCCGCGTGTGTAGGCCCGAGCAGCCCCATCTGGCGCGAACCACACGCCGCTTTTCTAATACCGAGTGTTTGGTTAGTATTAGAATCCTCCGACACCCGACCCGAGGGAGTAATTTGTGATGACCGACTGTGTGCTGGTGGAAACCGGCGCGAATGCCCCCGTGCTGATAGCAATCGCCGCGGCAACCATCCTGATTGGTGCCGCGCTGATCTGGACAATGGTCCGCTCCTCGAAGAAGCGCATCCTGCTGGGCGGCGCCCTGGGGCTGCTGCTCCTGGTGGGCCTGCCCGTGCTGAGTGGTTCGACTCCGGCACAGGCCCAGGCCCCCGAGCACTGTGTCACGGCGCCGTCCACCTCGCCGTCCCCGTCTTCCGAGGCGAGCACCCAGCCGAGCGCCGATCCGACCGCGACCCCCACTCCCACTCCCACCGTGTCGCCCACCCCGACGCCCTCGCCGAGTCCGTCCGGACCCACCGAGTGTGTTCCCGAGCCTTCGCCCATCACCCCGAACATCGCCGCTCGGTTTGACTGGGACAGCGACGCACCCCGGATTCGATTCGAAAACGAGGAGCTGAATAACCTGGTGATCGCGAACCCTGCCCTGGTGACCAGCCTGATTGAGAGTTTCAGTGTCCCCGAGACGGTGACCTGGAGCATGCCTGACGGAGATGGTGGACGGGTGACCCTGCACACCGAGCAGTACACGGCCCACACCTCGATTCCACACGGGATCTACCAGGTCGAGGACGGCTGGCTCGAGCTGGACTTTGCCGAGGGCGGGGATACCTCGAACAGCGAGGAGATCGACGCAAAGATCGCGGCGATTACCGCCGAGCTGGAGGCTCAGCACCCGGGTGCTGAGATCGAGGCCGGTAGCCTCTTTGGCGACTACACCGCCGAGATTAGCTACACCGTCGCCGGCAAGGACAGCTGCGGCGACACCGTGACGGGCACCGGATCGGTGGCCGCGCGCGGGCCGATTCCCGCCTAGTCTCATGACTTCTGTTCCGCCACGGAACTCGCCCCGAACGGGGGATGTTTCGTGCGCGGAGCGGAAGTCCTGGCGTCGCTAACATGGGGCGGTGATTGCGGCGATGTCGCGGTCGCCACTGTCTCCCCGATCCCGTTGGAAAGTGACATGAAATCGATCGCATTTGTTTTGATTTACGGCCTGGTGGTGGGCTGTATCGGATTCACGATCACCACACTGTTCGGGCTGAGCCCCTACCTGATCGGGGTTTTGACGATACCCGCGGTGGCATTGGCGAACCGCGTTGGTGCCGGGTTTGGGGTGCGAATCCTCCCGGCGCGGATGGAGAGGTAGGGCAGACGGCTTGCGGCGCGCCAGACTGTGTACCCTGCGCCAAAATACCGCACCCCGCCTCGACTGCTCGAGGCGGGGTGCGGTAGTGATGACTGTTAGTCGCGGAAGGTTTCGATCTTCGCGCCGAGCGAGATCAGCCGCTCCTGCAGCTGCTCGTAACCGCGCGAGATGATGTCCACGTTGCGCAGCACGCTGGTGCCCTTGGCGGCGAGCATCGCCAGCAGGATCACCACGGCCGGGCGCAGCGCCGGCGGGCAGGACACCTCGGCACCGGACCAGTGGGTCGGGCCCGAGACGTCCAGACGGTGCGGGTCGCGCAGACGCACGTTAGCACCAAGGCGGGTGAGGTCGGTGAGGTGGATCGCCCGGCCCTCGTAGACCCAGTCGTGGATCAGGGTGTCGCCGGTCGCGCAGGCGGCGATCACCACAAAGAAGGGCAGGTTGTCGATGTTGAGACCCGGGAAGGGCATCGGGTGGATCTTATCGATCGGGGCGCGCAGCTCCGACGGATATACGGTGATATCCACCAGGCGGGTCTTGCCGTTGTGGGCGTCGTACTCATCGGTCATCGAGTAGCGCAGGCCCATCTCCGACAGGGTCGCCATCTCGATTTCCATGAACTCGATCGGAACGCGAGTCACGGTGATCTCCGAGCCGGTCACGATGCCCGCGGTCAGCAGGCTCATGGCCTCCACCGGGTCTTCGCTGGGCCAGTAGTCCACATCGGCGTTGACGTTGGCGTTGCCGTGGATGGTGAGGGTGGTCGAGCCGATGCCCTCCACCTGGATGCCGAGCTCCTGGAGGTAGAAGCAGAGATCCTGCACCATGTAGTTGGGGCTGGCGTTGCGGATCACGGTCACGCCATCGCGCACGGCGGCGGCCATGATCGCATTCTCGGTCACGGTGTCGCCGCGCTCGGTCAACACAACCTTGACGCGCTCGGGCACATCGTGGCTCACGGTGGCGCGGTACCAGCCGGTGGTCGCCTCGACCTCGAGGCCGAAGGGGCGCAGCGCGATCAGGTGCGGCTCGACCGTGCGGGTACCGAGGTCGCAGCCGCCGGCGTAGGGGAGGGAGAAGTTGTCGAAGCGGCCGAGCAGCGGGCCGAGGAACATTAGTACCGAGCGGGTGCGACGGCCGGCGTCGGCGTCGATCTCGGCGAGGTTGAGATTCTCGGGCACCTTGATCTCGACGCTGTTGTCATCGCCATACCAGGTGACCTGCACACCCATGCTGCGCAGCACGTCGATGATGCGGTCGACCTCGACGATGCGGGCGACGCGGTGCAGGCGGGTGGTTCCGCGGTTGATCAGGGCCGCGCACAGTAGTGCCACGGCACCGTTCTTGCTGGAGTTGACGGCGATCGATCCCTGCAGCTTGTGGCCGCCCTCCACCCGAATGTGCGAGGGGCGGGGGCGGTCCCCAAAGGTCACCAGCTCACTCTTGAGTGCGACGCTCAGGCGGGCCAGCAGCTCGATGGAGATGTTCTGGCTGCCCTGTTCGATGCGGTTGATCGCCGACTGGCTGGTGCCCACCCGTTCGGCCAGCTGGGCCTGGGTGAGGGAACGGTCCTGCCGGGCCGAACGAATAAGCGCGCCCACCTGCCGCATGGGTTCGGCGGCGGTGATGTCTACGGGAGATGTATCGGTAGAAAGTGCCATGACCCGATGCTATACCGCATTTGAGATAAATTTCTCGTTTTGCGTGGCAAAAGCATCAATCTGAGAGTTTCATCAACTCGGATGTGGCGTTGGAATAAATACGATCATTCGTGCGTCCGTCACAGATTGCGCGTGTCGTATCCTCCGCGCTACGCTAACCAACATGGCTCACGCACGCTCCGCCCACAGCGCTCAGGTATCTGCACCTGCGCCGGCGCGACGCCGTGCCCGCCGCGACGAGCGACGTCGTAGCTTTGTTGACGCCACCGACGAGCGACGATAGGCGACGCCCCCTAATTGTTTTTCTCGCGATAGCGAGAGAGACCGGGCGTTGCCGGAATCCGGAATTCACACCCACAACTCGTCCTTGAAGGTAGCCTCAATGTCTTTTTCTGTCGCGATCGCCGGAGCATCCGGATACGCCGGGGGAGAGCTGCTGCGTTTGCTCGCCAGCCACCCCGAGTTTGAAATCACCACCGTCACCGCCCACTCCAACGCCGGGCAGAACGTCGCCGCGGTTCACCCGCATCTGCGTTCGCTCGCCGACAAGGTGTTTGTGGCGACCAACGCACAAAACCTCGCCGGCCACGACATCGTGTTCCTGGCGCTGCCGCACGGTGCCTCCGGCGCGCTCACCGCGCAGCTTGACCCCAACACCCTCGTGGTGGACTGCGGCGCGGATCACCGCCTGGAATCCGAAGAGGACTGGGCCGCGTTCTACGGCGGCGACTTCTTCGGGGCCTGGACCTACGGGGTTCCCGAGCTCCTGATCGGTTCGGGCAAGCAGCGCGACAAGCTGGTGGGAACCAAACGGATCGCCGCCCCGGGCTGCAACGCGTCTACCGTTGAGTTGTCGCTGGCGCCGGGTATCGCCGCCGGTGTGATCGAGCCGCTGGACATCGTGACCGTGCTGGCCGTGGGCCCCTCGGGGGCCGGTAAGGCACTCAAGACCAACCTGCTGGCAGCCGAGATTCTGGGCACCGCGAATCCCTACGCGGTGGGCGGTACGCACCGCCACATCCCCGAAATCATCCAGGGTCTGCGCTGGGCCGGGGCCGAGCAGGCCACCGTGTCCTTCACCCCGGTGCTGGTTCCGATGTCCCGGGGAATCCTCGCCACCACGACCGCGAAGATTGTGCCGGGCACCACCGCCGAGCAGATCCGCGCGGCCTGGGAGAGCGCCTACGCCGATGAGACCTTTGTGCACGTGCTGCCCGAGGGTGTCTTCCCTCGGACCGCCGATGTGCTGGGGGCCAACACCGCGCTGATGGGCCTGGCGATCGACGAGGCCGCCGGCCGGGTCATCATCGTCACCGCCGTGGACAACCTGGCCAAGGGCACCGCGGGCGCGGCGATCCAGTCGGCCAACATCGCGCTCGGCCTGCCCGAGGCCACCGGCCTCAGCATCGACGGGGTTGCCCCGTAATGGCCGCCACCATTCTTTCCCTCATCACCACCCTTCAAGGAGCACTATGAGCGTCACCACCCCCTCGGGATTCATCGCCGCGGGTGTTCCCGCCGGCCTCAAGTCCACCGGCAAGCCGGACCTCGCCCTCGTGGTCAACACCGGCCCGGAGAAGAACGCCGCCGCCGTGTTCACCAGCAACCGTGCGCTGGCCAACCCGATCATCTGGTCCAAGGAGGTCATCAAGGACGGGCGCGTGGACGCCATCGTGCTGAACTCCGGCGGCGCCAACTGCTTCACCGGCCAGCAGGGGTTCCAGACCACCCACGCCACCGCCGAGGCAGTGGCGAACGGGCTGGGCATCTCGGCCACCGACGTGCTGGTGTGCTCGACCGGTCTGATCGGTGAGCAGCTGGATCTCGGCAAGCTCACCGCCGGAGTCGAGGCCGCGACCGCCGCCCTCGACGAAAACGGTGGCGAGCACGCCGCCGCCGCGATCATGACCACCGACACCGTGCCCAAGACCAGCGAGTTCCTGGCCACCGACTGGGCCATCGGCGGGATCGCCAAGGGTGCGGGCATGCTCGCCCCGGGCCTGGCAACCATGCTGGTGGTCATCACCACCGACGCATCCCTCGCCCCCGCGGACCTCGATGCCGCGCTGCGCGAGGCCACCCGGGTGAGCTTTGACCGCCTTGACTCCGACGGCTGCATGTCCACCAACGACCAGGTTACCCTGCTCGCCTCCGGCGCTTCGGGCGTCACTCCGGACCTCGCGGACTTCACCGCCGCGCTGATCCAGGTGTGCTCCGACCTCGCCGAGCAGCTCCAGGGCGACGCCGAGGGTGCCAGCCATGACATCGCGATCGTCGTGACCGGTGCCGAGACCGAGGCCGACGCCGTCGAGGTGGGCCGCTCGGTGGCCCGCAACAACCTCTTCAAGGCCGCGATCTACGGCAACGACCCCAACTGGGGCCGCGTGCTGGCGGCGATCGGAACCACCTCGGCACCGTTTGACCCGTATAACGTGGACGTCTCCTTCAACGGCGTCCGGGTCTGCCACCAGGGCGGTCCCGACCAGTCTCGCGACCTGGTGGATCTGACCCCGCGTGCGGTAAAGATCGAGATCGAGCTGAACGCCGGTTCCGCCGCCGCGACCATCCTGACCAACGACCTCACGCACGACTACGTGCATGAGAACAGCGCGTACTCGAGCTGATCCATGCCTACCACCATTGATATTTCGCTCGAAGAGGCGCACGCCAAAGCCTCAGTCCTGATCGAGGCACTGCCGTGGCTCAAGCGGTACCGCGGCGCGATCGTGGTCATCAAGTTCGGCGGTAACGCGATGATCTCCCCGGAGCTCGCCGCGGCCTTTGCCGAGGACATGGTGTTCCTGCACCACGCGGGCCTGCGTCCGGTTGTGGTGCACGGAGGCGGCCCGCAGATTTCCGCGGGCCTGGCCGAAAAGGGGATCGCCAGCGAGTTCCGCGGCGGCTACCGGTACACCAGCGACGAGGCCATCGGCGTCGTCCGCGATGTCCTGCGTAACCGGGTAAACCGGTCCCTGGTCACCGACATTAACCAGCACGGAAACATCGCCCGCTCACTCTCGGGGGAGCAGGCCAACCTCTTTGGCGGCCGCACCCGTGGTGTGCTGGTGGACGGGGAGATGCAGGATCTCGGCCGCGTGGGCGACATTCTCGAGGTGGACCCCTCGGCCGTCCTGGACGCGCTGGATGCCGGCCGCATTCCGGTGATCACCTCGATCGCCTATGACCTGGACGATCCCGAGCGCCTGCTCAACGTCAACGCCGATTCGGCCGCCGCCGCGATTGCGATCGCGCTGAACGCCGATAAGCTGCTGGTCCTCACCGATGTCGCCGGTCTCTACAGTGACTGGCCCAACCGCGATTCGCTGGTCTCGGTCATCTCGACCGCCGAGCTGCGCGAGCTGCTGCCGGAGCTGGAATCCGGCATGATCCCCAAAATGAACGCGTGCCTGGACGCGGTGGATAACGGCGTGCGTAACGCCGCGATCATCGACGGCCGGATCGAACACTCGATCCTGCTGGAGGTTTTCACCTCGAACGGAATCGGCACCCAGGTAGTAAGCGAGACAGAATGACCTCCTGGCAGGACACCTCCGCCGCCACCATGATGAATACGTTTGGGCCCACCCAGGCGCTGTTGGTCTCCGGCGAGGGCGCACGCGTGCGCGACAGCGACGGGAAGGAGTACCTCGACTTTCTCGGTGGCATCGCGGTCAACTCCCTGGGACATGCCCACCCGGCGATCGTCAAGACGATCAGCGAGCAGGCGGCCACCCTGATCCACGTCTCCAACTTCTTCTCCAGCCCGCCGCAGCTGGCGCTGGCCGAGAAGCTCAAGCGGATCTCGGGCGTCGGCGAGACCGGACGGGTGTTTTTCACCAACTCGGGCACCGAGGCCAATGAGGCGGCGTTCAAGCTGGCTCGGAAGTTCGGCGGCGAGGCTCGCCCTACCATCTTGGCGCTGGAGCACGCATTCCACGGGCGGACGATGGGGGCACTGGCCCTCACCGCCAAGGAGGCCTATCGCGCGCCGTTTGCTCCGATGCTCGGGGGAGTCCAGCACATCCCCGCCACCATTGAGGCGCTGGATGCGGCGCTGGATGAAACTGTGTCGGCGCTGATTATCGAACCCATTCAGGGCGAGGCCGGCGTGCTGCCACTGCCCGAGGGATATCTGCAGGCCGCGCGGGCGCTGACCCGTGAGCGCGGCGCGCTGCTGATCATCGACGAGATTCAGACCGGAATCGGGCGCACCGGCGAGTGGCTGGGATTCCAGTCCGAAGACATCCTTCCCGATGCCTTCACCCTGGCCAAGGGGCTCGGTGCCGGATTCCCGATCGGTGCCCTGGTCACCACCGGTGCCGCCTCGGAGATCTTCACCCCGGGAAATCACGGCACCACCTTCGGCGGAAACCCGCTGGCCACCGCCGTGGCGGGGACCGTGCTGGACGAGATCGAATCCGGCGACCTGCTGATCAATGTGCGTGAGCGCGAGGCTCAGCTGCGCGGTGCGATTGCCGGACTGAACTCGCCGCTGATCGCCGGAGTGCGTGGCCGCGGTCTGCTGCTGGGCATCGCCCTGACCCGGGACATCGCGACCGAGCTGGTTCCCGAGGCCCTGGCCGCGGGCCTGATCGTCAACGCCCCCAACGCCGCGACGATCCGCATCGCCCCGCCGCTGAACATCACCTCCGCCGACGTGGACGCCTTCGTGGCGATCCTCGACGGCCTGCTCGCGGCACACGCCGCCTAGTTTCGAGAAGTAGGAGACCGATTATGACCCGTCACTTCCTCCGCGATGACGACCTGAGCCCGGCCGAACAGGCAGAGGTTCTGGATCTCGCGATCAAGCTCAAGGCCGACCGTTTCAGCGAGAAGCCGCTGGCCGGCCCGCAGACCGTCACCGTGTTTTTTGACAAGACCTCGACCCGCACCCGGATCTCGTTTGCGACCGGGATCGCCGACCTGGGCGGCGTGCCGCTGATTGTGGGTGGCGGCGAGAGCCAGCTGGGTGCCAAGGAGTCGATCGCCGATACCGCGCGCGTGCTGGAGCGTCAGGTCGCCGCGATCGTCTGGCGCACCTTTGCACACTCAGGCCTGGAGGAGATGGCTGCCGGGACCACCGTTCCGGTGATCAACGCGCTCTCGGACGACTTCCACCCGTGCCAGCTGCTGGCCGACCTGCAGACCATTCGCGAGCACCGCGGAGAGCTCAAGGGTCAGACCCTCGCCTTCCTCGGCGACGGTGCCTGCAACATGGGCAACTCCTACCTGCTCGCGTGCGTGAACGCCGGGATGCACGTGCGGATCGGTGCCCCCGAGGCATTCACCCCGGCCGCCGACGTGGTGGCCGACGCGATCAAGCTGGCCGAGCAGACCGGCGGATCGGTGTTCATCACGACCGATGCGCGTGAGGCCGTGGCCGGTGCCGACGTTGTGGTCACCGACACCTGGGTGTCGATGGGCAAGGAGGACGAGAAGGCCGATCGGGTTGCCGCATTCGGTGCCTATTCGGTGACCTCCGAGCTGATGGGCCTCGCCAAGGATGACGCGATCTTCATGCACTGCCTGCCCGCCTACCGCGGCTATGAGGTGGACGCCGACGTGATCGACGGCCCGCGCTCGGTCGTCTGGGACGAGGCCGAGAACCGTCTGCACGCGCAGAAGGCGCTGATGGTCTGGCTGCTGAAGCAGAACCAGAAGGCCGCGGTCTAGTGTCTTCGGGGATCGCTCAGGGCACGGTGCTGTCCGCACCGTCGGTGTCCGGCGAACCCCGTCCCACCCGTATTGCCGGGCTCGACATCGCCCGCGGGCTGGCGATCCTGGGCATGTTTATCGCGCACATTATTCGCCCGGAAGAGGCCGTGTCGGCGGATCCGGATACCTGGATCGGCCTGGTCAACGGGCGCTCGGCGGTACTGTTTGCGGTCCTTGCCGGGTTCTCGCTGGCGCTGCTCTCGGGCCGGGGCACCCCGCCCGAGGGCGAGGCCGTGCTGCGCATGCGACTGCGGATCGGCACCCGTGCGCTGGTCATTTTTGCCCTGGGCGGGATCCTCAGCCTGGGGGATCACGGCATCGCGGTGATCCTCGAGTACTACGCCATCGCCTTCCTGCTGGTTCTGCCGATCATCCGCTGGCGGGTGCCAAACCTGCTGATCCTGGCGGGGGTGCTCGCTGTGCTGGCACCGATCGCCCAGGTGGGCATCGCCCTGTTCATCCAGGACAACGGCGGCGGCACCTCGGCCCTGGCCCTGCTGATGATTTTTGGGTACTACCCGGCGCTGATCTGGGTGGTGTTCATGATTGTCGGATTGGCGGTTGCCCGCTGGCTGTTTGCCGGCAGAATCTCCGGATCCTCCCTCGGCCTGATCGCTCTGGTTGGTGCCGGGCTCGCGGTCCTCGGCTATGGGGGTGCCAGTGTATTCGCGCAGATCACCGGGATCGAGCAGGGCGAGGTGTTTGTCGGCTATCCGCAGTGGGCAAACCTACTGGGTGCGGCACCACACTCGGGCAGCACGTTTGAAATCCTGGGTGCCACGGGTGTCGCGCTGCTGATCATCGCCGCGGCGCTCGCGCTGCCCCGCTGGGCCCAACGGGTGCTCTGGCCGCTGGCCGCCACCGGCCGGATGGCCCTGACCGCCTATGCACTGCACCTGGTAGCCCTGGTGATCCTGGTCTCCACTGGGGTGGACCGGATCGATCCGGTGGCCCAAACCTGGTGGTTTGTGCTGGTTACCCTGATCGGCTGCTCCGCCTGGATCCTGCTGTTCCGGCAGGGTCCGCTGGAAAAACTGGTGTCCGCCTGCTCTCGGGCCGCCGCCTCGGTGCCCGGGCCCGCCCGCACCACTCAATAGACTGACTCTTATCCTTTTCGCTCACACGCCTGACCACTGCACGACGGGACGCTTCACACCATGACCTCTCACACCAACGATTCCGGAAACCGCGCCGCCGAGGCGGGGGCCCTCTGGGGCGGACGCTTCGCCAGTGGCCCCTCGCCGGAGCTCGCTCGCCTGAGCAAGTCGACCCAGTTTGACTGGACCCTCGCGTCCTACGACATCGACGGATCTAAGGCTCACGCGGTCGCGCTGAACGCCGCCGGATACCTCGACAACGACGAGCTGGTCGCGATGCACGCCGCGCTGGAGACCCTGCGCGCGGACGTGGCCTCGGGTGCGTTTGTCGCCGCCGAGTCGGATGAGGACGTCCACTCGGCCCTCGAGCGAGGACTGGTCGAGCGCGCCGGAGCAAACCTGGGTGGCAAGCTGCGTGCCGGCCGGAGCCGCAACGACCAGATCGCCACGCTGGTGCGACTGTACATGCTGGAGCACGAGAGTGTGATCCGCGGCCTGCTGGTGCAGCTGGTCGAGATCCTTGCGGGTCAGGCCGAGGCGCACCCCGGTGCAATCATGCCGGGTCGCACGCACCTGCAGCACGCGCAGCCGGTGCTGCTGGCCCACCAGCTGGCCGCGCACGCGTGGCCGCTGGTGCGTGACCTGGAGCGTTTGCGCGACTGGTCGGTTCGTGCCAAGCGTTCGCCGTATGGTGCCGGTGCGCTGGCCGGATCCTCGCTGGGTCTGGATCCCGAGCTGGTGGCCTCGGAGCTGGGGCTGTCGGGTGCGCTGGAGAACTCGATCGACGCGACCGCCGCCCGCGACGTGGTGGCCGAGTTTGGGTTTATCCTCGCCCAGGTGGGCATCAACCTGTCGCGTCTGTCCGAGGAGATCATCGTCTGGAACACCCGCGAGTTCGGATTTGTCCGCCTGCACGACTCCTTCTCGACCGGCTCGAGCATCATGCCGCAGAAGAAGAACCCGGACATCGCCGAGCTTGCCCGCGGCAAGTCGGGTCGTCTGATCGGTAACATCACCGGCCTGCTGGCCACCCTGAAGGCCCTGCCCCTCGCGTATAACCGCGACCTACAGGAGGACAAGGAGCCGATTTTCGACTCGGTGGACACCCTCGAGGTGCTGCTGCCCGCGTTCAACGGTATGATCGCCACGCTGACCTTCAACACCGAGCGGATGGCCGAGTTGGCCCCGCAGGGCTTCTCGCTGGCCACCGATGTGGCCGAGTGGCTGGTCAAGCAGGGTGTGATCTTCCGTGATGCCCACGAGATCTCCGGCGAACTCGTGCGCTTCTGCGAGGAGAACGGCCTGGAACTGCACGAGCCCACCGATGAGCAGCTGGCAGCGGTTTCCCCGCACCTGCTGCCCGCGGTCCGCGAGGTGCTGACCATCGAGGGTTCGGTCAACAGCCGCGTGGGTGCCGGCGGCACCGCGACCGTCCGCGTGACCGAGCAGCTCGCCAACCTGCGCGGCCGCCTGGCGGACTTCCGCTAGATCGCCGCGGGCCCGCACACGCACGGCCACCCCGCCGAGCTGCCCGCTCGGTTGTCCCCCCCGAACGCCCCGTTCTCCCTCGTGGAGCCCGGGGCGTTCGGCGTTCCGACCTCTCAGCGGTTGAGCGGGGAACGGATGGACTATTACGAAATGCGATCGAAACTGTTGGTTCCTGATTTTGTGGGGCAACCCGTTCACATTGCCCGAGACACCGCGCGCGAACTCGGGCTTTCCCTGGCCAACATAGACATTGATGGGCCGCCCGTTGGCGCATTATCCTGGCCGGGTCTGTACTACATCACTTCTCAGAATCCGCTCGCGGGAGAACCTGCGAATGAAGGCGACTGGATATTTGTGACTATTGCGGCATACGATTCGGGCGATTCCGCAGGGGTGATACTCAACCAGCGCTGATGGATGTAGCTCGTTGTTGACCTCAACTGCCTTTACTCGAAAGACGAGGTTGGCCCTTGCGAATAGCAAACCTGTCCATCTGCGAGAACTGCGAATGACGCAGTGGGAGCGGGCATCGCCCACCCAGGACCAACAACACCAGAGATGCCTCCCTCAGCACTCCAAGTCCCGGAGTTATGGCCTGGACTCAATGTGACTGAGTTTCCAGATACAAAACCGATGGCGACTACCTTCCATTGCGAGTCCACGACGCGTCCAAATACGACATATCCCGTGCTGAATGCGACCAGATCATTGTTTTTTTAACGCGTTGATCCAAGAGCTGCCACAGTTCCCGTCGGCGCTCCCACGCGAAGACGCGTTGCTGGAGGAAAACGCCGCCTTTTCCGCATCTGATTTGGATCGAGAAGAAAGGCGTCGACGGTGAGAGCTCACCGATGAGCAGCTGGCCGCGGTTTCCCCGCACCTGCCGCCGGCGGGAAGCGAGGTGTTGACCATCGAGGGTCTGGTAACAAGTCGCGTGGGTGCCGGTGGCATCGCGACCGTGCGTGTCACCGAGCACTGGCGACAGCACCCCGTGCCCTGCGCGACGTATCGCCCTGATGTTGGGGAAACCGCAGGTAGCGTCTGTCCCGTACTTTTTGCAATAAATCGGGGTGGTGTGTGGTGGAAGAAGACGATCTGATCATCGTGGTTGCGGTGGGGGCACTTATCCTCTTCGCGATCTTCGCCGGGGTCATGGCGGTCCTTGGCGCGCGTAAGACCAAGCGGAAAAACGCCGCCCTGGCGGCCGCGGGGATTGATCCCGAGGTCGAAGCCGAACGCATCAGGAATTTGCCCAGATACACTCCGGGAATTTGGCAGATCTTTATCGGAGTGCTCTGGTTGGCCAGCTCGGCCCTGATCTTCGCCCTGTACCAGACAGACGGACTGAGCGATTCCTTTAGCGTTCCGCGGTTTGTCGCGGTCTTCTACGACTCCCTGGGCGTGGTGGGCGGTTCGATCGTTCAGGCGATCATCGCGGCCCTGCTGCTCGGCAACGGTATCCGCGTGTGCATCAAGGTCCGTGGCGTCCGCAAGCTGTCCCCGGCACCCGTGCTGCCCGCCTAAGCGGAACGGTGGGGAAGCCTCACCGAACAATCGAAATCAACAGTTCTTCAAACGAACATATTTCATGTATGTTTAACGCATGAAAACACTCGACATGAAGCTCGGTCGGTGAGCATGCCCGCGGCCGTTGTCCGTGAATCCTCGATTCGCCTGACACTGCGGCACCCGCTCTATCGGGCGGCTACGCTGGCCCTGTTTCTGTCGGGTGTGGGGATCTCCGCCGCGGCACCGTTGATCGCCTCTTTCCTGGTGACCGAGTTGCACGCCACGCTTCCGGTTGCCGGGCTGTACTATCTCACGAACCTTGCCGCTCCGGTCGCCGGTTATCTGGTGGGTGCGCGCTCGGATCGCACGGGCGCGCGGCTGGGGCTGTTCCGGATCTGTGCGGCCGCGGGATTCCTCGGTTGGATGGGCATCGCCTTTTCCACTCAGCTGTGGATGCCGTTTGTGATCAGCGCGGTGGTCCTGGGCTTTGCCGGGGCCTCCACCTCGCAGCTGTTTGCAGCCCTGCATGATGAGCTGGCTCGGCATCCCTCCCCGCTCAATGACGGTGTGGTGGCGATTGTGCGGACCGCACTGACCGCCGGTTGGGTCATCGGTCCGGTGATCGGATCGTTCCTGGCGGCGGCCGCCGGATACCGCGAGATGCTGGTGGTGGTGGCCATCGCGACCCTGGCGCAGATTCTCCCGCTCGGAGGCATTCGCGATGGACGCCCCCGCACCGTGCCCCTGAACGATGTCGCCGCACCGGAAACTGGGCCGATTGCGCTGGGTGGGGCGTCCACCGAGGCCGCGCTTCCCGAGGGCACCGCGACGGCCGCGGCAGCCGGAGGTGCCGAGGCTGCATCCGTCGAGACCGAGCATCGCCCGGGTCCAGGCTTTCGCGCGATGCTGCCGCTGCTGTTCTTCACCGCCCTGTACATCTGCGTCTACGCGGGGGAATCGGTGAAGTACGCGTATCTACCGATCTATATGAACGAGCAGATGCAGCTCTCTCCGGCGCTGGTCGGGGCGGTCATCGGCATCCAGCCGCTGGTCGAGCTGCCGTTGATTCCGGTTGCGGTGATGCTGGGCCGTCGCTTCGGGGCGGTTCGGTTGATGGCGATCGGTGCGGCGATGGGTGTGGCCGCGAACCTCTGCTTTGCGCTGATCGGCACCGTTCCGGCGCTGTTTGCCGGACAGATCCTGATGGGTATCGTCTGGGGAATCTTCGCCGGCCTGGGAATCCTGGTGGCGCAGCGCCTGCTGCCCACCGCGGTGGCCACGGCCTCAGCGATCTTCCTCAGCTCAACCGCGCTGAGCTCCGCGCTCGGTGGCCTCACCGGAGGTTTCGGTGTCGCCGCACTGGGCCTACCGATGGTGTTTGTAATCCCCGCCGGTTTCGCCGCGATTGCGGTGATCGGGCTGATCGTCATGGATCGGCGCGGTCGCCAGACGGACCGGCGGCGAGCCCAGACGGATCAGCGGCGCCTCTAGACGGCCCAGCGATTCCCCCAGGCGGACCAGCGGCGCCCCTCGATGGACCAGCGAAACTCCTAGACTGACCAGCGAAGCCGCTAGGCGACGTCGTCGACCAGACCCACGAACCGTCCACCGACTCCGAACACCTCGGCGCGGATCGCCCCGGGAGCGGCCTTGGGCCACTCCTCGATCTCGTGGTCATCGCACACCACATAGGTGAACTCGGGCCACCACTTCTTGGGGCGTGCGCGCTCGGTGAAGCCGCAGACCGCGCACACCAGATCCGACCACACCGGACGCTTGCCGGTGCGGTTTGCCCGCGACTGCGCGAGCCAGGCCGGGGGAGTCGTATCGAGCTCGACCACTGCCGCCTCGGTGAGCTGGGGCGGCAGTCCGTGCCGCACCGCCATCTCCAGGGGGATGTCCAGGCGCTGTGCTGCTTCTCGTCTCGTGACCATTTGACCCATTCTAGCCGGGAACTTCCCGAGCCCTGGTGATGGGTGTGTATGCCCCTCTTGACATTTGCTGTAAACCCCCATCTAGACTACCCTGATGAAGGATGCCAAGCGAAAAGACGTGGAGCGGTTTTTGCGGTCACAGGGGTTCACAGTGGATCGCGACAGTGGCCCGCACACCTGGTGGAAAAAGCCGGGAAGCAGATCCGTGCCGATTCCCCGTCATCGGTTAATCTCCGCTGGAGTCCTGAGAACGGTGGAGCAGGTAGTTGGGTTTGTCCCGGACGAGTGGAAGTGAGCATGCTCATGAAACGAAACAGTTACGAGTTGGTTGTCTCACGAGAGGGCAGATGGTGGATCATCGATGTGCCCGCGATTGACTATCGCACCCAGGCCCGTACGCTGTCCGAGGTCGAGAAGATGGGGCGCTCGCTTGTCGCGGGCGCGCTCAACCGTGAGGAGGACTCGTTCGACATCAGCGTGACCATCGAGAAGCCAGCGGACGTTGCCCGGCGGCTAGCTGATGCGGCCGAGCTTGATCGGGTTGCACTCGAGTCTGCGCAACAGGCTGCTCGTGATCGACGTGCGGCCGCGCGAGCGCTCCGTGACGCATACGGACTCAGCGCGATAGATTCGGCGACCGTGTTGGGGATTTCACGTGCCCGCATCTATCAGCTCCTCGATGATTCCGAGCGACCCGCTGCCGAGGCACTGAACGCGTAGCGCCGAAGCACCTACGCCAGGATGATCCGCCAGGCGATAAAGCCCGCGATCAGCAGGGCAGTCCCGATCGGGAAGCCCCACTTCAGGCGCGACGGCGGAGCCATCGGGTCCAGCGGGGTCCCGCGACGATACGCGGTGGCGGTCGGACGCAGATGGGAGAGGACCGCGTCGGCGGCGGTGAAAAAGCGTAGCCACACGTTCGGGTCACCCGTGTCCATCGGACGGGTGCTCACCAGGATCAGGTCGGAACCCGAAAACTCCAGATCAAACTCGGTGGCGTAGAGCGCCAGGGTTTCCATGAAGTCCGGGGTCAGGAAGTAGAGGGCGTCGCGCTGCAACACCTCGGGGGCGTAGACGCCGAATGCGCGGGGGAAGTCGCCCTCCAGCTCGATCCGCTGGTCATCGGCCAGCCGCAGCCGGGTGCGACGTGAACGCCAGCCGGCGACCCCGTCGTTGTGGCGGGAGTCCAGTACGATGTGGGGCATCTGCACGCCGAGCGGGATGCGCAGGTAGGCATATTCGCCGGGACGATCGATCAGCTCGCGCTTGATCCGCTTGCTGGACATATTGTCAGCCCGCTGGGACAGACGCAGGCCGCCGCGGGAGGTGAACCCGTTATAGTCGCGGGCGCTGGGCCCGAGGGTGGCGGTCTGTTCCATCGTGTTGAGCGGGAGCGGGGCAAACTGGAGTCCGGTCGCGTCGGCGAAGCGCACCATCCGCGCCCAGTCCTTCCAGCGCGGTCGGTTTTTCTGCACCCAGTAGGGCAGGGCAATCAGCTGCAGGAGGCAGAAAGCGATCAGAAACCAGGGGGCAATCGCCGTGGACCGGCCGTTGATCATCAGATAGGCGAAGAACACCCCAATCGCACCCACCAGCAGCATCACGATGATCGCGTTCCCATACTCACCCCACGTGGGGATCGCCTGGGTCCACCGGCTGTCCCCGCGCACCCGGTTCTTGAGCGCGCGAATCTCCTCGGGGGTGGCCGGGGCGGCCAGCACGTCGAGCGGGAGGTCTGCCAGGGAGGGGATCGGTGGTGTGGACACGGTGCTCCTGAGATGAGGGTGCGGGCGAGCCGCGGGCAAAATCACACTATCGTGACGGGCGATCCGGTGCGCGGATTCTGGCGTGTATCTCTCGGACAAACCCCCGCCGTTCCGCTGCTATTCTGGGGAGCGTGTCTAATCCCAATTTTGCCAAGCAGAGTAATGACTCGTCCTTTGACTCGCTCTGGGACGAGCTGGTGTGGCGTGGCCTGATCCACGTCTCGACTGATGCCGAGGAGCTCAAGAAGCTCATCGACGGCGAACCGATCACGTATTATTGCGGATTTGACCCGACCGCTCCCAGCCTGCACCTGGGCAACTTTGTGCAGCTGCTGTTCATGCGTCGTCTGCAGCTGGGTGGGCACCGTCCGCTGGGTCTCGTGGGTGGATCCACCGGTCTGATCGGTGACCCGCGTCCCACCGCCGAGCGCACCCTGAACACCCCGGAGACCGTGGCTGCCTGGGTCACGCGCCTTCAGGCTCAGGTGTCGACCCACCTCGATACCGAGGGTGAGAACGGCATGCGCCTGGTGAACAACCTGGACTGGACCTCGCCGCTCAGCGCGATCGAGTTCCTGCGCGACATCGGTAAGCACTTCCGCGTGGGAACCATGCTGAAGAAGGACGCGGTGAGCGCGCGCCTGAACTCCGATGCCGGCATCTCCTACACCGAGTTCAGCTACCAGATTCTGCAGGCCCTCGACTACCGCGAGCTCTACAACACGTACAACTGCGTGCTGCAGACCGGCGGCAGCGACCAGTGGGGCAACCTGATCGGCGGCGTCGATTTGATTCGTCGTTCCGAGCAGGCCAACGTGCACGCGATCGGCACCCCGCTGATCACCAACAGCGACGGCACCAAGTTCGGTAAGAGCGAGGGCAACGCGATCTGGCTGGATGCCGAGCTGTGCAGCCCGTATGCGATGTACCAGTTCTGGCTGAACACCGACGATGCCGACGTGATTGACCGCCTCAAGGTCTTCACCTTCCTCTCCCGCGCCGAGATTGAGGACTTCGCCAAGCTCGTGGCGGATGAGCCCTTCCGTCGTGCGGCGCAGAAGCGTCTGGCCCTGGAAACCGTGACCCTGGTGCACGGTGCCGAGGCCGCGAACGCCGCCATTGCCGCCTCCGAGGCGCTGTTCGGACAGGGCAACCTGGCCGAGGTGGATCCGGCTACCCTGGCGACCGCGCTGCGCGAGCTGCCCAACATCACCGCCGAAACCGGTACCTCGGTGGCCCAGCTGCTGGTGTCGACCGAGCTGTGCTCGAGCCTGGGTGATGCCCGTCGCTCGATCGGCCAGGGCGGCGTCTCGCTCAACGGCGTGAAGGTTACCGATGAGGCGGCGGTCCTGACCGATCTGCTGCCCGGTGGCGTCGCGGTACTGCGACGTGGCAAGAAGACCCTGGCGGGAATCTTCACCGCCTAAATCACAAAACAGCGCGGCACCGGAGTGATCCGGTGCCGCGCTGTTGTGTGTCCGGGTTATCCGCGAATCAGGATGTCGCGGACGTCCGAGCGGGTTTCGGCGGCAATCGCCGCTTCCCGAGCCTCGGCCAACACGTCGGCAAGGAGCACGCGCGATCCCCGGGTCGCGCTGAGCACCGCGGCCTCAACCATCGCCAGCGAGTGGATGTTGGCATGCACCTCGGTGTCGGGCACATCCCCGGTGCGCAGCGCGGCGATGAACTCGGCGAGGGACCCGTTGATCTCCTCCGGAAAGGGGATCGAGGAGTCGGTGAGCGATGCGGGTAATGCGGCCAGCGCACGCCCGGGGAGCTCGGCACTCGGCGCGGATTCCCCGTCCCACAGCGCGGTGCCGTGTTCCCCGCCGATGCGCCAGTTGCCGTTCCAGGAGGTTTCGGCCCCCGGCGTGCACCAGCTGCCCGAGTACACAAACCGGGTGCCGCCCTCGAATTCAAACACGGCGGCGGCATTGGCATCCCCGGCGTACCAGCTCCACGCGGGGTTGTACTCCTCGCAGTAGACGGCCACCGGATCCAGGTTCAGGAGGTAGCGCACCGCGTCGAACTGGTGGATCGCCATGTCCACCAGCAGCACATGATCCATCTCGTCGCGGAATCCGCCAAAGCGCGGGGCCTTGGCAAACTCGCAGCTCACGGTGCCCACGGTTCCCAGCTCACCCACGCGTGCGCGCAGCGCGGCGAGGGCCCGATAGTAGCGGCGCGACTGACTGGTCATCAGCAGCTGCCCGCTCGCCTCGGCCGAGGCCGCGAGCGAGAGCGCGGTGGCCACGGTGGGGGCGATGGGTTTTTCGCACAGCACCGGCAGCCCGGCAAACAGCGCCTCGGTGCTCACCGCGTGGTGGGCGACCGGCACGGTCACGTTGACCACGGCCTGCGCGCCGGTTTCCGCGGCGAGCGCCGATACCGAGGTGCCCACGGGTAGATCGACGAGGCCGGTGGCGGCCAGCGCGGCTCGGGCCGCATCGAGGTTGAGGTCGACCAGCCCAACAATCTCGGCATCGGGGGAGGCGATCAGCGCGCGCAGCCACTGCTGTCCCATCGCCCCGGCCCCCACTAGGATGATGCGCACGGGCGCGCCGGTCTCGGCAAGCAGGGCGTGGGTCATCGAACCAGCGCCCCACGGTAGTCGCGACCGTTATAGAAGTCCTCGGTTTCGTAGCGCAGCAGGGTCGGGACCTCGCGCGTCGGGCGCACCGAGTGTGCCCAGCTCACGCCGTTGGCGATCACGCGGCGGACGTGTTCGTGGTGGTAGACCGGGTAGTCCTGGTCCCCGGGGCTAAAGAAGAAGATCTTGCCGTGGCCGCGACGCCAGGTGCAGCCGCTGCGGAAGACCTCGCCGCCGGAGAAGGTGCTGAGGAAGATCAGTTCGTCGGGGGCCGGGATATCAAAGAACTCCCCGTACATTTCCTGCTGCGGGATGATGAACGGGTGCGGCACCCCCTGGGCGATCGGGTGGGTCGGGTCCACGGTCCAGACCAGCTCGCGATCCTCCTCGCTCCGCCAGCGCAGGGTGCAGGTGGTGCCCATCAGCTTCTGGAAGATCTTGGACCAGTGGCCCGAGTGCAGGACAACGAGGCCCATGCCGGCGAGGACGTGCTGGTGCACGCGCTCAACAACCTCATCGGCAACCTCGGCGTGGGCGGCGTGACCCCACCACACCAGCACGTCGGTGTCCGCGAGGACCTCCTCGGTGAGTCCGTGCTCGGGCTCGTCCAGGGTGGTGGTGTGGACGCGCGCCTCGGCACCCAGGTGTTCCTCGATGCCGGCGCGGATCGTATTGTGCATGCCCTCGGGATAGATCTCGGCAACCTTGGGCTCGATCTGCTCGTGCCGGTTTTCGCCCCAGACGAGGACGCGCAGTGGGGAAGTGGACTGAGTCATGGTGTTCCTTTTCGACGATGAAATGGTGGATGGT
The DNA here is from genome assembly GCF_003667575.1 of Mycetocola lacteus. Classification (GTDB taxonomy): domain Bacteria; phylum Actinomycetota; class Actinomycetes; order Actinomycetales; family Microbacteriaceae; genus Mycetocola; species Mycetocola lacteus. The sequence continues at coordinate 8,566 of NZ_RCUY01000012.1, read as the reverse complement.
TACTTGACGGCGCCACCGGTGGCCCCGGCGGCGATGAACTTCTGGGCCAACACCAGCAGGATGATGGCGGGGATGGAGGATAGTACGGCGGTGGCCATCACGGCCGACCAGTTCGATACCTGGGTGCCCAGGTACTGGTAGATGCCCAGGGTGACCGGGCGCACATCCTCGGTGGTGGTCAGGGTCAGCGCAAAGAGGAAGTCGCTCCAGGAGAACAGGAATCCAAACAGCGCGGCGGTGATCAGGGCGTTGCGACTGACCGGCACCACGACGGAGACGAATGCCCGGATGAGCCCGGCCCCATCGATCCGGGCGGCCTCCACGATGGCCGGAGGGATGCCCATCATCGAGGTACGCAGGATCAGAATGGCAAACGGAATGGCCAGGCTCGCATCGGCCAGGATCAGCCCGGCAATCGAGTTGAGCAGTCCCAGGTCGTTATAGGCGCTGTAGAGGGCGTTGGCGATCACCACGCCCGGCACCATCTGCGCGATGATGATCACCAGCAGGGCCACGTTGATCCAGCGGAACCGGAACTGTGCCAGCGCATAGGCGGCGGGCGCGGCGATCAGCAGCGTGAGCACCACGGTCCCGATCGAGATGATGAGGCTGGTCAGGAGGTTGTGTCCCTGATCGGCGATCGCCCGCTCATATCCCGAGAAATCGGGGGCGAACGGGAAGATGCCGGCGGTGAGGGTGTTCCCCGAGGGCTGGAGGGAGGCGTTGACCATCCAGTAGATCGGAAACAGCATGATGGCCAGGAAGAGGATGCCCAGCGCGGTGGAGGTTCCGCGCGAGGGGCGTCCCCGGCGGGCACGCCGGGTGGCGGCAGTGGGGAGATTCAGCGTGGTCATGATGACTCCTATTCATCCACCGCGCGCCGGTTCGCACGCAGGTAGATCACGGCAAAAATCAGCGAAACGAGGATCAGGATGTTGCTCCAGGCCGAGCCGATCCCGAACTCGAAGTTCACAAACGACTCCTGATAGGAGCGCACGGCGAGGGTCTGGGTGGCGTTGGCCGGTCCGCCGTTGGTGAGCCCGAGGATCACGTCCAGCACCTTGAGCGTGTAGACCACCCCGAGGACCAGCACCACACTGATGACCGGACGCAGGTTGGGCACGGTGATGTGCCAGAACGCCTTCCATCCGGTGGCACCATCCAGCGCACCTGCCTCGTAGAGCTCCTCGGGGATATCCTGCAGCCCGCCATAGAGCAGCGCCACGTTGAACGGGATGCCCACCCAGATGTTGACCATGATGACCGCGATCAGCGCGACACCGGGATCGGTGAGCCACCCGATCGGCGCATCGGTCAGCCCGATCGATCCGAGGAAACGGTTGAGGATGCCGCTGTCCTGATCGAGAATCGAACGCCAGGTGGCACTCGAAACGATCATCGGCAGCAGCCAGGGCAGAAGCAGCATCGAGCGCAGGAACCCGTTGAGCGGGAACCGACGCCGGAAAAACACCGCCAGTGCCAAACCGATCACAAACTGACCGGCGATCGATCCGATGGTGAACAGCGCGGTGTTCCACAGCGCCGGGGTAAACAGACTGCTGGTGAAGACCGATACATAGTTGGCGAATCCCACCCAGGGGGCCTCGCCGGTGAAGAAGGTTTTGGTGGTGTATTCCTGCAGGCTCATCGTGAGGTTTTTCACGATGGGGTAGCCGAAAAACGCCAGGATGTAGAGCGCGGCCGGGGCCACAAATAGCAGGCGGGTAAAACGTTCGGGGCGTCGGCGACGTCGCGGGGGCGCCGCGGGGATTTCCGGGGCGCCGGGCCCGGCACCGAGGGGGCGGGGGCGCCGCCGTGTCTCGGATGCCGGACCGGCGGTCCCGGAAGCGGGAACCTGGAGCGTCATCGAACTATCCCGCCTTCGCCTTCGAGAACGCATCGCTGGCGCTCTCCTTGCCGGTGAGCGCGAGCTGGATACCGGTGTACATAACCGTTGCCGCCTTGGGCCAGTCCTCCCCGAGGATCCCGGTGCGAGAGCGGGCGTTGGCGACCTGCTCGGTGAAGGCTGCCATATCCGGCACCTTCTGCACGTACTCCGCGGCTAGTGCGGTCTTGGTCGGGACGGTGAAGCGGGACTCGGCGAGCGAGAGCTGGTTGTCATCGCTCGTGATGCACTCAACAAACTTGGCCGCCTTGGCCTGCTTTTCCTTGTTACCGGTCTGCGGGACTGTCCAGACCTCGCCGCCCAGCGGAGCGGTCGGCGTCTGCCCGGCCTTGTTGATCGGCACCTGCACGCTGGTCCAGGTCAGGCTCGGATCGGCGTTGAGTGCGGGGATCTGCCAGGGCCCGTTGATCATCATCGCGGCCTTGCCGGCCATGAACTGGTCCTTCACATCGGCCTGGCTCCAGTTGATCACGCTCTTGGACGCGGCCCCGGAGTTCACCAGGTCGACCTGCAGCTGGAGGGCCTCGGCGGCCTCCGGGCTGTCCAGCTTGTCCTCGGATCCTCCGTTGGTCCAGAGGAAGGGGAGGAACTGCCAGCTGCCCTCATAGGTGGCGATCGAGGAGAATGCCAGCCCGTAGCGGTCGCCCGAGGAGAGCGCCTTGGCGGTGGTCTTGAGTTCATCCCAGGTGGTGGGGATTGCAAGGCCCGCTTCATCCAGCATGGCCTTGTTCACAAACAGACCCAGGGTATTCACGGTCGGGGCGAGCCCGTAGACCTCGCCCTTATAGGTGGCCGCGTCGAGGATGCCTTGGGCAAAACCCGAGGTGTCCACGTTGAACTGGCTGAGCGGGGTGAGCCCACCCGAGGACGCAATCTCCTGCAGGTCGGGGTTATCCAGCATTAGCACGTCGGGCAGCGTCTTCGAGGAGGACATTTGCAGGACCTTTTGAATCAGATCCTTCCCCGGGACGCCGGTGCGGTTGAGCTTCACCTTGAGCTCGGCCGCGCACTTATCCAGTGCCGCCACCACGAGTCCCTGGTCGGGGTCGTTGACGTAGTAGTCGACCACGCTGAGGGTGTCGGCGTCGGATGAGGCCCCGCCGCCGGATCCGCCTGCGCTGCATCCACTCAGGGCGAGGGGAACCAGGGCGAGGCTCGCTAAGACGGTCAGACGATGTTTTTTCTCCATGATGCGGCTCCTTTGCCGGTGAGAGACTTCGACCCGTTCGGTAAACCGCTTTGATCCGCAGCAGTCCGGGGATCGTGTCGAGGTGTAATTTCGTGGGTGACGCAACAATCTCACGACTCCGAGCCCGTGTCAACCAAAAAGTTAACCGGTTCACTGTTTTGTTATTTGTGCGCCGCGTCGGTCTCGTCGCGGTCGAGGGGTGTGAGAGACTGCACACACCAATTCGCAAAGGAACCCCATGGCAACCATGCGCGACGTCGCGAAACTGGCGGGCGTTTCCCTCGCCACGGTTTCGTTCGCGATCAACAACACCAAGCCGGTCGCCCCGGCCACCCTGGAACGTGTGCGCGAGGCGATGGACACCCTCGACTACCGGCCCAATGCGATCGCCCGTGCGCTGGCGAGTAAGCGCACCCGGATCATCGCGCTGTTGTTTCCGATGGAGGATCACAGCCTGAGCGGGACCGCCCTGAAGTTCTTCACCGCCGCCGCCGAGGCCGCCTCCGAGCTGGGCTACAACCTGATCCTCTGGCCCGGCGATAACGGAGCCGAACACATCGACCGGGTGGTGAGTAACGGCCTGATCGACGGGGTCATCCTGATGGAGGTCCACCTGCACGATGAGCGCGTGGTGCGCCTGCGCGAACTCGGCGTCCCGTTCACCCTGATCGGTCGCACCCGGGAGCTTTCCGGCATCAGCTATGTGGACGTGAACTTCGAGGGCGCGGTGATCGATGCGCTCGCCCGGTTTGAAGCTCTGGGCCATCGCAGCATCGGCATCGTTTTTGACGACGATGGGGACCCGGGCACCAGCGACTATGGGCCGGTCGCCCGCACCCGCGACACCTATCTCGAACGGATGCGCGCAATCGGAGCCACCCCGGGAATCTTCTCCTGTGCCGAAAGCTCCTCAGCCGGCCGGGCTCTGGTCCCGCGGATTCTCGCCGAAATGCCCGATGTCACCGCGCTGCTGCTGATCAATGAGCACGCTTCCCCGGGGATCGTCAGTGCGCTCGCCGCCCACGGGCGACCCGTGCCCGAGGCCGTCTCGGTGCTCGTGGTGGGTGCGTCGGTGGATATCGTCAGCGCCGCTGATCCCGAGCTCACCGTTTACGAGTCGCCCAGCCGGGAGCTGGGGCGGCGGGGCGTGCGGGATCTGATCCAGCGCCTGGAGAACCCCGACCTGGAACCGGCGGCCGCGCTGGTGGACTGTCGCTACGTCGACGTGAACTCGATCGCGCCGGCCGAGCAACGCGCCTAGTCGTTTGACCCGTCGTCCCATCCGGTCCCACTCCGGCAACGCGCCTAGTCGTTCGTTCCCTCGTCCCCCATCGGACACCCCAACCTGTTATCTTTGGGGCGGGTCGAGCGGCAAAATCGCGGCCCGGCCGGGGAAAATTTGGGACTGTGGTGCCGCGTGTGCCACGCCCGAGTGACGTCATCAAGGAGAACGCATGGGTCAGGACATCGACATCGATCTGACACGCGAGGGTGCGCTCGCCGAGGCTGATCTTCCGCTCGCCGCCGCAAAACTCGCGCGGATGTCGACCAGCGAGGTGACCTCGACGCTGTGGCGCTGCAGCCTCAAGCGCTCGGCCGTCCTCTTCCGACTGCTGAGTAAGGAGCGCGCACTGGAGGTTTTTGAGCGCTTCGAACCCGCACACCAGGCAGATCTCGTCCGAGCACTGCGTGATGAAGACGTCACCGGACTGTTCGCCGGGCTTGACCCGGATGACCGTGTCAGCCTCCTGGATGAGGTCCCCGCGGTACTGGCCAAGCGTTTGCTGTCGGACCTGACCCCGCATGAGCGCGCGCTGACCACGCTGATGCTCGGCTATCCGGCCCGCTCGGTGGGTCGCCGGATGAGCCCCGAGTACGTGCGGGCACATCCCGAATTCACCGCCGGACGGGTGTTGGAAACCGTACGTCACCGCGCCACCGAGGCCGAAACCATCTACATGATCCCGGTCACCGATGGGCAAAAGCGGTTGGTCGGCGTTGTGAGCCTCCGCGAAATTCTGGCGGCCCCCGAGGACGCCCGCGTGTCCGATCTGATGCAGACCCCCGAGCTGGCGACCGTGAGTGATGACGCCGAGCAGGTGGCCCGGCGCTGTAGCGAGGCGAACCTGCTGGCGATGCCGATCGTGGATAGCGAAAAGCGCCTGGTGGGGATCCTCACCATCGACGATGCCCACCAGATTCTGCGCGACGCCGAGGACGAGGATATCGCCCGCGCCGGTGGTGCCGAGCCGCTGCGTCGCCCCTACCTCTCGACCTCGGCGTTCAAGATTGCCCGGGCCCGCGTGGTCTGGTTGCTGGTGCTCGCGGTCTCGGCACTGCTGACGGTTCAGGTTCTGGGCATCTTTGAGGCCACCCTGGAGCAGAAGGTGGTGCTGGCGCTCTTCATTCCGCTGCTCACCGGAACCGGTGGTAACACGGGCTCGCAGGCGGCGACCACGATCACCCGCGCGCTGGCGATGGGGGAGGTGACCTCAAAGGACGTGGGGCGTGTGCTGCTGCGCGAATTCCGGGTGGGCACCACGCTGGGACTCCTGCTCGGAATCCTCGGCTTCACCTTGGCTTCACTGGTGTACGACGTGCCGACGGGTCTGGTAATTGGCTCGACCCTGCTGTGCGTTTGCGCGATGGCCGCGACCGTGGGCGGCGCGATGCCGCTGATCGCCAAAGCCATTCGGGTCGACCCGGCGGTGTTCTCGACCCCGTTCATCACCACGTTCTGTGATGCCACCGGCCTGCTGATCTACTTCAGCCTGGCCAAGGTAATTCTGGGAATCTAACTCACCGGGCACACCAGCCGCGGAGTTACCGCGCGGAGGTGGGAATCCCGGCGATCACAACGAGTCCACCCTCGGGCCGGGGTGCGAGGCTGAGCGTTCCCGCGTGGGTGCGCAGGATCGCGGAGACGATCGCCAGGCCCAAGCCCACGCCGCCCTCGGGATCGTGACGACGCGCAGCCCCACGCTGAAACGGCTCGGTCAGCGTGGCGACGAGTTCCGGGGTGAGGATCTGCCCGCTGTTTTCCACCCGCAGCAGACCGAGATCGCCACGGGTTTCGGTGACGATCCGCACCCATCCGTCCTCTGCCGTGTTGTGGACCAGGGCGTTTCGAATCAGGTTGATGGCCACCGCATGTACCAGCGCCGGGTTTCCGCGAACGCGTGCGGGCGAGAGTGCGGTGTCCACCCGAATCTGGGTGTGTTCGGATGCCTGAGCCAGTTCGGCGATCGCCGCCAGTACCGTGGCGGTCAGGTCGATCTCCTCATCGGTTGTCGGCTCGCCCTCCGCGCGTGCGAGCAGCAGGAGCGCCTCGGTCAGCGCGATGGCGCGCTCGTTCGTGTGGGAGAGTCGGGCCACCAGTTTCGGAACGTCCACCCGGTCGGGGGCAGCCGCGGCGACCTCAAGCATCGTCCGGATCACCGCGTGCGGAGTGCGCAGTTCATGGGAGGCGTTGGCCGCGAAACGCCGCTGCTCGGCGAGCATGCCCTCGACCCGATTCAGCATCGAGTCGAATGTGTCGGCGAGCTCGCGGAACTCGTCTCGGCGGCCGGGGAGCTCGATTCTTCGATCCAGGACTCCCTCGGCGGCGACCCGGGTGACCGCGGTAATTCGGGTCAGCGGTGCCAGCATTCTTCCGGCCAGAAACCAGCCACCCAGGAGTCCAACCACAGTGAGAAACCCCAGCACCGCAAACGCCCGCGGCCAAAATACCCGCAGGAGATCGCCACGGTTGGGGGCGAACGTGCTCCCATCGGGTGCATTGGTCTGGATCAGGGATGTGGTGGGCACAAACTGCAGCACGTACTGTGCAAACAGCATCAGGGCGACTCCGGCAACCAGGAGAAATCCGGTGTAGCTGAGGGTGAGTTTGACCCGCGCGGAGAGACCGCGCGCCCGGGTGGTCATGTGAGCTCCTCGACGGTAGGCGCGGCGAAGTAGTACCCCGATCCCGGCCTGGTGTGAATCAACCACGGCTCGCCGAGCCGTTTGCGCAGCGAGGAGATGGTGATCCGCACCGAATTGGTGAACGGATCGGCATTTTCATCCCAGGCGCGCTCAAGCAGGGTTTCGGCGCTGAGTACGCCGCCGTCTGCGCGCATCAGCTCCTCCAGCACGGCGAACTGCTTCCGGGTGAGCGCCACATAGCGCTGGTCACGATAAACCTCGCGTCGGAACGTGTCCACGCGGAGCCCGGCCGATTCCAAGACCGGTGGTGCGGCCTCGGGGGAGCGCCGTGCAAGTGCCCGCACCCGCATGATCAGCTCGCGGAGGGCGAAGGGCTTGGTCAGGTAGTCGTCGGCACCGAGTTCAAACCCCATCGCCTTGTCGTCCAGACGATCGGCGGCGGTGACCATTAGGATGCGGGTGCCCAACCCATCGGTGAGAATCTCCCGGGCGATGTCGTCGCCCGAGGGGCCGGGGATATCCCGATCCAGGAGTACCACGTCGTAGGTGTTGAGGGACAGGAGCTCCTGCGCCGCGAAGCCGTCCAGGGCGACATCGGCGGCGATGGCCTCCAGGCGCAATCCATCCTGGATCGCCTCGGCCAGAAACGGCTCATCCTCAACTATCAGCACACGCATGCACACAGTCTAGGAACTGGGGCTATCGAAAACATATGCAAATCCGGATACGCCGTGGCAACGCGCGCCCGGATGAAATCGACTCATGATGATTCACCCTGGTTCTTCCCCTCGACACCTCAAGCGCCGCCGCGCACTCCTGCTGGGCACTCTCGTCCTGTTGGTGCCCGCGGGGCTGGCGGCCTACTTCATCGCGGTACTGGGATCGTTCCCCGGCGTAACCACGCATCCGAGCGGAGAGGCTGCGGCGGGAATCGTTGAACCCAGATTCACCCAGCCTCCCTTTGGCCTGGACGAAGCCAACGGCTATATCCGGCTGGGGGAGTCCCTGAGTCCCGAGCGTGCGGATCTTCCGGCACTGACCAACCTGGATCCCGGACTCCTGAAGGCCGTGCGCTCGGCGGCGCGGGATGCGCGAGGGGCGGGGATCGAGCTCGGGGTGAACAGCGGCTGGCGTTCGGAGGCGCTGCAGGAGTGGATGCTCACGCAGGCGATTAAGGATTACGGCAGCGAGAGTATCGCCCGCAGATTTGTCTCGACCCCCGAATCCTCCCGACACGTGAGTGGTGAGGCCGTGGACATTGGTCCCACGGATGCCGCCGCTTGGGTGGAACAGCACGGGAATCGGTATGGTCTCTGCCGGATCTACGCGAATGAGCCCTGGCACTTCGAACTGGCCACAACCCCTGGAGGGAGCTGCCCCGCACTGCGTACGGATGCCTCCTAAGCGGGCAGGCGTCGCGGCGATTGCAAGCGCGACACGCCACTATTCGGGCCCGATTTGCCCAACCCCTGGAACCTGCGTAAAGTAATACTCATCACCCCAAAGGTGCGGCTCGCTAGAGCGGCCGGCCTCAAGCGGGATCATCC
>NZ_RCUY01000011.1 GCF_003667575.1 Mycetocola lacteus | reverse complement strand
CCTCCCTCCCGGTGGCCGAGGCGTTTGACCTGACCGGACTGCGCTTCAACACGAACCCCGCGGGCATCTCGGTGGTCGTCGCACTGGAGAACGGAACCACCCAGACGGTGCCCGTCGCCGCCGGAGAGCTGACCCTTGCGGCCCCCGCCAATGTGGTGGGATATGAGGTCACCGTGCCGGGGCTTCCCGCGCTGGGTAGCACCAATGTGGCCCAGCGTACGGTGAGTGTGGTGGGCGAGTACACCCTGCGTGATAACCGCCGCAGCGACGGCGAGCGCATCATCGGACCGGCCGCCAACATTCAGTCGGTGCGCGCCACGGCCGATGTCACCAACCGGGTGAGCGATGTGGCCCCCAATGCGCCGACCACCCTGGTTCAGCACACCCACCGCGACATCGTTGTGGCGGCGCTGCTGCCGTCCATTGCCCGCTCCACCGACTGGATTACCGCCTCGGGGGACCGGACCTCGGTCTATGAGTCCGGCGAGGGTTCCACGGTCACCGTGCGCCTATCCAACACCGGCGTGCCCGTGCTCTCCGAGGCGACCCTGCGGCTCACCGCGAACCAGACCAGCCGTACCGCCGACTTCTTCGACTATCAGCAGCTCACCGCGATCCCCGAGGTGGTGTTCCCCGCCGGATCCACCCGGGCGAGCATCCGTTACAACTATGCGACCGCACCGGTGGCCGGTGAGGCGCAGGAGTTTGTTGCCGGTGCGGTGGTGCCCGGACCCGAGGGGGACGAGCGCACGCTGGGGGAGATCATCGGCATCACCATCACGTTTTATGCCACCGACGGCGGCGGGATTAGCGGGAACTGTGCGCTGGATGATGACGGCTGTGCGGCACGGGTGATCCTCAGTTCGGCGCTGCGCGATACCCGGCTTTCCAACGGCCAACCGATCAGCGCGCCCTCCGGCAACCCGGGCACCACCCTGGTGGAGTTTGACGGCACCGTGGTGGCCACCGCGGCCACCGGTGCCCGGATTACCGAGAACCTGCCCACCGCGAGCATCACACTGGTCAAGCCGCAGTTCACCGCCAAGCTCAGCAAAAACCTGGGTTCCGATGCGGATCGGATCGTCTATCCGTTGACCGGTGAGGCACGAGCCGGAGACGTGTTTGACCCCGAAATCGACCCGCAGAACTACCGCGATCACGCGCTGCGGCTGAGCGCATCGACCAGCCCGTCGGCGGGAGCGACCGAGGATCAGGGACCAACCGGGCTCACCATTTCGGACCCGCAAACCACCCCGACAAACGCCAACCTGAAGAGCAACCCGTTTAATACGATCAAACTGTCGGCGCTCTCCTCGCAGGCAGCGGTCTGTACCGATGCGAACGGCGGCACCGTAGCCAGCACCACGAGCTACAAGGTGTGGGTCCTCGGTACCGGAACTTCGCCCACGGTCACCAAGGTTGACTACACGGACGGGATGGAGCTGGACCGGGTGGTGGGATTCGAAGTCACCATCCTTCCGGCCGAGCCGGCCGCGCGCTTCCCGGTGACCATCGACTGTGATCTGCCCGCCGGCACCACCGTCACGTTCCGCAATGAGCAGCTGAGCGGCCCGGTCAAGGTGGACCCCAATCTGATTGGGTCCTCGGACACCCCGGGACTCCTGACCGTGGGAAACACCGCCGAGGTGCGCACCGGGATCAACACCGCGACCGCCACCGGTGGCGACGCGATGTTCCTGCTGGATCTGGCCCGCGCCTCGGTGTTCAAGGACTACGCATCCGGGGCGAAAAAGTACGGCATTCAGGGGCAGGAGTCGCCGACCGCGTTCCTGCTGGCCGGTGTGCCCGAGAGCGAGCGCAGCGTGCGCGTGCGTATGACCGACGGTCCGCACTCGGGGTCCTCACTGGACGTCTTCGCCCTCACCGGTCTGCGTGATGCCCGGGTGGGACCGGACCAGAAGATGACCATCACCATGAATGATATCGACGGGAATCCGATCGGACCCGTGGGTGAGGTTGAAGCCAGCACCAGCCATAAGGGTGAGGAGCTGTCCGCGGAGGATATCGAGGACTCACAGAGTGCCGGATACCTGGATTTCCAGCGGGTGGACCGCGAGATTGAGTGGTCGGGATCCTGGGTTGGATTCGATTCGGCACGCGTCTTTAGCGTGCAGGTTGAGGTCACCCGGGCCGACCCCACCGTTGCGTTGCAGCGCTTCGGGGCGTTCTCGGTGGTGGCCGACATGAAGCTGCGCACGCACCTGCTGACAAACCCCGCGGCGATCGTGAACGGCTCGCTGGCCGGGATCATCAAGCGCAACCGCGCCACACTCACCTCGATGAATGAGCCCGGGGGATGGACCACCGGGATTGTTGGCACGGCCGACTTCACGGTGTACGCCGCCGATCAGCTCTTTGGGGACGCCACCGCGAGATGGCAGGGCACGCTGGCGGAGAACTACCTGGTCGCCCAGCACCAGAGTCCCTCCCATGTGGTGCTCACCGCGAGTAACAAGACCGCGCTGGGCGTGGACGGGGTGCCGCCCGCAAACCAGTGGTCGGCCACCGGCAGCATTGCCGTGGGCGTGGATAGCATCGCCGTGGGGGTGGGGAATGGGCCGGGAACCGCGACCAACGATCCCTTCGCGATCACCGACTTCACCGGTATCGAACTGGTGACCTGGCCCGATCGTGAGGGTGCTCCCAGCTCGGGCGGGCAGCCCGCAAATAACAAGGTAGCGGGCGTGATCCACTACCTCTTTGCCGACGGCACCACCCTGGATGTGCCCGCTCCGGTCAACGCGCAGCCCGCGACCCTGAACCCGCCCAGCGATCGTTTCGCGGACGTGGTCGGGGTGCATATCACCTGGTCCGAGGAGGGCAAGCGGGTGGGTCTCAATCGCCCGACCGCGGTCGTTCAGGGCGAGCTGCGGTTCTTCACGAACCTGCGTGACTACGTCCGTACCGGGTACACCTACCGGTTTGTCGCCGGTGTCCCGGATGAGCTGGCATCGGATCAGAGCATCGATGGGGCCACCCAGATCCCCGGTGAAACGGTAACTCAGCAGGCCAACCTGACCGCCAACTATGCGGCACGGATGGGCAATGTAACGCCGCTGGATCTGACCGTAGACAGCGCCAACCTGGCCATCGATGTGGCGGCCTCCTCGGTGAATGCGGCTGTGTCGGTGACCGGCACGGGAACGCTGAACCGCGACCTGCTGCCCAACCGAACCTGGGTATTGGTTACCCAGAACACCGGAAACATTCCGGTGCGCTCGCTGCGGATGGCTACCGCTGCCGAGTTCCTGGATGGTGCACACTGGCCCTCGGCGGATCCGGACGGATACACCCTTGAGCCCGGATCGGCCCTGGACGCCTTCGATGTCCAGCGAGTCCAGGTGAGATACCCGGTGGGTGCGGTCACGGCCCGGGTCTGGGTGCGGGGTGAGGACGGAAAGTGGAGCGACGCCATCACCGCGGCCGACAACGCCGACCTGACCCTGCCGAGTACCGGCGACGGGCCCAAAACCTGGGCCGAGGCCACCGGTTTCCGGGTGCAGTTCGACGGGGACGAGAACACCCGTCAGCGCATCCTCAAGCGTTCCATCGGTGCGCTCAATATCGAATCCAAGCTGCGCACCCACCTACGCAGCGACCCCACCGAGGTCTCACCGGCCACCGATCTGCCCAGCGGGGCCAGCCAGTGGATCGTGGGGATGACCGGTGGTGGTGCATCCTTCATGGACACCTTCACCGTCCCGCTCGCCGAGGTGACCAATGCGCGCGGCGAGACCCCGATCTATCCGGGAACTCCGGCGCCGCTGGTTCGCAAGTATGCGGGTCGATACGATCCGGTAACCAACACCGGAACCACCACCGCCAACGCGAACCCCGGATCCTGGGTCAACTTCTTTGTGGTGCTTCAGAACAACGCGAACGCCTCGAGTAACCTCTACGACCTCACCGCAATCGATGTGCTCCCACCCGAGCTCGCCTATAACGCGGTGTTCCCCTCCTCGGAGTGGCGGGTGACCTCGGCCCCCGAGGGTGTTTCGCGCACCCCGGAGATGACGCTGGTCCCGGGAGATCGAGATTCGATGCGCTGGACCTGGCCCGCGGATAACGTGCTGCGTCCGGGCGAAAAGATCGTGATCCAGGTGCCGCTGCAGATGAGTGACGGTGTGGCCTCGGGGAGTTCGGGGACCAACACCGCTCGGCTTGTGGGCAGCGGAATCCTCGGGGCGCTGCCGGCCTCGGTGTGCGCCGATGAATCCTCGGCAAACGCCAACTGTGTCTCCACCGCCAACGCGAACTTCCTGCAGAACGACTCGGTGCGCGCGGAGTCCTATATCAACGCGGAGATCGGCGGCTCGGAGACCGAGGCTCGCACCGTGTGTGATCCCTCCACCAACGCCGAGTGGCCCGATGGGGACTGGGTGCGCAATCCCTGCATCGCGCTCACCACGGCGGGGGCAACCCTGACCTACCGGGCGAAGCTGATCAACTCGGGAAACAGTGCGCTCAGCCAGTTCCGGTTTGTGGATGAGTTGCCGGCGATCGGCGACACGGGGGCGGTGCTGGAAACCGCGCGTAACTCGCAGTGGACGGCCGCCCTGGTCCCGGGATCGGTCAGGCTTCTCGGTGGCGCCGAGGCCGAGGCAATCGGTGCCCGTGGGGACGCCGTCATCTCCGCCGAGGGAGTGCGCTATTCCTCGACGGGTAACGCCTGCCGGGTTGCACCCGACGCGTTCGGCGGCGCACACACGCTGGCCTGTGACGCGGGTACCTGGAGCGGCACCGCGAGCACAACCACGCACGCCCTGGGGGCGGATATCGTGTTTGCCGACGATGCTCGGATGCTTGGTGGCGAGTTTGTGGTGGTGGAGTTTGATGTAACCGTTCCGGTGACCAGCACCACCCCTCGGGTGGCCTGGAACTCCGTTGCGGCCACCGGACGTGTCAATACCGCGAGTAGCTGGCTGCCGGCCGCCGAGTCGCCCCGCTCGGGTGCCCGCGCGCAGGACAGCGAGCTCACCCTGACCCTGGACCTGCGAGATGACCCGGTCACCCGCTGGCACCTGGGATCCACCGGCTATGAGCTTGACTACGCGTGTCTGGCACCGGGGGCCGAGTCTCCGGTCACCGGAACCGCGAGCTTTGCGGGGATCAGCGCGGTGGACCAGACGCTCTCGACCACGCTCACCGGGCTGCCGCTCGGTGCATCCTGCTCGATCGTGGACCAGCGCTATCAGCCCACCGGAACCACCGCCCCGGGCCAGTACGGTTCGGTTTCGGCGGGCACTACCGGGTACGGGTTTAGTACCGATCCCGAGGATGCTCTGGTGCTGGGCACCACCCTGGCCGACAACGTGATCGCCACCACCAACGCCTTTGCTGAGGCGGTGGTGACCCTCGCGGTCGAGGTGGATGGTGATGCAACCTTCCTCCCCGCGGACGCGCCGTTCGAGGTGGCGATGAGCTGTACCTTCGCGGGAATCACCGAGAACTATGGGCCCTTCAGCCTGGTTCCCGGAGACACCCAGCGTGTGGACGGGCTGCCGGTTGGTGTGACCTGTACCCCGGCGGAGACCAACTCACGCGGTGCGGCCACGGTCACGGCGACGCTCAACACCGAGGCGGTGCCGCTGGATGCTGACCGAGCCTTTGATGCCGAAACCCTGGAGCCGGGAACCCACGACGTGGTGTTCCTCAACACCTTCAACGCGGGTGGGGATCTGACCGTTCTCAAGCGCGTGGAGACGCCGAGCGTGACCACCACGGTGGGCGATGCACGCTTCACCGTGGTCTGCACCCTCGCCGGGGCACCGATCGCGCTGGGCGATGTGGGCACGTTCACGCTCGCCATCGCCGCGGGGGAGACCACCGCATCCCGGGCTATTGCCGGTCTGCCGGTGGGCGCTGAGTGTGTGGTGACCGAAACCGAGTCGGGCGGGGCGAATATCGCCGCCCCCGAACGCACGGTCACGATCCTGGATGGGGAACCGGTCACGGTCGAGATGCTCAACACCTATTCGCCGGCGTCACTCGAACTCACCAAGGTTCTCACCGGTCCGGGTGCAGGCGAGTCCCGGGTCCCGGGCAGCTTTGAGGCGCGGGCAACGTGTACTCGGGAGCTGACCGTGGGCGGTGCCGCGGTCACGGTGACCGATCACGATGCGCTCACGGTCCTTCGGCCGGGAACCGCCGTGCGGATTGATGCCCTGCCCGAGGGCAGCGTGTGTACGATCACCGAGCCCGATCTGCGGGGTGCGGAGAGCGTGAGCATCGACCCGGTGACTCCGGGGGTTGCCGACCAGCAGTCGGCGGCGAATACCGCCCGGGTTGCACTGGTGGGTCCGGGGGCCGATGGTCATCCGATCCCCACCGCGGTGCGGGTGACCAACACCTATGCGGCGACTCCGGTCGTTGCGGGTCCGGGAGGCTCGGCTCTGGGCTCGACCGGTGCCAACCACGCGCTGGGGCTGGGTGCCCTCGCCCTCGCCACACTGCTGGCCGGGCTCGGAGCGTTCTTCTTCCGCCGCCGCGGCCGCACCGAATAGCCTCCCTCCAAGACGCACGGCCCCGGGTGAGAACCCGGGGCCGTGCGCATGTGCGGGGTGCTGCCATACTCGGAGGATGAGTGGATTTCATCATGTCGAGGTGTGGATCGCGGACCGCGAGTCCCTTGGCGACTGGGCCTGGCTGCTGACCCGCCTCGGTTTCACCCGGGACAGCGTGTGGGCCGAGGGAGAGTCCTGGGGTGCCGGAGGCGCGTATCTGAGCCTCACCACCTCCCCGAACCTGTCCTCGCCCGTGCACGATCGTCGGCGGGCGGGGATCAACCATCTGGCCTTCCACGGTGGATCCCGGGCGGAGGTCGACGCGCTGGTCGCCGCGGCCCCGGCCCACGGTTGGCGGCCGCTGTATGCCGAACGCTATCCACACGCCGGCGGTCCCGACCACTACGCGGCCTGGTTGGAAAACGCAGACGGGTTCAAGGCCGAGGTGGTGGCCGCGTAGCCGGGCATACAAAAAGACCCACGGGAGAAATCCCGTGGGTCTTTTGTGGTGTCGTGACTAGTTCACGCAGGGGATGGAGCCGGCCTGCAGCGGCTCCTTCCAGTCGTGGTAGGTGTTGTCTGCCGGAGCCTCGGAGGACGGTGCGCCCGGGGTGGCCGGAGCCTCGGAGGCGGGCGCCTGCGGGGTTTCCGGAGTCTTCGGGGTCTCGGCGGTGCCCGCGCCGCCGGTGGCGGGGGTTTCCGGGGTGGCGCTGCCGGAGGGGGTGGTGCCGAGCAGCTGGGCCACGGTGGCGTGGATCTGGTCCAGGTCCACCAGGTTCACGTCCTTGCCATCGCGCTTGGCATAGCCGGTGATCGGCAGGGTGGTGAAGGTGATGTTTCCTCCGGCGAGGCTCGATGCCTGCTGGGCGAAGCTCAGGAATTCGAATCCGTCATCCACCGCGATGTACTGCTTGGCGGTGCCGACCAGGCTGGTGATCGTGGCGGGGTTGGTGAAGGTGCCCGCCTGCTTGAGCTTATAGGCGAGGGACACCATGAATGCCTGCTGGCGACGGGTACGGTCAAAGTCGGTCAGCTCCAGACCGGACTTGCCGGTGTCGCGCCGCTGACGCACAAAGCTCATCGCCTGCTGCGCGTCGATCTCCTGCATACCCGCGGGGAAGTTCGCCCCCGAGTACTTGTCCTCGGTGGCCTGGTTCAGGCACACCTGGATCGGCGCCACTGCCTGCGCGACCTGGTAGAAGGCCGCCATGGTGATCTCCACGAAGTGGTCGATCCGCACACCGCCGAGGAAGTTGGACACCGTGTTGATCTGAGCCTGACGTCCAGCGGTACGGGCCTCCTGATAGGCCTCATCGCGGTTCATGCCGCCGCGCACAAGCTCGCGCAGCTTCTCGTCCAGTGCGAGGCCGTAGGCCTCCTTGATCTTGGACATCTTTACCCCGTTGGGGTGACCGGCCAGCTCGGCGTAGTCGTCACGCGGGATCGAGATGCCCTGCGCCCGACCGCCACCGGCGGGGATGTGGATGAGCATCATCACGTTGGCGTTGTATCCGCCATCACCCTGGTCTCCGGCGTGGATCGCGTTGTAGATCTCCTCGGGGAACGGCTTGCCGTTCTGATCCACCCGACTGTCCAGACCCATGATCAGGATGTTGGTTTCATCGGTGTTCTGATCGGTGCCGAAGTCGGGCTTGCCGCTGGGCATCGAGATCGGAGACCGATGAATATTGTTGTTCAGGTCCTGATACACATACAGCGCGAAGGCACCGGTTCCGGCGGTCAGCAGCACCAGGGTGCTCACCACGGCGAGTGCGATCTGGCGGCGCAGACGTTTGCGCGGAGTCAGTCCGGCCGCGTGGCTCACGGCGGCGCGGGAAGAGTTCGGATCGGTCACGAGGCTCCAAATCGGGGGTGCACGGAGAATTCAGCCTATCGCGTGATGTCGAGTAATCTCTGTGACCGCGCGGGGAGAATGCCGGGGACGACTAAGCTTGAGGGGTGGCTCACCTGTTGGGAGCGGAATCGCTCCACCTAGAATTTCCCACCCGCGTAATCTTCGAGAAGGTTACTGCCGGGGTCAATGAGGGCGACCGGATCGGTATCGTCGGCCGTAACGGTGATGGCAAGTCCACGCTGTTGCAGCTGCTGGCCGGCCGGATCGAACCCGATTCGGGTCGGGTCACGCGTCGCCGCGGGGTGACCATCGGCTACCTCGATCAGCGCGACATCCTGGACTCGGACATGACCGTCGCCCAGGCAATTGTGGGCGACACCGAGGAGTACATCTGGGCCGGTGATCCGAAGATCCGCGACGTGATCTCGGGTCTGCTGTCGGATCTGCCCTGGACCGCCGAGATCGGCACCCTCTCCGGTGGTCAGCGACGCCGGGTCGCCCTGGCCGCGCTGCTGGTGGGTGACTGGGACGTGCTGTTCCTGGACGAGCCCACCAACCACCTCGACGTCGAGGGTGTGTCCTGGCTGGCCGGACACCTGAAGAACCGCTGGATCCCGGGCCAGGGTGGCCTGCTGGTGGTCACCCACGACCGGTGGTTCCTGGATGAGGTGTCCACCGACACCTGGGAGGTGCACGACGGCATCATCGAACCCTTCGAGGGTGGCTATGCCGCCTACGTGCTGCAGCGCGTGGAGCGCGACCGCATGGCCGCGACCATCGAGGGCAAGCGTCAGAACCTGATGAAGAAGGAGCTCGCCTGGCTGCGCCGCGGTGCCCCCGCACGCACGGCCAAGCCGAAGTTCCGGATCGAGGCCGCCAACGCCCTGATCGCCGATGTCCCGCCGGTGCGTAACACCGTGGCGATGAGCCAGATGGCGACCTCGCGCCTGGGTAAGGACGTCGTAGACCTGCTGGATGCCGGCGTGAAATACGGCGACCGGACGATCTTGAAGAGCGTGGAATGGCGCATCGCCCCGGGTGAGCGCACCGGAATCCTCGGTGTCAACGGTGCCGGAAAGTCGACCCTGCTGGGCCTGGTAACCGGCGAGGTGCAGCCCACCTCCGGTGTGGTCAAGCGCGGCAAGACCGTGAAGATCGCCGCACTGACCCAGCAGCTCGCCGAGCTGGAAGACATTCAGAACGAGCGCGTCTCGGCCGTGATCGGACGATACCGCACGAGCTATAAGGCCGGCGATAAGGAGATGACCCCGGGCCAGCTGCTCGAACAGATGGGCTTCGCCTCCGCTCAGCTGCAGACCCCGGTGAAGGACCTCTCTGGTGGTCAGAAGCGCCGTCTGCAGCTGCTGCTGATCCTGCTGGATGAGCCCAACGTGCTGATCCTCGATGAGCCCACCAACGACCTCGACACCGACATGCTCGCGGCCATGGAGGACCTGCTGGACACCTGGCCCGGCACCCTGCTGGTGGTTTCGCATGACCGGTACCTGCTGGAGCGGGTCACCGATCAGCAGTATGCGGTACTGGATGGCGACCTGCGTCACCTGCCCGGCGGCGTGGACGAGTACCTGCGCATCCGCAACGCGACGCCCGCGTCGGCGAGTAAGCCCGAGGAGCTGACCTCCCAGGCCAGCTCGGCCCCGGCAAAGCCCGGCCTGAGCGGTGGCGAGCTGCACCGCGCGCAGAAGGAGCTGGCCTCGATCGAGCGTCGGATCCAGAAGGCAACCGCCGCAATCGATGCCGCCCACGCACGCCTGGCCGAGCACGACCAGAGCGACTACGCGGGCCTGGGCAAGATCACCGAGGAGACGCAGAAGCTGTCTGCCGACATCTCCAGCTTGGAAGAGCGCTGGCTTGAGCTTTCGGACCTGCTGGGTTCGTGAGTTTGGCTGTTCCGCCCGCGCAGCGTCTCATCTTTGAGACGCTGCGCGGGCGTTTTGACGCCGAGGGATGGTGGCCGGCGAAGTCGACCTTCGAGATGATGGTGGGCGCGATCCTGGTGCAGAACACCGCCTGGCGCAACGTGGAAACCTCGATTCGGGCGCTGCGGGAGCGCGCACTCTTGGATCCGGCGGCGCTCGCCGCGATTCCGGCCGAGGACCTGGCCGAGGTGATCCGGCCCAGCGGCTTTATGACCGCCAAGTCGCGCTCGGCGGTGGCACTCGCGCGCTGGACGGTGGAGACCGGGGCGCTGGAAACCGGGGCGCTGGATGCCGGGGCGCTGGAGACCGTTGCCGCGGGGAGCACCGAGCCGGGTGGGCGCACGCCCTCGGGCATCACCGACCGCACCGATGCCGACCTCCGCGAGGAACTGCTCGCGCTGCCGGGCATCGGGCCCGAAACCGCCGACGTGATCGGCCTCTATGCCTTTGATCGCCCGGCCTTCATCTGGGACACCTACGCCCGCCGGATGCTCACCGCTGTGGGCTATCCAGTGCCCGGCAGCTACCCGGCCGCCCGTCGCGCGCTGACCGCGACGGTTGAGGCCGCCGGATTCAGCGTGTCCGAGTATCGGGAGTTTCACGGTCTGATCGTCGAGGCGGGCAAACACGCCCGCTCCCTGGGCGGCTGGGACGTGCTGGCGGCAGAGCTGTTCCCCGCGCGCTAAAACACCCGTGGGCACCCCGGTAATTCGGGGTGCCCACGGGCGTACAGTCGACTAGTTGAACAGTCTCCGGAACAGGTTGGTTTCGGCGAGGTCCAGCAGTTCCTCGCCGTTGTCCGGGTGAAGGACTGTATCGTGCGCTGGCTAGTTGAAGAGTCTGCGGAACAGGTTTGTCTCGGCCAGGTCGAGCAGTTCCTCTCCGTTGCCGGAGAGGATTGTGCGCAGCGCGTACAGGGTGAAGCCCTTGGCTTGGGCGGCGGTCACGGTCGGCGGGATCGAGAGTTCCTGACGCGCGGTCATGACCTCAACCAGCGCGGGACCGTCGTGTTCGAACGCGGTGCGCAGCGCGCCCTCAAGCTCGTCGGGGTTTTCCACGCGCTGACCGTGCAGACCGATCGCGGTCGCGACCTCGGCGAAGTCGGGGTTGTCGAGTCCGGTGCCGTAGGTCACAAACCCGGCGGCCTTCATCTCCAGTTCCACGAAGTTCAGCGAGGAGTTGTTGAACACCACGATCTTCACCGGAAGCTTGAGCTGACGCAGGGTGATCAGTTCACCCAGCAGCATCGCCAGCCCGCCGTCGCCGGAGAGCGCGACCACCTGGCGGTCGGGGAAGGCCGACTGGGCACCGATGGCGTGGGGAACCGCATTGGCCATCGTGCCGTGGTTGAACGATCCAATCAGCCGGCGCTTGCCGTTCATTTCCAGGTAGCGGGAGGCCCACACCACGGGGGATCCCACATCGGGGATGAACACGGCGTCCTCGCTGGCCAGGTCGCTGATCAGCTTGGCCACATACTGCGGATGGATCGGGGTGCGTCCGCGATCGTTGGTGGCCAGCTCATCGAGGCCCTTGCGTGCCTTCCGATAGTGCTTGAGGGAGGCATCGAGATGTTTAGAGTCGGTGCGTTCGCGCAGGATCGGGAGCAGCGCCTCGGCCGTGTCCTTGACCGAGCCCACCAGGCCCAGATCGATCGGGGTGTGCTGACCGAGGTTTTCGCCCCGGATGTCGACCTGAATAATCTTCGCCTTGGAGGGATAGAACTGACGGTAGGGGAACCCGGTCCCGAGCATCAGCAGCACCTCGGCGTTCTCCATCGCCCGGTAGCCCGAGGAGAATCCCAGCAGGCCGGTCATGCCCACATCGTAGGGATTGTCGTATTCGATGAACTCCTTCCCGCGCAGCGCGTGCACGATGGGTGCCTTGAGCCTGGCGGCCAGCGCGATGACCTCGTCGTGGGCACCCTCGGTGCCGGCTCCGGCGAGGATCGTGACGTCCTCGCAGCCGTTGAGAATCTCGGCCGCCTGCGCGAGCAGCGCATCGGTGGGCCGGGTGATCCTCGGCGCGTGCACGATGGGGGCCGAGCGGCGGGTATTCGGGGTGGACTGCAGCAGAATGTCGCCGGGGATGACCACCACCGCGACACCACGCAGCTCGATCGCCATCCGCATCGCCCGCTCAATCACAAACGGCACCTGCTCGGCCACACTCACCAGCTCGGTGTAGACCGAGGCCTCGCGGAAGAGTTCCTGCGGGTGGGTTTCCTGGAAGTAGCCGCTACCGATCTCGGCGCTGGGGATCTGGGCGGCGATAGCCAGTACCGGCACCCGACTGCGGTTGGCGTCAAAGAGCCCGTTGATGAGGTGGGTGTTGCCGGGGCCGCAGCTTCCCGCACACACGGTGATTTCCCCGGTGAGGGCGGCCTCGGCTGCCGCCGCGAACGCCGCGGCCTCCTCGTTTCGTACGTGCTGCCAGGCGATGGTGCCGTCCTTGCGCAGGGCGTCGGTGAACCCATTGAGTGAATCTCCGGGGAGCCCGTATACCCGGCTGACTCCCGCATCCTTGATCGTTTCGACGATGGTTTCGGCAATGCTTGGCATTAAAAATCCTCCCGCGCTACATGATCGTTATCCCTTTCCACCCTACTCGCGACCGCTCCCGTTGATGCATGCATCAATGCATGGTTCTGCTAAAGTGGGCGGGTGACCGAATCAATCCTGCTGCCCTGGGAGGGTGATCACGGCCGCTCAGTGGCCATGAAAATCGCCGCCACGACCGCCAAAAGTATCGTCCAAGGCGGGTATGGTCCCGGCGACCTGCTCACCGAGGTAACCCTCGCCGACTCCCACGGTGCCAGCCGAACCCCCGCCCGCGAAGCCATGCTGCAACTGCACACCTGGGGTCTGGTGCGCCTGATGCCCAAAAAGGGTGCCCTGGTCACCGCGGTATCCGCGAAGGAACGGCGGGATCTGCTGGATGTGCGGGCGATGTGCGAGACCCGCGCGGTCGAGCTGTTGGCCGATGATGACGCGGGAAAGCTTGCGCTCCTGGATCGCCTATATGCGTGCATCGCCGCCCAGCAGGAGGCCCTCGTCGAGGGTGACCTGCTGCGCTTCGCCCAGAACGACGTGGCCTTCCATCTGCGCATCATCGAGGCCGGGGGCAACCTGGTGGTGGGGGAGATGCTGAACAGCCTGGGACCGCGCCTGGCCCGTCTGATCTACCAGGCGACGATCGAGCGCCCCGCCGCAGCCGCCGGATTCCGCGAGGAGCATGTTCGCCTGGCTGCGATGATCGCCGCCGGAGACACCGAGAGCTTTGGCACCGCCGTGCGTGCCCACATCGACCGGGGAACCTCCACCGGAGGCGTCGCGTGACCCGTGCACCCTGGTGGCGTGTTGCCCCGGCCGTCTTTTTACTGGCCTGGGGTGGGAACCACTTCACGCCGCTGCTTCACCTCTACGAGGAACTCGGACGCTATGCCGCCTGGCAGGCGAACCTCCTGCTGGGAATGTACGTGCTGGGGCTGGTCCCCGGACTGCTGATCGCGGCCGCCCTCTCCGACCGCTTCGGGCGCAAACCCGTGCTGGTGACCGGGGTTCTGCTGGGAATTGCTGCCAGCGTCATGCTGGGCCTCGGGCTGCACTCGTTTGTCCTGCTGTGTGCCGGGCGTGCGCTCGCCGGCGTGGGGGTGGGCATCGCGATGTCGGTGGGCTCGAGCTGGATCAAGGAGCTCTCGGCACCCGACATCGATCCGAGCGCCGCCCGCGGCTCGGGGGCACGCCGACCCACCCTCACCCTGACCATCGGGTTCGGCCTGGGTGCCGCGGTCACCGGAATCCTGGCTCAGTGGGCCCCGGATCCGTCCCAGCTGCCCTATGTGGTGCATGCCGTGCTCAGCATTGTGGCCCTGGTTCCACTGATTCGCGCCCGAGAAACCCTGACCGCGGGTCCCGAAGCGGGGACCCACTGGTGGCAGGATCTGCGCATCCCTGCCTCGGGTGGCCCGGCATTCCGCCGCGTCATCGTGCCCGCTGCACCCTGGGTTTTTGCCGCCGCAGGGATCGCCTATGCGATCATGCCGGCCATCGCCGCCCGCCAGATGGGGGAGTGGACCACGCTCTACGCCACCATTCTTACGGTCCTGACCCTGGGTACCGGCGCGCTGGTGCAGCCCTATGTGGCCAAGCTTGATGGGCGCACCCGGGGTCAGGCGCTGAGTATCGGGCTGGCCCTGATGTCGCTGGGTATCGTGCTGGCCGTGGTAGCCGCGATCCTCGGGAGCCCGATCCTGCCCTTCTTCGTGGCACCCGTCCTGGGCTGCGCCTACGGGATCACCGTGGTGGCCGGCCTGACCCGGGTGCAGGCGATTGCCACCCCGCAGGACCTGGCCGGTCTCACCGGCGTCTACTATTCGCTGACCTATTCAGGATTCTTACTGCCGGCTGTGCTTGCGGCACTGCTGCCGGTCATGAGTTACACCGTCTCATTGGCGATAGTGGCCGTGATCTGCGTAATTTGCCTCGTGATTGTGTACACCGGAAGCAAGCGGTTCCGCCCCGGAATCACGGGCTAAAACCGGTTCGTGTCTCGGTTTGTTACGGGCCGTTTTCGGCATCCAGCACGAGTTCCCTACGGTTGAGACATCGTGAGAAGTGCTCGCGGAGAAAGGAAGCCCAGATGTCTATCAAGCACAAAATCGCCGGAGTCGTCGCAGGAATGGCCGCGATTGCGCTGCTGGCTGGTTGCTCCTCCGCAGCCACCTCCGAGGGTGGATCGTCGGCAGATGCCGGCAAGACCGTCAAGATCGGTGTTGTTGGCGCCAGCGACCCGTACTGGGAAACCTACAAGGAAGAGGCCAAGAAGGCCGGCATCAACGTCGAGATCGTTGGTTTCACCGAGTACCCCCAGGTCAACCCGGCACTGGCCAACGGCGACGTTGACATCAACCAGTTCCAGCACCTGATCTACCTCGCCCAGTACAACGTGGGTGAGAACAAGGACCTGACCCCGATCGGTTCGACCGCAATCTACCCGCTGCCCCTGTACTCGAAGAAGTACAAGGATGTAAAGGACATCCCCGAGGGCGCGACCATCGCGATCCCCAAGGACGAGTCCAACCAGGCGCGTGCGCTGCTGGCCCTGCAGGGTGCCGGCCTCGTCAAGCTCAAGGATGGCGGCTCGATCGTCTCGATCGCCGATGACGTGGAGTCCGGCTCCAAGGTTAAGGTCATCACCGTGGACGGCTCGCTTGCCGCCGCCCAGCTGGATGACCCGGCCGTCGCCGGTGCCGTGATCAACAACGACTTCGCCACCAAGGCCGGAATCGATGTCAGCTCGGCCATCGCCAAGGACAGCGCCGAGGACCCCAAGTCCCAGGCCTACGTCAACGTGTTCGCGGTTCGCGCCGCCGACAAGGACAACGCCACCTACAAGAAGCTGGTGGAGATCTACCAGGACTCCGAGGCCGTGAAGAAGGGTGTGCAGGAGGCTAACAACAACAGCGCCGTGTTCGCCAAGATCCCGGCAGCCGACCTGGAGAAGACCCTCAAGGACGTCGAAAAGACCGTCAAGTCCTCCAAGTAGTAGGACATTACATACACCCGGGCGGTGATTGGAGACATGCTCTCCAATCACCGCCCGCGGGCGTCTGGGCCGTGATAGCGTCGCCGAGTCCTCGGTGAGTTGAGGCCACACACGTATTTTGGGCGGTTTTGCCGCAACCGCAGCAGCAAGGAGCGCAACAATGGCACTGGTCAGTTTGACCGACGTCACCAAGACCTATCCGGATCCCAATGATCGCAGGCGTCAGATCGCCGCCATCGACGGGGTTTCTCTGGATATTCAGTCGGGCGACGTCTACGGCATCATCGGCTACTCGGGGGCCGGGAAATCCACCCTGGTCCGGTTGATCAACGCGCTGGAATCGGCCAGCTCGGGCAGCATCCTGGTGGATGGGGCCGAGGTCACCACGATGCGCGAGGGCGAGCTGCGTAAGCTGCGTCTGGGCATCGGCATGATCTTCCAGCAGTTCAACCTCTTCAACGCCAAGACGGTGCGGGCAAACATCGCCTATCCGCTCAAGGTCGCGGGGGTGCCCAAGGCCGAGCGGAATCGTCGGGTCGAGGAGCTGCTGGCCTTTGTGGGGCTTTCCGAGAAGGCGAAGTCTTTCCCCGATCAGCTCTCCGGCGGACAGAAGCAGCGGGTGGGCATCGCCCGCGCCCTGGCTACCTCCCCGCGGATCCTACTGGCCGATGAGGCGACCAGCGCGCTGGACCCGGAGACCACCCACGAGGTTCTGGGTCTGCTCAAGAAGGTCAACCAGGACCTCGGCATCACGATCATCGTGATCACCCACGAGATGGACGTTATCCAGCAGATCGCCACCAAGGTCGCGGTGATGGAAAACGGCAAGGTCATCGAAAACGGCGAGGTCTATGAGGTGTTCTCGAACCCTCAGCACGCGGCGACCCGTCGCTTTGTCTCCACCGTGGTGCGCGGGATCCCGGTGGGTGAGGAACTGCAGACGCTGCGGTACCGTCACCCGGGACGCATCTTTACCGTGTCAATTCTGGACGGGGATACCAGCCAGGCTCGGGTGTTTGAGATCCTGACCCAGGCTGGACTCGGGTTTGAACTGATCTACGGCGGCATCAACGACATTCAGGGTCGCACCTTTGGCCACCTGACCCTCGCCGTGACCGGCGACGATGCGGCCATCGAGTCCGCCCTCGCCCAGATTTCCGCGCTGACCGAGATCGTGGAGGCTCGCTGATGGATGGCATCGATAACATTATTCGTAACTTCCCTAAGCTGGTTACCGCCACCGGGGAGACGCTCTACATCGTCGGTTTTGCGCTGTTGTTGGGTGGGTTCTTGGGGCTCGTCCTGGGCCTGATTCTCTATGTGACCCGACCCGGTAACCTGCTGCAGAATCGTCCGATCTTCACGATCCTCAACGTGATTGTGAACATCTTTAGGCCCATCCCGTTCCTGATCTTCCTGATGGCGCTGCAGCCGCTGACCCGAATCGTGGTGGGCACTGGAAACGGCAACACTGCGATGGTGTTCACGATGTCGATGGCGGCAATGTTTGGGATCAGCCGGGTGGTGGAGCAGAACCTGCTGACCGTTTCGCCCGGTGTGATCGAGGCCGCCCGGTCGGTGGGTGCCTCGCGGCTGCGGGTCATCTTCACGGTGATCCTGGGTGAAGCCCTCGGACCCCTGATCCTCGGCTACACCTTCGTTCTGGTGGTCATCGTGGACATGTCCGCGCTGGCCGGCACGATTGCCGGTGGCGGTCTGGGTACCTTCGCGCTGGAGAACGGCTACCGCCAGTTCAAGCCCGAGCTGACCTATGCGGCACTGGTTGTCGTGATCATCCTGGTGCAGCTGATTCAGTTCTTCGGCAACTGGCTGGCCCGCAAGGCCCTGCGCCGATAGATCGCATGCATCACAACGCCCGGGTGGCTTCTGTGGAAGCCCACCCGGGCGTTGCCGCGTTCGGCAGCGGGCACCACCGCGAGTGCTAACCCGGGCGAAGACCGGGGCTACTTGGAATCCACGCCCAGGCGGCGGAGCAGGATCGAGAGGGATTCCTGTTCGCGCTCGGTGATCGCCGAGAGCAGCTGCGATTCGGCGGCCAGCAGCGCCGAGATGGCCGCATCCACGGCGTCGCGTCCGGCGGCGGTCATGACCACCAGGATGCCGCGGCCGTCGTTGGGATCGGTCTCGCGCCGGACCAAGCCGCGGGCGACCAGACGGTCGATCCGGTTGGTCATCGTGCCGCTGGACACCAGGTTCTGGGTGAGCAGGGTTTTGGGACTCAGCGTGAAGGGGGCTCCGGCGCGGCGCAGCGAGGCTAGTACGTCAAATTCCCAGGGCTCCAGGCCCGGCTCGGCAAAGGCCGCGCGACGGGCCGCATCCAGCTGATGGCTCAGCCGATCCACTCGGGAGAGCACCCGCAGGGGCGCGAAATCGAGATCGGGGCGCTCGCGTTCCCACGAGCGCACGATCAGATCGACTTCATCCGGTTGTGCGGGCATCTCACTATTATCTCGACTTCGAGACAGTTGTGGGGGATTGACGGCAAATCCACACGCTTCGTGGCGACCGAAGTTGGCGCTTGTGGGCGTTGTCGTCGGCGACACTCGTCGGAATCTGGCAGACTGGGATCGCACACGTCCTACGACGTGTTCCGCCTTGGTGTAACGGCAGCACGGCAGCCTTTGGAGCTGTCCGGTCCAGGTTCGAATCCTGGAGGCGGAGCGCAGTGCACTCTTAGACGCCGCACTCTCGCAGGGTACGGTGTTCCCTTCAGAAAGGAATCGAGTGACCGATTCGCAGCTCGCCGTCATCGTTCTCGCCGCAGGGCAGGGCACCCGGATGAAGTCCCGTACCCCGAAGGTTCTGCACCCGCTGGGTGGACGCACGGTCGTGGGTCACGTCATCGAAGCGGCGCGCAGCCTGGAGGCTGCTCACGTCCTCGCCGTGGTGCGCCACGAGCGTGACCTGGTGGCCGCTTCGATCACCGAACAGCTTCCCGAAACCATCATCGTGGACCAGGACGAGGTTCCCGGCACCGGTCGTGCGGTGGAACTTGCCGTCGCGGCGCTGCCCGCTGACTTCGCCGGAGACGTACTGGTGCTCAACGGCGATGTGCCGCTGCTGACCGCCGAAACCCTTTCCGCGCTGATCGCCGATCACCGCGGGACCGGGGCCTCGGCCACCATTCTGTCGGCGATCCTCGACGATGCCACCGGCTACGGCCGGATCATCCGCACCGAGGCCGGCGACCTGGACCGGATCGTTGAGCACAAGGACGCCAACGAGGTCGAGCTGGCCTCCCGCGAGATCAACGCCGGCATCTACCTCTTTGGTCTGGCCGCGCTGCGCGAGCAGCTCGCCGCGCTGACCACCGATAACGCCCAGGGTGAGAAGTATGTGACCGACGTGCTCGGCCTGCTGCGTACCGCCGGTTCGGCGATTGCCGCGCTTCCGGTGAGCGACGCCTGGGAGGTGGAGGGCATCAACGACCGCGTGCAGCTTGCCGCCGCCGCCGCGCGCCTCAACACCGTGACCATCGAGCGCTGGCAGCGTGCCGGGGTGACCGTGCAGGACCCGCGCACCACCTGGATCGACGTCCAGGCCACGCTGGCCCCCGATGTGACCCTGAAGCCCGGCACGCAGATCCTCGGACCCAGCGTGATCGAGAGCGACGCCGTGATCGGCCCGGACACCACCCTGTTTGCCGTAGAGGTGGGCGAGGGGGCCGAGGTTAAGCGCACCGAGGCCAGCCACAGCGTCATCGGTGCCGGCGCGACCGTGGGGCCGTTTACGTTCCTGCGTCCTGGCACCGTCCTCGGGGCCAACGGCAAGATCGGCGGCTTCGTCGAGACTAAGAACGCCAAGATTGGCGCGGGCTCCAAGGTTCCGCACCTCTCCTATGTGGGCGACGCCACTATCGGTGAGGAAACCAACATTGGAGCGGGCACAATCTTCGCCAATTACGACGGCGTGAACAAGGCCGCATCCACCGTGGGATCGCATGTTCGAATTGGATCGCACAGTGTGGTCGTCGCTCCGGTTACAATTGGAGACGGTGCGTACTCGGGTGCGGGCACCGTGGTCCGGAAAGATGTTCCGGCCGGGAGCCTCGCCATCAACGTTTCACCGCAGCGCAACCTCGAGGGCTGGACCGAGTCCAAGCGTCCCGGAAGCGCGGCGGCACTGGCGGCCGAGGCCGCCAATTCCCCCACAGCAGATAACTGAATAACGCGAAACGTCGGTCAAGACCGGCAGGAAGCAGGAGTGGTGTCCGGCATTAAAACGAATGGTCAGAAGCGTCTGGTTCTGGTCGCGGGTCGCTCGCACCCCGAGCTCGCTGAGGCAGTAGCCGAAGCGCTCGGGTCCGAGCTCGTCCCGACCGACGCTCGTACCTTCGCCAACGGTGAGATCTACGCGCGGTTCGATGAGAGCGTGCGTGGTTGTGATGCATTTGTCATCCAGTCTCACACCGCTCCGATCAACGAGTGGCTGATGGAGCAGCTGATCATGGTTGACGCGCTCAAGCGCGCCTCCGCTAAGCGGATCACCGTGGTCGCCCCGTTCTACCCCTATGCACGTCAGGACAAGAAGGGTCGCGGCCGTGAGCCGATCTCGGCTCGCCTTGTCGCCGACCTGTTCAAGACTGCCGGTGCCAACCGCATCATGTCGGTGGACCTGCACGCCTCGCAGATCCAGGGCTTCTTCGACGGCCCGGTGGACCACCTGTTCGCGATGCCGGTTCTGCTGGAGCACTTCCGTGCCTCCCTCGACCGCTCCGAGCTGACCGTGGTGTCCCCGGACATGGGCCGCGTGCGCGTGGCCGACATGTGGAGTGACCAGCTGGATGCGCCGCTGGCGATCATCCACAAGCGTCGTGACCCGCTGGTGGCCAACCAGGTCACCGTGCACGAGATCGTCGGTAACGTCGAGGGTCGTGTCTGCCTTCTGGTGGACGACATGATCGACACCGGCGGAACCATCGTCAAGGCGGCTCAGGCTCTCAAGGACAACGGTGCGACCCGCGTGATCGTGGCCGCAACCCACGCCGTGTTCTCGGACCCGGCGAGCGAGATTCTGCAGTCGGCCTGCGTGGACGAGGTCGTGGTGACCGACACCCTGCCGATCCCCGAGCACAAGCGCTTCGACACCCTCACCATCCTCCCGATCGCGCCGCTGCTGGCACGTGCGATCCACGAGGTCTTCGAGGATGGTTCGGTTACCTCGATGTTCGACGGTGCCGCCTAGCATTTAGCCACATCACAAACGCCTCCCGCTCGATGAGCGGGAGGCGTTTGTGATGTGGTGGTGGGCGCTGTGCGTGTCCCCGTTAGTCCGCCAGTTCTGCCGGGGGAATGACCGCGACTGCCGGAACTAGGCCCGCGCGCCTCGACAGAATGCTTCCGTGCGCGCGCAACAGGTTGGGGACCACCAGGTAGACGGCCAGGGGAACCACGGCCGCGGTCAGCACCAGCGTGCGCAAGGGCAGAGGCCAGCCCGCGGAGAGGGGTTCGAGGGCGAACGAGCCGAGGGTGACCAGGGGGAAGATGGCGAGCCAGGTGAGCAGTGCGCGGACGTGGGTCGAGGGTGGTTTCTGTGACATTAATCAATCTCCAACTGTTTGGTTGCAGATTCGACAGTATCGCCTCGATCGGGTATCTGCAACCGTTTAGTTGGAATTGCTAGACTGGGGTCATGGCCTGGGATACCGAACGCACTCAAAAGCTCCTGCTCGATGCCGCGACGGCGTGCTTTAGTGAGTCTGGTTTGGCGGGCACCCGCATCGACGCCATTGCGCGGGCGGCCGGGGTGAATAAGGAGCGCATCTACAGCTACTTCGGCAACAAGGAGGCGCTGTTTGAGACCGTGCTTTCGCGCGAGTTGGAAACCTTCGTGGGGCAGGTGCACGTGTCCGGCGTCGGGGCCGAGGCCGTGGGGGAGTATGCCGGAGCCTTTTTTGATCGCTTCCATCAGAGCCCGCACCTGCCCCGATTGCTGGCCTGGGAGGGGTTGGAGCGGCCCGCCGCCCGGATGGGTGGCCACACTCGGCTGGCGAACTGTGTGGCCAAGGTGGATACCCTGTCCGTGGCCTTGCCCGGTGTATCGCGACCCCAGGTGGCCCAGCTGCTCCTGAGTATCATCATGCTCGCCGCCGCCTGGTGGACC
The DNA here is from genome assembly GCF_003667575.1 of Mycetocola lacteus. Lineage (GTDB taxonomy): Bacteria > Actinomycetota > Actinomycetes > Actinomycetales > Microbacteriaceae > Mycetocola > Mycetocola lacteus. The sequence continues at coordinate 322,354 of NZ_RCUY01000011.1, read as the reverse complement.
ATGCCGCAGATGAATCGCCTGGTGCTCGGTGGGAGTGAGGGGACCCAGGATGATCCCGAAACGGCGGCCGATCGGTTTGGTCGTGACCGGCATCGCCGGGCGGAGCTCGTGGTGCAGGTAACCGGTGCCGCACGCGCCCTCCTCGCGGGCGATTAGCGACACGTTTGATGGGCGCGCTCCATCGCGCCGGCGCACGCGCGTAGCGTGAATGGATGTGAGCGAGATTCGGTTCCGATTCGCGGTGGCCGCGGATGCCCCCAGGATTGTGGCGCTGGCCGCCCGAGTGTTTCGCGGGGCACCCAGTCGCGCGGGGTGGGCGAGCGAGGTGGGTATGTCCTCGTCGCGGCCGACGGATCTTCCGTTGGCGGCGCACTGGATCCGAGCCGAGAATCAGCGGGTGCTACTGGGGGAGGTAGAGGGTGTCCTGGTGGCCGCCGCGCATGTGCAACATGGACGCGGAGACGGAGCCCTGGCGTCTGTGGTGAATCTGAGGACCCAGGGTAATGGAGGGTTGCGTCTGGGGGCATTTTGGGTGACCCCCGCTCGCACTCGATGTGATGTGACCTCGGCGATGGTCGCGGAGTTGGATCGAATGCTGCGAGGCTCGGTGCGCGGGGAGGCTCGCGAACTGGTGATCGTGACTCCCGAGCCCGCACTCACCGCATACTTTCTGCGCCGCGGATTTATCCCCAGCGGAGAAATCTTTGATCTGCCGCCCGCCGGTCTTACTCTCCGGCCCACAAGGTTCGGTGGCGCGGTGGCGGTCGCTACCTGATCGCCCTGGCGGAGGCAGTGAAGCGGGCGTAGGGTGGGCTCATGACAAACGATGTAATCGCAAACGACCCTCAGATCACCATGTACGGTGCCGACTGGTGCCGTGACTGTGTGCGATCCAAAGCCCTACTGGATGCCCGTGGGGTGGCCTACACCTATGTGGATCTGGTTGCTGATGAGACCGGTGCCGAGCGCGCTCAGGCGATCTCCGGCCGGACCCAGATTCCGGTGGTGGTGTTCCCGGATGGATCGCATCAGGTTGAGCCGAGTGACCGCGATCTGGAGGCCAAGCTCACCGAGTTGGGTGTCCTCTAGCGCGTATCTGCCATACCAGCGTTTTCGTAACAGCGCATGCTTTCTCGATAAAGCATGCGCTGTTGTGTGTTCTGCGGCTCGCAATCACACAACTGGTATGGTAGTTTTCTTGTGGGCGGAATGACCGACCCGTCGCATCATCAAAGGAGTTGACCGCGCATGCGTATCGCCAGTGCCGAAATCATCGTCACCAGTCCCGACCGGAACTTTGTCACACTGAAGATCACCACCGAAGACGGAATCACCGGCCTGGGTGACGCCACCCTGAACGGTCGCGAGCTTGCCGTGGTCGCCTACCTGCAGGAGCACGTGGTGCCGCTGCTGATCGGTGCCGACGCGCACCGCATCGAGGACATGTGGCAGTTCCTCTACCGCGGGGCCTACTGGCGTCGTGGCCCGGTCACGATGGCCGCGATTGCCGCCGTGGACGTGGCTCTCTGGGACATTAAGGCCAAGGCTGCCGGCATGCCGCTCTACCAGCTGCTGGGTGGCGCCTCGCGCAACGGCCTGCTCGCCTACGGTCACGCCTCGGGCAAGACCATGCCGGAGCTGTTTGACAGCATCCGCTCGCACCAGGAGCAGGGCTACCGGGCGATCCGCGTGCAGACCGGTGTTCCCGGCCTGAAGTCGATCTACGGCATCGCCTCCAACGACACCTTCGACGCCAACACCGGCGTGCGCTACGACCACGAGCCCGCCCAGCGCGGTGCCTACCCGGCCGAGGAGGACTGGGATACCCGTGCCTACCTGCGCCACGTACCCACCGTGTTTGAGGCCGTGCGGAACGAGTTCGGTCCCGAGCTGCCGCTGCTGCACGACGGCCACCACCGGATGACCCCGATCCAGGCCGCCAAGCTGGGCAAGAGCCTCGAGCCCTACGACCTGTTCTGGCTCGAGGACTGTACCCCGGCCGAGAACCAGGAGGCCCTGCGCCTGGTTCGTCAGCACACCACCACCCCGCTGGCGATCGGTGAGATCTTCAACACCCAGTGGGACTACCAGCAGATCATCCGCGAGCAGCTCATCGACTACGTGCGCTCGGCCGTGACCCACACCGGTGGTATCTCGCACCTCAAGAAGATCCTCGAGTACGCGGCGCAGTACCAGATCAAGTCCGGTATGCACGGACCGACCGACATCTCTCCGGTGGGTATGGCAGCGGCCATGCACCTGGGACTGGCGATCCACAACTTCGGTATCCAGGAGTACATGAAGCACGGGGCCAAGACCGACCAGGTCTTCGAGCAGTCCTTCACCTGGGAGAACGGCTTCCTGCACCCGGGCAACAAGCCGGGTCTGGGTGTCGAGCTCAACAAGGACGAGGCGGGCAAGTACCCGTACGAGCAGGCCTACCTGCCCTATAACCGTCTGGCCGACGGTACCGTTCACGACTGGTAGGTCGCCGTCTGCGGCCCCGTGCCGCCACCCGCGAGATCGTGCATCTTGCGGGACCAGGATTCGATTGGTGGGTGTGGGTTTGCGCCGGGTGCACCCGCTAATCGAACAACTCTGTACACCCGAGGGCTCGGGATGCCGCACGGCATCCCGGGCCCTCCGGCCTAGGATTGAGCCATGACCTCCTCCACCGCTTCGGCACCACGTGCGTCCGCGCGGTCGATCGCCTACACCGAGATCCGCGAGCGGGTGATCCGCGGGACCTACGCCCCGGGCACCGGGCTGAGCGAGGCCGATCTGGCCGGCGAGCTCGGGGTGAGTCGTCAGCCCGTGCGTGAGGCACTGCTGCTGGTCGCCCAGGAGGGGCTCGTGGAGGTGCGCCCGCAGAGTGGGACCTACGTGGCTCGGATCGACTCGGCCGTGGTGCGCCAGGCGCAGTTCATCCGCGAGGCCATCGAGCTGGCCTCGCTCGAGGCGTGCCGCGACCGCGTGGGGGAGGCCCAGATAGCGCGGCTTCGCGACATTATCGCCCGGCAGCGCGAGGTCGAAGACCCCGAGGACTTCTACCCGCTGGATGAGGAGTTTCACCGCGCCCTCCTGAGCATCCCCGGGCACGAAACCGCCTGGGCAACCGTCGCCGGTGCCAAGGGGCACCTCGACCGCGTGCGCTATCACGGACTGACCGGGTTCCGCTCGGTCTCCGAGTACATCCGTGATCACGAGCGCATCGTCGACGCTCTCGAATCCGGCACCATTCCCGGTGCCGCCGCCGAGCTGCGCTCCCACCTGCGCTTCGTCCTGATCGACCTCGACGGCCTGGAGCGCAGTCACCCCGAGTACTTCGAGCCGGTGGGTCCCGCCCGGCGATAAGGGGCGTTCGTCCGGTGTTCTCGCCGCATTTCGTGGGCAAGAACCCTCCTCCACATAGGTGCGTGTAGACCACGTTCTCCACAGATTATGGTGTTCTCACCGCGCAGCTCTTCTGTCGCAGAGGATTGTGAATGGGGGTGATGAGTGATGACACTTAGGGCGGGCAACGTGCGAGGGGCAGCGCTACGCTTCCTGCTGTCGCCGTTTGCCGAGGCGATGACCTGCGTTGCCATTCTCTTCGGTGGGATGAGTTTCTCCACCGCACGCGGTGAGCCTATCGGCCTGATCATCGGTGGCATGCTGATCGCGATCGGTGTGTGCCCGCTGCTGGTACGAGGGTTCCAGTCCTCAGCCGAAGGCAACCTGTTTCGCATTGCGACGGCACAGACGGGCGATACCCTGACGCTGCTCCGCAGCACGGTTCGTCTGGCCACCGAGCTGGTTGTGATTTCGCCCGCAACTCGATCGCGACTCGGAAAGAATTACCTCGAAGACACCGTTTTCCGGCTGTGGCGCACGCGGTTCCGCGGGGACTCACGAGTGGGCATCGTCCTCTATGTCCTTAGCGAGGATGGGCAATTTTGGAAACCACGAGTGGGCGTCGGTGCCGGAATTTCCGGTGCACGGCTGCCGCCGATGCGCGTGCGTGGGCTCTCCCCGCTGGGCTGGATTGGCGAGATCACGCGGGAGAACACGGAGGGCGTCGTGAGATCACGGCACCGGCGAGACTCCGAACTGGTCATCCCGCTCCGCGCCCCCGACCGCGTTCTTGGTGCCCTGCGCATCATGGGGGTTACGGAGAACGATCACTCAAAAGAATTCCACGTAGCGTTGATGCCATACGCGGAAGCAATGGAATTTGCTATCGTCGCCGCGGAGCATCGGTCAATCGAAAGTAGGAAGGACACGGGACGAAGATCATGAGCGACATCGACGAGCAGCAGCCCGAACTGCAGACGCCTGCACGGGAACCATACTGGGCCGACCACGACACGGCAAAGGACTTTAGCGATGCTATTGAGCGCCAGGTTGCCGCGGGGATGCGCGCAATTGCGTTGGACATTCTTCATCTGCGCTGGCGTGGACTACGAAGGCGCCACGGGATTCACCCCAGTCAGCTTCGGTAGTGCGCGAACCGCGGAAGGCAGCCTGAGCATCCTCCACAGCGCACTCATCGCATCGAAGTTTCCACAGTTTCAACGATCAGGACCGTGGCCGGCTAGACGAAGCGAAAGATAGAGCTCGGAGGTGATTCGAGTGAATCGCGAAGTGCGTTGGGGAAGCAGATCGGTGCGATTCTTGCTGTCCCCGTTTGCCGATGCGCTAACGAGCCTGGCGATGCTGTTTGGGGGCATGTTCCTATCGACTCACGCACTGTTTATGACCGTGCCTTGCGCGTAGCGTTGCGGCCATACCTGGATGCGCTCGCCTACCTCCTTGACTCCGAACCGGTTCATCGAATAGGCGGTGCCCCCACCACTCCAATCCCCTGAGAAAGAGAGGCGACAATGTCCGAGGAAGAGCTTCGGGAAGACCTTGACACATCGATCATTGACGATGAGTTCCCCTACGAAGAGGCCAGCATCGAGGAACTCCGCGAGCGGTACCGGAGAGAACGAGACGAGCCGTTTGCGGCCTTCCTGGCCGACATCCTGCTCTTTCGGTGGCGCGGGCTACGGGAGCGTCATGGTTTGCAACGGGTCGGCTGGAAGGGCCGTTGAATTCGGAGCAAAAACGCGGCCCCGCCCGATGGGGCGAGGCCGCGAGATTACCCGTTTGCCAGTTCCAGAACCTCGATCCGGCACAGAACCTCGATCTGGCAGATGAGGGTGATGAGAACCGGAACTAGTGCGAGTCGGTGGCGCTGATCTCGGTACGGTCTCCCGACCACAGGGTGTGGAAGGTTCCCTCGATGTCGACGCGCTTATAGGTGTGAGCACCGAAGAAGTCGCGCTGACCCTGGACCACTGCGGCCGGCAGACGCTTGGCACGCAGACCGTCGTAGTAGGCCAGCGAGGAGGAGAACGCCGGGGCGGGGATGCCGGTCTGGGTGGCCGAAACCACAACCCGACGCCAGGCTTCCTGGCCCGCGGTGATCGCGTCCGAGAAGTACGGTGCGGTCAGCAGGGCGGCCAGGTTCGGCTGCTCGGCGTACGCGTCGGCGATGCGGTTGAGGAACTGGGCGCGGATGATGCAGCCCCCACGCCAGATGCGCGAGACGGCACCCAGGTCGATGTTCCAGTTGTACTCGGCGGCACCGGCGCGGATCGCGTCGAAGCCCTGCGAGTAGGCGACGATCTTCGAGGCGTAGAGTGCCTGGCGGACGTCCTCGATGAAGGCGTCGCGGTCGGTCACGGCCACCGGGTTTGCCGGACCCGGCAGACCCGCGGCGGCTTCGCGCTGCTCGGGGTGCGAGGAGAGCGAACGTGCAAACACGGCCTCGGCGATACCCGACACCGGGACGCCCAGGGCCAGTGCGTTCTGCACGGTCCAGACGCCGGTTCCCTTGGAACCTGCCTGGTCCAGGATCACGTCAACCAGCGGCTGGCCGGTCTTGGCATCCACCTGGCGCAGAACCTCGGCGGTGATCTCGATCAGGTAGCTCTCCAGCTCACCCTTGTTCCACTCGGTGAACACGTCGGCGATCTCGGCCGGGGTCAGACCCGCGTTGTAGCGCAGCAGATCGTACGCCTCGGCGATGAGCTGCATGTCGGCGTACTCAATACCGTTGTGGATCATCTTCACGAAGTGGCCGGCACCGTCGGTACCCACGTGGGTCACGCAGGGCTCACCCTCGGCGACCGCGGCGATCGAGGAGAGGATCGGACCCAGGGTCTCATAGGCCTCGGCGGTTCCACCGGGCATGATCGACGGGCCCTTGAGTGCGCCCTCCTCGCCACCGGATATCCCCGCACCCACAAAGTGGATGCCGGTCGGGCTCACGGCCTTTTCTCGGCGGATGGTGTCGGTGTAGAGGGCGTTGCCGCCGTCCACGATGATGTCGCCGGGCTCGAAGCGCTCGGTCAGCTGGTTGATTACGGCATCGGTGCCGGCGCCCGCCTGCACCATGATGATCGCGGTGCGCGGCTTCTGCAGCGAAGCCACAAACTCATCGATGGTCTCGCTGGCCACAAAGCCGGCCTCCGGGTGTGCCTCGACAACACCGCGGGTGCGCTCGGGCGAGCGGTTGAAAATTGCGACGGTGTTACCCTCGCGGCTCGCCAGGTTACGGGCGAGGTTGCTGCCCATGACCGCCATTCCGATCACGCCAATGTTTGCCTGTGCTGCTTCCGTCATGGTTACTCCAATTCGGGGATTATGGAAAGGGGATGCGCTGGACATGCCTGGAAGAGACGCAGAAACGCGCGGCTCCGAGCATGGGTTGTGATCAACTTAGCAAACCTCACATGCCCGGAAACGGTTTTGCCCATGCACCTTTGTTCAGTGCTGTGGGCGACCGTGCGGACCCCCGGAATACCGGGGATCCGCACGGTGTTGTCCGCCCACCGCAGAATCAGATGCGCACACCTGTGCGCCCGAATCGGCCAGGTTGAGATCCTGCCGAGAGGCGGAAGACCTCGCGCGGGACCCCTGGTGTGGACTGTTCGGTCTAGAGGCGGAAGACCTCGCGCGGGACCCCTGGTGTGGACTGTTCGGTCTAGAGGCGGAAGACCTCGCGCGGGATGCGGTCCGTGAGATCTCGGATCAGCACCGCCGCCTCATCCTCGCCCAGCTGATGGGTGGCCACCAGTCCGGCAAGGAATGCGGCATCCGCGCGGCGGGACATGTCGTGGCGGGCGGGGATCGAGCAGAACGCGCGGGTGTCGTCGATGAACCCCGAGGTTTTGGCAAAGCCGGCGCTGTCGGTCACGGCCGAGCGGTAGCGGGCGATGGCCGCCGGGGTGTCGATGAACCACCACGGCGCCCCCGCATACACCGAGGGGTAGAACCCGGCAAGCGGGCCGATTTCCCGGGAGAACACCGTCTCGTCCACGGTGAACAGCACCAGGCGGAAGGTGTCGTTGGTTCCGAAGTCCTGGAGCATGCGGCGCAGGGGGCGGGTGAAGGAGCCCTGGTCGGGGAGGTCGTGTCCGGTGTCGGGGCCGAAGCGTTCCAGGGTCGGCGTGTGGTGTCCGCGGATCACACCGGGGTGCAGCTGCATCACCAGGCCGTCCTCGGCCGCCATCTCGGCATAGCGGTAGAGCATGTTGCGGCGGTAGGCGACGGCGTCGGCCTCGGTCGCGGTTCCGGCCAGGGCGGCGGCGTGGATGCGTTCGGCCTCGGCGAGGGGGAGCGGCTCGGCGGTGGGTTCAAGCACGCCGGTGTCGGTGGCCGTGGCACCGTGGGTGATGAAGTGTGCGCGGCGGTTCCGCAGCGCGGCGATCAGGCCCGCGTAGGTGCCGGTGTCGATATCGGCGGCCTCGGCGATCGCGGTGAGGGCACCGCGCCAGGCCGGAGCCGAGGGATCCATATAGCGGTCGGCGCGGAAGGTTGGCAGCACGCGTCCGTGGAAGGTGGGATCCTCGGCCAGGGCGCGGTGGGCATCCAGCGAGTCGGCGGGATCATCGGTGGTGGCCAAGACCTCGATGTTGAAGCGTTCAAACAGCGCCCGCGGCCGCCACCCGGGCTGCGCCAGTTTGGCTGCGATCTGCGCATAGATCGAGTCTGCAGTGTCGGCGGAGGGGACCTCGGTGATCCCAAACACATCGTGCAGTTCGGTTTCGAACCAGTAGCGCACCGGGGTTCCGGCGAAGTGGTGCCAGTGGCTGGCGAACCTGCGCCAGATGTCGGATCCGCTCGCGGTGGAGGCCACGCCGCGGTCGGCCAGTCCCAGATCACCCAGGGCAACACCGTGGGCGTGCAGTAGCCGGGTGACGTAGTGGTCCGGGGTGATCAGCAGCTCGGCGGGATCCCGGAACGCCGCGTTTTCCAGCAGCAGGGTGGCATCCACGTGCCCGTGTGGGGAGAGGATCGGCGCACCCGCCACCTCCCCATAGAGTCGCCGGGCGATCGCGAGTGTGGTGGGGTCTGCCGGAAGCAGACGATCGGGGTGTGGGGTGAGCTGAGTCACGGGTGTCTCCCTGTCTTCATTGGCTGGGGTCGGTAACGCGGTGGTGCAAAACTGTGGGTGGCTAGTGCTCCCGGGCGGGGCCGGTGGACTTGCGCACGGTCAGGTGGGTGGGCAGCAGCATCGGCGGGGGCGGCGGAGCGTCCGCACCGGCTTCGAGCCGGGACAGCAGCATCGAGACGGCCATCCGGCCCGCGCGCTCGATCGGTGCGGTGAGCGTGGTGAGCGGGGGATTGCAGAAATCGGCCCCGAAGATGTCGTCGCAGCCGACCACGCTGATGTCCTCGGGGACGCGGACGCCGCGCTCGCGGAATCGCTCAAGCATCCCGATCGCGATCAGGTCGTTGAACACCACGCAGGCGGTGGATTCGCTGTTGATCATCGCCTCCGCTGCCGCCGCACCCGAGGCCATGCTCGGGGCGTATTCGCGGGTGCGCACGGGGTGGACGCCGAGCTTCTGCGCGGTCTTTTCCAGGCGCTGCCAGCGGCGCTCATTGGACCAGGACATATCGGGTCCGGACACGTAGGTGATCCGGCGGTGGCCGAGGGAGGCGAGGTGGTCGAGGGCCTGATCGATTCCGAACGGGGTGTCGATGATGACCGCGGGAATCCCGGGCACATGACGGTTGATCGCGACCAGCGGCATCCGCTCGGCGAGCGAGAGCAGCTGCTGGTCGGAGAGCCGGGATGCGGTGAGGATTGCCCCGTCGGCCGAGCGGCGCAGCGAGTCGATGGTGGCCGCCTCGGAGTCGCTGGACTCGGCGGTGTCCACGAGCATCTGCAGGTAGTTTGCCGCCTTGAGCTGCTGCTGTGTGCCACGAATCAGCCCGAAGTAAAACGGGTTGGTGATGTCGGAGACCAACACCGCGATCGAGCCGGTCTGCCCCGAGGTGAGGGCGCGGGCCTGGGTATTCGGGGTGTAGTTGAGGGCCCGGGCAATCGCCACGATCTTCTCCCTGGTCTGGGCATTTACTCGGCCCGGATTGGAGAGCGCGCGCGAAACGGTCGAGGCGGCAAATCCGCTTTCGCGGGCCACATCGTGAATCGTCGCGGGTCTGGTTGACGGCGACACCGGGTCATTACTCATATCCAGAGAAAACCACACTTGGCAATTTTTGGCAAACGGTTGCTGAAAGTTTGTCGTTTTGTCTAGAGTCGGTGCACCGGGGTTTTGAGCCACGGTTTCACCCACTCAAGGAGGAGCTCGGATGATGAAGAAAAAATTCGCCCTGACCACGGCGCTACTGGCGGCCGGCGCGATCACTCTCGCCGGTTGCGCGAGCGGCGGTGACGCACCCGGCGATGGCGCCGGCGCGCTGGACGGTAAGGGCAAGACCCTGAACGTTCTGACCGACGCCAACACGCTCTACCCGGAGGAACAGCAGAAGTGGTTCGCCGATGTGAGCGAAAAGTTCAAGGCCAAGACCGGTGCCGAGGTGAAGTTCGAAACCTTCGCCAGCGCCAACGATGAGCTGACCAAGATCCAGACCTCGGTGGTCTCGGGCCAGGGCCCGGACATCTACTCGCTGGGAACCACGTTCACCCCGACCGCCTACGCCACCGGCGCCTTCGTTAAGCTCGGTGACGAGGAATGGAAGAAGGTGGGTGGCCGCGACCGCTTCACCGAGGCCAGCCTGGGGATTTCCGGACCGGACAAGGACAACGAGGTGGGGATCCCCGCCCGAAGCCGTCCGTTTGTGATGGCCTACAACACCGAGATGCTCGCCGCCGCCGGCATCGACAAGCCCGCCGACACCTGGGACGGACTGCTTGAGCAGGCAAAGAAACTGACCCACGACGACGTGTACGGTCTGAGCATCGCCTACGGCGACAACTTCGACCCGTGGAAGTTCATCTGGGCGATGTCGACCCAAGCCGGGAACCCGATCATCGATGGCAAGAAGGTGCGCATGGATGATCCGGTCACCATCAAGGCCTATGAGACCTACTTCGGCTGGCTGACCCAGGACAAGGTGGTCAACCCGGCGGCGATCGGGTGGAAGGCCAGCCAGGCGCTCGCCTCGTTCGCCGACGGCAAGGCCGCGTTCATGCCGATGGTCACCGCGACCTCGATCAACACCCTGGAAGCCTCGGCCGTGGCCGGTAAGTACGCCTACGCGGTCATGCCGACCGTTCCGCCGGGGGAGACCAAGCGTCCCTCCGACGGTAAGGAAGCAGCCTCGATCCTCAGCGGATCCAACTTCGTGGTTGCCGACTACTCCAAGAACAAGGACCTCTCCTTCGCCCTGATCGAGATGCTCACCACCGCCGAGGAACAGAAGGTCTACTACGACACCTTCGGCGAGATGCCTACCAACGCCCAGGCAGCCGAGGCGCTGGAAAAGGACAACGAGAAGCTCGCCCCGATCGTTGCAGCCTCCAAGCTCTCCGTGGGCACCCCGTTCAGCGGTGCCTGGGGTGACGTGCAGCTGGGCTTGACCAACGTGGTGGTTCAGGCCATCCCGTCGCTCAACGCCGGATCTGTGAGCACCGATCAGATCACCTCCGCCCTGAAGACCGAGCAGGAAAAGGCTCAGTCCGCTCTGGATCGCGCGAAGTAAGACACCGGAAGAGATTCATCATGGTTACCACCCCCGAGGCGCGCACCCGCGCCGATGCGCTCGCGGCCACTGCCGCCGCGAGCGCCGATGCCACCCCGGCGCGCACTGCCGCGCGCCGGGGCGGGCACCCCGCCCCCTCCTCGCCTCCCAAGGGTCGCCCGCGTCGGGCCCGGAAGATCGGCGAGCGTGATCGCCCGCTCTGGATGCTCGCCCCCGGCGGTATCTTGATGGTGGTGGTGATCCTGGTCCCGCTGGTGCTGGGACTGGTGATTTCCCTGATGGATCTCGACCAGTACACGCTGCGGCAGTGGATCAGCGCCCCGTTTATCGGCATCTCCAACTATGTGGAGGCGCTGACCAAGTCCTCGCTGATCCAGTCCATCGGCATCAGCGTGGGCTACGCGGTCCTGGTGACCCTGATCTGCCTGCCGATCGGTGTCGCCGCGGCCCTGGCCACCCAGAACCGCTTCCGCGGTCGGGGCCTGGTTCGCTCGCTGTTCCTGGTGCCCTACGTGCTGCCGACCTTCGTGGTGGGTACCGTGTGGCGCACCATGCTCCAGCCCGACGGGGTGGGCAACGCGATGCTCAAGAACTTCGGCATCGACGGGGGCCTCTGGCTCAACGGACCGCAGTCCTACTGGGCGCTGGTGTTTGTGCAGATCTGGGCATCCTGGCCCTTTATCTACCTGCTGGTGCTTTCGGGTCTGCAGTCGGTGGACTCCGAGGTACACGAGGCATCGGCGCTGGACGGTGCCGGCTGGTGGACCAAGCTGCGCTACGTCATCCTGCCCTACCTCAAGGGCCCGATCACCCTGGCGCTGATCATCTCCTTCCTGCACTCGGTCAATAACTTCACCCTCCCGTTTGTGCTGTTTGGAATCCCCGCACCGGCGGATGTCAACGTCCTGCCCGTGCTCACCTACATCACCGGCTTCCAGAACTTCAGGTTCGGACTGTCGGCCGCGATGGCCGTGATCTCGCTGATCCTGATCGCGATTCCGCTCTTTATCTACCTGCGAGCAGTGAAGCTCGACACCGGAGAGGATGGTGGTTCCCGTGTCCGCAAGTAACACGATCGCCCCCGTACGCGTGACCCCGCACCGCGCCAGCGCCAAGGAGGGTGCCCGCCAGGCGCAGATCCACCGGCTGTTGCCCAAGCCCCTGCTGATCGTGATCCTGGCCGCGCTGCTGGTCTTCTCGATGGTGCCGGTGCTCTACATCTTCTTCGCCTCGATCAACTCCGACCTGGCCGTGGCCCGCGGGGCGTTCTGGCCCACCGAGCTGACGTTTGAGAACTACTCGAAGATCTGGACCACGGTGGACCTGGGCACCGGACTGGTGAACAGCGTGCTGGTGGCCGGCGGCGTCGCGATCGTCTGTGCCGGACTCTCGGTCTCCACCGCCTATGTGCTGGTGCGCTATGCCTTCCGCGGCCGCCTGCTGGTACTGCGCGGTCTGCTCGCGCTGCAGTCGATCCCCGGAACCCTGCTCCTGCTGCCGGTGTTTGTGCTCTTCTCCAGTGCGGCGAGCACGCTGGGTGTGCAGATCATCGGTACCCGCTGGGGCCTGTTCCTCACCTACCTGACCTTCGCGCTGCCGTTCTCCACCTGGGTCATGGTGACCTACCTGCGTGGCCTGCCGCGCGAGCTTGAGGAGGCTGCCCGCCTGGACGGGGCCTCACCCTTCAAGATCCTCACCCGGATTATCGTGCCGCTGAGCTGGCCGGGCATCGTCGTCTCGGGCATCTTCGCGTTCCTGCTGGGCTGGAACGACGTGCTCTTCGCCTCGGTGATGACACGCCCGGAGTCTCGAACCGTGGCCGTCTCGCTGCAGATTTTTGGGGCCACCCAGGAGGGCGGTGCCGTCCCGGTTTATGGCCAGATGATGGCCGCCGCGCTGGTGTGTGCGGTGCCCGTTGTTGTTCTCTACCTTATTTTCCAGCGCTACCTTGTTGGTGGCCTCACCGCAGGAGGAGTTAAGTAATGACCGCATCATCCACCCCCACCTGGACCCTGTCCGGGTTCGGGGACGAGATCCATGAGGATCCCCGCATTCAGATCGCCGTGCTGCAGGCGCTCGGTGCCCAGCACATCGAGGTCCGCAGCGCCTGGGGCATCAACATCGTGGAGCTTGACGATGCCCGGCTGGAGGAGCTGCGTGCGCTGCTCGCCGAACAGGAGATGGGGGTCTCGGCCATCGCCTCGCCGCTGGGCAAGGTGGATATCACCTCGGACTTCGACGCCGAGCTGGCACGCCTGGACCGCGCCATCAACGCCGCCAAGGTGCTGAACAGTCGCTACATCCGCATCTTCTCCTTCTACTACGGCGAGGGCGTGGACGTGGACTCGATCCGCGAGCCCGTGATCGAACGCCTGACCCGCTTTGCCGAGATCGCCCAGGCCGCGGGGATCGTGCTGCTGCACGAGAACGAGAAGGACATCTATGGCGACACCCCCGCCCGGGTGCTCGACCTGATCACCTCGGTGAACTCGCCGGCGCTCCGCGTGGCCTGGGACAACGCCAACTATGTACAGGTGGGAGCGGTGCCCTTCGATGACGGATTCGAGGACCTGCGCCCCTACCTGGAATACCTGCAGGTGAAGGACGCCCTCGCGAGCGACCACTCGGTGGTTGCCGCGGGCGAGGGTGATGGCCAGCTGCGCGAAACCCTCGGTGCCCTGGCATCCGACGGGTTTGCCGGCTTCGCCTCGCTCGAACCGCACCTGTCCGATGCATTCGCCACCGGCGGATTCTCCGGGGCCGCCGCCTTCGGGCGTGCAGCCCGTGCCTTTAGGGGCCTCACCGATGAACTGGGAGTAACACTCAAATGACCACCGCAACACCCACCCGTGCCGTCATCATCGGCTGCGGCGTGATCGGCACCCACCACGCCCGCGTCCTGGCGGCCCACGAGGCCTTCACCGTGAGCGCGCTGGTGGATGTCTTCCCCGAAGCCCTCACCACCCTCGCCGACCTGCTGCCCACCGAGTATCCGGTGGAGCGTCCGCGCACCTTCGCGACCCTGACCGAGGCGCTTGAGGCCGGAGACATCGACCTGGTGGTCATCACGACCCCCAGCGGTCTGCACGTAGACGCGGCCCGGGAAGCACTCGCCGCCGGCGTGCACGTGGTGATCGAGAAGCCGATCGACGTGGACCTGGTGCGCGCTCGCCGCATCGCCGACCTGGCCGATGAGGCCGCCGAGCGCGGACTGATCGTCAGCGTCATCTCCCAGCACCGCTTCGATCCGGCCAGCGTGCTGGTCAAGCAGGCCATCGATGCGGGCCGCTTCGGGCGGGTCACCTCGGGTTCGGCCACCGTGGCCTGGTGGCGCGGACAGGACTACTACGACAGCGGTAACTGGCGTGGCACCTGGGAACTCGACGGTGGCGGCGCGGTGATGAACCAGGGTGTGCACACCGTGGACCTGCTGCGCTGGACCCTCGGCACCCCGGTGGAGGTCTACGCCCGCACCGCACTGCTCGCCCACGAGCGGATCGAGGTTGAGGACATCGCGGTGGCCACGGTCGCGTTCGAATCCGGTGCCCTCGGCGTGATCCACTGCACCACGGCCGCCTACCCGGGGCTGAATACCCGCCTGCAGGTGCTCGGCTCGCGCGGCTCCGCGGTGATCGACAACGACCGCCTGGAGTACTTCCACGCGGCCGGCGGCGCCGACCTGATTCCCGGAACCGGGTTGAGCGCGGTGGGCACCGCGAACCAGGCAGCCGAGGTCATCGACGCCGGTCAGCTCTCCACCTCCCCGCGGGAGGACGGCGACTTCCTCGCCGCCCACACCCGGCAGTATGACGACATCGCCGCCGCGCTGCGGGACGGCCGTGACCCGGGCATCACCGCCCGCGACGCGACCCACTCGCTCGCACTCGTGCACGCGATGTACGCCTCGGCGACCCTGGGCACCGCGGTGCTGTTCGCCGACGTGCTCGCCGGAAAATATGACGACCTCACCCTGACGACGGGACGCGCATCATGAAGTATTCGGTATTCACCGCCTCGACCCCCGATTGGACCCCGGCAGAGGCCGCCCAGATCCTGGCCGCCCAGGGCTGGGACGGCATCGAGTGGCGCATCACCGACCAGGACGAGGCCACCCCGCCCGGATTCTGGGCCGGAAACCGCGCGACCTGGCCGATGACCGGACTCGAGGACCACCTCGATCAGATCCGCGAGATCACCACCGCCAACCGTCTGGAGTTCTCCGGCATCGGCGGGTACGCCCAGCTGGAAAACCGGGTGGATGCCGAGCGGATGCTCGCCGCAACCGCCGCCGTCGGCGCGACCCAGGTGCGCATCGCGATGCCGCGGGTGGATGGACGCAACTACGCGGACCTGTTTGCCCAGGCCCGCACCAACCTGGAATACATCGTGACGGTGGCCGAAAAGCACGGCGTCAAGGCGCTGGTTGAGCTGCACCACGAGACCATCACCCCGTCGGCCTCGGCCGCGCGCCGCCTGGTCGAGGGGCTGAACCCGCAGTTTGTCGGGGTGATCCACGACGTGGGAAACCTGGTCAACGAGGGCTTCGAAAACCACCTGGCCGGCTTCCAGCTGCTCGGGGAGTACCTGGCACACGTGCACATCAAAAACGCCCGGTGGGTGGTGGATCACGTGGAGCAGGACGGCACCCACGTCTGGCGTCATGAGTGGACCACCCTGCGCGCCGGACAGGCAGACCTCGCCGGATACGTACGCGATCTGGTGACCTTTGGCTATGACGGCTGGATCACCCTCGAGGACTTCTCCACCGAGGTCCCGCTTGAGCAGCGCACCGCCGAGAACCTCGCCTACGTGCGCGGCCTGGTCGAGGCCGCGCAGGCGGGTTCGCGTGACTAGCTCCGCCGCGGCCGGGGACCGGGTACCCACCCGGACCCGGCCGCACCCCCGCATCCGGATCGCCCACCTGGGCCTCGGCGCGTTCCACCGTGCCCACCAGGCCTGGTACACCGAGCTGGTGCAGCGCGAGAATCCGGGGGACTGGGGGATCGAATCGTTCACCGGACGCTCGCCCGCGCAGGCCGAGATTCTGGCGGCCCAGGATGGCGTGTTTACGCTGGTGGTGCGGGCGGCATCCGGGGACACGTATGAGCGGGTCGAGTCGATTGCCCGAGCCAGCGACGGTAATGACACCGCGCGCTGGCGTGCCCGACTGGCCGATCCGGACACCGCGATCCTCAGCCTGACGATCACCGAGGCGGGTTACCGGCGTGGCCCGGACGGGACCCTGAATCTGGCCGATCCCGATGTGGCGGCCGATATCGAGGTCCTGAGGGCGGCGGTTTCGGCTTCGAACCCGGCCCGAGATCAAGGCGGACCGGACGGACGCCGAGCCGCATCCGCTCCGGGCTGTGTGAGCGCACCGGGCCGGATCGTGGACGGGCTGCGTGCCCGCCGCGACGCGGATGCCGGGCCGATCGCAATCCTCAGCTGCGACAACCTCGCCGACAACGGTGCGGTCACCCGCGCGGTGGTGCTGGACCTGGCCACCCGGGTGGACCCGGCCCTGGCTGCGTGGATCCGGGACAACGTCTCGTTTGTGTCGTCGATGGTGGATCGAATCACCCCGGCCACCACCGATGCCGATCGCCGTGAGGTAGCCGAGCACACGGGACTCGCGGACGCCGCGGTCATCGTGACTGAGCCGTTTGCCGAGTGGATCATCGCCGGAGACTTCCCGGCCGGTCGTCCGGCCTGGGAGCAAGCCGGCGTGCGCTTTGTGGATGAGATCGAGCCCCATGAGCGGCGCAAACTCTGGCTCCTCAACGCCGGACACTCGATGCTGGCCTATGCGGGACTGGCGCGCGGACACCGGACCGTGGACGCCGCCTTCGCCGATCCCGAGCTCGCCGAACGCCTGGAGACCCTGTGGTCCGAGGCCGCCGAGGTGCTGCCGCAGAGTGAGCACGAGATCGATGCAGCCCGGGCCGCACTGCGTGAGCGCTTCTCTAACCCGCGAATCCGGCACCACCTGGCCCAGATTGCCCTGGGCGGTGCCCATAAGCTGCCGCCACGGATTTTTGACGTGGTGCGAGCACGCCGCGCCGCGGGGCTTGGCGTGGGTACCAGCGCGATCCCGATCGTGGAGGAGTGGATCGCCTATCTGGGCCAAGCGGACACCCCGGACGCCGAGTCCGCTCCGCTGGGTGCGGGGATTGAGGCGGGAAGCCTGGGTGTCGAGGACGTGCTGGGGATCCTGGCCCCGGACCTACGCGAGGTTTTTGGGCTGCAGGCGATTGAATCCTGACCGATCCCGAATCGCAAGGCGGCCGCACCATCCCTCCCGGATGGTGCGGCCGTCGCCGTCCCGGGCCCGACGATTCACACTCGCCGGGAAAACTCGGTTAGACTAGGCGCTGAACTTCGGCGAGGGCTGTCCTTCGGGATAAGCCGTTATCGACGCGGTGGGCAAGGCCTCGGCTTTTCCTCACGCTGATATGCGTTCGAGTTGAAACCATCCGGGTCCCCGAGGCCCGCCACATCAAGGAGTAATTATGGCTGACAACAGCGTAAACCTGGACGCCGAACTGCGTACCTCTTTCGGTAAGGGTGCCGCCCGCAAGCTGCGCGCCGCCGGCAAGATCCCCGCCGTCATCTACGGTCACGGCACCGAGCCCAAGCACGTGTCGCTGCCCACCCACGCCACCGGCCTGATCGTGCGTCACACCAACGCCCTGATCAACCTGAACATCGAGGGCACCGAGGAGCTCGTTCTCGTGCGCGAGGTTCAGAAGGACCCGGTTCTGCGCATCATCGAGCACATCGACCTGGCGGTTGTTGTGAAGGGTGAAAAGGTCGAGGTTGAGATCCCCGTTCACGTTGAGGGCGACTCGGCTCCGGGCACCCTGGCAAACGTTGAGACCAACACCCTGCGTCTGCTGGTTGCCGCAACCAACATCCCCGCGAACGTTGTGGTTTCGATCGCCGGTGCCGAGGAGGGACAGCACGTCCACGCCAAGGACGTCGTTCTGCCCGAGGGTGCCGAGCTCGTTGACGACGCAGACCTGCTGATCGTCCAGGTTGCCGCCGCTCCGGCCGCTCCCGCCGAGGACGAGGCCACCGAGGCTGCCGCCGAGTAGTTCTCGCGCTTACCTGCGCGCCCCGTTCTCCCTGGTGGAGGGCGGGGCGCGTTTTTTGGGTGGGGGAACCGCGCTACCCTGGACACATGACAGATTCGGCGCATCCTCGCCGCTGGTGGCACGTTTTTTTGGGAGCACGGACACAGAACATGGCTGCAGCAAACACCTGGCTGGTGATCGGACTCGGCAACCCCGGCCCACGCTATGAGCGCACTCGGCACAACATCGGACAGATGGTGATCGCCGAGCTGGCCGGCCGGCTCGGGCAGCAGCTCAAGCGGCACCGCAGTGCGGCCCTGGTGGCCGAGGGCTTCCTGGCCCCGGGCGGACCCAAGCTCATCGTGGCGACCCTGACCAGCTTCATGAACGTCTCGGGGAAGCAGACCGCGGCACTGGCCTCGTTCTACTCGATCCCGCCGGAGCGAATCATCGTCATCCACGATGAGATGGACATCCCCTTCGACAGCATCAAGCTGAAGATCGGCGGCGGGCACGGCGGCCACAACGGGCTGCGCGATATCGCCGCGGCCCTGGGAACCCCGGAGTTTATCCGGGTGCGTACGGGGGTGGGGCGTCCGGTGGGGCGGCAGGACCCGGCCGACTTTGTGTTGGCACCGTTCACCGCGGCCGAGCGGGAGACCCTGCCCATCCTCATTGCCGATGCCGCCGACGCCACCGAACTGGTGGCTACCGAGGGGCTGACCGCCGCACAGCAGAAGTTCCACAGCCGCGGCTAGGTCCCGGCACCACCCGCATTACGACCAACGGCCTCCTTCCGAGGAAGGAGGCCGTTGTGGATTCGCCGTTTAGTCGGTGACGGTGAGGTTTGCTACCCGGTCTCGGGCCGCGTTCAGGGTAAACCGGAAGCGACGGACCGTGGGCCCCTCGGGACTGTCGGTGTTGATGCGGTAGAGCAGCGTGATGCCGTGGGCGTCGCGCTCAACCCCAAAGTGCTGGGCGCTCACGCGGCGCTCGGTGAACTGGTGCGCCCAGCGCAGGAGTTCACCGTCGCCCACGTACTCGTCATTGTGATCGGTGATCCGGGCGTCCTCGGTGACCAGCGCCAGCAGCGGGGTCGGGTCGGGGAGCACCGCCGATGCGACAAATTCGGTGATGACCGCGGGAAGATCGGTTGCGTTTTCGAGGGTGGCCGAGAGGGTCATGCGGTTCAACTTTCGCCGGGGGACGGGGTGATGATCAACGCTGATCGGGTGGATGTTCACACCATGATTCCCTGCCTCCCCCGACAGTGGGTGAATCCTGGCACCAAATGAACCATAAGCTGTCGCATTTCACTGCATGGTTTTCGGCGTGGATGATGCATGCATGTTTGGTGTCGCGGTGGCGGGGATTCCTCTCCAAAATTGGCGTGTTTTCCACTTGGTAAGGGCGCATTGGGGAGGTGTTTATGCGGGAAACGAATGCTTGAGTGGAGTTTGGCAACGCGTCGCGCAGGGGCTCAGTTCGGGCGCTTTTGCTGGATAGCAGGCACTATCTAGAGACCTTGGGTGTAAAATCACTCGGCTGTTCGTCGATTGTGGTTTCGCTCAGGGCACAGGAACGGCGGATGCCGATGTCACCGGTGCCGTCTAGAATTACTCGGTGATGCTTTCGGGTCTGATTTCAGCGCTTTCTGGCGCGCCCTCATTTTCCGCTGCCCTGGACTATGCCCCGCGCGATGCCGATTTCTCGGTCGCCGAGGGCCTGACCGCCCCGCTGATTGCCGGGCTGGTTGAACGCCGTCGTGAGGCGGGTGCCCCGCCGGTGGTGCTGGCGATCACCGCGACCGGACGCGACTCGGAGTCGCTGATCGCGAGCCTCCGCGCGCTCCTGCCCGGTGGCGATATCGTCGACTTCCCGGCCTGGGAGACGCTGCCGCATGAGCGCCTGAGCCCGTCCACCGAGATCGTCGGTAGGCGTCTGGCCGCCCTGCGGGCACTGCGCACCTGGGATGGCGAGCGTACGCTGATCGTGGTGGCCTCGGTGCGTGCGGCCCTCCAGCCGCTGGCCGAAAACCTCGCCGATGCCGCCCCCATCTCGCTGGTTGCCGGGGCGCGCGGTCACGACCTCCAGGAGCTGGCCGCCCGGCTGGTTGAGGCCGCCTATGTGCGGGTAGACCTGGTGGCGCGGCGCGGGGAGTTTGCGCTGCGCGGAGGCATCCTGGACGTCTTCCCGCCCACGGCCGACCATCCTTTCCGAGTCGACTTCTTCGGTGATGAGGTCGAGCAGATCCGCCGCTTCTCGGTGGCCGATCAGCGCTCCCAAGAGGAGGACCTGCCGGGAATCGAACTGGCACCGGCCCGCGAGCTGCTGCTGACGGCCCCGGTGCGTCAGCGCGCCCGCGAGATGCAGCATGAGTTCCCCGGCATCTCGGGCATGCTGGAAAAGATCGGCGAGGGCATCCCGGTCGAGGGCATGGAGTCCCTGGCTCCGGCGCTGCTGGAACGCCTGGTCAACGTGGGCCACTACCTCCCGGCGGGAACCGCGGTCGCGGTGGCCTCGCCCGAGCGGGTCACCACCCGGGCGATCAGCCTCGCCGAAACCAACCGCGAGTTCCTGGCCGCCGCCTGGAGCGCGGCAACCGCGGGGGCCGGAGCGCCGATCGATCTGGGCGGGGGAGAGTTCATCACCCTGGGCACCCTGCGCGACTCGCTCAAGTATTCCCGCCCCGGCGAGCCCAATACCGACCACCCCTGGTGGACGTTCAGCTCCTTCCAGCAGGGTCCCGTGGGCGGCGATATCGACATCGATGCGCTGCTTGAGGTACGGGTAGAGGCCGAGACCGTGCCGAGCTTCGCCGGAAATGTCGAGGGGGCGATCGCCCACGTGGGTGAGCGCCTGCGCGCGGGCTGGTCGGTTGTGGTGACCGCCGGCGGACAGGGCCTTCTGGAGCGTGCCCGCGACGTCCTGAGCGAAGCCGGCCTTGCCGCCCGCATCGTGACCGAGCTGCCCGCCGAGCTGGAAACCGGTGTCGCGTTCCTGGTCCAGGCGAGCCTGGACCACGGCTTCGAGATGACCGAGATCAACCTGGGCCTGATCAGCGAGGCCGAGTTCTACGGTCGCGCGGTGGGCTACGACTCCCGCGCGGTCAAGAAGCTGGCCTCGCGTCGCCGCAACGTGGTGGATCCGCTCCAGCTCAACCCCGGCGACCACGTGGTGCACCAGACCCACGGCATCGGACGCTTCGTGGAGATGACCCAGCGTACGGTCTCGACCGGCGGGCGCAACCCGATCAAGTCGCTGCGCGAATACCTGGTGCTGGAGTACGCCCCGAATAAGCGTGGCTACCCCGGCGATAAGCTCCTGGTACCCACCGATCAGCTCGACCTGCTCTCGCGCTACGTGGGCGGCGAGGCCCCGCAGCTGTCCAAGATGGGCGGTTCGGACTGGTCCCAGGCCAAGTCCAAGGCGCGCAAGGCCGTGCGAGACATCGCGGTGGAGCTGGTGAAGCTCTACTCGGCCCGGATGAACAGCGTGGGCCACGCGTTCGGGCCCGACACACCCTGGCAGCGTGAGCTGGAGGAGGCGTTCCCGTACCCCGAAACCCCCGACCAGCTGACCACCATCAGCGAGGTCAAGTCCGATATGGAAAAGCCGATCCCGATGGATCGTCTACTCTCCGGCGACGTGGGCTTTGGTAAGACCGAGGTTGCCGTGCGCGCGGCGTTTAAGGCGATTCAGGACGGCAAGCAGGTCGCGGTGCTGGTGCCCACCACGCTGCTGGTCAAGCAGCACTTCGAGACCTTTGCCGAGCGTTATGCGGGCTTCCCGATTCACCTGCGCGCGCTCAGCCGTTTCCAAACCGCCAAGGAAGCCAAGGAGATCATCGCCGGGCTCGAGTCCGGGACCGTGGATATCGTGATCGGTACCCACCGCCTGCTCACCGACAATGTGCTCTTCAAGGACCTGGGCCTGGTCATCATCGATGAGGAGCAGCGTTTCGGTGTCGAGCACAAGGACAAGCTGAAAAAGCTCAAGACCAATGTGGACATCCTGGCGATGAGTGCAACCCCGATCCCGCGCACCCTGGAGATGGCGGTGACCGGGATCCGTGAGATGTCGACGCTGGCGACCCCGCCCGAGGAGCGTCAGCCGGTGCTGAGCTTTGTCGGTCCCTATAACGACAAGCAGGTCGCGGCCTCGATCCGGCGTGAACTGTTGCGTGAGGGCCAGATCTTCTTTGTCCATAACCGCGTGCAGAGCATCAGCCGGGTGGCCTCCCACCTGGCCGAACTGGTGCCCGAAGCGCGCATCGCGGTGGCGCACGGAAAGCTTTCCGAGCATCAGCTGGAGCAGGTGGTGGTCGACTTCTGGGAGCGGAAGTTTGACGTTCTGGTGTGTACCACGATCATCGAAACCGGCCTGGATATCTCCAACGCCAACACGATCATCATCGACCGCGCCGATAAGTACGGTCTGAGCCAGCTGCACCAGCTGCGTGGACGGGTGGGGCGTGGGCGCGAGCGTGCGTACGCGTACTTCCTCTACGATCCCGCCAAGCCACTCTCCGAGACCGCGCATGATCGACTCTCCACGATCGCCGCCAATAACGAGCTGGGCTCGGGCATGCAGGTCGCGCTCAAGGATCTGGAGATCCGTGGTGCCGGAAACATGCTCGGTGGTGAGCAGGCCGGGCACATCGCCGGGGTCGGGTTCGACCTCTATCTGCGGATGATCGGCGAGGCCGTCAACACGTTCCGCGGCGAGGACACCACCGGTCCGACCGAGCTCCGTCTTGAGCTGCCGATCGATGCCCACATCCCCGAGGACTATGTGGATAGCGAGCGTCTGCGTCTGGAGGCGTACCAGAAGCTTTCCAGCGCGGCTTCCTCGGCCAAGATCACCGATGAGGATCGGATCGACCTGGTGGTTGAGGAGCTGCAGGATCGCTACGGGACCCCGCCGCTTGAGGTGCGCAACCTGATCGCGGTCTCCAAGCTGCGGCGCCGGGCCCAGGCTTCGGGGCTCTCGGACGTGATCACGATGGGACCCAACCTCCGCATCGCCCCGGCGCACCTGCCCGATTCGCTGCAGGCACGCCTGCGCCGGATGTATCCGCAGGCCAAGCTGCTGGCCGGCGGCGACGCCCTGGTGCTGCCGCAGCCGCGGATCGACGGCGAGGCTCTGTCCGATGGTGACCTGATCGACTGGGTCTACACGCTGCTGGACGCGCTGTTCCCGATCACCCGGGCGACCAAGGAGTAGCACGCGTTCCGCGTGTCTCGGGAAGACTCGGGACACGCGGGACGAACCGCCTGACAACCACCGGTTCGGCGGTTTCTCGGGTGCCGCGTGGTTTACTGGGTCGGTGCATCACAACGTCTCCGCCCCGCCCCTTTCCACGCCGGCCCGGCGCACCCTGCCGTGGCCGATCCTGCTGTTGCTGGGTGTGATCGCGGTCGCCATCTCGGTGACCGGTTCCTGGATCCCCTCGCTGTGGGGCGACGAGGCCGCGAGCATCATGTCGGCCCAGCGGGACTGGGGATCGCTCTGGGCGATGCTCGGCACCGTGGATGCGGTGCACGGGCTGTACTACGCGTTCCTGCACCTCTGGATCGACGTCTTCGGGGCGAGCCCGTTCTCGGTACGCCTCCCCTCGGCCCTGGCCGTGGGCGGCGCGGCGATTCTGCTCGCGCGCTTTGCCACGCTGCTGGCCGGACGCGGGGTGGGCATCGTGGCGGCGCTGCTGTTTGCCACCGTGCCCCGGGTGACCTACTACGGCACCGAAACCCGCGCCTATGCCTTCACGATGCTGCTGGTCATCTGGCTGCTGTTTGTGCTGGTGCGCCTGGTGGCCCGCCGAGAAACTCGGGTACTGCCATGGGTCGGATTTGCCGCGCTGTTTGCGCTGTCCAGCGTGGTGTTTATCTACACGGTGCTGTTTGTGGTGGTCTTCGCGATCATCGTGCTGATGATGCGCCCGGGCCGCAAGGTCGTCCTGCGCGCCGCCGTGTGGAGCGCACTGGGCGGGATTCTCGCGGTTCCGGTGCTGATCTATGCGTATCTTGAACGTGAGCAGGTCGCCTACCTGCACTCGCGTGATGGGCTGACGATGTCGGCGCTGTTTGAAACCCCGTGGTTCTCGCAGCAGCTGCCCGCGCTGATCGGCTGGGGCCTGATTCTGGTCGGCCTGGTGCTGGCAATCCTCGCCCGGGTGCGCCGCGGATCCGATGCCGCCTGGAGTGTGCGTCTGCGCGCCCTCTACCGTCCCGAGGACCCCGCCCTGCCGGGCGTGCTGACCGTGGCGATCCCCTGGCTCGTGGTGCCCTCGGTGCTGCTGGCGCTGGGCACCGCGGTGACCCCGCTGTACTCCCCGCGCTACCTTGCCTTCACCGCGCCGGCAATCGCGCTGCTGATGGCCGTGGGCCTGGTCGCGGTGACCCGACTCCTGCGTGCCCGCTGGCTGATCCCGATCCTGGTGGTCGCCGTGATGCTCGGCTCGCTGCCCACCTACCTCGGCCAGCGCACGCCTTATCCGCGCAACGGCGGGGTGGACTGGAACACGCTCTCGGAGACCGTGGCCGCCCATGCGAAGCCCGGGGAGTCGATCATCTTTGATCAGACCGCGATCAACGCCCGCAAACCCCGCCTGGCCAAGTATCTCTACCCCGAGGCCTTCGAGGGGCTCAAGGACGTGGGGCTAAAGACCCGCTTCGATCAGACCGACGGTCTCTGGGACAAGGCTTACTCGACCTCCGAAACCATCAAGCGTCTTGACGGCGCGCAGACCGTGTGGCTGGTGCGGGCGGGGGAGCGGTTCTCCACCGACCGGGCCAAGAGCGACGCCTACGTCACCGAGCTGGAGGCCGCCGGCTACACCGCGACCGAAACCCACGACCTCCACCGCTCGATCCTGGTGCGGTACGAACTCACCCGCTAATAGACAGGGCCCCGGAAATCTCCGGGGCCCTTCTGCGTTACCGAGCCGCGCCTATGCGGCGACCGATGTTCGGCGACGCATCACGGTCAGCGCGATGGCGGCGGCGATGGCCGAGACGACCGAGCCCAGCAGGACCGCCAGGATGCCCTGGTCGGAGAGGGCGAGGTCGTTTTCAAAGGCGAGCGTGGTCATCAGCAGGGAGACGGTGAACCCGATGCCGCCGAGCAGGCCCACCGCGACGATCTCATGGGTGCGCATGCGCTCGGCTGTGGGGGTCGAGCCGTTGCGGCTCAGCAGCCAGGCACCGAGTAGGCCGCCGAGCGTGATGCCGATTAGCTTGCCGATCGGCAGCGCGGCCAGGATGCCCCAGAAGGGGGCGGAGAGCTCACCCAGCGGCACGTGGGGGATGACCACCAGGGTGGCCGAGAAGGCAAAGATCGGCAGGACCAGTCCCGCGCTCCACGGTTCCAACCGGTGACCCAGCTTATGGCCCACGCCGGCGGGCAGGATGAGTCCGAAGGCGACTCCGGCCAGGGTCGCGTGCACACCCGAAAGCTGGGTGAGGACCCAGGTGGCGATGCCCAGAATCACCAGCAGGATGCCCAGCATGATCCGAGCCTCACGCGAGGTTGCGCGACCGAGTGCGCGGGCCACGATCGCCGCGACCACCAGCACGATGACCGCACCGGCGAGGGCAAGCAGGTCGGGGCTGCCGCCGAAGAAGATCGCAATAATCAGGATGGCGATCAGATCATCCAGCACCGCCAGGGCCAGCAGGAACACCCGGATTCGCGGGGGCAGACCGCGTCCGAACATGGCCAGCACCCCCAGCGCAAATGCGATATCGGTCGCGGTGGGGATCGGCCAGCCGCCGGGCTGCCCGGCGGGCGCGGCAATCAGCAGGTAGACCAGGGCGGGCACCACCACACCACCCACCGCGGCGATGGCCGGGTGCAGGGCGCGCTGCCAGGAGTTCAGCTGCCCGGCGGTGAGCTCATGGCGCAGGTCGATGGCAACCACCAGGAAGAAGATGGCCAGCAGGCCGTCGCTGATCCAGTGCCCGATGCTCAGGGTCAGCGAACCGACACCCACCTCGGTGTGCTGGAGATCGAGGAGGTCCGGGCCCAGGGGCGAGTTCGCCAGGATGATCCCGGCGAGGGCTGCCCCGAGGAGGAGGAGTGCGCCCGTGCGCTCGCTGCGCAGGGCGGGTTTGACGTGGGAAAGAATCATGCTGTCCGATCGTGATGTGCGCAGATGCGCCGAATACTAACCGTGATCCGTTGGGATCTCCGGGCCGACCAGACTTCCCGGCACTCCACCCACAGAATATCAGTTGACCGCCTTGTAGGCTGGGATTCCGCGACCCGAGCCGGAGGATTCGATGCCCACTCCCCAGAACCCCGCCGATCGGGTTGCCGCCCTGGCGGTTGTCCCCGCCGCCGAGTTTCCCGGTGTTGCCGCGTATGCCGATGCGGGGGCCGAGCTGTCAGCCTATGCCGCCGCGATGCACCAGACCCGTCTCGACTGTGTCTGGACCGAAGCAATGACCCACGCGGGCCTGCGCCGCTACCTGCTTGAGGAGACCCACGAGCTGCTGGAGGCCCTCGATGAGGCCGATCCGGTGCACGTGCGCGAGGAACTGGGCGACCTCCTGCTGCAGATTGTGTTCCACGCCGAGATCGCCGCCGGGGACCCGGACGCGGGCTTTGACCTGGCGGATGTGGTGCGTGATGCCCGGGAGAAGATGGTTCGACGTCATCCCCACGTGTTTGGGCCCGAGGGGGCCGCCGACGTGGACGAGGTCCTGCGGGTGTGGGGCGCGGCCAAGGCCGCCGAGAAGTCCGAGCGGACGGGGATCCTGGACGGGATCGCCCCGACCCTGCCCGCCCTCGCCCGGGCGCAGAAGGTGGCCGCGCGGATCGCCCGGGCCGGGGCGAGCGCCGAATCGAGCGACACCCTGCCGTCCGGGCCGAACAGGACTCAGCCCGCCGTGGCGAGCCACACCGTGCCCGCCGATCCGAGCGACACCCTGCCGTCCGAGGTATTCGCAGACGAGCAGAGCCTGGGCGACTACCTCTATGCGCTTGCCGCCGAGGCTCAGGCGCGGGGGCTGGATGCCGAGTCCGCACTGCGCACCGTCGCAACCCGCCGGGCGGAGCGCGCCTAGCCGCCGAGGCCAATGATGCGTCGCCGATCCGGATGCCGGGTCCGCGGCGCGAGCCTCAACGGGTGAAGCCCGGGTGAACGGGCGTGCGCCGAAATCCTGCGGCGGGTTCACTCATGCCAAAATGGGAGCATGGCAACAGTTAGTGCACCGCGCGGCATGCGCGATTTCCTCCCCGCCGAGAAGGCACGTCGTGAGCACGCGCTCTCCGTGATCCGCCGGGTTTACCGTCGTTTTGGCTTCGATGAGATCGAAACCCCGGTACTGGAAAACTACGACCGCCTGCATTCGGGTCTGGGCGGCGACAACGAGAAGATCTCGTTCAACGTGCTCAAGCGCGGCATCGGTGCCGAGGAGTTGCGCGCCGCCGCCGAGAGCGATGACCTCTCCAGCCTGACCGACCTGGGCCTGCGCTTTGACCTGACCGTTCCGCTGGCCCGCTACTATGCGACCCACCGCGCCGAGCTGCCCAGCGTGTTCCGCTCGGTGCAGATCGCCCCGGTCTGGCGCGCCGAGCGTCCGCAGAAGGGCCGCTATCGCCAGTTTGTGCAGTCGGACATCGACATCATCGGTGAGGCCGGGATCCTGGCCGAGATCGAGCTGATCGGCGCGACCACCGAGGTCCTGCGCGAGCTGGGCATCACCGGCACCCGGGTGCGGATCAATGATCGCCGCCTGATCACCGGGATGCTGGAGGCCTTTGGCTTTGCTCCCGAGGAGTTCTCCGGTGTGCTGATCACCATCGACAAGCTCGACAAGATCGCCGCCGCCGGCGTGATCGCCGAGCTGCGTGAGCGCGGGGTGACCGCCGCGGCGATCGACGCCCTGGCCGTCTTCCTGGAAACCGAGCACGCGGACACCGCGGAATTCTCGGCCGAGTCGATCGCCGCCCGTCTGCCCGCGGGCGTGGACCCCGAGGTGATTGCCGAGCTGGCTCAGATCGGTGCCTCGACCGAGAGCGATCTGGTTTTTGACCCGTTCCTGGTGCGCGGCATGGGCTACTACACCGGTCCGATCTTCGAGATCGAGCACGCCGACTTCGGCTATGCCCTTGGCGGCGGCGGTCGCTATGACGGCATGATCGGCCGCTTCCTCGGACAGGAGGTGCCCGCGGTCGGCTTCTCGATCGGCTTCGAGCGTATCGTGGACCTCATCGAGGCAGACGCGGCATCCGCCGAGGAATCCCTCGTGCTGATCTATGACCGAAACGTGGACCCCGCGGCGCTCATCGCGCTGAAAAACGAGGTGGCCGCCTCGGGCACCCGGGTGCGGTTGGACAAACGTGCAAAGAACTTCCGGGCCGTCCTGGAGCGGGCTGCGGAGGCGGGCTACACCGCCTATGCGACCGTATCGGCGGAGACCAGCGGGGCGTCCGATCTGGACGTTAAACCGCTCGGCGCGGCCGAATAGGCCGGATAGACTGACAACTAGCAGTACACACCCTGATCAAGGAGAAAACATCGTGGCACTTGTTGAATTCGTGAACGCTCGCGAGATTCTGGACTCGCGCGGAAACCCGACCGTTGAGGTTGAGGTTGGACTGGACGACGGTTCCTTCGCCCGCGCAGCGGTGCCGTCCGGCGCCTCCACCGGCGCCTTCGAAGCCTATGAGCTTCGTGACGGCGACAAGGCTCGCTACGGCGGCAAGGGTGTGCTGAACGCCGTCAACGCCGTGATCGAGGAGCTCGCCCCGGCCATCGAGGGTCTGCCCGCCGATGACCAGCGCGTGATCGACGCCGCCCTGATCGCGGTTGACGGCACCGACAACAAGAAGCGCGTGGGCGCCAACTCGATCCTGGGTGTGAGCCTCGCCGTTGCGCGCGCCGCAGCCGACGCCTCGGGCCTGCCGCTCTACCGCTACCTCGGTGGCCCGAACGCGCACGTGCTGCCCGTTCCGCTGATGAACGTGATCAACGGTGGATCGCACGCCGACACCTCGGTCGACATCCAGGAGTTCTTCCTGGTTCCCCAGGGTGCCGCCACCTTCTCCGACGCACTGCGTTGGGGCACCGAGATCTACCACGTCCTCAAGGGCGAGCTGAAGTCGAGCGGCCTGGCCACCGGCCTGGGTGACGAGGGTGGCTTCGCCCCCGACCTCGCCAGCAACCGTGCTGCACTCGACTTCCTGATCGCCGCAATCGAGAAGGCCGGCTTCACCCCCGGTAAGGAGATCAGCCTGGGCCTCGACGTCGCCTCGAGCGAGTTCTACCGCGAGGGTGCCTACCAGTTCGAGGGCAAGGCACGCACCGCCGCCGAGATGACCGCCTACTACGCCGACCTGGTCGCCAACTACCCGATGGCCACCATCGAGGACCCGCTGGACGAGGACGACTGGGAGGGTTACTCCATCCTGACCGCCGAGCTCGGCAAGAAGGTTCAGATTGTTGGTGACGACCTGTTCGTGACCAACCCCAAGCGTCTGGCCAAGGGCATCGAGCGCGGCGACGCCAACTCGCTGCTGGTCAAGGTCAACCAGATCGGTACCCTGACCGAGACCCTGGATGCCGTGTCGATGGCTCAGCGTGCCGGTTACACCGCGATCCTCTCGCACCGTTCGGGTGAGACCGAGGACACCACCATCGCCGACCTGGCCGTGGCCACCAACGCCGGTCAGATCAAGACCGGTGCGCCGGCTCGTTCGGAGCGCGTTGCCAAGTACAACCAGCTGCTGCGTATCGAGGAGGAGCTGGAGTCGGCCGCCGTTTACGCCGGTGCTTCGGCCTTCCCGCGCCTGAAGTTCTAATTCTGCGGCAAACGTACTCATTTCGGCGGGCCTGGCGGCCTTCCTGAAAGCTTTCGGTACGCGGGAGGGTCATCCGAGGTTCTGGATGATCCGCCCGTAAGCTGAACGCAGTACTACCGGTACTCCCGGTCCTGGTCCCCTCGGGGACGCGGGGCCGGGAGTCCGTTTTTCTCGGGTTCCTTCCCCTCGGCGACGTTGCGGAGAGGGCCCCGAGTTCCGGGTCCGCATCGTGACGGCCCGCGCATCGACCAGCGAAGGGAATACCGCCATGACCGAGACCGGAAGCAGTGCCCAGTCCGGGTGGATGCGTCGTCTTCGGCTGTCCGGGTTTGCCGCCATTATGCTCGGCGTGATCGCGCTGGGTGTGGTGATCATCGCGCCGAACCTGAAAACCTATGTCGAGCAGCGTCAGCAGATCGCGATCTACCAGAAGCTGGTGACCGACGATAAGCACACGGTGAAAAACCTGATGGCCGAACGTGAGCGCTGGAACGACAAGACGTATATCGAAACCCAGGCGCGAGACCGGCTCTACTACGTCAACCCCGGTGAAACCACGTACACGGTGCGCAACGATCTGGATCCCGCGGTTTCCGGGAAGGAACCCGATCCGGTCAGCGACAAGGTGAAAACCGGAGACGCGAACTGGTCGGAAAACCTGCTCGGTTCGTTCCTGAGCGCAGGTCTGGGTAAGGTTGCGGTGGGGAATACACCCGAAAAATAGGTGTATCCCGCACCAGAGTGACCAGCCGTAGGAGAAAAACGCATGACCACCCCGCCCTTTGACCCGGTAACCGACGAGGATATTGCCATCGTCTCGGCCCAGCTTGGCCGTCCGGCACGCGATGTGGTGGGAATTGCCGCACGCTGCGTGTGTGGGGCCCCCACGGTGGTGTCGACCAAGCCGCGCCTGAGCGATGGTACCCCGTTCCCGACCTTCTACTACCTGTGCCACCCGGCCGCGACCGCAGCAATCTCGCAGCTTGAGGCCGAGCACGTGATGAACGAGTACAACGACCTGCTGGCCGAGGATGAGGACCTGCGTACCCGCTATGCGGCCGCCCACGAGGCATTCCTCGCCGACCGCTACAGCATCGAGGACATCCCGGAAGTACACGGTATCTCCGCCGGCGGCATGCCCGTGCGCGTGAAGTGCCTGCACGCCCTCGCCGGTCACGCCCTGGCCGCCGGACCGGGCGTCAACCCGATCGGCGATCTGGCTCTTGAGCGCGCGACCTGGTCGCCGAATGTCTGCGAGTGCCCGGACTACTCGGCCGCCGAATAACACTCTTCGGGACACGCGCGATGGTGCGTGTCCCAAGGGAGCAGCCACTGGTCCAACAGGCCCGCACATTAGTGTTTCACCGACTGCACATCCGCCCGTTTACCGCGTGAACGCGGGGTTAACGCCGGGGCAGTGCTATCGTTGAATCTGCTTGGTGCCAGTGCTGCTGCCGCAAGCCCCTCGGACGCTCCCGTGTCGGAACGCCTCGATTTGCAAACACCCCTCGCTACAGGAGAAATCTCACAGTGCCTAAAATTCTGATCGTCGGCGGCGGCTACGCGGGTTTTTATACCGCGTGGAAGCTGGAAAAGCACCTTCGGGCCGGGGAAGCAGAGGTCACCATGGTCGACCCGCTGCCCTACATGACCTACCAGCCGTTCCTCCCCGAGGTTGCGTCCGGTTCGATTGACCCGCGTCACGCGGTTGTCGCTCACCGTCGTCACCTGAAGAAGACCCACATCGTTACCGCGAAGGTCACCTACATCAACCACGCCGAGAAGAAGGCGACCATCCAGCCGCCCGTCGGCGAGGCGTACGACTTCGAGTACGACCAGATCGTGATCACCGCCGGTGCCGTTTCGCGCACCTTCCCGATTCCGGGTGTGGCGGATGAGGCGATCGGCCTCAAGACCATCGAGGAAGCCGTCGCGATCCGCGACCGCATGCTGCACAACTTCGACCTGGCCTCGCAGATGCCGGCCGGTCCGGAGCGCGACCGCCTGCTGACCGTCACCGTCGTTGGTGGTGGATTCGCCGGTATCGAGGTCTTCGCCGAGCTGCGCAGCTTCGCCTCGGACCTGCTGTCGCAGTACACCGAGCTGACCTTCGATGACGTGCACTTCAACCTGGTTGAGGCCGCCCCGCGGATCATGCCCGAGGTGTCGCTGGAGACCAGCCACTGGGTGCTGAAGAACCTCGCCGAGCGTGGTGCCAAGGTCTTCCTGGAGACCCAGTTCTCCTCCTGTGTCGACGGCAACGTTGAGCTCTCGGACGGCACCAAGTTCGAGTCGGACCTGATCATCTGGACCGCCGGTGTCATGGCGACCCCGCAGATCGTCCGCAACACCGACCTGGAGATCGAGGCTCGTGGCCGTCTGGTCACCCGTCCCGACCTGCGTCTCGGTACCGAGGATGCTCCGGTTGAGGGTGCCTGGGGTGCCGGTGACGTCACCGCCGTTCCCGACCTGTCCGGTGGCGGCGTGGGTGGCATGTGCGTGCCCAACGCTCAGCACGCCGTGCGTCAGGGCCGTCTGCTGGCCAAGAACCTGGTTGCCGTCCTGCGTGGCGAGAAGCCCAAGGACTACTTCCACAAGAACATGGGTGCGGTTGCCGGTCTCGGTATCGGCATCGGCGTGTTCCAGTCGGGCAAGTTCTCGATGAAGGGCTTCCTCGCCTGGGGTGCTCACCGCGGATACCACGGTCTGGCCATGCCGACCTGGGAGCGCAAGTGGCGCGTCATCTGGGGCTGGTGGCACAACGTGTGGCTGGGTCGCGACATCGTTGGCCTGTCGGCCACGCTGACCCCGCGTCGCGCGTTCGAGGAGTTCGCTTCTCGCCCGAAGCCGCCGGTAGAGGCAGCTCCGGAGGCGCCGAAGGCCGAGGCCCCCAAGGCTGAGAAGCCCGCGAAGGCCGAGAAGCCTGCCAAGGCTGAGGCTGCCAAGGCCGAGAAGAAGGCCGACAAGGCCGAGGCACCGGCCGCCAAGTAGCTGCCGTCATTCAGGGGGTTCGATCCACGGATCGGATCCCCTGAATGCGTCCACCGAGTTGAGTGCCCTACACTGTTGAGCACTCACGCCCCCATAGTCCAATGGCAGAGACAGGCGACTTAAAATCGCTCCAGTGTCGGTTCGAGTCCGACTGGGGGTACCAAAGGGCCCGGGATCATGATGATCCCGGGCCCATTGTGCTACCCGGTGATTTAACAATCGCGGTTGATATGAATAAGGGTGAGGGTCCGAAGATCTGACCATCGCCCTGAGGAAAGGATCGCGAACATGTCACGAGCACGTCGTATCATCCGAGTTGCGCCTGCCCTGGGAGTCGGTCTGGCCGCGGCGCTGATCTTGACCGGCTGTGTCGCCAGGTCCGCGGCGCCCGCCTCGAGTGGTTCCACCACCCCCGCGCACACACAATCCGCTGCGGAGACCGAGGCCACCGCGGCCCTGTTTGACGCGGTGGCTCGGGACGATGCGGCCGAGGTCACCCGGCTGATTGCCGCCGGGGCTGATATTGAGGCGCGAAACGGCAGTGATCAAACACCGCTGATCGCAGCGACCAAGGCCAACCGGATCGCCGCCGCGCGCGCCCTGATCGAGGCCGGGGCCGATGTGAATACGAAGGACGGGATCCAGGACAGCGCCTACCTGTACGCCGGTGCCGAGGGATTTAACGAGATCCTCACGCTCACCCTGGCAAACGGTGCCGACCTGGCTAGCACCAACCGCTACGGCGGCACCGCGCTGATTCCCGCGGGCGAGCACGGCCACGTCGAGACCATCCGGCTGCTTCTGGATGCCGGGGTGGATCCCGACCACATCAATAAGCTCGGCTGGACGGCGCTTCAGGAAGCGGTCCTGCTGGGCGCCGACGGGCCCGACCACCAGGAAAGCGTGAAGCTGTTGATCGCCGGTGGAGCGGACGTGAACCTGCGCGATTCAAAGGGCAATACGCCGCTCAAAAATGCCGAAGACCGAGGGTCACAAAACCTCGCGGCGCTGATTAGGGACGCCGGCGGACACCGCTAGCAAAATCCCCCGCACCGGTTGGTGCGGGGGATTTTCGGTGCGAGCACACTATTTGCTGACGTTCACCAGACCGTTGAACCCGTCGGGGACTACCACCAGGTTGCCACCCTTACCGAGCTCCTTGAGGGTGTCCAGGTAGCGCTGCTTGAGCACCGGGTCGGTCAGCGATTCGGCGAGTTTGCGGTTCGCCTCCGACTCGGCCTCGGCCTGCACGATCTTCTGCTTGGCCGACACTTCGGTTGCCTCCAGCTCCGCCTTGGCCTTTTCGACCTCGGTGCGGGCGTTTTGGGCATCGGCAAAGCGCTTCTGCACGTCCTCGGGGTAGCGAATCTCCTGCAGTGAGACCGAGTCCACCAGCACACCCTTGGACGTCCAGCGCTGCTCCAGATAGTCGGTGATTTCCTTCTCAACCTTGGCACGGGAGTTCAGCAGGTCCAGGGTGCCATAGGCGGTGGGGACGGTGCGTACGCCGGCCCGGATATCGTTGACGATGAACTTGGAGATGAAGTTCTCCTGGCTGCCGTACTGCTTATAAACTGCGCTTACGGCATCGGGCTTAATCGAATAACGCACGCTGATGTCGATATTCGCCGAGACGCCCTCGCGGTCCTGTACCGTCACCTGGGAGCCCTGCAGGTCCACCTCATCGTTCTCGGTGCCGGCAAAAACCACCTGCTGATTGCGAATGTCGTAGGAGATGGTGTCCTGCCAAGGGGCATGGAACCCGGCACCAGCCTCGGTGACCTGCCCCTGCACCTCTCCGGTGA
Source organism: Mycetocola lacteus (assembly GCF_003667575.1). Classification (GTDB taxonomy): domain Bacteria; phylum Actinomycetota; class Actinomycetes; order Actinomycetales; family Microbacteriaceae; genus Mycetocola; species Mycetocola lacteus. Next base: position 287,694 of record NZ_RCUY01000011.1, on the reverse strand, counting down.
AGGAACGGATGACCTTGGCCTGCCCCTCATCGTTGGTATAAAACGATGTGAAAAATAGCATGCCCACGCCCAGGACACCGGCGATTCCGGTCACTCCCAGAGCGAGGGACCGACGATTCGGGGTGGCAAATAAGACGATGGCGGCCACGATAGCCACCACCAAAAAGAGCAGGGCAACAACAAACATCGGGTGACTTTCTGGGTTGATTAGCGGTCGGAACTGCGACCGATCAGGAACGAAGGAAGGGTACACACGACGTGAGGCCGGGACCATTCGGCCCCGGCCTCACGCAAATGGAGCTTAGGCGTTCTGGGTGTAACGTGCCTGGCCGAAACCGAGGATCAGGTAGCCGATGAACGGGAACAGGAACAGCAGGAAGAACGAGAACGCCCCGCCCTTACCGAACTTCCGGCCCAGATCGAAGGCCACGATGATGGCCATCACGATGTTGACGATCGGGATGAGGTACAGCAGCACCAGCCATCCGCTGCGACCAACGATGCGCAGGGTGATGATGACGTTGACGATCGGGATGATCGCCAGGATACCCGGGCGTCCAGCCTTGCTAAACACGGCCCACAGACCGATGACCGAGATGACGTAGAAGATGAATCCGCCGGTACCGGTCGTGGTGGTGATCTGGTTCAGACCGTCCTGCACGTCGGTGTTGATTTCCGCGGGGAGGAGCGAGAGGTGAGAGAACACACAAAACCTTTCAACGATTCGTGCCGCCCCGAATGAGCGGCGAGGATAACGATAGTGCGTGTATGGGTAATCTCGCGAGAGGCACGGCCACAAAGTGTGGGTCTAACCTCCACCGGTCTTCCATAGGTAAGTCACAGATCACACTCAGCCTGTTCCGGATAACGGGGATATGCTCTTCCTGAGTGGCGCCACGGATCGACGCCGGAAAAGAAGAATCATGTCGGCGTCACAGTCCTCACGCATCCTGGAAACCTCGGCCGGCCCGGTGGAATACGCCGAGCGCGGGAGCGGGGTTCCGCTGATCGTCCTGCACGGAACACCGGGCGGTTTTGATCAGGGTTTGTCTCTCGCCGAGACCATCGGAACCGACGCCGGGGTGCGCGTGATCGCAATCTCTCGTCCCGGCTATCTGCGCACACCGTTGGAGCTGGCGCCGGGTCCACGCCGCCAGGGTCTCCTCCTGGGACCGGTGATGGATGCGCTCAACCTGCACACGGCCGCGGTAGCCGGAATCTCCGGGGGCGGTATGGCCGCGCTCTGGGCCGCCGCCAATCTGCCCGACCGTGTCAGTGCGCTGGTGCTCATCGAGGCTCTGGTGGCCGCCCAGGACATTTCGATGCCGCCGGGCGCTCGGTTCCTCCTGACCCGACGCGGTATCGCGCGGGCGGCGACTACAAAGCCGATCCAGCGGATCCTGGCCCGGGGGATTCCCGGACCCGATGCCGAGGGGTGGGATGCGCGCGCGGTGGTGCGCACCATCACCGCCTCCAGCTTTCCCTATGCGCCGCGGATTCGCGGGACCGAGAGCGACACCCGATATGCGGCGGAGTTTGTGGCACCCGATCCGGCCCAGATCACGATGCCCACACTGATTGTGCACGGAGAGCGGGATCGAACGGTTCCGATTGGGCCCGCTCGTGCCCTGGCGGCGGCTCTGCCCGACGCACGGCTGATCGCGCTTCCTCACGCCGATCACACCAGCACCGTTCCCTCAGCCGAGGTGCGCCGCGAGGTTCCGGACTTTGTGCGCTCCCAGGCGGGCATGAGGGTGCGTTAACGCATTGTTCAGCCACGGCATAGGTGGGGTTCAGACGCGCTCCGTAGCGTGGGGGCATGTTCGGAGGGTGCAAGCGCTTCGGGCATCACCACTAGGCTCCGATCGGGCATTCCCGATCGCGGGCCGTCCACGTCCACACCGGCCGGGCTTCGCTGCCCGGCCGGTGCTGTGTTATTTGGCTTCGGAATAGCGCTCAACGATCGCGACGCTCAGCGGGAAATCGATCGGGAACGTCCCGAAGAGGAGCCTTCCGGCTTCGGCGGCAGCCTCGCGAATGGCCGTGGCGGTCTCGTCCGCGGCCTCTGCCGGAGCGTGCACCACCACCTCATCGTGGAGGAAGTACACGAGGTGGGGACGATCGCCCGGGGTCCCGAGCACGGCCAGCCGCTGACGCAGCCCCGCCATCCAGCACAGGGCCCATTCGGCGGCCGTACCCTGGGCGATGAAGTTGCGGCTGAAGCGACCCCAGTCCCGGGCCATGGTGCCCGCGCGGCGGCGCATCGCATCGGTCGCATCGACCTGGCCCGAAGCACGCTGGAACTCAAACCAACCGGCATCCGGCAGCGGGGCACCACGGCCCAGCCAGGTGTTCACCGAGCGGCCCCGCTCACCCTCGCGGGCGGCGTTTTCCACGGCGGCGATGGCCTGCGGGAACGCGCGCTTGAGCCGGGGCATCAGGGCACCGCTCTCGCCGCTGGTGGCACCGTAGAGCGCTCCGAGCATCGCGAGCTTCGCCTCGGCCCGTCCGGGAACCACGCCCGCGTCGGCGAGGCCCTGATAGAGATCCTTGCCGGCGCCCGCCGACGCCATTGCGGTGTCACGAGACATCCCGGCGATGATCCGGGGTTCCAGCTGCGCCGCATCGGCCACCACGAGCAGGTGTCCGGGATCGGCTCGAACCGCCGCGCGAATCTGCGCGGGCAGCTGCATCGCCCCGCCACCGTTGGTGGCCCAGCGGCCGGTCGCGGTGCCGGCCACCACATATTCGGGGCGATAGCGGTCCTCGGGAACCCAGGTGTCGAGCCACACCCAGCCGTTGGCGCTGAGCAGCCGGGAAAGGGACTTATAGCGCAGCAGCGGTTCCACCACCGGATGCTTAATCTCCCGCAGCACCCACTTGCTCGTGCTGGGCACCGAAATACCCGCCCGGGCGAGGGCCCGCAGCAGTTCGGGTGGGGAATCGGGATTGAGATCGGGGGCGTCAAGGAGCTCCCGGATGGTGTCGGCGAGGGCGGCCAGCTTTGCGGGCCGACCACCAAAGCGCGGCCGATCACCCAGCGCCTCGGTCAGAATCCGATCGTGTTCCTCCCGGCTCCACGGCAGTCCGAAGTGGTGAATCTCGGCGGCGACCAGCGCTCCCGAGGACTCGGCGGCGAGCAGCAGACGCAGCTTTCCCCCGGCGATCTGATCCCGTTCGACGGCTCGGGAGACGGCCGCGCGCTGACGGGCAAACTCGGCCAGAACCTCGTTGGCGTCCACGGTGTCTGCCCGGTCCACCTCGTCAAACAGAGTCAGCCCCTGCTCTACCGGTGCGCCGCTGGGGAAGGGCTCATGCGTCCAGGGGCTGTCCGGCGCGCTCGGGTACTCACCCGCGGGGAGAGCCGAGGTGAGGCGGAGCAGCGCGTGTCCCAGGCGCAGATCCACACAGCGTTCGATGCGCAGGTTGTGCTCCAACAGCCACGGATACCAGTCGTTGGTGCCCGACCAGACCCAGCGTGGATGGGCCGCCTCGGCCTCGCTGATAGCTCGGAGGATGTTCTCGGTTCCGCGCAGTTCGACCGGTTCGGACAGCACGGTGCCTGCCTCGTCCACCTCGTGGAGCACGGTGAGGCCGTGTGGGGAACCGGTGAGAACGAGGGGCATACCTCTATTGTGGACCGAGCCACCGACCTCGGGGCCCAGGCGGGCCTAGCGTGAGGAGATAAAGAGTGAGCGTAGCGAGGTTCGCCACAGGTAGGCACCGAGTCCGATCCCGCCAAAGAGCAGCCCCAGTATGAGCGCTGCCGGGATGATATCGGGGGAGTGCAGGTGGCCAAACGCCGGCCACAGCAGCGCGAACAGCGTGGTGTAGACGGGCAGGGCCGAGGCAAGCCAGCGCCAGGGTCCCAGGGCCAGGATCGCGCGGCCGCTGGTCTGTCCGAGGGGAATCAGGAGGATGGCCGCCGACCCGATACCCGCCATCGCCGTGACATTGGCAACCTCGGCGAGGAAGGACCCGGCGATACCGGTGGGGGAGCCGAGCAGGCTGGACGCGATCCACCCGGCAATCCCCAACCCAAACACGCTGAATACACGCAGCGCCGCGGCCCCCGCGCGCTGGGCACGGGCAGCCTCGGGAACCAGGGTCACCGCGAATGCGATGCCAAATACCAGTGCGGGTTCCATGCCGAGCATCCGCGACACCACCGAGGCGGCGATTGCCGCGCCCAGGTAGCGTGGGGCAACGGTCACCGTCGCGGTACCGCCAAATCGCCGGGTGCTCAGCAGGACCGGCAGGATCGAGGCGGCCGTATTCACAAAGATCAGCGCGATCACCGCGGCACCAAACAGGCGCAGCTGGGCGGCGTCCTGGCGCAGAGGCATCGCAAATACCACCACGAGTCCCAGCAGCAGAACCAGGACGGCACCGGCGAGGATGGGATGACGCACCGAGAGCGCCCCGTCGGGATCCTCGGGTTCCGGGCGTTCCCGGTTTCGCCCGGTGAACCGGAGCGGTCCGCGGGAGCGGAAGCCCCCGGCGAGGAAGCGGGCGGGGATCAGAACCAGCGCGATCACCGCAAGGGCCAGGAGGAACGCGCCGATCCATCCGGAGGCGGCCGTGGGCCCGAGAACCGGTGCTACCGCGTGGGTGAATGCCGAGCGGGCGTCCCAGTCCCAGGGACGCACCGGGGTTGCCGGGCCCGCCTCGCCGCCGCCGCTGGGTGGCAGTGAGGGAGCGGCGGAACCGGGGGGATCGCTCGGGGTAGGGGTCGCCGGCGGAGTCGCCGAATGACCGGGCTCTGGAGTGGTGCCCTGGCCCCGGCCTGGATCCTGACCGGTTCCCGGTGCTGTCGGAGGCGGGGGAATGGTGCCACCGGGGTTTGCACCAAAGACGATTCGAATCGGGGTGCTGGTGTCTCCGGGGTTCCCCGAGGCATCGGTTTGATAGGCGATCAGGGTTGCCGGTCCGCTGGCGGGGACCTCGGCCACGCAGCTCCAGTGGCTGGCGGTCACGGGGGCCGAACACAGCACCGCGTCGCCGCCGGCATCGGGAACGGCATACACGGTCACCGTCGCGCCGGACTCTCCGCCTCCGGCAAACGTGGTGCGGGAGGTGAGCGCGCTGCCCGCCGCGGGTGAGGTGATCGTGGGAGCGGGCGGTGGGGTGGTGTCCACCACGAGCGAGACCGTGGGGCTGGGATCCGATGACGTTGCTCCGCTAAAGGAGGTGCGCTGGGTTGCGCTCATCGAATAGGTGCCGTGCAGTTGGAGCGGCAGCGACTGTGCCCAGCGTCCAGACTGGGCCACCTGCACGTCCCAGGCACCGACACCAGTGACCGTGAGTTTGACCGTGGCTCCCGGATATCCGGTGCCCTGAACCAAGCCGACCTTGGCCGAACCCGAATCGCTGGAAATGGTGGGTGGGGTGACCACGGCAAATACCACCGAGGCCGAATCGGGAGCCCCCGAGCTTGCACCATTGTCGCGGGTGACCAGGGTCACCGACGGGGAGGTGGTGAGGCCCGTCAACTGACAGGTGTAGGTTCCGTCGGTGCCGGCATTGGTGGTGCAGACCGATTTTCCGTCGGCCAGGACCGTCAGCGAGGCTCCGGGAGCCGCCGTTCCTCGGACCGTGGTGCTCGCGCGGCCGATCACATCGCCGGCGGCGGGTGCCGAAATGGTGGGCCGAACGGAGGGATCGGGGCTTGAAGGGGCACTCGTCGACGAACCCGAGGCGGGCTGTGAGGGCTCGGCAGACGCGGGAATCTGGGCGCTCACGAGCACGCTCAACGCGATCGCGGCCAGGCAGAGCACAGCAGCAACCGGGACGGGGAACTTCCTCGGAACGGAATGCACGGTGTCTCTATTCCATGCGCAAATGCGGGCTTTGTCAAAGATTTCCGACATCCACCCACACATTCCTGCGAATTGAGTGCCGGGTGGTGACGAGTGGGCGCCGAAAATGACCCGGACGCGTACACTGGATATTCAGTACGAATATCATTCAAACTTTGGAAGGTCCCACCGTGCCATCTTGGCTTATTCCCGTCCTGATCGTGGTCGCGCTTATCGTCGTGATCGGCATCTACCTCTGGGCAACCTACAACTCGCTGGTGGCACTCAAGGTCCGTGTTGACGAGGCCTGGAGCGACATCACCGTGCAGCTCAAGCGCCGTGCGGACCTGATTCCGAACCTGATTGAGACCGTTAAGGGTTATGCCGCGCACGAGAAGAGTGTGTTTGAGGCGGTCACCCGTGCTCGTTCGGAGACCCTGAGTGCTCAGGGGCCGGCCGAGGCCTCCGCCGCCGAGAACCACCTGCAGTCGGCACTGAAGTCCGTGTTTGCAGTGGCCGAGGCGTATCCGCAGCTGCAGGCCAACCAGAACTTCCTCCAGCTCCAGGGTGAGCTGGTAGACACCGAGAATAAGGTGCAGGCTTCGCGCCGCTTCTACAACGGCGGTGTGCGCGAGCTCAACACCAAGATTCAGGTGTTCCCGAACAACATGTTTGCGCGCAACCTGGGCTTCACCGAGCGTGAGTTCTTCGAGGTTGCCGACGCCGCGGCCATCGCCGAGCCGCCGCGCATTCAGTTCTAGTTTTCCCCGCAATACATGTATCGAGCTATACGCGAAAACAAGATCAACACGGTCATCATCATGATCCTGTTTATCTTGATCATCGGCGCGCTGGGATGGCTGGTCGGGTATCTGAACAACAGTCCTTCCATCACCATCGGGATACTGGTGGGCGGGGCCGTGTTTGCGATCTTCCAGTACTTCATGGGTTCGCGCCAGGCCCTCACGATCAGCGGTGGTCGACAGATCACCCTGGCCGATGAGCCGCGGCTGTATCGGATCGTGGAGAACCTGGCGATCACCACGGGTACGCCCATGCCGGATGTGTATCTGATCGACGACCCGGCCCCCAACGCGTTTGCGACCGGCCGTGATCCACAGCACGCCTCGGTGGCCGCAACCACCGGGCTGCTAGAGATCATGACCGATGCCGAGCTGGAGGGCGTCATGGCCCATGAGCTGGGTCACGTGCGCAACTACGACATTCGAGTGTCGATGATCGTGTTCGCCCTGGTGGTGGTGATCGGATTCATCTCCGACATCTTCATGCGGATGGCGTTCTGGGGTGGCCTGAGTGGTGGCCGCAACGACAATAACAACAACGGCGGCGGCAACAACCCGGTGGTCATGATCATCGGCCTGGTCGCCATGCTGATCGCCCCGCTGCTGGCGAGCCTGATTCAGCTGAGCGTCTCGCGTCAGCGCGAGTACCTGGCCGACGCCACCGGTGCGATGACCACCCGGCATCCCGACGCCTTGGCCAGCGCGCTGGCCAAGCTCGACGCCTACGGCCGTCCGATGCAGCGTCAGAACTCCTCGATGGCGCACCTGTGGATTTCCAACCCGCTCAAGTCCGGCGGTGCCGCCAAGCTCTTCAGCACCCACCCGCCGATCCCCGATCGGATCGCCCGTCTGCAGAAGATGGGTGGGGAGTTCTAATCCTCTTCTCCGGCGATGTCCCCGAGCACAAGCTCGGGGACATCGCTCGTTGTGGAGCTGTGCAACTATGCAGCTGCGCATCTATGCAAGGATGACTGCATGAAACGCGTACGGCACTCGGCCGGTTTTTCGCGGGTGCTCGCACTCGTGCTGGCGGCGATGCCGGCGCTCCTGTTTTTCTGGCTTCAGGCTGTTGCAGGGGCCGCGCTGAACGCGATTGTCTGGGTGATAGTCGGTGTGCTTGCGCTCTGGGTGATGGCGATCCTCCTGTTTACCGGAGTGTATGTATCTGCCACACACCTCCTGGTCGTGGGACTGGTGCGTGTAACCCGGCTGGCCCGTGCGGAGCTGTCCGAGATTTCCACCTCGCGTTATGACCCGGACATGGTGCGTACCTACCCGGGGAGAATGCCTCGGTCCTGGCCGCGCACGCTCACGGTGATTCACCGGTCGGGGCGGCGGCAAACATTTACTGCGCCGGTGTTCTTTTCCCGACGTGCGTCGGAGGTGTTGGAGCAGATTGAGCGGGGATAGGGAACCTGCCGAGTCGGGGCACTTATCGGCCTTATGATTGGACGTTTCGCTCTGCGTTGACCGAATCGGTTCCGTGCGGCGTGTGACGGATTGCGGCGATGGCTCTGAGTTTTTCTCTGGGGCATCGCCATTTTTGTGCCTGAGCCCCTGCAATCAATGGGAGGGCTGCTAGCAGGTGTTGGGGGCGTAGCGCTTAGGCTCGAGGGTACTCGCCTCGAATCGACGTGGCTGTTTGGCGTTGACAGTAAACTATTTGGAAACTCCGCGATGGGGACGAGAGCAGGCCTCCTGAATATCAACAAGCGTCCGAGAATAGGATGGTCTACCACAGCCGCAGATAAGTATGGGCAGTACTACCGTTCCTTCAGAATCCAGATTCCGCAGTTGACCCACCGAAGGAATGCTGGGCATTTTCATCTTGTAAGAGGTCGCAACATAACATCGACTCCCAAAATAAATAATCGCCCAATAATGAGTTTGATGGGAGGAGGAATTATGTCAGATGAAGGCCTTGAGCGAATCACTCGGTTGGCCGAAATCTCATGGGGTGAAACGGTCAAAATAGAGCGTGCAGAGGACCGAATCTTGCTGCGTGCGGCTAATAATTCTGAATTCTGGATAGAAGTGTTGTCGATGCGGGATCACCTGGCAATTTATGCAAGTTGGCGTTTTCATTGGAACAGCTACGATTATGCAATATCTGATGACATCATCGCCGAGGCGTGGAGCGTCATCAAAGACCTGGGGCAGGTTGGTGTATGTAGCGTTCTTTTCTTTTTCTCACCTGGCTATGCTTCTCGAATCGTGGGCGGATCAAGTCTGGTCTCACTCCAATCGGTCAGACCATGGAGGGTGCGAGATCGTACGGGAGGATTTTTTGGTGAAATTATTTCGAAAGAATCATCGGATGGGCAACCATAGCCTTGTGAGATCACGCTTGCGCGTGGTTTGGTAACTTTCCAACTTCGGACATGACGCCGTTCGTCTGGTGGCATCCACGGTGACCGGTGTTCCGGGCACGATTGCCGCAGCTGCCGCGCTGCCGGATAACCTGCCTGGTAACGCGGACTATGGCTGGGTGGGAAGAAACCAGAAGCTGACCAAGCACGCGAGCTCGATCGAGACCGTGGAGATGGGCGCACGTCAGTACGTCCCGGCGCTGGGTCGATTCCTCTCGGTGGACCCGGTCGAGGGTGGTGCGGATAACGATTATGTGTATCCGAATGATCCGATTAATAAGTTTGACTTGACTGGTGAACAGTCGATTTGGGATACGTTGGGTGTCGTTTCTACGGTCGCGATGTTTGTTCCCGGTTTCCAAATGGTCGGCGTACTTGGAAAAGTCGCGCTTTTAGCGCGCGGAGCGGCAATTGCGGTTAAGGCTTTTAATGCCACTAAGGTAGGAAAACTAGTTCAGACTGCCAACACATTCGTCCAAGCAGTGTCAAAAACTGTACTGGTGACAGAAGCGAGTGCAAGCCGATTAACAACTGCGATCGCAGGCCGAATCGTCACAAAATCCTGGCAACGAGCTGCTGTGGCTACTAAGGCGAAAATGGTGCGCGTTGGATCCAAATGGAAGGGTTGGCTACAGGTCTCCGATGGCCAAAGGTAGTTACGTCGTAAGCGTGAACATCACTGTCGGGATTAAGGGAACCAGTGTTAAAGGACGACCAGACTACGATAGCTTCCACATCAATATCGTTAAGCCAAGGTGGCGTCGTTGACAAATTCTCAATTTAGCTATCAGAATTCAGCGTTTTGGGGGGAGCAAGGACGGTATGGCCTAATACGCAGGGGCCCCTATTCTGGACGGTATGTCTACGCCTACCCTGAGACGATTCGCGGACACTACACATTAGTAGTTCATCCCTCTCCCCATGCGGATGTTCCTGGAGATATGTATCTGGATCGAGAATCAGATTTCTTTTCCTATATTGAAGACTGGAACGTCGAATGGATAGAACCAAATGATGCTCTAATCGAGCACTTGCGGAGAGAGATCGGGTGGCCCACGTTAATATCGCGAAAGCCCGTCAAATTTGGAAAATTTTGGTTGTGGATATCCAAGAAATGGCGAACAAAACATCGAAGTTCTGGCTCTGATGATTAGAAAACGGATTACGTACCTAACTGGTAAAGTCTCGATCTCTTGGCTAGTTCGTTGGTCAAGCTCGACGTTTATGGACGTTCGATTCAGCGGTAATACCCTTGATGGTGCACCTTGGATTTCCAACCCGTTCAGGGGCGACAGCGTGTCTACGCGCTTTCGGTCGAGCCTGCCGATCAACGATCGGATTGCCCGCCTTCAGAAGGTGGGCGTGCAGTTCTAAACACGCGGCTGTATGGTACGGCGATGACCCGGAGATTTTTCTCCGGGTCATCGCTTTTTGTGCTTCTGGCGTGGATCTATACGTTCATCCGCGCAGTGTGGGATCATCAAAGGTCACTTTAGAGAATTGAGGAGAATCCCATGCGTCGAGTCGCGCACTCCGCCACCTTTTCGCGGGTGATGGCAATCTGTGTGGGGATTATCCCGCTCGCCTCGTTGATGCCGATTTCCACCGGGAACGTCCCGCCGCTGTGGGGGCTCATCCTGCTGATGGGAACGGGGGTCTGGTGCCTGGCGATCATTATCTTTACGGGGCTCTACGTTTCGGCGACAGAAATCCTGGTGGTGGGTATCTTTCGCGTTACTCGCCTGAGCAAGGAGTCGATTGCAGAGATTAGCCATAAGAGCTACGAGCCGCTGCTGTTTATCTCCACGGATGAATGGGTGCTCGGGTTTTTTCCGCGAACGCTGGTGATTGTTGACACTAACGGGCGGACGCGGAGATTCAACTCACCGGTTTTCCGGCGAGTTCGCGGCCCCGAAATTTTGCAGAGTCTCGGTGGATTCCCCAGTCGACCTGGCTCGCCCACGGTGGCGGATGGTGAGCGCCGAGCACGGCACCGTCGCGTTCGGTGAGGGTGGGGCTGCATCGTCCAGCGGCACTGGGTCTTGACCGGCTTCGGACGGATTTTCTGGCGTGGCTCGGCGAACGGGTGCTCGTGTCGACGTTGCCCGCGACGAATGAATAAAACCCGCTATGTTTAGCCTGTGAGTACGATGCCGGAAGCGTGTTTCCTGAGAGTGACGCAGGTGCGAAAGCTGGCCGGAACCGGTGCCGCCGCGCGCGGTGACCTGGTGACGTTGTTTCTGTTCTTTGCGGGGTGCGGGGCCGGGGGTATTCTGACCTCTCAATTCTCGCGCGCCGTCGAGATCGGTGTGGTTGTGTTCGTGTCCTGCGGCCTGCTGTATATCTTGACCGCAGGCACCTATGTAGGTCGCCACCACATCGTGGTGGTGAATCTGCCCGTGGTACGCGCGGTTCGGACCGCCGAGGTGACGGAGATCTTGGTACTCAGGACGAATGTGACCTGGATAGTTCACGGCTCGTGGTGGATCGACCGGATTGTGCTCGACTGCGGACCCGGTCGGCGAAATGTTCGTTTCGATGTGCGCCCTCGGGCCAGTCAGCGTGCGGTGGCTCGGGTGGCGCTGGTGTGCACGAACCTGTGGCGATCCGAGGCCGATCCGCTCCGGGTCTCGATGCGCTACGGTGGCGAGTCTCGTTATGGAAGCCCGGTTCGAGCGGTCCTGACCGTCGGAAATCCGGGCGCGAGCTGGAACCGGGTGAGCCCCGAACGGGACTCGCTAACCGTCCGTCAGCTGAACCCGGATGAGGAGCTCGGCGAGAAGTTTACCGACCTGAGCGACACACGTGCCGATGCCCTGGCTCGGGAAATCGTCACCGAGTTTGATCCGAACCATCGCACCTGGACCGAACTCACGAGGCGGCGCCGGGCAGATGAGCGCGGACTCGGGGTGGAGCCGGCCTTGCTGCCACGGATGGAGACGGTTGCCGCCGGGGTTCTGCCACATCGAGGTAGCGTGCTGGCGCTCTATCAAAGCCTCGGACTGCTGCGCATCAGGCACCGGGTCTCCGCGCGCATGCTTCTCTTCCGGGAGCCGTCGATTCGGCGGGTGTCCGGAGTGCTCCAGGAACGAGGACTTGCCCTCGCGTTGACCCGGTCTACGCGCATGCTGCCGGACGGATCCCTACACCTGGGCCGCGAAGACGTCACCCTCCTGGACGAGAACTATCTCACCCGCGAGACGATGCTCACCCTGAAAAAACTGGCGCGAGAGTACGGGTGGTGGACGTTACTCAGTCGGCGGCTGCGCCGGACCCGGCCCGAGAATCTGGGGCTTTTGGCACTGTTCTCCGCGCTGAGCGGGGACGTGGGCGTGAGCCTCGTGATTGTGCCTCTCGGGATTTCGTCCTCCGGGGTGCGCCTGCGGGCTCTCGGCTCGGGACCCGACCTTCCGCTGCGGATCGTCTGCGCCCTGGTGCGAATCGAAACCGTCAGATCCATCTGGTAAAACCGGACGGGCGAGTTGCCTCGTCCGCCGTCCCGATACCCGATACGATCACCGTTATCCCCGAATCCATTGGACATGACATGCACGAAGCCACCCGGACCGCGAGCCCGAATCGGGTTCCTCGGAGCGCGCCGCAGTGGGGCACCACTCGGCTGCGCCACGGCGGAGACGCCGCCCGGTGGGGATGGATTCCGGTGGTGGTGTTTGCGATCGCGGCGATTATTTTCTGGCAGATACCGGACCGCTGGGAGCCGGGGGGAATGTTGCTTGCCGCCGTGCTGGTCCTACTCCTGGTCGTGCTGCTGGGAACCGGCGCGTATCTGGGGCCGCACACGCTGGTACTGATTGGTCCGTTCCGGTTTCGACGCATCCCGCGCGAGCGCATCACCGACGTGTATCTGTCCCGGGCGGCCAGGCCCTATCGCGCGTTCAGAATGTGGGACCTGTTTTGCTGGGTCACCCTGGTGCTTGATGACGGTGAACGGGTCATCCATTCGGCAGCGCTGGGCGCTCGGGGTGCCAATGCGCTGCACCTGGCACTGACACTGCGAGAACGTCTGGGACTCACCCGTGAGACGCGCGTGGATATCGGCCGAGTGGGCGGCAACGTGGCCCCGGAATTCGCCCTGGTGGCGGGACCGCTGATTCGCTCCGATACGCGGCTATCCGAGCATCCCAGCACGCGCTGGGTCATTCGATCGCCGCGGAAGCGTTCCTCGCTCGCCCGGAAATTTGGGAACATCGACCGGGAAAAGTTCCTGGCTCAGGAACAGACCCTACTGCGGGAGCAAACGGTCGACTGGATTCCCGAGCGTGGTACGGGTGCCCTGCTTGGGTATCGGTTTGATGTCTACGGCGGGGCATGGGAGAACACCCAGTATGAACTTCCGCTGGCCGTGTTCTTCCCGCATCTTCGGCTTTCTCGAACGTTCCTCCCGGTGCCGAAATCACCGGTGCCGATGACCGTGCACACCGGATCGCTGGCGGCCGGGATCGCGATCTGGGCGGGGGAGGCTGCCGCCACCGAGCAATCGAGCTGGCGGGTGCGCACGCTGTTGCGCGAGGAGCCAGCTTTGGAATCGCTGAACCGGTGTCTTGAGACATTTGGGTTGCGGATTGCGCTGATCCCCAACCACCACGAGGTGGTGCCGGGCACCCCGGGCGAGGGGACACCGGAGAAGGTGATCACCGATCCCGATCGGATTGTGAGCATGGTCCGCGGAACCGGGACCGATCAGCAACGACTTCGTCGTCGGCGGACACAACCGGGCCTCCTCGCCCTGCGCCTGATGTTGAATTCCCGAGCCGAGTATTCCCTGGCTATCGTGCCCGCCGATTTCACGCTGAGCACCGACACCGAATCTGCCCTCGCGGCCGCGGATCGGGTACTGCGCAACTGTGAGGGACCCCGCGCCGATCTGGGTGCCTATCAGTACGACGTGCGCTGGCTCGAGGGGCCGTGGGAGAAATAGCATGATCGACGTGATTAACGCGGTGGGTGGTCTGATCTCCGCCCTGGTTGTGGTGGTGTTGGTCGGGCTGATCCCGATGATCCGGGTCGCACGCCGCAAACGACGCCTCCGCTCCGAAAACGATGATCGAATCGCCCCGACGCCCGAAGAACTCTACGAACTGGCTCTGCTCTACAACCTCGACGCCGGCGGCCTCGATGAGGCACGCCGGCTGGGGTGGGTGAGCGAGGCGGAAGCCGAGTCGATTGCCGCAAGGATCCTGGCCGCTCCCGCCAAACCGGGTTCGGTTTCGATCCAGCGGTTCCGGGTGTTCAAAGTTGCCCTGAAAAGTACCCTGCGTACCGACGATCTCGCCCCGGCGGCGGCCGTCTGGCTAGAAGAAACGGCCCACCTGCTCAATCAGGAACCCACGTGGCGGCTCATTAGCCGAGAGCCGGAATCCTCGGTGGATGCCTCCGAGCTGCGTCACCACATCGAGAGCTGGCTTGCCCAACAATCGCCCACCACGACCTGAGCCGCCGACACCAGTGGCCGGGCAGAACCCGCAACGAGTGGGCACGCGCGATCGCTATCATGAGTGCTGTGAAACGGATACGAGGGTCGTCGGGGTATACCCGTGCCGCAGCCGCGGGCGTTGTCTGTGTGACGAGCATCATCCCGGTGGGGGCCTGGCTAGCCCCAGAGGGAATGCCGCGGGTGATGTGTCTCCTGTGGGTGCCTTCTCTGTTTCTCATGCTGATCGCACTCACCACCGCGCTCACCGCGGGCATTTATGTTTCCAAATACGATCTGATCTTCGTGTCCTGGGTGCGAATCCGCCGTATTCCGCTTGTTAGCATTCGCTCGCTCAGACACGTTGAATACATCGACATGGGCACACTGCTGGGGTATTTCTGGCCATTCGATCGGCAGTTTCGGTGCATGGCAGTTGAGGACAAATTGGGGAATTTCACCGAGTATCCGAGTTGTGTGTTTTATCGTCGGCATGCGCGTGGAATCATGATCGGAATTGCCAGCCTCACCGGTATCGGTTTCGTCCCGGACCCGGAAAATGGTCGGACCGGTCTGCGGCGCAGGCGGTGAGATCGCAGTACCGTCGAGCACTCTCGCCGAGAGGAATCTTTCACGTCGTCACGCCACACGCAGGGAGTAGCTCATGAAATGGATACACACCGACATCGATCATCTGGGCGATCCGATCATCGCCATTGCCGACCTGCAGGGAACGCTCGCACGCGACGTTCGCGGTATCGCGCCGATTGTGTATTTCTCCGACCGCCAGGGGTGGCGGCGGCTGAGGCTGCGGGTACACGGGGCTGAATCGGTGACCGTCGCCGATCCGTATGGGATCGCCGCCGGCTGGCTGACCATCGAGGACATTTCCCGGGGTGATGGCGCGGTGGAACTGCGCGGTGTCTATCCGATCGAGGCCACACTTCACGGTATAAACGTCTCGGTTGAGCTGTTGATCTCTGCCGAGGAACACATCTTTGACGCCGAGCACATCCGGGCGGTTGTTAGCGGCGAGGATCCCACGGGTGACTCGGGCTCGTCCTGGCGCGCCGGCCAGGTTCAGTACGCGGGCGATGTGCTGGTGCTGGCGATGACGCTTCCCGATGACCCTACCGAGTACCTGTTGATCGTCCGGGATGAGCGTTTCTTCTGGGTTCAGGCCTCGCGGGATGCGCGACACGTCTCGGTGCGGGTGGATGGAACGCTGAGCCGCGAACTGTTGGTGCTGGCTCTGCGGGCCGCCGCCGATGACGACCCCGACGCGCTCGGTGAGATCTCGGCAAGGTTTGGGGTGGCCGAGGCGGTGACCCGGTCGATCGGGCGGGCACACCGAGAGATCGGTACCGCGCTCGCGGTCCGCAGATCCGCGGTTCGGCGAGCCATGCGGCGGGCGCGCGCCCACTATGGTGAATCCTGATATGAGAAAAGTCAGACACACCAACGCCTGGACGCTGCTGTGGGCGGTGCCGATTCCCGGGCTGCTCCTGCTGGGCATCGCCTCCGGATTCGTTGCGGATGCAACCCTCGCCGCACTGGCTTTTCGAGGTGTCTTGATCGTGCTGCTGGCTGCGGTCATCATCCGGTTCGCTCTGATGGGGCTCTATTCCGATGGGTCGGTCCTCGTGGTTCGCCAGTTTTGGCGCACCCGGAGGTACGATCTTGCGGCGATTGAATGGTTCTCCTGTGTGCCCCTGCGTACCGCCCTCCTCGAGGGTGTATTCGATTCCGTACCGTTTTATTCGATGCCGGTGCTGGCTCTGAGCCCGGCTTCCGTGGAGGGAAACCGTGATCGGCAGCGACACCTGCCCTCGCTGGCGTTTCGGACCCGCAAACGCGCCGAGGTGGAGCGCGCCCTGGCCTCGTTGATCGGGGACGAGCGGATTCGCCATGAACGGGGTGGTGAGAACACGTGGAGCAGTTCTGGGAGCTAGCGAATCGCTTTCCGCTGACCGCGGGGACGCTGTTCACCATCGTATTTGTGGTTTTTGTGCGTGCCCCATTGTCCCTTCTGACGAACCTCATCATACGCAAAATGGGCTGGGACACCGTGGACGATGCGCCGCGACCGCTGCGTCCGTTCATTCCGTGGAATCCTGAACGACTCATCCCCACCACATCCGAGATCAAGCGAGTGCATGCGCGGGGAAAGATTGGTGCGCGTGGACTGGAAATGGCCGCGGAGCGTGGGTGGATGACCGCAGAGGAAGCCTCAACGCTGCGGTCCAAAACCATCGAACGAGCAGATCTGGACGAATCTGATCGCGACGCGTTTGCGCTGATGCGGATCATCGTGCGTCGTTCTCTGGCGAACTGGAAGCGCGTTCGTGGCATGCGGAACCTGCTTTCTAGCTTCGCCACTCAGCTGGGGATTTCCGAGGAGTGGGCAGATATCACGCGGGACACCGGCGATCGAGATAATTCCACGGTGCTGCGCCATAAGCTTCGGACCTGGGTGAGAGAGCACGGTACATAATTTGTTCATTGGAACGAACGCCTGGGAGAGAGCGACGATGAATCCACACCTCACCGACCAGCCCTGGTTTGACCAGGTAAGGATTAGTGATGCGGCACTCGATATCGTAATGACAACGGCGATAATTGGGCTCGTAGGTCTCCTCATTGTCTGGATGGTGCGTTCGAGTCAGTCGAAGGATTGGGACAATCGAAATGATCCGGATGGTGGACCTCCCGAAAGCGAGTGAGCGCGGAACATGAAATCCTGGTGGGGATATTAGGGAACGAGGATCTGCTCTGCCCAAAGAGAACGCGCTGTGAGACAATGTATACATGTCTACAGACGTTCTCAGTGTGCGTCTTCCCGCTGAAATCAAAGCCCGCTTGGATGCGCTCGCCGCGTCCACCGGCCGGCCCGTGGCGTTTTATGTTCGTGAAGCGGTGGTCGAGCAACTGGCTACTTTGGAGTATGCGTACACGCTGCGTAGTGAGGCCGAGCAAATCCGTCGTGGTGAAGCGCGCACTCGCCCGCTAAACGCGGTCATGGAGGACGGATTAACAAACGGTCTTGACTAGTGCATAACACCCACTATTCTTAGGTTTTGCATCGTCCTCGCCGCTTCGAGGCGGAGGAGGAAAACCATGACCGAATATCGGATGACCGGGCGCGTTCGGGGCACCCACCGGGTGCTGAAATTCCCCATCGTGGTGTTCGGCGTGGATCTTGTGCTCGCCATTGTGGGGATTCTGGCCGGGCACAACCCGGTGGTGCGCTGGGGAATCGCCGGTGTGGTGACGCTCTGCTGCCTCCTCGTGCTGGTGTTCAACGGGCTCTACCTGACCCGGCGCTCGCTGATCGTGGTGGGCTCGTTCCGGGTGCGCAGGATGCCGCGCGGATCGATCCAGAGGATTCGGGCGCTTGATTCACGCGGCGGCGTGCTGCTCGCGGTGGAGAGCGATGCCTGGACCGGGCTACGGCGGGTCACCGCGAGTTCGGTTGAGTCTGCATTCCGGGAGATCCGCGGTTGGATCGATGCGGAGTCGGGGGAACTCGGTGGGCGAAATCCCGAAGCCTCGGCGATCACCAAACGCTACCCGCGGCGCTCGATCATCCTGCTGAGGGACGCCATTGGGGACACCCTCCAACTCTCGGAGATTACCGCACCGGTGTTGGCCTACGCGTGGGAGGTCGGCGTGGTCTCACGCCAGGATGCGCTGGATCTCGCGGGCGACCTCTACGGCGGCGGCCTGATCGATGGCGACCCAGCAATGTTTGCACTGGTCGAGATGTGGGGCAGCGAACGCACCGAGTTCGAGGACTGGGTGCGCACCAACCGGCCCGAATCGGGCGAGCGTGACAAAACGCGGGCGCTGGTTGTCGGCTCGATTCTGCGCTACATCGACGAGCACTGGGGGGAGTTCCAGTTGCCGTGGTCCTGCGTGGAGATGCTGTTGTCCTCGGACGCAGACTATCTGGAACGGCACGGCTCACCGATCTGCGTGTACGAGGAGGTTCCCGAGTGGAGTAGCGAAGAGCCCGATGGTTTCTGGCACGATGGCGACGGCGATATTCCGTTACAGCAGGCGAACGCGCGTCTTGCGCTTCTCGAATTTGCTGAGGGCTTGAGCCGGATTTAGCTCGCCCGTATCCCGCACACATCTAGCCGAAAGACCGTTGACCCATGACCATCGATTACCCAGTGTTGGGAATCCTGATTCTCTCGATTTTCGCGCTCGTTGGTCTGTGTGGGCCGTTGATCCGCAAACCACGAGACAAGCCTGCACCGCGACCGGCAGACGATCATCGCATCATGCCAACGCCCGCGGAATTTGCCTTCTTCGCGCGGACCTACCGCCTCGACAAGGTGGGCATTCAGCAGGCCGTCGTCCTGGGGTGGATTACCGAGGATCAGGCCGCCGAGATCGCAGGGGAGCTCGATGCCGTACCCGGTTCCTCCGACACCGAGGATGCGCAGCGCTATCGGGTGTTCAAGATCGCGCTGGAAAGCGCGCTGCACACGTGGGACATCGCCGGGGGTGCGCGCGGCTGGCTCACCGATACCGCCGTGGCGCTCGGGCAGATACCGGTCTGGAACGTGATCGAGCGAGGGAGCGGGGAGGAAGAGATCGCACCTGAACTGAAGGTCAAGATTCAGGAGTGGCTCGCTCCGGCGGGCAACCCCTAATCCGGGATGTTCCCGCCCCGTCCCACGTTTCCCTGATCCCATCAGACTGGTCATTACCCCGAGAGATTGCGAGCCCTCCCAAATGTCGCTCATTCTGGACACCGACGATCCTGCGATCGAGTGGCCCCTGATCGCCTATGAGAGCGGCCTCCCCATGGTGGTTTCCGCTCCGGCCGCGCTGATCGACCTCTACGAGGACACCTGGTGGGACGAGGTGGATTTCTGCCTGGACGCGGCCGGCCATGTGATCAACCTGGAGATTGTGCCGGCTCCGGGCAGCCGTGAACAGGTGGTCGAGCGGGTGATCTTTACCGTGAGTGACAGGCGTGTGGACGTTCGCCGATTTGTGGACCTTGCCCTGATCGGAAGCGTGCCGACCGGCCGTCGTGGATGGCGGGGCCGCCGGGTGCGCACCCGCAGTGCGAGTACCCGCGAAGCCGCCGATATTTTTGACCTGAGTGATGCCGAGGCCTGGCGGCTCATGGTGGATCGGTTCGGGGTTCGTCTCACCCCGTGAATCGTGAGAGCGGTCGTCGAACGATCACCACATGATGCCGACCGCCGAAGAAAATGGTCCCAATGCGCGGAGCCATCAATCATCTCCCGGCTCTCTGCCTTCACCATGCCGTCACCCCGGCAGGAGAATTGAGGAAGAGGTCGCCGAAACCGCCGGGGTGCCCGTCCACGCTATTCTGTTCCCACCCGGATGATTCTTATCCCCACGAGATTGTGAACCCTCCCCGTATGTCGCCCATTTTGGATACCGATGATCCCTCGAACGGGTGGCCTGTCACTCCCTACGAGCCAGGAGTTTCCGCGATGCTCCCAGGTCTGGCCCAGCGGTTGGACCTCGTTGAGGACGTCTGGTGGGACGAGTGGGACATCCGTCGAATTGTCGATCTCTTTTCGGGCCGGCTCGGGCGCATCTTGGTGATGGGGTAGGTCAGATATGCCATTTGCAGGTTTTTTCGTCCTGTCAGTTTTCCACACCATTCGCGAAGCGGTCGCGTACATCACCGGGTCCCTGATGGATCTCCTGTTCGGGATCCGTGGAAGACGAGCGTCATCATTCGAGCCCGTGCCCACCGGGCTGGGTCTCGAGCTTGCCCTGCGGTCAAGACGCATTTCCGCCGGCGAATTCGCGCGGTGTCGGGACATGGGGTGGGTTGCGCCACGGGACATCGATCGCCTTCGCAAACGGGCACCGGAGTTCATCTCCGTGCAAGAAATCTCGGGAAGTCGCGCTGTCGCATCGGACCAGGCGATGTTTCGCCTGGTGCTGCGCAACGCTCTCGGACAGTGGGGTCGGCATCGCGAGATGCGGTCCTCGCTCACCGGAGTCGCCGAAGAGCTCGGAGTCCTTCCCCTGTGGCAGACCATCGCGCACGACACCGACACCCGTCCAAACGCGCGAGCGCTCAGGACGAGCATTGTGCGCTATCTGGATTCGGAAATCGGCACCCCGGCATGATCACCCCGGGAGACGATGTCCGAAGTATGCGCACCGACGATCAAACGGGAGGCTAGGCCATGTTTCTCCTTGGCCTGATCCAGTTTGTATTCGGCATGCTGATTGCGCTGATTCAGATTCTGGTGGACACCGTGGCTCGGGTGGTGTTCCGGTCGAAGCCAAGTAGCACCACGCTTGTCCTTGCCCCGTGCGGCCTGCGGCTGGAAATCGAGGTGCGTTCGGGCCGGATTACGCCGGGGGAGGTGCGCCGAATGCGGGAACTCGAGTGGGTGGATGCGGCCGATCTGGGCCAGCTGGGGGAACGACTCCCACGCATCATGAATGAGGTCTCGGCCCGGGGTGAATCCGACCTGGTGAGCGATGCAGCACTGTTTCGCATCGTTCTGCGGCAGGCGCTGCGGCAGTGGTCCCGGCACCGTCATATGCGTTCCAGCCTGGGGGAGCTGGCCCAGGCGCTGGACAGCCTGCCCGAGTGGAACGGGATGCTCCGGAACTCGGGCACTCGCGAGAACTCCCGCGCCCTGAAATCCAACATCACCGCCTTCCTCGCCGAGGGCAGAACGGAGTTCCCACATGGCTGAGCCCAGGGCTTGGGACACCCTCATTGAGGGCGGGATCGTCTGGGGAACCGTGGACGACTGGCACGGTACGGTGATCGCGACCGGACGACTCCTCTCGCACAGCTTTATTGGAAAGACACCTCGGGATGATGGTCTGGTGGTCGATATCCTGTGGCTGGATTCCCCCGGAGACCTGATGTTTGATGTGGGCACCTGGCATCGTAGCGATGGACTGATGGACCGTCTCATCCCGGCGCCGGCGGCGGATACTGACGCGCTCATCAGTATGATTTTCGACTCGGATTTTCGTCCCCGGCTCCTACCCGTAAGCCCGGCCGGACAGGCCTGGCTGGACGCGTGCGTGGAGTCCTCGGTGCTGATGACCGGGCTTGCGGGTGGAACACCGGAAGTCAGAAACGAGACTCGATTCCTCGGTGAGATCGTTGAGGCCTACCGGGACGGAACCCTCGCCATCGAGGATGCGGTGGCCGCGGTCGAGGCGGAGAGCTTGAAGCGCTATCCCGGTGTGCGGTGGTACTTTGCTCCGCGGGGGTTTCGCGCTCGCCGCCGCCACCTCAAGGCCCGTAAAAAACTGAACCAGGACGTGTGGGCTGGATCATTGATCCGCATCGCCTCGGCGGTCACCGGGGTACACTCTGCCCTAAGGCAGGCGCTGGAGGGTGAGGTCGAATCCACGCGGGAAACGCTGGGGCGGATTATTGATTCGGACCCGACCTGGCACGATCCCGAGTTGCCGGCGATCATCGCCCGGGCCGCACGTGCCCGGATGCTCGCGGGCGGCGGCCCGAACCCGACGGCGGCGGGGGATTCGTGATGATCTTCCAGTCGCGGCGGACTCGTCGGCCTATTTACTGTGCCCTGGCCTTCATCGTCGATGAGGACGCACCCGGTTTTGATCCCGCCTTCGCGCGCGAGGCTACCGACCGGGACTATTT
The DNA here is from genome assembly GCF_003667575.1 of Mycetocola lacteus. Lineage (GTDB taxonomy): Bacteria > Actinomycetota > Actinomycetes > Actinomycetales > Microbacteriaceae > Mycetocola > Mycetocola lacteus. Next base: position 265,645 of record NZ_RCUY01000011.1, on the reverse strand, counting down.
TGGGCTGTATTCCTAACCCTCGCACTAATTCCGAGTTGTTATCCGAATTTAATAATTGCGGACGTGATCCGGACGTAGGCTGAACCCAGATCGTCGTCCCGAGACGCTTCGGGACGACAGAAGGAGAGGGGAACCATGACAGACCTGGAAACCGCCACCGCCCGCATCGCCGCACTCGAAGCAGAGCTGGCCGAGCTGCGTGCGGAAAAGGAACTCGCGGCGAAAAACACCGAGCTGTTTGACCGGATGGACTTCGACGCCTACAGCACCCACGACTGGTCGCTCTTTCGCGACCTGCACTCCGACGCCCCCGACGTGGTGATGCCCGACGGCACCGCCGTGCACGACCTCGATGCCCACGTGGGTGACATGCAGTTTATGGTGTCGTTCATGCCGGATGCCCGGGTGCTTTCGCATCCGATCAAGGTCGCCCAGGGAGACTGGACCGCCGTGGTCGGAGTGACCGCGGGCACCTTCACCGCGCCGATGATCCTCCCCGACGGCACTCGGGTCGAACCCACCGGGAAACGGCTGGAACTGCAGATGGCAACGTTCGCACGCTGGGAGAACGGACGCATCGCCCAGGAAATCCTGTTCTGGGACAACACGCTCTTCAATACTCAGCTGGGCCTCTAGCCGCACGGCGCGTGGGTCGTCGCAGAGACATGGCGGTCCACTCATGCGGCATACTGTTCGCGTGACTCGAATCAAATACGCCGGCCTATCGGGGCGACTGGCGATGCTCGGGTGGAGCGTTGTCGTTCTGGTGTTCCCCGCGTTCGCTCCCGCCTCGAACCCAGTTACGCAGCACGTGACCTGGATCATCGCTCTCGTTCTGTGCTGCATGGGTCTCATCTCGGCCGCCCTGATTGGCGTATATGTCACACGGCGAAGCGTGGTCATGATTGGTCTCACTCGGGTCAGTGTGTTTCCGCTGGAGACCCTGGAACGATTCGGGACCGTGCACACATACTCCGCGTTCAGAAATGATGTGCTGTGGAATGGACTGGTTCCGACCGTAACAGTCACGGGCGGTGGCCGCACTCGTTCCTTCGTGACAAACGTGCATTTTGCCCGCCACTCTGCACACATTGTGGCTCAGGGGCGAACGCTCATCAACCAGCGCCGAGTTGAGCTGGGTGTCGAGCCGCTAGCCGGTCAGGGATGGGATGCTGTGCAGCAGGAGTCGGCTCCCGATACACACTAGGTTTGCCGCTGAGCAGGTCCGCTCCGCCCTCGGCGAAACCGCGGAAAAACGCGGCGAGTCTGAGCGTGGAATATGAATTCCACGATTCCGGGGGATAGGTGCTGGGATCAGCATATGTACGGTCTTAGACTGATCCTGTGTCAAACCTTGGAGAAAACCGCAAGCCGGCGGTAAAGCCGGATGGCGTATCGCGCGCGAGCGCTCCCGCGCCGAGCGAGAGTGTGACCGAATCGCTGCCTCGCGGGATTCGGATCGCCGGTGCCTGGTCCTGGCGTCTACTCGCCCTGGTGGCGATCATCGTGGTGGCTGTGTTGGCCATTGTTGAGCTGCGCCTGATCGTGATTCCGATCCTGATCGCAATCCTGATCGCCTCGCTGGTGATGCCGCTGCAGAATCTGCTGCGCCGATGGCATGTGCCCCGTGTGCTGGCCACGATCATCACCCTGCTGGTCACGATAGCCGTGGTGGTGGGCCTGTTCTACCTGGCGATCACGCAGATCTCGGCGCAGTCGGGCGAGGTCAAGGACCGTGCGGTTGAGGGCTACCAGTCGCTACGCGAGTGGCTCAAGGTCTCCCCGCTCCACCTTGATGACACCCAGATCAACGAGTATCTGGGCCAGCTTTGGAACATCATCAAGGAGAACAATAAGGCGATCTGGACCGGGGCTCTCTCGGTCGGATCCACCGTGGGCCATGTGGCCGCCGGCGCCCTGCTGACGATCTTCTCCCTCCTCTTCTTTCTCCTGGACGGACCCGGCATCTGGCGCTGGGTAGTCCGCCTGATGCCGCGTAACGCCCGCGCGGCCATCGACGGTGCCGGCCGGGACGGCTGGCGTGCACTCGCCAACTACTCGCGGACGCAGATGCTCGTGGCGGCGATGGACGCGGTGGGAATCGCGGCCGGTGCGGCCATCCTCGGGGTGCCGATGGCAATCCCGATCGGTGTGCTGGTTTTCCTCGGCGCGTTCATCCCGTTTGTGGGTGCGATTCTCACCGGAACCATCGCGGTGTTCCTCGCCCTGGTTTACAACGGCCCCTGGCAGGCGCTGGGCATGCTCATCATCATTGTGGGAATCCAGCAGCTTGAGGGACACGTGTTCCAGCCCATTCTGATGGGTAACGCCGTCAAGCTGCACCCGCTTGCCGTGGTCCTCGTGGTGACCGCCGGTGCGCTGGTGGCCGGGATCCCCGGTGCGCTCTTCGCCGTTCCGCTGGCGGCAGTGGTCAACGAGATGACGCGCTATATCGCCGGGGGACGCTGGCGTACACCACCCGCCGGGGACCGCTCCGACGGCGGTGACGACGGCGATGACCCCGCCATTACCGACGGGGCCAATTCCGAGTCGGAGAATCGCGAGCAGGGTGAAGACGATGCCGCGACCGTCCCGAGCGATGGATCCGCAACCGCCGATACATCCACGGAAAAGACCCCGGGCTCGGATGAGCCCAGCGAACGCTAACCCAACCTGTTGACGAAGTTAGGTGCGTCTACGCACCGGGAGAAATACGTTATGAGCACCATCCCCGGACCCACTCCGGCCGAACTCGAGGCAGCCCGCGAGGTTGTCAGCCGCGTCGCCGAGGTCACCCCGATGGAGTCCTCGCGCTTCCTGGCCGAGCTCCTCGGGTTTCCCGTCCACATGAAGTGCGAAAACCTGCAGCGCACCGGATCGTACAAGATTCGTGGTGCCTACAACCGCATCTCGGCGCTGACCGAGGAGGAGCGTGCCCGCGGTGTGGTCGCCGCCTCCGCCGGAAATCACGCACAGGGGGTCGCCCTCGCCGCCCGCGAGCTCGGCATCGGGGCCACGATCTTCATGCCCAAGGGTGTGCCGCTGCCCAAGCTCCAGGCCACCCGCAACTACGGTGCCCAGGTGCGCCTGGACGGCCACAGCGTCGAGGAACTGCTGCGCGCCGCCGCCGAATATGCCGAGCAGACCGGTGCGATCTTCATCCCGCCCTTTGACCACGCCGACGTGATCGCCGGCCAGGGCACCCTGGGCCTGGAAATCTTCGACCAGGTGCCCGAGGCCGAGACCATCATCGTGCCGATCGGTGGGGGCGGCCTCATCTCCGGTGTCGCCGCCGCGGCCAAGCACCGCGCGGCCGCCGAGGGACGCGAGATTCGGGTGATCGGCGTGCAGGCTGCCAATTCGGCACCGTATCCGGTGTCGCTGGAGGCGGGCGAGGTCACCACGATCAAGACCAGCCCGACCATCGCCGACGGAATCGCCGTCGCGCGTCCGGGCGCGCTGAACTTCGAGATCATCAAGGAACTCGTGGACGAGGTGGTGACGGTCACCGAGGACGACATCGCCCGTGCCCTGGTTGTCCTTCTGGAGCGCGCCAAGCTCGTGGTGGAGCCCGCGGGTGCCGTGGGGGTGGCGGCGATCCTCGCTGGGCACGTGCACGCCACCGGTCCGACAGTGGTGATCCTCTCCGGCGGAAACATCGACCCGATGCTGATGCAGACCGTGGTCAGCCACGGCCTGGTGGCGTCGGACCGCTACCTGACGCTGAGCATCCCGCTGCCGGATCGTCCCGGTCAGCTGGCACGGATCTCCGAGCTGATCGCCCATGCCAATGCCAACGTGATCGAGGTGCTGCACACTCGTCACGGTAGCGGTCTGCAGATCGGTCAGGTTGAGCTCAAGATCAGCGTCGAAACCCGTGGCTCCGAGCACCGTGACCTGGTGCTTGACACCCTGCGGGAGGCCGGCTATGAGCCGCGGATCGGCGACGCCGAGGCGCGCCGCTAGGAACCATACGCACGCAAAAGGCGGACATCCAGGATCTGGATGTCCGCCTTTTGCTCGTGGCGACCGGCCGTGGGGCGCGGCGGCCCGGTGATCTTATTCGCCGGTGTAGGTGTCTACGCCGGTGATTTCCACCGAGATGTCGCGGCCGTTCGGCGCCTGATACGTGGTCTTCTCACCGATCTTTAGACCGATGATCGCGGCACCCAGCGGGCTGGACTCGCTGTAGACGTCGAGCTCCGAGTTTGCGGCGATCTCGCGGCTTCCCAGCAGGAAGCGCTCCTCGTCCCCGGCGATGATTGCCGAGATGACGGTGCCGGGCTCAACCACGCCGTTGGACTGCGGGGCTTCGCCCACGACGGCGTCGCGCAGCATCGCGGTCAGCGTGCGAATGCGCGCCTCCTGCTTGCCCTGCTCGTCCTTGGCGGCGTGGTAGCCGCCATTTTCCTTGAGGTCGCCCTCTTCGCGGGCGGCCTCGATACGCTTGGCAATTTCCTCACGACCGGTGGTGGAGAGTGCTTCCAACTCAGCGGCGAGCCGATCGAAGGTTTCCTGGGTCAGGAACGAGACCTGAGTGTCGTCAGCCATCGTGAACTCCTCAATACATAAAGGGGCGCCCCGACAGTGTCGAGGCGCCAAGAACCAACCCGCGATATGGCGGGTTTTGATTGAGCCTAGGGGAGCCCCAGACTAAACGCAAGCCGTGTGCGCGAACACGCGGCGATTATGACGCTTCGGGAATCCAGCAGTTCTTGACGATGCCGGTGGTGGCCAGCTGGGTCGTCTTCAGGTGCTGGGTGAACTGGCGAACCGGCACGGTTGCCGGGTCCAGTTCGATGATCTTCCAGCCCACCACGGTGAACTGCGGATCCAGGGCCTGGAGTGCACACTCGACCCGGGTGTTCTCGGGGGCGGTGACCTGGAAGGTGATCTGAACGTTGTGTTCGTCGATCACGATGTGTGCGGTATCGCGGGACTCCAGTGAGGCGCTCGGGCCGTCCAGCGCACCCCACACCACCCAGGCACCGAGCACCACGGCAAACGCGGCGGCGGCGATCACCAGGATGCGGCGGTCACGCTTTCCGGTGCGCTTGGTACGTCCATAGCGCTGATCCAGAGCACTCTCCGGAGCACTGGTGGCCTGGCCACTGGGAAGACTCATCAACTCACACCCGTTCAAAGCATTAGTACACTTGATTCTAGGCTAGTCGCTTCCGGACCCGTGTGTGATCCACCGACCGACGAACCGGCCATTTCAGCGGAGGAGAGAACAACCCGTGGCACCACGACTTCTGGCGGTACACGCCCACCCCGACGACGAGTCCAGCAAGGGATCGGCAACCCTCGCCTCCTACCGCCATCGCGGGTACGAGGTCATGGTGGTCTCCTGCACCGGGGGCGAACGCGGAGATATCCAGAACCCGTACATCGAGCGCAAGGCGCTGGGGGAGCGCGATCTTCCGGGTCTGCGCCGCCTGGAGATGGCCGAGGCCGCCTCGATCCTGGATATCCAGCACCGCTGGCTGGGCTACTACGACTCGGGGATGCCGAGCGAGGACGGCACGGTGCCTCCGGGCAGCTTTGCCTCCATCCCGCTGGAGATCTCGGCCGAGCCGCTGGTACGCCTGATCCGCGAGTATCGTCCGCACGTGATCACGACCTATGACGAAAACGGTGGGTATCCGCACCCGGACCACATCCGCACCAACCAGATCGCCGAGTACGCCTTCGAGGCCGCCGCCGACCCCACCCGCTATCCCGAAGCGGGCCCGGCCTGGCAGATCTCCAAGCTCTACTACGATCAGATCTTCAACCCCGCCCGGGTGCGCGCCAACCTGGCCGAGCTGCGCGCGGGATCCCCGGACCCCGACGAGCTTGCGGCCCTGGAGGAGCGGATGGCCTGGATCAGCGACCGTCCCGATCGCGCCACGACCCACGTCGAGGTGGGCGACTTCTTCGAGCGTCGCGATGCCGCCCTGCGCGCCCACGCCTGCCAGGTCCCGCCGGACTCGGGCTTTTTCTTCTGGGATAATGATTTACAGCGTCGCGCGTGGCCGTACGAGGACTTCGAGCTTGCTCGCAGCGTCGTCCCCACCACCATCCCCGAAAGCGACCTGTTCGCCGGAATTGAGGACCTCTCATGAGCCTGACATCGATCATCGTGAACCTGGCGACCACCCCCTCGCCGGTTCCCAGCCCCACGACCCCCGACGAGAACCTGGTAACCCCGGGTGTGGGCGGATTTGTTGTGGTGATTCTCATCATCCTGGTCGCGTTCCTGCTGATCTTCGACATGGTTCGTCGGGTCCGTCGGGTCAACTACCGCGCCGAGATCGTCGAGCGTCTGGAGGCCGAGAAGGCCGAGCTGGATGCGGCCGAGGAAGCCAAGCGGGCTGGCGCGATCCGCAGCATCCCGGACGCTCCGGAAGAACCCAAGAACTAGTAATAACCACAAAAGCCCGGTGATCTTCATCACCGGGCTTTTGTGGTTGTGGGGTATTACATCGGGGGCATCAGCACCGAGTCCACCAGGTACACGGTGGCGTTGGCGGTCTTGACGCCACCGCAGATGACCGAGGCGTCGCCGACCTTGAGGTCGTTACCCGAACCGGTCACGGTCAGGTCCTGACCCTCAACGGTCTTGTGGGTGCCGGCGATCTGGTCCGGGAGGATCTGGCCGGGAACCACGTGGTAGGTGAGGATCTTGGTCAGCAGATCGGAGTTGGTCTTCAGGGTGTCGATGGTTGCCGGATCGATCTTGGCAAACGCGTCATCCACCGGAGCGAAGACGGTGAACTCGGAACCGTTCAGGGTGTCCACCAGGTTCACGTTGGGGTTCAGCTTGCCCGAGACGGCGGCCACGAGGGTCTTCAGCAGCGGGTTGTTCGAGGCGGCGACGGCCACCGGGTCCTGAGCCATACCCACGATCGAACCGGCACCGTCCGGGACGGCCTTGGCGTAGGCGGCGCAGCCGGGGCCCACGAGGTTCTTGGTCAGTGCGGCATCGGGGCTGGTGGTTGCGGAGGGCTTCTCACTCGACGCCGAGTTGGAAGCGCTCGGGCTCGCCGAGGGCGAGGAGGCTGCGGAACAGCCGGTGAGCGCGAACAGGGACAGGGCTGCGAGAGTGGTCGCGGTGAAAAGCGCGTTACGGGTCTTCATGATCGTCTCCTGACGGTTGATGTGGTGCGAGGGGCTCCCGGTGCTGTCAGCGGCGGGAGATGTCAGGGGTTCGGAGCCCCTCCAGATTCGGATGGGAAAAAAGTCAAAAAACTTTTTGAGACCCGGATTCTCGCGGAAAACTGGGACATCCAATCCGTTTGAGGGTTGGTGCCGAACCACTGCCAGACGCTGCCCCATCCCCGGGGCACAGAAGGGGTGGGTGACATGCTCACATTGGCTTTGATCGGGGTGGTGGGAGGTCTCATCACCGGGATCTCCCCGTGCATCCTGCCGGTACTGCCGGTCATCTTTTTCTCCGGCGGCGCGCAGAGCGCCCGGAACCCCGACGGAACCGAGGGCGAAGCGGCCCCGGTTAAGGAAGCCTCACGCTGGCGTCCCTACCAGGTGGTGGCCGGACTGGTCCTGAGCTTCAGCATCTTTACCCTGCTGGGCTCGCTGATCCTGAACCTGCTCGGCCTCCCGCAGGACGTGCTGCGCTGGGCCGCACTGATCGTCCTGGTCCTGATCGGGCTGGGCCTCATTTTCGAACCGCTGCAGCACCTGCTGGAGCGTCCCTTCGCCCGCTTCCCGCAGCGAGCGATCAGCCCCAAGCGCCGCGGATTCGGACTGGGCCTCGCGCTCGGTGCCGTCTATGTTCCGTGTGCCGGGCCGATCCTCGCCGCCATCACCGTGGCGGGATCGACCGGGAAAATCGGCTGGGAAACGGTGGTTCTGACCGTATCCTTTGCGGTCGGTACCTCGATCCCGCTGCTCTTCTTCGCCCTGGCCGGCCGCCGCGTGGCCGAGCGGGTCAAGGCGTTCCGCACCCGGCAGAAGGCCATCCGGATCACCGGCGGTGTGCTGATGATCGCGCTGGCCATCGGCCTGGTCTTCAACGTGCCCCAGGCCCTGCAGCGCCTGATCCCCGACTACACCGCGGGGCTGCAGGACGGATTCAACAACTCCGAGCAGGTCAAGTCCCTGGACCTCGGCGGTCTGGTGACCGACGAAAACAAGGACCTGTCCAAGTGCTCAAACGGTTCCGATGTGCTGCAGAGCTGTGGCCCGGCCCCGGCGCTGCGCGGGATCGATCAGTGGTTCAACACCGCCGATGACAAGCCGATTGCGCTGAGCGATCTGCGCGGCAAGGTGGTACTGGTGGACTTCTGGGCCTACTCCTGCATCAACTGCCTGCGTTCGGTCCCGCACGTGAGTGCCTGGGCTAAGGCGTATCAGGATGCCGGACTCACGGTGATCGGCGTGCACTCCCCGGAGTATGCGTTCGAGAAGGTGCCGGAGAATGTGGCGGCGGCGATCAAGGAGCAGGGGATCACCTACCCGGTGGCCCTGGACAACCAGCTCTCCACCTGGACCGCGTACCGCAACCGCTACTGGCCGGCCCACTACCTGATCGACGCATCGGGTACCGTACGCCAGATTCAGTTTGGTGAGGGCGGCTATGCGACCACCGAGAAGCTGATCCGCGAACTGCTGACTCAGACCACTCCCGACGTGAAGCTCCCGGCGATGACCGAGACGGCCGACGACACCCCGAAGGCCGGTTCGACCACCCCGGAGACCTACCTGAGCCCCACCAAGATGGTGAACTTCGGCGGAACCGAACCGTACTCGATCGGGACCTCGACCTTCGCCTTCCCCGAGAAGCTTGCCAAGGACACGTTTGCGCTGGATGGGTCCTGGACCCTGACCAGCCAGGGCATCTCCAGTACCGAGGGATCGATCAAGCTGGCCTATACGGCGCAGCAGATCCGGATGGTGCTGGGCGGATCGGGCACGGTCACGGTGACCGATAAGAACGGGACAAAAACCATTCCGGTATCCGGGCCTCCGGGATCCTATGAGATCTTCTCCTCGAAGAAATCCGATACCGGAGAGCTCAAAGTCACGGTGGGAGCGGGAGTCGATGCGTACTCGTTTACGTTTGGATAGCCCGAACTCCCCGCCCTTTCGGACGCTCGGCTCGGAGCCACATTCGAGCGATACCGTTCCCGCGCAGACCCCGCCCCCGGCGGCGGGGTCTCGCCCCGGAATGGGAAATGTGACACCGATTCGATCGCGTGTCTCCCCGGAACGGGCCGATGTTTGGGAGACTAGCGACATGTCCCTCGAACATTCGGCCGCCGACCCCGCGTCGCTGCGTTCCTCCACAGACCGGGAATCCCTCCCGGATTCCACAGATATTGCGGTCAGGGCGCGCGGCTTCCTGCTCCGGGTGCAGGGTGGAGATCGGGAAGCATTCGCCTCCCTCTACGATCTCTTCGTGTCCCGGGTGCTGGGCCTAGTGCGGCACGTGCTCGTGGATCACGCCCAGGCGGAGGAGGTGACGCAGGAGGTGTTCCTGGAGGTGTGGCAGCGCGCATCCACGTTTGATCCCGAACGGGGCAGCGTGAGCGGCTGGCTGATGACCCTGGCGCATCGCCGGGCGATCGATCGGGTTCGCGCCTCCCAGGCCGGACGCAACCGGGATGAACGCATCGGCATCCGCGACCTCCCGATTCCGGTGGACGAGGTGGCCGAGACCGTGGAAACCCGGGTCGAGCACACGCGGGTCGAACGAGCCCTTGGGCACCTGAGCCCGCCGCAGCGCGAGGCGGTACTGCTCGCCTACTACGAGGGCTTCACCCAGACGGAGATCGCCGAGCGGCTGAAGATCCCCCTGGGAACCGTGAAAACACGAATTCGCGATGGCATGATCAAATTACGACAGATTTTAGGCGAGGAGGTGACAGCATGACCACCACAAACATGACCCCCGAGGAGCGCGAAAGCCTCGCGGCCGGCTTTGCGCTGGACGCGCTGGACGCCGAGGAAACTCGTGTCGCCCAGGCACTCCTGAATAGTGACCCGGCCTTTGCCGCCGAGGTGGCCTCATTCGATTCCGTGACCGATGGGCTGGCCGCACTGGTGGCTCCCGCGGTGCCCTCCGCCGCGCTGCGCGGAAGCATTCTGGATGCGATCCAGACGCTGCCGCAGCAGGGAGCGCAGGGCACCGAGGCAACCGTTGGTTCGGCGGTGCCGAGCGGAACCCCGACGGTGGCTTCTGTGGTAGCTTCGCCGGCTGCGGCTGCGGCTGCGGCTGAGTCCTCGGCCGACACCGCAGTATCAGGGTCCGCATCATCCGCGCCGGCCGATTCGGTGGCCCCCGTGGTCCCGTCGACCCGCACCGTCGAGTCCACCCCGGTGACCCGGGCCCGCGGGTCCAGGTTGCGAGGGGTTCGGCTGCTGACCGGTGTGCTCGCCGCGGTGCTGCTGGTTGTCGCCGGTGTGGGCCTCGGCCGCAGCGTGTTTGCCCCCACGGTCGCCCCCGAGGCCAGCGATCACACGCTCACCTCGCTGCTGGCCTCGGCCGATCTGCAGCGCTCCTCGACGCCGGTTACCGGCGGCGGCACCGCAACCGTGGTGTGGTCACCCGATCATGCCCGGGCCGCGATTGCGACCAGCGATCTGCCCGAGCTGGGCAAGGACCGGGTCCTGGAACTCTGGCTGATCGATGGTTCGGGTGCCCGCGCCGCCGGGACCTTCACACCCGGAGACTCGGGAGTCACCTGGACCCTGTTGGATGGCACACTCAAACCGGGAGACAGCGTCGGCATGACAGTCGAGCCCAAGGGCGGCTCAAAGGCGCCCACGACCGATCCGATTCTGGTGGTGGGTACCAGCACCAGCTAGCCCCGGTGGTCGCGCACTGGATGCCCCGGCGCTCACGCACATGCGTTCGTGAGTGTCGGGGCGTCGTTGCAAACGGGTCTAGCGTAGGAGGGTGACTGTTGCCTCCCCGCCCCGTGCCCCTCGTACCGCTCGTCCCTGGCTCATGCTGGGTGTCGGAGTGTATGCCCAGGCGGCCGGGACGGTGGTCGCCGCAGCCCCCGCCTTCTTCATCCCGTTCCTGCATACCCAGCGCGGATTGAGTCTCGCCGAGGCCGGGGCGCTCGCCGCGGCACCCAACGTTGGACTGGTCCTCACCCTGGTGCTCTGGGGTTGGATCGCCGACCGTCGCGGGGAACGCGGAGTCCTGGTAGCCGGGCTTCTGCTCACAACCCTCGCGGTGCTCGGTGCACTATTCGTCTCGGGCACCTCGACCGGATCACTCTGGATTCTCGGGGTACTCCTCGGCATCGCCGGGGCGGGCACGGGCTCGGTGAACGTCGCCAGCGGACGCGTCGTGGTCGGCTGGTTCCCGGCCAACCGTCGCGGACTCGCGATGGGGATCCGGCAAACCTGTCAGCCGCTGGGCATCGCCGCTGCCGCGCTGGCCATTCCCGCGCTGATCGCGGGTGGGTCACTCGCCCCCGCGCTCATCCTGTGTGCGGTGCTGGTCTTGATCGCGGCAATCGCCTGCGCCATCGTCATCGTGGACCCGCCCCGTCATCCGCTAACGCCGGGTACTACCGCGGCGCAGACCAACCCGTATCGCCGTTCGGGCACCCTGGCCCGCATCCACGCGGTCTCGGCCCTCCTGGTGGTTCCGCAGACGGCCCTGAGTACCTTCGGTCTGGTGTGGCTGATCGTGGATCAGGGATGGAGCGCCCTGGCCGCCGGTGCCCTGGTCGCCATCGCTCAGCTGCTCGGCGCCTTCGGTCGAATCGCGGTGGGTGTGCTCTCGGACCGGGTGGGCAGTCGGCTCCAGCCGCTGCGCTGGATCGCCCTGATCGGCGTGGCCACCCTGCTGCTCACCGCGGCGGCCGGTGCCGTGCACTGGCCCTGGGCGGTCGCGATCACCTATGTCCTGGCCAGCTGCATCGCCGTGGCCGACAACGGCCTGGCGTTTACCGCGGTCGCCGAAATCTCCGGAAGCCGCTGGGCCGGACGAGCCCTGGGCATCCAAAACTCCGGCCAGTTCGCGGCGACCGCCCTGGTGGGTCCGGCCGTGGGCGCGCTGATCACGGTGATCGGCTACAGTGGCGCGTTTGCCCTGCTCGCGCTCGCGCCCATCATCGCGCTGCCCATCCTGCCCGGTCGGGAGGCCGAAACGGCACATGAACCGGAGCCCCGTGGCTCAGCCGGTGGGGAACAGCCCGTGAGCTCAGACTCGTGATCCGGAACCTGTGAGCCGGCCCCCTACGCCCCGCTAATCGGGTGCAGGGCGAGGAGCAGGATTCCGGTCCAGTGGCAGAGGAAGGCCAGCACCGTGCACACGTGGAAGATTTCGTGGAAACCGAAGTGTCCGGGGAACGGGTTAGGGCGTTTGAGTGCATACGCCACCGCTCCCACCGAGTAGAGCAGGCCCCCCACGACCACCAGCACCATGCTGGCGAGGTTTGCCTGGATGATGTCACCCAGATACATCACCGCCGCCCAGCCCAAAGCCAGGTAGAGGAAGACGTAGAGCCAGCGCGGGGCACCGATCCAGAAGACGCGGAAGGCGATCCCGAGCAGCGCGGCCGACCACACCGAGATGAGCAGAATCATCCCCTGCGGATTCGGCAGCGCCAGCAGCGCGATGGGGGTGTAGGTGCCGGCGATCAGAAGGAAGATGTTGGCGTGGTCGATGCGCTTGAAGATCATCTTCGTGCGCGGCTTCCAGTTGATGCGGTGGTACAGCGCCGAGTTGCCAAACAGCAGCATCGAGGTGAGCATGAACACCGCCGACGCCCACTTCGCTACCGGTCCGTCGGCCAGCACGATGAGCACGATACCCGCGGCGATGGTCACCGGGAAGGTGCCCGCGTGAATCCATCCACGCCAGGTGGGCTTGACCTCCTCGGGAAGCACATCCGCCGCCTCGATCAGAGGAAGACCGTGGCGTTCATCATCCCCGGACACGCCCCCGCTCTCCGAGGAGTTGGCGGACGCTGAAAGGTCACGATCTGCTGGCATACTCCCAGACTACGCCAGCCAATATACGTCTGAACGGAAATGTGGACTACCGTAGGTCTGTGACGAATAGCGAACCTCGACCCGGACGTGGCCTCCTCTACGCGCTCTATCAAAAGATGCTGCGTCGAAACCTGGCTCCCGAGACGCTTCCGCACCACGTGGCCATGATTATTGATGGAAACCGACGCTGGGCGAAGCAGCTCGGGCTCGAGACCGTGGCGCACGGACACCGCGCGGGTGCCGCCAAGATGCAGGAATTTCTCGAGTGGTGCGACGATCTGGGAATCCGCACCGTCACCCTGTATCTGCTCTCGGCGGATAACCTCACCCAGCGTTCCTCGGAGGAACTGCGCGATCTGATCGTGATCATTGCCGACCTTGCCCGCGACCTCGCCGGCTATCGAGACTGGCGCGTTCAGCACGTTGGTGCGACCGCCGGTCTCCCCGAATCGCTGCGCACGGCCCTGCACGATGCCGAAGAGGCAACCAAGGACCGCTCCGGGCTGCACATCAACCTCGCGGTGGGCTACGGGGGACGCTCCGAGATCGTCGAGGCCATGCGCACCATTGTGCGGGACTATGAGGGCAGCAACGGCGGAACCATCAGCGGTCTTGCCGAGCTCCTCACCCCCGACCTGATCGGTGCCCACCTCTACACCGGCGGTCAGCCGGATCCCGACCTGGTGATTCGCACCTCGGGGGAGCAGCGGCTCAGCGACTTCATGCTGTGGCAGAGTGCACACAGCGAATTCTATTTTGTGGAGGCGCTGGGCCCGGACCTGCGCGAGGTCGACTTCCTCCGTGCCGTCCGAGACTTCTCACGCCGCCAGCGCCGATACGGCGGATAACGTCCGGGAGTACCTGGCGTTATTCGCCTCCGGCATAGTAGTCTCCGAGCACGGCATAACGGTTGCCGCAAACGCTTGGGAGGAGACAGAATGTCGGGAATCAGCGTGGTTGTGGGCGGTTTCGCACAGCGGGAATACCCGCCCTCGCGTGCCGAGGTCAGCGCCACCATCGAGGTTGAGGGGGCCGAGCGCACGGATGTCGTGGCGCGCGCATCCCGGCTCCATGCCGAGCTCACGGTGGCCGCACAGCAGCTGGCCGACCAGGGCGCGACGACCCGGTGGCACGCACAGTCGGTGGCGGTGGGAACCAGCCCGTTCTGGGGACCCGATGGGCAGCGTGGTGCGGATATTCAAAAGGCCAGCGCGGGTCTCACCCTGCGCTTTCAAGATTTCGCCGCGCTGACAGACTGGGTTACCCGGCTGGCCGCCGAACCCCTGGTGCGGGTGAGCGGGGTGGACTGGGACATTGCCGAGGCGGATCGCGCGGACCGGATCGCCGAGGTGCGTGCGGCCGCGGTGGCCGACGCAATCGCTCGCGCGGCCGTCTATGCGCGTGCGGCCGGCGCGGGAACGCCCGTCCTCGAGTCCCTGTACGAATCGGGGCTGCGTCCTGCTGGTGGTGCCTCCGACGGAGGCTTCCGTCCCAAGGGCCGCTCCTTTGCGATGGCCTCGGCCGATATGGCCGGCGGCGACAACGGGTTTGATCTGACTCCGCGCCCGTTTGTGGTGTCGGCGGAAATCACCGCGGACTTCCGCGCCTAGAACAAAACCCTTCCTCCACAACCTTCCGCTCTGATCCGGTTATCCACCGTTTCCACCCCGCGAGCCTTGAGCTGTCCGCCCGAGCATAGCGTGGGGTCATGCTCACCACATCGACCCCACGCCTCGCCAGTGCCCACTTCCCGGTCCCCTTTGTGCCACCGCATCCGGGCCCCTTTGACGTGCCCTTTCCCCTGACCATCGCCGAACCCATCGTGCCCGCGGCCAGCCTCGTTACCGCAGGCTCCGGTCCGATTCCCGTCATGCTGTGGCCCTGTCTACTCTGGCTGCTGCTGACTACCCCCGGACTGATCCGGCTCGATATGCGCGAGCGCAGGCTCCCCAACCGGCTGATTGTGCCGGCAGCACTCCTGCTGGTCGGGGGAGTGATTTTCGACGCCGTCTCCGTGGCTTCCGGCGGTCTTGGGCCCAATGATCTTGGACCCAGCATCGTTGGGTCCGTCGGCCGTGAGCCCAACGTCGTGGGGCCCGTGGGTGTTGTCGCAGCCTCGGCGCGAGACGGCCCGGTGGAGGCCTTCGCAAAGTTGATCCCCGCTCTCATTCTCGCGATCGTTTCGCTCACTCTGGCTGCCGTCGGGTTTTGGGGAGGAGGCGATGGCAAGCTCGCGGCGGTGTGTCTGGCCCTGCTGGCCCTGACCGCCGACCCCGTGGGCGCACTGAGCCTGTTTGCGCTGCTGTGCGGCCTCGCCACGATCGTCACCTCCTGCCACCACGCACTGAAACGGATTCGAAGGAGGCGAGGGGCATCACCCCCGATCGCTCCCGAGCACCCGGACACACCTTCCGGCGGGATTCTCACCCGCACGATTCCGCTCGGTCCGGTGTTACTGGGCGGGCTATGGGGCACCCTGCTGATCCTGGTTGTTACGGGGCTTCCGATGTAGGCCAGCGCGCGGGAGGCCGGCGCACAATAAAAGCCGCCTCGGGTGGGCACACGGTGCCCGCCCGAGGCGGCAGTGGCTGCTACTGCGAGAGGTTAGCCGGCGTGGGTCATTGAGAGCAGGTCGAGGGCGGCATCCAGCTGCTCCTCGGTGACCTCTCCGCGCTCCACGAACCCGAGGGCCACAACGGCTTCACGGACGGTGATGCCCGCGGCGACCGCGTGCTTCGCGATCTTGGCGGCGGCCTCGTAACCGATGATCTTGTTCAGCGGCGTCACGATCGAGGGCGACATACCCGCCAGGGCTGCGGCGCGCTCCACGTTGGCCTGGAGACCATCCACGGCCTTATCGGCCAGCACCGTCGAGGCGTTGGACAGCAGTCGAATCGACTCCAGAAGGGCGGTACCCATGATCGGAATCTGAACGTTCAGCTCGAAGCTGCCGGACGCGCCGCTGATCGCGATCGAGGCATCGTTACCGATGACGCGCGAGCACACCATCAGCACGGCCTCGGGGATCACCGGGTTGACCTTACCCGGCATGATCGAGGAGCCGGGCTGTAGGTCGGGGATGTGCAGCTCGCCCAGGCCGGTGTTCGGGCCCGAACCCATCCAGCGCAGGTCGTTACAGATCTTGGTGAGGCTCACGGCGATGGTGCGCAGCGCACCCGAGGCATCCACCAGACCGTCGCGGTTGGCCTGGGCCTCGAAGTGATCCAGGGCCTCGGTGATCGGCAGACCCGAGTCGGCGGCGAGGCGACGGATAACCTCCTGCGGGAAGCCCAGCGGGGTGTTGATGCCGGTGCCGACCGCGGTGCCACCGAGGGGCACCTCGGCCACGCGCGGCAGAGCCGACTGAACCCGCTCGATTCCCAGGCGGATCTGACGGGCGTACCCACCAAACTCCTGACCCAGGGTGACCGGGGTGGCGTCCATGAGGTGGGTGCGACCGGGCTTGACCGCGTCCTTCCACAGCTCGGCCTTCTTCTCCAGCGACACGGCCAGGTGCTCGAGGGCCGGCACCAGCTGCTCGATCAGGGCACCGGTCACGGCCACGTGCACCGAGGTCGGGAAGACATCGTTGGAGGACTGCGAGCAGTTCACGTGGTCGTTCGGGTGAACGGCGGAGCCCAGCGAGCGAGTAGCCAGGGTCGCCAGCACCTCGTTCATGTTCATGTTCGAGGAGGTTCCCGAGCCGGTCTGGTATACATCGATCGGGAACTGGTCGGCGTGCTGGCCGGCGATAATCTGATCGGCAGCGTCCTCGATTGCCGCGGCAATCTTGCCATCCAGCACACCCAGCGACGCATTCGCGGAGGCGGCAGCCTTCTTGATTCGGGCGAGGGCCACCACCTGGGCGGCTTCCAAACGCGAGCCCGAAATCGGGAAGTTCTCTACCGCGCGCTGAGTCTGCGCCCCATACAGGGCGGAGATCGGCACACGAACCTCACCCATGGTGTCGTGCTCGATGCGGTATTCGGCGGATGCGTTTTCAGACACGGTGTTCTGCTCTCCTCGAGGTGTGAACGCTACTCTGCGTTCGGGGTTTTGGTGCTTGTGGCACCCGTGGGATCCAGGTTACCCAATGTCACATCGGGAACCGCTGTGCCCTCCGTCAGACGGTAGTTGGCACCGACGACCGCGAGGGTTCCCTCGGCGACCGCACGATTAATCATCTCAGAACGAGTCAAGAGCTCGGCCACCGTGCTGCGCAGATGACTCTTTCCCACCTCGGCCGGGTCCGCGTGAGAGATCTCGGTTCCCGATACTCCCGCGACCTTGACCACCGAGGGCACAATCTGGCGGATCAGACCGGCAATGTTCGGCGGCAGCGTTTCGGCGTCGGGGGCACAGGAGGAAATCGCCGCCTGGACCGCACCACAGGCGTCGTGTCCGAGAACCACGATCAGCGGAACCTTCAGCACACCCACCGCGTATTCCAGCGATCCCAGCACCGAATCGGAGATGACCTGCCCGGCGTTACGCACCACAAACAGGTCGCCCAGACCCTTATCAAAAATAATCTCGGCGGACAGACGCGAGTCCGAGCAGCCAAACAGTGCGGCATCGGGGGTCTGCACACTTGCCAGCTGGTGACGGCGCTCCACATCCTGTCGGGGGTGCAGCGGCTCACCGCTCACAAAGCGTTCGTTACCGGCGACCATTTCGGCCCAAGCCTGGCCCGGAGTCATGGTGGACATTAGCGGTTTGCCTCCTTCTCGATGTCCGGAGTCAGCGCGGTCGCGAGGGTGGTGAACTCCTCGTTCGAGGCGGACCCGAACAGAACAAAGTACGAGCTTCCAGCCTGGGTAGCCAGGCCATAGTGCACGTTTCCAATCTTGTCATCCCGTGAATCACGGTTGTCGTATACGGTCCACTGGACCCCATCGATCGTGGTGGTGCCCGTGGGCACCGAGTTCTTCAACATCAGGGAGGTCCAGGAGTCGTTCGCGTTCAGGCCCTGAGCCATCCCGATGAACTTCTGATCCGGCGTGAGAAAACCAATCTCCCACGACTTCACCGAGGTCTTCGAGCGCACCTCGGCATAGTTCGCGCTCCAGGTTTTGGGGAGCTTCGGGCTGGCCAGGTGGGCCTCCTGAGACTCCTGTACCTGCCCGGCCACCACGGTGTAATCCACCGAGCGATCGGTGGGCTTATCGCTGCGCGGCACGATGATCACCATGACCGCGACCAGCGCGACGGTGGCCAGCAGCGAGTAAACCAGGTTGTTGACGGTCTTACGCATCCGATAGTTGCGCGACTGAGTGGCTTTGCGCTCGGCCGTCTCCTCGGGCGTTTCCGGGCGACCCAGCTCGGCAACAACCCGCGGCTCGGTGGACTTCTTTTTTGCCACGGTTAGAAGATCTCCTCGCCGGAAGCGGATACCTCGCCGGTGTGATCGGCGTTCGCGGTCGAGGCGGCACGGGCCGCATCCAGCCGGGCCTTGGCCCCGATCAGCCACTGCTCGCAGCGGGCGGCCAGCGCCTCACCGCGCTCCCACAGCTCAAGCGAGTGCTCGAGTGTTGCCGAACCCTGTTCGAGTTCAGACACCACCCGAACCAGCTCGTCACGGGCCTCTTCATAGCTCAGGGCGTCGATTTCGGGGTTGGAAGACATGCCGCCATCCTATCGCGTCCGCACCGACCTCCCGTTCCCCGGGTGGGGCGGGAAACGGGTGAACTCTCCCGCAATCATGCGGGTCCTCCCGCCGAGACACCGGCGGGCTAACGCTCGGTTTCTGTCGCGGTTGCGTGCAGCACACCCTCGGCGAGGGTGATCCGCAGATCGGTACCGGTGGGTGCCTGGGTGGTCTCGCGCAGTGCGGATCCGTCCGGGGTCTGCACGATCGCGTATCCGCGGCGCAGGGTTTGCTGCGGGGACAGGGTGCGCAGTCTCGCGGTGAGCTCGGCCAGTCCCGACTCCGCGCGCTCGATTCGGCGATCGATCATCTCGGCACCGCGCGCCACATAGCGGGTGACCTCCTCACTGCGGGAGGTCACGATCCACGCCCCGTCGGCCAGCGCCGGGCGGGTTCGGATCTGCTCCAGCCGGGAAATCTCGGTGTTGATCTGGTGCACCAGGCGGCCGGTCAGCCGCGAACGCGCCTCGGCGACCCCGGCAAGCTCCTCGCCCACATCGGGCACCACCCGCTTGGCCGCATCGGTGGGGGTGGAGGCTCGGAGGTCGGCAACATCATCAAGCAGCGGACGGTCGGCCTCGTGCCCGATCGCCGAGACGATCGGAGTGGTCGCGGCCGCGGCCGCCCGCACCACACGCTCGTCGCTGAATCCCAGGAGATTCTGGAAGTCGCCACCACCGCGGGCGACGATGATCACGTCCACCTCGGGGTCGGCATCCAGCGCCTCGATCGCCGCAACCACCTCGCCGACGGTGCGATCGCCCTGAACCGCGGCGTGACGCACCCGGAACTGCACGGCCGGCCAACGCAGCTGGGCATTGCGCAGCACGTCCTTCTCGGCGTCGGAGTCCTTGCCGGTGACCAGTCCGATCACGTTCGGGAGGAAGGGCAGTCGCTTCTTGCGGTCGGGAGCGAACAAACCCTCGGCGGTGAGGCTCGCACGCAGGCGTTCGAGTCGTTCAAGCAGATCACCCAGGCCCACATGGCGCATCTGCATCACCTGCATCGTCAGGCTGCCACCCTTGACCCAGAAGTTGGCCTTGATCAGCGCAACCACCCGGTCACCCTGCTTGAGATTCTCGGGCAGCTTCACTCGCACCGAGGACCAGATGGTGAAGGAAATGGTCGCGTCGGCGTTCAGATCCTTGAGCTTGCCATAGACGTTGCCGCCGGACTGTCCCCACTGGGTAATCTCGCCCTCAACCCACACCGTGCCGAGCCGGTCGATGTAGTCGCGAATCTTGTTCCCCAAGAGCGCAATCGGCCACGGATCCTCCGCAGTAGCGGGCTGTGCGGGCATAGAAACGGCCATCCGGCAATCCTCTCACTCGGAGTCCAGCGACTCGGCTTACAATTGGTGACGTGAGTAACACGACGATTAGCCTGCCGATGCCGAGGATCCCCGGTGCTTCAAGCCGACTCCAGGATAACCCGGTCGCCGGACCCAAACGTGTGCTGCTGGCCGCCCCGCGCGGCTACTGCGCCGGTGTTGACCGCGCCGTTATTGCGGTTGAGAAGGCGCTGAACCTCTACGGTGCGCCCGTCTACGTGCGTAAACAGATCGTGCACAACGTCCACGTGGTCTCCGAGCTTGAGGCTCAGGGAGCCATCTTTGTGGACGAGGTGGACGAGGTTCCCGAGGGTTCGCACATCGTGTTTTCCGCGCATGGCGTTTCCCCGGCCGTGGTGAATGCGGCGGCCGACCGTCAGCTGCAGGCCATCGACGCGACCTGCCCGCTGGTCACCAAGGTGCACCGCGAGGCCGTCCGGTTCGCGCGCGCGGATCAGGAGATCCTGCTGATCGGCCACGAGGGACACGAAGAGGTTGAGGGTACCGCCGGGCACGCCCCCGAGCGCACCACCATCGTGAACGGGCCGGAAGATGTGGACAAGATCACCGTCAAGGACCCCGACAATGTGGTGTGGCTCTCGCAGACCACCCTCAGCGTGGACGAGACCATGGAGACCGTGCGCCTGCTGCGCGAGCGCTTCCCGAACCTGAAGAACCCGCCCTCGGACGACATTTGCTACGCGACCCAGAACCGGCAGGTGGCGATCAAGAAGGTCGCCGTCGGTGCGGACCTGGTGATCGTGGTCGGTTCGGCCAACTCCTCCAACTCGGTTCGCCTGGTCGAGGTTGCCCTGGAATATGGCGCAAAGGCCGCCTACCGGGTCGATTATGCGAGCGAAATCAAGCAGGAGTGGCTGGATGGTGTGCAGACCGTGGGCGTGACCAGTGGTGCCTCGGTGCCCGAGGTCCTGGTGGATGAGGTCCTGCGGGACCTTGCCGGCGCCGGATACGGTGACGTCCAGGAGGTCAAGACCGCCGAGGAAGACCTCATGTTCTCCCTGCCCAAGGAGCTCCGCAAGGACCTCGAAGGCAACCGTGACGAGCGCGCCCTGGGTGGCCGTCGCTCCTCCTAAATTCCATTTGAGCTGTTCGAGAGGCAACGATGACCCCGCAACCCCGTTTTGGTGAATTCGCGACTCCCGAGGAGCAACGCGATCAGATGAACGGGCCCGACGCCGAGAAGGCGTCGGTCCCCGCCGTCGATCAGCCCCCACGCCGTCCGTCCTTTGGCGAGCGGGTTGAGGAGGGGGATGGTGACGCGGCTGCGAGCGCGCCTGCGGATCCGGAATCCGTCTCTGCGCCGAACGCATCCGATTCGGTTTCGTCGGTGTCGGCACCCGCAGTGCCCACCGCCCCCGCATCCTCCGCGCCGCGTTATGGCGAACGGGTGGCCGAGGGTGCGGCCCCGGCAGGCTCCGAGCATCCCGAGTCCGCCGCCGCAGACGGTTCGCCCACGCGTGCCGAGCCGCGTCGCCCCACGTACGGCGAGCGAGTGGATCCGGCGGATGCGCCGCAGCAGGCCCCCGCCTCACCCTCGGCTGCCCCCGCCGCAGGCGAGCGTGTGGCTGCCTCACAGCTACCGCCGCCCGAATATGGCGAGCGAGTGGCCGCATCCCAGCTACCGCCGCCCGAGTATGGCGAGCGTGTGACTGCGTCCCAGCTGCCGCCGCCCGAGTACGGTGAGCGCACCACGGACGCCCCAGTGTATGCGCAGGCATCCTCGACACCCGCCGCCCCCGCCGACGGTATTCCCCGCTACGCCGCGGGATCCTTCAGCGGCGTGACCGTGGGAAACCGGCCGGCCACCCAGACCTCGACCCCGGCGGATGCACGAGCCGGTTCGCAGGCCGGTAATGGTGTGAACCGTGCGGGCGCGCCGTCGGGTGGAGCGCCCAAGCGCCCCGCCGCCGGTCGCGCCAACGACGGGCTGCCCGTACAGGCCCCGCCGGACCGTTTCATCTCGCTGATCCTGCTGGCGTTTGGTGCATTCTCGATTCTGACCAGCGTCCCCGCGCTGCTCAACCTGCGCGAGGCGTTTGTTGAGTACTTCAAGGAGCTCGGCATCTCGGGTGACTCGCTGGGGCAGTCGATCAACGTATCGGGATGGGTGATGGCGGCGATCATGATCGCCGTGTGGTGCCTGTCGGCCTGGTGGACGATGCGCCGGATCCGGGCGGGTAAGTCCTCGTGGTGGATTCCGCTGCTCGGGGCCGTGGTCGCCCTCCTGGTGATGAGCATGATCCTGGCCCCGGTCATGGGTAACGATCCGGCCTTCCAGGAGTATGTGCGGCGGTTCCAGCCGTAGCGATTTTGACACATAAAAACCCCGGTGATGGAGAACATCACCGGGGTTTTGTGTGGGGCGAACCTAGATGGTCAGCGACTTACCGTGCGAACCGAGCTGACGGGTCGACTCGATGACGCGGGCGGCCATGGCGGTTTCGGCGATCTTGCCCCAGGCGCGGGGGTCGTAGACCTTCTTGTTTCCGACCTCACCGTCAACCTTGAGGAAGCTGTCGTAGTTGCGCAGTACGTTGTCGGCGATGGCGCGGCTGAACGCGTACTGGGTGTCGGTGTCGATGTTCATCTTGATGACACCGTTGGCGACGGCCTCGCTGATCTCGGCGTCGGTTGAACCCGATCCACCGTGGAAGACGAGGTCCAGCGGCTTGGCGGCGGTACCGTACTTGGCAGCCAGGCCCTCCTGGATTTCCTTGAGCAGACCCGGCTGCAGCTGCACGTTACCCGGCTTGTACACACCGTGCACGTTGCCGAAGGTCAGCGCGGCCATGTAGCGGCCCTGTTCGCCCAGGCCCAGCGCCTCGACGGTCTGGATGGCGTCTTCGAGGGTGGTGTACAGGTGCTCGTTGATGTCGTGGCTGACACCGTCCTCCTCGCCACCCACAACACCGATCTCTACCTCGAGGATGGCGTTGATGTTCTTGGTCTTCTTGATGATCTCCTTGGCGATCTCCAGGTTCTCACCCAGCGGCACGGCCGAGCCGTCCCACATGTGGGACTGGAAGATCGGGTTGCGACCGGCCTTGACCTCTTCTTCGGAGGCGGCGATCAGCGGGTACACAAAGTCGTCCAGTGCGTTCTTGGGGCAGTGGTCGGTGTGCAGGGCCACGGTGATCGGGTAGTTGTCGGCGATCGCGTGCACAAACTTGGCGAAGGCGAGGGCGCCGGAGGCACGGTTCTTCACGGTGTGGCCGGCGAAGTAGTCGGCACCACCGGTGGTGACCTGGATGATGCCGTCGGAGCCAGCCTCGGTGAGTCCCTGAAGCACTGCGTGAATGGTCTGCGATGACGACACGTTGAACGCCGGGAAAGCGAATGCGTTCTCCTTGGCGTTGTCAAGCATCCGTGCGTACTGCTCGGGGGTTGCGATAGGCATTACTTCTCCTTAAGGAATGTCTGCAGGGAACACTTCGAGTCTACCGACCGGGCTTCACGGATGTCTCGGTAAATCGTGCGGAAACGTCTGGAGTGCCGGATGTGGTGTCGGATGCGGACCGGCACCGGGGCTCGTTGGGTGCACGTCCGTGCGGATCGCTCCAATCGTCGGGCACAATTGAGGGTATGAGTGACTCTTCGACCGGGCCGCGCCCGGGGTCCGCCTTCTTCCGTCCCGCCGGTTCTCCGGCACCGCGTTCGGCCAAGCCGAAGCCCGCGAAGCCCGTGGGATGGCCCGGTGCCGAGGCCCTGCGCGGGTTGCGGTTGGCAACCGTTGCGGCGGCGACCGCGGCCGCGGATCATGTGGGATCTGGCGACCCGATTGCCGTGGACGGGGCCGCCGTGCACGCGCTGCGCGCCGAGCTGGACACGCTCGCGCTCTCCGGCGTGGTCATTGCCGGTGAGGGCGAGAAGGACGAGGCCCCGATGCTCGCGGCCGGGGAAACCTTTGGAACCGGGGGCTTGGCGGTGGAGATCGCCGTGGATCCGGTGGACGGGACCCGTCTGGCGGCGGCCGGCGAGCCCGGCGCGATGGTGGTGCTGGGTGTTGCCGAGCCCGGCTCGTTTGCGAACATCGGTCCGGCCTACTACCTGTCGAAGATTGTGGCGGGCGCGCGTGCGCCCGAAGTGAGTCTGGATGCGCCATTTGAGCAGACCCTCGCCGACGTCGCCGCCCACCGCGGTGTCCCGGTAGAGGAGCTGCACGTGGCGATTCAGGATCGCCCGCGTAACGCCGAGCTGATGCGGATCGCCCGCGAGGCCGGGGTGCGCTGCGATTTCTTTGAGCACGGTGAGGTCGAGCGATCGCTGCGGGTGTTGCAGCCGGATGCGGATCTGGACATGGTTGCCGGGATCGGCGGAGCCCCCGAGGGACTGGTGGTTGCCGCCGCGGTGCGTGCGCTGGGAGGTTCGATGCAGGCTCGGTTCGCGCCGCAGTCGCGGTCGGAGCGTACCCGGATCGAGGCCGCGGGCATCAACCTGGATGAGTTACTGAGTCTGGACCGGCTGTGTGGGGGACGGGCGGCGATTCTGGTGAGCGCGGTTACCGAGTGCCTGATTGTGCCCGGTTCGCCGCTGCGGGCGGCCGAGGGCCGTGGTCAGGATGCACGAATCTGGTCGTGGTCTGGAACCGAAATTCCCGCGTAAAACGTTCGATTCGTTAAGAACACAGCTTTTTAACAGCAGGATTGGCCCACACGCCGCGGCGTGTTTGTGGGCGCGGGGTTAGTGTGGAACGGTTCGCCTTGCCCAGATGTTGAGGAGCGTTTTTCATGAGTCAGCCCACCACCGAGTCCCTGTATTTGCAGCCCGGACGAAATCTTGCACTGGAGCTGGTGAGGGCAACGGAGGCTGCGGCGATTCGTGCCGAACCGTATATCGGTCGCGGCGACAAGCTGGGTGCCGACGGTGCCGCGGTGGATGCGATGCGCGCGTTCCTCGGCACCGTCAACTTTGATGGCACCGTGGTGATCGGTGAGGGCGAGAAGGACGAGGCCCCGATGCTGTTCAATGGCGAACGCGTGGGCAACGGACAGGGCCCGGCGGTGGACATCGCCGTGGATCCAATCGATGGAACCAGCCTGACCGCCGCGGGCCGCCAGAACGCCCTGTCGGTCATCGCGGTGGCTGACCGTGGTTCGATGCTGGATGCCTCGACCGTGTTTTACATGGACAAGATTGTGACCGGTCCCGAGGGTATCGGTGTGGTGGACATTCGTCAGTCGGTGGCCGAGAACATTCAGGCGCTGGCCCAGGCGAAGAAGGTTCCGGTTTCGGACATCACCGTCGCGGTGCTCGACCGTCCGCGTCATGAGGGTCTGATCGAGGAGATCCGCGCCGCCGGTGCGGGTACCCGTCTGATGCTGGATGGTGACGTGGCCGGTGGTATCAACGCCGCCCGCTATGGCACCCGAATCGACATGTGCCTGGGTACCGGCGGAAGCCCCGAGGGCATTGTGACTGCGTGTGCGATCAAGGCGCTGGGTGGCCACATCCAGGGCCGTCTGCACCCCCGCGACGACGCCGAGCGTCAGCGCGGTATCGAGGCCGGTCTGAAGATGGACTATGTCTACGGTGCGGACGAGCTGGTGCGTAGCGACAACACGTTCTTTGTGGCAACCGGTGTGACCGACGGCGGTCTGGTCGCGGGTGTTCAGCACCGCGGCCCGATCATCCGCACGGAGAGCATCGTGTTGCGGTCGAAGTCGGGAACGATCCGCCGGATCGTGGCCGACCACCTGGTGGAGAAGTGGCGCTAAACCGCTGATCCTCAACCCGCCCATACGCGGGTCCTGAGCTGCGGGCGTACCAATGGCGGTGCGCCCGCTTTTTGCTGCCCGTTTAGGCCTGAGAGTTTTCCTCCTGATTCTGTTCCGCTTCGGTTTCATCCGGGGTGAGGGAGGCGGGGGAAGTGGAGGAGGCCGGGGTGACAGGGGAGGTGGGGGAGGCTGGGGAAGCGTGGGAGCGGCTCTCTTCAAGGCCGGCAACCAGGTCGACATCGGTGATCTCGCGCAGGGGCTCTTCTATCGGGGTGAGGTCGGCGATGATCTTGGTTTTGTCGATGCGGCCGAGCTTGCGGGCGCTGGGCAGCACCTGGTGTTCGAGGGATCCGATCACCACGTTGTAGTCCTTCACCGAGCGTTCGATCGAGCGCCCCAGCTTCTGCAGTCGTGTCGCGGTGGTGGCCAGACGCGAGTGGAGTTCTCGGCTCAGGTCGAAGAGTTCGGTGGCCTCCTTGGTGAGCACATCCTGCTGCCAGCTAAACGCGACGGTTTTCAGCACGGACCAGAGGGTCACCGGGGATGCCAGCGCGACCCGCTTGGAGAACGCGAAGTCGAGCAGGGTGCGGTCGGCTTCCAGGGCCGAGGACACCAGGGACTCGCTGGGGATGAACGCAATGACCAGCTCGGGGGAGGCGGGCAGGCCCTCCCAGTAGGTCTTATTGCCCAGCGCGGTCACATGTTCGCGCACGGCCTTCACATGATCACGCAGAAGCGAATCGCGACGGGCGGCCTCTGCACCGGTCGCGGTGGCGGGAATCGCGCTGGCTTCCAGGTACGCGTTGAAGGGCACCTTCGCATCCACGGCGATGTTCTTGCCCCCGGGCAGGTGCACCACCATGTCGGGGCGACCGGCTCCCGCGTCGGTGGACACCGAAGACTGCACGCTGAAGTCCACCCGTTCGATCAGCCCCGCAGCTTCCACCACATTGCGCAGCTGGGTCTCACCCCAGACGCCGCGAACGTTATTCGACCGCAGCGCACCAGCCAGGGTGTCCGTGGTGGCGCGCAGCCGCTCCTCAGCCTCCGTGGCTGCTCGGAGCTGGGCGCTGAGTTCTCCGTGTTGGAGGCTTCGCTGGTTCTCGATCGCCGAGACGGCCGTCTGCATCGTGCGCAGAGTTTCGGCCACGGGAGCCAGCGCCTCGAGAACGCGTGCATCCTGAGACTCTCGTGCTCGCCGATTCGTGGCCTCTTCCTCACGACGTCGCTCCTGGTCGGCGGCATACCGACGCTGGGCGTCGATCTGATCACGTAGCTCTGCCGTGGTCGCCTCGAGAGCGGCCAGCTCGGCGCGCAGCGTGCCGCGGATTTCGGATTCTCGTGCACCCTGGGACATCAACTCGGCGGAATGCTGCGCCGTCAAAACCTCAACTTCGGCGCGGGCAGCATCGGCACGAACCTCCGCCGCGCGCAGTGCCGAGCTTGCACGGCGCTGTGCGGTCAGCCCGCCGAACACGCCGCCAAGGACCGCGCCGAGCACGAGGCCCAGCATGAGGCCGATGATGAGTGGGAGTAGTGAGTCCATACCCCAAGTGTGCCCGACACCGCCGACAGGCTCGGCGGAGATGGAGTAACTGGGGATAACTGAGTCGCGGACGCCGCCTGTGGAGGAAATCCGACACGACTCCCGGCTCGGCTACCGATGCTCGGCCACTGACGCTCGGCTACGGACGCTCGGCTACCGATGCTCGGCTAGCGAAGCTCGCCGGCGGCGGAGACACCGATGGCGGAGACACCGATGGCGATCAGATCCCCTCGAAATGCGTGGATGCCCACGCTGACCGGTCGGCCCGCGGAATCCCGCGATATCCGGGTGCGCTCGAGAATAACCCCGTCCGTGCCGAGACTGAGTAATCCGGTCTCGGCCGGGGTTGGTTGACGGGAGATGAGCCGTTCATCGACGCTGTGAATGAGGATGCCCGCGGCGCGAAGAAGGGAGTACGAGCCGGTGTCACTCAGCCGGTGGAAGCCGGGAACCTTGAGGTCGGCGGGCACATTGTTTGTGAGGATCGCAAATGGTGCCTGATTGCTGCTCAGAAGCCTGCGGAAATGATGCACCGGCGTGCCGTCCGCACGTTCCAGGAGGGTGGCAATCAGCGCCGAGGCGGGTATCGTGCGTTGCTCGAGAACCTTGCTGCCGGGGCGGTGTCCGTCGCGCTCAAGCGACTCGACGATGCCCAGTGGCTCGATTGCGGTCCGGATACGCGTGTGTGCCACGCGTGTGCCCACACCGCGTCGCCGAGTGAGCAGGCCCTCGGCGACAACCTCCTGGATCGCGCGCCGTACGGTCGGTCGGGAAATGCCCAGGCGGTGTGCCAACACAATCTCGTTGTCGAGTCTGCTTCCCGGAGGCAGCGTTCCATCGGTGATGGCATCGCGAAGTTGATCGGCGAGTTGTCGATAGAGCGGAACGTCTCGGCCTCGGGCAAGGTCGAGCGAAAGGGGCGTGATGTTCCGGCTAGGTGTCTGCATGAGTTACCTCAGATTTCCCGGTGTGGGCGAGCATATGAAGCGCAGGCTAACAACGCAGCGTGTGAGAATAACGGATGCCCAGAACGTTCGCCGCGCGCGCTCGGCTGGCCCCGGTCCATCTGGCCGGGTACGATAGATCCTCGTGGCCCTCACTATCGGAATTGTCGGACTGCCCAACGTTGGCAAGTCAACCCTGTTTAACGCCCTGACCAAGAACCAGGTGCTCGCGGCGAACTACCCGTTCGCGACGATCGAGCCCAACGTCGGGGTGGTGAACCTTCCTGACGTGCGCCTGACCAAGCTGGCCGAGATCTTCGGCAGCGAGAAGATCCTGCCCGCCGCGGTCTCCTTCGTGGACATCGCGGGCATCGTGCGTGGTGCGAGTGAGGGTGAGGGGCTGGGAAACCAGTTCCTGGCAAACATTCGTGAGGCCGACGCGATCGCCCAGGTGGTGCGTGGATTCGCCGACTCCGACGTGGTGCACGTGGACGGCAAGGTCAACCCGGCCGGCGACATGGAGACCATCAACACCGAGCTGATCCTCGCGGACCTGCAGACGGTTGAGAAGGCCATCCCGCGTCTGGAGAAGGAGGTCAAGGGCAAGCGCATCGATCCCGCCGCCCTGGAGACTGCAAACGAGGTGCTCGCCGCGCTGAATGCCGGCACCCCGCTCTCCGCCACCAAGATCGACCTGGAGCCCGTGCGCGAGCTCGGTCTGCTCACCGGCAAGCCCTTCATCTACGTGTTCAACGTGGATGAGGAGGTCCTGCAGAGCGACGAGAAGCGCGCCGAGCTGGCCGCCCTGGTGGCCCCCGCACAGGCGATCTTCCTGGACGCCAAGCTGGAGTCCGAGCTGATCGACCTGGACGAGGAGGACGCCGCCGAGCTGCTGTCTTCGACCGGCCAGACCGAGTCTGGTCTCGACCAGCTCGCTCGCATCGGGTTCGATACCCTGGGCCTGCAGACCTACCTGACCGCCGGCCCCAAGGAGTCGCGCGCCTGGACCATCCCCAAGGGTGCCAAGGCTCCGCAGGCCGCCGGTGTGATCCACACTGACTTCGAGCGTGGGTTCATCAAGGCCGAGATCATCTCGTTTGCCGACCTGGTGGAAACCGGTTCGGTTGCCGAGGCCCGCTCCAAGGGCAAGGCCCGCATGGAGGGCAAGGAATACGTCATGCAGGATGGCGACGTGGTGGAGTTCCGCTTCAACGTCTAGTCCCACTTTCTGCACACGGTCCGCTTCCCTCGGGAGGCGGACCGTTGTCGTTTGGGGGCGACGGGATGTTTTCGATTCTGGATGCTCAGTTATCACACGGCATCGACATTTAAGGTGTGCGTACCCGAGTGACAGCGCCGATGAGTTGTCGCTCAACCACGTCCGGGCCAACCTCGGAGCGAGCTATATAACGAACCATAAAGAGAGGGGTTTGTCATGGAAGTCACCAGTGTTGACCTAGATCCCCAGCTGATTGAGCGTGCTCGGGAGCTCACCGGTGAGCGCTCCAACCGTGCCGTCCTCGATCTTGCTCTTCGTCGGCTCATTGCATACAAACAGAAGGCCGCGATGATCGATGGTATTTCCGAGCTGGTCAATCTTGAAGCGGAGCTGGGAGCCCCGGTAATCCCGCCCACGCCCTAATGGTCGACTTTCTGGTTGACAACTCCGTCTGGGCGCGGCTGGCGTCCGGTGACCGTGCGATTACCGCAGAGTTGCGCCGCATTGAGCGTGCGCCGGCAGATCTTTTTGTGACCTGTCCGCCACAGGTGCTGGAATTTTGCCATAGCGCTCGGACGCCCGAAGAATACGCACTTTATCGGGAGAAAATCTCTCTGGGATTTCCGTTGGAGCGGGCACCTGACGAATCTCTCGTGCTCGATATTCAGAGTTCCTTATGGAAATCTGGCCTTGTTCGTGCCGCGTGTGCACTGGACATTCTCATCAAGGGATATGCGATTGTGAATGACGCAACGGTGCTGGCTGCGGACCTAGATTTCGCCCACGTTGCGGCAGTGTCGGACCTGAAGTACCAATACGTCGCTTCGACACCATCCTGATTCATCTCTCTGTGCGCATACGGGGGAGCATTCTCCTGCGCGAGCGTGACCGCGCGAGCCGCCGTGTGAAGGTTGCCCACGTGTGGCACAATTTGCTGTGCCGACGAAGGAGTGATTGTGATGGTTGTGAGCGAGGGATCATCCGAGACGGATGAGGCGCAGCTCTCCGATGGGTCGGAGATGACGCTGGTTGAGATTGAACATGGGT
Source organism: Mycetocola lacteus (assembly GCF_003667575.1). Taxonomy (GTDB): domain Bacteria; phylum Actinomycetota; class Actinomycetes; order Actinomycetales; family Microbacteriaceae; genus Mycetocola; species Mycetocola lacteus. The sequence goes on along the minus strand of NZ_RCUY01000011.1, from coordinate 235,217 downwards.
TTGCCGTGGTGTTCGCGCAAACGCCCCCGATTGACATGAATCTTGTCCCGTTTGAGGTGCTGGGCGAGAGCAACGCCCGGAGCTTGACGGACGCCCTGGCCATCGTCTCCGGTGCCGGTACCGTGGTTGCGCAGGGTGCACAGGGGGTGGTCAGCGCGCAGGGCCTGGTCCGGCTTGCCCCCGAGACGATCAAACAGCTGCAGACGATGAAGCCGATGGTGTCAAACGGATGGAATCTCGGCACCCTGGTGGGAGAAAAGGGGAAGGCCGCGGCGTCGATTCGCTGGGCACCCGCGGCCGGAGCGCAGAGCGCCGCCGTGCTCGCCACGCTGGGGCCCGCGATGGCACTGCTGGCGTTGCAGATTCAAATCGCATCGATTTCGCGCCGGGTTGATACCAACATTGAGCTGACCCAGAGCGTTCAGCGCTTCCTGGAACAGGACCAGATGGACACCCTGCGAGGCCTGTATGACACGACGATTCGTGCGGTGGCCGAGGCTCAGGCCGCGGGCGTGGTCAACGATCACATCTATGCAGCGGTCTCCACCAGGGAAGCTGATTTTCGCAAGCTGAAGACCGCATACGACCGTCAGGTACGCGAGCACATCGAGATGCTTGCGGGCGACCCCCGTGGGCGACGCGCCTACGTGCAGAAGAACTATGAACGCATTTTCGCCGACGTTCACGGTCTGCTGATGGCCGAGGGATCCTGGCACCGTGCACAGGTCCTGCGGGCCGCACACATCAGACACGATTTGGGCAACGAATCGGAAAACGCACCCATCGTTGAGACGCTGGTTGCGCAGACTCGGCGTGAGTACACGGCATCGGTGGCGCGAATCAAAGACCTGGTTGACGAGCTGGAACGCCAGTGTGGACTCATCGTTGAACTGCCCGCGGACAGAAGCCTGCCCTTCACCACGAAGCGTCAATCGGCAAACGAGGTGGTCGAGATTGCCCGGTATCTGGGTGATCAGGTTGCGGCCATTTCCAATTCCGTCCGACGCACCAGGACGGTCTCCGTGCCCGGTGTGCTGGTCGTTGATCCAGATGAGTCGGCGGATGCCGTGCTGCGAATACTATCCCTGGTGCTTCCCAAGGGAGAGGCTCCGATCGCGCTTGCGGATGTGAACGAGGATCGGCTCATTTCCGGGGGTGCCTACCTGGTGGTGACCCCTCACCGAGTGCTGCTCTCCTCCCACGGAGCGCTGCTCAAGCAGGGAAGTATCGAGCGGGAAATTTCGCTCTCGGATGTGCGTTACGTTCGGTTCACCGAGCGAGGCAAGCAGGGCGCGGTTCTCGATCTGATTACCGCCGAATCCAACATCAAGCTCACGTTCGACCGTTGGGCCGCAGCGGGGCCGGCGCTGGAATCCGCTCGCCGACTGGCGAACCTGCTCGCGGCGGCCATGCATATCCCGGAGAGTGAGCGGCGCACGGACTCCCTGCTCCCCAATCCACCTGGACAGGACGTGGCCCTAGAACAGCACGAACTGCGGTGAGGCACGGTCTGGGGACACTTATCGTCGCGGCGTTTGCAAAGCGCCCGGTGGTCCTGGGTGGACTGAGTCTTGCGATTGTGCTGTCCGTGATTATGGGGGTCGGCGGCATCGCCGCGCTGAGCCTCCCGTTGCACTGGGGAACGTATACCGAAAGTGAGTGTACGCGTGGTTTTCTCAACCGGAATTCCTCGTGTTCAAGTAAGGGCCGCTGGGACAGCGATGACGGCACGATCAGCCTTCCGCACACCGGGCTGTCCGGTCCGCTGGACAGTGCCGACGGAACCGTTCGCGCGAGCTATCGAGAGGGCGGAATCACCACCAACGGCCTGTTCAATATTGTGACCGCGGAGGGGGAAGCCGACGGGTCAATCTGGCAACCTTGGACGGTAGCGGTCGTCCTGATTCTTGTGCTGACCTGGCAGATTTGGGTCAATCGCCCGCGCCGAACGCCCACCGGCCAAATCGGCCGCCACGCCCATCCCGGATAGGTGTCCACAGCCGATCCGCGTGGACGTGGCCGAGGCGCGCTCTGCGTTTTACGTGGGCCAAACCCCTGGTTCTATACGGGCATCCGGGGCGAACCATGTCAATGGGAACCTGGCTGAGTTAGGATCGGTGCATGACGAGCCATCTGGCGAACTGCTTTGATACCCTCAGCGATTGCATCGCACGGGGTGACGAGTTGTTTGCGATTCGCTTGATTTCCGAGATTTTTGACGCGGCCGTGGCTGAGGCGGAGTGCTCGCAAGTCACTTCGTTGAGGACTGCCCCCGTGCTTGCGGGCGATTCTCGATGGGATACTCTTTCCACATCGGCGGTTCGATTGGCGTATGAAACGCGTGGAAAGACGCCGCCGCCCTGGACCGAACGTGAGCCGAGCCCGACACCGGTTTACCTCCGAGCGGATCGAGACCTCACCGAAATCTACCGCGAGAGAATTCGCGAACGGACACCGCTATCGCTGGCGGAGCAGAATGTCTGGTACGAGCTTTCAGACCTGGCAACCGCGTAGGATTGAATGTGTTTGGGCTCGGCAACGCACGCATTTTTGAGCTCTTGGACCGTCTCGGTGCGGAACTCGAAGCGCGTGGTCGGACAGCAAACCTGTACATCATCGGTGGGGCCGCGATGACTATCGCTTATGGTCGCACGACGGCCACGCTAGATATCGATGCGCATTCTGTCCAACGGGACGTTCTGCGAGACATTGCATCACAAATTGCGCTTGATGAGGGCCTCCCGACGGACTGGCTGAGTTTCAACGCATCAGCGTTTATCCCGGGAGGGGAACCGTTGGAGAGCACGATGCACAGGAGAACCGGGGGGCTGACGTACGAGGTTGCATCCCCGCGCGTACTTCTGGCGATGTAGATGTCCGCATATCGGGCGAAGGATCTGGAGGATATTAGGCTCCTCATTGCCTACCTAAGAATCACCACGGTGCGCGAGATTATGCAGATCCTGGATGCTTTCTTTGATGGGGAATCGGTTCCTCGTTACGACCGCGCAGACGTTCTGCTGAATGCTCGCGAGGTGATTGATCTGATACTACGTTGACGTAGTGACCACCACAACTGGTGTAACGTGACCCCGGTGACCCTGTGCGGTCACCTCGATCCCCGCCGCTCCTCGGGAGCGCCCCATTTTCCGACTGGAGAATCCCATGATTCAGGCCAATATTGCCGTAGATTTCAGCGCCGTTGAGGGCGAACGTGAAGACGTTTCGCTGAACAACGTGGTGTTCGAAATGGTCACGTCCACCACCAGCGTTGTGGCCGCCGAGCCGACCCTGTTCCGCTACTTCGAGAACGAGGGTGTGGTGTGGGGCGACTACACCGGCGACACCGTGATCGAGGGCCGTTTCTCCGGTATCCGTGAGGGTGACACCCTGCACATGTCCTACAACCACCGGTCCAAGAACGGCAACCTGGTGCACGGCAACGACACCACGATCATCTCCCGTCAGGCCGACGGCCTGCTGCGTCTGACCGAGTTCTACGTCGGCGCCAACGGTGAGCCGCAGCTCAGCGTGTGCCGCGAGGTCGCCGCGAACTAGACCGCGCGGGCCCGATGCCGCCGCGAATAGCTTTCCGGCGGCGAGGAACATCTCGGGCCTTCCACCCATTTTGGTGGGGGATGAGCTAGCGCAACGGTGCGCCCTCATCCTCCTCACCCGGCTCCGCGATCCGCAGGTGCCGGGTGGAACCCAGCGGGGATTCCCCCGCCCACTCTCCGGGCGAACGCAGCGCCCGGCCGGCAAAGCCAGCACCCAGGCTGACCCGATCCCACTGCTCATCCATCACGAACACCGTCTCGGTGGATTTGATGCAGGACCACTGCGCAAGATTCAACGCCACAAGCTCATGAATTGCCGCGACGTCCGCCGCACGCACCAACAGCATGCCGTCATGCTCGCCGGCGGTCACCGCGAAATACTCCAGTTCCGGCACCGTTTTCAGACGCTCACGAAACTCACCCCACTGCTGCTGTTCGAGTGATACAAACACCAGCGCGGCCACGCCAAACCCCGCCGCCCGGAAATCCAGGGTGGCGGTAAATCCGGTAATCACACCGGATTCAATCAGCCAGTCATAGCGCTGGTAGGCGTTCGAACGGGAGATCCCCAACTGGTCCGCCAGCGCCGCGATGGACAGCCGTCCATTGCGGCGCAGCAGGTCAACCATGCGGATGTGAATATCGTCGAGTTGCATTCTGTCTCCCCGGGGATGGAATTATTCTGCGGATCTTGGATGAAATGCCACATACTCGGCAAATCAAAGAACGAATATCGCATTTTTCTTTCGTATTTGACACAATAATCGCGAATCACATAACTTTTGTAAATAGTTATCCATCTCGGGTAACAAAGAGGAGGCCACAACATGAAGTTCTCGAGGAAAAGCGCCGCCACAGCCGGTCTGGTCGTCGCGGCCGCCCTCGCGCTGTCGGGTTGCGCCGGCGGCAACGGTGCAGCCGGAGGGGGTGACGCAGGCAAGTCCCTCGTGGTTGACGCCTCGTTCGACCTGAAGACCGCCGACCCCAACCGCCAGTACGAGACCACCGGGTCGATCGTCGCCAAGGCGCTCTACCAGACGCTGCTGACCTTCGAAGGCAACGACGTCACCAAGCCGGTCGACGGCCTGGCCAGCTACACCATGAACCCCGAAAACACCGTGATGACCCTCACCTTGAAGCCCGGAGCCAAGTTCTCCGACGGCTCCCCGGTGACCGTGGACGACGCCGTGTTCTCGCTCACCCGCGTCCAGGGAGTCAAGGGAAACCCCTCGTTCCTGCTCGACGGGATCACCGTTGCCAAGACCGGTGATGACACCCTGACCCTCACCTCGGCCGAGCCCAACCCGGCCCTGCCCTTCATCCTGCCGAACCCCGCCCTGTCCGTGGTGAACAAGAAGGTTGTCGAGGCAAACGGTGGCTCGGACACCGAGAGCGACAAGGCCGAAGCCTTCCTCAACAAGACCTCCGCCGGTTCGGGCCCCTACAAGCTGGAGTCCTTCGACGCCGCCAAGCAGGTTGTGCTGACCGCCAACCCCGAGTACAACGGCCCCAAGCCCGCCTACTCGCGGGTCGTGCTGCGCAACGTGGCCGGTCCGACCCAGAAGCTGAACGTGGAAAAGGGCGAGTCGCAGGTTGCGCTTGACCTGAACCCGGACCAGGTTGCCGAGCTTGCCGGCTCCAAGGTCAAGATCACCTCGGACCCCTCGCGCTACATGATCTTCCTGCTGCTGAACCAGAACAAGGATGTCAGCCAGATCACCAGCAACCCGGACTTCCTGAAGGCTGTCAAGCTGGGCATTGACTACGACAAGATCGTCAAGATGGCCGGCGACGGATCCGTCCGCCCCGGTGGTCCGATCCCCTCGCTGTTTGTGGGTGCGATCGACGCCAAGCAGGGCAACCAGCGCGATGTTGAGGCGGCCAAGGAAGCCCTCAAGGCTTCGGGATACAACGGCGAGAAGGTTACCCTGAACTTCCCCAACGACATCACCGTGCAGGGTCTCTCGCTGCAGAACGTCGCCGAGGCCGTGCAGGCACAGCTCAAGGATGTCGGCATCGACATCAACCTGGCCCCCGCCCCGGTGGCCACCGAGCTGGACGCCTACCGCAACGGCACCGAGACCGTGGGTCTCTGGTACTGGGGTCCGGACTTCCCGGACGCCTCGAACTACCTGGTGTTCTCGCCCGGTGAGCTCGTCGGTCTGCGCGCCGGCTGGCCCGCGGGTGCCGACCCCAAGGTGACCGAGCTGGCAAACGCCGCCAAGGCCGCCACCGGAGACGCCCGTGCCGCCGCCTACGAGGCCTGGCAGAAGGAGCTCAACGCGAGCGGACCGTTTGTGCCGCTGCTGCAGCCGGCTCAGAGCATCGTCACCGCCCCGAGCATCACCTCGGTGACCACCAACCCGGTCTGGACCGTGGACCTTGCCCTCATCAAGTAACACTGCCGCCGTCCAGACTCAGACGGCTGACCGTAGCGCACGGAGGGGCATCCCCCCCTTCGTGCGCTACGTCGCAATACGGCTCGGGCTGAGTGTCCTGCTGATGTTCGGGGTGACCGTGGTCACCTTTATCCTCACCAACCTGGTGCCCGCCGATCCGGTGCAGGCAGCCCTGGGTGAGCAGGCGGCCGCCGATCCCTCGATCGTGGCCAAGTTCCGCGCGGATAACGGTCTCGACCAGCCGCTCGTGGTGCAGTACTTCACCTACCTGAACAACGTACTGCATGGGAACTTCGGTGTGTCCACGCAGACCCGGATGCCGGTGGCCGATGAGCTCGCCTCCGCGGTGCCCGCGACCATCGAACTGGCCCTGGCCGCGATCGTCTTCTCGACCCTGATCGGCATCGGCCTGGGACTGTGGGCCGCGCTCAAGCAGCGCACGATCATCGACCAGATCATCCGCGTGGTGAGCCTGATCGGTCTGTCCTGGCCGACCTTCTGGCTGGCCCTCGTGGTCTACTACGTCTTCTTCTTTGTGCTCGGGATCTTCCCCGGTTCCGGGCGTCTGGATCCGGTGTCCATCGCCCCGCCGCAGGTCACCGGTTTGTACACCGTGGACGCGCTGATCGCCGGGCAGTGGGGCACCTTCTGGGATGCCGTGTATCACCTGGTGCTGCCCGCCTCGGTGCTGGCCCTCTACACGATCGGTCTGCTGACCCGCTTCGCCCGCTCGGCCGTGCTGGAGGTGCTCGACCTGGACTATGTCAAGGCCGCCACCGCCAAGGGACTCCCGCGTCGCACCGTGGTCTTTGGCTACGTGCTGCGCGGTGCGCTGGTTCCGATCATCACGGTCCTGGGCCTCGCGTTTGGTGCGCTGCTCTCCGGCACCGTCCTGGTGGAGAAGGTGTACTCCTGGCACGGCCTGGGTGAGTATTCGTTTGCCGCCGCGACCAAGCTGGACCTGCCCGCCATCATGGGTGTCGGTCTGATCGTGGGCTTTGTCTACATCGGACTGAACTTCCTGGTGGATGTTTTGTACGGGGTCATTGACCCGAGAGTGAGGGTCGCATGAGCGCCGACATCCTGACCCAGCGCGCCAAGCGGCGCCGCTGGCTGAAGATTGCGCCGGCGTTCCGCACGCCGCTGGCGATCACCGGCATCACGATCGCCGCCCTGTGGGTGCTGATCGCGATCTTCGCGCCGATCCTCGCCCCGTTCGACCCGCTCGCCCAGGACTTTGACCGGCTGATGCCGCCCGGTGGCGAACACCTGTTTGGTACCGACGCCGTGGGCCGCGACGTTCTCAGCCGCGTGATCAGCGGCGCGCGCATCTCGATGCCGCTCGCCCTGGCCCTCGTCGTCGCCTCGATGGTGGTTGGCGGCACCCTGGGTGCCATCGCTGGCTACTTCGGACGTGCGGTGGATGAGATCATCATGCGGATCGCCGACCTCGTGTTCGCCTTCCCGACCATCATCCTGGCGATGGTGATTACCGCGGCCCTCGGCCCGAGCCTCACCAACGCCGTAATCGCGATGCTGATCGTCTCCTGGCCCGCCTATGCCCGAGTGACCCGCTCCCTGGTGATCTCCGCGCGGCGTCAGGAATACGTGGTTGCCGGTCGCCTGCTGGGTAACAGCCCGTTCACCACGCTGCGCCGCGACATCCTGCCCAACGTCCTCTCGCCGGTCTTTGTGCTGGCAATGCTGGATGTGGGCACCGCGATCCTGCTGCTCGCGGGCCTCAGCTTCCTGGGCCTCGGCGCCACCCCGCCGCTGCCCGACTGGGGTGCGATGGTCTCCGACGGCGTGCAGCAGTTCTCCTCCTGGTGGATTGCCGCGTTCCCGGGACTCGCGATCTTCACCGTGGTGATGGCGTTCAACTTTATTGGGGACTCGCTGCGCGACTCCCTCGACCCGCGTGCACAGGATGCGGTGCAGGGGAGGGCAATGTGAGCCAGCTAGACAATCAGTACGACGGCGCTCGTCACGCGAACGCCTCGGACGGCCTGACCATCCGGGACCTGACCATCCGGATCGGCGAGAAGGAGATCCTGCACGGGATCAACCTCGACCTGATCCCCGGACAGATCACCGGTCTGGCCGGAGAATCCGGTTCGGGGAAGTCGATCACCGGTTTGGCCATGCTGCGGCTGCTGCCGACGAACGCCAAGACCGGCGGCGCGATCACCTTCGAGGGACGCGATCTGCTCACCATCCCCGAGCGGGACATGGGCAAGATTCGCGGCCAGCATGTGGGTATGGTCTTCCAGGACCCGACCGCCTCGCTGCACCCGATGCTTACCATCGAGCGTCAGCTGACCGACCACCTGCGCGCCCACACCGGCGTCTCCAAAAAAGAGGCACGGGAGCGGGCGCTGGACGTACTGCGCAAGGTGAAGGTGCCGCTGCCCGAAACGGCGTTGAAGAAGTACCCGCACCAGTTCTCCGGTGGGCAGCTGCAGCGCATCGCGATCGCCGTGGCGATCATCTGTGAACCGCGCATCCTGATCGCCGATGAGCCCACCACAGCCCTGGACGTGACCGTGCAGGCGGGCGTGCTGCGTCTGCTGCGTCAGCTGTGTGATGAGCTGGGCCTCGCGGTCCTGCTGATCACCCATGACCTCGGTGTGATGAGCAGCCTGGCCGACCGCATCGCGGTTCTGCGTCAGGGTGAAATCGTGGAGGAGGGGACCCGGTACAACGTGCTGCGGAACCCCCAGCACGAGTACACCAAGGCGCTGATCGACGCGCTGCCGAGCCACGAGGGCGCCGGAGCGGACCTTGCGACAGCAACCGATGCCGCCGCCGAGGCAGTGAACGTTGAGGGCGCCGGAGCCGACCTTGCGACAGGAACCGATGCCGCCGCCGAGGCAGTGAACGTTGAGGGCGCCGGAGCCGACCTGGCGTCCGCGACCGAGGCCGCCACCGAAACCGCCACCGAAACTTCGACCGAGAAGGAGGCTGGCAATGACTGAGTCGCTGCTGAGCGTGGACGATCTGCGGGTGCAGTACAAGCTGCCCGGCAAGGGAACCCTGACCGCCGTGGACGGTGTGAACTTCGAACTCGCCCCCAAGCAGGTGCTGGGACTCGTGGGCGAATCTGGTTGCGGAAAATCGACCCTGGCCCGTGCCGTGTGCGGGCTGGAGCCGATCCACTCGGGATCGATCCACTTCAAGGGCACCCCGATTCGTACCCTGGGAATGCGGACGCGTCCGGCCGAGCTGCTGCGGATCCAGATGGTATTCCAGAACCCGTATGCCTCGCTCAATCCGCGGCGCACGGTGGGGAGCCAGATCGCCGACGGACTGCGCATCCACCCGCAGCGTGACAGCTGGACCGTCGCCGGGCTGCTGGAAGAGGTGGAGCTGCCCGCCGAGGTAGCAAACCGCTTCCCGCACCAGTTCTCCGGCGGACAGCGTCAGCGCATCGCGATCGCCCGCGCGATCGCCTCGGGTCCGGACCTGCTGATCGGTGACGAGCCGATTGCCTCGCTGGATGCCAGCCTGCAGGCGAAGGTTGCGCAGCTGATGCGTCGCCTGGCCTTGGAATCCGGTGCGTCGATGCTGTTTATCAGCCATGACCTCGCGGTGGTGCGCACCATCGCCGATGAGGTAGCGGTGATGAGCAAGGGACAGATTGTTGAGCACGGTCCCGTGGAGCAGGTGTGGCGTTCCCCGCGCGACCCCTACACCCAGCGCCTGCTCGCCGCGATCCCCGCCGTGGACGGCCTCGGTACCCTGCCGGGTCTGCCCGAGGACTAGGGTCCGATCGAATAACCTCCGAGGGTGCTCCGCAGACGCGGGGCACCCTCGGACTGGTTTATTGGGTGTGAGCGCCCCGTGCCGAGGCATGGATCCAGAAGTGTTCCGTTCCGCTCATGGGCGATACGCATACAAGAAACAACCGGGCTTTTTCCTCGACCGCATGACGCAGGCACCTTGTAGTTACCGCGTGTGAGAGCAGTCGGGAACCCCCGGTCCGATAGGATCGGCTGGGCACCCACCGACGCACGGAGATTGCAAATGACTGGTTTAGGAACCCGAATGCGGCCCCTCAACTGTCGCGGGGTTCACGCATGAGCTCCACTTCGCCGAACCCTCGATCTAGACGCTCTCGGGATATTGTTGCGATCCTGATTCTTCTCCTTCTCGCCTGCGGCTTTGTGGGGGCACAGGTCGCACAGTCGCGGCCTATTTCGCCGGTAGATGAGCACGTGTACGTCGATGCCCTTCTCAAGTTTCCGCAGCACCCGGTCATTCAGCGCGGCGAACTCATCAACGACCAAACACGTCACCTGATTGATTGCCACGGCATGATGTTCAGCCGCGCGCCCGAGCTTGAACGATGCGCCGGTACTCAGACCGCTCCGCTGGAAAGCTATCCGCGTGGGTCCTTCAGCGGGGTAGATATCTACACGCCAATCTATGTTGCCGTGACCTGGATCGCATCGCGGCCCTTTGTCTTGGCCGGTCTGGACACCCTGTCAGCCCTGCGAATGGCGGGTGCAGCGTGGCTTGCCGCCGCCGCGATCCTTCTCTATTTCACCACGAGGAGGCTCGGGCTGGACCGGATGCGAGGCGTCGCGGTGGGGGCCCTGCTCATCGGTTCGGTTCCAGCCTGGTGGTCGGCAACCTTTGTCTCGACCGATGCGGCGCTTCTCACGGTAGGGGCGGGGCTGGTATTGGCGGCGATCGCGTGGTGGCAGCGGGCAGTTCCCAGTTGGTTGCTGTGTGTTCTCGGGCTGCTGGCCGTATGGATCAAGTTCCAAGCTGTGTTTATCGTGGGGGCGCTCGCGGTTGCCCTGATCTGGAGTGCGGGTGCCGAATGGTTACGCCGCCGTGGGATGACACGGCGCATGGGGGTGCATGCGCGCATCGGGTCTCACACGCGTCTTCTCGGTGACGGTTTCACCGAGCCTACGCCACGACGATACCTGTGGACTGCTGCCGGGATGGCAGGTGCCGTGCTCGTGGCTCAGGGGTCATGGCTGCTGATTCGTGCGTTGGTTCCCGCCGCGGGGCCCACGCCGGTATCCACCGGTGATGTACCCACGACGGGGGCACTGCTGTCAGAATCCGGACGTTTTGTCTGGGATTTGATGGCGGGAAGCGTGCCGATGGAAAATATGAATCCGGTGAGCCAGGTTCTCGCGTGCACGGGGTCACTCCTGCTGGTTGTTGCTGCGCTTGTCCAACTGATCATCCCGGCGAGACGTCCCCTTCGAGCCCTGGCGATCGGTTTCTGGGTCGCCATCCTGACCTTGGGGCCATTGATCGCGCTGTCCAATATTCTGGTAGAGGGATATTACTTCGCGCTGCCGAGCCGTTACGCGATGGCTCTTGTTCCACTCGGGCTCGTCTTTGTTGCCGCGATATTGCCCAGGTCGCGTTTCTTCGGAGCGATCCTCCTGTTGGGAGGGGCCACGGCTGCCGCGTTATCTCTGGGGATCGGACAGTAGCGTCTAGATCGATGCTGACTGTGATGCGAGCTGTGTCGCGGCGGCCGTAAAGCGGTAGAGCCGCGCCGGCCGATGGCGCCCGCCGGTCTGCACCTGCTCGGTCGCACGGACCAGTCCGCTGGTCTCCACCTGGCGTCGGAAGTTGGCCGGATCGATGCGCTTATCCAGCACAGCCTCATACACTTCGCGCAGTGCCGAGAGCGTGAAGAGTTCACCAACGAAGGCATGGCCGAGGTTCGAGTACTCCAGTTTGCCGCGGAGCCGACCAAGCGCGTACTCAACAATCTCCGCATGATCGAAGGCAAGCTCGGGCAGATCATCGGCGGGGAACCAGCGCACGTTTTCGGTCACCACCGCCTCGGCCGCCTCCTCCTCACGGACCAGCGCCCAGTAAATAATGGACACCACACGGTTGCCGGGGGAGCGGCCCACATTTCCGAACGCGTACAGCTGTTCCAGATAGCTGGGGGAGAGCCCGGTGGTCTCATTCAGGGTGAAGGCTGCGGATTCGGAGAGCTCCTGTGCGGGTTCCAGCGGGCCGCCCGGCAGGGCCCACTTGCCCTGCTGGGGCTCGCGGATCCGGCGTACCAGCGGAAGCCACACCGTGCGCCGACCGGAATCGTCCCCGGGACGCAGCGCAAAGATGACCGTGGACACGGCGAGTTCGATCGGTGCGGACGTGATCATGGAGGCCTCCGGGCGTTTTGAGCGGTTCACTTCAGCTTAGTGTCATGGTGACACTAAGCAACGCATATCACTCGGCGTTGCCGGTCAGGAGGTGGAAACAGTGAGAAGCGCGAGGGTCGCGATGGTGACCGGACCGAGCGCGAGAAACACACACGCGAGTACCCGGCGAGTCACCCGATGCGGGATGACCGAGCGAATAAAGCCCAGCACCGCGAGCACGGGGTACAACACAAAGATGCTATTGAAGAGCAGCGCACCCCACCACTCGGACGAGTAAGCGGTGAGAGGGCCGGGGTTGCCGAAAATCTCGAGGAGAACGATGCAGCCGGCCCCGACCACAACCAGAGCGAGTGGCGACACCAGCATCCGTCCGCCGGGGACGGGGATCAGCAGCGTCCCGGCCAGCAGCGCCATCGAGACTCCATATGTGAGCGTCCATCCGCGAAGACCGTCGAGGTTGCCACCGGTGAATTCATATAACGGTCCCAGGCCCTTGGTCCACGTTAGGATCGCGAGAACAGCAAAAATATAGAGCGTCCCGGCCAGCAGTCGCGAGATGATTTCGAGTGGATCGAGGACGATAACCGGCGGCCGTTTCACGGGCAATTCTTCAGTCACTAGAACCCCCGAGACACGGCGAGGAGCAGCGTGACCGTCTGGAGAACCAGCGGGAGCGCCACCATCGAAACGGCGAGTGCTTTCCGGGTCCGCGCGTGACGTGTGGCTCGCTGAACAAACATGATGACCGGAACCGCGCTCATCACGAGTGCGGGCGTGAACAGGGCGAGTTCAGATGGCCAGTTATGGATGATCATGGGGCTCGTTTCGTCCCCGACGGGATCCGTGGGCGGCGTGCTCGTCAACACCACCATGACCAGAACAAACGCCAGATTGATCATTATCTGAGGAAGCCCCGCCACCCAGTGGATGAGCGCCGTGCCCGGTGAAATCGGGATCAGCAGGGCCAGCGCCATCGCGGTGGTGATTGCCGTGCTTGTCAAAAACTCGGGGATGAGCGCAACGAGCGGAGCGGCATGAACGTTAAAGTGGACCGTCCACACCAGCACTAACGGGGCCAGCGCGGCATAGCCGATGCTCAGGAGAATGCGCAGCATGGGAGTGAATAGTGCATTCAAGTACTATGCTCCGATTCGTGTGCGAGATGAGTTTCGAATGGAGATCACAGTCTGCTAAACGGTGACAAATCAACCCGGGACTGGCAGCGGTTAGCGACGATGACTATTGTGAATTGATCTGGAACAGCCACGCGGTCATGGAAATGAACAGCAGCGGGAAAACCATAAGGACAATCGCTAATGTCCATTGAACGCGCGAACTACCGCTGTTGTTTCGCCAGATAGCAATTGCAGGTTGGAAAACTAGTATCACTAAACCGCCATGCTGATGGAGCAACTGATACCAATATGTGGGCAGAAGCGGAAGTGAAACTGTGTGTGGGCCAGTTGGACTGCTTGACGAGAAGAACAACAGGAGTAACAGGATAACTAGGCCATAGACCGTGAGTTGAATTGACAGCGCTACAGTTCCGATAAGTGGTCTTCCTGACTGGAGAGACCTAGTTAGAACGAGCCCGACAACTGTAAAAACGATCAGATTCGTGAGCGAGTATCCGAGCCGAGAAGCTAACGGTCCTGCCGGGTCGCCTCCTGGGAAACCAAGTGGACACAGGCCGAGAATGACGATCACGTAAACGATTTGAACCACGGGCCTGACGATGTGGCCCATAGCTGAATGATTACTTGCTAGCACGAAATCACGCACCGCCACTCTGATCGGTTGTTACTTTCTTTGCAGGGCCGAATGCTGCAATTTGTGCAAGATATACGAGGGGTATATTGCCCATTGCTTATTCTGTTGCCATCGCGGTGAACCGGTCTGCGACAGCCGTAGCAAACTCGGTCAATTCTAATGCGTTCGGATCGCGTTGGCCCTTCATGAATTTAACTCGCGGAAGCTTGATCCACACTGCGGTATCTTCAAAAACTGATTTCACCGCGGTCAGTATCCGTTGATGCGTGTTTGCACCGAATCGCTGACTGATAAAGGCCCCAATTCGTGCGGCTTCAGACGGGTAGAGGGTGAATACTTCGTTCATCGCCTGATCCAATCTTTTCCCAAGTGAAATGTATCTTCCTAGAAGCCAACCATCCGCATCTCCGATCACATCGGCTCGCCCAAAACCACTGCTTTCTTGAAGCCCCATGTTTGCGCGCACCCAATCACCTATTGATTGTTGGCCGCGAGAAAGACAGCACTGAGCCCAGAGCTGAGCACAATCCAACGCCCATCCTCCTAGATCTCCGAATCCGACCCCATATTGCCCCTCGTGTGTACCCCAGGTCATCACCCCGAGCGCGGTCGCTGCCATATGTGGCAGATCCGTATTAGGTCCATAGGCAGTTCGGAGGGGCTCCAATGCCCCGGCGGATTCTTGGAGCTTCAGTAACGTGTCGGTAATAAATGGGAGCTGCCCGGTCCCAGTACTAGGCTCAAGCAGTAACAGGTATCCGATCCACTCGATTGAGTTGTAAGTCTCGGCGATAAGATACCGCAACACAATATAGGTACCAAAGCTGTTGTTAGGTTCCGTCTGCGGAAATCCCATCGCCTCTTCCGCAAGAACCAACACTTTAGTGAGCTGCCAGCTCAGTTGATGGAACGACCAACCGAGTTCACCTTGGCCCGGTGCATACACCAATGGAACTCGCGCGACGTCATTACGCGTGGCCGGACGTGCCCGCTTGGATACGACGTTTCGATCGATATTGCTTTCGGCAGTGGGTGCAGTTGGGATTGGAGGGTTCGGGATTTCCTGGATTTGGTTATACATCCATTCCGAAGGCATCTTAAAACCGAGGTTTCCGCTGTAGCCTGTTGACATCCCGCTTACCCAGACTCCGGTTGCGAGTCCGGCGTCATACACGGTAGCCGCAACGTTTCGCGTGCCATAGATTCCTACCTGGTAGGTGACAGCTCGCGATACTTTGAGCCCGCGTTGCACGCCTCGGAAATAGTTCAGGACGATGCTTGAAGCCTCGGCACCAGTGGCATCATAGTCAACGGCAAAGAAGATAATGACATTGTCCAGAAAACCGAGTTGTCGACTACGAATGGCGGCTTGCTTTGCATCGCTAAAACCAAGCTCTTCGGTAAAGAATCTTGAGGCGTTATTAAAATTCTGGAAAATTGGGACGACGCTCATCCCATGGTCGAGAATGTTTTCCAGCTCTCCGGCCTTGATGCTTTTCTGGTCAACCGTGAGGTAACGACCTGCCACACGATATCCCTTTGCAACCAGCTTGTTGACCCTGTCTTCAGTTAGACGGTCAATCGTGTCCATACCAGTAACGGGCCGACTCGGATCGCCCGTACTCACCAACAGTGCCGCCCAAGTACCGTAGTCGGCGAATCCGGTGACTCCGATTTCCATAAACGTCTGGAACGCGATTACCTGACTACGGGTGGCCGCATCAAACGTTCCACTAATTGGAGTTGAATAGCCGTTGCAGGAGAGCGCAAGCTGGAACAACGACACGAAGTTTTTGAGCCCATCGGCGTCACCCAGTTTCACCTGAGCGTTTGCCTTGATCCCTGCGATCGTGCCCGGGCCAAAGTTTCCGGTAGCTACGCCATCGGCCATTCCGAGCTCGTACTGAAGTGCGTACATGAGCCCCTGCTGCATTTGTCGTGTGAAGAGACCATCGCACGGCACAATGTAGAAGTCTTTTCGGAAGGAATACCGACGGTTGAGAGTTTGCTGTCCCGCTCGGATTGCGTTGGATCCTCCGCTGAGAAGAACGTAAGCATCCATCGTTAACAGCGATTTCATTATCTTTGCGTTCACGGCAACAGGATCGGCGGTCAAACCGAGGTTGTTTCTCACCATGCTGACTGAGGCGGTTAGCGTGGACCCCCAGGCCGAGCCGATATCGCCTCCGGAGTACCCCTTACACCAGAGGGCGCACTGAAGAATTGCGACGACTTTCCGGTTCGAGGACATGGAACTCAGTAGTCCTATCGAATTGGTAAACGCAGCCTCGGTACCGGGCCCGAACGTGTTACTTGGGCCTGCGACGCCAAGTTCGATTTGAAGCGCTCGGATGAGCGAGAACATGGTTGGCCAGCCTGTGTTGCCGTCAGTTGGAGCGTCGACATAGCCGGGACGGCCTGAATACGTTGAGTTGAGATAGAGCTGCGCGGCGCGAACAAGCGGATCTGCCATTATCTAAAGTCCTTCTAATCCTGAAGCGTGACGGACTCGTGTCCGGTGATTCGTTGCATAGCGATTGCGGCGGGCGGGCCGGTAAACGAGACGGAAGCTCGAGTTCGATCTGCGCTTGAAGCTGCAGCTTTGGTGAGTTCACCCGTGAAAGACACGACAACCGATGCGCCGCTTGGAACGGCTGCTTGGAGGGATGTGGTCAAGACTTGAAGTTCTGCCCGGCGTGCGCTGTTTGTTGCAGACGGTGCTTCGGTGGCGGTGAGATCGTTGGGAGCCACGGCATCCACGCTTGCATCATTGATCACCTTGCGGTCAGTTGACAACGCGATGATCGAACCAACCGGAATTGGTCCGGGGCCCACACTTGTGACTTGAACAAGACGGGGAATCGCCGCCTCAGCGTCGTGAGAGGTCTCCGACGGAGGCTCCCAGAAAGCAGAAAGCTCAGCGCCCCAGGCCAGGCCCGAAGCTGCGGCGTCGCTAGCTTTTGCGGTCATCGAGAATGAATCGGCCGGGTTTACACAGGTCACGTCAAGGGTCGTGGGGACAACTGCATCGATCCCATCGGATGGATAGAGTGCTCTGGCCCGCAGTGGGAGCATGACGGATGCGCTGCCTGCATTCCCGTCTGCGGCAAAGTCCGATGGCCAGGTGAACGCTATCTGTCCGTCCCCGCTCATTTCTGCGGCCACTATCGTGATGGAATCGCCGTGGGCAAGGATGACGTTCGAGCCGCTGACAAGTGCGAGCCGTGGGTCCCAACTCAGTGTGATGCGAGCGTCCGAAAGCTTGGCAAACTGTTGGGTTACGGACATGGAGCTGGGCACGATCCACTGCGACGTTTGCGTGAACGCAGTGTTGAAATGGGTTATCTCATTTCCAGCGAGGGAAACGGCCGAAGAAAGCGGCCCAGAAACTGTAGCCGAACTTGAGAGAGCCGGTGACAGCAGCGTTTGTGTTGTCGTCATCGCCAGGGTGAAGGCTCCGGCTACAAGCAAGAAGTTTCGACGGGAAACCGAGGCTTCGGGCTTTGGTGCTTCAATCCGTTCGTTCGTCTCAAACGACGCCATCGTATCTCCATCTCGTATGCCAACGAGGAGCGTATAGATGACAAAGCATCGCTCTATTCCCCCGTGCACTGCCCCCCAAATGCGGCGATGCGGGTTCAGTATATTCACACACTGCAAGCAACACGCAAGAGCAAAATCTACGAACGATGTGCCCACTTTGTTATTACTACGGATGTAATTAAAATGCTGGTTAGGTCATGTTCTGTGCAACATTTGACGTGAAGAAGTTTTCGGCTATGCTCACCTCATAGCCGGTCGGATGTGGCATCACGGAGGATGCGCGCGGACCGATAATCCAAGGGGGAAGTATGAAACGACGTTTTGCGAGCATTGCTATTGGGCTGCTGTTGGCAGCAGGTTTGGGTGGAATTACCGCTGCCCCTGCAAACGCGGTGCCGGATAGCCCCTGCGGACGAGAGCGCGTGATTTTTATTCAAACCGATGAGGCCGCGTTCAATTGCACCTCGTCTCCTGTCCGAATCAAGATGAAGATTTGGAACAAGGAAAACAGTACCTGGTTCTGGGATACGTGCCGCAGTCTCGGGCCCGCACAGATGTACGGCGGACAATTCGGAGGTTTTCCGATCAAGTACAAGTACATCGGGTTCGGCTACTGCTAACAAACTTCACATAAGTTAATCAGACTGAGGCTCGGGAGGAAACTTCCGAGTCTCAGTCTTTTTGAGGTCTTGATAGGTCTCAAGTCATCGAAGTATCGAAGTATCGAGGGCTCAACGTCGTGTCTTCTATCCGGTGTAGTTCAGGTGGAACAGTTCCAGGGCGAGCAGGAAGAACAGCGGTGTGGTGAGAAGGAGAACGCTTGTCAGTACCGTGCGGGTGCGGGGGGAGCGTGAGGCGTTGCGCCAGATTGCGATGATCGGCTGCCAGATGAACATGACCACGGCAGCGTAGTGCTGAAGGAGTAGATACCAGTAGGTGGGAAACATGCCGGGTGAAATCTCGTGTGGACCGACCGGGCTTGATGAGGAGAAGAACATCAGCAGGAGCAGGAAGACAGAGGTGGCGATGACGAGTTGCACCGAAAGTGCCACGTTCCCGATCAGAGGGGTGCCTGCGGGGGTGGGGACCAGCAGGAGCAGGGAGATCGCGGCGAACACGAGGGCGTTGATCACGGTGCTGTCGAGTTTTGGCCCGAGTGGTCCGGCCATGCCGTCGCTGGGGAACACCAGTCGCCACAGGCTGAAAAGGCCCCAGATATAGAGGACGCCCGCGACGCCACGAATCCAGCGATCGGCTCGCGGACAAGTGAGAACGGTGTACGGCGAGCCCACTACTTGGTCACGCCGAAGATGCCCGGCCACCAGGCCAGTGCGAGCGGGAAGCCGACAAACGAGATGATGTCGATCAGGGTGTGGGCGAGCACAAGCGGCATGACCCGGCCCCAGCGGCGGTAGCACCAGCCGAACACCACACCCATCACCACGTTGCCAAAGAAGGGGCCGATGCCCTGGTAGAGGTGGTAGCTGCCGCGCAGCAGGGCACTGGCGATGATGATCTTCCAGGTACCCCAGCCGAGCTGGTCCAGCCTCTTATAGAGGTAGCCGATGACGATGACCTCTTCGAGCAGGCCCGCCTTGAGCGCGGCGAGGATCAGCATCGGGATCGTCCACCAGTACTGATCCTGCGGTGCAGCCTGCACGGCCACCGTAATCCCCAGCAGGCGACCGATTGCGTAGAGCCCGATGCCGGGAATGCCGATCACCGCCACCAGGAACAGGGCCCGGCCGGCATCCCTCCCGATCAGAGAGGGACGGATGTCCAGACCCAGCTCACTAAAGGGGTTGGCACGCGGCCGCCACAGAAGATAGAGGACCAGGGCCACCGGCGCGAGCCCCAGCGCAAAGCCCAGGAACTGATTGGCAAAATCGAGCCACTCCCGAGTACTGGTCGCCTGGTTGAGACCGGTGCTCTGGCTCCCCAACGGTTTCTCGGCAGTGAGGCTGGCGATCAGGCTCAGGATCGAGTAGAGGGCCGACGCGCCGAGCGAGAGTGCCAGGACGATGCCGATCTCGACCCAGAGGCGTCCCCGATCCACCGGGTTAAGCAATGAACCATCACCGTTACCCGGTGCGCTCGCTGAAACATTTCCCCCAGCACTGGGGTCTTGCGGTGTCACAGGCATAGGAGGTCCACATCACGTTCGGAATGTTCTACGAGAGGGCATTCCAGGGCTATTGAAGGAAATTTGGCACGGTTATTCGTAATCTAGGCGAAATATGTTTCCGGTAAATAACATTTTCGCGCATGGTTTTGCTATCAGCATGATTCACCGCATAGTGTCGAGGTATCCAATAGACCGTTCGGTCTCTCAGGAACCCGAATCGGTCTCTCATCCATTTGCACAGGAGAAACATTGCTTTCCACCAAAACGCGCTTTAAGCGCTTTGCAGTCGCTGGTGCGATTGCTGGTGCCGTGGCACTCACTCTGGCTGGCTGCACCACCGCTAGCCCGAATGACGACTCGTCCACCGGTAACAAGTCCGGCGGTACCATCACGATCGCAACCACCAACGCTTTCACCTCCTTCAACGGCGACACCCCGCAGTCGAACCTCGACACCAACGGTATGGTCGGTTACCTGACCGGTACCAGCGGCGGCCTTGGTCTGGGAAGCTTCATGACCCTGGATGACAAGTACAACGTTGTGCCGGAGACCGACATCGGAACCTTTGAAAAGGTTTCGGACGAGCCCCTCACCGTGAAGTACACCCTGAAGAAGGACCTCAAGTGGTCCGACGGTCAGCCCATCACCGCCGATGACATGCTCTTCACCTGGGCATCCTCCTCGGGCTACTACGATGACGCCACCACCAACGACGCCGGTGAGGTGACCTCCGGTACCCGTTACTTCGACCTGGCCGGCAGCACCGCCGGTCTCGACGAGACCGCGTTCCCGACCATCAGCGACGACAACCTGTCGCTGACCCTGACCTACAGCAAGCCCTTCGTGGACTGGAACCTGGTCAACATGCTGGGCAAGCCGGCACACGTCATCGCAGAGAAGGCTGGCGTTTCGCTGGCCGACTTCGTGAAGACCCTGAAGGACACCCCGAAGGGTAACCCGGCAGCTCCGGCAGCCGTCAACCCGACCCTCGAGGCAGCCGCGAAGTTCTGGAACACCGGTTACGACGTGACCTCGATGCCGACCGACAAGTCGCTCCTGGTTTCCTCCGGTCCGTTCATCGTCTCGGACTTCACCGCCGAGTCCTCGATCACCCTGAAGAAGAACCCGGAGTACAAGGGCAAGAACGTGCCCGCGTATGACGAGCTGATCATCCGTTTCATCGGTGACACCAACGCTCAGGTTTCCGCTCTGCAGAACGGTGAGGTCAACGCGATCTACCCGCAGACCTCCGCCGACACCGTGACCGCCCTCGAGAAGGCTAACGCCAAGATCGAGCGTGGCGACCAGCTGGCCTACGACCACCTGGACCTGAACTTCAAGTCCGACGTGTTCAAGGACAAGAACGTGCGCGAGGCCTTCCTGAAGACCATCCCGCGTCAGCAGATCCTCGACTCGATCATCACCCCGGTGAACAACAAGGCCGAGGTTCTGAACTCGCAGATCTACGTTCCGCAGAACGCAGAGTACAAGGACGCCACCAAGGTTAACGGCTACGACGCCTTCGGCAAGCCCGACATCGAGGGTGCCAAGGCACTCCTGAACGGTGCAACCCCGACCGTGCGTATCCTCTACTCCTCGGTCAACCCGAACCGTGTTGACACCTTCAAGGCAATCCAGGCTTCGGCCAAGGAAGCCGGATTCAACGTCGTTGACGGTGGATCGAAGGACTGGGGCAAGGAGCTCAGCGGCGGAAATTACGACGCTTCGATCTTCGGTTGGGTCTCCCCGGGTGCCGGTAACTCCGCCCTGGCTCAGATCTTCGCCTCCAACGGTGGTGGTAACTACAACGGTTACAACAACGCCGATGTAGACAAGCTGGTTGCCGACGCCCAGACTGCTCTGGACCCGAAGGCTCTGGAAGACATCAAGATCAAGATCGACACCGCTACCGCTACCGACGCTTACGGCCTGCCGCTGTTCCAGCTGCCGGGTGTGTTCGCCACGAACGGTACCATCTCCGGTATCAAGTACTTCGGTGGACAGACCGGTCTGGTGTGGAACGCCCAGGATTGGAAGATCACCAAGTAGCCCTGTGACCTGTCGGAAACAAACGATAGGTATACTGTTACAACTAGAGTGAACTGTGTGGGGCGTCGCGGAAAATCCGTGGCGCCCCACACTGTGGGGTTACGGCCCGGAACACTACCGTGTTTCCGGGCCGCTACTCCACCGGACCCGAAGCCCGGCCGGGCAGAAAGCAACCGGGTCGTTCGATCCAATCGATCGAACGGTCTCCGAGGTAGACCACATGGCGAGTTATATCCTTCGACGGATTTTTGTATCCATCCTGATTCTGATCGCTGCCTCCTTCATCATGTATATCCTGACGGCAGGCTCGGGAGATCCGCTTCAGGATCTTCGAGGAAGTAGCGCGCCGAACAAGGAACAGCTGATTCAGGCACGAATCGCAGCACTTAACCTGAACGATCCGGTGCCCGTGCGCTGGCTGATGTGGCTCGGCGGCGCTGCCGGCTGTGTTGTCCCGTTCGCGAACCTCTGCAACCTGGGTGTGAACCTCTCCAACGCCCCGGTGACCACGCTTCTCCCCGACGCAATGTTCTCCACCATCCAGATGGTGACCCTGGCCTTCATCCTGGCCCTGGTTGTGGGAATCGTCGTCGGTATCGTGACCGCCCTGCGTCAGCACAGTGGTTTCGACCTGTCGATCACCTTCCTGAGCTTCTTCCTCTTCTCGCTGCCGTCCTTCCTGGTGGCCGTGCTGCTCAAGGAATTCATCGCGATCGGCTACAACAACTTCCTCAGTAATGATCCGAGATTGAGCGTGGTGCTCATCGTGATCATCTCCGTGGTCTCGGCCGCAATCTGGCAGGTTCTGGTCGGGGGCAACGCCGCCCGCCGACTCAAGGTGTTCATCATCTCGGGCCTCGCCACCGCTGCCGTACTCACCTACATGTCGCTGACCGACTGGTTCCTGCACCCGGGCCTTGGTCCGGTGGGACTGTTCGTTCTGATCGCCGGAACCGCCGTGGGCGTCACCGCGATCGTTTCGGGTCTGGCTAACCGCCGGGCACTGATCGCCGCCGGTGTGACCGGTGCGATCGTCTACATCTCCTACTTCTTCCTGCAGGGGCTGTTCAACATCTCCAGCGCCGCAACCCTCGTCATCATCTTCCTGGTGATGATCGTGGTCGGCCTGATCATCGGATTCTTCACCGGTGGACCCGACAAGGGTCAGGCGATGCGTGCGGCCGCGATCACCGCGGGTCTGGGATTCCTGTTTGTGATCCTGGATCGCTTCATGGCCGCATGGCCCGCCTACATGAACAACCCGCGCATCAACGGCCGCCCGATCGCGACCGTGGGTGCCAACACTCCGGGTCTGACCGGAGACGTCTGGATCACCGGTCTGGACAGCTTCACCCACCTGCTGCTGCCGACCATCTCGCTGCTGCTGATCTCGTTCGCCGGATACACCCGGTACGCACGCGCCGGCCTGCTTGAGGTCTTCAACCAGGACTACATCCGCACCGCACGCGCCAAGGGTCTGCCCGAGCGCACCGTGGTGGTGCGTCACGCGTTCCGCAACATGCTGATTCCGATCGCAACGCTCGTAGCCGCCGACATCGGTGCGCTGCTGGGTGGTGCGATTATCACCGAGCAGGTGTTTGCCATCTCGGGTATGGGACGCCTCTTCTCCACCTCGCTTGCGCGGGTGGACGTGAACCCCGTCATGGGCTACTTCGTGGTCATCGCAATCATGGCGATCGCATTCAACTTCATCGCGGATCTTGCCTACGCCGCGCTCGACCCGCGTGTTCGGGTGCGCTAATGGCCAGGGTAATGATTCAGATTCGTACGAAGAACACACAGAGTAAGGCCAGCCGATGACTCAGACTACTAATTCTCCCGAAGGAGCCCCCGCCGCAGCGGTTGCTCCCGCCGAGGTCAAGGGCAAGAGCCAGGGACAGCTGATCTTCAGCCGCTTCCTGGAAAACCGCATCTCCGTTGTCTCGATCTTCCTCCTGCTGGCCCTGATCATCTTCGCGTTCACCTCGGTGGGCTTCGGTCCGATCCCCGGCTGGTGGAAGCACAACTACCGCGACCTCAACGACCTGGTCAACGGTGGAGCAGCAACCCTGTCGGTTGTACCCAAGTGGCTCGGCGGCTCCGGTATCCAGTTCGGTGACCACCCGTTTGGTCAGAGCCGAATCGGTGTGGACTACTTCGCCATGACCATGCGTGGCATCCAGAACTCGGTTGTGGTCATGCTGGTTATCGGTGGCGTGGGAACCGTTGTGGGTACCGTCGTTGGTGCCATCGCCGGGTACTACCGCGGCTGGGTTGACGCCGTCCTGATGCGCATCACCGACATCTTCATCGTGATCCCCGCGATCGTGATCGGTGCGGTTGTGGGTAGCACCGCAAACAACGCCGGAAGCTCGCTGGGTGTGTGGATCCTCGCCATCCTGCTGGGTCTGGTGTCCTGGATGGGTATCGCCCGTCTGGTACGCGCCGAGTTCCTCTCGCTGCGTGAGCGCGAGTTTGTGGAGGCCGCGCGAGTGGCCGGTGCAAGCGATGCCCGCATCATCTTCCGCCACATTCTGCCCAACGCCGTGGGTGTGGTGATCGTGTCGGCCACCCTGCTGGCAGCCTCGGCCATCCTCCTGGAGACCGGCCTCAGCTACCTCGGCTTCGGTATCAAGTCGCCGGACGTGTCGCTGGGTCTGCTGATCTCC
Organism: Mycetocola lacteus; assembly: GCF_003667575.1. GTDB lineage: Bacteria > Actinomycetota > Actinomycetes > Actinomycetales > Microbacteriaceae > Mycetocola > Mycetocola lacteus. The sequence goes on along the minus strand of NZ_RCUY01000011.1, from coordinate 210,959 downwards.
GACAACCAGAGTGCATTCGCCACCCGCCCGTGGCTGTACTGGTGGCCCGGTGCCTTCATCGTGGTGCTGGCCCTGCTGGTTAACTTCATCGGTGATGGACTGCGTGACGCCTTCGACCCGCGTCAGAAGCGCTTCAAGCTGAGCCGGAAGAACCGCGCGGCCGAGTCCAAGTAATGATGATCAGGCCGAACCGGACACCGTTCTGGTCAGAGGGTGAAACCCACAATGACCAGAACGGCACCGCCCACCAGCACAATCAGGTTGGTCAGTCGCCATGCGACGCTAACCCGAGTGCCCTGGGCCTGTCCGGCTTCGATGCGGCCTGCCTCACGCAGTTCGGTCCAGCGGCCGCGCACCAGCGCGGCCGCTCCACCCGAATCGCTGGTGGGCAGGTCGCCCGGCCGGACGGACGAGCCCATGCCCGTCGCACGAAGCTGCGCCCGTTCGCGGCGCAGGGTGCGCTGGGCGGACATCGCTCCGGGGGCCGGTGCCACCCAGACCTCGAACTTACGATCGGGGACATGCAGCGACAGAGCGAACTTGGTGTCCACGTGAATCAGCGCGGCCCAGGGTATCGTGATGGTGCGGCTCACATTGTGAATAGTGGTTCCCAGATCGTTCACCACGAGTCTGGGCGCCCACAGCACGATGAATACCGCGGCGGCAATGTAGAGCGGCAGCAGCACGGACCCGAGGGTTCGCGAGGTTTCCGGCATCAGGGCCACGATCACCAACAGCGCGGCACACAGCGTCCAGACCAGAATGGCCAGGACGCGATTAAAACGAGAATAGTAAACCTGGGTGCGGAGATCATCGTGCATCTCCCCATCCTCCCAGTACCTGGTGCGCAGCACCAAGATGAGAACACACAGCGCGGCCTTCTGGTCGCGTCGGGAAGGAAGCGCTCGTGAGCGACACACAGAAGCCGCCGGTCTTGGAGATTACCGACCTGAGCGTAGATTTTGGTGTAGATGGGGCCTGGGTTCCCGCCGCCAAGAAGCTGAACTACCACATCGCCCCCGGCGAGGTTGTGGCCGTTGTGGGTGAATCGGGTTCGGGTAAGAGCGCCAGCTCGATGGCGATCCTCGACCTGCTGCCCAAGAACAGCCGCGTCCGAGGCAGCATCAAGCTTGAGGGCGAGGAGATCACCGGTCTCAGCGCCAAGAAGATGCAGTCCATCCGCGGAAGTAAGGTTTCGGCCATCTTCCAGGAGCCGATGACCGCGCTGAACCCGGTGTACACCGTGGGCTTCCAGATCGTGGAGACCATCCGGGTGCACACCAACATGCTCCCCGCGCCCGCCGCCGAGCGTGCGATCGAGCTGCTGAAGATGGTGGAGCTGCCGGACCCGAAGAAGGCGTTCGACTCCTACCCGCACCAGCTCTCCGGTGGTCAGCGTCAGCGCGTGATGATCGCCCAGGCTCTGGCACTGGACCCGACCCTGCTGATCGCGGACGAGCCCACCACGGCTCTGGATGTGACCGTGCAGGCCGAGATCCTGGACCTGATCCGTAACCTTAAGGACCGCCTGAACTCGGCCGTCCTGCTGATCACCCACGACATGGGTGTGGTGGCCGACCTCGCCGACCGCATCGTCGTGATGCGTCAGGGTGAGATCGTCGAGCAGGGAGATGTCCACCAGGTATTCGCCGCTCCCAAACACCCCTACACCCAGGCGCTGCTGGACGCCGTGCCGCACCTGAGCGTGAGCCCGGCCGTGATCGATCCGGACGCCCCGATTGTGGTGGCACCGCCGGCCGACACCAGCAAGCCCGTGCTGACCCTGGACAAGGTTGTCATCGAGTACGCCTCGCGCGGTAAGCTCGGTGCCTTCCGCGCCGTGGACGAGGTGTCCTTCGAGATTCGTCAGGGCGAGATCCTGGGTCTGGTGGGCGAGTCCGGTTCGGGTAAGTCGACCATCGGCCGTGCCTCGATCGGTCTGCAGCCCATCGCCGGTGGCCACCTCGACGTGGCGGACATCGACCTCAGCCAGCACAGTCGCGCGCTGCTGAAGAAGCTGCGTCGCCAGGTGGGCATCGTGTTCCAGGACCCGTCGTCCTCGCTGAACCCGCGTCTGCCGATCGGTGTGAGCATCGGTGAGCCGATGCTGCTGGCCGGTGTGGCCAAGGGTGCCGAGCTGGACCGTAAGGTCGAGTCGCTGCTGGACAGTGTGAAGCTGCCCCGCAGCTACCGCAACCGTTTCCCGCACGAGCTCTCGGGTGGACAGAAGCAGCGTGTGGGTATCGCCCGCGCCCTGTCGCTGAAGCCCAAGCTGCTGGTTGCCGATGAGCCCACCTCGGCTCTGGACGTGTCGGTGCAGGCCACCGTGCTGGAGCTGCTCAAGGAGCTGCAGGCCGAGATGCAGTTCGCCTGCCTCTTCATCACCCACGACCTGGCCGTGGTTGACATCATGGCCGACCGCATCGCCGTGATGCACCACGGAAAGATTGTGGAGATCGGTTCGCGCGATGAGATCCTGCGCTCCCCGAAGGACCCGTACACCCGTCGCCTGATCGCGGCCATCCCGGTCCCGGACCCCGATGCACAGCGCGCGCGTCGTGCCGAGCGTCGTGCCCTGCTGGACGCCGGAGACACCGCGGCCTAGGTCACAGCGCACACGCTCCGGCCCGAACACCCTCGGTGTTCGGGCCGGAGCGTTTTTGCGTGTCGGTGGGGAGGACGAAGGCTTGTAGACTGGGCGCGTGAAGCGATTCTTTCCCCGGCGTCCGGACAACCTGTTCATCATGCGAGGCCGTGGGGGCGTCGTCGCTTTTTATGCGTTTATCGCCGTGGCGCTCTACCTGCTGGGAGATTCAGCGGTGCGTGGAGCCTGGGACGTGGTCTTCTCGGCTCTGCCGTGGGTGCTGCTGGTGCTCTGGGTGCTCTATGTTGCCGCCTTCCAGCCGTATATCGGCTATTCCGATCGCGCGGTTGTGGTCTACAACGTGTTTAAGCGCTATGAGTTCCCGTGGTCGGCGGTGCGCACCATCACCGATCACCAGCAGTTTGTCTTCACGTTGAAGACCGGCGCACCGATCAAGGCGTGGGGTGGCCCGAATGCGAAGCGTCCGCGTGGATCTCAGGCGGCGTCCGGCACCGGTGCGGCCGCCCGCACTCCGCTCGAGCATCTGACCCATGTCTGGCATGAGGGGCGGGTGCGCTCCCAGGGCGATTCCGCGCTGGTTACCTGGAATATCCCGGCGATCGCGGTTGGCGTTGTTCTCATCCTCTGGAGTGTCCTCAGCCTGATCTAGGGCTGCCAGAGCCCGGGCATCGGCCCGCAACAGTATCATGCGGGTGTGGCTAAACCCCGAGTTTATTGACGCATATTTCCGTTCCGGGCACACCGCCTAAACCCAGTAATTTGCGCGTTTGATGGATGCATGACGAACCCATGCACTCGCGAACGCCGAGCCTGAACCATGCTCGGGTTTTTGGCACGCCGACTCGGCATCAACACGGTGCTGGTGGTCCTGGCCACCGCCCTCTCGTATGTGGTGGCGAGCCTGGTGATGGACCCCGGAGCGCGCTTTCGCCTCCAGACCCCGCCCCTGGGACCCGATGCGATCGCGGCCAAGCTGGCGGCCATCGGTGCGGACCCGCGGGAGCCGGTGCTGAGCCGCCTGGGTGCGTGGGCGCGCGGCATCCTGTGGGAGGGCAATCTGGGCAGGGGGCTCGCCGGGGAGAACATCACCCAGGAGATCGCCGGACGTGCGGGCACAAGCCTGCGGCTGCTGGTGATCGGATCGCTGCTGGCGGCGATTGTGGGCATCGGCCTGGGCGTGTGGGGTGCCGTTCGCCAGTACCGGCTCTCCGACCAGGTTGTGGGGATCCTCTCCTATGTGGTGTTCGCGACCCCGACCTTCGTGCTGGCGATCCTGTTGATGATCGCCGCCACTGCACTCAATTCGGCGCTTGGATTCCAGTTTCTCGAGTTCACCGGGGAGGGGGGAGAGGCGGGACAAACCGGGCTCGCGCTGCTCGGCGACCGGATCGGGCATCTGGTCTTACCCACCCTGGTGCTGGTGTTGATCGGGGCTGCCGGCTACTCCCGGGTGCAGCGCTCGGCGATGCTTGATGTGCTGTCGGCCGAATATATTCGGACGGCCCGGGCCAAGGGACTGCGGCGCACGCAGGCAATTTGGCGACACGGCGTGCGGGTGGCGATCATCCCGATGTCCACGTTCCTCGCCTACAGCCTGGGCACGCTGATCGCCGGATCGGCGGCCATCGAGATCGTTTTTTCCTGGAACGGGGTGGGCCGCTACCTGGTTTCCAGCATCGGTCAGGGCGACATCAATGCCATCGCCGGCGGCACCGCATTTGTCTCGGTTGTGCTGTTGATTGCCGCGAGCCTGTCGGATGTGCTGTTTGGGCTCCTGGATCCGCGGGTTCGGGGTGCCCGATGACCGCACCGCTGCTGAGCGTGGATAACCTCCGGGTCGCTTTCGCCTCCGCCACCCCGGTGGACGGTGTTTCGCTGAGTATTCGCGCGGGGGAGTGCGTCGCCCTGGTGGGTGAAACGGGTTCGGGGAAAACCCTCACCGCACTCGCCATCATGGGGCTGCTGCCCGGTTCTGCCCGGGTCACGGGAGAGATCGTCCTGGATGGACTGCCGCTCCCGGTGGGCGATGATGCGGCCATGTCGCGGCTGCGGGGACGCCGGGTCGCGATGATCTTTCAGGATCCTCTGCTCGCGTTGAATCCGGTACGTCGCGTGGCCGCGCAGCTTCGCGAGGCCATCCGGATCCACGCGCCCGGCCTGGGACGCGCCCGAGTCGACGCGCGTGTGGCCGAACTGCTCCGCCTGGTGGATCTCGAACCGAACCAACAGAACCTGGCCGCCTACCCGCACGAGTACTCCGGTGGAATGCGGCAGCGAGCGATGATCGCGATGGCCATCGCCCATGATCCGGCCCTGCTGATCGCCGATGAGCCGACGACCGCGCTGGACATGACCGTGCAGGCGCAGATTCTTGAGGTCCTGCGGAGGGTGCGCGAGCGGACCGGGACCGCGATTCTGCTGGTGACCCACGACCTGGGAATCGTCGCGGCCGAGGCCGACCGCACCGTGGTGATGCGGGCGGGCCGGGTGCGTGAGAGCGCGCGAACCGCGATCATCCTGGGTGCCCCCACCGATGGGTATACCTCGTCCCTGGTCGCCGCGGCTTCCCGGTTTGCCTGGGAGAGAGCGCGCGTCATACCGACGGCCGAGCCGGCCGTGACGGAACCGGTCGGCACCCTGCTGCGCGTGGAAAACCTTCACGTACGCTATCCGCGTGCCCGCACAGTGCGGGGGACATCGGTGCATGCCGTGCGCGGGATCTCGTTTGCGCTCAACCGGGGGCAAACCCTCGCGCTGGTGGGTGAGTCGGGGAGCGGAAAGACCAGCACCGCCCGGGCAATCCTGGAGCTCCAGGCCCCGACCGGGGGAACCATCACGATCGAGGGGCGTGACGTGGCGACCCTCAGCCGCCGCGAACGCGCCCGGCTGCGTCCGGACGTGCAGATGGTCTTTCAGGATGCTTCGGGAGCGTTGGATCCGCGGATGAACGTGGAACAGTTGATCTCCGAGGCGCTCCCGCAGACCCGCGACGCGTCGCAGCGCACCCGCGAGGTTGCGGAGCTCCTGGGCCGGGTCGAACTCTCGGCCGTCCTGCGCTCGCGCGCTGCCCACGAACTCTCCGGTGGTCAGCGTCAGCGTGTGCAGCTGGCGCGGGCGTTGGCGGCCACACCCCGGCTGCTGGTCTTGGATGAACCGCTCTCGGCCCTGGATGTGGGTGTGCGCGGGGAGATTCTGGACCTGCTGATCCGGTTACAGGAGGAGACCGGCATCGGCTATCTGCTGATCGCCCACGACCTGGCCACGGTGCGCGAGATTGCTCAGCGCACGGCGGTAATGTTTCGGGGGGAGATTGTGGAGGCCGGGGCAACCTCGACGGTGCTGGGTACCCCTCGGCACGCGTATACCCGCAGCCTGATTGCGGCCATCCCGCGGGCCCCGGCACCGACCGAGCACTCCCAACCCGCGGGCGCACCCCCGATCACCCACCGCACGATCGGGGGCCTCCATGAGTGAGACCATCGCCCATCTGGAGAAGGCGGGCGGCGGGCGATTCCTTGGTCGGCTGATCCGACGTCCGAGATTCTGGGTGGGCGGCGGTGCGTTGTTGCTGATTGTCCTCTGGCTCTACGTGAGTCCGCTGGTGTGGCCGGTGGATCCGCTGGCACGCGACACCCTCGCCCTCGGCGTCGGCCCGGACGTCGAACACTGGCTGGGCACCAATGACATCGGTCAGGACATGTATGCACGGGTGGTCGCGGGTCTGCGCATCTCCCTCCTGATCGGACTGATCGCCGGTCCCGGTGCCACGCTGATCGCCGCGGTGCTGGGGTCCCTGGCAGGCTATGCCGGGGGATCCATCGACCGCCTCATCTCGGGCCTGATCCGGTTGCTGCTGGTGCTGCCCGGGCTCCTACTCCTCGCTCTGATCAGCCCGCTGTTTCGCGGATCATCCTGGTTCACGATGACGCTGTATCTGGCCGGGTTCGGCTGGATGATCATGGCCCAGGTGGTGCGCGGCCAAACCCGGTCGCTGCGAGAGCGAGAGTTTGTTGTGGCGGCACGCTATCTGGGAGTTCCGACGCGGCGGATCATCGCCCGGCATATCCTGCCCAACATTGCCTCACTGCTGATCATCGACGCGACCGTCGGGGTTTCGGTGGCAATTCTTGCCGAGGCCGGGCTGTCCTTCTTTGGTCTGGGGATTCAGGCTCCCGACCTGTCACTGGGCAGCCTGCTGGCGACCGGGGCCCCGGCCGCGACCACGCGTTCATGGCTGTTTCTGTATCCGGCCCTGGCGCTCATCATCACGGTTCTGGCGGTATCGGTTGTGGGCGATGCCGTCCGAGACACCGTGGACACCGCCTCCAGTGTCCGCCACGACGGCGGATGATCCCACCCACCGCAGCACACACAATAAGGAGAAAATCGATGAACACCACAACCAAAACCCTCGGCGGGGGCCTCGTGCTCCTGCTGGCCGTCTCCCTTGCGGGGTGCAGCCCGGGCACTCGGGAGGCCCGGCCGACCACCGCCGGAGAGCTGCCGACAACGGACTATGACGCCGCCGAACCCGCCGAGCTCAAGGACGGGGGATCCCTGACCCTGCCGTTGGAGAGTTTCCCCGATAACTTCAACTTCTCCCAGCTCGATGGCTATACGGGCGATACGGCATCGGTGATCTATCCGACCACCGTTCGCCTGTTCAACGTCGACGACTCGGGCCAGCGCTCCGTCAACCCGGACTTTGCGACGTCGATCGAGCGGGTGCCCGGCGAGCCGTTCACGATCGAGTACGCGCTCAACCCCAAGGCCGTGTGGGAGGATGGCACCCCGATCGGGCTGGCCGATTTTGTCGGGACCTGGCAGTCGCAAAACGGATCGAACCCCGACTACCTGCCGGTGGCCACCACCGGATACGATCGCATCACCCAGATCACCGCGGGGGAGAAGCCCAACTCGGTGCGGGTGGTGTTTGATCGTGTCTACGCGAGCTGGCAGGCGCTGTTTTTCCCGTTGCTGCCGCCCGCCGTTACCGCAACGCCGACGGCGTTCAACGAGACGTTCCGCACCCAGGGGCCTCCCTCCTCGGGGCCCTTCCGTGTCGCCGAGTCAACCCCGGATAAGCTCACCGTGCGCCTGGTGCGCAATGAACGCTGGTGGGGAGCCCCGCCGCGGCTAAGCGAGATTGTGCTGCGCGGAGTGGATCAGTCGGCCTCGGCTCAGGCGTATGCAAACAAGGAATTTGACGTCTTGGATATCGCCTCCAGCGTCGATGCGTTTAAGACCGCGCAGAGCCGTGCTGATGGCCAGGTGTTCGCATCCAAGGGGCTGCCCTGGACCCACCTGACGCTCAACACGGCGACGGGCCCGCTCGCCGATCTGGCCGTGCGCCAAGCCATCGGCAAGGCGATCAACCGGGAACAGATCCTGCGCTCGGTGGTTGAGCCGATGGGCCTCACCGGCAGCCTGGTGGAAAACTATCTGTACGTGCCCGGACAAAAGGGCTATCAGCCCAACGGCAAGGAGGCGCTGAGCTACGATCCGGAAGCCGCCCGGAAGATTCTGGACCGCGCCGGATACACCGGAGAGAAGGTCCGATCCAAGGACGGGGTACCGCTGAAAATCGACATTACGATCCCCGCGGGCATTGCCACGAGCAGGCAGCGGGTGGATCAGATTGCCGCGGATCTGGCCGAGGTCGGGATCCAGGCCGTCGCCAATGAGGTGCCGACCTCCGGACTATTCAAGGACTTTGTCACGCCCCGTCAGTTCAGCTCCACGATCTTTAGCTACTCGGGTGGGCTCGACCCGATCGTGGAAAGCCGCGACTCGTATGCATCGGTGGAGTCCCCGCAAAACTATTCGGGGGTTGATGATCCGCGCCTGGCCGTACTCTTCGAGCGGGCCGAGGGGGAGGAAGACCCGGAGGTGCAGCGGGCAACCATCAACGAGATTGATCGTAATCTCTGGGAGTCGCTGCCGATCATTCCGCTGTTCCAGCGGCCCACGGTGGTGGGGGTTACGAAGGGGCTTGCCAATTTTGGGGCCACCCAGTTTGAACCCACCGATTGGACCCGCGTGGGGTGGCGGAAATAGCGGGGTTTCGCCCCGGTGCGCGAGGTGAACAAACGGGGGAGTTTCCGAGTTAGCCAGGAACCGGTTAGGCTGGATACTCCGTGGTGCGGTAAAATATAACGTTGGGCCGAGCCGCGCCCCACCGTTCACCTCGCCGCATGGGCCCTTCCGCCGCGGCGTCAACACCTGCGAAGGACCTCTTTCATGGCGCTTGCCTCGCGCGCGAATCTCCGAAACGTGGCTATTGTTGCCCACGTTGACCACGGCAAGACCACCCTGGTCGACGCCATGCTCCAGCAGACCAACTCGTTCACCGCCCACGAGCACGTTGAAGAGCGTGCCATGGACTCCAACGAGCTGGAGCGCGAGAAGGGTATTACCATTCTCGCCAAGAACACCGCGATCCAGTATGAGGGTGAGCACGCCACCAACGGCGCGATGACCATCAACGTGATCGACACCCCCGGCCACGCCGACTTCGGTGGCGAGGTGGAGCGTGGTCTGTCGATGGTGGACGGCGTGTGCCTCCTCGTTGACGCCTCCGAGGGTCCGCTGCCGCAGACCCGCTTTGTGCTGCGTAAGGCCCTCGAGGCCAACAAGCCGGTGATCCTGCTGGTCAACAAGACCGACCGTCCCGATGCTCGCATCGATGAGGTTGTGGCCGAGAGCCAGGACCTCCTGCTGGGTCTGGCCTCGGACATGTCCGACGAGCACCCCGACCTGGACCTCGACGCCATCCTGAACGTTCCCGTGGTGTATGCCTCGGGTAAGGCCGGTCGTGCCTCCAGCGTCAAGCCGGAAAACGGTAGCCTGCCGGACAGCGAAGACCTCGAGCCGCTGTTCGCAGCGATCATCGAGCACATCCCCGCTCCGCAGTACGACGACGAGGCTCCGCTGCAGGCCTGGGTCACCAACCTGGACTCCTCGCCGTTCCTCGGTCGTCTCGCGCTGCTGCGCGTGATCAACGGAACCATCCGCAAGGGTGAGACCGTGGCCTGGGTCAAGGCCGATGGCACCCACTCCAACGTGCGCGTCACCGAGCTGTTCATGACCCGTGCCCTGGACCGCTACCCGGCCGAGTCCGGTGGCCCCGGAGACATCGTTGTGGTGGCCGGATTCCCGGACATCACCATCGGTGACACCCTGGCCGACCCCGAGGACATCCGTCCGATGCCGGCCATCGAAATCGATGACCCCGCCATCTCGATGACCATCGGTGCCAACACCTCGCCCCTCGTGGGCAAGGTCAAGGGCCACAAGCTGACCGCCCGCATGATCAAGGACCGTCTGGACCGTGAGCTCGTGGGTAACGTGTCGCTGAAGGTTCTCGACATCGGTCAGCCCGACGCCTGGGAGGTGCAGGGTCGAGGCGAGCTCGCCCTGTCGATCCTCGTTGAGCAGATGCGTCGTGAGGGCTTCGAGCTCACCGTGGGTAAGCCGCAGGTTGTGACCAAGCGCGTTGACGGCAAGGTTCACGAGCCCTACGAGCACCTGACCATCGACGCCCCCGAGGAGTACCTGGGTGCGATCACCCAGCTGCTGGCCGCCCGTAAGGGTCGCATGGAGGGTATGTCGAACCACGGTACCGGTTGGGTTCGCATGGAGTTCGTTGTTCCGGCACGTGGCCTCATCGGCTTCCGTACCGAGTTCATGACCCAGACCCGCGGTACCGGTATCGCCAACTCGCTGGCCGCCGGCTACGAGCCCTGGGCCGGTCAGATCATCACCCGTAACAACGGTTCGATCGTCTCGGACCGCTCCGGTGTGGTTACCCCGTTCGCGATCATCGCCCTGCAGGAGCGCATGAGCTTCTTCGTACAGCCCACCGAGGACGTGTACGAGGGTATGGTCATCGGTGAGAACTCTCGCGCCGACGACATGGACGTGAACATCACCAAGGAAAAGAAGCTCACCAACATGCGTGCGGCTTCCTCGGACTCCTTCGAGTCGATGACCCCGTCGCGCATCCTGTCGCTCGAGGAGAGCCTGGAATTCGCTCGTGAAGACGAGTGTGTTGAGGTTACCCCCGAGGCGATCCGCATCCGCAAGCTGGTACTGAACGCCGGCGACCGTCAGCGCGAGTACTCGCGTCTGAAGAAGCAGGCCGAGCAGAAGGGCTAGTCCCTCCGCTTCACCCGAACGCCCCGCGGCTCCGAAAGGAGTCGCGGGGCTTTCTGCGTTCTAAACCGGGCGACAGGTAAAACCGAAACTACCGCTCAGTAGGGTGCCAAAGTTCACCGTAATGCGGGTGGATTGAGCCGCGGACCACCCCACCGTGTACGTATTGCCCGAGGCAGGGATGAGCTGGACTGTCCTCACGTCAATATCGATGGGGCCAGAACTGCCCAGGAGTGCACCCAGGAGGGCGGAGAGTAGCCCCTGGGAAAGGTTGGTGAACCGTTCCTTCTGAGGGGCCAGCGTGGTGGTATTAGCTCCGTTACGTGACATGGTGACCTGATAGCCAATGTCTGCCGGCGCGCCAGCCGGTTCGGACCAGGAAACCTGGGCGCGGGAACCGGGTTCAAGCAGACCTCCATCGGGCAGCTTGGTACAGGTGAGCGGTGCGGGCACCTGGCCGTAGGTGACGGCGGTGAAGGTGGCACCGACGGATTCCCCGGCGGTCCAATTGGCCAGTGTTGAGCGAGTTGATGAAAGGACCAACGCGGCAAGTGTGAGTGAGGTAACCGCGAGCAGAGCTCGAAAATATCGGCGGGGTCGTGTATGACGGGGGGTGTGTGCTCCGCTCATGATGTCCGTTCCCCCTGACGCAGGCGGGCGATGCCGGCGATCAGGATGCCGGTGCCGATTGCGAGGAGCGCGAGCATCATACGGGTCGGGTCCAGTGCGCCACCGGTCTGCGAGAGGCCTCCGGATGCACCGGGTGCGGGCGTGAGTGCGGCCTCGGGAGTTGCCGGATCGGTGCCCGGCGTGTGGGTGCCGGGTTCTCCCGGTACCTCGATGGTGGTGCCATCGGGGTCGGAGATGCGCAAGACCACCCGGCTGGTTGCCGAGGTTGGCACTGCTCGGTCGGGTGCGGTGGGCATGGTCACGGTCATGCGGTACCAGCGGGTACCTCCCGAGGGCACATCGGAGAAGGTGCGCTGCACCCCGTCGAGGGCCAGCGGCCCCGGCGTGGTTACGCTTCGGGAACCGTGCGGGCAGATGGTACCCTCCCAACGCTGCGCACACTCGCTAATCCCCGCCACGAGCCCCAGACGGCTCTCACCCGAGGCCGTCATCGAAACCGAGAGTGGCCCGGTAGAGCGCGACTTTACGCCGAGGTCCCAGGTGACGGGTTCGCCCGGGGTGAGGTTGGCCATCCGATAGGAATCAGCGACCGACACCAGCGTGAACGTGCGCGCGGTGAGGGTCTGCTCGGTTGCCCCCTCGGCACGCGCGGGAGCGGCCGGTGTCAGGAGCACACCGCCGACGAGGAGACCAATCACGAGCACGGCCGATCCCGTACCCACACGCGAGCCGATGCCCGCACCGTGCCGGCCACGGTGACGCGGGGGCGCGGTGTTGCGCGGCCAAAATGCCCAGGTCACCAGGGCCGAGAGCGCAATCGTCAGCCCGCCCAGGACCCAGGGATTCCCGAACCACACGATGACGTGGGCCAGGCCGGGCACCGATCCGAGCACGATGCGTGCGTGCAGGATCGTATACGGGGCCGGATCCTCGGTCGCGTTGGCATCACCACGCATCGTGATGGTGCGAGCCTCGGCATCGGGTCCCGGAACGATCGAGGTGATGCGGTGGGTGATGGGAAGCTGACCCGGACGGTCCACGGTCACCACATCGCCCACCTTCAGCTCGGCGGCTGGAACCTCGCGCACCAGCGCCACCGATCCAGCGGGGATCGTCGGCGCCATCGATCCGGTCTTGAACATGATCAGGGTGATGTTGAAGAAAAAGGCCAGGATGACCAGCAGGATACAGATCGCTCCGGCCACCGCGGCCAGATTGAGCAGGAGGTTACCCAGGCGCGAGCTCAGTCGTTTCGCCGGTGGACGACGCGTGGTGGCACGAGTGGCGCGAGTGAGGGGAGGCGGGGCGAGGATGCTCATCACGTTATCCTGTGGTCCCGCTAATGCCCCACACCGCATTGAGAGTGGTGCCCTGTGCTGCGTTGGGGGCGTTGGAGGGAAGGGTGATGGCGAAGCAGTAGGTGATCGTCTGTGTTCCGGCACCGGCGACGGCAAACTGCTCGGAACCGCCGACGGTGGGTGAGCTACCGGCCGGAACAACCACGGTGCCGCCGGAGATTCCCGCGGCGGTGCAGTTCGCCGGCGTGGCCACCCGCGACACCTGGTAGGTGAGGTAGGCCCCGAGACCGGTGTTGTTGGTGCCCGAGGCGATCGGGGTCAGCAGACCGCCGGTGCTCCCTGGTGCGGTTTTGACGCTGAAGGGAGCGTAGACGGTTTGCCCAGGCAGCATGGCACCGGCCGTGGGCACGAAGGTCAGCGTGGCACCGCTCCCCGTGGGATGGGAGGTGAAGTTGGTGCCGTCGGTGCTGCCGATAATGTCAAACGTACCGGCCTTGAAGGTCGCCTGGACCACTTCCTGGTCGGTCCAGGCGGCGAGGGTCAGGGTTCCTCCCACGCCGAGGACGAGTCCGCCCGCAAGCAGCGCTCGCAGCCGGATCCACGAGGATCCGGCTGCGGCGCGTGAGTGCCGAGTGTGTCGGCCCATCAGAAAACCGACTACAGCGAGGTCGCGGTGATCTGCCAGGTCGCCGTGGTTGTGCCGCCCTGGACAAGACCCGGAGCGGCAGTCACCACGAAGCACAGCAGTCGAGAGCCACCCGCAGTGGATGCATCGGCACCCTTGGTCAGGGTGATATCCGTAGCACCGGAGACCGAGGTGAGGTTCGTTCCCGTGGCGATCGGGGTTTGGCTGGCCACACCGGCGGCGTTACACGTGGCGGTCGGTGCCAGGTTGTAGACGCTGTAGGTCAGGTTTGCGGCGTTGGCTGCACCCGAAACAGAGTCGGTGGCGCTCGCGTTGGCGATCCGTGCCGAAGCATCGGTGGTGGTGCCTGCGGCCAGGCGCACGAAGTAGGGTGCGTAGGTTACGTTGCCGGGCGAGAGGTTCGACGCCAGCGGTGCCGTAAACGCCAGGGTGGGTGCGGCACCCGCGGTTGCGTGGCTGGCGTAGGTGCCGCCCGCGGTCAGCGATCCCTCAAGATCGAATTTACCGGAACCAAAAATTCCCTGGACAAACTCGGAGTCGTTCCAGGCGGCCAGGGTGACGGCTGCACCGACACCCAGGACGAGTCCTCCGGCCAGGACCGCGCGCACGGCCTTGCGCTTGGAGGTGCGGGGGACCGCGACGGTGTCAGCCGGCGTGGTCGAAGATGACTCGGTCATGGTGAGTTCCTTCGTTGAGCTATTGAGATGGGAGCGCAGAACAGGTGCACTTCATCCCAGGCTAAAAAGGGTCAAACCGATAGAGTAGCCCCGTTTCAGGGGGCATTACGACAGAAAAAATGCCCCCGTTTTAGGGGGCTGACCTGCTAGAAAAGTCCACGTTCCTCGGTCAGGAGTTGGTCCAGCGTATGCCGGGCGATGCCCACCAGATTCGTGTTATCCGGGACCGCTGAAAGGATTGCGGTGGCCATCAGTAGGGCCCATCCCTGGGCGCGTTCGAGCAGCGGTTCGTCCAGGTCATAGCTGGGCTCAAAAGTCTCAAAAAAGACCGCGCGGTCTTCCTTATTCAGGGTCAACCAGGCGGTGGCGACATCGGTGGCCGGGTCTCCGGCGGTCAGGTCACCAAAGTCGATGACGCCGGTCAGCGCGCCATCGAGGGCGATCAGATTGCCGGGGTGAAGGTCGCCGTGCAGCCAGAGTGCCGGGCCGTTCCAGACCGGTGCGCGGAGGGCCTGTTCCCAGATTTCCAGGAGCTCGGGCGACTGCGGGATGGTGTCTCCGAGCAGTCGGCCGCGCACGTCATGGTCACGATTTTGCAGCGGCACCCCGCGGTACGCGTTGGCGGGTGCGCTGGCCGGTGCCGCGCGCTGAAAGTCCGCCACAAAGCGAGCGAGGTCGGCGGCCACCTGGGAGCGTTCGGCCACCGGCAGCGAGGCGACGGTTTCCCCCTCGATCCAGGGCACGATCGACCACGGGCGCGGGAACTCCGCACACGCCTTGCCGGCGAGCAGTGCCACCGGAGTCTGGGTCGCCACGCCCTCGCTGAGAACCGGCAGCCAGCGCTGTTCGATCTCGATCAGATCCGCCGCGTGCGCCCGCCGGGGCAGACGAACCGCGTGTGCCGGACCGACCCGATACATGACCGCGTCAAAACCCTCGCCCGAGGCTACCGGCGCGTGGTGCGCCAGTGCGGGTGCGCCGGATCGCAGCAGCTCCGAGACCAGGGCCTCGTCGATGCGGATATCGGCGGCGGGAAGGTGGGTCATGAGGCGTGCGCGTGCGTTCCTTTTCGGGGCAGGAATAAAGGGCAGAAGTTTTTAGAATACGCCAGTGTCGGGCAACACGCCTCATCGACGCAGGGTTTTGCCCTATCCAAAAATGCCCGCCCCGATGTGTTCTCCGGGCTTCGCCCCCGGTGGCACCGCAAAAATCGCCGATCCAACATGACGAATGTACTCATTAAGTAAATCTGAGTGACCGAGCTGCTTTTGGATGGGGATGAACGCGGTACGCGGGTCGGCCTGGAACGCCAGGAAAAACAGGCCCGCATTGAGCCGGCCCAACTGATCATTGCCGTCCACATAGTTGTAACCGCGACGCAGCAGGCGTGCGCCGTGGTTGTGGTCGGGATGGGCGAGGGCCACGTGGGAATCCATCGCGAGTTTGCGCCCATCGGGGCCCGCATGGTTGAACCGCACCGGGGTGAACTCATCGCCGCCGGAGAGGGGAGAGCCGGTGCCCTTGGTGCGGCCCATGACGTGCTCCTGCTCGTCGAGGCTCGTGCGATCCCAGGTCTCGATGATCATCCGGATCTTACGGGCCACCAGGATGCTGCCCCCGGCCAGCCAGGAGTTTCCCCCCACCCAGACGTCCTTGTTCACCACGTCGGTTTCCTCGGCGGTGATATTGGCCGTGCCGTCCTTGAACCCGAACAGGTTACGCTCGGTGACCTGCGCCTTCGAGGTTGACGAGGTGCGCCCAAATCCCAGCTGGGACCAGCGGATTGAGGCCCGCCCAAACGCGATCCGGGACAGGTTACGGATCGCGTGCACGGCGACCTGGGGGTCGTTGGCGCAGGCCTGAATGCACAGATCTCCGCCGCTGGATGCCTCCTCCAGGGCGTCGCCGGCAAAGGTGGGGAGGTCTACCAGCTCGGCGGGCCTGCGGGACGCCAGACCGAAGCGGTCGTTGCCATGAGCGTCGGTGAAGACGCCGGGACCGAAGCCGAAGGTGAGCGTCAGTCCACTCGCGGGCAGCCCCTGCGCCTCACCGGTATCGTCCGGCGGGGCGAGGGCCGGTCCGCCCACGGCACCGGTTTCGGAGACGTCGAGCCCGCGGGTGAGCCGGTCGGCGGCGGCCGTCCAATCCTCCAGCAGCGCGATCAAATCGGCCCGGGTGGTACCGGGGGTGATGTCATATGCGGCAAAGTGCAGCCGGTCCTGGGTGGGCGTCACAATGCCCGACTGGTGCTCACCAAAAAACGGGTACTGCGTGTTGGTGTCGGTGGCGGCCACCGCGGAGGCGGTGATCGCGCCGCCGGCACCGCCGAGCGCGAGCCCGCCCAGGGCGGCCCCGGCGAGGCCCAACAGGCCTCGCCGGCTGACCCCGGACGTGGGTACAGCGGTTTCCGAGGGAGACTCGGCGGGGGATGCCGTCACGGATGCGTCGGCGGGTTCGCGCTCGGTGCCACTCACTTGGAGGAAACCCCGAGGACCGTGTGGGTGAGCTTGGACAGCGGCTCGGAGAGCGCGTTGATTGCGTCGGAGAGCTCCTTGACCTGATCGGTGGTCAGCGTGTTGTAGGCCACAAAGCCCGTGTCGAGCGACCCGTAGGTTGCCAGCATCTTGTTGAGCGCATCCAGCTTGGCATCGATCGACTCGACCAGCTTGGCACCGTCGGAACCCGAGGCCTTGGCGATGTCACGCACGTTGCCGTAGGCGACCGCCGCACCCTCGACGTTGGCCTGGAAATCATATAGGTCAGTGTGCGAGAACTCGTCTTCTTCACCGGTGATCTTCGAGGTGGCAACCTCGTCGAGCAGGCCGATGGCGCCGTTGGAGATGTCGTCCAGGCTCACGGTGAACTTGGGCTCGTGGACCAGGTCGTAGAGCTTCTGGATGTTCTGCTCCAGCCCGTCGGCGAGCTCGGCGCGTCCGGCCGGATCGCTCGGGGTGAAGCCCGCCGGGGCCCACAGGTCCTTCTCGATCCGGTGGAAGCCGATGAAGGGCACGCCGTCCTCGCTCGCATCACCCTCGCGGATGTCGATCTTGGGGTCGAGGTCGCCGAAGGCCTCGGCGGTGGGCTCGATCCGCTCGTAGTTCACGCGGGCCGGACCAAACAGGGCCCGAGCCTTCTCGTCGTCGCCGTTGCGGTAGGCCTCGGTGAACTCCTTGACCGCGGGGACCAGTGCGGCGGTGCGGTCCTTGATGTACCCGATGTAGTTGGTCACGGCGGTGTCGATCTGCTGCTGCTTGCTGGCGTCCACCTTGGCGGACTTTCCGGTCACCGTGAACTTGGTGGTGCCCACACCCTCACCAACCATGCCGGTCTTGCACTCGGTGTAGTAGGTACCGGGTTCCAGGTGGGTGACATAGTCGACGCTCTGACCCGGGGTGATGTTCTCCTTCTCACCCACGATGCGCAACTTATCGGCGGCCAGGATCTCAAACTCGTTGACCTGGGAGCCGGTGTTCTTGGCGGTGAACTTGACCGTGCCCGCCTGCGCCGTGTTCGCCGAGACCACACAGGTGGTGTCGGTGATGTCCACGGTGAGCGCCTCACCCGAGGTCGGGTTATTGGGAACGCAGCCGGCCAGGGCGAGCACCAGCAGGGCCGCTCCGGAGGTCAGGCCGACGAGGCGGGCGGGGCGGATGGTGGACACGCTCATGCGGTTTCTCCAAGCGGGGTAGTGGGAACGGGGGTGGGAGCCGGGCGCCGCTTTGAGCGCACCAGCCGGGTGAAAAGAATCAGGGCGATCACGAGGTAGAGGACCCAGGCAATCACCTGGAGTGGGGTGGGAATCGGGGTGAACCCGAAGATGCCGCCCAGGACCGAGCCCAGCGGACTGGTCGGCGGGATCAGACCGCTGATGTCATAGAGCGGGGCACCCCAGCCGGGCAGCGCGCCAGCCTCCTGAAGATCGCCGATGCCGTAGGCGAGCACACCCGCGGCGACCACAATCAGGGCATAACCGGTCCAGGTGAAAAAGCGCGAGAGGTTGATGCGCAGCAGGCCGCGATAGATCAGGATCTCGATTACCACGGCGGTCAGAATCCCCAGCAGCACGCCGGTGAACGCACCCCAGGCGGCCCCCAAGGTGGCATCGGTGCTGGGTCCCACGGTGGACCAGACAAACAGGGCGGTTTCAACGCCCTCGCGGCCGACGCTGAGGAAGGCCAGCAGGACGATACCCCAGCCCGCACCCTGGGCGGCCTTATCGATGCCCGAGCGCAGGTTGCCGGCGAGCTCGGCGGCGGTGCGGCCCATCCAGAACACCATCCAGGTGACGAACCCGACGGCCACGATGGACAGCCCGCCGCCAAGGATTTCCTGGGCCTGGAAGCTCAGTCCGTAGGGACCCCAGGTGAGAATCGCGCCCACGCCCAGGGCGAGGACAATTGCGATCCCCACACCAAACCAGACACGACCGAGAAGGTCTCGTCTGTCGATTTTGACCAGGTAGGCAATGAGAATGCCGACGATGAGGGCGGCTTCAAGCCCCTCACGCAGACCAATGAGGTAGTTAGCAAACAACGTGGTTATCACTTCACGAAGGGGCGGTCGAACGCGCCAAGGCGCGGATCCGAGGGCCGGAACGAGTGGGAATTACGGTCGCTCGTGGCGTCAACGGGTGCCGTGAAATGAAGGCTAGCATGCCCTAAGTAGACACGGAAGACCGGAGTCCGAGATCGGCACCCGGCGCACCTCCCAGGGAAGGGCGGAGTAGACTAGCCGGGTGAGTAGTCCTGTCGATTTCCCCCAGCCCACTCGGAGCACTCCGAGTGGACCCGTGGTGACGACGCCCGCCTACGCCGCGGGCCCGGCCGAAACCGAGCCGAAGACCTCACGCATCCCGAGTATGGTGCTGGGATTCCTGCTGGGTGCGCTGGTGGGAGCAATCGGAACGGTTGCCCACCCCAATACCCTGAGCATTGCCGGTGTCGAGATCCCCTACGGACTCCTCCTGGGCCTCCTGGCCTCACTCGCGCTGATGATGGGCATGCGTCTGCTCTATCCCGGCCGCGGGTCCGTGATCGCCACCGGCATCGGCCTGGTGGGCATGATCGCCCTGTTCACCCTGCCGGGCCCGGGCGGCGCGGTGCTGATCGACCAGTCGCTGTACTCGCTCGTGTGGACCCTGGGTCCCGTGCTGATCGCCACGATCGTGATCGCCTGGCCGCGATTCACCGCACCCGTGCGTCGCATCCCCGAGCAACCCGGGGTGCCCGGTAACGCCGAGCACCGCGCCTAAAACCTTTTCTATTCGTTCTGTTCTGAAGGGACCGTTTCACCGTGACCTACGTCATTGCCCTGCCCTGTGTGGATGTTAAAGACCGCGCCTGCATCGATGAATGCCCCGTCGACTGCATCTATGAGGGCGAACGGTCGCTGTACATCCACCCCGACGAGTGCGTGGACTGCGGTGCCTGTGAGCCGGTATGCCCGGTCGAGGCCATCTACTACGAGGATGACCTTCCGGACGAGTGGGCCGACTACTACAAGGCCAACGTCGAATTCTTCTCGGAGATCGGATCCCCGGGCGGCGCGGCCAAGCTCGGTACCCTGGACTTTGATCACCCGGTGATCTCCGCCCTGCCCCCGCAGGCGGGCTAACGGTGGCGCTGCAGCCGCTCCCGGATTACCCCTGGGACACGCTGGCACCGTTTATCGAGACGGCAAAATCACACCCCGAGGGGATGATTGACCTCTCGATCGGTTCCCCGGTGGACCCGACCCCGGATGTGATCCGGGCGGCGCTCGCCGAGGCCACCGATGCCCACGCATACCCGACCACGATCGGGACCAAAGATCTCCGGGTCGCGATTGGTGACTGGTACGCCCGTCGCCGCGGTGCCAGCGGGCTCGGTGTTGACGCCGTGCTGCCCACCATCGGATCCAAGGAACTGGTGGCGCTGCTGCCGTTCCTGCTGGGTCTCGGGACGGGAGACACCGTGGTGGGACCGCGCGTGGCCTACCCAACCTATGCGATCGGTGCGGCCATCGCCGGTGCCGAGTTTGTGGCCGCCGACGATCCAGCCGAGTGGCCCGAATCGACCCGCCTGATCTGGCTCAACAGCCCCGGTAACCCCGACGGCCGCGTGTGGTCGATCGAGGATCTGGCTGTGCGGGCCGAACGCGCCCGCGAACTGGGCGCGGTGATCGTCAACGACGAGTGCTACGCCGAGCTGGGCTGGGATGAGCCGTGGGATGAAACCCCGATCCCCAGCATCCTGGATGACCGCCTCGGCGACCGTACCGGACGCCTGGCTATCTACTCCCTGTCCAAGCAGTCAAACCTGGCCGGGTACCGTGCGGGCATCGTGGCCGGAGACAGCGCTCTGATTGCGCGCCTGGTCACCGTCCGCAAACACGCCGGGCTGATCGTGCCCGCGCCGCTCCAGCACGCGATGACCGTGGCTCTCGGCGACGATGCCCACGTGGCAGCGCAGCGGGAGATCTACCGCGCCCGCCGCGCGGTGCTGCTGCCCGCGCTCGAGGCCGCCGGGTTCACCCTGGAGGGAAGTGAAGCGGGTCTTTACCTTTGGGTAACAGAGGGTAAGCCAGCATTGGAATCACTCGGACACCTCGCCGAACTCGGTATCATGGCCGGGCCCGGACACTTCTACGGAGACTTTTCCCCTCAGCACGTCCGTCTCTCGCTGACCGCGAGTGATGCGGACATTGCCCGCGCCGCAACCCGGCTGCGTGCACGTTCGACCGAGGGGAACCAAACTCCGGCGGCGTAGCCGGAAAAATAACGGGGAATCCCAACCGAACATCGAGATGGCGTAATTTCCATCTCAATACCCGATTAGGATGGGAGCGAACCTTCCCCAAATGAGGCCTCTACCCCGAGTGCCGTACCCCGGGCCGCCAGCGTAGACGACTGCGCAGGTGGCCACGAGCGAAAATCAACCAAGGAGGCACCGTGGGCGACAACGGAGCGCACAACGATCTTGCCGGGCAGAAAGCTACCCTGACCTTTGCGGGCGGCAGCGCCGAATTCCCGATCCTGGGCGCAACCCAGGGCGCGAGCAGTCTGGATGTGTCATCGCTGACGCGCCAGACCGGACTGACCGCACTGGACTACGGTTTTGTGAACACCGCGGCAACCAAGTCCAAGATCACCTATATCGACGGTGACGAGGGGATCCTGCGCTACCGCGGTTACCCGATTGAGCAGCTAGCTGCCGGATCCACCTACCTTGAGGTGGCGTGGCTGCTGATCTACGGCGAGCTGCCCACGGCCGATCAGCTGGGCGAGTTTGACGAGCGGATTCGCCGTCACACCCTGCTGCACGAAGACCTCAAGCGCTTCTTCTCGGCTCTGCCACACACCGCACACCCGATGTCGGTCATCTCCAGTGCCCTCTCGGCCCTGTCGACCTACTACGAATCCGGTGCCGACCCGCACGATCCCGAGCACGTCGAGCTGACCACCATTCGTCTGCTGGCCAAGCTGCCGGTGATTGCCGCGTATGCACACAAGAAGTCGCTGGGTCAGGCGTTCCTGTACCCGGACAACAAGCTGAGCTTCGTAGACAACTTCCTCAAGCTCAACTTTGGCAACATGGCCGAGGACTATGAGATCAACCCGGTGCTTTCCACCGCGCTTGATCGTCTGCTGATCCTGCACGCGGACCACGAGCAGAACGCCTCGACCTCGACCGTGCGCCTGGTCGGTTCGACCGGTGCCAACCTGTACGCGTCGATCTCGGCGGGCATCAACGCCCTCTCGGGCCCGCTGCACGGTGGGGCCAACGAGGCCGTGCTGGAGATGCTTGGTCGTATCCAGGACTCCGGCGAGGGCGTCAAGCGCTTCGTCGAGCGGGTCAAGAACAAGGAAGACGGCGTCAAGCTCATGGGCTTCGGACACCGCGTCTACAAGAACTACGACCCGCGCGCCAAACTGGTCAAGGAAAGCGCCACCGAGGTACTCCAGGCCCTCGGCGTCAAGGACCCGATGCTGGATCTGGCCATGGAGCTTGAGCAGCTGGCCCTCGAGGACGACTACTTCAAGGAGCGTCGCCTGTACCCCAACGTCGACTTCTACACCGGCGTGATCTACAAGGCCATGGGCTTCCCGACCCGCATGTTCACCGTGCTCTTCGCGATCGGCCGCCTGCCCGGCTGGATCGCCCACTGGCGCGAGATGAACCTCGACCCGCAGAACAAGATCGGGCGGCCGCAGCAACTGTATATCGGCGAGCCCGAGCGCGATCTGCCGCAGCGCTAACGAGGCCGCAGCAGTACAGTGCTTGCTCCGACAATCGGCGAGCCCGAGCGCGATCTGCCGCAGCGCTAACGAGCCCGCGCACCACGACGCCACCCTCTGTTGAGGGTGGCGTTGTTGCGTGTGGGGGAGCCGTCGGTGTTTCATACTCAATGCGACACAGGCAAACCCGCTGGTGACAGGGGGATGGCCATGTGTGCCCTCGGCACCTATCGTTGCCCCCATGCCTACACAGCGAATCGGCGAGGGGCTTCTACGAGGGCGAAGATCGCCCCACGAAGCTGTCAACGGTGAGCCCGTACAGCGGAACACGATCATCCCGCCGATGCTGTATCTTCCGATCCGTATTGATGAGCTGGGTCGCCAGTTTGTGGAGGTCCGTCCACACGGCGACGGTAAGCGGGCACTTCTGGCGTTCACCGCACTTGATCGCCTCGCCACACAGTGCGGTCCGGAACAACCGTGGATCGTGGTTCAGACGGATCGGCTGGGGGAAATCAAGGAGGCTTTTCTCTTTGATGTGGTGAGTTTTGACCCGGTTATCGGGGCCCACCTGCGCGCAGAAGGGAAGCTACGATGACGATGATTCAGGTGGACCGCGAATCCATGGGGGAGGTACTGAAAAAACCGCGCATCCTCGCCGAGGACGTGCTGGATGCGCGGGACAAATTTCCCGGTGGAGGGGACGCCGGTGCTGCGACCGAGGAGATCGCCTCAATTGTTGAATTCATCAGCGAGGCCGCCCGGATGAGTGCCGCCGCCGCGGTGGGCCTCACCGCCGTAGCCACTGCCGCACTCGATGACGTGATGCGGACCGAGGACGACATCGTCGATTCGCTCAACCGGTTTGCCGCAGACTGGACCGACTGATGGGTATTGATTTGACGATCTCGGGTGATAGTGCGGCGCTGTATACCCTGGCCGATTGGCTTGATCCCGGGCTCAACAATGCCGTTAATACGCTCCATAACGGCTTACTGAACATGTCAATCGACTCGCTGGACTATTGGCAGGGCGAGGGTGGGGATGCCTTTCGGCAGGCGGCCGCGGTGATCGCGCAGGGCATCGATCCGGTTGATAACTATGTCGCCGATGCGGCCTCGGCAATTCGAGCATATGCACGCCGACTCGAACGGGGACGTGACAAGTTTGCCGATTGGGCGAGTGACGCTCTCGAGAGCTACTTGGTTGTGGCGGGCAACAGTATTGCACCACCCCTGGCCCCGAGACAATTCATGGCTCCGGCAGGTACGCCAACACCGGCATACACGGAGGTAGGCCCAAACGGCGAGTGCCTGGTCCCCATGACGTCCGAAATGTATCAAATCGCGATAGCCAGGTATCGAAAGATCGAGACCGATGTTGAGGTCTGGCATTCGGATCTGGACGTTTGGATTGCCGAGCACCTGGGCGGGTTCATTGCCCGTTTGGAAGAGTTCAAACCCCTCGCCGATGCCTACGCGAAACTTCAGCTCGGCAACGAATTTGTCCGAGGGTTCTATCTCGACGATACCCAGCGTCGTTGGAATTTCTATGAGCCGATTTATGCGGAGGAAGCACGAATCGCAACGGAAAACTACAAAACCTTCAACGCCCGTGCACGCTCAAATAACCCTGCTCGACGTGCAACGATCAAAGGACTCTCGAAGCAAGACCTCGGGATCAGAAGCAGCGCGCTCCGCGCCGAACTCCAAAAAATCCGCGTGGGTACCAAAGTCGTCCCGCTGGCCGGACCGGCTATCGATGTAGCGATTGGGATGGCTATTGTCGGGGCTGGAGGGTCTTGGTCGGCTGAACTTGTCGGTGGGCTAAGCGGTGCTGGGTTGGGGACAGTCGCCGGGTACGGCGTGCCTGCAGTTCTGGGAGCAGCGGCTCCTGGGACTGCGTTGCCACCGGTCGCATTGACGCTTATTGTTGCAGCCGTGGCAGTGCTGGGGGGATACGCGGTTAAAAGCGGTTGGGAAAACGGTGTACCGCTCGATGTTCGAGAAGCGATCGATAATGGTGATTTCGGATATGTCTTTGGATAGGTCAGCGAGCATTGGTAGATGACGGTCCGTATTAGGGTTCGTAACCCGCGAATTGTGCCTGATCACGACTACCTGAAGTTGCGCCCGCCGATTATGGTTTTCGTTCTGGGAGCGGTTTTTGGGGGAGTCGCCGGCACGCTCGCTCAGACGAGCTCTAGTGCAGCCTTCACTCTGGCTATGTGGCTTTTTGCGCTCACGGGATGCTTTGTCGCTGGGGCGGGGATTTATGCGTCGCTGAGGATCCGAGCTGGTTCGATCCGAGTTCCAAATACCGGGCCACTCGTGTTTTCCCCGCAGCGTGTGCCACGAATTCTCTTGGTGTTGAGCCTTCTTGCATTTACCGCGTTCGGAGTTGTGCTCTGTGCGAGTTGGGTACTTCCCGGGTGGGAGCCGATCTTTCAGACCAAGCCTGGCGGAGCCAATTACCGCTCGGGCGGCTTCGTCGCTGGGGTTGTTACGACCGGTATTGGTACTGGGCTTCTGGCTTATCTACTTCGACGGCTACTTGTCCCTGGTCCTCGCGGTCTGGAAGTATCACCCGTCGGGCTGCGTTGGAGAGAGCCTCAACACGCCAAGGTGACACTGATCTTGTGGGAAGATCTGCGAGCGATTTCTGTAGGCGTGGTGACCCGCGCTCGTGTTGTTATGATCTCGGATGCCGACGGTTCCATGTACGTTCGTGGACAATCGCAGTTGGCCTCGGACCCGGTAACGGTGGCGGAGATCATCATCTATTTTCGCGACCATGCGGAGCAGAGACACCTCCTGACCGATCCGCGGAGCGCGTTGGCGGTGGTCACCGGCACCTAGCGGACGCTCGAATGGTATGAAACCAGCGCCTTCCGGGGGTTGCAGGCCACCGGGGGCGGTGCTGTACGCTCGGCGCATGGTTGACACCGTTGCGCTCATCACTCCGGACACGGTTCGGGACCACCGTGCGCTTCAGCGCGGCTGGCGTCAGGCACGGTTGACACTGATCGGGACCGTCGCCGGGACCGTCATCATTCTGCTCGGCCTGGCGGTGCCGCAGATTGCGGGTCGTGATAGCGTCACCGGGCTAGCGGTCAGCATGAGTGCGCTGGTCATTCTGCTGGGATCGATCGTGGTCGCGCACGCAGCAAACACCATCCGACGCCTGAGTAACACCCACCGCCGTCTCGTCCTTGTGGCGGCCATTCTGCTGGGATGCTCCGCGGGCGCACCTGTGCTGACGCTCAGCACGATTGAGGCGGTTGCGCACACGCTGCTTCCCCCAGCTGGGCAGTCTGAGAACCCCGAAACCGGATGGCCTACCATTTTGGTAGGGGCCGGTACCCTGGTCGTCTGGGCTCTTGTGGCGGTCGTTCTGTGTCAACCCGAGCGCGAATCCACGGCACGTCGCTACCTGGTTTGGCGCATCCTCACACCGGTGATGGTTGTGATCGGGGTAGGGGTTCCTGCGGGAATCATCCTGACCGCGGACGAGAGCACCTATTTCCTCGGCGATTTTGCCGTGTTTCAGCTGCTGATCCTCATGGTGGGTGCCGGGTGGGCCGGCATCGCCGGATACGTGTTCTCCCTGTATCTTGTTGTTGGTTTACGCGCCAGCGCCCGCGTCTTCGCCCATCGAGACGCCCCGGATATTCGGCATCACTCGCGAGCCGGGGCCCAGCGTGCGGCCTACGCCCTGAGCATGGCCGCGCTGCTCATGGCGGGGATAGCGTGGCTGCTTTCCCACGATCGGATCGCGACCTTTGGACTCGGACTCACCGCCCCCAAAACCCTGTCACCCGATCAGGTTCCCAGCCTGGCCATCACCGCATTTGCTGGAGCGGCCCTGGTGTGTGCGGTGGTCGCCTGGTGGATCCGGCGCACCCGATCCACGTGGACGCTGCTGATCGCCACCGCGGTTATTGTCCTGTGCACGCTCGCCGCGGCCTGGGGCCACATCGGGGCACCGGAGAGCGCTCCTCATGATGCGGTGGACACTGCCGCCACCTGGGTAGCGGTGGAGGGCTAGCGGCCCAGCGCGCGGGCGATCTTCGAGTGCGAGGAGGCGGCGACCGCGCCGGCCTCGGCCAGGCGAGCCTCGACCGCTCCGAGCAGGGTGTTCGCCTCGGCTTCGGCGGCCTCGTCGTTTGCGGTGGCACCGGGCAGCGGCAGGAATTCGGCCTCCCACTCGCGCCAGGTGCGGGTGATGTCGGCGGAAACGTCGTGGGCGATGACCGTGTCATCGGCGATCTCGACCCGAACGTTGCCGTCGGAGTCGCGGAGGGTCACGATGGTGCGGGTGGTGCGCAGGATCGCAATCGGGGCGAAGATCGCGTCATCCAGGCCCAGCCGGGTGGCCAGCTCGGTGCGGATGACCTCGGGGATCACGACCGGGGTTGCGTCGGCGGAATACCCGTTAGTCGCCGATCCCACGGCTGCCGCAGCCGAGGCCTCATCGATTGAGGAAGAGGAAGCGGAATCGACCGGCTCGTCCAGCGGCCACTGAGTCTCGAATCGTCCCTGCGGGGTGTCGGCCTTGATGTGCCAGCCGGCATCGTGCCCGCCCTCGCGGCGTCGCAGCGCGGTGCGGGCACGGGCCAGGTCACCGTCCGCGGTGTCCAGATAGGTTGCGGCCAGCTCAAACGTGTGGGGAGCGTCGGCCAGCAGGCCGGGGACCGCAGCGGTCAGATCCGGCAGCACCGCCGCATCGGGGACGTCATATTTGCGTTCGATCTCGCGGGCACCAGAAGCAGTCATGATTCCAGTGTGCCGCTAATCGCCTCGCCGCACCAAGGACGAACCGACGCGAGCGGACACACAAACAGGCGGGGCCGCGCGAGATGACCAGTGGAAAAACACACAACCGGCCGGAGCGAATCGCCCCGGCCGGTTGTGTACAAGATGCCTACGCGTGCAGCGCTGCGTTCAGGACGATGCCCACACCCGAGCGCGGCAGGACCTCCACGCCACCGCTCAGCGAGTTGCGACGGAACAGCAGGTTGGCCACACCGGAGAGCTCGGCGGCCTTGACCCGGCGCGGTTCGGCGCGGTCGCCATCCAGCAGGGTGACCTTGGTGCCGGCGGTCACGTACAGACCTGCCTCCACCACGCAGTCATCACCGATCGAGATGCCGATACCCGAGTTGGCACCCAGCAGCGAGCGCTCGCCGATGGTGATGCGCTGAGTTCCACCGCCGGAGAGGGTGCCCATGATCGAGGCACCGCCACCGATGTCCGAGCCGTTGCCCACCACGACACCCTGGGAGATGCGGCCCTCAACCATCGAGGTGCCCACGGTGCCGGCGTTGAAGTTTACAAAGCCCTCGTGCATGACGGTGGTGCCCGGGGCGAGGTGTGCGCCGAGGCGAACTCGGGAGGCATCGGCGATGCGGACACCGGCGGGGCTCACGTAGTCCAGCAGACGCGGGAACTTGTCCAGGCCCACCGGGCTGATGCCCGCGCGGGTCAGGCGGGGGCGGTTGGCGTCGAAGAATTCGGGCTCAACCGGTCCGGCGGTGGTCCACATGACGTTCGGCAGGAAGGCAAAGATTCCGTCGAGGTTGATCGTGTTGGGGGCCACCTTGAGGTGGCTGAGCAGGTGCAGACGCAGGTAGGCGTCGCTCGTGCTGGCGGGTGCCTCGGACAGCGTGATCTCCACGGTCACGGCTTCCAGACGCACGCCGCGGCGCTCATCCGGTCCGGTCAGATCCTCAATCTCGGCGGGGGTGAACCAGCGCTCGCGCCCCTCGGGCAGGGTTCCCAGCTCGGGTGCGGGGTACCAGGTGTCCAGGACGGTACCGGCGTCGGTGATGGTCGCGAGGCCATAGCCCCAGGCGTTGGCGGGGGTCGCGGCGGAATCTGTTGCACTCATGCTGTAAGGCTAGCGAATTCGCGCCGGATACGCGTCTGTGTGTCGCTGCACATGCTTGCGAATTCGCGGTTTCCGGCGATATTCACTCCGATATCCGGGCGTGATGGGTTGCCCGAACACCCTAGACTCGAGGGTATGTCCACGCCTATCGCCCTCCCGTTTGACCTGTCCGCCGGAACCGTGGAGCTCACCCGTGAGATCTGCGATGAAGCCTCGGTGTCCGGTGCCGAGGCCCACCTGGTGGATCGTCTGGTGGCAACCCTCGAGGGATTCGACCACCTGGAACTGATCCGTCACGGCAACACCCTGACCGCGCGCACCAACCTGGGCCGTGCCCAGCGGGTGATCATCGCCGGGCACGTGGATACCGTCCCGATCAACAACAACCTGCCGATTCGTCGCGAGCTCGTCGACGGAATCGACCACCTGATCGGACGTGGGACCGTGGACATGAAGGGGGGCGTGGCCGTGCAGGTGGCGCTCGCCGCCGAGCTGACCGATCCCGCGGTGGACATCACCTGGATGTGGTACGACAACGAGGAGGTCTCCAGCGACCTCAACGGATTGCGCCTGCTCGCCGAGGCTCGCCCCGACCTGTTTGAGGGCGACTTCGCGATTCTTGGTGAACCGACCCGCGCCGAAATCGAGGGGGGATGCAACGGAACCGTGCGGATTGAGGTGCGTACCCGCGGTTTGCGCGCACACTCGGCGCGCGCCTGGGTGGGGGAGAACGCGATCCACGCGGCCGCCCCGATCTTGGAAAAGCTTGCCGCCTATCAGCCCGCCCAGATCGAGGTTGAGGGCCTGGTCTACCGCGAGGGTCTGAATGCCGTGGGAATCACCGGCGGCATCGCCGGCAACGTGATTCCCGACGAGTGCATGGTGCACATCAACTACCGCTTCGCTCCGAATAAGAGCGCCGATGAGGCCATCGCCCACCTCACCGATCTGTTTGGCGAGTGGGATATCACCGTGGTGGACCGCGCCGAGGGTGCCCGTCCGGGTCTCGACGCCCCCCTCGCGAAGCGATTCCTCACCGCACTGGGAGTGCCCGCGCTGCCCAAGTATGGGTGGACCGATGTGGCGAGATTCTCGGCTCTGGGAATCCCCGCGGTGAATTATGGACCCGGCGATCCGCTGCGTGCCCACGCCGATGATGAGCGCGTCGCGGTGGCGGAAATCGAGGACTGCGAACGGGGTCTGCGGGCCTGGTTGAGCACCTCCGATTTGGACTAAAAGCCACCTTCGACACCTCACCGAGCGAGGATATTCCGTCCAATTTCGGTGGTTTTTGCCGCACCGGTGATATTAACAATAGGCGGATTTACTGACGCAAATTGCATCCTGTCGGGTTTGCTGTTAGTGATCGGTGCAGTCAGGTAAACACCCGATCAGGTCCCGCTTAGGCGGTGATCCGAAGTTCGATGGAAGCACGGCGGCGGCGACATTCCATGTCCGTTATGTCGGGTTGTCTGGATCGTCATAAGTCGCCTTGGATTTCCACGGGTGCCCCAAATGGCTGATAATGGGAACAGGAAACCACGGAAGGGGAACCGAATGGCAGCGATGAAGCCCAGGACTGGGGACGGACCGATGGAGGCCGTGAAGGAAGGGCGCCTGATCATCGTGCGTGTCCCACTTGAGGGGGGCGGACGACTCGTGGTCTCCGTGAACGACGACGAGGCGAAGGAACTTCACCAGGTACTCTCGGGGGTCGTGGCGCCCGCATAGGCTCACTCCCATCAACCGCCCCGGCGTCTGTGTTCAGATGCCGGGGCGGATTTGTCGGACCCGTCGAAACGATTCGACCGTGTCGCGAATAAAGTTCGTGGCGTGTATGCGGACGTGTTGTATCGTGTGGAAGGTAGCCGCGCCGACTCGTTTCGGCCCTGCTCCCGGGAAGGCCACCGCTCGCCTTGTGAGGCCCGGAATTCTTATTTGCGGGTGGCATCGCCGCTTTCCCGCACAGCTCTGAGGAGTCTTAGTGAACGCACGACCAGCCGGTCGGGCACCCAATATCCGCGATGTCGCGGCGGCCGCGGGAGTGTCCCACCAAACCGTGTCCCGGGTGCTCAATAACTCACCCAAGATCCGGGATAAAACCCGGCTCGCGGTGCTCGCCGCGATCGAGGAAATCGGGTATCGGCCCAACCAGGCGGCGCGGGTTTTGGCCAGTCAGCGCACCCGCATGATCGGGGTGTTATCCACTCATTCGACCGCGCTGTACGGTCCGCAGGCCATCATGATCGCGATGGAGCAGGAGGCCAACGCTAACGGCTACCGGCTGGCGCTGGTCACCGCGATGGGAATCGGCGTGGGTGTCGAGGACGACATCGAGCGCCTCCTCGCCCAGGGAGTTGAGGCGATCGTGGTGATCGCGCCCCAGGCCAAGCTGGTATCCACCGTGGCCGCGGCCGCCCCCGGGGTGCCGCTGTTTGTGGCGGACTCGCTGGATCGACCCGGGGCCTTCAACGTGGCCGTCAACCAGTATCAGGGCTCCTATCAGGCGGTTCAGCACCTGATCGAGCTTGGTCATACCGAGATTCTGCATGTGGGTGGCCCCCAAAACTGGATCGAGGCCGACGAACGGATGCAGGGGTTCCTGGCGGCAATCGGGGAGGCCGAGCTGCGCATGCACCCGCCGATCCTCGGCGAACACACCGCGAGTTTTGGTTATCAGGCGGGCAAGGAGCTGCTGCGCGGCGACCCGTTCACCGCGGTGTTTGCGCTCAACGATCAGGTCGCGCTTGGGCTCATTCACGCGTTTCGGGAGGCCGGGGTGCGGGTGCCCGAGGATGTGAGCGTGGTGGGTTTCGACGACGTCCCCGATGCAGGTCACTTTTTCCCTCCGCTGACCACCGTGCGGCAGGACTTTTCCGCCGTGGGTCGGCGGATGGTGCAGGAGGTGATCGCGCAGCTCGAGGGAGAGGGTGCGCGGTCGGTCATTCTGCCGGCCCCGCTGCTGGTCCGTGAGTCCTCCGCCCGGGTTCCGACACGCCAGAACTGGCCCGAGAAGAACCGCGAAAACTAGCCGTAGTTGGCCCCCCAGAAGAATCGTTATCTCTCCGAGATTGACATCCTCACCGGGTTGGGCCTAATTTATTGATACCAAATGTGAACGGTCACATTTGGACCAAAAGCCCCACTCCGAGAGTGGGAGTGACAACGTTGTCCAGCGAAAGGGAGCCATGCTCACTGTCATCATCGCGCCGACCCGAATCCGGGAGGTGTTCCCCGATGGCCGCTAAGCCCAACATCCTCGAGATGGTGAACATCACCAAGGAATTCCCCGGTGTTCTTGCCCTCTCCGAGGTCAACCTGGCGGTGCGCGCCGGCGAAGTTCACGCCATCTGTGGCGAGAACGGTGCCGGGAAGTCGACCCTCATGAAGGTTCTGTCGGGGGTGTACCCGTTCGGAAGCTACAGCGGCGACATCGTCTACCAGAACGAGGTGCAGCGCTTCCGCGACATTCGCGCCAGTGAGGCCGCCGGAATCGTGATCATCCACCAGGAGCTCGCGCTGATCCCCGAACTCTCCATCGCCGAGAACATCTTCCTCGGCAACGAGGTCACCAAGCGTGGAGCCATCGACTGGGAGGCCACCCGCCTCGCCGCCGTGGAACTGCTCGCTCGGGTGGGCCTGAGCGAGGACCCCGACACTCAGATCAAGGACATCGGTGTGGGTAAGCAGCAGCTGGTGGAGATCGCCAAGGCGCTCGCCAAGCAGGTCAAGCTGCTCATTCTGGATGAGCCGACCGCGGCCCTCAACGAGACCGACTCGCAGCACCTGCTCGACCTCATCAAGGGCCTGCAGGGCCGCGGAATCTCCTCGATCATCATCTCCCACAAGCTCAACGAGATCGCCCAGATCGCCGACTCGATCACCATCATCCGTGACGGCCACGCGATCGAAACCCTCCGGGTGGACGAGGGCGCTGTGGATGAGGACCGGATCATCCGTGGCATGGTGGGACGCAGTCTCCAGTCCCGCTTCCCCGATCGCATCGCGACCGTGGGGGAGAACTTCTTCGAGATTCACGACTGGACCGTCCAGCACCCCACCTCGAGCGAGCGCCTGGTGTGCAAGGGCGAGACCCTGCACGTGCGCCGCGGCGAGGTCGTGGGCTTGGCCGGGCTGGTGGGTGCCGGACGCACGGAGCTGGCGATGAGCGTCTTTGGGCGCTCATACGGCAACTTCATCTCGGGCACCATCATCAAGGACGGCCAGGAGATCCAGATTCGCAACGTGGCCGAGGCAATCAAGCACGGCATCGCCTACGTGAGCGAGGACCGCAAAGCCCTCGGGCTCAACCTGCTGGACGACATCAAGCGCTCGGTCGTCTCGGCAAAGCTCTCCAAGATTTCCTCCGCCGGAGTGGTCAATGAGGGTGCCGAACACGAGGTCGCCGAAGACTACCGCGGAAAGCTGCGCATCAAGACGTCGAGTGTTGAGAGCGGCGTGGACACCCTGTCCGGTGGAAACCAGCAGAAGGTGGTACTCGCCAAGTGGATGTTCACCGACCCGGACATCCTGATTCTCGATGAGCCCACCCGAGGCATCGACGTCGGTGCAAAGTTTGAGATTTACACGATCATCCAGCAGCTCGCCGCACAGGGGAAGGGCATCATCCTGATCTCCTCCGAGCTCCCCGAGCTGCTGGGCCTTTCGGACCGGATCTACACGATCTTCGAGGGTGCCATCACCAACGAATTCACGGCCGAAACGGCCGACCCAGAACTGCTCATGAAGAGCATGACCGCCACCCAAAAGAAAGCGAATGCAGCATGAGCGGCATCAAAGACCTGAAGAAGATCTTCGGAAACGGCAACACCTCGAGCCTGCGTCAGTTGGGCATCCTGGTCAGCCTGGTAGTGATCATCCTGCTCTTCAACGGTCTCACCGACGGCGCGACCCTGCTGCCCACCAACCTGAGCAACGTCGTCTCGCAGAACTCCTACATCCTGATCCTGGCAATCGGTATGGTCATGGTGATCATCGCCGGCCACATCGACCTCTCGGTCGGTTCGGTTGCCGCCCTCACCGGCGTGATCGTGGCCAAGATGATGAACGACTTCAACGTGCCCTGGCCGTTGGCTATCGTCGCCGGTCTGGTTGTGGGTCTGATCATCGGTGCCTGGCAGGGCTTCTGGGTGGCGTATGTGGGCATCCCCGCGTTCATCGTGACCCTCGCCGGCATGATGCTCTTCCGCGGTCTGCAGCTCATGATCGGTAACTCCACCGCCGTTCCGGTTCCGAACGACTACCAGTCGCTCCTCGCCGGTGTGCTGCCCGAGGTGGGCCCGAACACCGGGTTCAACAACCTCACCCTGCTCCTCGGTCTGGTCGCCGTGATCGCGGTGATCTGGCGCGACCTTCGTGCCCGTCGCGCCGCCGTGCGCACCGGTGCCGAAGCCGTCCCGACCTGGGTGGTTGTGGTCCGCCTTGCCCTGCTGACCGCGATTATCGGTTTCGCCACCTTCCTGTTCGCCGGTGCCGACGTGGGCAAGAGCTTCCCGAACTCGGGTATTGTGCTCATCGTCCTGATCCTGCTCTACTCGTTCCTGACTCGCCGCACCATCATCGGCCGTCACATCTACGCGGTGGGTGGCAATAAGCGGGCTGCCGAGCTCTCCGGTGTCAACACCAAGCGCATCAACTTCCTCGTCATGATGAACATGTCGATGCTCGCGGCCCTCGCCGGAATGCTCTACATCGCCCGTGCCGGTGCCGCCGGTGCCATGGACGGTACCAACTGGGAGCTCGACGCGATCGCCGCCGTCTTCATCGGTGGTGCGGCGGTGGCCGGTGGTATCGGAACCGTTCCGGGGTCGATCATCGGTGGTCTGGTCATGGCCTTCCTGAACAACGGTCTCCAGCTGATCGGTGTGGGCTCCGACAAGGTGCTCATCATCAAGGGCCTCGTGCTCCTCGCCGCCGTTGCCATCGACGTGATCAACAAGAACAGCGGTCGATTCTCCGTGATCGGTGCCCTCACCTCCCGTCGCAACCGCAACGGTGACGAGCTGGGCGTCCCGGTCAACAAGTCCTAAATTTTTCCTCGCATCACCACAATCACAAAACAGAAAGAGAAAGCTATGTTCCGCAAGACTGCACTTGCCACCGTCGCCATCGCGGCTGCTGCGGCACTCACCCTCGCCGGCTGCTCCAGCCGTGACGCAGGTACCCCCTCATCCTCCTCGAGCGGCGACGCTGCCGGCTTCGCGAAGGACTCGCTGATCGGTGTGGCACTGCCCGCCAAGACCAGTGAGAACTGGGTTCTCGCCGGTGACCTCTTCACCAACGGTCTGAAGGAAGCCGGATTCAAGGGCGACGTTCAGTACGCCGGTGCCTCGTCGCCGGTTCAGGACCAGCAGAACCAGATCCAGTCCATGGTAACCAAGGGCGCCAAGGTCATCATCATCGGTGCCGCTGATGGTAGCCAGCTGGGCCCGCAGGTCAAGGCGGCAAAGGACGCCGGCGTCACCGTCATCGCCTACGACCGCCTGATCCTCAACACTGAGGACGTGGACTACTACGTGGCCTACGACAACTTCAAGGTTGGCGAGCTGCAGGGTCAGGCCCTGCTCGACGGCATGAAGGCCAAGAAGGCCGAGGGCCCCTACAACATCGAGCTGTTCTCGGGTTCCTCCGATGACGCCAACTCGGCCGTCTTCTTCGACGGTGCGATGAAGGTGCTGCAGCCCAAGATCGACGATGGCACGCTGAAGGTTGTTTCGGGTCAGACCGACATCAAGCAGACCGCCACCGCCGGTTGGAAGGCTGAGAACGCTCAGAACCGTATGGACACCCTGCTCGCCGCCAACTACGCGGGTACCGAGCTGGATGGTGTGCTGTCCCCGAACGACACCCTGGCCCGCGCGATCATCGCGTCGGTCAAGGCTGCCGGCAAGCAGCTCCCGATCGTAACCGGTCAG
The DNA here is from genome assembly GCF_003667575.1 of Mycetocola lacteus. Classification (GTDB taxonomy): domain Bacteria; phylum Actinomycetota; class Actinomycetes; order Actinomycetales; family Microbacteriaceae; genus Mycetocola; species Mycetocola lacteus. The sequence continues at coordinate 175,910 of NZ_RCUY01000011.1, read as the reverse complement.
GACTCCGAGGTGGAGTCGGTCAAGTCCATCATGGCGGGCGAGCAGTACTCGACCATCAACAAGGACACCCGCAACCTGGTCAAGCAGTCCATCGAGATGGTCAAGGAGCTCCAGGAGGGCAAGAAGGTCACCACGAACAACGACAAGGACTACGACAACGGTAAGAAGATCGTTCCCGCTTACCTGCTGCCCCCGGTCATCGTGACCAAGGCCAACGCGGCCGAGGCTTACGCCAACGACCCCACCCTCGCACCGCTCACCAAGTAACACCGAGTGGCGAACCCACGGCGGGCGGGATCTTCGGATCCCGCCCGCTGCGGCGTGAATCGGCACAAAAAAGAGGACCGGCCACCTGGCCGGTCCTCTTTTATTGTGGGTGGTTAGGCGCGGATGGTGAGCTGCAGCAAGCCGTCGCCCGCGGGGGAGAGGGCGCTGACCACGGCGCTGGATGCGGCGATCTCCTCCACCAGGGTGCGGAACGCGGTGGTGATGTCGTCGCGCTTGGCGGGGTCTGCCACATGTCCCTGCCAGAGGGCGTGCGGGACCAGCACGGTGCCGCCGGGACGCACCAGGCGCAGTGCGTGCTCGACGGTTTCGATGACCTGGGCGGGATCGGCATCGACCAGCACGATGTCATAGCTGTTCTCGTTCATCCGGGTGAGGACGTCGAGGGCCGGACCGCCGATCAGGCGCAGGCGCGAGGAGGGGATGCCGGCGTCGGCAAAGGCCTGCTTGGCGGCGGCGAGGTGCTCGGGTTCGTGATCGATCGTGGTGAGCACCGATGTGGCCGAACCCTCCAGCAGCCACAGTCCCGAAACGCCGGCACCGGTACCGATCTCGATGATGTTGGCGGCGCGACTGGCCGCGGCAAACACGGCGAGCTGAGCGCCGAGCGCGGGGGAGACCGGGGTCAACCCAAACTCAAGCGACTGCGAGCGTGCGCGCCCGATGGCCTCGGACTCGATAACGATGTCGTCGGCGTACTTCCAATTGGAATCCTGTTCGGACACGTGGCTCCCTCCCATGGAAACGATGTCCCCTACTTTACAGGGCGGACAGGGTGCGCGGAGTGCGACGCGGCGCGGTAAGCTGAAGGGGTGTTTGACCTCGGGTTATCGTTCAACAAGCTGCTGATCATCGGCGTGCTTGCGGCGTTTCTGCTGGGCCCTGAACGTCTGCCGCAGCTGGCCTCCCAGCTGGCCCGTCTGGTGCGCTCGCTGCGCGAGATGGCCACCGGCGCCAAGGATCGTCTGAAGGACGATATGGGCGAGGAGTACAACGAGGTCGACTGGAAAAAGCTCGACCCGCGCCAGTACGATCCGCGCCGTATCATCCGCGAGGCCCTGACCGATGAGATGTCGGATACGCCGGGAGCCTCCGCCTCGGCTGGTTCCCCCGGGTCTTCTGGACCCTCTGCTTCATCGGCGATGGGGGCCGGTGCGAGTGCCGGCTTCACCGCGTCGGCGGGGGCGTCAAGCTCCCCGGTTTCACCAGGTTCGGCGGGTAACCCGGGGGTCTCCGGTATGGGTGCTGCCGGTTCGGTATCTTCGGGTGCCGGAACCTCCGGCTCTGCTGGCTCGGCCGCTGCGGGCGGCTACTCGGCGGGCGGCTTCTCTTCGGGTGGCTACTCTTCAGGCCCGAGGATCAGCGCCGATGCGACCGCGAGACTGCGCGCAATCATGGCCGGCGACCCCGTCCTCAACGCCCCGTTCGACCCCGACGCGACCTAGTCTTCCCTGCCGGTGTCCCGCAGCGAATTCTAACTGGGTGCTTAGCGTCGCCGGGTACGGTTTTTCTGGGCGATGATCTGTGCCCGGCCCTCGGCGATCTTCTGCTTGAGCCAGTCGGGCTGGGCTGATTCGTCGCGGGGAAATTTGTCCTGATCGTTGGCGTACATGGCTGCGTCAATTGGAGCATCCCAGTCGGGCTCCTCGTCATAGTTGTATTCTGCGGTGGCTGTGCCCTGGCTTGTCACCGTAAACACCGCGCTGAACCAGGTTCCGGCACCCTCGCGATAGCACGCGGCACGCAGGTTTCTGGCCGCGGTAACGAGATCAATGGACGAGCTAACGGTGGCGTAGCGCTCACCACCTCGTTCAAACTCTCCGTTCGGGGTGAATACTCGGATGACGCTGTACCCCGTCCCACGAATGAGACTCAGGGAATACTCGGCCCGAGTGTCTCCGGCAGAGAGAAGCCGGTAGAGCGCGCGCCCTAGATCGTTGAAGGCCGAGCTTTCGTCCATGCAGTTCGCCTATCTTCCATCCCGTGCTTAATCTCGGCTACCGTCGTCGCCGTTTGTTGCCGGAGGCGTCGATGCGTGCCTGGCCTTCGGCGAGGCGTTGGCGTAGCCATTGCGGTTGTGCGGAGAGGTCGCGGGGGAAGAACTCCTGGTCTTCGACGTAGGCGGCGGGGTCGATGGGGGTATCCCATTCAGGTTCGTTGTCGTAGTTGTATTCCGCGTTGGTAGTGCCCTGCTCCGTCACGGTGATTGTGGCGCTGAACCAGGTACCGGCCCCCTCGCGATAGCAGGCGGCACGCAGCTTGTCGATCGCGATCCCTAAGTCCCACGTAAATTCGCCGGAGTAATAACGCTCAGAGCTTGGCGGCGATACCAGGTTACCGCTCGCGTTGTAGATGCGAACGCGCGCTCGACTGCCGCCTCGTAGCACACTCGTGAGGAGCTCGATTCGGGTGTCCCCCGGGCGTAACTGTTGCGCTAGTTGACGGTTGAGGTTCGTGAGCGCAACGTGTTCGTCCGCTAATTCAACGTTCATCTGCTATCGCCGCCGCGTTCTGTTGTTCTCGAAGATCATCTGGACCTGGCCTTCTGTAAATATCGGAGCCTGCTGCAATGTGCCCAGGTGAGAACCCATCCTTCGCCTAGCGCCTCTCACGCTTATTGCCCGATGCTTCGATACTTGCCTGTCCCTCGGCGAGGCGCTGACGCAGCCACTCGGGCTGGGCCGAGAGGTTGCGCGGGAAGAACTCTTGGTCTTCGACGTAGGCGGCGGGATCGGTAACAACATCTCCCGGAAAACCCTCAGGCTCGGTGTCGTAGTTGTATTCCGCAGATGCCGATCCCTGCGCGGTCACGACAATCTTGGCACTGAACCAGGTGCCGTTTCCCTCCCGGTAACACGCCGCTCTTAGATCCTGCGCCGATTTCAGTACCGCGAACGGTGTCGTAATTGACTCATAGCGTTCGCCCTTATGTTCTTTCTGGCCGGCGGGGGTAAATACCCGGGTTCGGGCAAAACCTACTCCGTGGAGCAAATTAACTTCGTATTCAATCCTGGTGTCGCCGGGCTGTATGAGAACATACAGGGCCTGCCCTAGAGCGTTAAAGGAAGCTTGCTCGCTGGGTAGTCCGAGGCTTGCCTGGTCAAACATGGAACTTCCTACCTTTCAAAATGTGAGGTTCGCGGTTCTAACGGGACTTGAACCGCTCGCAACAACGCGAGTGAGCGGCTAGCGCCGCCGCGCTCTGTTGTTCTCGGCGATGATCTGTGCCCGGCCCTCGGCGATTCGCTGTCTGAGCCATGCGGGCTGGGCGGTTTCGTCACGGGGATACTGATCCTGGTCATTGGTGTAGAGAACCGAATCCACGGGTGCATCCCACTCGGGTTCCTGGTCGTAGTTGTATTCGGCTTGGGCGGAACCAGCCGCGGTAACGACGATCTTTGCGCTAAACCATGTACCGCCTCCCTCTCGATAGCAGGCTGCACGCAGTCGTCGTGCGGATTCTCGTACTTCATAGGGGGCGGCCACCGAATAGTAACGTCCGTCGGCTACCTCTGACGGACCCGCCGGATTGAAACGACGAACCCACGTCACGCTGGTGTCTCGCAACATAGAGGTTCGGTATTCGATTCGAGAGTCCCCGTCTTCGAGCAGCTCAAAGAGTCCGCGTGCTACCTCTTCGAAAGCCATCTGCTCTGCCATCGGGCCGAATTCATTTTGTGCTGACATTTTCAAATTCCTTTGTTGTTATGTCGTTATTGTCTATCTTGTATTCGACGGTGTATCGGTCTGGGACTAGCGAGTCTGCGGAATAGTGATTGCGAATCCTGACTTCGATTTTTGGCGGCGGATCCGTGTCCAGCATCCTGCGCCATTGCCCCTCTAAATTCCCATACGTGTTTCCGGGGCCACGGTTTAGATGCTCGATCATTGAGGTCATATTGACATCTTCGGGGCCTCCTCCGAATGCTTTTCCGAAGATGTGTCCGCCTTCGAAACCATCGCCGCCGAGGTCTCCAATTCTGTCTTGAATAGAGGGAGAGCGATAGGCGTTTCCCATAACCAAATTTTCCGTGTAGGCCGTTTTGGTGCGTGCGAGTTCGTCGGTTTCGAAGACGTGTGCGTAGTTGACACCGGGTTGTGGGTTGGTCACTACCGGGTGCACCACGTAGGTTGCGTCGGGCTGGGGGTTGCGCAGGTCCCAGTTGATGTTGCCGCGGGTGCCGTATTCGGCCTCGACGTGGACAACCCGGCCGGATTCGTTCGTATAGAACTCGCCGCGGCCCTCGACGCTGTAGTGCGTGTTGGGTTCCAGATCGGTGCGATCACCGAAGGTGGTGCGGGGCCCGGGGCCGTCGGCGGTATCGATTTTCACGCGGTTTGACGTGGGTGGGGGATCGAAACTGCCGTGGCCGGGCGTGGTGCTTCGGCTCGCGGTTCTGGCGGTATCGGTCACCTCGTCGGCCACGTTGGCCGTCTGCCGAGCGGTACGCGGGGAGCGTGTGACCGCACCTACAAAGACCCCGGCGGCCTTCTCCATCAGCTCCTGGAGTTTGCGTACCAGATCCTGCAGGGCACGGATCGCGGTCTTGAGCTTGTCCACCGCGTGGCCCACCTTGCCCGAGAGCGAACTAACCCGGGTGGTGACCTGTGCAATCGCGACCGGGGATCCCAGCCCCAGGGTCGCGGCGGTTGTGATCGCGGCGCTCGCCGCGGTGCCGACGATCTGAGAGATCGCGTCCCGCGCCAGATCGTGCACGGTTTGTACGATGGTCGAGGCAATGCGCATGCCCGTCGCGATCGCCTCGGCCCAGTCGCCCGAGGCACCGAGGTGCGTGGACAGGCCCTCGGCGTAGGCCAGGTACGCGTCCACGGTCATGCCGGACATGCCGTCCATATCGGAGAGACGCTTGCGCATCAGATCGCCCGAGTCACGCATCCGCCCGGCGATATTCGTCCAGGTGTCGGCGAAGGCGGAGACCTCGGCGGCGTTCCCGGTGAGGTCGTTGAACCAGTCCTTGATCGGGGAGATGTGGTCGATCACCCAGGCCAGGCCCATGCCGATGAGCTGGCCGATCGGGTCGAGGATGGCCGCCGCGGTATCGGCAATCGCGCCGAATGCGCTCAGGCCGCCGGAAATCCAATCCCCGTTCTTGATGGCCTCCGAGAGCCCCTGCCCGTCTTCGATCAGCCACAGCCCCGAGAACGGGGTGGTCTGGTCCTGTGCCTGGGCGATCAGCGCGTTGCTCATCGGGGGAGACCCCGTTCCAACTCGCGAATCAGGGCGATGTTGTCTTCCTCACGCTGCTCGGCCTCATCCGCGATTTCACGCAGCTGGGTGGCCGTATGCTCAATCGCACGCTGGGAGGCGGAGAGCATCCGCTCCATCGAGGTCACCGCGACCAGTGCGGGCGGCACCAGGAATGAGCACATCAGCCCAAACGCTCCGCCGGCGACATTCATCGAGCGGGCGGCTGCTGCCGCTTCACCCACGTCCGAGGCGACCTGATCGATGCGGGACGCGTGAGCGCGCAGCATGGACATATCCAGCGCGATCTTATCGCTCACGTCGGCCCCCAGCCTGCCAGCCGGAGCCGGACCCCGGCGAACGCGGGTCGGAATCCGTGACCCCGCCGAGTCCGCGCCGGGAACCGCCACCCGAATTCGAAACAGCAGAGTCCCGGTGGCCCGCGGTCTCACGGTGGCCGAGACCGAAGCCCGGACCAGCGCCCGCAGCTGATGTGGAATCCGGATGGGTGGCGGCGCGCTGCGCGTCGATCTCCGAGCTCAGCATGCCAAAGGCCGGGTCATCCTCGCCCAGCAGATCCCGAGCCTGCGCGAGCGCCTGATCCTGGAAGTTTGCCCGCGCTCGGGCGATGGTGTCGAGGATGTCCGCGGCGGCCCGGCGGCCGCCACGCGCGGTGCCCCGGTCGCTCAGCCGCAGCGAGAGCACAGCACCCGAGCCGTCCACACTCGCGGTAATCTCGCCGTCTGTCGAGCGGCCGACCCCCTGGATTTCAGCCATCAGCCGGGCATAGCGCTGATGCTTCTGGGCGCGCTCCTGCGCGCCGCGCACGTCCGCAGCGATCTGCGGATCATCAAATTCTGTTCCCCCAAACATGGTACGAACGTAACACTAAAATGGCACATTCGTACCCTAAACGGGGGTGAAAGCCGGTATTTAATGTGGCGAGGACCTAGCGGCCCGCCTCCCGGGTGCGCAGCGCGTGGGCCTCGGCATGCCGATTGAGCGATTCCAGAAGCTGGGCCCACTCCTCAATGACCTGTGCATGCATGGGGGCCTCTGCCGGGACCGAATCGCCGAGGGTCCGGTATCGTTCCAGCGCCTCCTCCGCGCGATCCAGGCGCACCAGAATGCGTGCCTCGTGCACCCCGCTCGCCACCGCGGCACCGGGATCCTCGGCCAGCGCATAGGCGGTCCCCGCTGCTCGGGCATACGGGAGCGCCTCATCCGCACGATCCAGCGCCGTCAATGCGCGCGAAATCGAGTCGGTCACGTCGGCGGCGAGCCAGGTGCCATCGGGGATTTCGGCCCGCAGGTCCTCCAGCTCGGCAACCCCGGCGGGATCGCCGAACCGGGCACGGGCAAGGCCCAGCCGGTGCCGAGTTTCCAGGATCGGGCCCAGGTCATCCTGCGCGCGGGCCCAACCGGCGGCACGCTCAAGACGCTCCACCGCCTCCTCATCCTCCATCCGCATCAGCAGGGCACCCAGGGATAATCCAGCCCGCGTCCCCACCGCGGCGGCCTCGGGGGTTTCCACATGATCGGCGATGTCCATCACCTGGGACCACGCCCCGTAGGCGAGCGAGAACTGCTCGGCATTCGCGGCCGCATCGCCCAAGGTGACCAGGATCTCGGCATCCAGCAGCGGCTCGTCCTCACCGGTCATCCGGTAGGCGGTGTCCAGGGTTTCCACCGCGGTTTCCGCGGCCCCTGCCCAGTTCTGATAGCGGCCGAGACTCAGGTGGAGCGAGACCAACCGGTCATCCTCCGCCCGGCGTGCCAGGTCGATGGCGTAGGCGGTGCGAGCGGCGGCCTCGGCGTCACGGTCGAGGGTGCTGAGCATCTGGGCGGTGAAGTCCAGCGCGGTGATCTCGATACCGCGATCCGCGCCCCCGCTGACCTGGGTAAGGAACGCCTCACCATCGCGCAGCGCGGCCTCGGTCTCGCCGCGTTCGGCATGCAGGGTTGCGCGCTGGAAGAGTGTATGGGCGCGGACAAATCCCGTGCCCGGCTCGGCGAGCAGCACATCCAGGAGCTGTAGAGCCTCATCATCCCGGCCCAGCCTGCGCTCCAAAATTGCCAGGTGCAGGCCGAGCGAGGGATGGAAGGCATAGGGAATGGGATCCTGAGTCGCCAGGGCATAGGCCTCGGCGGCGAGGGTGCGGGCCTCCTCCAGACGATCCTCACGGTCGAGCACGTGCGCGAGCGAGGTGAGCACGTGCGCGAGGACGGATGCCGGAGCTCCCACGGCCCGCAGATCCTCGGCCTCCGACCTCAGCAGCGCGATGTCCTCGATGCTCGCCGCACCGAACTGGAGCATCCCCATCCGCTCCTCGTTCTTGGCATGGTCGATAAAGCCCGCGATGCGCAGCTCGTCGATTCGTGCCTCGAGGATGGTGGCGGCGGTGTCGGTCTGGCCCAGATCGCGCCGCATCGAGATCAGCAGCGAGGTGAGGAAAAGTCGCGCGGGCAGCTCGTCCCGCGTGATGTCCAGGGCGTGCTCGATCGCCGGCACCGCGGTGTCGGGACCACCGGTGAGCGCCAGGAATTCGGCCGCCGCCCGCGCCTGCTCGGGGGTCTGGGTCTCGGCGGGTAGAGCCGATGGCACGGGCTCATAACGTCCGGTGGTGCGGATCGGCGCCGGGAAGTCTGCTCCGAGCAGCGCCCGGGTCTGATCCAGCCGGTGGGCAAAAAACGCATTGCCATTGCGGGCATCAAACACCGTGGCGATGTCTTTCGCGCGCGCCCAGAGGCGTGCGGCCAGCGCGTCGGCCCGGGTATCCTCGCCGCTCAGTTCGGCACCCCAGAGCACTGCCAGGGCCGGATTCTGGGCACCGCGGACCCGGACGGCACCGTGTCCCTCTGCGCTCAGGGTGTCCAGCAGGAGGGCGATCGCGACGGCCAGCGAGAAGTGCTGATCCTGGTTGAGCGGATCCGGGACGATCGTCTCCAGCGCACGCTCCAGCAGCGTGAGACCACGCTCGGCATTGCCGGTGACCGCGCAGAACACCAGTTCAAACGGCAGCAGCTCGAGCAGATCGGGGGAGCGCATGAGCGAGCGGATCGATTCCAGATGGATGGCGCGGGCCCGCTCGGCGTCTCCGGTGAGGAGCAGCGGGAGCAGGATTCGGGCCTTTTCATACTCGAGTGAGCAGGTGTGATCCGTGAGCGAATCCTCAAGCAGTGCAACCGCCCCGGCCTGGTCGCCGGCGAGGTGCAGGAAGTAGCCCTCCTCGGCGGTCTGACACTTGGCGCACCCGGTTTCGGCCTCAACCGGATACCGGTGGCGTTCGTGACGCAGGGTCTCGGCTGCGGCAAAGTCTCCCACGTGATAGGCCACCCGGAAACGCGCAAACACCGCGGTGCGGGGGCTCATGCCCGCGCGGGCATACCGTTCGGCCATCTCATCCAGGCAGCGGTACACCTCGGTCAGCGCGATGGCCGGAATCCAGGTGAGCACCTTGGCCGCCCAGTTGTACTGGAGCAGCAGGTTGAGTCCGGGCGCATGGGGATTATCGCCGAGGAGCGCCGGGAAGCGCTGGGGATCGGCCGCATGCTGACCCGCACACCACGCGAACGAGGCGAGCATCGCATCCATATCGTGCGTCATATACGCCGAGGCCGTGAGCCGAACCCGCGCCCGGTAGGCAAGCTCATCGGCACCCAGCTCCTCGGCCAGGCGCACCGCCTGCTCGATCAGGTTGCGCTCCTCCACACCAACCTGCGTGCGATCGATCTCCTCGATCAGGGCCTCAAACCGCGCCGATTCCACCATTGGATCCTCCCAGAGCGTCACGACACCGAGCCGTAACGAGACCACGATACGGGCACGAGGCCGGGCGAGGGAAGATCCCGGCGCAGATTGACGGGCGCGACGTGCCGCGCCTAGCGCGGGCTGAGGCCCAGCTTCACGCCGGCCAGGCTGCGTCCGCCGGTCAGTAGGGTGTCGGCGGCCTTCAGGATCGCGACGCTTGCCGCGTTCTCGGGATCCGACAGCACCACCGGAGTGCCGGCATCGCCGCCGGTGCGCAGTTCGACGCTCAGCGGGACGGAGGCGAGCACCGGAACCGGGCGCTGGGCCACGGTCGAGAGCCGCTCGGCCACCAGATCGCCGCCACCGCTGCCAAACAGATCCAGCACCGTCCCATCGGGCTGCACGAGCCCGGCCATGTTCTCGATCACGCCGGCGATGCGCTGCCCGGTCTGCACGGCCAGGGTGCCCGAGCGCTCGGCCACCTCGGCGGCGGCCAGCTGCGGGGTCGTGACCACGACCACCTCGGCATTGGGCAGCAACTGCCCGATCGAGATCGCGATATCGCCGGTGCCCGGGGGCAGATCCAGCAGCAGCACGTCGAGGTCGCCAAAGTAGACATCGGTGAGGAACTGGGTGATGGTGCGGTGCAGCATTGGTCCGCGCCAGGCGACGGCTGCCCGGGGATCATCCAGGAACATGCCGATCGAGATCAGCTTGATGCCGTGCGCCACCGGCGGCAGAATCATGTTGTCCAGTCGGGTCGGCTTGACCGGTGCCTCGGCGTTCTCGCCAATGCCCAGCAGACCCGGGATCGAGAACCCGTGCACGTCGGCATCCACGATGCCCACCCGCAGCCCGCGCGCGGCAAAGGCCGCCGCGAGGTTTGCGGTGATCGTGGACTTGCCCACGCCGCCCTTCCCGCTGGTGACCGCAAACACGCGGGTCAGCGTGCCCGGGCCAAACGGCATCTCGCGTTCGCCACGATCGCCGCGCAGTCGGGTGGTCAGCGCCTCACGCTGGACCGGGGTCATCACACCGACGTGCAGGTCCACCGCGGTGACCTCGGCCAGCGAGGTCGCGGCCGCACGCACGGCCGCCTCGATCGCGTTGGCCGCCGGGCAACCCACGATGGTCAGCAGAATGTGGATGTGGGCGATACCCTCGGCATCCACATCGGCGGATTCCACCATGTCGAGTTCGGTGATCGGACGACGAATCTCGGGATCCTGGACCGTGCCGAGCGCGCCCCAGAGCCGCTCATGCCGACTCGGTTCTGCCGCCGAGCCGCCGTTCTGGGAACCGGTGTCTGCGGGCATGTCGCTCACTGTCGCGGCTCCTCCTCCGCGGGGGAGGCCGCGGGTTCACGGTCGCGCTCCAGCTCCTCCAGCAGCGCACGCAGTTCGTGACGGATGAAGTCCTTGGAGGCCAGATCCTTCATCGCCAGGCGCAGCGCGACCACCTCGCGGGCCAGGTATTCGGTGTCGGCGAGGTTACGCTCGGCACGCTGACGGTCCTGCTCGATCTGCACGCGGTCGCGGTCATCCTGACGGTTCTGCGCGAGCAGAATCAGCGGTGCCGCATAGGAGGCCTGGAGGGAGAGGATCAGGGTCAGCGCGGTGAAACCGAACGCCGCCGAGTCGAAACGAATGTTTTCCGGGCCCCAGGAGTTGTAGGCGATCCACGCCACACAGAACAGGGTCAGGCCCACCAGGAACCCGGGGGTTCCCATCGCCCGGGCCACCCACTCGGTGAAGCGGCCAAAGCGGTCGCTGCTGTTTTTATCGCGGGATGCCAGGACCGCGCCGCGCAGGCCCTTGGGGGCGTCCAGGCCCGCATCGGTACGTCGCTGCTTCGCCATTATCGTCCCTCCCGAGGTGTGCCATTGGGGTTGCGTGCGGTGTGATGAAAGCGCGAGGTACTTCGGCGCAGGGGGATATCGGATTCCTGGGTACGCCAGTCATCCGGCAGCAGGAAGTCGAGCACGTCGTCGATCGTGACCATGCCCACCAGGCGGTGATTATCGTCCACCACGGGAACGGACACCAGGTCGTAGCTGGCCAGGGTGCGCGCGACCCGAGCCGCCGAGGTATCGGTGGTCAACGGTTCCAGGCTCTGATCCATGATCGTGCCCAGGCGCTCATGCGGGGGATAGCGCAGCATCTTCTGGAAGTGCACCAGGCCCAGGTAGCGTCCGGTCGGCGGCTCATACGGGGGCAGGGTGATGCACACGGCGGCACCCAGCGCCGGGGCCAACTCTGCCTTGCGCACCAGGGCCAGCGCCTCGGCCACGGTGGAGTCGGCGGAGAGGATGATCGGCTCGGTGGTCATCAAACCACCCGCGGTATCCGGGGCGAAGGTCAGCAGCAGACGAACGTCCTCGGCCTCCTCGGGTTCCATCAGGTCCAGCAGCTGCTCACCGCGCTCCTCGGACATCTGACCGATCAGGTCGGCCGCGTCATCGGGCTGCATGTGGTCCAGCACATCGGCGGCACGCTTATCGCTCAGGCTCGCCAGAATCTGGATCTGGCTGGTCTCGGGCATCTCCTCGAGGGCATCCGCCAGGCGGTCGTCGGAGAGTTCCCCGGCCACCTCGAGCAGGCGCTCGCCGGGGAGGTCGAGCATCGTGTTGGCCAGGTCGGCGGGCTTGAGATCGGTGTAGGTGGCGATCAGGCGCTCGGCCGACTGGGCCTCGCCGTCATCATCCTTCTCGCGGATTTCCCGCCAGCTGGCAAACGTGGTGACGCCGCGGGCGAAGGGGGACGAGGAGGTCTTGGGGCGGCGCACAAAGTACTGGTTCACCGACCAGTCGCCGGGCCCCTGGGATTCGATGGCCACGTCCTCGATGGTGGCCTCGCCGGAACCGTCGTGGAAGATGACCTTGCGGCCCAGCATCTCGGCGATCACGCGCACCTCGCCGCCGCGCTGCTGGAAGCGGCGCACGTTGATCAGGCCGGTCGTGATGACCTGGCCGGCGGAGATCGAGGTGACTCGGCCGATCGAGACAAAGACCCGACGCTTTCCGGGAATCTCCACCACCAGTCCCACCACGCGGGGCGGGTCGTTTTTTCGGTACACCACAAGAACGTCACGCACCTTGCCCACGCGGTCACCCGCGGGGTCAAATACGGTGCACCCAGCAAGTCGGGCGACAAAGACTCGTGTTGTACTCACCTCTCTAATGTAGTCGGGGTTTTGGATGGAACCTACCCGGCGCAGCTCCCTGCGCACATTCGTTCCGCGGCCCGATGCGCTGTGGGCGAAAATGAGGGGATTATCGGCTCTTCCCGGCATGGGAATGCGAGAATGAGAGCGTGAGTATTCCGCAGACCGGCCGTGGCCGCAACCCGTTTGACGCCCAGCTTCCCGATGGGGAGACGGTGGCGATCTTTGAGAGCTATCAGGACGCCCAGAAGGCCGTCGCGGTGCTGGGTCAGAGCGACTTCCCGGTGCGTGCCGTGGCCATCGTGGGTTCGGATCTGCGCAGCGTCGAGCGGGTCACCGGCAAGATGACCTATGGTCGCGCCGCCGGCTCCGGCGCGCTGAGCGGTGGTTGGATGGGTATCTTCCTGGGCCTGATCCTGGTCATCATGAACCCCACCCTGAACCTCGGGATCGTCGCGGCCGCCGTGTTCCTCGGCGCCGGCTTTGGCATGCTGTTCTCCCTCTTCACCTTCTCCGCCCGCCGCCGGCGCAAGGACTTCACCTCGGTCATGCAGATCGTGGCGGCTTCGTACTCCCTGGTGGTGCCCGCCGAGATGGTGGGCCGTGCCCGCAAGCTGCTGAGTGCCGCGCTGGAAAACGGCGGCACCGGCACCGCGGGCTAGCTACTCGTTCGGGGCGTCCGATGACCTCGGATGACCGTACATAACAAGCCTGTTCGGTTTGATCAGCCCGGGGGATTAGGGTGTGACTACTCGCACCAAAAGGAGACCCCGTGACCTCGACCCTCACCCCCAAAAAGCTGGGGTTTGTGCACCTCGTGCCGATCGATCCGGCCGATCCCGCTCGGGGTTTGGCCGACACCATCGAGCTGTTCCGCTTTGCCGAGTCCCTGGGCCTGGATAGCGGCTGGCTGCGATCACGGCACCTGCAGCGCGGGCTGGGTTCCCCCGCGGTGCTGTTTGGCGCGCTCGCCCAGCACACCTCCCGGATTGGACTCGGCACCGCGGTGATCCCGGTGGGCCACGAAAACCCATTCCGTCTGGCCGAGGACCTGGGCACCGCCGACCTGCTTTCGGGGGGACGGGTGCTCGCCGGGGTCAGTGTGGGGGCACCGAAGTTCTCCGATGAGGTCAACGACATCGTGTTCGATTCGGGGTGGCGCACCGAGGACTTTGGCTACGGTCGAGTTCAGCGTCTGCACGACCTGATCGGCGGCGCACGGGTGCGCGAAATCGAGGAGTACAACGGTATCGGCGGCGACCTCGACACCGAACGGGTGGAACCACACAGCCCGGGACTCGCGAACCGTATCTGGTACGGCGGCGGTTCGCTGCGCTCGGCCGAGTGGGCAGGGCGAGCGGGCCTGGGCTGGCTGATGAGCAACATCAGCAGCACCGAAAACGGCGTGCGCGACTTCGGCCTGGTGCAGCAGGCGCAGGTGGCCGCGTACCGCGCCGCCCACCCCACCCCCGAGACCTCCAACGCCGTGCTGGCCCGGGTTGTGGTTCCCACCGAGGGGGCAACGCCGGCGCAGCGGGAGCTCTACCGCGACTATGTGGAGCGGCGTACCCCGCGCACTCGTGAGGTCCACGGACCGCGCACGATCATCGCCCCGGACATCCTGGGTTCCACCGCGGAAATTGTAGACAGCATTGCCCAGGATCCGGGATTCGCCGCGGCGGATGACTACCTGGTCGAGCTGCCGTTCGAGTTTGGCCTGGATGAGTGGAAGCACATTCTGGAGCAGGTTGCCACGGAAATCGGCCCGGCCCTCGGCTGGACTCCGGGCGGTGCCGCATGAGCGGGGACGTGCTGATCCGGCTGGCTCGCCCGGACGAGTTTGAGGCGATCGACACCCTGATCCGTGCCGCCTACACCCACGACTATGGGGAGAAGGGCCACGCCACCGATGCGATGCAGTTCGCCTCGACCCGTGCACAAAACTACGACGTGTGGGTGGCCGAGGACGCCACGGGTGCCCTGGTGGGCAGTGTCACCACGCGTCGGATCGGGGTCCCTCCGCTGCACGAGGATGTTCGTGCGGACGAGCTGGATCTGCGCCTGTTGGGCGTCGCCCCCGAGGCGCGCCGGCGCGGGATCGCTGCCGCCCTGATGCAACACGTCATCAACAACGCCCGTGGCCTGGGCTGGCACGGGGTGTTCCTCAAGACCGGGCCGGGCATGACCGGGGCCCACGGCCTCTACGAACACCTGGGCTTTATCCGCGTCCCCGAGCGAGACGGACTGTGGATTGGCGGGCGGAAGGTCCTCGACCTGTTTACCTACGTGTATCCACTGGTCGACGCGGCCGGTTCGCAGCGGCTGGCCAGCTAGCGTCGGCGCTTAGCCCCAACAGCTCGGGAATCGCGGTGATCGCGTCGAGAACCCGCACCCGGGAATCCGCGGACGTGCACAACCCGGCTTCTCGAAAATCGGCCGCGGTATGCTCGCCACCGAGGATTCCCACCGCGTGGGCGGCCCCGGCATAGAGACCCGCCTGCACATCGGCCACCGAATCACCCGCGCTCAGGACTCGGGCGGCGTCAAGAACTCCGGTCCGCTCCATCGCCCGGTGAATCAGGTAGGGGGCGGGGGAGAGCTGGGACACCTCCTCGCCACACACCAGCGCGTCGATGGTGACCGCGTTATCCTCCCCGGGAGCGCCCACTCGCCAGCCCAATCGGGCGAGAATTGCCGTGGCTACCGGACGGGCAAGGGCCGTGGTGAGTACGATCCGGATCCCCGCCGCACGCAGGGTACGGAGCGTGGCCGCGGCCCCGGGGAGCGGTCGCGGTGTGAGGCTGAGGGAATAACTGTCTCTCAGCGTCAGATAACGAGCGTATGCGTGGGCAACCACCGAGGCGGTGACGCTCCCGCCGCCGAGTTCGATCAGCGCGGCCAGGGCCGTATGTTTATCGGCGCTCATCCAGGCCAGCAAATCGTGGGGATCCACGCCCACCCCGCACTCGCGCACGGCGTCTTCCAGCGCGCGATAGACGGCCTGGCCGTCGTCAATGGTGGTACCCGAGAAGTCAAAAACCGCGAGCTGAATCATGAGGTCTCCCAGCACTGGGGGATATCCGCCGCGGCCGATACCCGATCAGGTTGTGGCACTTACCGTGACTCTAGGCTCGCTCATCTCGTCTTTTTGCGCAACCCGCCGGGATTCATTTGTCGTTCATATGGGCGGGAATCTCGGTTACCGACGCGAGGATACTCACCCGCTGGTGAGAGTCCCGGGAAAAACCGGCGTCGGCGAAGTCTTGCGCGGTGAGCTCCCCGGTGAGAACCCCCACCGTACGGGCGACTCCGGCGTTGATCCCCGACTGAACATCCACCACCGTGTCCCCGGCGGTGAGGACCCGGGCCACATCCACGACGCCGGTGCGCTCCATTGCCCGGTGGATCAGATAGGGTGCCGGGCGGCCCGCAGCCACCTCATCGCCACACACCAGCGCGTCGATGCTGACCGTGTTGTCCGCGGTTGGTGCGCCGATTCGCCAGCCCAACCCGTCCAGGATCCCGGTCGCCACCGCGCGGGTAAACCCGGTGGTCAACGCGACTTGAATCCCCGCCGCCCGCAGCGCGGTCAGGGTCTCGGGAATCCCCGGCAGCGGTTTCGGGGGCCGAGCCGCGTAGTTCTCGGCCAGGATTGTGGCGAACCGGCTGTAGGCGGCGTCGATCAGTTCCGGGGTCGCGGTGCCGCCGCCGAGGATGATCAGCGCCGACAGCGCCGCATGCTTCTCGGTGCCCATCCACGCCTGGAGGTCACTCGGGGCCACCGTGGCACCGGTCTCGCGCACCGCCTCGGCGAGCGCGCGATACACCGCGCCGCCATCGTCGATCGTGGTACCGGCCATATCAAATACTGCGAGCTGAATCATGAGTCTCCGGGGTGTTGAGGGGATGGGGCTGCTGCACCCGCTCACGTGAGAGCGGGATGCGATGGGTGGCCGAGTTTTCGATCACAAAGGTGGACATGCTGGGCAGGTAGCGGTCATCGGCGCACTCAACCACGGCTCCACGCTGATCCCGCGAGACCCGCCGCACCCGCAGCAGCGGTGCCCCCTCGGGGATGCGCAGCCACTCGGCATCGAGGGCGTGGGCGGCCACCGCATCGATCACGTGTCGGGCGCGCACGGGAATGATGCCCTGGGTTCGAAGCTGCTGGTAGATGCTGCCCCCATCCAGCTCGGCACCGATCAGGTGGCGTCCGATGTGGAAGGGGAGCAGGGTGCGTTCGATCATTGCCGGCGCACCGTCGAGCAGCCGCAGCCGGATGATCTCGATCACGGGCTCATCCGGTTCGATCTCCAGGTCTCGGGCAACCTCCGCCGAAGCCTGTCGTCGAATCGCCTCGATGATGCGGTGACCCGGAACATAACCGAGTTCATGGGCCCACTCGGTGAACGATAAAAACGTGTCAAAAGACTGCAGCGGGACCACGCGGTTGACCCGCGGCGGGGTACCGCGTCCACCCACGATCATCCCCTCCGCCCGCAGCGCGGCGAGCGCCTGCCGCACCGGACCGCGCGAGGTACCGAACGACTCGGCCAGGGTTTTTTCGCTGGGCACCTGCTCACCTTGCTTCCAGACACCCGAGCGAATATCCCGGATCATCGAGTCATAGAGCCGGGTGTGGATCGGTAGTGTTTGGGTCATAAAACCAGTCTAGAAGTTGTCATGACAGGATTGATATCCACGCGACTTTATGTTGATGAACTTTGGATAGACGGGCGGAGACGCCCCCGTTTTTTGGGTGAACTCCGGCGGAATTGACCCAAAAAAAGTTGTGATGACTTCTGCGTCGCCCGCAGGCTCGGAGCATGACAACACATCCAACCCCACCGCACATCATCATCGTGGGTGCCGGCATTATCGGGCTTTCTCACGCGGTAGCCGCGCTGGATGCCGGCTATCTGGTCACGGTGCTGGATCGGGATTCCCGCGCGGTCGGCGCCAGCATTCGCAACTTCGGTCACCTCGGATTCGGCGCACACGGGGGAGCGCTGGCGGAGCTGGCCGACCAGGCTCGTCCACGCTGGATCGAGCTGGCCAGGCGGGCGGGGATCCCCCTGCATCACACGGGCACGCTGGTGCTGGCCCGAGACGAGGTCGAGCGCGCGGTACTGTCCGAAGTGTGCGCCACCGAGCGGTTTGTGAACGCGCGATCGGTGGATGCCGCCGCGGCCGCACACCTGCTCGGCCGGCCGGCCATCGACCCCGAGAGCGCCGGGCTACTGGTCCCGGGGGATCTGACGGTTAATCCCCGCGAGGCCGTGGGTGCGCTCGCCGGATGGGTGCACGCGCACCCGAACGGCGAGGTGCGCTGGGGCGTGAGCGTCCACGACGTGAGCACCGGCACCGTGGCCACCTCGCAGGGCCCGCTGAGTGCAGACCACATCATCGTGACCACCGGACACCGCCTGGGCGAGCTCTTCCCCGAGATCGCGGCGCTGCACGGGCTCGGCGAGTGTGCGCTCCAGATGCTGCGGATCCGTACCCCGCACATCTGCGGTCCCGGTCCGGCGGTGTTGACCGGAACCTCGATGCTGCGCTACTCGGCCTTTGCCGGGCCCGCGGCCGCTCGACTGCGGGTTCACCTTGACCAGTCGCGTCCCGACCTCCGCGAAATCGACGCCAATGTGATGCTGACCCGCCACACCGACGGCTCCCTCCTGATCGGAGATACCCACCGGGTGGATTCCGCCACGCCACCGTTTTTGGATGAGCGCTGGTCCCGCATCATCCTCGAGGAGATCACCGCGATCCTCGGTGCCGGTCCACCCGAGGTTGTCGAACGCTGGCAGGGCATCTACGCCCACAGCCCCACCCACGACATCGTGGATGCCCGGCCGCTGCCCGGTGTGAGTGTGCTCACCCTGGGCACCGGAATCGGCATGACCCTGGGCCCAGCCCTGGGCAGCCGCACCATCCACGCGCTGACCGAGTCCCTTCCCCCGACCACCCACCGAGGAGAATCATGAACCGACCCGCAGTCCTTCTGCTCACCACCGCCCTGGCGCTGAGCCTGTCCGGATGCGCCGGCGCATCCGAGTCCGCCCCCGAATCGGCGACCTGTCCGGGCGGCAAAATCCGGATGGGCATCCTGCCCTATGAGGATCCGGACAAACTCGAACCCGCTTATCAGCACCTGGCTCAGGCACTTTCGGCTCAGCTGGACTGCCCGGTTGAGGTCAATATCACCGAGGACTATGCCGCCGAAGTCCTGGCGATGGAGAGTGACAAGCTGGAAATCGCCCAGTTTGGTTCCCTGGGATTTGTGTTTGCCAACCAGCGCGCGGGCGCGATCCCGCTGGTCTCGTTTGGAGATGCCGAGGGTAACCCGACCACCTACACCGGCGGGATCTGGGTGCCCAACGACTCACCGATTCGGACACTTGAAGACCTGGCCGGGCACACGCTCGCCCTGGGCAGCCCCGGCTCGACCTCGGGGGACGCCCTGCCAATGTCCGCGTTGACCGAGGCGGGCATCGCCGACAAGGTGACCGCTGACTATGCCGGCGGACACCCCGAGGCGATGCTGGCACTGATCAATGGATCGGTGGATGCGGCCCAGATCAACTCGCAAACCCTGGAAACCGCAACCGCCGCCGGCACGTTCGATCGCTCAAAATTCCGCCAGGTATGGACGTCCAAGGACATCCCCAACGACCCGATTACCGTGCGCGAAAACCTGCCGGCGGAATTCCGCGAGGCCGTGCGAGAAGCGCTGCTGAATCTCGCCCCGGAAGACGTGAAACGGGTGAGCGCGTTTTTGGACATCCACCCGCCGGGGCCGCTGATCCCGGTGAGCGTGGACACCTATCAGCCGATGTTTGACCTGGCCCGGATCATGGGCCTGACCGAGAAGGACCTCTAGCCCGATGACGATGTCGGCAACCGGCCCCGCCGTGCTGTTGGACGTGCGGGCACTGTCCAAACGGTTTGGCGACCGCGAGGTACTGCGCGAGCTGAGCCTGAACATCTCCGCCGGGGAACTGGTGGCGTTTCTCGGTGCCAATGGCTCGGGCAAGTCCACCACCCTGAGCGCCGTCAACGGCCTGATCGAGGCCGATGCCGGCGATATCACCATCGCCGGGATCACACTCAACCAGGCCAGCGCTCGGCGCCGGGCCGAAGCCCGGCGAACCGCCGCGACGGTGTTTCAGAAAATCCACCTGGTGGGCCGGCGCTCGGTCCTCGACAACGTTTGCGCCGGCGGATTTTCCCGGATTGCCTGGTGGCGCTCGATTCCGCCGCTGTTTGGGCGGGCGCTGCGCGAGGAGGCGATGGCCTGCCTGGAGCGGGTGGGACTCGCCGATCGCGCACATGATCGCGCCGGAAAACTCTCGGGCGGACAGCAACAGCGGGTCGCGATCGCCCGAGCTCTGTGCCAGCGGCCACGACTGATCCTCGCCGACGAGCCGGTTTCGGCCCTGGATCCCCACGCCGCCGAGGATGTTCTCGCCCTGCTGCAGAACCTCGCGGTTGAGGAGGGCCTCGGGGTCGCTGCGGTGCTGCATCAGCCCGATCTGGCCCGCAGATTTGCCCACCGGATTATTGGCCTCCGCGACGGGAGGTTGTGCTTTGATCTGCCCACAGACCGGGTGAGCGACACCCAGATTGAGGAACTGTACCGATGAGCCCTACCTTTACGCCGCCCAAGGAGCAGACAGCCATGAACCGTTCACCTCGCACGCCGGCACCATCCACGCCCGGTGGGATCGAGCGCCGCCCGGTGCCCCCGAATCCGCGTGCACCCTGGCGGGCCGGATCCTGGAGCGTCATTGTGATCGTGCTGGTGATCCTGCACCTCCTGGCGTTTCAGGCCACCGACTTTCGCCCCGAGGCCCTGGCGAGTGGGGCGCAGGGAATGGCCAAGTTCCTGGGCGAGGCGTTTCCGCCGAACCTCAGCCCAGCGGTGATCGGTGCCGGGATTTCCGGGGCCCTCACCACGCTGTGGATCGGCCTGCTGGGCACCACACTTTCGATCCCGTTCGCCCTGTTGCTCGCGGTGCTGGGTGCACGCACCACCTCGCCGCATCCCGTGGTGTATCAGGTATCCCGGGCGATCCTCTCGTTTTTCCGGGCCGTCCCCGACATCGTATTTGCACTGATCTTTGTGACCGCGGTGGGGCTGGGCCCCTTCGCCGGGGTGCTCGCGCTGATCTGTCATAACACCGGCGTCATGGGCAAGCTCTGGTCCGAGGCGATGGAGGATGTGGATCCCGGCCCCGAACAGGCCCTGCGGACCGCCGGGGCCGGCCGCTTTCAGATTGTTGCCAACGCCACCGTGCCCGGGGTGATGCCGCAGCTCACCGGCCTGCTGCTGTACCGCTTCGACGTCAACGTGCGCTCCTCCCTGGTGCTGGGGCTCGTCGGGGCCGGCGGCATCGGGCTGTTGATCAACAAGTCGATCAAAACCTTCCAGTTCGACACGATGCTCACCTATCTGATCATCGTGCTGGTGCTGATCATCCTGGTGGACCTGGCCTCGGCCTGGATCCGCCGTCGGCTCGCCTAAGCGGGCTTCGCACCCTGCTTTCGAAATCCCCGTGTTGACAATATAAAGGAGTAGCATCCCCATGAAAAAGCACGTTCGTGTCGCCTCCGGACTGACCGCTCTGTTTCTCATCCTCGGGCTTCTGGGCACGATGCCGGCCGGGGCGGTCCCCGTCGCACCGGGCGGGACCGGTGCGGAGCCCCGCCCGAGTTCCGATCCCGTGCCCAGCACAGATCCTTCACCGGAACCTTCACAGGACCCGGAACCTTCGCCGGTTGTCGACCCGATTCCAGGTGAGGACGCGGCCGCCGAGGATACGGCCACCGAGGAAATGGCCGGTGCGGATATACGCCCGATTCTGGAGGGAACCCAAAAAACCCTGGTGACTCCCGGTACTCCCACCACGCTGGCCTTCACCGGGCTTACTCCGGGCCAGCAACTGACGGCGAGTCTGGATTCGGGCCCACCGATTGCCGGTATTCCGGTGGCCGATGCCGCGGGACGGACCCCGGTGCCCCTTACCGTGCCCGCCGACACCGCCAATTCGGTTCTGATGCTGCACCTGAGCGGGAGTGGCATCACCGATACCGACATCCCGATCACCGTCTACTCGCCCGAGCCGACACCCGTCGAGGTGACCGAGAAGCAGCTCTGGTTTGACGGGCTGGAAGCGGCGAGCGCCTGGGCGGAAGCCGACGCGGGCGACTGGCAGCGCTGCACGCTCGACGAGGTCGTGGCCGGATCGGGAACCGATCGTCGTCAGGCTTTCACCCGTGCCGACGGGACCCTGGCCGCGATCGATGCCGCCAACCACCTTGCGGCCGGAGTCCTTGCCTCCGAGGAGATTCCAGTGACGCCGGGGGACGCTCTGGAGCTGCGCCTAGACAGTCACTACCGGGCGCGGGGATCCCTCGACCAGCATGCCCGAGTCAGCGCGGTCTTTGATACCGGCGAGCGCCGCGACCTCTCCCGTCTCGGGACCGAGGATGAGGAGTCGAGCCAGCTGCGCCTGCCGGTACAGATCCCGGATGGGGCCCACGGCGTCCGATTCGAATTCGAGTTTGCCGGGGCGCGGGGAACCGGATCCTGGATGATCGACAATGTGCAGCTGATCCGCGGGCTAGGTGAGCTGCCCGCGGACGCGGACTCGTTGGCACGGGTGGATATCATCAGCGACATTCAGGGGGCTACCGGACGCCTGCAAAACCAGGTTCTGCCCGGACTTCGGTCCCTGGCGGAGGGGGCCGACACCCTGGTCACCAACGGCGATCTGGTCTCAAATGGAAGCCCCGATCTCTACCGTGACTTCTTTGAGGCCTATCGAGCCGGCGGGGGTGAGCGCTATCCCACCCAGATTTCGGCGATCGGCAATCATGAGTATTTTGGCACCGCGAGCACCCCGGAGGAATACCGCGAGCGATTCCTCGACACCACCGGAATGCGGACGATGGGGGATCAGGGCGGGCTCTGGGGTGAGCACCTGGTGGACGGCACCCTTCCGCTGCTCTGGATCGGCAGCGAATACTATAACTACGCGGAACTTGGCGGTGCTAATCCGTTTGTGGAGATCTCCGACACCCAGTATGAGTGGCTACGGGATCGCCTGGCCTATTGGAAGGCTCAGGGAAAGCCCGTGCTGCTGATGACCCATCACGTGCTGCCAAACTCGGTCTCGGGGACCTATATCAACGCCTATCGCAATGACTATGGGCGAGACCTGGCACGAATCGGTGCCCTCCTTCGCGATAACCCCCAGGTGACGGTCATCACCAGCCACTCGCACTGGGAGGCCACGCTGAACGATTGGAGCGCCGAGAAGCGATTTGATCCGGCCCTTGGACAGGCCCCGAGCGTGGTCAACACGGCCGCCGTGACCACCCAGTACGGACCGAGCGGAGACTGGGGTGAAGCCGCTGTGAGCGGTGTGGATCCGGTGGGTACGCGGGTTGCGCTGTATCCGGATCGGATTCGGGTCACCGCCTATGCGTTTGATGCGGCGGCCACGCCGCGCGAGATCAAACACATTGATATCCCGATTCCCGGGAAGGAGCCAACCGGCCCGGCGGAGCCCTCCCCGGAACCCTCCATTCCGCCGGTGACCGAGCCGGGTCAGGGTGGAACCGGATCACCGGATGTCACCGGATCCGGGACGCTGCCGGACACGGGCGCGACCTGGCAGGGTCTGGCGCTGTTTGCCGGGGGGATCGCCGGAATCGGGCTGATCCTTGCCGGGCTTCACCGGATTCGGATGCGTCGCCGCGCGGCATGAGAATGGGCCCGCGTCCCCCCGGGGACGCGGGCCCAAACTTGCCGTGCGAAACCTAGCCCTTGACCGCTCCACCCATGCCGGCGGACTTCAGGAACAGGCCCTGGAAGATGATGAACAGCACGATCGGCACCAGGGTCGAGATAGCCAGGGCTGCCAGGTAGGTGCCCAGGTCGATGGTCTGTTGCAGCTGCGGCAGACGCACCGAGAGCGGCTGCACCTCGGGGAGGGCGAGCACCAGTTTGGGCCAGAGGAAGTCCTTCCAGGCGGCAATCACCGCGAAGACCGAGACCACACCGATGATCGGCTTGGACAGCGGCAACACGATCTGCCAGAAGATACGGAACGATCCGGCACCCTCGGTGCGGGCGGCCTCGAAGATCTCCGGCGGGAGGTTTTCGAAGAAGCGCTTGACCAGCAGGATGTTGAAGGCGTTGGCGCCGGCGGGCAGCCACACCGCCCAGAACGTGTTCTGCAGCGAGATGCCCAGGAACGGAACATCGAGGATGGTCAGATACAGCGGCACCAGCAGCACCACCGAGGGCACAAACAGGGTGGCCAGCACCAGGGCGTTGAGGACCTTGGCGTAGGCGGGCTTGAGGATCGCCAGCACGTAACCGGCGGTCATCGTGACCACCAACTGCATGACCAGCACACCCAGGGCCACCCACACGGTGTTCATGAACTGGACGTCCAGACCGATCGTGGTCCACGCCTTGCTGACGTTGTCCCAGGCGAAGCCGTTGGGGAACAGCGCCATCGGGGTGCGCAGGGTGTCCTGGGTGGGGGTGATCGCGGCCTTGGCCAGCCAGAGGATCGGTCCCAGACCGCCGATGGCCAGCAGCACCAGGAGGGTGATCTGGATACCGTTGGCGGAGCGGCGAATTCCGCGCCGGCTCCACTCATTGGTCGAGATGATCCCGCGCTCATCCGAGGGCCCGGCAGCCGCGGGCTTCTTCTTTCCGAGGCGACGGCGACGGGTGGGGGCGGGAGCGGTGTCGAGCACCGCGTCGGCGGTTACCGCGACACCGGCGTCGCTACGGGTCGATGTGGTGGTCAATTCTTGCTCCAACCAGAGGTGAGACGGAAGTACACGAAGGACAGCAGGGCGAGGAACAGCGCGAGCATCACACTCAGCGCGGTTGCCGAACCGTAGTTACCACCGAGGCTGTTTTGGAAGCCGTACCGGTAGATGAGTTGGAGCAGGGTGACCGTGGAGTTGGCTGGTCCACCATCGGTAAACAGGAAGGGTTCCAGGAACACCTGCGCGGTGCCGATGATCTGCAGGATCAGGGTGATCAGCAGGACGCCGCGCAGCTGCGGCAGGGTCACGTGCCAGATCTTGCGCCAGATGCCCGCGCCGTCAATCTCGGCGGCATCGTAGAGTTCGGGGGCCACGCCTGTCAGCGCGGCGAGGTAGATGATGATGGTTCCACCGGCGGCGGCCCAGGTGGCCTCCAGCACGATCGAGGGCATCGCCATGGTGGCGTCCTGGATCCAGGGGAACGGGCCGAGGCCCACCCAGCCCAGCATGGTGTTGAACACACCGTTGGGGCCCGCATCGTAGAAGAACTTCCACAGCAGCACGGCAACCACCGGCGGGATCACCACGGGCAGATACGCGAGCACCGAGTACAGACCGCGCGCCCGGCGCACCTCGCTCATCAGCACGGCGGCGATCAGCGGAATCGGGTATCCGAAGATCAGGGCCAGCAGCGCAAACCAGCCGGTGTTTTGCAGGGCCACCCAGAACACCGGATCCTCCAGCACACGCTGGAAGTTCAGCAGTCCCACCCACTGCGGGTCGGCGATCAGGTTGGTCTTTTGGAAGCTCATCACGAATGCACGGATGATTGGGTAGAACGAGAACAGCCCAAAGATGATGATCATCGGGGCCGCAAAGAGGAGGTTGGAGAGCCCACCGCCACGCAACCAGGTGCGTGGATTCCGGGCGCGCCGACGCTTGGTCGGAGCGGGTTTGGTGAGGGTGGTCATGGTGGCGGCGGTGCCTTCCTGCACGAGGGAATAACGATGTGTGACCGCGGGGATGGACGGGCCATCCCCGCGGCCGGCGCGAGGGTTATGTCGCGGATGTGACGGGTGCTGCGGGGGAGGACCGGGGGTTAGCCGCGGTCCAGAACTGCCTGCGCGTCGGCGTTGGCCTGCTTGAGCAGGGCGTCGATGTCGGCGTTCTTATCGGTGAGCACGGCCTGGACCACCGGCGAGAGGATGCCGTAGATGTCCTGGGTGCTCTTGGTCGGCTCGATCACCAGCGGCTGGTCGAAGATCTTCGAGGTGAACGGTGCGACCTGGTCCTGGGGGACGTTGATGTAGTCCTTGATCCACTCGCGGGACTCATCCAGGGTGGCCTTGTCGAAGATCGGCAGGGCCGGGGTGCCGACGGCCTGGTTGGCGGCGGCAAGGGTCTTGGCATCGGTGATGGCCGCGTCCTTGTCCAGGTACTTCTGCAGGTAGTAGAAGTTGATCCACTTGACGGCGGCCTTCTTCTGAGCCTCGCTGGCCTTACCGTTGACCACCGAGAGGGTACCGCCGCCGAGCACGGCGCCGTCCTTGCCCTCAAGCGGCAGGGTGGTGATGCCGTAGTGGGCCGGGTCCATCTGGTTTTCGCGGATCAGCGCGGTGTAGAGGTCGCTTCCACCGGTAAACATGCCGATCTGGCCCGAGGCGAATGCCTTGTTGATGGTTCCCCAGTCATAGAGGAAGTTGGAGCCCATCGAGTTGTCCTCCCAGCGCAGGTCCTTGAGGAACTGCAGGGACTTCTTGGTGGCGTCGGTGTCGAGGGTCGCGGTGACCTTGTCACCCTTGATCTCCTCCATGCGTCCGCCGTGGGCGTAGGTAGCCACGGTGGTCTGCCATCCACCGGTGGCGCCCTGGGTCATCTGCATGTAACCGGCGGCACCGGTCTTCTCGGAGATGGTCTTGGCGGCCGCGCGGACCTCTTCCCAGGTTGTCGGCGGCTTGTCGGGGTCCAGGCCCGCCTGCTTGAACAGGTCGCGGTTGTACTGCAGACCGTTACCGTAGGCCTCGCGCGGGACGGCGAAGATGTGACCCTTGTCGTCGGTGCCGGCGGAGAGCACGTTCTGGTTGAACTTGTCGTAGAACGGCAGCGCCTTGACCTCTTCGGTGATGTCGGCGATCTGACCGTTTTCGATCAGGGTCTGACCGTCGGTGAAGGGGATGGTGTAGACGATCGGCAGGGTGCCACCGGCGAGCAGCGCGGGGAAGGTGTCGGCCTTCCACTCGTACTCGACCGGCTTGATCTTGATGTCCGGGTTGGCCTTTTCAAACTGCTTGACCTGCTCGTTGAACGCGTCAAACGCCGCCTGCTCGGTTCCGGGGATCAGGCTGACCACCGAGAGCTCAACCTTGCCGTCGGCGGATTCGCCGTCGCCCGGGTTGGCGCCGTTCGAGCAGGATGCCAGGAGGCCGATTGCTGCCAGTGCGGAGACCGTGAGGGTCAACGCTTTAATGGGTGACTTCATTGTCATTGCCTTTCGTTGTGATTAGTTGGTGCGGGAGGGGTGCTGCGTGAGCCGAAGCCACGCGGTGGTGTCGGCGGGCAGGAGACCGCCTTCGAGGGGGGAACTGGAAAGGAGGAGCTGTGCACGCTCGGGCAGCGCGAAGGGTTCACCGGAGAAATTGGTGACGCTGATGAATCCGTCGGCTCGGGCGAAGGCCAGCACCTCGGGGCCGAAGCCCGCGTGGTCGGCCGCGGTGAGCCAGCGGAAGGGGCCGTCTCCGAGCGCCGCATCGCGCTCACGGAACTCCAGCATCCGGCGGTACAGGTTCAGCATCGATCCGGGATCCTTGCGCTGAGCCTCAACCGTGTAGGTGTTCCAATCGGCCGGCTGGGACAGCCAGGTCGGCGCGGTGGAACCCTCGGGTTCGAAGCCGAACGGGGGCTCCTGACCGGACCAGGGCAGCGGCACACGGCAGCCATCGCGACCCGGGTCCACACCGTTCGAACGGTGGAACATCGGATCCTGACGCTCCTCATCGGGCAGGTCCTCAACCTCGGGCAGGCCGAGCTCGTCGCCCTGCCAGATGTAGAGGGAACCGGGCAGCGCGGCGGTCAGCAGCGCGGCGGCGCGGGCACGACGGGTACCCAGGGCCAGATCGGTGGGGATCCCGCGACGCTTCTTGAGGAACTCGAACGAGGAGTCCTCACGGCCGTAGCGAGTGACCACGCGGGTCACGTCGTGGTTGGAGAGCACCCAGGTGCAGGGGGCACCGATCGGGGCGTGAGCATCGCGCATCAGGTCGATCGAGGCACGCAGCTCCTCGGCCTTCCACTGCCGGGTCATGAAGTCGAAGTTGAATGCGGTGTGCATCTCATCGGGGCGCAGATACGCGGCAAAGCGTTCGGCGTCGGGCAGCCAGATCTCACCGATCAGCGCGCGGCCTCCCAGCGGTGCCCGGTCGCGGTACTCCTCGGCCACCCGGCGCCAGCCGCGGTAGATGGTGTGCAGCTCGTCGCGGTCGGTGTTGGGGTGCTCGCCGGGACCCGGGTTTTCGGGGATCTCGGGCAGGGCGGGGTCCTTCACCAGCAGGGCCGCCGAGTCGATCCGGATTCCCGCTACGCCGCGGTCGAACCAGAAGCGCAGGATGTCCTCGTGCTCCTGGACCACCTCGGGGTGGGACCAGTTGAGGTCGGGCTGCTCGGGATCAAACAGGTGCAGGTACCACTCGCCCGGGGTGCCGTCCTCATTGGTGAGGCGGGTCCAGGTGGGGCCGGCGAAGTTGTTGGGCCAGTGGGTGGGCGGCTGATCGCCGTTCTCGCCGAGTCCCGGGTGGAACCAGAAGCGGGCGCGCTCGGGGGAGCCGGGCTCCGCCGCCAGGGCCTGCTGGAACCAGCGGTGCGCGGCCGAGACGTGGTTGGGGACCACGTCCACGATCGTGCGGATGCCCAGGGCCAGTGCGTCCTGAATCAGTGCCTCGGCCTCGGCCAGGTCTCCGAATGCGGGGTCGATCCGGCGGTAGTCGGCCACGTCATAGCCGCCATCGGCCAGCGGGGACTCGTACCACGGGGTGTACCAGATCGCGTTGATGCCGAGTTCCTTGAGATAGGGCAGGCGCTGGCGGACTCCGCGGAGGTCGCCGGTGCCGTCGCCGTTACCGTCGGCAAACGAGCGGGGGTAGATCTGATAGATCGTGTCCCCGCGCCACCACGAGTTGGTGGAGGGGGTAAGAAGGGTGCCGAGCGCGTCGATGGACGCCTCGGGGGAGTCGACCGCGGCGGTCGTGTGGTGTTCAACGGTCCTGGACAAACCAGCGCCTCTGTTTCCTGTGCGTATTCCGTGGCGTCACTCGTGTACCGGTTGGGGCAGGAACCCGACCAACGCCGTTGTTGAAACCTAAATGTAAGGGAAGCGACAGAATCACGCAAGAAGGACACAGAACGTAAGAAATTTACAAAGATTTACTCTCTTTTGCGCGCGGAGCGGGTGCGCATCGGCGCGGTGGAGCCTCGTACCACCAGTTCGGGCTCAAACAGGAACTCGTCCCGGGTCGCCGAATCCTCGCCGATCTGCCGCAGCAGGAGCTCCACCACCATGCGTCCCATCGTCTCGATCGGCTGGCGGATCGTGGTCAGCGGGGGTTCAACCGCGTTCATCAGGGCGGAGTCGTCATAGCCCACTACCGAGACATCGGCGGGCACGCGGAGTCCTGCTCGGCGCACCGCACGGATAGCGCCGAGGGCCAGGAGGTCGCTCGCACAGACAAAAGCGGTGGCGTCGGTTTTCTGCAGCAGACGCGTCGCCGCAACCTGTCCGGCCTCGAGTGAGTAGAGCGAGTGGATGACCCGGCTGCCGGTGAAGTCCACATCGTTCGCGGCACCCCAGCGCAGTGCGGCCTGATACTTGCGCTGTGAGGGGACGTGGTCCTTGGGGCCCAGAATCAGGCCGATCTGGGTGTGTCCGAGCTGGTGCAGGTGGACCAGCGCCTGCTCCATCGCGACCGCATCATCGCAGGAAACCGTGGCGACATCCAGGCCCTCGGCCAGGGCGTTGACAAAGACAAACGGCAGGCCGAGCTCGGTCAGACGGTCGTAGTGTTCGTGGCTGGCGTCGGTCTCCGCGTAGGCGCCGCCGGAGAACACAACCCCGGAAACGCGCTGGGAGAGCAGCAGATCCACATAGTCGGCTTCGGAGATCCCGCCGGTGGTCTGCGTGCACAGCACCGGGGTGTAGCCGTTTTGGGCGAGCGCCCCGGAGACCACCTCGGCAAACGCGGGGAAGATCGGGTTCTGGAGTTCGGGCAGGACCAGGCCCACCAGGCGGGCGCGTTCCCCGCGCAGACTGGATGGCCGCTCATATCCCAGCACATCAAGGGCGGTGAGCACCGCGTTGCGGGTGGTCTCGGACACCCCCGGCTTTTCGTTGAGGACGCGACTGACGGTCGCCTCACTCACGCCTACCTTGCGGGCTACCTCAGCGAGTCTTCGTGACATGTCGCCACACTAGCAAGTTCTTGCAACAAAAAGTAAGCCTTTTGCGTAGATTCGCCGAAAGGGCACAAAATGGGCCGATTTTCGCATCAAATTGGTGTGAAAAAATTCCGAAAATCCCGCGTATGAAAGGCGAGTCGTGATCTACGGCACCCGAAGTTCCCTGATCGGTTCGCGCCTGCTGGCCAGGAGCGCGGGGATCAGCGCCGCGACGAGTGTGGTTGTCAGCGTCAGAATCCCCAGCGCTGCGATGAAGGATATCCCCGGGAGCGGCGCCCCCGATGCGATCAGGATCAGTACCGAGGCGAGTATGCCCACCACGATTCCGAGACACGCCACGATGCCTGTTTGCAGGAGAAGGAGCGCGATGATCAGTCCGCGGGTGGCCCCCAGCGCGCGGCGTCGACCAAAATCTTTGCGGCGCATGACTACCAATCCGAACAGGAGGATCGCCACGAGGGCACCCATCAGGGCGAGCATCGCTAGTACGAGCCCGCGGGAGAACGAACCGAGCTGGCCCTGTACAAGGGATCGAAGTTGGGCGAGTGCTTCGCTGGTTTGCACCGTGATCTTCGAGGGATCCTCGACTCCGAGCACCGAGACTATCGCCGAACTGACCGGCGCTACCAGCTCAGGTTGTGAGGCGAACACTACGACGATGTTCACCCGCTCCCCGTCCGAGGAGAGGGGCCGCGGAACCACGACGAGAGGCTCAAATCCCGCCAGATAGTCGGGAGGGGAGATTACCCCCGCCATGCCGAGGCTTTCTCCGGTGGTGAGTTTTACGGCACCGGCCACGTCGCTCAGACCGAGTTGATCCAGTGCGAGTGATGACGCATATGCGAGGTTCTCGGTCAACAGAGCATCCGTGGGGAAACCCAGATGTGTGGGATTATCACCGTAAAAATACCGGACGGGGACCCGTTCGCCGTCCGGAATTTCGGCATTGGTTGCGTCAACCGCGGACGAAAAGGCCCCGGCCCATTCGATGCCTGAGATCCCGCGAACCCGCTCCAGGACATCGCTGGTGAGACCCGAACCATCCTCGGCTCGGATGATGATTGAGCGTGTGCCCTCGGCATCAATTGAGCTCAGCACCTGCTGTTCCGCGCCGATTGTGCGGCCGGTGGTGAGCATCACCGACAGAATCATCCCGATCACCATGAGGAGGGTAATCGCGGTAGCAACGGGTTGCGATTTTGCCGACACATACGCCTCGCGTGCGACCAGCCCGATCATAGACGTAGCTCACGATCGCAGGCGGCGGCCACCTCGGGCGAGTGCGTGACGATGATGACGGCGGCCCCGTTCCGGGCGTGATCACGGAGGGCATCAACTACGAGCGTGGTGGTTGCGGGGTCGAGATTGCCGGTGGGTTCGTCGGCCAGCAGAATCTTGGGGTGCGCCAGCAGCGCGCGGCACAGCGCGATGCGTTGGGCCTGCCCACCCGAAACCTGTCCCGGTTTGCGTTTTGGCGGAATGTCCACCCCAAACCGTGTCAGCAGGTCAAGAGCGCGGGGCGTGACGGAGCGCCGAGACTGTCCCCGATACAGTGCGGTCTCGGTGACGTTGTCCAAAATCGATCGTGAGGGGTCAAGCGCCGCATCCTGAAACACAAATCCAAACCGCTCGGCACGCAGGTGCGCTAGCTGGGCGTCCGCGAGGCGCGTTACATCGTTACCGTCCACCAAGATGGATCCGGACCGGGGACGCAGCATCAGTCCCAGGAGATACAGCAGCGTGGATTTCCCACGCCCCGACGGTCCGGTCAGCGCGGTCACACTCCCGGCCTCGAACTGCGCCGACCAAGAGTCCAATACTCGGGTACCGGGCACGTATTCAAACACCACGTCTCGGACGTCAAGCGGTAACACACCGGGCGTCAATGTGCTCACTGACCCGACCGTTTCCCAGGGATGCGCACAAGAAATCCCTCATCGACTCCCTCGACCACGCTCATCCCCCGCGCGGAGGCGAGCACGGTGACGGCGACACGTTTGCCCGTCTCAAGCACCACCGCCGGGGAACCATCGGCCCCGGTGATCAGCGCCGCGGAGGGAATCACAAGACCCGACACCTTTTCAACCGTCACAATACGCGAGGGAAAGCGTGACTGCCCGTTCGCGGGGATCTGGCCGCACCCATCCCCACAGACCGATTCCCCGTTGTCCCCGAGTATCGCGACGGTTACCGTCGCGGATTCGGAGTCTCGTTCCTGAGCTCCGGTGATTCCCGTCCACATGCCACCATCGGGGCTGGTGATATTCACCGCGATCCCACCCGGTATTTGAGTCGACTGTGCTTCGGTTACGGGGATCGAAAACGTCGGTGCGGCGGGTAGCCCACTCAGCACTGCTTCACCACCGGTCAGGGTTGCGCCGCGGTAGACGAGCGCGGTGTCCAGCGACACTCGCGCAGGCAGAGCCGGAACAAAGAT
Source organism: Mycetocola lacteus (assembly GCF_003667575.1). Lineage (GTDB taxonomy): Bacteria > Actinomycetota > Actinomycetes > Actinomycetales > Microbacteriaceae > Mycetocola > Mycetocola lacteus. The sequence continues at coordinate 143,828 of NZ_RCUY01000011.1, read as the reverse complement.
CAGGTCGGCTGCCGAAATGCTGCCGGTTTGTTCCAGTGAGTTGGACTTTTGCCAGGCCCGGATGGCGGCGATGGTACCGGAAGCCGCCGAACCGTCGATTGCCCCGCGGTAAAACTTCAGATCTGTAAGCATCTGCTGCAACTGGGCCACATCGGGTCCGGTGACCCCAGCCTCGATAGCGCGAAAGGCGGGAACCTCCCCGCGAGCAATGATGACAGGTCGGAGATTGACCGTATACAGTGCGGCACCCTGCCCCACCTCATCGCCCGAAGAGACGGTGATCCCCGTCACAACGCCCTCGGCGCGGTTGGTCCCTACCGGGATCGGCGGCCATTCCGCTACCGTGTTGAGACTCAACTCGGAGCCCACCTCACCCCGCAAAACCTTGACCGTTGTGAACTCCGTGGACGTTGGCGCGGCCTCGGTCGGGCGCAATACGGTGACCGCGCCCCAGGTGGTAGCCGCGCCGATGATCAGCGCGGCTACCACGGGGAGGATTAGAGATCGAATCTTCATGCTGGATCTTCGCCTGTGTTTCCGCTAATTAGCGCCAGTATGGACGCTCGAATGTGTAATCCCGCTACACAGCCAGGGATCTAGTGCTCCCAGAGATCCTGTGGGAAATCCGGGCACAGTCCGGAAACACGTTGAAACTCTTCCGCAGACGAGCCCCTGGCGATGCTCTCGAATGGGCTATACCCCGGCGCGGTCCCGTCAAACGATTCCTTAAACCGCGTGAGCGAGGGCAGATCGCTCACCGTGTGCCCCTCACCTTCAAGGCAGGGAAGGAGACGATCCCGGTAATAGTCATACAGATAGGCGATCTGAGAACCCGTCAGCGGCTGAGTGTAGCGCGGATCCAGCGGATACGTGGCCTGGCATGTGTACAGGGCCACCGCCTGAGCCTGGGCCTGCTCATCCGGTATCTCGTCGAACCGAATTCCACCGTCCGGATGCGCGCGAGCAGTGAATCCTGCATCCGTGAGGCATCGAGAAAACACCTCTGCGTATTCGTCAGGGGCGATGATTCGACTCACCCGGACCTCATCGGGAATCTCGGCATCGGGGAACTTTGCTTTCAGATTCGCGAGATTCGCTTGTATGTCTGCGTCCACTAGGCGCTGGGTGGAACCCTCAATGCCTGTTCCCGACGATGCCTGTTGTGCACCCTCCGATCCAATCGGTGAGTGGGCGGCGCATCCAGTGAGCAGAAGGAGGGCGCTGAGACCGGTAGCCAGTAGCCCGATCCGGCTCAAATTCGCGCTCCGGTCCCCGAGGATGCGGCATCGAGCTCGACACCTTCAGCCCGCGCGGTGTCGTGTGTGCTGAGAATCCCAGAGCTATACATTCGCTTCCCCCAAAGTTAGTGATCAAGAGTGTATTGGGGCGCAAACTCGGGTGTCAACCGCTAACCGGCAGTGTGTGGGCCGCCGGCGAGGATCGGGTCGTGATCAAGAACCGGGAGAGCCTCGGTGCGGACCACCGATTCCGGGGCTTGGGCGTAGACGGCCGCCGCGGCGAGGGTGCGCAGCAGCGGATCCTCCCGCTCGGCCAGCGCCAGGCCCACGAGCACACGGATAGCGGAGTCGGGCAGGTCGCAGCGCGCGAGTCCGCGCAGAGCCCACACGCGCAGATCCTCGTCGGGGTCGCGATTGGCCACGCCGGCCAGGATCTCGCCGATCAGGTTGCGGGCGGCATCCAGCTCCTCATCGAAGAGGCGGCCGGGTTCCTCCCCGTCGATTGCCGCGATCAGCGCCAGGGCGCGTGCGGCCTCGGTGCGCACGGCCGGATCCTCGGCGGTGTCCTCAACCAGGGTGATCAGAAAGTCGACCCGGTCGGAGTCGGCACCGGCTTCGCAGCCGCGCAGGAGTCTGGCGCGACGATCGGGGTCGGCGCTTCGGAAGGCATCGATCAGATCCACGGTGGCGGTCATGCCTCTATTGTGCGCGCTTGCGTCCGGAGATGCCAGGGCCTCGAGGAAAACGATCGGCCGGAGTGCCCAAAACGTAATCGCCGCCGGTGTGGAACCGACGGCGATTACGGAGGGGACGGCCACCCGGGAAACGCATCAGCGTTTCGCGGGATGAGGCCGAGATGAGGCCCGAGGGGTTAGGCGTTCAGACGCGCGATCCACGCCTCGACGTCATCCGCGGTGCGCGGGATGTGAGCCGAGAGGTTCTCGGCGCCGTCGGCGGTGACCAGGATGTCATCCTCGATCCGCACGCCGATGCCGCGGAACTCCTCGGGCACGGTCAGGTCGTCGTTCTGGAAGTACAGACCGGGCTCGATCGTGAAGATCATGCCCTCCTCGACGATGCCATCGTGATAGAAGTCCCGACGAGCCTGCGCGCAGTCGTGCACGTCGATGCCCAGGTGGTGGCTGGTGCCGTGCACCATGTACCGGCGGTGGTACTGGTTCTCGACCAGCAGCGACTCCTCGGCCGAAACCGGCAGCATGCCCCACTCTGCGGTCTTCTCGGCGATCACGCGCATGGCCTCGGCGTGGATCTCCTTGAACACGATGCCCGGACGCACGATCGCCAGGGCGGCATCGGCGGCCTCGCGCACGGCCTCGTAGACCTTGCGCTGCACGTCGGTGAAGGTGCCGTTGATCGGCAGGGTCCGGGTGATGTCCGCGGTGTACAGGCTCTCGACCTCGACGCCGGCATCCACCAGGATCAGCTCGCCCGGGGTGACCGCGCCGTCATTGCGGGTCCAGTGCAGGATGCACGCGTGGGATCCCGAGGCGGCGATCGTGTCATACCCGACGGTGTTGCCGTGCTCGCGGGCGTGGGCGTTGAAGACACCCTCGACCACGCGCTCGCCCCGCGGGGAGGCGATGATGCGGGGCAGCTCGGCGATGAAGGCGTCGAATCCACCGGCGGTGGCGTTCACGGCCGCGCGCATCTCGGCGATCTCGAAGGAGTCCTTAACCAGGCGCAGCTCGGAGACGAACCGGGTCAGGTCCTCGTCGTGGTCGATGCGCAGGTCCGAGTCGGTGGCCACAAACTCATCCAGGTGTGCGGTAGCCAGGTTCAGGTCGGCGGCGACCTGGGCGAGGGAGGGGCGCGGGCCGATCCAGAACTCGCCGATCGCGTGGTTGGCGTAGAACTCATCGGAGTCGCGGCCGGCGCGCTCGCGGAAGTACAGGGTGATCTCGTGACCCTCGCCCGCGGGCTCAAATACCAGCACGGCACTGGGCTCGGAGTCGGCACCCCAGCCGGTCAGGTGGGCAAAGGCCGAGTGGGCGCGGAACGGGTAGTCGGTGTCGTTGGAGCGCTGCTTGGGGTCGCCGGCCTCGATCACCACGCGGGCACCGGTAAACGCGGCGCTCACCTCGGCGCGGCGCTTCTCTGCAAACGCCGCCTGGACGCGCGCGGCAGGGAGCTCATCCGTGCGGTCGGCCCACTGGGAGCCGATGTAGTCCTGGAAGCGATCGGATCCGGGGGTGGTGGATCGGGCGTCCTTGGTCTCTTCGCTACTGGTAGTCATGCTTTACATTCTCGCACTGTTCGTGCCCCGGTTTAAAGCACCGGGCGTGTCCGTCCGCCTCCGCTCGCTCACCGCGGTGCCGGGGGTTGATCCTAGCGAGAACCTGCCTCGGGCACATGCACAACCCGTGAGTGGTGAAGGAGTCGAGCACCGGAGAGCTTTCCGCCGTCTAGGGTTCCCCATGCGAACATCAGACTACTCACTACTCCGGTCACTGGATCAATCAAGTTTGGTGTATCAAAACATGCCCGTAACCAGAGCTCATCCGGGACGTTAGGGATGTTTTCACCGGGCAGAAGATACTCGCAGTGCACGCTAGTCATGAACGTGTGTGCTGATAAAGGTTTTTAGTCGAGTGGCATCCCGAGTGGATATACTCGCGGGCGCGGCGGGTGGCTCCACCGGGATGTATCCAAGAAAATACCTGCCCGAAGAGTCAACCTCGAAAACAACCACCCAGAGGGCGGACTGCCACTCAACGCGGATCCCGCTCGTCTCGCCGGGATATATGCCGGGTGCGGGCCAGCCGCGCTCTCCCGAATCGATGAGCAGCGTGGCGAGTGTGGCGAGTGCTGACGTGGGAATCAGAGCGGAGGCATCGAGTGATTCGAGCCGTTCTGTCCAGGGTTTGTGCGTCGTTCCATAGTTCATTGTGAAGACCTCGTTTTCGTCCGAATTTGACGGTATGTCAACGTCGGGGGCACGAGGCGATACCTTGTTGAAGGTTACGTCGCAGACGCGGTTGAGGATATGGAAAACCAGCGAGACTTAGCTGAGAATCCGAGGCATATCCGGAACGAAGTTCGGGACTAGTCCGCGGCGGCCGGTTCCAGGCGCACGGTGATTGGGCGGTGGTCGCTGCCCGCCTGGTCAAATTCGGTGTGCACCTTCATTGCCGCGATGTCCCAGATTGGGGTCGCAAAGACGTGGTCGATCGGGGAGCCCAGCAGCGCAGGAATGTTGGTCGGCCAGGTGCCGAGGGCGGCGGTGTGGGTTGCCTGGCCCGCATCGTTGCAACGGCCCAGTGCGGCGCCGTCGCGGCCGAGGCCCGCCATACTATCCAACGTTGCGTTGAAATCGCCGGCGATAATGACGTTCTCCGCATCGCACTGTGCGGCGAGCCAGGCCAGATCCTCGCGCCAGTTGTGCATCTGCGGAGTCGAGGGGGACACCGCGTGGCTGGCGATGATGGTGGGGCCGCGTCCGTCGGTGGGCCGGAGCACCACGCTGGGAACCACGAGGGTGTTCGACGCCCCCACCCCGTTGCTGGTCGCCTGCGTATACGAGCCCAGCGCGGGGGAGATCAGGACCGTGGTTGAGCTTGCGGCCGCAATCTTGCCAAAGGATTCGGTAAACACGTTCATAGGTTTGCCGGCGGCCTTCATCGCCGCGGCCACCTCGAGACCGGTCTGATTTCGAGTCTCGGGCAGAGCCACGATGTCCGCTCCGGAATCCAGGGCGAGCTTGGCAATCGCTGCCGACCCCATCGCGTTCCCCTTGGTATTCCAGCTCAGCACGCTGATGGCGCTTTCGGTTTTGGCGGGAAGTGCCGAGTCATCAAAGCCGCGGTATACCAGGATGCCGGTGTTTGCCACGGCACCGAGGAACATCACCACGGCCATGCTGCCGGCAAAGCCGCGCAGCGGGCGAATGATCCCGATGATCAAAAACAGCACCAGGGCGGCGACACAGCAGGCCACGAGGAGTCCACGCATCGCGGTGATCTGGGCGACGATCACGGTGGTCTGGAGTCCAAACAGCGGGGGCCAGGTCACGATGAGCAGGCCCAGTGCAACCGCAAGGGTGAGGAGAGCGCCGAGGAACTTGAACATGACCCGGTCAGGATATCGGGCGAAATCTGGGAGTTCCCGGGAGGATGCTGAGCATGCGGCCTACACTGGTCAGTATGCCCCTGCAATCCTCCCTCCGTGGTCCCGCCGATCTGCACACTCATTCCAGCATCTCCGACGGTACCGAGACCCCCGGAGAACTGGTGCGGGCGGCGGCCGTGGCCGGATTGGGCACGGTTGCACTGACCGATCATGACACCACCGCGGGCTGGCCCGAGGCGATGGTCGCGGCCCCTGAAGTGGGGGTGAACCTGATTCCCGGCATGGAACTGAGCACCCGACACAACGGCATGAGCGTGCACATGCTCGCCTACCTGTTTGATCCCTCCAATCCCGCGCTGCTCGCCGAAACCGAGCGGATCCGAGTGGCCCGGAAGACACGCGCGGCCGAGATCGTGGAAAACATTCGGGCGGACTATGACCTCACCTGGGAGGACGTGCTCGCCCAGACCACCCCGGGGGCCTCGATCGGGCGCCCGCACATTGCCGACGCGCTGGTGGCTCGCGGCCACTCCACCGACCGCAGTGCCGCGTTCGAAACCATCCTGCACCCGCGCAGCGGCTACATCATTCCGCTCTATGCACCGGATCCCATCGTGGCCATTCAGATGATCCGCGAGGCCGGCGGCGTGCCGGTCATCGCCCACCCGGCCACCGGAACCCGGGGTCGCCTGATCCCCGAGGATGTGGTGGCCGAGATGGTTGAGGCGGGACTTTTCGGGATGGAGATCGACCACCGCGAGAACACCCCCGAGGGGAAGTCGTGGCTGCGGGCGCTGGCCGCCCGCTACAACCTGGTGCTCACCGGATCCAGCGACTATCACGGTGCCGGAAAGCCCAATCGGCTCGGGGAGAACACCACACCGAGCGCGGTGGTGGACGCGATTGTGGCCGAGGCTACCGGGTTCGCCCCGATCATCGCCGACTAGCCCATATACACAACGCCCGCCCCTTCCGAGTTGGAAGGGGCGGGCGTTTTAGTCTGTGCGGCTATTCGGCGGCGGGAGCGGCCTCGGCGGGGGCTGCACCCTCACCGCGACCGCGGCCACCACGCGAGCGACGACGGCGGCGCGGAGCACCCTCTCCATCCTGCGGAGCCGAGGCGGTAACCGGGGCACCCTCAACCGGGGTGACGCCGGCGGCGGGACCGGCGGCCGCGCCGCCACCGCGGGTGCGACGACGGTTACGCGAGGGACGAGCGGAGTCTGCGCCGCCCTCACCCGAGCGTGCGGGACGCTCGGTGCGAGCCTGACCTTCGCCGCGACCCTGGCCCTCGCCACGGGCCGGACGCGATCCGTTGCCACCGCGGGCACCACCATTGCGGGCGGCACCCTCGCGCGGCGCAGCCGGGGCGGCGGGCTTCAGCCGGCCCTTGGTGCCGGCGGGGATGTTCATGTCCTCGAACAGGTGCGGGGAGGACGAGTAGGTCTCGGTGGGCTCGGGCTGACCGAACTCCAGCGCCTTGTTGATCAGGGCCCACTTGTGCAGGTCTTCCCAGTCGACGAAGGTCACGGCGATACCGGTCTTCCCGGCGCGGCCGGTGCGGCCCACACGGTGCAGGTAGGTCTTCTCGTCGTCGGGGATGGTGTGGTTGATCACGTGGGTCACATCGTCCACGTCGATTCCGCGGGCGGCGACGTCGGTCGCGATCAGCACGTCCTTCTTGCCCGCCTTGAATGCGGCCATGCCGCGCTCGCGCTGCTCCTGGCCGAGGTCTCCGTGCACGGCGGTCGCGTTGAAGCCGCGGTCGTTGAGCTCGTCCATCAGGCGGGCGGCGGCACGCTTGGTGCGGGTGAAGATCACGGTCTTGCCGCGGCCCTCGGCCTGCAGGATGCGGGCGATAACCTCGTCCTTGTCCAGCGAGTGCGCGCGGTAGATGACGTGCTTGATGTTGGCCTGGGTCAGGCCCTCATCCGGGTCGCTCGCGCGAATGTGGATGGGCTTGGTCATGAACCGGCGCGACAGGGCGACGATCGGACCGGGCATGGTGGCCGAGAACAGCATGGTGTGGCGCTCGGCGGGGGTCTTGGAGAAGAGGCGCTCGATGTCGGCGAGGAAGCCCAGGTCGAGCATCTTGTCGGCCTCATCCAGCACCATTTCCTGGATCTTGGAGAAGTCGAGCAGGCGCTGGTTGTTGAGGTCGATCAGTCGGCCCGGGGTGCCCACGATCACCTGGGCGCCGGCCTTGATCTCCTCGATCTGCCCCTCATAGGCCTTACCGCCGTAGATGGCGGCGATCTTGGTGGGACGGTTGCTGGCGGCCAGTACCAGGTCCTCATACACCTGAACGGCCAGCTCACGGGTGGGAACCACGATCAGCGCCTTGACGCCGGGCTCGGGGTTGTCGCCGAGGCGCTGCAGCACCGGGAGACCAAAACCGAAGGTCTTACCGGTACCGGTCTTAGCCTGGCCGATGATGTCCTGGCCGGCAATGGCCAGCGGGATGGTCTGTTCCTGGATCGGGAACGGCGCGGTAATTCCCTTACCGGCGAGGGCGTCCACCATGTCCTGGGCGACGCCGAGTTCAAGAAAAGTCACGATATTTAATGCCTGTCATGCAGTGATGTGGTCTACGCCAACGGATTCTGCGTGCGGGCGTAGGGTCCCATTCCAACGATGAGACACTCCCAGCTTACCGGGACGCGTAGACTGAGCGTGTGATTTCCTGGTTTCGGCGGCGTGGCCCCTCCTCAAACGAATCCCAAGTGGTACTGCGCGAGAGCACGGTTCCCACCACCCGGGTGGACTTTGCCGAGCTTGCCTCCGACACCTCCGACTTCCTCGGGCAGTCGGCCTACTTACAGCTCGCGGTGTTCCAGCAGTACTCGGCGATCAGCCGCGACAGCGGTCGCCTGCTGACCACCGAGTTGATCGCAGGGCCCGCCGGGCTGGCGCTGCGTAAGCACCACGAACTGGTGGGGGAGATTCGCCGTCGCGGCGAGGATCCGCAGCTGCTGATGGCCCCCTACGTTCCGGCGATTGATCGTCTGCTGGGCATCGCCCGCGGCGACTCGATCAACGAGGGGCTGCTGGGCCTCTACATCACCCAGGGCTTCCTGGACGACTTCTTCCGCGGCCTGGCCGCGCGCCTGCCCGCCGATCTGGCTCCCCGGATGGAACGTGTCCTCGGGGCCGATAACGGCTCCTCCGTGGTGGTCGGAATCCTGCGCGATGCGATCATCGAGGATCCCCGCCGCGCCCACCGCCTCGCCCTCAGCGGACGCCGTCTGGTGGGCGACATCATGCTGGTGTGCCACGCGGCGCTGCGCCTCGAACCGGTGGGTACCGACACCACCGATCGCGCGCCGGGAAACACTCCCGAGCGGGTCGAACCGGTGTTCACCGAGCTGATCGGTCGGCACACCCAGCGCATGGATGCGCTGGGCCTGACCGCCTAGCTGCCCGCGGCGACAGCTGCGTTAACGGCGCAGCGCCCCACCGAAATGGTGGGGCGCTGCGCGGTACGGCGGAAGCAGGCTACCTAGCCCACAAAACCGATGCGACGGGTCTCTTCGCTGCCGATCTCGACGTAGGCTACCGAACCGGTGGCCACGATGTAGCGCTTGCCCTTGTCGTCGGTGAGGGTGAAGTGCGGGGTGCCGGAGCTGATTGCGTCGCCGACAATCTTCTCGACGTCGGCCGCGCTCTGGCTGGATTCGAAGCCGAGTTCGCGGGGGCTGTTGATGATGCCGATACGGATATCCACGTTGGTGCCTTTCGGTTGCCGGGGAACGGATCCTGGGTTGATTCCAGCGTACGACACCGCCGCCCACCGAAACCCGTTATCCGCGCGTGCCCAGAGCGAACACGCGTCGCGCAGGGTCCGTGATCCCCGCATCGGCGGTGTCTTCCGGGGGATATCGGTGGCTCACGCTAGCGTGGGATCGTGAGCGAATCCGAACCCCTCGATCAAGACCGGTTGTCCGCGAGCCTGGATAACAGCCAGCGTGCCGTGCGGGACCTCCGCGACGGTGCCCACGCGGCGGTGCACGGTGCGCCCGGTTCGGGGAAGACGCACACGCTGACCGAGGTGGTGGCCGACCGGATCATCACCCGCGGCTATCCCACCGACGACGTGGTGGTGCTGGCCGCCGACCGCCGTTCGGCCACCGCGCTGCGAGACACGTTGGCGCTGCGGATCGACCGTCCCACCCGGGGCCCGCTGGCGCGCACCCTGGGTTCGATGGCCTTTAGCTTTGTGACGGCCGCCGCGGTGGCCGATGGGGTGACCGTTCCGCGGCTGCTGACCGGTGCCGATCAGGATACGATCCTCGCCGACCTGCTGGCCGGAGAGGTGGAGGATGAGGGTGCCGCCTGGCCCGAGAGCCTGGGACCCGATGTGCGTGCGCTCGGCGGCTTCCGCACCGAGCTGCGAGAGCTGATGATGCGGCTCGTGGAAACCCGCACCCGCCCCGCCGAGCTGGCCCGCCTGGGGCACCAGCACGAGCGTCCCGAATGGGTGGCCGCGGCCGCATTCATCGCCCGCTATGAGCACGTGATGGACCAGTATTCGCAGCCCCGATTGGACGCCGCCGAGGTGATCGCCGAGGCAACCACGCTGCTGCGTGAGGGCCGCGTTTCGGCCCCGCGCCTGATCATCGTGGACGACTTCCAGGAGCAGGGACCGGGCACGCTGGGATTCCTGGCGGCGGCCGCCGCCGCGGGATCCACGATCCTGGCGTTTGGGGATCCCGACGTGGCCAGCGCAACCTTCCGCGGCTCCGATCCGGCGGCGCTCAGCGGACTCAACCTGATTCTGGGTGCCCCGGTGGAGACGTTCACCCTCACGCAGGTGCATCGGCACGGCCCCGAGCTGCGCGCCGTGATCACCGAGTTGAGCGATCGGGTGGGTGCCGCCGGACGGGTCGAGCATCGCCGCGCGGCCTCGGTGCTGCCCGCTCAGCCCGCGCCCGCAGCGGACACCAGCGGCGACGACGCCACGCCGTCCACCGAGCAGTCCGCCACGCCGCCCGCCGATTCGGCTGCCGACAACCCCGTGGGCCAGGCCTCCGGGGTCGCCGCACAGGCCCCCGTCCACCCGGCCGACGAGCCCCAACGGGGACCCTGGAAGGTTCCGCCCACGCTGCCGGTGGTGCGCATTCGCGCGACCTCCCCGGCAGCCGAGCAGCAGGCGATCGCCCGGATGCTGCGCGAGCGCCACGTGTATCACGGGGTGCCCTGGTCGCAGATGGCAATCGTGGTGCGCTCCTCGGCGTCCATTCCCGTGCTGGCTCGGGCGCTGGCGATGGCCGACGTCCCCACCTCGGCGGAGACAGCTGGCGAGGCCCTGCGCGACCGGTATGCGGCACGGGCGCTGATCCTGGCGCTCGCCGTCGCGCTCGAACGCATCCCGGTGACCGCCGCCCGCTACACCGAGCTACTGCTGGGTCCGCTGGGGGGCTTTGACGGGATCGGCCTGCGCCGTCTGCGTCGTGCGCTGCGCCACGAGGAGCTCCTGGGTGGGGGACACCGGGGATCGGATGAGCTGCTGATCGAAGCCCTCGCCGCCCCCGGAAGATTCGCGACCCTCGACACCCCCGGTGCCCGACGTGCGATGCGCTTTGCCGAAACCCTGGCGCAGGTGCGGGCGGGCTATGCCGCGGGCAACAGCGCCGAGGAACTGGCCTGGATCGTCTGGGATCGCAGCGGCCTGGAAAAAACCTGGACCACACAGCTCGGCCAGGGCGGCCTGCTCGCCGAGGAGGCCAACACCAACCTGGATGCGGCGGTCGCCCTGTTCACCGCGGCCAAGCGTGCGGCCGAACGCGACCCCGATGCCGACGCCGGTATCTTTATCGACTCGCTCCTGGAGGCCGACCTGGGGGAGGACTCGCTGGCGCCGCGGGCGCGGGGTGAGGCCGTCTGGATCGGCACCCCGAGTGCGGTGGTGGGCCGCGAATTCGACGTTGTGGTCGCCGCCCGGGTGCAGGCCGGTGCCTGGCCTAACCTCCAGTTGCGCGGGGCTCTGCTGTATCCGCAGCTCTTCAGTCAGGTGGTCGCGGGCCTGCCCACGACCCTGCTGGATGCGCGGGCCGAACTCCTCTCCGACGAGCTGCGCCTCTTTGTCCTCGCATGTTCGCGGGCGCGCACCCAGCTGGTGGTGTCCACCACCGATGGTGATGACGAACAGCCCTCGCCCTTCCTCCGATTCCCGACCCTCGATGGTGCCCCCGTGCGCACCGGGACCGGCGAGTATCCGCTGACCCTGCGGGGCATGGTGGGTGCGCTGCGCCGCCGCCTGGTGCGCGCTCACGAGGCCGGGCGTCCCGAGGAGGCGGCCGAGGCGGCAAGCCTGCTGGCCCGACTGTCGGACGAGGGGATCGCCGGGGCCTCCCCGGACTCCTGGTACGGTCTGGCAGAGCCCTCCACCACCGACCCGCTGGTGGACCTCAAGGATCCCGACGCACGCGTACGGGTCTCGCCCTCGCGGATGGAGGCGTTTGAGAAGTCGCCGCTGAACTGGTTCATCGAGGACGTGGCGCGCCCGCCAAGCACCGTGGCGGCGGGCATCGGCACGATCATCCACGAGGCATTTGAGCGCGCGGGGATGATCCCCGCCGATCAGATCACCGCCGCCGATATCGCCCCCGAACGGCTGTGGGAGCACGTCTCCGAGCGCTGGGGCGAGCTGAGATTTGAGGCGCCCTGGCTGGCTCAGCGGGAGCGCGCCGGCGTGGACGAGGCTCTGGTGGGTGTGGCCGCCTATCTCTCCGACGCCCTACGCGCGGGCAACGTGGTGCTGAGCACCGAGGGCGGGTTCCGGCTCGAGGTGGGGCAGATCATCATCGGTGGCTCGATCGACCGGATCGAGCGGCGTCCGGCCACCGGCGAGGACACCGAACCGGTGATCGTGATCATCGACCTCAAGACCGGACGCAGCATTCCCACCCAGAAGTCGATGCTGACCCACGCCCAGCTCTCCGCCTATCAGCTCGCGCTGACCCGCGGGGCCGTGTATACCGAGGTGCCGGATGAGGCGGCCGCTGCCGAGGCATCCACCGGTGCGGCTGCGGACGCGCCGGTCGCGGCTCACGTTGCTCCACTGGCCGACTCGCCAGTCGACGCGAGCACCGAGGCACCCGTTGCCCCGGTCGCGGCCCCCGCCGAGCCCGCGGTTCGCCGCCACCCGATCACCGGGCGCTCGGGCGGCGCGATGCTGCTCTACGTGCGCACCCCCACGGTCAAGGCCTACGCCGAGCGCGTGCAGGAGGTCCAGACCGAGGAGGAGCTTGCGGCCTTCGAGGAGCGCGTGGAGACCGTGGGCACCGGCATGGCCGCCGCGACCTTCGTCGGCGTCTTCGGCGAGGGCGAGCACGATCCCCTCACCCGCCTGACCTACCGTATCCACCTCATCGCGGCCGTCTCGGAGTAATCATGACCCAGTCGAATCAGACCCCCGCCCTGAGCGCGCTCGACATCGCCGCGCTGCTGGGGCTGCCCGCCCCCACCGCCGAGCAGATCGCGGTGATCGAGGCTCCACTGGAACCCGCCCTGGTGGTGGCCGGCGCCGGCAGTGGGAAAACCGAGACGATGTCGAATCGGATCGTCTGGCTGCTCGCCAACGGCCACGTCCGGGTGTCCGAGATCCTCGGGCTCACCTTCACCCGCAAGGCCGCCGGTGAGCTGGCCGAGCGGGTTCATCAGCGCATCACCCAGCTGCGTCAGGCGCTCGCGGATCGGGGCGGTCAGGGCGTCGAGATCGACGTGCTCGAAGCCCCCACCATCGCGACCTATAACGCGTTTGCCAGCGGCCTGTTCCGGGAGTATGCGGCGCTGATCGGTCGGGAGGCCGACGCCACGGTGATCGGTGAGGCCTCGGCGTGGGCGCTCGCGCGTCGGGTGCTGATCGAGAGTAAGGATCCGCGGCTGGTCGAATCCGCCCGCCCGCTGTCCGCGCTCGTGCAGGGGGTGCTGCGGGTCTCCCGCGGGATCAGCGACAACGATGCGCGCGAGCACACCGAGAAGATCGTCGCCCTGGCCGAGGAGTTCCAGACCCTCACCGAGTTGCCGATCAACGACGAGACCACCGGCAAGCGCAAGCGCAGCCCGAATAAGGACCTGATGGCCGCGGCCGCCGATCTGGCCGAGTTGCCGATGCTGATCGAGCTCGCCGAGGAGTATGCGGCCCGCAAGCGCACCCGTGGGTTCATCGAATTCTCCGATCAGGTCGCGCTGGCCCTGGAGATCGTGCGCACCCTGGAGCGGGTATCGGTCGAGTATCGGGCACGCTATCGGGTGGTGATCCTGGACGAGTATCAGGACACCTCGGTCGTGCAGACCGAGCTGCTGTCGCGCCTCTTCGGTGGGCACGGGGTCATGGCCGTGGGCGATCCCAACCAGTCGATCTACGGCTGGCGCGGGGCCTCGGCGGCCAACCTCGCGCGCTTCTCCTGTGACTTCTCGGTGGCCCGGACCCCCGGATACCGTCCCGCCGACACCGCCGCGCGCTTTACCCTGTCCACCTCCTGGCGAAACCCGGGCCTGGTTCTGGATGCGGCCAACGCCCTGGTCGCGGCCCTGCCGGTGGCTGAGGGCGTCCCGGTCAAGACCCTGGCCCCGGCAACGTTTGCCGGTCCCGGTGGTGTGCGAATCGCCTTCGAGCAGACCGTCGAGGATGAGGCGGAGGCGGTGGCTGAGTGGTTCGCCGCCGAGCTGGATCGTCCGCGTGGAGACAAGGAGCGCGGCGAGAAGGCGCGCTCGGCCGCGCTGCTGTGCCGCTCGCTGAAAAAGGTGGATCCCTTCCTGCGCGCCCTCGAAGCCCGCGGGGTTCCCTACCACGTGCTCGGACTGGCCGGGCTGCTGGATCAGCCGGTGATCGTGGACCTGGTGTGTGCGCTGCGAGTGCTGCACGACCCGAGTGCCGGATCCGAGCTGATCCGTCTGCTGGCCGGCGGTCGCTTCCGCATCGGACCCCGGGATCTGCGCGCGCTGGGCAACCTGGCTCGCTGGCTCGGAGAGCGCGATCACCGGCTCGCCCGGGTCCCCAAAGAGGTACGCGATAAGCGCTTCGGATCCGCCGATGCCGAGGACAACCCCTCGCTCGTGGACGCCCTCGACTTCCTGGAAAACGCCCCCGCCGATCATAAGGCGCTGGCGGATTTCACCCCAATCGCGCTGGAGCGCATGCGCGAGGCGGCAACCCTGCTGACCGGACTGCGTCGCCGGGTGGGCCTCGGCCTGCACGAGTACGTGGGCCTGGTTGCCCGCGAGCTGGGACTCGACCTCGAGGCCGCGGCGAATGAGCACCAGGTGCTGGCCGGGCCGAGTCTTGAGGCGTTCGCCGAGCAGATCACCGCGTTCTTGCAGGTGGATGAGACCGGCACCATCGGGGCGTTCCTGGAGTGGCTCGAACAGGCCGAGCAGCACGAAAACCTCAGCCCGCGCGGCGAGGAACCCGAGCCAGGGACCGTTCAGGTACTCACAATCCACGGAGCCAAGGGCCTGGAGTGGGACAGCGTCGCGGTCCCGCGCATGGTGTCCGGGGAGCTCCCCGGAACCCCGCGCAGCCGCCGCGGGTGGACCGCGTTTGGCGAGCTGCCCTACGCGTTCCGCGGTGACGCCGCCGAGCTGCCCGAGCTCGCCTGGCGCGGGCTTGAGAGCCAGCCCGCGTTTGAGCTGGCCTATGCGAGCTTTGGCGATCAGATCGACACCCAGCACGCGCACGAACAGCGTCGCCTGGCCTATGTGGCGGTCACCCGGGCCAAGGACACGCTGCTGCTCTCGGGATCGTTCTGGACCAACGCGGTCAAGCCGCGCGAGCCCGGGGTGTACCTCTACGAGGTTGCGCAGGCCGTGCCCGTGGCTTGGGATGGGGACGCACGATACGAGGATCCGAGCCTGCCGTCCTCGCCGCTTGAGGAGGAAAACCCACGCACCGATCAGATCCGCAGCCTGGTGTGGCCGCGGGATCCGCTGGGGGAGCGACGTCGGGCCGTGACCGCGGCGGCCGCGGCGATCCGGAGCGCCGATCCGCGCCCGATCGATCCCGAACACCCGAGCGAGGACGCCAGCAACGTGGACCTGCTGCTGGCCGAACGTCACCACATCCTCACCGGTGGACCGGCCCGGGTGGATCTGCCCGCGCGCATCCCCGCATCCAGGTTCAAGGACTTTGTGGTGGACCCGATTCAGGTGGCCGCGCGCATTGCCCGACCGGTCCCCGAGCGGCCCTACCGTCAGACCCGCCTGGGAACCCTGTTCCACGACTGGGTGGAGAACCGCGCGGGGCTGATGGGATCGCAGGAAACCATCGACGCCCAGATGTGGGAGATCGACGATGAGGAACTCGGGGGCACCCTGGCACCCGTTGCCGAGGCCGAACGCGAACGCCTGGAGGAGCTGCAGGCCACCTTCCTGCGCTCGGAGTGGGCGGACCTGGCACCGATCGCGGTGGAAATCGAGATCAACTATCGCCTGGCGGGCAAACTGATCATCTGTAAGCTCGACGCCGTCTATGAGCGTGAGGGGCGCATTCAGATCGTCGACTGGAAAACCGGGAAGGCACCACGTTCGGACGAAGAGCTGCGCGAGCGTCAATACCAGTTGGCGCTCTATCGTGAGGGCTACGCTCGCTGGACCGGAACCGACCCCCGCCTGATCGACGCCGTGTTCTACTATGTGGCCGATGATCGGGTCCTGCGCCCGGAAAAACTCTCCGACGCACACGAACTGGTTCAGGCCTGGGAGAGGGCCGTGGCGACCCATTCGATGTAACCTGCGTATGGCCCCCAAACGGGGCCTATCGCAGGCCGAACGGGACCCCTATTCTGGGCACAGATGACCGGTCCAACCGGCACCGGCCGCAACCTGGTCAGGGGGACCAATGAGCGAACAGCGTCGAGAAGTAATTATTTTAGCCGCGGGCAACATGATCGCTGAGTCCGGCCTCGCCGGCCTCAGCATCGCCGCGGTTGCACGGAACGCGGGATTTGGGCCCGCCACCGTGTACTCACTATTTCCAGCCAAAAATAACCTGATCGCCGCGGTCACGGTGAATGCGTATTCGGTCATGGCGAATCGCATTCGTGCGGCGATCGGTCACGATGATCCATTCCGCAGCCAGCGATCGGCCGCCGAACGCCTAGACACCGTGGTGCGCGAATTTGCCCGGGTTGTGCTGGGCGAGCGGGCGTTTGCCACGGCTCTGATTCATGAGCCCGCGGGCCCCGAGGTGGTGCGCGAACGCGTGTATTGCCGTCGGGACGCGGCAACCCTGGTTGAGGAGATTCTGCAGGACGGTGTTGCCAGCGGGGAACTCCCCGAGCAGCCCACCGCCCTGATCGCCGGGGCGATTGTGGGAGCCCTGATCGAGGGCCTGGTGGGTGGGAACTCACCCAGCTCCGCCGAGCTGGCGGGGAACCCCGCCGGGGAGGGAAGCTGTGTGGATGCGCTGTCCCGGTTCGTCCAGGGTGCCAGTGGCGTCCAGGGAGAGCTTCTCGCCGCATAGGAATCCGACACAGAAACGCCGCGATCCGAGGATATCGGATCGCGGCGTTTCAGCGTTATGTGGGAAGGTGGCCGACCTAGCGGTCCGAGCCGCCCGAGGGGATTTCTCGGGTTTCCTCCTGGTCGGGATCGCTCGTCTCGGAGGTAGCCTCAGCGTTCGTTGCGGGCTCGGCGGTGTCATCCCCCAGGACGTCCTCGGGTAGACCAATCGGCCCCGTCTCATTGGAGACCGCGGTTTCCTCGTCGAAGTCGTAGGTGTCGGTTTCCATACCGATCTGCGCGGTGGAGGGCGTGGTTTTTGGGGTGCTCTTGAGGAGGGTCTCAACGTCCCCCACGGCAAGCACCGGGTCGGCCTCGGGATTGATCGGCTCGGAGAGGTTCCCCAGGACACTGTCGACGAGTCCGTCGAGCAGCCCCACGGCGTCCTCGATGACCTCCTGATTGCGGGTGTCCAGTCCGTGCAGGAGCCAACGTGCCAGTTCGAGCTCGGCGTGCAGCAGCGCCCGCTGTCGGATAAACCGATCCGGGGTGCGGGTGCAGGAGATCCGATAGGAGGCAAACACGTCATCGGCGGCCTCGGGGGCCGCGCTGAGCCAGTGCAGATCGCGGGCGGGATCGCTCACCCGCAGGCCGCTCCACCCGACCAGTCCGCTGACCACCGGTCCCACCTCGTGGTCGGTGATCAGGAAGGATTCGGTGCTCAGCGTGCCGTTGATGACCACGGGCTGGAACTGCCACAGGCTGTCATCGTTGGCGGCGTCGCTCCAGCGCTGGCGGATCGCCGCGGGCAGACGCCGGGTGGAGGCCGCGCGCTCGATCACGTTTAGGGCCTCGTTTCGGCACTGTGCGGCGGTCAGGGCTGGCAGTCCGATCTCGGTCACGAAGGAGGCGGGCAGGGTGTGGATCGCGGCAATAGCCCCACCGATCGAGGTGGCGACACCGTCTCCCGGAGGAATGTATGCGGCGGGCACATGAAATCCGGGCAGGAATTTGGACACCACAATTCGGCCGGGGCTTGCCGGTGCCTGGCCGATCACGGTGGGTACCTCGAACGGCAGACGACTGCGAATGCCCGCGGTCATGGCCTGGAGGGCGATGAGCTCGATGGCCTGTTCGCCGGCCGCACGCTCGTTGCTGGGGACGCGCACCACGACGTCCTCGTCGGTGCCGGTACGCAGGAGCGCCGAGTCGAAATCTCCGGATCCATCAAGTGCCAGGGTCCCGCTTGCACGCACCTCGAGTCCGGGCACCGCAGCGGTCGCCAACGCGGCTAGAGTTAAATGCGATCTGACCATGTTCTCTAGGTTAGATCGCGACGACCCGTGATGCGGGCCGCCACGCCCGTTCACAGAGGGAGCCCATGTCCAATCATCTTCAGGCCGCAGCCGACAATTCGGACCGTTTCGGCATCCTCGCCGACCTTCCACTCTCCCGCAGTGAGATCGACCGCGACTACACAACCCGCGAGAATCCGGACCTGGCGATCGACTTGCTCGCCGATGCCGACGCTCGGTATCTGCTGATGCGTGCGGGCACCACGGCGGTGGAACACGCCCGGTTGCGCCTGTTTCGGGCGAGTGAGCTCCCCGCCGATATTGCGACCCTGCCGCCAACCTACCTGGGCCGTGCGCTCCAAGATGAGGCGGGTACCCCCGTCGGGGCCCGCATCGTGAGCCTGGATCTGGACGTGCTGAACGGCGCGGATGCAGCCGGAAGCGAGGCCGATGAGGCCGCCGCCCGGGTACATCCGAATGGCGAGTGGGGGAGCCTGCGAGACTTCGGGGCGGTGTTTGAGGCGCGCGATGCCGGCCTGCTCACCGAGGCTTTGGCCCTGGTGAACTGGCACCGATCGAGTACCTTCTGCTCCCGTTGCGGCCACCTGACCGAGGTGCGCCAGGCCGGATGGTCGCGGCACTGCCCGAACTGTGGGGCCGAGCATTTCCCGCGCACCGACCCGGCGATCATCGTGTTGGTCACCGACGCCGAGGACCGGGTACTGCTGGGTTCCAATGCGCTGTGGCGGGCGGGGCAGTACTCGCTGCTGGCTGGGTTTGTCGAGGCGGGGGAGTCGCTGGAGCAGGCAGTGGTCCGGGAAATTTTCGAGGAGGCCGGGGTCCGGGTTGTTGACCCGCGCTATCGCGGATCCCAGCCCTGGCCGCTGCCGCGCTCGCTGATGCTGGGCTACACCGCCCGGGTGGCGGCGGATCAGGATCCGCTTGCGGTGACCCCCGACGGCGAGGAGATCCTGGATCTGCGCTGGTTCTCCCGCGAGTCTCTGCGCGCCGAGGCGGGCACGCTGACCCTGCCCGGAACGACCTCGATCGCCCGCGCCCTGCTGGATGACTGGCTGAGTGCCGACGGCGGAGGAGACATTGCCGCCGCGCAGGCCGACCGGTCGGGACCCGCCTGGGCATGAGCATGAACCTTCAACCGGTCTCCACCGATCCCGAGGCGCTGCTGGCGGGGCTGGATCCCGAC
This sequence comes from Mycetocola lacteus, assembly GCF_003667575.1. Lineage (GTDB taxonomy): Bacteria > Actinomycetota > Actinomycetes > Actinomycetales > Microbacteriaceae > Mycetocola > Mycetocola lacteus. Next base: position 124,563 of record NZ_RCUY01000011.1, on the reverse strand, counting down.
CAGCGTGTGGTTGCCGAGTCCCTCGGCGGTCCGGTGTGTGTGCTGGCGGGTGCCGGCACCGGAAAGACCCGGGCGATCACCCACCGAATCGCCTATGGGGTTGCGACAGGTACCTTCGCGGCGAACCGGGTATTGGCGCTGACCTTCACCACCCGGGCGGCGGCCGAACTGCGCTCCCGGCTCCGTGTGCTCGGTGCGCACGGCGTATCTGCGCGAACCTTTCACTCGGCGGCACTGAGCCAGCTGAACTACTTCTGGCCGCACACCGTGGGCGGGGCCTTCCCCACCCTGATCAGCGGTAAGGGTAAGCTCCTGGGCCAGCTCGCCGAGGCTCGCCGACTGCGTTTGGATACCGCCGCGCTGCGCGACCTGGCCGCCGAGATCGAGTGGCGTAAGGTCAGCGGGCTGAGCATCGAACAGTATGCGGAGTCGGACCGGCCCGGTATCGGCTCGATCTCCCTCGAGCAGGTGGCGACCCTGCAGCAGGGGTACGAGGATCTCAAGGATGAGCGTAAGCAGCTCGACTTTGAGGACGTCCTGCTCACCTGCGTGGGCATGATCCACTCCGAGGCCTCGGTGGCGATGCAGGTGCGAGAACAGTTCCGGCACTTCGTGGTGGATGAGTACCAGGACGTTTCTCCGCTGCAGCAGCAGCTGCTGGACGCCTGGCTCGGCCCGCGCAACGATCTGTGTGTGGTGGGTGATGCCAGCCAGACGATCTACACCTTCGCCGGGGCACGCAGCTCCTATCTCTTGGACTTTGAACGTAACTATCATGACGCGACCATCGTGCGTCTGGAGCGAAACTATCGCTCCACGGCCCCCATCATCAAGGATGCCAACGCCCTGATGCGGGGACGGGCGGGAGCCCTGGAACTGCGGGCGGCGGATGCCGCGTCCCCGTCCGGCTCCGACGGCCCGGGCCGCGCGGCCGCGAGCCCCGCACCGATCACCGCCCGCTTCCGCGACGATCTTGCCGAGGCGCGCGGGGTGGTGTCCCGGATCCTTGAGCTGCATGAGTCGGGAACCGAGCTCGCCGACATCGCGATCCTGTTCCGGGTCAACGTGCAGTCCTCGGTGTTTGAACAGGCCCTGAACGAGGCCGGTCTGGCATTCCGCATGCACGGCGGGACCCGCTTCTTTGATCGGCCCGAGATTCGTCAGGCCCTGATGGAGCTGCGCGGAGCATCGGTATCGATCGTGGGTGAGCCGCTGTTCAAATCGGTGAGCGACGTGCTGCGTGCCCACGGCTGGACGGTGGATCCACCCGAGCAGCCCGGCGCACTGCGCGAACGCTGGGAGGCCCTGAACACGCTGATGGACCTGGTGGACCGCGCGGCACCCGGAACAACCCTGCGCATGTTTACCGATGAGCTCCTGGAGCGTCAGGCGGCCGGAGCCGAACCCACCCAGCAGGCCGTCACCCTGGCCACGATGCACTCGGCCAAGGGCCTGGAATGGGAGACGGTGTTCCTGGTGGGACTCAGCGAGGGGCTGGTGCCGATTAGCTACGCCACCACCGAGACGATGGTGGATGAGGAGCGGCGACTCATGTATGTGGGCATCACCCGGGCCCGCTCGCGCCTGATGCTCTCCTGGGCGGAGGGCGCACCGCGCGGTGGTGGGAGCCGAATGCCGTCCCGTTTCCTCACGGAAATGGGGCACTCAACCCGTTAGTCCCGGGCGCGGGCCCTGAGCCCGTGGGCCCTGAGTCTGCAGGCCCCGATTCCGCAGGCCCCGATTCCGCAGGCCCCGAGCCCGCGGGGTCGCCGGCACCGCAGGCACACTCGGGGTGCGGGAAGATCTGTTCTCGCCGACCGCGGATCGAGGACCCATCCATCACCAGGATCCCCGTGCGGAGCTCTCGGCTATTCGCCCGCAGCCGCGCATGGACCGCCGCCAGCACCGGCCCCACGGCCAGAGCCGAGAGCGGCGGTTGAGCGCTTGCTGCCAGGCTCCGATGTGCCTGAATCGCCAGGGATGCCCAGGTGGGATCGCGGGCCGCCGCGGAGCGCTGGACGCACCCGATGCACGGACCGGTGCCGGGTTCCACGAGCGGGCCGATTCGCACCTGACGATCCCAGCACACCACGGCCAGGTGGGGGATTTCCTCCGAGAGCCAGGGGGCGTAGCGGTGGGGCGGAATCACAAAGTTATCCACCAGGACCACGAGCGCGGGGCACCGGGTGGCCGCGAGCGTGGTGCGTGGAGGATCCAGCCGCACCGAATCCGCGGTCTGCGCGATCGCCCGCACCAGCGGGTGTGGATGTCCGCGGAACTGTCCCAGAATTGCCCATCGGGGAGTGCGCGATCGGCGGCGGGCCGGACCCGTGTCGGGATGGTCTTCGAGCGCGGGATCGAGCACCCTGAGCAGCGCATGAACCTCCGCCGTGGTCAATCCGCCCCGTGCCCCGAGCTCCTCCAGCAGGGACACGGTGGCACCGGCGCAGAGCGCCCCCAGCAGGTGCTCAACCGCGGGCGTCACGGCGGTGAGGGTGATGGCAGCAGGTGGGTCAAAACCGATCTGAAACTCGGTTGGGGTGCGCCATAGCAGCGGAAGAGTGGGGTTGAGTTTGATCATCATGGATCGAGTGTGCGCCCCGGCGCTCCGGATCACCCGGACATGCGCTGTGCGAATGGGGCGGACTCGGGACACAGCTCCCGCCGCCTGACGGGTCTGTCCGGTGCCGCCCCGAACGCACACATGCGCGAGATCCCGAGGGATCTCGCGCATGTGTGCGTTCGCCGTGATTAGGCCGTGGGGGTGTCCGGGCCGGGCTCGGTCGAATCGGTCGAGCTGCCGTCGGTGCTTCCGAATTCGCCGCGCAGCAGCGCATCCAGGGCGTCATCCATTTCATCGCGCTCGGGCACCTCGCCGCGGGCCAGCGCGGTGAGGCGGGCAATGAAGCCCTCGGGGTCGTCGATGTCCGCGGCGGTCGGCACCAGATCCGGGTGTGCCCAGAGTGCGTCGCGTGCCTCGGTACCCACGGCCTCGGTCACTGCCTGCCACAGCGCCGCGGCTTCGCGCAGTCGGCGCGGACGCAGTTCCAGACCCACCAGCGCGGCGAAGGCCGACTCGGCGGGGCCGCCGGTTGCGCGACGACGACGCACGGTTTCGGCGATCGCCTGAGCCCGCGGCAAACGCACGGTGGCCTGGGCAGTGACAACGTCCACCCAGCCCTCGATTAGCGCGAGGGTGGTTTCCAGCGATGCCAGCGAGGCGAGCTGGGACTCGGTCTTGGGCGGAATCAGCGAGCCGTTGCTCAGCGCGCTGCGCAGCTGCTCGGGGTTGCTCGGGTCGAAGTCCTCGGCCAGGGATTCCATCGCATCGATGTCGATCGAGATACCGCGGGCAAACGCGGTAATCGCGGAAATCAGGTGCAGGCGCAGCCAGCGGGCGTTGCGGAACAGACGCGCGTGCGCGAGTTCGCGTACGGCCAGGTAGAGCTGAACCTGATCGGTGGGGATATCCAGGCCCTCGCCGAAGGCGGCGATGTTCTGGGGGACCAGGACCGCGTGGTTATCCTCCATCAGCGGGATGCCGATGTCGCCACCGGACACCACCTCGCTGGAGAGCTGACCCACGACCTGTCCCAGCTGCATCGCGAACAGGGCGCCGCCCACGCTGCGCAGCATCTGGCTGGCACCGGCGATCATGCCCCGCAGCTCCTCGGGTGCCTGCTCCTGCAGGACCGTGGCGAGCGCATCGGAGATGCTGCTGGCCACCGGCTCGGCCACCTCGGTCCAGACCGGCATGCTCAATCGTGCCCATTCGGCACGGCTGACCAGGGTCGGGGAGGCGCTCAGCTCGGAGAACGTGGTCGCATCGGCGAGCCACAGCGAGGCCACGTTGAGAGCCTGTTCGAGGGCATGGCGCTGCTCCTCGGGGGTGTCCACGCTCTGGGCGTTGGCGATCTGGCGTGCCTGATCTCCGGCCACACCCCAGTTGACGCCGCCATCTGTGGATCCGCGCATCGCGTTTTGCAGCTGGCTCAGCATGGCCGAGAGCGCGGCGGGATCGGCGGGCAGACCGGCGGCACCGGCGAGCTGGGACGGGTCGATACCGCCCTGCCCGGAGATAAACCGGTTCAGCATTTCGCGGAACTCGTCCTCGGGGTTGCCTGCGTTTTCGTCTGGCACGTGTGCCACCTTTCCGAATGCTCCAAGTAGCCCTTTCTACGCTACAGGTACGTCCCGAAGCGGCATCGGTTTTTCGGGCAATTATCGTCCGCCCGCCGCGAACAGTGTGCGTGACGGGCCGAAAACCGGGCCCCGGACAAATTCATGGTTGGATGGAGGAATAACATCCCCGAAGGAATGGACCCGAGTATCAGCCCGCACACCCCGGATCATGACGCTGGCGACCCGTCGGCGTCGTTCCCGCATGAGGTGAACGAGGTGGATCCGGCCCAGGCCCTCCCCAGCTTCCCGGCACCACTGGACCGTGCGGCCCCCGAGGCTACCGACGCCGACGCCGCGCTGCTTCAGGAGACCGAGGTGGTGCCGCTGCGTCCCAACCTGGCGCTGGCGATCACCGGGACAATTCTGTTTTTTCCGGTCGGAATCTTTGGCCTCTGGCAGTGCATCCTGGCCCGGCGCGGCCTGGCCGCCGGCGCCGGCGCGGTGGCGATCCAGCGCGCCGGACGCGGTCGCACCCTGTCCATCGTCGCCGTATGTGTGGGGGCACTGGGCTGGCTGATGGTGGTGCCGCTGTGCCTGCTGTTGGGATTAGGGGTTGCGGTGAACAGCGGCGGCGTCGCGGGAACCCGGATCGTGGATGTGACGCCCGCCGAGGGGGCGCGGACCGTCAGCGTCGAGCTTGCGGCTTCCTCTCCCGTGCCCGCCCGCTACACCGTGCTGCGTCCGGATGGCTCCGAGTACTCCGACACCCTGATCGCGTTGAAACCCATTCGGCTGGATATCGCGGTCGGCGACTATGCCGAGATCCGCGTCGTCAGCGATCACCCCGACGGCGAGGTCTCCTGCACGCTGCGTGGCGAGGAGGAGGAACTCACTATCCAGCACGGCGCGGGCTTCGCCCTGTGCGGCGTCGCCGGTGTGGAGTGAGTGGATCTCAGTGAATTTGAGGTTTCCAGGCTCTAGTCTGGATGTCTATGCCCCATCACGGCTCCCGTGGTGCGGCTCTGTGTTGAGGAAAGGCCCCCGTGTCGCTATTTGAACAGCCCCATGCCGCACAGCAGAGTGACCCGCGTGCGCGTCGTCGCCGCACCGGTTGGGTGTTTCTGCTGGTCGCGATGGGCCTTTTGCTGATTCTGGCCTTCGCCCCGAGTACCTATCTGGTGCAGCAGCCGGGCCCGGTGGAAAACACCCTGGGCACCACGATGATCAAGGACAAAGAGGTTCCGATCATCGAGATCAACGGTGAGCAGACCCATAAAACCACCGGCAACCTTGACCTGCTGACGGTTCAGCTTCTGGGTGACCGTGAGCGTCCGGCCACCTGGCTCAGCGTCATTTCTTCGTGGTTTGATCGGGAGCGCACCGTGGTTCCGATTGATGAGATCTACCCGGCCGGTGTGACCACCGATCAGCGCAATGAGCAGAACCAGCAGCTCATGGTCAGCTCCCAGCAGGACGCGATCGCCGCGGCGCTGAAACACCAGGGCTATGCGGTTCCCTCGCACCTCCGGGTCACCATGATTCAGGGCGGCGCTCCGGCCGATGGCAAGCTCAAGGTCGGCGATGAGGTCGTTTCGGTCAACGGAACCCCGGTGGACGACCTGGAGGGTGTGCAGAAGCTGGTCAAGGAGAACGGGACCGAGAAGGCGCTGACGATGGAGGTCACCCGCGATGGTGCCCCGCTGAAGATCGATATGACGCCGACCCTGGCCACCGCGAGCGACGGTTCCCAGCGCGCGGTGATCGGCGTGGGCACGGGCGAGGTGTTCGATTTCCCCTTCGAGGTCAAGATCAACCTGGCCGACATCGGCGGACCCAGCGCCGGCATGATGTTTGCCCTGGGGATCATCGACAAGCTCTCCGGCGATGACCTCACCGGCGGCGCGCATGTGGCCGGCACCGGAACCATCGATGCGGCCGGAACCGTGGGACCGATCGGCGGTATTCGGCAGAAGCTCTACGGTGCCAAGAACGCCGGTGCCACCTACTTCCTGGCCCCCGCCTCGAACTGTGACGAGGTCGTGGGTCACGTACCCGACGGGCTGCGGGTGTTCTCCACCGAGAAACTGACCGACTCGCTGAAGGTCCTGGACACGATCAAGAATAAGGGCGACCTCGACGCCCTCCCCACCTGCAAGTAGGGTGGTGCAGCAGTGCCGACCGGGTCACCCCGGTCGGCACTGCTTTTTGGCGCTTTGACACCAAAATCAGCGCGTGCGCATCTCCCGCTCGATCCACTCGGCGAAGGATGTAGCCTCGCGTCCCAGCACCGCACGGACCCCGGTGCTGAGGTAGGCATCCTTGCCATCACGAATGCCGCGCAGCATCGCGAGCCGCCAGCGAATGTACTCCTCCGGGACCCCCGCGGCGCGCATCGTTTCGCGGTGGGTGTCCTCATCCTCGTTGTCAAAGCGCGCGGGAACACCGGTGGCCGTGGCGATCATCTCCAGCGCCCGGGTCATCGAGAGCGCCCGTGGACCGGAGAGTTCGATGACTCCGGTATGGACCGTGCCCGCGGCGGATGCGGACTCAATCAGGACGGTGGCCGCAACTTCGACAATGTCGCGCACGTCGATAAACGGCTCCAGCCCCTCGCCCAGCGGTGCCCGCACCCGGCCGTCGCGGGGCACAAACATGGCCTCGGTGAAGTTCTGCGCGAAGTGTGTGGGACGCAGAATGGTCTGCGGAATCGGTGCCCGGGCGATGGCGGCCTCGGCACGGGCCACGTTGCCGTCGGGCAGAAACTCCACTCCTCGGGCCGAGAGCAGCACGGCGTGGGTGACCCCGGCATCGAGGGCCTGGTTCAGGAACGCGGCGAGGGCCGGGGACCAGTCCCGGGCCGAGCCGGGGCCCACGATGAAGATGCCGGTGATGTCCTCAAGCGCGGCGCCCCAGGTTGTGGGATCGTCCCAGTCGAACGGGATGGCGGTCCGGCGGCCGACCGCGCGGACGCTGACACCTGCAGATGAGAGGTGGGTGGCGAGTCGGCGGCCCACCTTACCGGTGCCGCCGAGAATCAAAAATGCTGTCATGGGCCCAGACTAGAAACGCTGAAGGTTCCAAACAATGCCTATTCGGCTCGAAAAGATTCGTGTGCGTCTACGATGAGGATGTGGATGTTCTCTCGGAGGAGCTGAGTCAGGCTCGGGCTCGCGGTGCGGTGTTTTCGATACTGGATCGCCGCGCCCCCTGGGGTCTGGGGTTTTCGGGCGGTCGCGCGCTGACGGCGCACGTCCTGTTGCGCGGCGCGGGTCTGATCGAGGTCCCGGGAATTCCGGCGCTGGATCTGGCCGCAGGCGACGTGGTGCTGGTCACCGCCGGCACGCCCTACACGCTGGTGAGCGCGCCCGGGGTCCCGGTGGAGCCCATCGGCGAGGCGCGGATGCGGGGATCGGATGAGCCCGCGGTCCACGATGCACGCATACTCTGCGGGGCATACCGGATGGAGGGTGGGCTGAGCGAGGCCTTCCTGGCCACGCTGCCCCGGGTCGTAGTGCTGCGCTCGGGCGAGCTGGAGCCGGCCCATCGTGTGCTGGTGGAGGTGATGGCCACCGAGGCCGATTCGGGGGAGGACGGCCGCCAATCCATCCTGGATCGGATTCTTGATCTGATCCTCGTCTACTCGTTACGCACCTGGTGGGGCCGGCCTGACAGTCAATGCCCCGGGTGGTACCGCGGCCTGGCCGATCCACTGCTCGCCCCGGCCCTGCGGGCGATTCACCGGGACCCCGGTGCCGCACACACGGTGGATGCGCTGGCCGGGATCGTCGGTCTGTCCCGCGCCGCCTTTGCCGCGCGGTTCCGGACGATGGTGGGGGAGCCGCCCGGACGATACCTGACGGTACTACGGATGCGACGAGCGGCCGATGCGCTCACCCGTGGTGAGGCGTCACTCGCCACGATTGCCGCGGGAGTGGGATACGCCAACGAGTATGCGTTCTCCACCGCGTTTCGGCGGATCTATGGAGTCTCGCCCGGTCGCTGGCGTCGCCGGAGGGTGACCGAAGCGGACTGACCTTCAGGGATCGCCCCGGGGTAGGCGCCTGTCCGTCGCGCACGCAACCATGTCCGCTATTCAATCTTCCGCAGAATCCGTTTACGCTGACCGCTGAAGTTCAAACCGCCCCCGTGTGATACATGACGTGCACTGGCTGCTCGGCTGGAGGAGCTGGTGCCGTGTGCAACGGAGTCCAATGATCCCGCACAACTGGATCGCCTCTGGATCACCAGCCTGAACATTCTGGGAACAACCGGTGCCGCACCGGTTACACCGGCCACCCCCGAAGTGGGGACACCCACGTCCTAGGAGAGTGTCGACAGCGACATGAAATTGCGTCGCCGGGCGGGACCCGCCCGGCGTTTCCCGCGTAGACTGGGGTGACGACCCCGAATACCAACGAAGGCCTACTGTGACGTCAGCATCAAATACTGCATCAACTTCAGCCCCCAGAAAAAAGAGGTCTCCCCTTGCCCTGACCGTGATTATCGTCGGCGTGCTCGTCGTCGCATTCTTCGCGTTCTCCGGCTTCTACACGGACTTCCTCTGGTATGACCAGCTGGGATTCACCGAGGTGCTTGCCACCCAGTGGATCGGGACCAGCGCCATGTTCCTGATCGGTTTTATCGGCATGGCGGTGCCGGTGTGGCTCAGCATTCAGCTGGCCTACCGCCTGCGACCGGTCTATGCCAAGCTCTCCAGCCAGCTGGATCGCTACCAGGAACTGATCGAGCCGCTGCGTCGCCTGGCGACCTACGGCATTCCGGTAGTCCTGGGCCTCTTCGCGGGTCTTTCGGTGGCCGGACGCTGGAAGGAGGTTCTGCTGTGGTTCAACTCGACCCCGACCGGAACCACCGACCCGCAGTTTGGTCTGGACGCGTCGTTCTACATGTTCGACCTCCCCTTCTTCCGCGGCGTGGTGGCCTTCGCCTCCGCCGTGATCCTGCTCAGCCTGATCCTCACCGCCGTGGTGTCCTACCTCTACGGTTCGATTCACCTGAGCGGTCGCGAGCTGCGCATCTCCAAGCATGCCCGCGTGCAGATCGCCGTCCTCGCCGGCGTCTACCTGCTGCTGCAGGCGGTGTCGATCTGGCTTGACCAGTACGCGACCCTGACCACCGTGTCCAGCCGGTTTACCGGTGTGAACTACGCCGATGCCAACGCCACGATCCCCGGCAAGATGATCCTCGCCGGTATCGCCGCACTGGTGGCCATCCTGTTCTTTGTGACCGCGTTTGTGGGCCGCTGGCGCCTGCCCGTGGTGGGTACCGCGCTGCTGCTGGTGTCCGCGCTGGTTCTGGGCCTGGCCTACCCGGCGCTGGTTCAGCGCTTCCAGGTTCAGCCGAATGAGAAGGCCCTGGAAACCCCCTATCTGCAGAAGAATATCGACCTGACGCGGGCGGCCTATGGGCTGAGCGATGTCCAGGAGATTCCCTATGCCGCGACCACCGACGCCGAGCCGGGCGCGCTGCGTCAGGACGCCGAGACCACCGCAAACATCCGGATCATCGACCCGGCCGTGGTGACCAAGTCGTTCCAGCAGCTCGAGCAGTTCAAGCAGTACTACAGCTTCCCCAAGGTCCTGGACGTTGACCGCTACGAGATCGACGGACGCAGCCAGGACGCCGTGGTCGCCGTGCGTGAGCTCAACCAGGCCGGCCTGGACGCGAACTGGGTGAACTCCTCGCTGGTCTACACCCACGGCTATGGCCTGGTTGCCGCCTACGGTAACAAGCGCTCCTCCGATGGTCAGCCCGTTTTCATGCAGTCGGGAATTCCCTCCACCGGTGAGCTGGGTAAGTTCGAGCCGCGGGTGTACTTCGGCGAGCAGTCGCCGCGCTACTCGATCGTGGGCGCCCCCAAGGGCACCGACCCGATCGAGCTGGACTACCCGGCCAGCCGCGAGGGTGACCAGCAGGCCTACTACACGTTCACCGGTGATGGTGGACCCAAGCTCGACAACATCTTCAAGAAGCTGGTGTACGCGCTGAAGTTCCAGTCCGAGCAGATCTTCCTGTCCTCGGATGTGACCAACGACTCGCAGATCCTCTATGACCGCGACCCGGCGGCCCGAGTGAAGAAGGCGGCCCCGTACCTCGACCTGGACTCGGACCCGTACCCCTCGGTGGTAGACGGCCGGATCGTCTGGATCGTGGATGGATACACCACCTCGGCCGACTTCCCCTACTCGAAGACCGTGAGCCTCTCGAACTCGATTCAGGACGCCGAGGGTGGACAGTCCTTCGCGCTGGATGACATCAACTACATGCGCAACTCGGTCAAGGCGACCGTGGACGCGTATGACGGTTCGGTGAAGCTCTACGCGTGGGACACCGATGACGCGATTCTGAAGACCTGGCAGAAGATCTACCCCAACACGATCCGCCCGATCTCCGAGATGAGCGGTGACCTGCTGAGCCACGTGCGCTACCCGAGCGACATGTTCAAGGTGCAGCGCAAGATCCTCGGTGACTACCACGTCACCAACGCCGGCCAGTTCTTCTCGGAGACCGACAAGTGGATCACCCCGTCCGACCCGCAGTCCAAGAAGGACGACCCGCGCCTGCAGCCGCCGTACTACCTGACGATGCAGATGCCGGGTCAGGACAAGCCGAGCTTCTCGCTCTACTCGTCCTTCATCCCGCCGGGCAAGGGTGAAGACAGCCGTAACGTGCTGACCGGTTACCTGGCCGCCGATGCAAACGCCGGAAACGAGAAGGGTAAAAAGAGCGCCGACTACGGCAAGCTCCGATTGCTCACGTTGACTTCGGGGGATGCGATCCCCGGTCCGGGTCAGGTGCAGAACACGTTCAACGCAAACCAGGAGGTCTCGAAGGAGATCAACCTGCTGAAGCAGGGTCAGACCGAGGTGATCAACGGTAACCTGCTGACGGTTCCCGTGGGTGGCGGTCTGCTCTACGTCCAGCCCGTGTATGTGCAGTCCAGCGGTACCACCAAGTTCCCGCTGCTGCAGCGTGTGCTGGTGGCCTTCGGTGACAAGATCGCGTTCAAGTCGACGCTGGATGAGGCTCTGGATGAGCTCTTCGGTGGAGACTCGGGTGCGAGCGCCGGCGACGGAGGCATCGTGCCGACCGAGCCGGGTGGGACGGAAAACCCGGGAACCGGTGAACCGGACCCCGGAACCGAGACCCCGAGCACCGATGCGCCGGTGGACCCGGCTAAGGCCGAGGACCTGCGCACCGCCCTGAATGATGCCGCCCAGGCCATGAAGGACAAGCAGAAGGCGCTCGAGTCGGGAGACTGGGCCGCCTATGGCACCGCCGACAAGGCGCTGAGTGACGCGGTTGACCGCGCCAACGCCGCGCTGAAGTAACCGGCACCAACACGAATGGCGTCATCCCTCGGGATGGCGCCGTTCGTTTTTTGGAGCGGGGGAGGGCTCGCGCCACGCCGAGGGAATCGCTCGATTGGCGCTTCGAGGATCTACTCGGTAGAGTAATAAACGTAACGCGGGATGGAGCAGCTCGGTAGCTCGCTGGGCTCATAACCCAGAGGTCGTAGGTTCAAATCCTGCTCCCGCAACCATGTGGTAACACCAAAATCCCCGGATCGGAAGATCCGGGGATTTTTTGTTGCCTGGTCATGCGGGGGACGCGCCGACCCTACGGCTCGAATTGGTTCGCCTGCGGGGGCGTGATAAGCTAACAAACGTAACGCGGGGTGGAGCAGCTCGGTAGCTCGCTGGGCTCATAACCCAGAGGTCGTAGGTTCAAATCCTGCCCCCGCAACCATCGCGACAAGATCGCAAGAAAAGGCCCCCGGTTTCCGGGGGCTTTTTGCTTTGCCTGATTTGTGTGTCGGAATCGCCGGTGGGCTTATTTCACCTGGGGACACAGATTCGTGAGCGTACCAACCTGCGTGGACAGATCGGCGAAAATTGCTGGGGCTTCTGCGGTGAGCGCGGCGGCCTGCTGGGTCCGTTCGAGGAGCTGTGCCGGGTTCAGTCCCGAAGTGTCGCTCAGCGCGGCCAGCTTGTTGCTGAGGTCCGAAGCTCGGGTGAGCTGTGCGCTGATCCCGGTGAGTGCGGCCGTAATCTCGCCGTTGGTGCTGGCATCAAGTGCTCGCGAAACCGAATCCGCATACTCGGTGAAGTAGTCGGTGGCGTTGGCATCCAAGGTGAGGGGCGGTAGTGTGCCCAGAATGGGGAGGATGGCCGCGCAGTCCTGAGCCGGTGCCGCTTTACCCGGGGTTGCGGGCGTCGTGGAGCCTGCACCAGAGGAGTTTGCACCAGGGGAGTTTGCGCCAGGGGAGCTTGCGCCAGAGGACCCTGGGGCCGGGAGCGAGCCCTCACCCTCGAGGAATCCCGGCAGTGCCGAGCATCCCGAGAGGAGAAGCGTGGGAGCCGTCAGGGCAACCATGACGGTTCGAAAACGGAACGGTGAGCCGGTAGTGGTCATACATCCCCCGAGGAGTAGGTGTGATCTCCGCGATCGCGGAGATAGGCAGACGCTAACAGCGGCACCCGCATGTTTGATGAGATTTCAGGAGAGTTGCATACACCCATGGCACTGCTCGGGATGGGGTACGCCTAGCAGCGACAATGTGGCACACAGATTGCGACAGCACTCTCGGTGGCTGGAAGTGCCCGCCTTAGTCTTTACATAGTGATTCACCCGGCTCGGAGATTCGGGTTCTAAGAGTCGGCACCGTAGCAATACGGTGTGGGATATGTGGTCGGGGGACCATATATCACGTGGATCATTCGGGTCGACCGTTACCTTGGGGGGAACACGGTCGACCATTAGCCTGAAACGATCCACCCTGGGACCGACCGCACGCTCCGGTTCCGGGGTGGATCGAATTGGTGGGTGCGTGATGCGACACGCATACGAAGATCTGGATGCACGCTCGGGTCGCTCTATCGCCCCGTCCGTGCGCGCCAACTGCACGTCCGTGCACCACGCCGCGTGGACCACCACCGGCGCGCTGCCGCGGCTAGGGTGGAATTTATGACCGTCGAGACCCAGGACTCAGCCATCGTACGAGTGGCCGTCGGACAGTTCGCCCCCGATGACCAGCCCGACCATAATCACACCGAGATGCTTCGGCTCGCTCGCGCCGCGCGCGATCGCGGAGCCGAACTGATCGTGTTCCCCGAGTACTCGGCCTGGTTCCGGCCGCCATTTGGCCCGGAGGTCCGCGAGTACGCGGAGACCCTGGAGGGCCCCTTCGTTCAGCGTGTGTCGGCGACGGCCCGTGAACTGGGCCTCTGGATCGTCTTTGGGATGTTCGAATCCCTGGGCACCGACCACGTCTCCAACACTGTGGTGGCCATCGACCCGAGTGGGCGCATTCAGGCCCGCTACCGTAAGCGTCACCTCTACGATGCGTTTGGTACCCGAGAAAGCGACTGGATCGCCCCCGGAGACACCTCGGGCCCCGACGAGCTCTTCCGGATCGGCGGACTCACCTTCGGACTGCAGACCTGCTACGACCTGCGCTTCCCCGAGTCTTCCCGCGTTCTGGTGGATGCCGGTGCCGATGTCATCCTGGTGCCCTCGGAATGGGTTCCCGGGCGGCATAAGGAGCATCACTGGTCCACCCTGACCACTGCCCGCGCGATCGAGAACACTGCCTATGTGGTGGCCGCCGATCAGAGTGCACCCGGCGGAATTGGTGCCAGTGTCATTGTTGACCCGGCCGGTATCGCTCTGGCCACGCTCGGTGCCGAAACGGGGTTGGCCCTCGGAGACCTCGATCCGGCCCACATCGAGGCGGTGCGTGAAACCAATCCCGCGCTCTCTCTGCGCCGCTATCGCGTCCTGCCTCGGGCGGGATCACCACTCCCCACAAAAACCGACTAGATCCGCGGAATTACGCGAAATTTCGCTATTGATCGTCACTCCCCGCTTCATTTTTGCCCCCCAACTGGGGCCGCATTACCGGCCCTAATCTGGGGAAAAACCTCGGAAATGCCGGTGATTTGCGGTAATCTCGGTGGCACATGAGCAAACGAAAAATGCCTTGGGGAGGGCAACGTGCGAGTATATGGAGCAACGCTGGACGAGGAGACTCGTTGTGTTCACTTTTCCGGTGACCACGACATTGTCGCCATCCTCGTTCCGTGCTGCTCTCGCTATTACCCGTGCTTCCGCTGCCATGATGAAGACGCCGATCACCGGCTTGAGCGTTGGCCGCGCTCAACCTGGGGTGAACCGGCGATTCTGTGTGGGGCGTGCTCAGCCACGCTGACAATCGCGACGTATCTTGAGGTGAACCGCTGCCCCGACTGTGCGGCAGGGTTTAGCCCGGACCTCGCGATGCACGCCCCACACTACTTCGATGCCGAACGGACGGCCGTGTTGGCCACTGAGCGTCCGGCAATGTTCGCCACCGAGCGTGAAATCGAGCGCGCGGCAGCCTAGACCGTGAGGGTCTCCAGACGGGTAAGTGCCTCGCTGAGAACCTCGTCCCGCTTACAGAACGCGAAGCGCAGCAGACTGCGGGTGTGATCGCGATGTTCGGGCAGGACAAAGGCCGACACCGGAATCGCCGCGATTCCGATTTTTCCGGGGAGCTCGCGCGCCAGCTCGGTCGCATCGGCAAAGCCCAGCGGCGCGGTATCGGCGACGATGAAATACCCGGCGTCGGGTAGCGATACTCCGAATCCGGCCGCTGAGAGTCCCGCTGCCAGGCGATCGCGGCGTCCTCGCAGCGTTGCTGCGATCCCGGTGAAGTAGGTGTCGGGCAGTCGCAGTCCCACCGCTATCGCCGGCTGGAATGGGGCACCGTTGACGTAGGACAGGAACTGCTTGACGGTGGTCACCCGCGTGATCAGCTCCGCCGGGCCGCTGATCCAGCCGATTTTCCATCCGGTGGTGGCGAACGTCTTGCCACCCGAGGAGATCGTCAGGGTGCGCTCTGCGGCACCGGGGCGCGTCACCACGGGGACGTGGGTGCGCTCGAAGGTTAGGTGTTCGTACACCTCATCGGTCACGATAATCGCGTCGTGACGGTGGGCGAGCTCCACCAGTAGGTCCAGGATCTCTGTTGAGAGCATGACGCCGGTCGGGTTATGCGGGGTGTTCACGATGATCAGCCGAGTGCGGTCGGTAATGACTCGCCGCAGCTCATCGGGATCGGGAGTAAACGTCGGGGCGTGCAGCGTCGCGGTCACGTGGGTGGCACCGGCCAGCGCGATCAGGCCGCCGTAGGCGTCATAGAAGGGCTCGAAGGTCACCACCTCGTCCCCGGGCTGGGTGAGACCCAGGATGGTGGCCGCGAGGGCCTCGGTGGCGCCCGCGGTGACCAGGATCTCCGTTTCGGGATCGGGGGTGTCGCCCCAGAAGCGAGAACGGTGCTCGGCGATCGCCAGGCGCAGATCCGCGGTACCGCGTCCGGGCGGGTACTGGTTGACGCCGGCCGCAATCGCCTCCCGCGCGGCATCCAGAACCTCGATTGGGCCGTCCTCATCGGGGAAACCCTGCCCCAGGTTGATCGCCCCGGTTGCACTCGCCAGGGCGCTCATCTCGGAAAAGATTGAGGCGGCCGGGGCGCCCGTGGGGGAGAGGAGCCCCGCACCTCTTGCGGCTCGAGACCAACCAGCGAGAGCGTTCATGCCCAGTCCTTTTGCTAAAGAATGTGTAAGGGTCGGCGTCATTTCCGGCCCGCTCCAGCCTAGCGGCGGCTACGATGAAGAAGTCGTATCGTTACGGAACCCCGGAAATCCGGGGCAAAACAGGGCGCTGGATACTCCACAGCTGGCGCTTAAGAAACGTTCAGGTTCGCACGACAAGCTGGCTGTGCTTGGAAGGAGCAATCATGACTCACAACCCTCACGAGGTCGATCCGACTACCGGGGCCGACGGCACCGGCGAAACGTCCGCCGTTACCCCCAACACCACAGACACCCAGGCCGAGACGCGGGTCCTCCCCGAAGTATCGGCCGACCAGACCGAGACCGCGGTTCAGCCCGAGGTGCCGGCCACTGATGCCTCCGCCGCACACCGGGCCACGGAAGCCGTACCGGCCAGCCCGGCCGGATCGGCAGCGCCGGTGAGCCCGGCCGTCCCGGTCACCCCCGCCGCGCACCAGGCCACCGAGCCGCGTCCGGCTCCGCCGCTGCCCACCCACGACGGATACACCGCCGCGGGACCCGCCCAGTCGCAGCAGCCGGCGACCCCCGCCTACCCGTCGGCACAGCAGCCGACCAACGCGTACAGCGCCGCACAGCAGCACACGAATCACCAGCCGACGGCACAGCAGCCCACGGCATCGACCCACGCCGCTCAGCCCGCGAGCCCGGCCCAGCACACCGCGCCGACCCAGCCCGTGCCGCCCGCATCCTCGGTGCCGACCGCTGCGACTACCCCGATTCAGCCCGGACACTCGGCTCAGCCCACCGCGGCCACCACCCCGATTGCCCCGACCGCTCACGGTTCCGCGCCCACCGCGGCCACCACCCCGATTGCCCCGGCTGCTCACGGTTCCGCGCCCACCGCGGCCACTACTCCGCTGGCGCCGGGTGCCCACGCCTCGACTCCGGGGGCCTACGGGGCCGCGGCTCCCGCCTACCCGGGTGCCGCTCCGGCCTACCCCGGCTCGAGCGCCCAGCACCCCGGTGCCCACGCCGCCGGCGGATCCGGCTTCGGTGGCACACCCCCGAACTCGGGGAACGCGTTTGCGGCCCCCGGGCCTAAGAAGCGTCGCGCCCCCGTTTTGGTGGTCGCAGGCTTCGCGGTTGGTGCCCTGCTCGGTGGTGGAATCGGTGCGGCCACCTATGCCCTGATCGCCCCGAACCAGTCCCACATCTCCTCCACCGGAAACGTGGGTGCCGGTACCGTCTCGGTCAACGATGAGACCAAGGTCGATCAGATTGCCGCCGCCGCCCACCGTGCGCTGGCCAGCACCTTCACCATCTCGGTGCAGTCCTCCGGCGGCAGCGCGACCGGTTCCGGTGCCGCGCTCACCAAGGACGGTTACATCGTCACCAACAACCACGTGGTCACCCTGGATGGTGCCACCACGGATGTGGCCATCAAGGTGCAGGACAGCAACGGTCGTCGCTACGACGCCAAGGTCGTTGGTAGCGACCCGCTGAACGACCTCGCCGTGATCAAGGTGGACGGTGTGAGCGACTTCACCCCGATCAACTTCGCCGACTCCGACAAGCTCAATGTCGGCCAGGCGGCCATCGCCGTGGGTGCCCCGCTGGATCTGCCCAACTCGGTGACCAACGGTATCGTCAGCGCGCTGAACCGCTCGCTGAGCCTGCCCTCCACCGCGGTGCCGAAGAATGATTCCAGCGCCGGTGGAAACGACCAGAACGGCGATTCGGGTGACTCCGACGGTCACAACTGGGGCTTTGACCTGCGCGGCCAGAACCCGCAGCAGAACCCGCAGAGCCAGCAGAAGGCTCAGGTGCCGATCGGTGTGCTGCAGACCGATGCTCCGATCAACCCGGGTAACTCGGGCGGCCCGCTGGTGAACTCCGACGGCTCACTGATCGGTATCAACGTGGCCATCGTCGACCCGGGTAAGAGCGACAACAGCACCCAGGGTGCCAGCGCCGGGCTCGGCTTCGCGATCCCGTCGAACACCGTCAAGCGGATCACCGACGAGATCATCAAGACCGGAACCGCAACCCACGGCCTGCTGGGTGCCTCCGTTCAGGATGCCTCGACCGTCGCCGACGCGACCACCGCCGGCGCCCTGATCAAGGACGTCACCGCGGGTGGACCCGCCGAGGCCGGCGGACTGCGTGCGGGGGACATCGTGACCGCTGTGAACGGCAAGCCCGTCGCCAGCGCCAACGATCTGACCGCTCAGGTTCGCTCCTACGCGCCGGACACCAAGGTGGAGATCACCTACGTGCGTGGCACCAACCAGGGCACCGCCAACGTGACCCTGGCCACCCTCTCGGTGAAGTAGGCCCGATCCACCGGCCTCCTTCCACGGCCATCGCGCGCCCGTCGTGTTTCCCAACACGGCGGGCGCCGCCGTATATCCGGGGCCGTGAACACCCGGCTGCGGCGTTCCCGCAGCATGATCCCGGATGAGACTGATACGCTCTAGTTCGGACAATACCGCGAGCGGAGACCATGTCGGAGCATTTTTCTGCCCCTTCCGAGACCACGTTACCCGGCGTCTCATACGTTATGCCGGTGCTCAACGACGTCACCCACGTACGTGCGGCCGTTGATTCACTGCTGGCTCAGGACTACACCGGCCCCTTTGAAGTGGCGATCGCCGTGGGGCCCAGTATCGACGGCACCAACGAGCTGGTGGCCGAGCTTTCGGCCGAAGACCCCCGGATTCGGGTGATCGATAACCCGGTGGGCTCCACCCCGGCCGGGCTGAACATTGCCATTCGTGCCACCACCCTGCCCATCGTGGTGCGGGTGGATGCCCACTCGGTGCTGCCGCCCAACTACACCTCGGTGGCGGTAGAGACAATCCTGCGCACGGGTGCCGCCAACGTGGGCGGCATCATGGATGCCCGGGGCACCACCCCGTTTGAGCAGGCCGTGGCCCGCGCCTATGGCAGCCGGGTGGGCCTCGGCGGCAGCCCGCACCATGTGGGAGGCACCCAGGGGCCAGCCGAAACCGTCTACCTCGGCGTGTTCCGTCGGGATGCGCTGGAGGCCGCGGGGCTCTTTGACGAACGGATCAAGCGCGGTCAGGACTGGGAGCTCAACCACCGCCTGGCCAAGGGCGGGGAAACCGTGTGGTTCACCCCCGAAATGCGCGTGGTGTACCGGCCCCGGCCGAGCCTGAACCGCCTGATTCGCCAGTTCTTCTCCACCGGCCTCTGGCGCGGAGAACTCAGCCGAACCTTCCCGAGCCGCGGAATCATCCGCTATTTTGCGCCGCCGCTGATGGTTCTCGTGGTCACCGTGGGCATCATTCTGGGCATCATCGGGACCATCGAGGCGGCCCTGGGCACCCCGAACCCGCTGGTGTGGGGATGGATCGCCCCGGCCGGCTACGTGCTGCTGGTGTTGCTGGCCACCCTCACCGTCGGGTCGAAGGATTCCCCGCGGGCGATGGCCTGGTTCCTGATCGTCATCCCGTGTATTCACTTCTGTTGGGGCATCGGGTTTATCCTGGGATATCTCTCCCTTGCCGGGTCCACCTCGGCGCTGAAAAACGAAGGTAAGAACCGCCGATGACCGACTCTCAGCCTCGCTACACCCGACCCGGCTCGCTGGCCGAGCTGCGCGCCGTGGCTCAGCCGCCGGAGGTTCGATCCCGACGCAACGCCGAGCACTGGGTTGCTTCGCTGTATCTGCGTGACCTCTCTCCGTATCTGACCATGGCGCTGCTGCGCACCCGGATCAGCGCCAACGGCGTGACCGGCATCATGATCCTCACCGGATGGTGTGTGGCCGGAGTCCTGCTGATCCCCGGCATCTGGGGCGCGGTGCTCGGCCTCATCTTCGGCCAGCTGCAGATGCTTGTGGACTGCTCGGATGGCGAGGTGGCGCGCTGGCGTAAGACCTCGTCCCCGGCGGGCACGTTCCTGGACTCGGTGGGACACTACTCAACCGAGACCCTGATCCCCATCGCGCTGGCCATCCGTGCCGCCGGCTATCCGTTCGAGGCCCCCGAGGACTACCTCTGGACCACCCTGGGCATGGGGCTGGCGATCGTGATCATCTTGAACAAGGCGCTCAACGACATGGTCCGCAACGCCCGTGCCGCCTACGGTGCCCCCAAACTCACCTACAGCGTGAGCGAGTCGGCTCCGCAGCCGGGACTGTTGCAGGCGGCCCGCCGGATCGCCCGCTTCCTGCCCTTCCACCGCCTGTTCCACTCGGTGGAGCTCACCATGGTGATCTTCGTGGGGGCCGTGGTGGGGCTGTTCATCGGCGGCGAGCTGGCGATGCGCGGGACCCTGGTGTTCCTGCTGGTCTTTGGCATCATCACCCTGTTTGGGCACTTTGTGGCCATCATGACCTCGAAGCGGCTGCGTGCCTAGCGGCGGAGGGTCTGGCACGGACCGGGCCGGCGCTGGCCAGCCGAGCGTGGGCGTCGCGATCCTCACCCAGGGCCGTCGCCCCGAGGAGCTGCGCCGCGCGATCGACAGTGTGCTCGCCCAGACCGGCGTTCACCTCGACATCGTGGTGGTGGGCAACGGCTACCAGCCGGTGGATCTGCCTGCGGGTGTGCGCGCCCATGCACTGGCCACCAATGAGGGCATCCCGGCCGGGCGCAACCGCGGTGCGGCGCAGGTCTCCGGAGAGTACATCTACTTCCTTGATGACGATGCCTGGCTCCCCGACACCGACTACCTGTCTCGGGCAATCGGCCTGATCCGCGCGGATCCCAGCATTGGTCTGGTGCAGCCTCGGATGATGGATCCCGAATCGGGGGAGACCCTGCGACACTGGATCCCGCGCGCGGGCAGCCCCGACCCGAGCGAATCCGGTCCGGCTTTTTCCTGCATGGAGGCCTCGATCTTGCTGCCGCGCACGGTCTTTGACCGCACCGGTGGCTGGGCGGAGCCGTTCTTCTATGCCCACGAGGGGATCGAACTGGCCTGGCGGGTGTGGGATCAGGACCTGCGCGCCTGGTATGCGGGAGACCTGCGGGCGTTCCACCCCGTCGTGCAGCAGACCCGGCACAGCCAGTATTATCGGTTAACGGCGCGTAACCGCGTCTGGATTGCCCGGCGTAATCTCCCGCTGCCGCTGGGGATCGCCTACGTGGGAATCTGGACCCTCGCCACAATCGCCCGCTGGTGGCGCAAACCCGAGGCGCTTAAGCCCTGGTTTGGTGGCTGGCGCGAGGGCATTCGCACACCCCCGGGTGGACGCAAACGCCTGCGCTGGCGCACAATTTGGCGGATGACCCGGGCCGGGCGTCCACCGATCTACTAATCTGCAACGAACACAACGTCAACGACTGGATACGAAACGTACATGGGTGTCATCTCCGACGGCCGCAAGGCTCTGAACCTCCTCGGCGAGGCGATCGCGAATCGCCGTGCGCGGGCCGATCTTGCCCATCGGCTGGCCGCACTGACCCCGCTGACCCCCGGTCACTTTAAGATCGCCGTCTATTTTGCCGATGGCAAGGTCAACATGTACCAGATGCGCCAGTGGTATCAGCCGCTCGCGGGCCTGGCCAAAAAGTGGCCGGTGGTTGTGCTCACCCGCACCGCGACCGCGGCCGCGCAGCTCCTGGAGGAATCCCCGCTGGATGTGGCCTATGTGCGCACGGTCCGCGAGCTGGAGGACACCCTCGAGGAGCAGGACATTCGTATCGTGTTCTACGTCAATCAGAACGCCAAAAACTTCCAGATGTTCCGTTACGGGCGTCGCTGGCACGTGTTTATCAATCACGGTGAGAGCGACAAGATGTATATGACCACGAACCAGTTCAAGTCATATGACTACGCCTTCATCGCCGGAGACGCCGCCCGAGAACGACTCACCCAGGCGCTGTGGGACTACGATCTGGACCGACGCACCTTCGCGATCGGACGCCCGCAGGCCGACCACTTCGCCGGTCGACTGCCGTTTGTGCCGGATGAGCGCACCGTGGTGCTCTACGCCCCCACCTGGGAGGGGGACCGGGCCTCGGCGGCCTATGGATCCATCGCGACGCATGGTGTCACCCTGGTCAAAAACCTGCTGGGCACCGGACAGCATCGGGTGATCTATCGCCCGCATCCGCGGTCGGGCGTCATGGACCACGCGTATGCGCAGGCCAATCGCGAGATCATCTCGATGATCCAGCACGCCAATCATGCCGATCCCCAGGCCAAGCACGTCTACGACCAGGGCATCGAGCTCGGGTGGCAACTCGCCGCCTCGGATGTGGCCATCGTGGACATCTCGGCCATGATCTACGATCGCCTCGCCGTGGGTAAGCCCGTGCTGGTCACCCGACCGGTGAACCCCGCAGCGGAGATCGATGCGGGCGGCTACCTGCAGGAGTGTGAGTGGCTCACCGCCGAGGGGGCGGCACGGATTGTTGCTGAAGTTGAGCGCGTACGTGATGATGCCGAGGCCACCGCGCGCCTACGACGCTGGTCCCGCCACTACTTTGGGGACACCAGCCCGGGGGAGGCCACCGCACGCTTCCACGCGGCCGTGGACACCCTGATGGAGCGCTGGGACGAATACGCAGCGCAGGAGGAGAACAGCGCGCACGAGGCAAGCGCGCAGGGGCACAACACCCAGGAGAGCGCCTAGGCGAGATTCTGGGGATCCTCGGGCCGCGGTGCGCGGTTCTTCCCGGGGGCCTCGGGCTTGCCGGGGCGTCGACGTCCCGGGAGGGCCCGTGGGATCTTCTCACCCAGGTCGCGGATGCCCGAGCGGACCCGTCCCACCAGGGGCTCGGCGCGTTCCAGCGGCTCGAGTTCCTGGGGAAGACGCACGGGTGCCGGGCCAAAGGCCGTGCGCGCGCTGGTGACTACCCCGCGCCCGGCCACGTGGTTGCCCACCCCGCCGATGGCCGCACCGATGCCAAAGGGCACGGCCTTGCCCACCAGGGTGGTTCCCTGGGTCGCAACAAAGTGCTTCATGAAGCGAGACTTCACCTGATCGGCGAAGGGACCCATGACCATCTGCGGCATCGAGGAGGCAATCGTGCGTCCCCAGTGCGCCCGGCGGCTGTTGCCCTGCCCGAGCACATCGCCGGTGAAGTTTTTAACCAGGTCGCTGCCGGCATTACCCAGCATCAGGGTCATCACCAGGGCTCGGGCGCGCAGCGGATCGTTCACGGCGATCCCGTGAACCTCGGCCACCGACTGCGCAAATAGGGCGGTAGCCTCCAGGAAACCGGCGGTCTCCACGCCGGAGAGGGCGATGGTGATGCCGGTGCCGATCGCCGGCACCATCGCGGTGGCTCCGACCGCGGCACCGCCGGAGGTGACGGCTGTCAGATAGCGGCGCTCCAGGATACGCACCATCTGATCACCGGTGGCATGCGGGTGACGGCGGCGAATCGAGCGAATATGCGCGAGTACCAGGGGGCGCTGAACCGAGAGCAGGCGGTCGATTCCGCGGACCCAGGCCGGATCGCTCGCCGAGCCGACCGTGCCCGGCTTACCGGGGCGACGTGAAGTGTCCTGGGCCGCCGACGAGGTGGTGCCGGGGAGCAGGACCGCGTCGATGCTGGCGGGATCAGCGGGGGAGCGTTCGGGCTCGGGAACCCCCGTTACCACGTACACCGGTGGTTTCTTCGCCATGCGTGCCCCTTCCCCCTGTCCGGACGGGGCCGCCCGGATTAGGACGTGGGATTATTATAATCCTCGTTATAGCGATCGAGAACCTCGCCGATAGGCCCATCCAGGACCAGCTTTCCCTTGTCAAGGTACAGGCCCCGGCTGCAAAAACGCCGAAGGTCACGCTCGTTATGCGAGACGAAGAACAGGGTTCTCCCGGCCGAAAGAAGCTCGTCGATCCGGCGATAGCACTTCTCGCGGAACGACTTATCGCCCACTGCCAGGACCTCGTCCACCAGGATCACCGGCTCATCCAGCTGCGCGATTACCGAGAACGCGATCCGCACCTTCATCCCGCTGGAGAGGTGCTTATACGGG
This sequence comes from Mycetocola lacteus, assembly GCF_003667575.1. Classification (GTDB taxonomy): domain Bacteria; phylum Actinomycetota; class Actinomycetes; order Actinomycetales; family Microbacteriaceae; genus Mycetocola; species Mycetocola lacteus. The sequence continues at coordinate 100,912 of NZ_RCUY01000011.1, read as the reverse complement.
GTGTCAACAAAATCCTGGATCTCGGCAAAGTCGATGATCTCATCAAATCTTGCGGCGACCTCGGCCTTGGACATGCCGTGCAGCCCGGCGGTCAGATACACGTTATCGCGCACCGACAGGTCGCTGACAAAGCCGCCGGTGATCTCGATCAGCGGTGCAACTCCGGCCCCGACCCGAACGCGACCCTCATCGGGCAGGATGACGCCGGCCACCAGCTTGAGCAGCGTGGACTTCCCCTGGCCGTTTCGACCGACCACGCCGATGGCCTCGCCGGGTGCCACGTCAAAGGTGAGGTTGCGGAACGCCCAGAACTGGTTCGGGCGCGCCCGGCGCTTACGTCCGGCGAACAGGTCCTTGAAGCTGCGGCGACGGGCCTTATTGCGGCGGAACTGGATGCCCAGGTCGGTCACCGAGATGATCGGTTCGGTCATTAGATCTCCTTGAGAACCGCGCGCTCACAGCGCCGGAAGACGAGCAGGCCGATGCCCAAAACTACCACCGAGATGATGACGGACATGATCACCGGGAAGGCCACCAGCTGTTCGGGATAGAGCCCCGAACGATACAGCGCAAAGATGCCGCTGAGTGGGTTCAGCGCGGCCCAGGACTGAATCTCCTTGGGCATGTCCAGGGTCGAGTAGACGATTGGGGAGGCGTAGAACATGAAGCGCAGGATGAGTTTCACGGCGCGCTCCAGATCACGGAAGAACACCACCAGCGGCGCCACGATCAGACCGATGCCCAGCACCAGGATTGCCTGCAGGATGATCGCCAGCGGATACGTCCACACCAGCGACCAGTTGGCGTGCGCCCCAAAGATCACCGCAAAGATGATGAGCACGGGGATCGAGGCCAAGAACTCCAGGCCCTTGGAAAGCACAAGCCGGGCGACCCAGATGGTGCGCGGAATGGAGGTGGAGCGTACCAGCTTGGCCTCGCGCAGGAACGCGCGGGTGCTGTCGGAGATGGTTCCGGTGAACCACATCCAGGGGAGCAGTCCGGCGATCAGGAAGACGATATACGGGTCCTCGCCGATCGTCCCATCCCGCTTGAAGACCACAACAAACACAAACCAGTAGATTCCGGCCATGACCAGCGGGTCCAGGATGGACCAGAAATACCCCAGAGCACTCGTGGAATAGCGCACACGCAGGTCCCGTTTGGTGAGCAGCCAGAGCGCGCTGCGATAGCGCTCGGCGCGGGAACGGCGCGGCCGGGGTAGGGTGGTCGTACTCATCACAGCCTCAATCTACCGGCAAAAACACAACACCCCGTGACGCCGACCCGCAGGCGGGCCGAAGACGCGGGGTGTTCAAAGCATGGGTCGCCTGGGTGCGACGGCCTAAAAACGATCTAGACGAAGAGGTTTGCGCGCTCGAGATCCTCGGCGAAGTCGACCTCGACCGCGTAGAAGTCGGAGATGTTCATCGGCTCAACGAGCATGCCGTCCTGCTCGATCGCGAGCTCGATGCCGCGCTCGAAGTAGTCCTGGTCGTCCACGCGACCGAGCTGACGCAGCAGCGCCGCCTTATCGCTCGAGGAGACGTAGTTGATGCCCACGGCCTCGCCGAGACCGCCTGTGACGGTCTTGGAGAGTTCCTTGATGTATCCCTCGGCGCCCACCGTGTACTTGACCTCCTCATCGGAGACCTTGTCGGTGTTGACGGTGACAAACGAGGAGTCGGTGGCGACAACCTTGGCCGCGCGAACCAGAACCTCGGGGTCGAAGACCACGTCGCCGTTCATCCACAGCACGCCGCCGTTGGAGGAGGCCGCCAGGGCGCGCATGAGCGACTTAGAGGTGTTGGTCTGGTCGTACTGCTCGTTGAAAACGAAGTCGGCGTCCGGGAACGCCTCGATGATGTGCTCAAGCTTGTAGCCCACCACCACGGTGATCTTGACCTTCTTGCCGAAGGCGTGGTGGATGTTGTCGAACTGCTGCTGCATGATGGTGCGGCCATCGTTCAGTTCGGTCAGCGATTTGGGGAGCGAGCGCCCCAGACGCGTGCCCATGCCCGCGGCGAGGATTACTACCTGTGTCGTCAATGTAACTCCCTATCAGAGCGGTGTTGCATCCGGAGTGGGCGGGTTTGCCAGTTGTTCACCGGACAGATGTTGTAAGCGCACTCCGTCATGCACCTGATCTACGTTAGCTGGCAAACGCCCAGTTCGGGGCACAGGGCGGAGGGTCGTTGTCGTTTCGTAACACGACGCTCGGATATTTCTCAGGTTTGAGTTCTGCCACGCGGTCGGTGCTAACCGGGATCTTATATATCGGTTGGTAGTTTGTTAAAGCAGAGAAAAACCGCGGAAATCCGAGCCGCGTCGGTGCGCCGGGCACGGCCAGAAATCCGGTAACGAAGACGTGAAAATGATGGGGGCATCACCTGTGGGAACCACAGAATCAGGGCCGCAGCCGGAGGCGAATGCCAAGCGGGACGCGGAAGGATCCGCGCCGGCGACGACGGACACGTCGACACCGGTGACACCCGCGGGCGCGCGGAAAACCAACACCGGGTCGTCGGGGACCCGCACGTCCTCCGCTGCTCAGAAGGCACCGGCAGTGAAAAAGGCCCCGGCGAAGCCCCGCACTCCGCGCGCGACCACGGCCAAGACCGCCGCGGCACAGGCTGCCCCCGCGCGTCCACAACCCGTCAAGGATCCCTCCGATTCCGGTGCGTTGGCCCGGGACTCGGGGGAGAGTGCCCCCGCGACGGCGCCCGCGAAAAAGGCTCCGGCGAGAAAAGCTCCGGCGAAGAAGGCTCCCGCAGCCAAGGCCCCCGCGAAGAAGGCTCCCGCTGCGAAGGCACCGGCTCCACAGACTTCGGCTGCGAAGGCTCCGGCTTCACAGACTTCGGCTTCGAAGGTTCCGGCTTCAAACGCTTCGGCTTCGAAGGCTCCGGCCAAGAAGGCTCCGGTCCGGAAGTCTCCCGTGAAGAAGGCCACGGCGGCTGCGGGGGCAACGTCCTCCACGGGCGCTGCGGCCGCGCAAGACCCCACTCAGACGGCTCCGGCTGTACCGGCCGCGGCCGAAAAAGCTCCCGAGAAGACGGCCCCGGCGACGGAGTCACCCGCGACGAAGACCGCGGCGACGAAGACCGCGGCGACGAAGACCGCGGCGACGAAATCTTCGGCGACGAAAACTTCTGCGACGGAGTCTCCGGCGGCCAAATCTCCGGCGACGAAATCTCCGGCGACGGCACCCTCCGCATCGCCCACCACGACCGGTGCCGAGACCACCGAGGACGTCCTGGTGGTGCGCGGGCTGACCCGTCATTACGGGGGTACCCACGCGGTGGACAACCTGGATCTGCGTGTGCCCACCGGCACGTTCTCTGCCATCGTTGGGCCTAACGGCGCGGGCAAGACCACCGCACTCTCGATGATCACCGGGCTGCTGCGTCCCGACGCCGGCGAGATTCTGGTGAATGGCGTCAATGTCTGGGAGGATCCGGACCGGGCCAAGCGCACCATCGGAGCCCTTCCCGACCGGATGCGGCTATTTGAGCGTCTTACCGGTGCACAGTTCCTGCACTACTCGGGCACCCTGCGTGGCCTGAGCGCCGCCACCGTGCGCGCGCGGATCGGCGATCTGGCCGCCGCGATCGGCCTCACCGAGGCGCTGGGCCGCCTGGTGTCTGACTATTCGGTGGGCATGCGCAAGAAGGTTGCCCTGGCCGCGGCGCTGATCCACTCCCCGCGCCTGCTGGTGCTGGATGAGCCCTTTGAATCCGTGGACCCGGTGTCGGTGGATCGACTCCTGACGCTCCTGCGTAACTACGTGGATCACGGGGGTACGGTAGTGCTCTCGAGTCACGGTATGGAACTGATCGAGCGGGTGTGTGACCACGTCTCGATTATTGTCAGCGGCACCGTGCTGGCTCAGGGCACCGTGGCCGAGGTGCGTGGAAACGGCACCCTGGCCGAGAGGTTTGCCGAGCTGTCCTCGCCCACCGATCCCGCGGAGGGCCTGGAATGGTTGCACAGCTTCTCCGACTAAGGCTTCAGACCCTCCTCAACGCCTTTCGGGGGGAACCGCGGGCCGTGGCCGGGCGGGTCCTCCTCCTGATCATTTCCGCGGCCGCCTGCTACCTGTTTGCGACGCTGTTCCAGGAACCCACCGAGGTGGATCCGGCACTGCTGCGCGCTCTGATCGGCGTGGGCGGCAGCGTGGCCCTGCTGGGCTGCTTCCTGGTGCCCCTGGTGTCTCGAGTGTCCAGCACGCTGGATCCCCGGGGATACGCGGGCTTCGGTCTTGCCCCGCGCACCCTCGCCGGCGGGCTCATTCTTTCGGGACTGCTGAGCCTGCCGACCCTGGTGCTCCTGCTGCTGGGCGGCATCGCGGGATTCGGGTTGGCGTCGGCTCAGAGCGACGCGGTCGGTCCGGCACTGGCGACCACCGTTCTGGTTCCGCTGACCGGGTCGCTCCTCATCCGGGTGGGATCGGCGCTCGGTGGGCAGCTGCGTGAGCCGGCCCGTCGTGGGCTACGCGGTCTCGTTACGGTGATCCTGGCGGTGCTGGCTCTTGGGACCGTGGCACTCGCGCTGGGGAATCCGGAACGCCTGAGCTCGGTGTCCGAGGTTGCGGGGTGGACCCCGCTGGGTGCCGCCTGGCTGCTGGCCGAACCAGGCAGCGGCGGGGCACTGGCCGGACGGCTGGCGATCGCCGTGCTCACGGTGATTGTGCTGTTTGCGGCCTGGGGTGTCCTCTGCACCTACCTGGTGCGTTCGGTGAGTAGGCCCGAGGTGCCGGCCGGCATCCACCTGGGCTGGTTTGCCCGGGTTCCCGCCGGACCGACCGCGGCCGTGGCTGCGCGCTCGCTGACCTACTGGCTGCGTGATCCGCGCTACATCACCTCGCTGTTGATCGTGCCCCTGGTCCCGATCGTGGCGGTATTTGCGCTGAACATTGCCGGGGTATCCTGGTCGGCGCTCAGCCTGCTGCCGCTGCCGATCATCGTCGTCTTTATCGCCTGGGCACCGCATAATGATCTGGCCCTGGATTCCTCGGCCCTCTGGCTGCACGTGACCTCCGGGGTTTCGGGCCGCGCGGATCGGATCGGTCGGATCCTGCCCGTCTTCGTGCTGGGTGTCCTGGTGATCGCGATGGGAGCGCCGATTTCGGTGGGCCTGGGCGGGGTTCCCGAGATGCTGCCGGTCCTGATCGGCGTGTGTGGGGGAATCCTGCTCACCGGTCTCGGGCTGGCCTCCTACTTCTCGGCGCGCACCCCGTACCCGGCGGTTCAGCCCGGAGATAGCCCGTTCCAGCAGCCACAGGCGGGTGGCGGATACTCGGCTCGGGTGCAGGCGCTGAGCCTGATCGGGACCGTGGTGCTGAGCGTCCCGGTGGTCTTTCTCGCGGTCCAGGCCTTCGGGGGTGCCACCTCGATGATCTGGCCGACCCTTGCGGTGGGCCTCGCGGTCGGGGTGCTGGTGCTGGTGCTGGGAGTGATTGCCGGGGCACGCTATTACACGCGTCACACCGCGGAGCTGATGGAGTTTGCGACCTCCCACTAGGGACGCGCATTATCCGGGTAAACGTCCTAAACTGAAGGCATGAGCGACGTGAACCTGAGTATCTCCGACCCGAACGGTACGCCGGACGGCGGCGGCACCGCCCTGCTTGACCGCGAGCTGGAAAAGCTCCTCAATGAGGAGGCCATCGAGCCCGGCGATCACGAACGCTTCTCGCACTACGTGAAGAAGGAAAAGATCCTGGAGTCCGCGATGACCGGTAAGCCGGTGCGCGCGCTCTGCGGCAAGAAGTGGACCCCCGGTCGCGATCCGGAAAAGTTCCCGGTCTGCCCGGCCTGCAAGGAAGTGTACGCGCGACTGCGCGATAGCTAAACCCACCAATCAACGCCCCGCTGCCCGGCGGGTTCTCGCGGTTGTTGACCCCACCCCACATGGTGGCGGTCGCCACGGCCGCGAGGACCGGACCTCGCAGGCGGGGCGTTTTGTGTGTGCCCCGAGGGGGTAAGCCCGGGCGACAAGTGGGTGAACAGTGGGTGTTTTGCGGCCACGGGGCTTGTCAACTATCGCGGGTGCTGCTTACCGTAAGCAGGTGTTCTACCCGCGTAGATTTTGCGCAGACTCTACGCGGGTAGATCCTTCTCCCCACTCGACACCGCGGCATCAGACCGCGTGAAAGGAAACCCCCGTGGAACCCACCCCGTCCGCCCCCGTGCTCGTCACGGATGATGCGCTTTCCACCCCCGAGGGAAAAAAGAGCTTTCGGACCGCAACACTCTCCTCCTGGCTTGGCACCACGATGGAGTACGTCGACTTCGCGCTGTACGGCCTGGCCACCGCACTCGTGTTCAACACCCTGTTTTTCCCCGAGTCCTCGCCCACCATCGCGCTGCTGGCAAGCTTCTCGACCTACGCGGTCGGCTTCTTTGCCCGTCCGGTGGGTGCCTGGTTCTTCGGCCGGATCGGCGACCGGCACGGCCGCAAGGCAGTCATGGTCATCACCATCGCGCTGATGGGAGGGGCCACCACCCTGATCGGACTGCTGCCGACCTATGACCAGGTCGGCGCGCTCGCCCCGATCCTGCTGCTCATCCTGCGGGTGTTGCAGGGCTTCGGGGCCGGTGCCGAGCTCTCCGGCGCCGCGATCGTGCTGACCGAGTTTGCCCCGGTCAAGCGCCGCGGACTGGTGGCCTCGATCGTCGCCCTCGGGTCCAACAGCGGGACCCTGCTGGCCTCGACCGCCTGGCTCCTGGTGGTCCAGTTACCCAAGGAGGATCTGACCAGCTGGGGGTGGCGGATTCCGTTCCTGGCCAGCATCCTGATCGCCGGCTTCGCCCTGGTCCTGCGTCGCACCATGAAGGAAACCCCGGTCTTCGCCAAGCAGCGCGAACAGATCGCCGCCCGCACCGAGGCCATTCGCGCGGTGGACACCCGCTCGTTCTGGCGTCGCAACCGCGCGTTCTTTGTGATGCTGGGACTGCGCATCGGTGAGAACGGTCCCTCCTATATGGCCCAGGGGTTCCTGATCGGCTATGTGGCCACCGTGCTGATGGTGGATAAGTCGGTGCCCACCGCCGCAGTGCTGATTGCCTCGCTGATCGGCTTTGCGGTGATCCCGTTTGCGGGCTGGCTCTCGGACCGCTTCGGACGTCGGATCACCTATCGCTGGTTCTGTATCCTGCTGGTGGCCTACGCGTTCCCCGCGTTTGCGCTGATCCAGTCCCGCAACACCGCCGTGGTGATGGCGATCATTATCGTCGGGATGAGCATCGCCTCACTGGGGATCTTTGGTGTGCAGGCGGCCTACGGCGTCGAGCTGTTTGGTGCCCGCAACCGCTTCACCAAGATGGCGCTGGCCAAGGAGATCGGATCGATCCTCTCCGGCGGCACCGCACCCGCCGTGGCGGCCGGGTTGCTGGCCGCGTTTGGTGCCTGGTGGCCGCTAGCATTGTACTGGGTGGTCATGGCGGCGATCGGGCTGTTCACCACCTTCACGGCCCCGGAAACCCGCGGCCGCGACCTCAACCTGATTCACGATGCCACCGATGATGCCGAGGCTCGGATGGGAACCGTGTGAGTAGGGAAAAAGTAACCCGCACCGACGTGGCCCGGGTGGCCGGAACCTCGGTCGCCGTGGTCAGCTACGTGGTCAATAATGGTCCGCGCCCGGTCGCCGAGGCGACCCGGGCGCGGGTCCTGGCGGCGATCGAGTCCACCGGATATCGTCCCGACGGGATCGCCCGGGCCCTGGCCTCGGGATCCACCCGCACCTTCGGGCTGATCGTACCCAATATTGCCAACCCGTTTGTGGCCGCCCTCGCGCATGCGATCGAGGGGGCCGCCTACCGGCGCGGGTTTACCCTGCTGCTTGGCGACTCCGCGGATGATCCGGCCCGCGAGGCGGATCTGGTGGGCACCTTCCTCCAGCACCGCATCGACGGACTGCTGTTTTACGGGGTGGACCGGGACCATCCGTGGCTGGATCAGGCCGTGGGTAAGGTCCCGGTGGTGGTCCTGGACGAGCCCCCCGCGGGCCCCGGGATCATCGGCGTGCGAGTGGATGAGCGGGCGGCCTCGGCCGCAGCGACCCGGCATCTGATCGAGCACGGTCGAGACGCGGTTGCGATCATCACCGGGCCGCTGGAGCAGCAAAACGCCCGCGACCGACGCGACGGCTGGCGGGACGCGCTCGGTGACGCCGCCCGCGCCGATCTTCAGATCGAGGGGACCTACACCCGGGGCGGCGGATACCTCGCCGGGCGGGCACTCCTGGAGCGCGAGACCCGTCCCGATGCGGTGTTCGCCTCCAATGAGCAGCAGGCCTTGGGGCTGCTGGCGGCGGCGGCCGAGCTCGGGGTGCGGGTGCCCGAGGACCTCGCGGTGATCTGCTTCAACGGCACGACCAACGCCGAGTATTCGATTCCCGCCCTGTCCACCATCGAGCAGCCGATCGAGGCGATCTCGGATCGTGCAATCGACCTGTTGATCCGGAGTGATCGAGCCGAGTATCCGGTGACCGTCTGCGATGTTGAGCTGGTCCGCCGACGCTCCTGCGGGTGCGAGTATCGACGCACCCCGTCGGAGCGGGCGCTGCGCGCGGCGACGGGCTCGGCGGGGGAGCAGCGGGCAGCGGAGCAATCGGCGGCGGAACGGCAAGCGTCGGAGCAATCGGAGGTGGAGCACCCGGCGGTGGCACAACCCGCGGTGGCACAACCGGCGGCGAAACGGCCGACAACGGAGCAAGCGACGGTGGGAAGAACCGCGGCCGAACGGCCCGGGTCGCGAACGGGGGCTTCCGCGTGAGGATCGTGATCGACTGCGATCCCGGCAACGGGGTACCCGGGGCCAACGTGGATGACGGACTGGCCCTGGCGCTCGCCGTGGCTGCCCATCCCGAGCTGACCCTCGAGGCGATCACCACGGTTTCTGGTAACACCCCGAGCGCGCTCGGCTTTGCCGCGGCGCAAACCCTGATCGAGAATTTCGGGACCGAGGTGCCGATCTATCTGGGGGCCGAGCGTGCGCTGGTGGAGCCGCCCGAACGCTGGCGCACACACCTGGACCGGGAGGATGCCGATGCCACGGTGACCGAAACCTGGGGATCGACCCCGCGGCCGCGTGCCGCCCACGACGTGCCGGGGATTCCCGCGGCCCAGGCGCTCGGCGAGCTGGTTCGGGCCTATCCCGGCGAGGTCACGATTGTGGCGATCGGTCCGCTCACCAACCTGGCGCTTGCCACCCGACTCTTCCCGGACTTCGCCCGGAACGTGGCGCGCATCGTCATCATGGGCGGCGTCTTCGAGGTGGAGGGCTATCCGGTGGATACCAATTTCGGGGTGGATCCGGATGCGGCGGCGATTGTGCTCTCCAGCGGTGCCCGCATCACCCTGGTCCCGATGGATGCCACCACCACGACGCTGATGACCCACGCGGACCTCGACCGGATCGAACGTCTGGACACCCGGCTGACCCGTGCGCTGGTCCCCACCCTGCGTCCCTGGATCACCTATTCGGCCAGGACCCGGGGCATCGGCGGGATGTGGATTCACGATGTGGTCACCGTGGCATTGCTACTGGATCCGGGCACCGTGGACACCCGCGATCTGGACATCAGCGTGGACCTGCTGCCGGGGCCGACCCGTGGTCGCACGGTGCGCTGGGCCCCGGATGCGCTGCCTGCGCCGGGTGCCGCGCCCGCGCCGATCGAGGTGGTGACACGCATCGATAATGCGCGCCTGCTCACGCTCCTCACCGGGTGGTTCGCCGCCCACGGCTAACCGCCCCGCCTGGCTTCTCCCCGGGCCAGAGTCCCGGGATGCCGAGCAGCGGGGGTGCTCCGAGGATTAAACGCCGAGCGGGGCCCACCCATGGTGAGCCCCGCTCGGTGCGAAACTAGTTGCCGATAAAGACCGTGGGGATCGCCGCGTCGCCGCGTCCCAAACGGAAGGCCCCGGCCGGCAGCTCGCTCACCGCGGTGGCACGGTGCTCACGGGCCAGCGCGGTGCCGGCGGCACCCAGGTAGCGCTCCTCGATCACGCCGTCCACGATCAGCGGCACGTTCAGCGCACGCTCCGAAGCCTCGGCCTCGGGGGCGGTGTCACCGATGTAGATGCGCTCCTGGTTGGCACGGCCCGAGGCCGAGAGGCGGCGCATCGGGGTCTTCTTGCCGCCGATCGACGCCTTGCCCTCGGAGTTCTTGGCCAGCGGAATCCAGGACCCATCCTCACCGCGGCGGGCCACCAGCTTGTAGACCATACTCGCGGCAGGGGAGCCGGAACCGGTGACCACCGAGGTGCCCACGCCGTAGGAGTCCACCGGGGAGGCAGCGAGGGTCGCGATCGCGTGCTCATCCAGGTCGTTGGTCACGGTGATCTTGGTGCCGGTGGCCCCCAGCGAGTCGAGCTGTGCCCGTACCTCGGTGACCAGGGTGGGCAGGTCACCCGAGTCCAGACGGATCGCGCCGAGTTCGGGCCCGGCCACCCGGATCGCCGTTTCCACACCCTGGTGCACATCGTAGGTATCCACCAGCAGGGTGGTTTTGGTGCCGAGTTTGTCGATCTGCGCCTGGAAGGCCTCCTCCTCGCTCGCGTGCAGCAGGGTGAAGGCGTGGGCAGCGGTGCCCATCGTGGGAATGCCCCAGCGGCGTCCGGCCTCGAGATTACTGGTCGCGCCGAAGCCGGCGATATAGGCGGCGCGGGCGGCGGCCACGGCGGCCTCCTCATTGGCCCGGCGTGAGCCCATCTCCGAGAGCGGGCGGCCGATGGCCGCGGTGACCATGCGGGTCGCGGCATTGGCCACCGCGCTGTCATAGTTCAGGACGCTGAGCGCCAGGGTCTCCAGGATGACACCCTCGGCGAAGCTCGCCTCGACGGTCAGGATGGGGGAGTTGGGGAAGTAGACCTCGCCCTCCTGGTAGCCCCAGATGTTGCCGCGGAAACGGTAGTCGGCGAGCCAGTCCAGGGTCTCGGTGCCCACCACATTATTGTCACGGAGCCACTGCAACTCGGACTCGCCAAAGCGGAAGTCGCGGATCAGTTCGAGCAGGCGGCCGGTGCCGGCCACGACGCCGTAGCGACGTGCGCCGGGAAGGCGGCGGGCGAAGACCTCGAAGAGACAGTGCTCGGTGGCGGTGCCGCGCGCGAACGCGGCATCGATCATGGTGAGCTCGTAGCGGTCGGTGTGAAGTGCGGTTGAAGTGTTCACGTCGCCAGCCTAGCCACTTCGTGAACGTCTCCGCATCCGGGGTGCACAAATATCCGCATGGGATCCGCGGAAACTCGCGCAGTTTTACGACAGAAGTTGCATATCTGCACGATACGACAGGAGCCCCATACTGGGGGCGTCATTACCGAAACGGAATGGCTAACACACGATTAGCATGCAATTACTCGCACCGTGAGCATCGCAGTTCCCGGGCAGGTTCCGGGGCGATTGTGGGTCGTTAGACCACGTCGGGATTGCGTCACAAACGCGATCACCCAACTACAAGGAGCAGTTATGTCCGAAACCACAGCACCCGTCACCCTGAGCATCACCCCCGGTAAGGCCCTCGCGCTGCGCTGGGCCGGATTCATCGCGCTGCTCGCCGCAGCCGTGATGATTATCGCCGGCGGAACCGTCTGGGGCGTGGTGACCAGCCAGCTGCGCGCCGAGAAGATCACCGTGAGCGAGGATGCCGCCTTCCTCGGCGGTGCCGACGTAGCCGGCCCGTTCTCCGCGTTTGCACAGGCCGACATCATCAGCACCCACGCCAAGAACATGACCGACGGCAAGACCTATGCCGAGCTGGACAAGGATGACCCGAAGCGCGCCACCGTGATGAACGCCTCGTTCCTGCGTACCTCGCTGTTCACCTCGGTGGTCTCCTACGGTGTCTCGGCGTTTGTGATCGGTGTCGGGATCCTCTTTGGCATCATCGGCTGGGTCATCCTGACCATCGCGCCGCGTCGCCGCGCAGCCGTAGCCACCGTCCCGGTCACCCCCGCGGAGTAGTTTCCTCGCGGTCTGCGGCACCCAGGCCCACAAGGCTACCGGGTGCCGACTCGGGGTGCCCCGATAACGCCCTCATTTCCCGTCTCATCGGCGCGGGGATGGGGGCGTTCGCGTGTCCGTGTACCGCCCGGAAGGGCCTCCGGTAGTAGGGTTGAGGGTGTGAATGATGCACCAATTGGGATCTTTGACTCCGGCGTTGGGGGACTCACCGTCGCCCGCGCTATTCAGGATCAGCTGCCGCGAGAACAGATCCTCTACGTGGGGGATACCGCCCACTCTCCGTACGGCCCCAAGTCCATCGCGGATGTGCGTCGCTACTCACTTGAGGTGATGGACGACCTGGTGGCCAAGGGTGTCAAGATGCTGGTGATTGCCTGCAACACCGCCTCCTCGGCGGTCCTCCGGGATGCGCGCGAGCGCTACTCGGTCCCGGTCATCGAGGTCATCCAGCCCGCCGTGCGCAGCGCCGTGCGGGTCACCCGCACCAACCGCGTGGGCGTGATCGGCACCGCCGGCACCATCCGCTCCCGCGCCTACCAGGATGCGTTTGCCGCGGCCCCCGAGCTGGAGCTGTTCACCCAGGCGTGCCCGAAGTTTGTGGAGTTTGTCGAAAACGGCATCACCACCGGCCCCGAGGTGCTGGCCGTCGCCGAGGAGTATCTGGGACCGCTGCGTGAGGCGGGCGTGGACACCCTGGTGCTCGGCTGTACCCACTATCCCTTCCTCAAGGGTGCGATTAGCTATGTGATGGGTCCGGATGTGACCCTGGTCTCCAGCGACTCGGAAACCGCCAACGACGTCTACCGCCAGCTGGTATCGATGGGGCAGGAGCGCACCGCGATCACCCCGCCCCAGCACCACTACGAGGCCACCGGCCAGAGCGAGAGTGAGTTCCTGGAGCTCGCCACCCGCCTGGTGGGTCGCGAAATCTCGCATGTGGACCTCGTACAGACCGGCGTCATCGACCTCGGCGATCTGCGCACCCTGCAGCGCGAAACCACCACCCAGAACCCCGCCGCGAGCTAGGCTCGCCCCAACCCGAAGGAGCTCCGCGTGAGCAACACGACCCGTGCCGATGGCCGGACCCCCGATCAGCTGCGTACCATCACCATCGAGCCCGGCTGGAGCGCCCAGGCCGAGGGATCGGCGCTGATCAGCTACGGCAACACCAAGGTGCTGTGCACCGCCTCCTTCACCCCGGGTGTGCCGCGCTGGCTCACCGGGAAGGGCAAGGGCTGGGTCACCGCCGAGTACGCGATGCTGCCCCGGGCCACCAACTCCCGCAACGACCGCGAGGCCGTCAAGGGCAAGATTGGTGGACGCACCCACGAGATTTCCCGTCTGATCGGTCGCAGCCTGCGCGCGGTGATCAACACCAAGGCACTGGGCGAGAACACCATCGTGATCGACTGTGACGTACTCCAGGCCGACGGCGGAACCCGCACCGCCGCGATCACCGGCGCCTATGTGGCACTGGCCCAGGCGATCGAGTGGGCGCGCGAGCGTAAGCACATCGGTCCCAAGGCTCAGCCGCTCACCGACTCGGTGGCCGCGGTCTCGGTGGGCATCATCGATGGCGTGCCGATGCTCGATCTGGCCTACGTCGAGGACGTCCGTGCCGAGACCGACATGAACGTGGTACTGACCGGCGACGGCCGCTTCGTCGAGGTGCAGGGCACCGCCGAGGGTGCGCCGTTTGACCGCGACGAGCTGAATAAGCTGCTGGATCTGGCCGTGGCCTCCTCCGCCGAGCTCAAGGAGCTGCAGTTCGCCGCCCTCGAGGGTGGTGCGCGATGAGCATCGAGGTTGTCCTGGCGACCCACAACCAGCACAAGGTGGAGGAGTTCCAGAAGATCCTCGGCGGCGCGCTGCCGGGACTGAACATCGTCGCCTATGACGGGCCCGATCCGGTGGAGGACGGGACCAGCTTTGCCGAGAACGCGCTTATTAAGGCCCGCGTGGCCGCCGCGCACACCGGCAAGATCGCGCTCGCTGATGACAGCGGCATCGCGGTGGACCTGCTGGGTGGTGCCCCCGGCATCTTCTCGGCACGCTGGGCCGGCCCGGGCAAAAACGACCGGGCGAACCTCGAACTGCTGCTCGCACAGCTCTCGGACATCGCCCCCGAGCACCGCGGCGCACAGTTTGTCTGCAACATCGCGATCGTAAACCCGGGCGTGGATGGCTCGGAGCCCAGCGAGGATGTGGTGGTGGGCATCTGGACCGGTGCCCTCGCCCGCGAGCCCCAGGGCGAAAACGGCTTCGGCTATGACCCGGTGTTCCTGCCCGCCGAGTTCGAGGTTTCAGCCGCCGAGCTGACCCCCGAGCAGAAGAACCAGGCGAGCCACCGGGCCCGCGCGTTTGAGCGCGCAATTCCGGTGCTGAACGGCCTGATCGGAGCCTAGAAACCCCCGGTCAGCCGGATATTGATAACTGCTATCATTCCTATCTACGGTGTCGGCCTAGCCCTTTCGGGACGGCCTTTGTAGCGTGGAAGCATGGCACACGATCACGCACCCGCAACCACGTCCAAAAAACGACTCCTGATTGTCATCGGCATCGTTTCGACGGTGTTTGTGGCCGAGGTCATCGGTGGCCTGCTCACCGGCTCGCTGGCTCTGCTGGCCGACGCCGGGCACATGCTCAGCGACCTGATCGGCCTGATCGTGGCCCTCACCGCGATGACCCTCGCGGCCCGCCCCGCCTCCGCCCGTGCGACCTACGGATATCGCCGGACGGAGGTGTTTGGCGCGCTGATCAACGGTCTGATTCTCTGCGGTGTCTCGATCAGCATCGCCCTCGAGGCGATTCAGCGGCTGACCAACCCCACCGAGGCGGAGATTCTGCCGGTACCGATGCTCCTGGTGGCCATCGTGGGTCTCGCCGCCAATATCGTGTCGATGCTGATCCTGCGGGCCGGGGCGAAGTCCTCGATCAACCTGCGTGGTGCCTACCTTGAGGTCTTTGGTGACATGCTGGGATCGGTGGCGGTGATCGTGGCCGCGATCATCATCATGCTCACCGGCTGGGCCCCCGCCGATGCGATCGTGTCGCTGGCGATTGCCGCGTTCATCCTGCCGCGCGCCTACCTGCTGCTGCGCGATGTGTGGCGTGTGCTCAACGAGTCCACCCCCGTGGATACCTCGGTTGAGGACGTGCGTGCCCACATCGCCCGGGCCGAGGGGGTGCGCGAGGTCCACGATGTACACCTGTGGTCGATCACCTCGGGGGAGCACGTCTTCACCGCCCACGTGGTGGCCGAGGACGAGGTCTTCGAACGTGGGGAGGTGGGGGCGCTGCTGGACCGGCTCTCCGACTGCCTGCACGACCACTTCGACGTGGAGCACTCGACCTTCCAGATCGAACCACCCAAGCACGCCGAGCATGAGCGTGAGGTGCACGTCTAGGACGCACCCGATAGCCCGGTCTCAGACACCCCATTCGGTGTGTGAGGCCGGGCTTTTGTCTGCGTAACCGGCCACCGAACTGGGTATGAATTTTCGTGTGGGCGGGGACGGGACGAGGTGCCACACCCGATACACTGGCAGTGAGCAGTGAGTTTTCTCGATGTTCACCTACCCTCACGATTGCCCCGTATCTTTTTCGGCGAGTACCCCCTGCCTCGCCGCGCACGATGGGTATCCCGGTCGGACCCGAAAGCACCCCGAAATGCCCAAGCACGCCCGCACATCCGCGCCCCGTTATCCGCGGCGACGAGTCCTGTTTCGCACCCTGGGGATTCTGGGGTTCGCGACCCTGGCGGGGCTGATGATCGGGGTCCAGGCATCCGCACAGGAGGGCACGGCACCGGCACAGTCTTCCTCAGCGGGGCAGGCACCTGCGAGCACGTCCTCCGCGGAGCAGGGCCGTGCCGCAGACGGGACACACACCGGGCTGGCCACCCTGAGGCTCCCCGCGATGAACGTCGCGGCTCGGGATTCAACCGTGTTCACCGAATCAGCCGCCGCCACGTCCGCAGCCACGCCCGCCGCCGCGCTGGCCCCGGCCGACTGGGATCTGGGGGTCACCCTCAGCGCCGCCAAGGCACCCAACCCCACCGCGGCCCTGCGCCCGGGGGACCTGGTCACCTACACGGTGACCGTGACCAATCCCGGCACCAATGCGTGGACTCGTGCCACCCCGGCCCGGGTGAGTGTCGACATTACCGACCTGCTGGATGATGCGCGCATCAACTCCTCTGGGCTCTTTGGCCGCGCGGGAACCGCGCCGACCCTGACCTGGTCGGGAGAGCTGGCCGCGGGAAAATCCCAGGTACTCACGTTCACCGCCCAGGTTGATGACTTCCGCCGCGGGGACGACCTGGTGCGGGTAGCCACCTGCGTGAGCGGTGCCCCGACGGGCGCGGGAATCGATCCGATCGAGCGCTGCGCCGACAACACCGCGACCCTGATCCACTCCAAGGCCGACATCGAGGTGACCCAGAACTGGGCCAAGGTGAGCGGCAGCGCCGGCGGCGACCTGGTGCCCGGAGACGTGATTCAGTTCTTCGTGGCGGTGAAAAACACCGGCGACCTCAACCTGATCGGCCCGAATCCCTGGTCCCCGGATCGCCGAGCCAACGTGGCCCTGGATCTCTCCGGCGTGCTCGATGATGCCGCCTTCGGTGGAGCCCTCTCGGGGGTTTCCATCCTCTGTAGCACCAACACCTCCTGGAACCCGGCCTACTGCCCCTCGGTGGGGAACCCGAGCGCCGGCGGGATCATCAACGTCCCGATGACCCTTGCTCCCGGCGGAATCCAGTACCTCAGTGCCCGCGCGGTTGTGCGCAACGATTTCACCGGCGACCTCAAGCTGAACTCCCGGGTGGGCGTGAGCGTGGATACCGGCGATACCACCCGTCCCGACGGTCCGGTGCTGACCCGTTCCGCCACGGCCTCGGCCGACGTGACCCCGCTGTATCCCGAACTGACCATGACCCAGGTCATCACCAAGGTCGCCGGGTCGAGCGGATCGGGGATCCTCCCCGGCGACACCATTCAGATCGCCGTGCGTGCCACCAACACCGGCAAGACCGGATGGACGGCGCCCTCATCCACCACCACCGACAAACTGCTGAGCTACGGTCAGGACCTCTCCGGGTTCCTCGACGACGTCACCTACGGCGGGGCGATCCAGGGCACCTCGGGGAACTGTCAGCCGATCAATGCCTGGGACGGCAACTACTGCGCCAATGCCGGTCTGCCGAGTGCCGACGGCAAGCTGAGTTTGAAGTTCTCGCTGCCCGCGGGCGCGACCCAGGCGTTCAACATTCGTGGCGTGGTGCGCAACGATTTCGCCGGCGATCAGCGGATGCGCACGGCCGTGCAGATCTCTGGGGAGTCGGGAAATCCGAAGCTGGAAAACGGCGGACGGATTGTGCTCACCAAGGAGGACACGCTCGGGTTTGATCGGGTGTACCCCGAAGCCGAGATGACCCAGACGATGACCAAGGTTGCCGGATCCACCGGCACCGACCTGCTGCCCGGTGACGTGGTCCAGATTGCGGTCCGCGTGAAAAACCCCGCCAAAACCGGCTGGACCGATGCGTCCTCCTGGTCGGTGGATAAGCGCCTGACCTATGTGCAGGACCTCACCGGATTCCTCGACGATGTCACCTACGGCGGGGCGATCCAGGGCACCTCGGGGAACTGTCAACCGATCAATGCCTGGGACGGCAACTACTGTGCCAACGCGGGCCTCCCTGGCCCCGACGGCAAGCTGAGCATGACCTTTGCGCTGCCCGCGGGGACTACCCAGGCGTTCAACATTCGCGGGGTGGTGCGCAACGACTATCCGGGAGACCAGAAGATCTCGACCTCGGCCCTGCTTACCGGAAACCCGCGGGACACAAGCAGCGAGAACGACGGCCGGATCACCCGAACCGCGCAGAGCGAGCTGAGCTTCGCCCGCACCTTCCCCGAGCTGGAAATGACCCAGACCATGGCCAAGGTGACCGGGTCCGCGGGATCCGAGATCCTGCCCGGGGACACCGTGCAGATCGCGGTGCGGGTCAAGAACCCCTCGAAGACCGCGTGGACCGGACCCTCCAGCTGGTCCTCGGATAAGCGCCTCACCTATACCCAGGACCTCGGCGGGTTCCTCGATGATGTGTCCCTCGTGGGCGCCCTCCAGGGCGTCTCGGGTAACTGCCAACCGCCGGCCAGCTGGGACCCCAACTACTGCCCGGTGATGGGGGCCGTAGGGGCTGACGGAAAACTCACCTCGACCTTTTCCCTGGCGGCCGGAACCACCCAGGCGTTCAATATTCGGGGCGTGATCCGCAACGATTTCCCCGGCGATCAGATCCTGCGCACCACCGCGAGCGTCACCGGGAATCCCGGGGACGCGGCCCAGGCCGACGGCGGCGTGCTCACGCGCAGCGCGCAGGCCACGCTGGGCTTCGACCGGACCTATCCCGAGGCCGAGCTGACCCAGACGCTGACCAAGGTGAGCGGCTCCAGCGGAACCGACCTGCTGCCGGGAGACGTGGTGCAGGTCGCCGTCCGGGTAAAAAACCCCGGCAAGACCGGCTGGACCGGACCCTCGAGCTGGTCGGCGGATAAGCGACTCACCTATACGCAGGACCTCACCGGCTTCCTCGACGATGTGACCTACGGTGGCGCCCAGCAGGGCGTCTCGGGGAACTGCATGGCCCCCAACGCCTGGGACCCGAACTACTGCCCCGGTTTTGGCAGCGATACCAGCAGTGGCAAGGTGACCCAGACGTTCTCCCTGGCCGCGGGCGGCACCCAGGCCTTCAACATCCGCGGTGTGGTGCACAACGGCTTCACCGGGGACCAGCTGATCCGCACGGCCTCGGTGGTCACGGGGAACACCGGCGACACCACCCGGGCCGATGCCGGGGTCATTACCCGCACCGCGCAGAGCCAGCTGGCCTTCCAGCGCACCTATCCCGAGCTTACGGCGACCCAGAAGATTGTGAAGGTTTCCGGTTCCCCGGGCACCGAACTGCGCACCGGCGACAGCGTGCAGATCGCGCTGCGCATCAGCAACCCGGGCAAAACCGGGTGGACGGGGGCATCGTCTTGGTCGGTGGATAAGCGACTTCGGCTGAGCCAGGATCTCTCCGGGTTCCTCGATGATGTGAGCTGGTATGGCTCGCAGTCGGGGGTCGCCGGCCCCTGTCAGCCGGACAACGCCTGGCAGCCCGTCTACTGCACCTCCTACGGCGACCCCACCGACGCCGGCAAGATCGACGTGACCTTCCCCTTGGGGGCGGGCACCACCCAGGCGTTCACCATCCGCGGAACCATCAGGAACGATGTGCCGGGTGATCAGATCCTCACGGCCCTGAGTGTTATCACCGGGGAAACCGGTAACCGTGACCTGCCCGACGAGGGCCGTCTGGTGCGCGAGCTGCGCAGCGAGACCCCGTTCACCGCGGTGTTCCCCGAGATGAAGCTGGGCAAGCAGTGGGCCAAGGTCTCGGGCAGTCCGGGAACCGAGATCCGTCCGGGCGACGTGCTGCAGTACGGCGTGGCCATCACCAACCCGTCCATTTCGGCGTGGACGGCCCCGAGCAGCTGGGCGGCGGATCGCCGGATCACGGTAAGCCAGGATCTCTCCGGGGTCCTGGACGATGCGGTGTTCCTCGGCTCCCGGGTGGGTGCTTCGGCCGCGTGTGCGAGCCCCACCTCCTGGAGCTCGGACTGCGCCGTCGTGGATCCCAAGATCGAGGGAACCACGCTGGCCCACACGTTCCCGCTGCCGGCCGGGGCCACGATGTATGTGGCCTACCGGGTGCAGGTGAGCGACAGTTACACCGGCGACCTGCACCTCACCGCGCACTCCTGCGCGAGCGGTGACTCGGGCAATAAGGCGCTGCCCGACGGTCCGCGGATCACGCAGTGCGCCGACTGGGATCACACCATCAGCCGGGTGTATCCCGAGCTGAGTATCAAACAGGGCTTCACCAAGGTGCCGAACCCGACCCGTCCGCTGCGCGCGGGCGACGTGGGTGAGTACACGATCACGATCAAGAACCCCGGCCAGGGCGGCTGGAACGCCGCCTCCGGCTGGGCCGCCGGTAACCCGCTGACCCTGAGCGAGGACCTCGGCGACATCCTCGACGACGGCGCCCTGGTGGGTGCCCCGACCGGCGGGGCCACGGTGGTGGATAACCGCCTGAGCTGGAGCGGCCCGCTCGCGGCCGGCGGAACCAAGGTCATCACGTTCAGGGTGCAGATTATGCAGCAGCCCGCCGCCGGCGGTACCACACCCAAGATGCTGGATGGTGAGGCCTGTGTGAGCGGCGATAGCCGCAACCCCGGCGTGACCGACCCGATCCTCAGCGCCTGTGATCGGCTGAAGATTGGCGTGGGTGAAAACTGGCGGATGAACCTGAGCGTGACCGATCAGCACGGTGCCGAGCTCACCAGCGGCTCCCCGGTGCGCCCGGGGGATCGGCTGACCTATCGGGTCCGTGCCGAGGCTATCGGCGGATGGCCCGTGGAGGGTGTGCAGATTCAGGCGAATCCATCTCAGACCCTCGGCGTGGCCGAGCTTACGGGCGATCCCACCCTGACCGTGGGATCCGCCGCCCCCACCACCCTGAAGCTGGCCTCTGGTCGGGTGACCACCCCGCGCTTTGAACTGCCCGGGGATCAGCCCGCGGTTCTCGCCTACACGGTGACCGTGCCCGAGGATCTGCGCCGAGGTACCCTGCGAGACGAGGCGATCGGTACCGCCGAGATCCCCGGAATCGGCACCATCGCCCCGGCCACTTGCGGCCCGGCCACCCAGCCCTGCGCCGTGCAGCTGCAGCTCGCCCCGGCGGCCCCGCGGGTGGGTGGTGAACTGCTGCGCGACGGCGAGACCTTTACCGGTACCGCGCTGCGCGGGGAACGCCTGGACTACCGGCTGACCGTCGAGAACCCCGGGCCCGGTGCCTGGTCCGAGCGCGCCCCGCTCGCGGTGGATAATACCCTGGCCGGTGTCCTGGACGATGCGACCCCGGTGGGCGAGGTGGCGATCGCTCGCATCGGCGACGGCCCCGAGTTTGAGGTCCCGATGGTGGACGGCCACGTGCGCTGGAGCGGGGCCCTGGCCGCCGGGGAGAAACTGACCCTGACCTACCCGGTGACCGTCAATGCTCGTACCGGCAGCGGCGACCGCTCGCTGCTCAACCGAATCTGTGCCGGGGAGCCCGGCGAGAATGCCGCCCGGGTGTGCGCCGAGGTGACCACACCGATCCTGAGCGCCTGGACACTCTCTAAGGTGGCCCTGGATGCCGACGGTCACCCGCTGGCAGCCGGTGCCGTGGTGACCGGGGGCGACATTGTCCGGTACGAGATCACCGCACGCTGGCTCTCGGGCAACACCGCCGAGGACGTGGTGCTGCATGACAGCCTGGCCGGCGTGCTCGCCTCGGCCGAGCTGGTTGCGCCCCCGAGCCTGCGCGTGGGGGAGGCTGCACCGATCACGGTGACCCCGTCGGCCACGCGGCAACTTATCACGCCCGCATTCGATCTGGCCCGCGATCAGACCGCGGTGCTCAGCTATGCGGTCCGCGTCGCCGAGGGACAGCACGGCGGCACCCTGCGCAACGACGTGCGCGGCAGCGGCGTCAACACACCCGCTCGCTGCGCGGTGGGCGACACCGATGCCGGACTGAATGCCGCGTGCCGCACCGAACTGGTCATCGTGGATGACCGGGTGTCGCTCGCTGACCCGAGCATCACCCAGGCGATCTGCCTGCCCGAGGGCGGCATCTCGGTGCCCGACGTACGGCTGCCGGTATCCGACGGGGTGCGCTATGAGATGAGCGGCGAGCTGGTGGCCGGCGGCACGGTCACGATCACCGCAACCTCGCTGGATGGACGGACGCTTCGCCCCGCGGCCGGCTGGACGCTCTCAGCCGAGAAGACCTCGGCAACCAGGGTCATCACTCTGAGCCTGCCTGACTGTACTCCGACCACCCCGGACCCGGGGCCCGGAACGGACACCCCGGCCACGCCCGAGGACCCCTCCTGGCCCACCGCACCGGTGTGCACCGACGGGGAACCCGAGGCCCCGTGGATCAACGTGCCGGTGACACCCGGAATCTTCTATACGATCGCCGGCGAGGTGGCCTTCGGGCACACGGTGACGATCACCGCGCACGCGCGTGAGGGATTCGCCCTGGTGGTGCCGCCCGGATGGGAGCTCGCCGAGGACGGGAAAACCGCACACTTCTCGGTGAGCTTCCCCGAGGCCCCCGACTGCGGATCCGGCGGGCCCGAAACCCCCGGTACCGGCGGCGGAAACGACGGCGGTACCGGTCCCGGCGGCGGAACCACGCCCGCGCAGTGGTCGATCGGCAAGCACGCTGAAAACACTTCCGGTGCTCCGATCGGCGCGGGCACCAGCCTCGCCGTGGGCGACAGCATCACCTATGAGGTGCGCGCCTCCGCGCGAGCCGAGAACCAGGGTCCGGTGACCGGGATCGTGCTCACCGATGACCTGAGCCAGGTGCTCGGTGCCGCACGTCTCGACGGCGACATTACCCTGAAAATCGGTGATCGCGAGCCGATTCGGGTGGAACCACCCAAGCCCGGCACCTCCTGGCTTCGCACCCCGGCCTTCGACCTGGCACCGGGGGAGAGTGCCGTGCTGCGCTATCGCGTGGTGATCACCACCACCAGTGCCCAGATTCATGACGTCGGCCTGGTCAACCGAGTGTGGGGGACCGGATCGTCGGCACCCACGTCCTGCACCTCGCCCACCGACGAATCCGAGGGCTGCGCGACCACCACCCCGATCGATCCGCCTCACACCGGCGGCGGTGAGGGGAACCCCGGCGGCGGCGGTGACGGCGGCGTGGATCCCGAACACCCCGGGACCGGGACCGGCCCGGGCACCGGAGAACCTGGAACGGGCGAGGACACGGTGCCGGTGACCCCGCGCGATCCGGTGGTCACCGAGCCCGGCTGTGTGGCCGGTGTATACGTGCGGCCAACCCTGAGCGTACTGCTTACCCCGGGCGTCTGGTATGAGGTCACCGGGGAGTTTGCCCCGGGGAAGTCCGTGGTGATCACCGCCCATGCCGAGGCCGGGTTCCACGTGGTGCCGCGCGCGGGATGGGTCACCGCGACCGACCGGCTCACGGCAACCAAAACGGTGTCGTTCCCCGAGACCGACTGCCCGATCATCCCCGAGGATCCGCGAGAACCCACCATCCCCGGTACCCCGACGGCACCCACGGTCCCGACGCTGCCCGCTCACCCGGGCCTGCCGAGTGTGCCCCACGGTCCCGGTGACCCGGCCACGCCGAAGCCGATAATCGCCGAGACTCGGCTGAGCAGCACCGGTGGCGGAGACGCCTCGAGTACCCTCACACTGCTGGCGGGGGCGCTGCTCGCGGCCGGCCTGGTGCTCATGCGGCGCGGCCGGCGGGCCTAGTCTGGAGGTGCCTTCGGGCGCGGCTCGGTGGTGCGCTCAGACACGGCCAAAAACGGCGGCCGCCAGATCCCTGAGGATCCGGCGGCCGCCGTGTGTATGGGGGAGGAACTAGGCTGCGGGAGCCTCGTCCTCGGGTGCCTGAGCGGCCCGGGCGGCCTCCTCGGCGGCCAGACGCTTGCTCTTGCGGAAGGCCATGAAGTAGTGCACGGCCGCAGGGCCGACCGAGAGGGCCACGGCGGCCAGCAGGATCACGTCGATGTAGGAGCTCACGAAGTGAGCAACCGGCGGGATGTAGCCGATCAGGTAGCCGAAGTAGGTGAGGCCGGTGCCCCAGATCAGCGCACCGATCAGGTTATACAGGCTGTACTTGCGGTAGTTCATGTGCGAGGCACCGGCCGCAACCGGGGCGAAGGTACGCACCACGGGCACGAAGCGGGCGATGATGATCGCCAGCGCGCCCCACTTTTCGAAGAACTTATTGGTCCGGTTGACGTTCTCGATGCTGAACAGACCGGTCTCTTTACGCTCAAAGATCTTGGGCCCGGCGCGATGCCCAATCAGATATCCCACCTCACCGCCGATAAACGCGGCGATTCCAATCAGGATCGCGACCCACCAGATCGGCATGCCGAGACCATCGCTCGTGCCGTTGTTGCTGGTGAGGCCGGTGATGACCAGGAGGGTGTCTCCGGGGAGCATGAAGCCCACCAGCAGGCCGGTTTCGGCAAACACGATGAGGCACACGACCAGAACGGCCCAGGGGCCGGCCGCCTGCAGGATTTCGTTGGAGTCAAGCCAGGGAATGAGAGCGGTATGCATCGATGAAAGGCTCCGAATTGTTGGTGGCACACCCGCAGACGTACCGTGAAGGGACACCACGAGTCTACTGCCCGCGGACAGGCAGGACGGGCGTGACGTACAAGATCATTCCAGCGGATGACGGAAGGGCGGCCCAGACGCGACGAGCCTGGGAATGCCGTAACGATTTCCACCCCGTCCGGCGCACGCGCCGTGACGGTGAGTCGTCGCCCGGGGGATTAGAATACTGATTCGGAAGGGAGTTCCCGATCATGAAGCACAGGTTCGCAGTCGCGGCAACCATTCTGGCGGTGGCGCTGCTCAGTGGGTGCGCCCAGGGCCCGGCCCCGATCAACAACGGGGAGTTTTCGGCACGAGCACAGTCGCTCAAGAGCTACTCCACCCTCTCAACCGGACGCCTGATCGAGTTCGCCCAGGACTACTGCTCGCGCCTGGACAAGGAGCGCGATAACGCGTCGGGCCTGCGCAAGGTTGCCGAAGACTATAAGCAGAGCTCCCTCAGCGACGGGCGCACCGCCGAGGACGTCGATTCCTTCATGGATACCGCGACCGCCCGGTACTGCCCCGACCTGGGTGAGGCGCTGACCAAGTAGGTCCGCTGGGCTGAGAGCCCTCCTCCGAGCGAGCGATATTGCCGCCGTCAACATCAGCGCGGCGAGCGAAGCGCCGTGTGCATGTGCCTCGATAGCGTGATGTTCAGACGTTGAACACACGGAGGAAACATGATGAAGACCGCAGGAATTTGGGCAAAAACCGGCATCGCCCTGGGGGCCGCGACCCTCGTGGGTGTGGGCCTGAGCGGATGTGGCCTGGTTGATTCGATCAAGAACTCCACCGCCGATGCCTGGTCGGTGACCTACGCGGTGACGGTGTCCGGTGAGGGCACCCCGACCCTCCCCACGGTGACCTTTGGCGAGGCCAAATCTCGCGGAGAAGACACGGTCACCAAGAACCTCCCGAACCTTCCACTGGAGGTGGATGCGACCGCCCCCGAAAGCTCGCGCTGGGAAAAGACGGTCATGGTGACCGCCACCCAGCCCGCCTCGATCGTCGCAACCCCGGGTGAGGGCCAGCGGGCAACCTGCCAGATTCTGCTGGATGGGAAGCGGCAGATTGCGGCGGTGGCCGGGGAGCCGGGCAAGCCGGTGACCTGCGAGGCAACCACCCCGAAGTTCGACTAGGTCGTGTGAGGCCCGGCGGCCCCCGCACTCCGCCGGGCCCTCCGCCGAGAAAAGCGCCCCTCATCTGGGGGTAATTCTCTCCCCACGCGTGAATTTCGGTTGTTTATCCCGAATCACGACTCCTATGCTGAGACCAGACTGTGCGTCTTACCAATAGGACAGGGGATTTCGGTGGCACCGATCAGGGGACAAAAACGCTCGCGTATGCGGGGCGTGGCAATGGGACTAGGTGCGCTGCTTGCACTGGGATTTGTGTGGACACCCAGTTCCACCTTCGCGGCTGAGGCGCCCACCGCGGTCCTCGATGTGAAAAAGACCGCCTCCGCAGAGCAGGTGAAGCCCGGCGAGACGCTGACCTATACGATCGAGGTTGCCTGTTCGACCCTGACCGATGTGGGCTGCAATAACGCCGTCTTTGCCGACGCGATCCCGCCCGAGTTTGAGATCCAAAACGTGGTGGTGGCCAACGCGCCCTTCCAGACTCCGATCATCGACGGGCAGAACGTCAGCGTGGTCTTCAATGAGCAGCTGAGCGAGGGCGTGATCGGTCTGATCGACAACGCCAACGCCACGATCACGATCACCGTGAAGCTGCGCGAGGATGTGCCGTATGAGAAGAACGGCGTGAACATCCCCAACACCGCCCAGGTCACCGCGGATAACGCAACCAAGGTGACCTCGACCGCGAACGTCAAGCCCGTGCTGGAAAAGCACCTGGCCACCGAGGCCACCAAGTCCTTCAACCCGACCGCGGGTCAGGCAAAGCCCGGCACCGAAACCACGCTGACGCTCTCGGGGGCCAACAAGTCCAACGCCGGCGCGGACACCCTGACCCTGACCGACCCGGTCGATCCGAATGCCACCGGCAACCCGTTTGACTACCTGGCCATCACCGGCATCGACTCGGTGCAGTGGCCCGAGGGTGCCACCACCGCCACGGTGGAGTACTGGAACGGAACCGCCTGGGTGCAGGGCTCGGTAGCCACCAAGCCCGGTGCCCCGAATGCGCCGCCGGCCTCGGCCACCGGAATTCGGGTGACCTTCACCGGACCGAACGGAACCACGATCCCCGCGGGGGCCACCGGTGGACTGACCCTGAAGCTCGAACAGCGGGAGAACGTCGCCGACCTCGAGGAGAGCATCACCCTGAAGAACACCGTCGAGTCCGCCGTCACCAACGGAGGCGACCGCGCGACCGACACCGATGACGCCACCTATAAGGTTGTCACCGAGCCGCTGAGTGTGGCGGCCAAGAAGTCCTTTGACCCGGATGTGGTGCTGCCCGGCGGTGCCTCGACCGTGTCCCTCTCCGGCTCGAATGCCGGAGACACCCCGCTGTCCACGCTGACCATTCGCGAACCGGCTAGCGGCGACTTCGATTCCCGCCTGGATTTCACCGGATTCACCTCGTCGGTCGAGTTCCCCCAGGGCGCAGACACCGGCGACATCACCCTGGTGTATCTCGACCGAAATGGCGACGAGCAGAGCATCACGGTTCCGCTGACAAACGGCGGTGCCTATCCGGCCCTGCCGGTGGACTTCGGATCGCTGAAGCACTTCGAGATCACCTTTACCGATACCACTGGCGAGCCGATCATTGCCGGTGCCGAATCGAACCTGACCTTCGGGGTCACCGCAGCCGAGGGCCTGGCCAAGGACACCACCATCGATAACGTGGTGGGCGTGACCGGTACCGCCGGCGACCAGAAGGCCGATGCCACCGCGACCGATACCCTCACCCTGGATGAGCACCGGATCGAGCTAGAAACCCAGAAGAAGATTAGCCCCGGACAGATCTGGGGCACCGAGGGGGAGACGGCCACGATCCAGCTCCCGACCACCGTGGGTAAGGGGTCTACCGCCAACGCAACCCAGATCCTGGTGAATGATCCCGAGCTGAAGGCCGACGGAACCCCCAAGGACTCGGACTGGTGGGATCACTTCCGCCCGACCGCGATCACCAAGACCGATGTGCCCCCGGGTGTCATTTTGACCGTGCGCTACTTCGACACCGTCAGCAACACCTGGGTGGTTCTGGCCGAGAACGTCAAGGGTGCCACCTCGTTCTCGATGGCGATTCCCGAGGCGGTTCGCGACCAGATCGGCGGACTGCAGTTCGAGTTCACCAGCGATGAGCCAGGCTTTGCGCCCGGTGCCACGGTGCAGCCCAACATCACCACCGAGCTCAAGGAAAGCCTGGCCCCCAAGCCCGCCGGTAGCGACATCACCGTCGAAAACTGTTCGAGTGCCTCGGCCACCGCGCCGGGTGCCACCGCGGGGGCCGCGACGGTAAACCCCTGCCCCTCGATCGAGATTCTCGCACCGACCCCGGGGGAGTATGACTTCCTGACCAAGCGCTGGATCGCCCCGGCGGACCAGATCGTGGTTGCCCGTTCCGGGGATCACGCAACCTCGCGCCTGAGCTGGTCCACCGGTGGACACGGCGGCTATGAGCAGATGGTCATCGCCGATACCCGCGTGGGGAAGACCCCGAACGCCGGCCCGGCCGACCCGGTGGAGAAGACCACCTATCAGGCCTTCAACCTGGTGAAGATCAAGGCGATCACCCCGGCCATGGATCCGCTGCTGGCCTATGACCAGATCACCGCGGTGGAGCTGTGGAACGGGACCGCCTGGGCATCCGCCTCCGGCGCGGACGAACTGCCCTACACCGGGTCGCTGCCGGAGATCGCGCTGAATGCCACCGAGCAGGCCTCGACCCAGGGTGTGCGCCTGATCTTCGCCGAGAACACCGCCGCCCGTGAGGCCGCGACCGCCGTGGATGCGCCGGCCGTCGGCTCGGGGGTTGCCCGTTCGAACGGGAACACCCGCCAGATCGACCTGGAGTGGGAGCTGCGCGATACCAAGCGGGTTCCGGCCACTCCGGCCGTGCCCGTGCTGGGCAGCGAGCTGTACAACACCGCCGACACCGGCGACGTGAACAATATCGCCAGTGCCAGCGGCATCATCGGCGGTTCCGTGGCCGCGCACGATGAGGATTCGGACCTGATCTCGATCCTCGACCGCCCGCTCAACGTCTCCGTGAGCAAGGGCTGGAGCGGCGGACCGATCGGCATCCCGCCGGCCGGTACCCCGGCAAACGCGTATCCCAGTGGTCGAGTGACCATCACCGCGACCAACGCAACCGTGGCCAAGGTGGACACGCTGAAGATTGTCGATCCGGCACCCGGCAGCGCCACCAAGCCATTTGACACCTTCAACCTGGCCAAGATCGTGGGCATCACGGTGCCCGCGGGCGCCACCAACTCGCTGGTGCAGCTGACCCGCGCCGGGGGCGGCATTAGCGCCTACTCGATCGATCAGGCCAAGGCGCTGAGCGCCGCGAACCTGGCCGATGTGGTGGGCATCGAGGTGACCCACCATGGCCGGATCGTCTCGGCCGGCAAGTCCACCCTGACCATGGATCTGCGTCTACGCGCGACCCACCGCGAGGGCGGAGCGCCGGTCACCGTGGTTGATTCCCCCGTGCGCAACGATGCCAGTGCGAGTGTGCTGGATCCGGGCGGAGTGAACGGCGTGCACGAGGTCACCGCCACGGACGGCGCCCAGATGGCGCTGGCCAACCTCAACATCGGTATCACCACGACCAAGTCGTTCTCGCCGCAGGTGCAGTACGCGCAGATTCCACCCAGCGCACCCAACTATGCCGATGAGCCGTGGGATTCGATCACGATGACCCTCTCTGCCCGCCCGACCGGTTCGGCGCGGCCGGCCAAGATGGTGGTGACCGATGACACCACCACCTTCTGGAACGCCTACCGATTTGTGGACTTCGCGCCGGGCTTCAAGCTCACCGCGCCGATCCTGCGGGTGCAGGTGGATGCGCTGGTCGGTGGCACCTACGACACCTCCGGCGGTGGCAACCCGCTGAGCCTGAACGGCGCGACCTGGACGCTCGGCACCCCGGCGGCCACTCCGGCCCTGCCCGCGGGCGTCACCGCCGATCAGGTGCGCGGTCTGCGCTTCACCTTCACCCGCACCGACGGCTCGCAGTGGGAGAACCCGGCAAATCCGCGTCAGGAGATCCCGCTGACCGTACACCGCCGCGCCTACCTGGCCTCCACCCCGGATATGCCGGTGCCCACCGATGCGGACCCCTCGGCTCCCGGGGAGAAGTTCAAGCCTCGCGGCGGTGGAGGTGTGTTCACCAACACCGTGCAGGGTGAGGTGACCAGTTCGGTCAACGGCCCCGGTTCGCTTCCGCTGACCGCGACCCACGAGACCACAGCGCAGGCCTTCTACCAGGCCGGTGCCACCGAGATCAGTATCAAAAAGACCCCGGTGGGGGCGCAGCTTGCCGGGCAGACGATCCCGTTCACGCTGACGGTGTCCAACCCCGCCCCCGCGGGCAGCGGGGTCGAGCGGGCCATTCGGGATCCCAAGATCACCGACATCCTGCCCACCGATTTCAACACCAACGACCCCACCGGGAAGCCCTGGCTCATCTTCGATGATCAGAGCGATGATCCGCGCTATGAGTTCGGGTATCAGCCGTCGGGCACAACCCCGGCACCGCATCTGCCGATGCCCACCGATCCCGCACAGATCACGATCACCGAGGGCAAAAACGCCGACGGTGAACCCACCAACATCGCATTCGAGTTCCCCAAGGGGACGGTGCTGATGCCCGGGGACACCTATACGATCACACTCAACATGATGTTCCGCCCGGGTATCGCCGCGGGTCAGCACGTGACCAACACGGTCCTGGCCGAGGCCGCCCAGCCCTTCCAGTTCTGTAACGGTGAGGCGCATGAGGTCCTCGGATGTGCCGCCGACACCGACGTCTACCCGACCGAGGTCGGCGCACTGCGTGGACAGAAGTTTGTGAAGTCTAACGACACCGAGCTGGGGGTCACCGATGTGACCAACCCGGCCGCCGAGTGCACGCCGACCGTGGACGACTTCTACTCGGGCAACTGCGTCCCGATCACCAAGCCGCTGGGCATCGAGACCTGGCGCGAGCGCGTGCAGAACTCGGGCACCCTGGAGATGGATAAGGTGGTCACGATCGACCGTCTGCCCACCCCGGGCGATCAGGGTGCGCTTGTGCTGCTGCCGCGCGGTAGCCAGTGGGAGCCGACCTGGACGGGACCGATCACTCCGGTGACCGCAGATGGTTACCGCACCCCCGAGGGCGTGGAGTACTACTATTCCTCGGCTCAGGATCCCTGCGTGGCGGACCTCTCGCCGTCCCAGACCGCGTGTCCGGATGGTGCCTGGCTGCCGCTGACTCCGGATGTGGCCGCGGCCGATGTGAAGCACATCAAGACCGTGTTCCTCTTTGGGGAGAACCACTTCCGTCCCGGCGATATCCTGGGCTACACCTTCCAGACTCGCACACCGGCGGTCTCGCCGGTGGCGACCTCGGACACCGTGGCCTGGAACACCATCGCGATCGGTGCCGAGACCGTTACCGCCTCGGGGACTCGGATCGGTTCGGTGCTGCCGACCGAGGGACGCCGGGTGGGTGTCGCGCTCGCCACGGGTCCGCTCGCGGTGCAGAAAACCGTAACCGGGGATGCCGCGGCCCATGCCCCGGCGACCTTCGAGCTCCAGGTGGTCTGCACCGTGGGCAAGGGGACCGCGCTGGAGACGGTGCTGCCCCCGGTCACGGTGACCGTCGAGGGTGGCAAACCGGTGACCCTGGAGGAGCAGTTCCCCTACGGCGCCGAGTGTGTGCTGGTGGATGCTCCGGGAGTCAACGGGGAATCCTCCTCGACCTCGGGACCGGCGGTCACGATTGGACGCACCGCGAGTCTGCTGCCGCTGGCCACGCTGACCAACATCTACAGCCTGACCTCGCTTGAGGTAACTAAGACGGTGACCGGTGCGCTGGATCAGGATGGTCAGCCGCTGGACTACGGATCCTTCCCGTTTGAGGTGTCCTGCACCTTCCTCGGCAAGCCCGTGGTGGCCACCGGATTCGAGTTCTCTCCGATGGCTTTCAGCCTGGAACACGACCAGCGTCGAATCCTTGCCGGACTGCCCGTGGGCAGCGAATGCGTGATTACCGAGACCGATCCTCACGGCGCCGAGGTAACTCACACCAGCCCGGGCGTGGATGGCCCGGTCACCGGTGAGGGGCCCTCGGTCACGGTCACGCTGACCTCGGATGAGGCACCGGCCAGCGCCGCGATCGTCCGCTTTGTCAACGGCTTCCCGCTGGGTGCCATCGACCTGTTCAAGCGGGTCGAGGGCGACGGTGCAGGCGCCGTGGATGACGGCACCGACTTCGTGTTTGAGCTCACCTGTCGAGTGGGCTCGGACGTGGTCTACGACGGCGCGCTGCACCTGACCAAGGCCGAGGCGATCGCCGGACGTCACATCATCGTGGACACCCTGCCCGCCGGTGCCCGCTGTGAGCTGGATGAAACCGACAGCGGTGGGGCCAGCACCACCGTGATCACCCCGGACACCAAGGCTGTTCCGGCAGCCGTGGGCACCCTGCGTGAGCCGCTGCAGTTCACCGCGGTCAACACGTTTGCCGCCGGGGACCTGCTGGTGACCAAGGAGATCACCGGACCGGGTGCCGAGCTGTGGGGCACCGGACCGTTCGAGGTCGCGCTGGCCTGCACCCTGGACGGGGCGGCGATCGCGATTCCCGACGGGGCCACCCGCGAGCTGAGCGCCGAGAACGGCTTCGAGACCGACTTTGCCGGTCTGCCCAGCGGCGCCGCGTGTGAGCTCACCGAGTCCGCGACCGGCGGTGCCACCACGAGTGAGATCGTGGATGCCGACGGTGCCGCGGTGACCGAGCCGGTGATCATCGGATCGGGCACCACCGTGGCGCTGCGCGTGATCAACACCTTCGAAGTGGGCGGGATCACCGTGACCAAGACGATTGAGGGTGACAACGCCGCGGCCGCTGCGAACGCCCAGTTCCAGGTGGCGCTGGCCTGCACCCTCGACCGGGACGGCGTCAGCACCGCGCTGACCATCCCCGAGGGCGCGACTCGCACGCTGTCCGCTGCGACCGGGCTCACTGCCGCCTACACGCAGCTGCCCACGGGTGCCGTGTGTGAGCTGCGCGAGACCGTGGCCGGCGGCGCCAATGCGAGCGCGATCACTCCGAACGCCGGCGATCCGGCCGTGGGTGTGGCGATCATCGGCTCGGGCACCAGCGTGGCCCTGAGCGTGGTCAATACGTTCACCAAGGATCCCGGCATTACCCCGCCGGGCCCCGGCACCCCGGGCGGCGAGCTGAGCGGCACCGGCGCCAACCCGCCGTGGGGCTGGCTGATGGCCGCGCTGGGTCTGCTGCTCGGCGGCACCCTGCTGGGCATCCGGCAGATCCGTCGTCGCGGAACCGGTGACCTCGCCTAGGTAATACACAAACGGCGGGCGGTGGAGATGAGATGATCTCCACCGCCCGCCGTTTTTGGTGTGGGGCTAGAACTCCTCGTAGACCGCCGGGTCCTGGTCGGCCAGGCGGCCGTCGGGGCGGCCGAGGGCGGTGATCAGGGCGATCTCCTCGGCGGAGAGTTCGATGTGGGCGGCGGCGATGTTGAGTCGCTGACGCTCGGGGCTCGCCGACCGGGGGATCGGGACCACCCCGCGGGCCACGTGCCAGGCCAGCACAATCTCGGCCGGGGACACATCGTGTCCGGCGGCGATGCGCTCGATCACCGGATCGGCGGTCACCCCGTTGCCGCGGCCCAGCGGGCTCCACGCCTCGGTGATGATGCCGCGCTCGCGGTGGTAGATCACGGCCGCCTCCTGCGGGAACCACGGGTGCAGCTCGATCTGGTTGACCACCGGACGCACCCCGGTCTCGGTCTCCAGCCGCTCGAGGTGCTCGGGCAGGAAATTGGACACCCCGATGTGTCGGATCAGCCCGCGCTCGCGGGCATCAATCAGGGCCTCCCACGCCTCGACATACTGATCCACGCGGGGGTTCGGCCAGTGGATCAGATACAGGTCGATGTGATCGAGGCCGGTGCGGAACAGGCTCTCCTCGATCGTGAACGTGGCCTCGGCGCGGGCATGGCGGCGGCCGGGCAGCTTGCTGGTGACGATGAACTCGTCGCGGGGGATTCCCGCGGTACGCACCGCGCGCCCCACGGTGCCCTCGTTTTCATAGTTGAAGGCCGAATCCAGCAGGCGGTAGCCGGCATCAAAGGCCGAGTGCAGGGACTCGATGCCGGCGAGGCCGTGTGCACGCCCGGTACCGAATCCAATCGGGGGAAGAGAAAGCTCTGAGAAACTCAAGGACGCTGTCATTCACCCATGCTACCCATCGGGTCATGCATCGGGTCAAGAGGAAGTCCCCACCGGGACCATCAAAAACTGGTGCGCAAGGCGGGACTTGAACCCGCACGCCCGAAGGCACAGGAACCTAAATCCTGCGTGTCTGCCAATTTCACCACTCGCGCTTGTTTCTCCAGTGTAGCGTGCGAGCATGCACGCGCGGTGCAGGCCCGGCTAGGATGGGTCCATATGTTAGATCTTGACCTGAGTGCCGAAATCGCCGCGCTGCGCAGCACCTTTGCGACCATCAGTGACGTGCTGGACCTTGACCGTCTGCGCGCGGAAATTGCCGAGCTCAGCGAGCAGGCCGGTGCGCCCGACCTCTGGGACAACCCCGATGAGGCACAGAAGGTGACCAGTGCGCTGAGTCACAAGCAGGCCTCGCTCGGGCGTGTCACCCGGGTGGCCAACGGGCTCGATGACCTTGAGGTTCTGATCGAACTGGCCAACGAGGAGGGCGACGAGGCCTCCGCCGCCGAGGCGCGTGCCGAGCTGGAAAAGCTGCGCACCGCGATCGGTGACCTCGAGGTGCAGACCCTGCTGAACGGTGAGTTTGATCCGCGTCCCGCGGTCATCACCATTCGGGCCGGTGCCGGGGGAGTGGACGCCGCCGACTTCGCCGAGATGCTGCTGCGGATGTATCTGCGCTGGGCCGAACAGCACAAGTATTCGGCCACCGTGCTCGACACCAGCTATGCCGAGGAGGCGGGCATCAAGTCCGCCACCATCGAGATCGACGCCCCCTACGCGTTTGGCACGCTGAGCGTCGAGGCCGGAACCCACCGCCTGGTGCGGATGAGCCCCTTTAACTCCGCCGGTAAGCGTCAGACCAGCTTCGCCGCGGTCGAGGTCGTGCCGCTGATGGAGGTTACCGAGTCCATCGACATCCCCGACAACGACATCCGTGTCGACGTCTTCCGCTCCTCGGGCCCCGGCGGCCAGTCGGTGAACACCACCGACTCCGCCGTGCGGATCACCCACCTGCCCACGGGCATCGTGGTGAGCTGCCAGAACGAGAAGTCGCAGATTCAGAACCGTGCGGCGGCCATGCGGGTGCTCCAGTCCCGCCTGCTGCTAGTGCAGCGCGAGCAGGAGAACGCCAAGAAGAAGGAGCTCGCCGGCAACATCACCGCGAGCTGGGGAGACCAGATGCGCTCCTACGTCCTGGCGCCGTACCAGATGGTCAAGGACCTGCGCACCGACTACGAGGTGAACAACCCGAGCAACGTGTTTGACGGCGACCTCGATGGCTTCATCACCGCGGGCATCCGCTGGCGCAAGAGCGCCGACCGCGACTAGGCTTCGCCGCAGAAAACAGGGCTCGAAACCCGAGAGTGTGACCCCTCTTGGCGTGTCAGCGCGCAAAAGCCCAGCGGCATGCTTAGGCTCGAAACGTCATGATTCGCTATGAGAACGTCACCAAAATGTATCCCGGGTCCAAGCGACCCGCGGTCGACGGAATCGACTTCGAGGTCGAGCGCGGGGAGTTTGTGTTCCTCGTGGGCGCCTCCGGGTCGGGAAAGTCCACCTGTCTGCAGCTGATCCTCAAGGAGGAGCGGCCCTCGTCCGGCACCATTCACGTGCTTGGAAACGACCTGGGTTCGATCTCGAACCGGAAGGTTCCCTACTTCCGTCGGCAGCTGGGCGTGGTGTTCCAAGACTTCCGCCTGCTCCCCAACAAGACCGTGTACCAGAATGTGGCCTTCACGCTGCAGGTCATCGGTAAGTCCCGCGGGTTCATCCAGGAGGCCGTCCCCGACGTCCTCAAGATGGTGGGCCTGGATGGCAAGGGCGAGCGTTACCCCCACGAACTCTCCGGTGGTGAGCAGCAGCGTGTGGCCATCGCCCGCGCCGTGGTCAACAAGCCCCCGGTACTCCTGGCCGATGAGCCCACCGGTAACCTTGACCCCGCCACCAGCGCCGGCATCATGCAGCTCCTGGAGCGCATCAACGCCGGTGGTACCACCGTGGTGATGGCCACCCACGAGGCGGGCATCGTGGACAAGATGCGCCGTCGCGTGATCCAGCTGCACGAGGGCAAGGTTGTCCGAGACGAGCGTTCCGGCGGATACGGCAACACCGGTATCGTGCCCGAGCTGCGTCCGCAGGAGGTCAAGGGTGAATCCGCCCTGGCCGCCCAGGCAGCCGTGGCCTCCGAGGCCGCCGCCGCCGAGCTAGAGACCCGCGCGCAGCCGATCATTCCGGCCGTTCCGGTCACGCCCGCAGCCCCGACTCACACCTCGGCGATCAACCTGCCGCAGGTGGAAACCGAAGATGCGGCCGACCACCTCGGCATTGCCGAGAGCCTCGGCCTGCGCCGCGATGGTGACCAAACGGGAGAAGACGAGCAGAACGTGGGACCGGTCAAATGAGAATGTCGCTGATTTGGGGCGAGGTTTTCACCGGCCTGCGCCGCAACCTGTCCATGGTTGTCTCCATCATCCTGGTGACCTTCATCTCGCTGACCTTCGTGGGGGCCGCCGCCCTCATGCAGATGCAGATCGGTCAGATGAAGGGCTACTGGTATGACCGTGCCCAGGTGGCCATCTACCTGTGCCCGCAGGACTCGCTGAGCGAATCCTGTGCCGGCGGTGCGGTGACCGACGACCAGCGTAAGGGTGTCGAGGACGCACTGAAGTCCGCGGCCCTGGCTCCGGTGATCGAGAAGTTCTACTTCGAGTCCAAGGATGAGGCGTATAAGCGCTTCCAGGAGAAGTTCGCCGGTAACGAGATCACCAAGTACGTGACCCCGGACCAGCTGCAGGAGACCTACTGGGTCAACCTGAAGAACCCGGCTCAGTCCAACGTGATCTCCGAGGCCTTCTCGAGCGTCCCCGGCGTGGAAGAGGTCACCGACCAGCGCAAGTACCTGGACACCATCTTCTCGGTCCTGAACGTGGCCTCCTACACCGCGATCGGCATCGCCGCGCTGATGCTGATGGCCGCCGTACTGCTGATCGCCACCACCATCCGCCTGTCGGCCTACTCGCGTCGCCGTGAGATCACGATCATGCGTCTGGTGGGTGCGTCGAACAGGTTCATTCAAACACCGTTCATCCTTGAGGGGGTGATCTCCGCCTTCATTGGGTCCCTGCTCGCGGGCGGAGCGATCGTCGCGATCGTGCACTTCTTTGTGCAGGGCTACCTCAAGGACAATGTGCCGTCCTCGATGTCCAACCTGGTCGGGCTGGGAGACGCGTTTATCGTGGTTCCCGCGCTGATCCTGGTGGGCATGATCCTGGCCGCGCTCTCGGCGAACTTCGCGATCAAGCGATACCTGAAGGCGTAATTTCCGGCCTCAACCGGATATACTGATGGGCTGCCCGGGTTTCCCGGGCAGCCCGAGTCATTTACCGGGCCCAGCTGTGCCCAAAGAAGGAGAACACCGTGCCCAAGGAACGTGGTGAAAAAGTTGTCGCGACCAACCGCAAGGCGCGCCACGATTACCTGATCGAGGACACCTTCGAGGCGGGAATGGTCCTCAGCGGCACCGAGGTGAAGTCGCTGCGGATGGGCCGCGCGTCCCTGGTGGACGGCTACGCCTTCGTGGAGGGGAACGAGATCTGGCTGGATGCCGTGCACATTCCCGAGTACTTCCAGGGCAGCTGGAACAACCACAGCGCCCGGCGGAAGCGCAAGCTGCTTCTTCACCGTCAGGAGATCAACAAGATTGCGCATAAGGTTGCCCCGGGCGGTTACACGATCATCCCGTTGAAGATCTACTTCAATAACGGCAACGCCAAGGTGGAGATCGCCATTGCCAAGGGTAAGAAGGAATACGACAAGCGTCACGCACTGCGTGAGCGTCAGGACACCCGTGAGGCTGCCCGCGCGATGGCGACGCGAAACCGCCTGGGGGAGTAGTCCTTCCACCCGCCTGCCTGGGCGAGTAGCCCCATCATTCACGCGGCGATCCTCGGGAACGAGGATCGCCGCGTGCGTTATTTTGGGGCGTGCATTGTGCGCAAAATCCTTGCACCGGCCCGGGGCACACGCCAGGATATTGGTATGACCGCATCCTCAGCATTGCCCGTGCCCGGTACCGTCAACTTTCGTGATCTCGGGGGCTACCCGGTCCCCGGCGGTCACACCCGCACCGGCGTCATCTATCGCTCCGATGCCCTGCACAATCTGGGGGAGGCCGGACGCGCGGCGCTGACCGAACGCGGGATCCACTCGATCATCGACCTGCGCGATGAGCCCGAGCGTGCGGCGATGCCCGACGATGTGGAGGGTCTGGGCCTCCGCGACCTGCACCACGCGGTGTTTGAGGGATCGGTGGATGCCGCCGCGACCCCCGGACTCGGGCTCGGAGACCTCTATCGGGCGATCCTGTTCCGCCACACCGACGTCGTGCGCGCGGTGCTGACCGAACTCGCCGAGCCGGCAACCACCCCGGCGATCATCCACTGCACCGCGGGTAAGGACCGCACCGGTGTGCTCAGTGCACTGGTTCTGCTGACCGTGGGGGTTGACCGCGAGGACGTCCTGGACGACTATGCGGCCACTCAGGCGAACCTGGCCGGGGCCTGGGCCGAGCACATGACCGAGATGGCGCGGAGCCAGGGCATCGAGGTGACACCGCAGCTGCTGGGGATCATGACCGAGAGCCCGCGAGATGTCCTCGCGTCGGTTCTGGTAGACCTCTATGCGCTCCCCGGTGGACTCGAGGGATACCTCGACTCGGCCGGCGTGGGCCCGGAGATTCGCGACCGCCTGCGCGCGCTGCTGGTCGAGCAGGACTAGCCTGACTTCGGGCCCGTCGCCTGGACCACCACGTGTTTCCCGCATGTTTGCGTGCGAAACTGATCGCCGCGCGCGAACGTGGTTCCCCACCCGGGCAATCCCGGATATACTGGGGACATCCCTTCGGGGGTTTGTGGGCTTCGGCTCCTGATAATTCAATAGCGTGTGACATGACCCATTCTTCGTGAATGTGCATGGGGATGATCGGTTTCGACATTGCCTGTGAAACTGCGAGAAGCGGGTCGAGGATTCAGGGTTATCTCGTTAACGATCTCTGAAAAACCAATAAGTGCCAACTCTAAGCGCACTGACTTCGCCCTCGCTGCCTAAGCGAGCCCGAATAGTCCGTCAGACCGGGTTTGTTTCCGCCCCGGTTCCTGGCGTCATTTAGGAAACTTGCTGTGTGCCGACGCCTGAGCGGTACGCGGGACTAATACTCTGGCTGGGCCTGTCAACCTAACCGCCTTCGGTAAAGGTTGGGGCCGAGAAAACGTTTTCGAAGGATACACCCGTAGAAGACGCAGAATTGCAGCAGTGGACCGGGGTTCAATTCCCCGCATCTCCACCATCGGTCATGTCACACGCTGGCGAAGAGTAAAGCCCGGTTCCTTGCAAGGAACCGGGCTTTTGCTTTGCGCTTGCCGTGGCTCTGGCCGGGTGCAGCTATTTGGTGACGATGTCCAGCACCTGGTTGTGCAGCAGGCCGTTGGTGGCCAGTGCGCTGCGCCCGGCAATGGTGTCGGTGCCGTCGATCGCGGTAAAGCGGCCGCCAGCCTCGGTGATGATCGCCACAAACGGGGCGATGTCGTACTCCTTGACGTCGAACTCGGCGACGATATCCACCAGTCCCTCGGCCAGCAGGCCATAGGACCACATGTCGCCGTAGGCGCGGTCACGCCAGACGGTCTCGGCGAGGGTTAGCAGCTGGGGGAGATAGCCGGCGTCGCGCCACTGGCCGATGGACTGGAAGCTCAGCGAGGCATCCTCGATGCTGCGTACACCGGACACCCGCAGGCGGCGTGGCTCGGCGGATCCCTCAACCAGCCAGGCGCCGGCACCCGGAGCCGCATACCAGCGCTTCTGGAACGCCGGGGCGCTGGCCACGCCCACCCGCGGAACGCCGTTCTCGGCCAGCGAGATGAGGGTGGCCCAGTTGGGGACGCCGCGCAGGAAGTTGGCGGTTCCATCGATCGGGTCGAGGATCCACTGTCGCTCGGTGCTGCCCTCGGTGCCGTACTCCTCGCCCAGGATCCCGTCGCCCGGGCGCTCGGCCTCGATGATCGCTCGCAGTGCCCGCTCCACGGCCAGATCGGCGTCGGTCACGTGGGTGCGGTCGGGTTTGGTGTCCACCCGGAGGTCTCCGGCGCGGAAACGCTCGAGTGAGATCTCATCCGCGACATCGGCCAAACGCAAGGCCAGCGCGAGGTCTTCTTCGGGGGTCCAGGAAGCATCGAGAGTCATGCGCAATAGCCTAGCGTTTTCCCCTGGACATCCGCGCCATGCCGGGCGACACGGCGACACGCGCCCCGATTGGAAAAGAGCGTGCGGCACTGGTAAAGTCTTCTCTTGTCCGGTTATCCGGACAACGCACCTCTAGCTCAATCGGCAGAGCAACTGACTCTTAATCAGTGGGTTCTCGGTTCAAGTCCGAGGGGGTGCACCATCAGCCCCGACCGGTTTCCGGTCGGGGCTTTGTGTTGCCTGTGTGGCCCGGAAACCCGAGTGCCCTCGGCCACGGAATATACCGTGGCCGAGGGCACTCGGGATGAGGAGGGCTAGCCCTCGTGTCCGGCGCGACGTGCACGTGCACGCATCGCAATACCGGCCATCAGGATGAGAACCGCGATACCCGCCAGGGGCAGCAGGTTATCGGAACCGGTCTTGGAGAGCTGACCGGGATCGGTCGGCTTCGGGGTAACCACCGGCGGGTCGCTCGGGTCCGCGGTCGCGGTGGGTCCGGCGGTCGGAGTCACCGTGGGGTCCACGGTCGGGGTCGGGTCCACGGTGGGTGTCGGGTCGACGGTCGGCGTGGGGTCCACGGTGGGCGTGGGGTCGACGGTCGGGGTCGGGTCCACGGTCGGGGTGGGAGTCGGTGTGACCGTAGCTACCGGAGTGGCGGTGACGATCATCGGGTCGCCCATTCCCGCCTCGCTGACCGCGCGAATCCGGAACGAGGTCTCGGTTCCGTTGGTCAGGCCCGCGATGGTGCGGGTGGTGGCGGTGCTGGCTGCGCGAGTTGTGGTGCCCGCGGGAGCCGCGGTCCAGGTGGTGCCACCATCAACCGAGGTTTCGATGAAGTAGTCGAGCACCGGAACCTGACCATATCCCTGAGTCACGGCGGTCCAGGAGAGCTCCACCTGGGCGTCACCCGCGGTGGCGGTGGCTCCGGTTACCGGATCCGGGGTTAGTGCGAAGGCCTGCACAATCGAACGCTTATTGCTGGTCGCGGTGGTCTGCTGGGTACTCGCATACACGATGCCTGAGCTGTCCACGTCGATGCCTCGAACCACGGAGGTTCGACCCTCGGACTGGGCGGCACCGGTCGAGGTGCCGATGGTGCCCAGGCGTGCACCGTTCGGGGAGAGCCAGCTCACATTGCCGGTGCTCGCGGAGTAGTAGACGTTCCCGTTGTTCTCGTCCACGGCCAGCCCGAATACGTGGTTCTTGCCCAGGAACAGCTTGGGAAGCTCCACATAGCCACCGGTGCCGAAGGTGGGATCAATCTTCCAGGTCCAGCCTGCCGGGTTATTGCCCGGATCCACATTGTGGTCGGTGGTCTTGGTGAGCAACAGCTTGTGGATGCGGCCGGGGCGACCCTCATCCTGAATATCACCGATGTAGACGGCACCGCGTTTGGCATCGACGGCCACGGCCTGCACACCGGTCAGGTCGACGAAGGGTAGCTTCTCCCCATCGGCCCAATAGACGCTCCACCAGCTGAGGAACTTCCCGTTGGTGTCCCAGACGGTCACCGCGCTGGTGCCCTGGCTGGTGACATACACGTTGTCCTGTTCGTCCACGTCGATGCCCACGGGCCAGTTGATTGGGCCGGGCGTGTGACCGTCGCCGAAGGAGAGCAGCAGCTCACCGGTCGGCGAGTATTTGCGGACGTTGGGAATCGCATCCGAACTCAGCACATACACGTTACCCTTCGAGTCGATCGCGGTGCCGCGCTGGCCACGGGGGCCCTTGGGATCGTCCGGGGTCTGCCACTTGGGCTGGACGATTCCCTGCGGGTTTGCATCGGCTTCGTGGGTTTCCACGGCCCACTTACCATCGCCCTGATAGGCACCGTTGGTGCCCAGCCCCGGCTGCAGGGTGAAGGTCTGCAGGTTGTGCCCGGCGGCCTGCTGGTTGGGGGCCTCCCAGGTGGCCAGCCCCGAGTCACCCACGGCGATGACGCCATCGCGGACCGAAACCCCATAGGGGAAGGCGAAGTCGAGGGGTTTGGGGGTGGTCTGAGTCTGGCTAATGCCGAATTGGCCCACGTAGCCGTAGGCACCGCTACCCATGGTGCGGCCGGGGAATTCGGTCGAGGGGGTGGCGGCAATCGCCGGGGTTCCCGGGATCAGGACCACCGAGAGCAGGACGCCGGCGCTGAGAGCTGCCAGGGCGCCGCGAGACTTGGTGCGAGCTTGAATTCTGGACATACTGCCACGCTATGACGCGCGCGAAGGAAGCAAAACACCGGTTTCACCTGTGGGGTGATTCAATGTCGCATCATCGCTGCGCCATTTTGTGAGGGGGAACCGGGTGAGCCTTGTTGCGGGCACTGACGCGCGGAGGTGGCCGCGTCGGTGCCGCGTCAGTGTGACCCGGCAGTGTGTACCTCGAGACGTTGAAAGGACACCTGTGAACACACACACCGAATGGGCCGTCGAGGCCGACGGACTCGTGAAGACTTTTGGAACCAACCGTGCGGTGGACGGGGTAGACCTTCGGGTTGCCACCGGCACCGTGTACGGTGTGCTCGGCCCCAACGGGGCGGGCAAAACCACCACCATTTCGATGCTGGCCACGCTGCTGCGTCCAGACGCCGGGCAGGCCCGCATCTTTGGTCACGACGTGCAGCGCGAATCGCAGATCGTGCGCCAGCTGATCGGCGTGACCGGACAGTATGCATCGGTGGATGAGGGGCTCTCGGCCACCGAGAACCTCGTGCTCTTCTCCCGCCTGCTGGGACTCGGGCGCCGAGAGGCCAAGATCAAGGCCAACGATCTGCTGGAGGAGTTTGGACTCACCGAGGCCGCCTCGCGCCCGCTGAAGAAGTTCTCCGGAGGAATGCGCCGTCGGCTGGATCTGGCGGCAAGCCTGATCTCCCAGCCGCCGCTGATCTTCCTGGACGAGCCCACCACCGGCCTGGACCCGCGCACCCGTGCGCAGATGTGGGAGACCATCCGGCGCCTGGTCGCCGGGGGATCCACCGTGCTGCTGACCACCCAGTATCTGGATGAGGCCGACCAGCTGGCCGACCGGATCGCCGTCATCGACCGGGGCCGCGTGGTGGCCGAGGGTACCGGGGACGAACTCAAGGCCCAGGTGGGAACCTCCTCCCTGGAACTGCGGCTGGGCGAGCCGCTGCTGGCCCAGCGCGCGCTGGGCATTGCCGAGCGTGTGCTCGGGGTATCGGGCACCACCTCGGCCGAGGCCGCGCGGATTACCGTGCCGCTGAGCGATCCCGAGCGGGTGACCGACCTGCTGATCGAACTGCGCGGGGAGGGCATCCGGCTGGAGGAGTTCAGCGTGCACAAGCCGAGCCTGGATGATGTCTTCCTGAGCATCACCGGTAAACCCACCGACGACACCGACGACACCGAGAACGCCGCGATCCCCGAGGGAGCCCACGCATGAGTACCACCACCGCACCCACATCCCGCACCCACGGTCTTGCGGGCAGCACAATCGTCCCCGCCCACGAACGCACCCTGAGAAATCGGGTGAGTCTGAGCGAGAGCATCCGGCACTCGCTGACGATGGCCTACCGCGGCCTCCTCAAGATCCGGCGCACCCCGGAGCAGCTCTTCGACGTGACCCTGCAGCCGATCATCTTCACCGTGATGTTCACGTATATTTTTGGTGGTGCGATCTCCGGGGACGTCTCGAACTATCTGCCGGTGATTATCCCGGGCATCCTGGTTCAGACGGTGATCACCACCTCGGTGGTCACCGGAACCCAGCTCCGCGAGGACATGGACAAGGGGGTATTTGACCGCTTCCGCTCACTCCCCATCGCCCGCATCGCGCCGCTTTCCGGGGCGCTACTGGCCGACACCGTGCGCTATGCGATCGCCACCACCCTGACCTTTGTGATGGGCTTCATCATGGGGTACCGTCCGCACGGAGGAATCTGGTCGGTCATCGGTGCCGCGCTGCTGGTGATCGTCTGTGCCTGGGCGATCAGTTGGATCTTCGCCTTCTTTGGCGTCATTGCCCGGTCGGCCTCGAGTGTGCAGGGCATCTCGATGATCATCCTGTTCCCGCTGACCTTCCTCTCCAACGCGTTCGTCCCGGTGGACACCATGCCCACCTGGCTGCAGGCGTTTGTGAACATTAACCCGGTGTCCCACCTGGTCACCGCCGTACGCGATGTGCTCAACACCGGTGCCTTCACGACCGAGGCCGTCTGGCCGCTGCTGGGTTCGGCCGTGATCGTGGCAATCTTCGCGCCGCTCACGGTGCGCGCCTAC
Source organism: Mycetocola lacteus (assembly GCF_003667575.1). Taxonomy (GTDB): domain Bacteria; phylum Actinomycetota; class Actinomycetes; order Actinomycetales; family Microbacteriaceae; genus Mycetocola; species Mycetocola lacteus. The sequence continues at coordinate 56,844 of NZ_RCUY01000011.1, read as the reverse complement.
ATGCGCCGCGCCTAGCGCCTTCTCCGCGCTCTCCCCAGGGGCCGGCTTCGGCCGGCCGGGGAGGGCGCGGTTTTGTGTTCTCGGAAGCGCTACAGTGTTCGTCCGGTGCCCACGCCGTGGAGGAGTGAATCAACGATGCGTCGGGCCAGCACGTCCTCATCGACCGTCTCCGCGTCGTGGGAGTCGAAACCGGTCGCCGCGTGGATGATGGCATAGAACATGGCGCGCACCCATCCAGGATCCACGTCATTGCTGATGATGCCCTCCGACTGGCACTGTTCCACCAGCCGGATGGCCGTGTGGGTCATCTGTTCCTGATACTCACTCACGACGGGGTCTTCGGGTAGGGGCAGGCCGCGCGTGTAATCGAGGCTCACCTTGACAGCGATCACGTTTCGGGTCGCCTGATAAAGCGCCACATAGGCGGGGACGACTCCGATACTCGCACGCTCCAGTGCCTCGGCAATTCTTCCCACCGCCCAGCGAGACAGGGTCAGGATGAGAAGTTGGCGGGTGGGAAACCTGCGATAGACCGTGGTCCGCGACACTCCGGCCTCGGCACCGATGTCGTCGAGAGTGGCGGCCGGGTTCGTGCGGAGAAGGCGATCCGCGGCGACAAGAATACGTGTTGTTTTTGCGACGGCACCGTCGGAGAGGCTCTGGCCAAAGACCTTTTCCCGGAGTTCTTCGCTCAGTTCACTCATTCGATAATTGTACAGATGGCATCCACTTTTTGTGAAACATAGAACTTAAAGTCCTGTAGTCATGCCTAGCATGAAACATTCGTGTTTCAGTTAGGGGATGTGATGACAAGCGTGAACGATGCCGATGTGTTGATCGTCGGGGCGGGGCCGGTAGGGCTCGTCATCGCCCATGAGCTCGCACACGCCGGTGTTCGCGCGAGGATCATCGATCATCGCGAGCGTGCCACTCGGCACAGCAAGGCCAACGTGGTGTGGCCCCGGTCTCTGGAACTTCTGGCTCGGCTCAATCTGGCCGAGCCTCTGTTGAGGCAGGCGCACCAGATTGAACATGTCGGTTTCACTCAGCGGGGACAGTCACCGCAGATCCACGACCTCGCTGAGCTGACGGATACGGAGTTTCCGTTTGCCCTGACGCTGCCTCAACCAGATATTGAATTCCTGTGTGAACAGCGACTCCATCAATTCAGGGTGCACGTCGAGCGCGGCACCAAATTTTTGGATGCGTCCCAGGATGCTAGCGGGGTGCTCACGACACTGCGTCGAGCAGACGGAACACCCGAGTACGGACGGTTTGCCTGGGTGATCGGTGCCGACGGCAGTAAATCTCGTGTACGGGAATGCGCCGGAATCGCCTTTGTGGGGGAGGTGGTGCCGGTCGACTATACCCTCGTGGACGCAGTTGCCCAGGGCATCGCCGCCGATCAGGGCTCGTACTATTTCGATTCGCAGCGCAGCCTGGCGATTGCCCCCATCGGTGCCGACCTCTTTCGGTTCGCCACCAGTAACCTTTCCCCGGAGGAGGGATCCGTCAGGCTCGCCATACAGCACCTCCTGGATAGCTTTGAGATCTCGGGGCGGATTGGCACGGTTCGGTATCGGGCAGACTTTCGATCCGAGACTCGCCAGGCCGCCACCTACCGTGCCGGTCGGGTGCTGCTGGCCGGTGATGCGGCCCACGTGGGTACTCCGGCCTCCGGACAGGGGATGAACACCGGCATCCAGGATGCGATTGCACTCGGCTGGAGGTTGGGTCGGGTGCTTCTGGGGCACCTGGGCGAGACGAGCCTGGATGACTATGCTCGGGAGCGCCGTGCCCACGTGGACACGGTTCTTGCCCTCACCCGCGCGCAAACAGCCCGGGTGGACGAGCATGGTGAGGACGGGCGGGAAGCGCCCGCTCTCCCGGGCCTGCGCCAGCTAGCGCAGCTTGATACGGAGTATGGGGCGGGTCACGACCGGGTTCCGCCCCTGCCTGCCTCGGCGGCGCATCGCCGCGCCTCGATCGACGGGACCTCACCCACCGTTTTGCTGTATCCAGGGTCCGTGTACTCCGCCGCGCACTGGCAACGCACTGTGCTGCGCGTGCGCGCCGAGACACCCGGGTATTTCCGAGTGATCGACCTGGCCGGGATTGCCGGTGGTCTCGGATTCCGCGCCGTGATTGGTCCTGCGCGCACGGCGCTGATTGTTCGTCCCGACCAACACATCGATCAACGCCTGGATCCCGATGCCATCCGTGTGCATACCTTCACCCAACTGGGGTGGCGGCGATAGCCGAATTCGAAGGGAAAGACCATGCCATTCATCCGCGTCAACACCATCAACCTCCACTACACCGATGCGGGGGAGGGACCGCCCCTGGTTTTCCTCCACGGGTGGGGAACTAGCGGGCGCGTCTGGGATCAACAGGCCGTGCACTTCGCCGCGCGATATCGGGTGATTCAGCCCGACTGGCGGGGGTGCGGCTACACCGAGGCGCGCGCCGATGGCAACACCATTGCGCAGATCGCCTCCGATATCGTCGAGTTCCTGGAAGCCCTGAACCTGGATCGAGTCACGCTGGTGGGCACCTCGATGGGGGCAACCTTCGCGATCGAAGCCGCGCGGGACCAACCGCAACGGCTGCGGCGCATCGTCGCCGTCGACGCCCCCTTTCATCTGGGGACCCGTTCGCCCGATTCTGCCGTCCTGTCCCTGAGCGAACAGCTGGCGAGCAATCGAATTGCCACCCTGTCACGGATGGTCTCCTCATGGTATTCGGGCGCGGATTCCGAGGCGTTCGGCGCGTGGGCTCGGGCACAGGTGTTTGCGTCCAGCCCGTTTATCGCCGCGCTTTACGCGGATCACCGGGAGTATGACCCGAGAGCCTACCTTCGAAACATTGCCGTCCCAATCACCCTGATTCACGGTGCCGAGGACCCGGATGTGCCGGTGTCAATTGCGCACGAAATCGCCGAGCTTTTGGGTCAGGAGCCACCCCACGTGATTGAGCATGCGGGACACTTTCCCCATCACACGGAAGCCGTGGCGTTTAACGCGGTCCTTGAATCCATCCTCGTATCCGGGGAGGCCACATGATCCGGACGTCGCCGGGCCGCACCGTGGTCCCGCGAGCATCACGACCCGGGCAGCGCTATCGACTGGCGGCCGCCGTTCTGATCGCGGTATTTGTGGTGCCGCTGTCGGTCTCGGGGACCGCGGTTGCGCTCGCCGATATCGCGGCGGCTCTCGGTCCTGATCCGGTGGGTCAACAGTGGGCGCTGAACGGGTTCAACATCACATTTGCCGCGTCGACCCTGGCGTGGGGGTCGCTCGCCGATCGCATCGGACGCTGGCGGTCCTTTAGTCTCGGCGGGGCGATCTTTATTGGTGCGTCCATCGTGAGTTTCTGTGCCCCCGACTATCTGCTTCTCGACGCGGCTCGGATTCTTGCCGGCATCGGTGCCGGTGCCATATTCAGCGTGGGCTCGGCGCTGCTGTCGCTTGCGTTTTCAGGGCCCGAGCGTGCCCGTGCCTTTTCCCTGATGGGGGCCGTGGCCGGGCTTTCGCTCGCCAGTGGCCCCACCCTGAGCGGAATCGTGACACAGGCGGTGGGCTGGAACCATATCTTTGCGATCCAGGGTGTGCTGCTGATCCTGTCCGTGGTCATCATGCTGACCTGCCGGGACATTACCCGGAGTGAACCGCGGGCACCCGGCGCGTTTGACTGGCCGGCAGCTTTGCTCTTTTTTGGTGTGATTGCCGCACTCGTATCCGCATTTGTGGCGGGATCCTCGGGGACCTGGATCACCCCGGGCACGCTGATTCCGGTGGCGATTGGGGGGCTGTGTGTGCTGGGTCTGATCCTTCGAGAGCGTCGAGTCCGGGTGCCGCTTCTCGATTTTCGGCTCATCGGCCGGCCTCGCTTTCTGGGGGTCACCCTCGTGGTGGTGGTCGCCAGCTTTAGCTTTGCCTCGTGTGTGACCTATGTGCCGAGCCTGGTGCAGGCGGCCTGGGGCGTGAGTCCCACCGAATCCGGACTCTTTGTGATGTTTATGACCCTGCCGACGCTGGGCGTCCCGCTTGTGGCCGGCTTCCTGGTGGGCCGGTGCGCGGCCCCGCGGACGGTCTTGGCCATCGCGGTTGTTCTGATGGTGCTCGGGTCGGCGGCAATCGCGGGCTTCGCGGGTTCCCCTCCGGGTGTGCTGGCCGCGGTCATGGTTGTGCTCGGTATCGGTTTTGGACTTCACGCCGGGCTCGTTGATAACGAGGCTCTCGCGGTGGCTCCGGAAAACAACGCGGGCCTGGCGGCGGGTTGGATCAACACGATTCGTGTCGGCAGCGAAGCCGTTGCCGTCTCGCTGTTTGGGGCGGTGTTCATCCCCGCCCTCGCCCGCGCCGATGCGGTGACGGCATTCCGCTCGGTGGGGATCGCCAGCGCCGTGATTGCGCTGGTTTTTGGTCTTGTCTCGATCATCACCATGTACTCGCGACGAGAGGACGTTCGGATCGGAACTACCGATCGGAGTGAGAAATGAGGAGTAACACCATGAATACACCAATCAGAGCCGCGTCCATCGATGAGCTCTTGGGCGACGCGTCCGGCCGATTTTTCGGTTCCCTCTATCGAGGTGCACAACAACAATCTTCGCTGAGCTTCCAGGCCAGAGATCCGCAGACCTGGAGCGTCCAGGGCTCGGCGATGGTGCGATATCCGGCGGACTGGGGCCGACGCGGTCAGGTGCAGCGTCTGCCGCACCTCAGCACCATCGATGTGGTGCTCTTCCTTGCTCATATTGGCAGCCGGTTTGGTGAGCTGAACCGGCGTAGCGGCAGCATCGCGCCCACCGATATCGCCGCGCTGACCCACGTCGTCTTAAGAGCCGGGTCGGCCCCCATCGAAGCGCTCGACAACGTCCCCATCCTCGGGATTCTGTCGGTGCAGAATCGGGCCGTGCACGCGGAGGTGAAAATCGGCAACATGCGCACCTCGGCCGACTACGCCATCATCACGAACGACTGGGGCGAAAGCGGTCGTGCCTCGCACCGGGCCGGAGACACCCCCGTGATTACGCTCACCCGGGTGGAGGTGGATGCCGAGGCACACACGGCGCGGTGCAGAATCGGCCTCTCCGGTCGGGTCGAGGCGGTGCCCGGAGACCTGCGGGTGGTCGCAAATATCGTCGCGTGCTCCCAGACCGCTCAGGCGCTGATCGCGGCGGTTGATGGCCTCTCTCGCGAGGACAGCGACACACTCTGGATGCGGAAATATGAGGGCTGGATTAATCCACCCGGGCAGCCAGGCCAAGCCGAAGCGCGCGTGAGTGTTGACCAGCACCGCACGATGAACGTGGGCGACCGGGTCTTCAGCATTTTCGCCGGGCAGGCATGTGGCTACGGTGTGGACTCCCGGTTCTCGTTGGCTCACGCGATTCCGCACGGTCCGGTGGCCCGGGCTGCCTGATGCTCTCGATCATCCGTTCGCCCGGACAGACGGACCTCAGGGATATCGACGTTGTGCGTTTAGGCCCCCGCGGCCCGCCAGCGGGGATCCCGCAGAATCGCGACGGCGCGCTCCACCCGGGCCCGGGCGCTCAGTGCATCGGCCGCGGTCAGTGCCCGGGCCACCGCCTCGGGGCCGGCGACCTCCACATGGGCGGCCTCATGAACGGAGTAGCGCAGAGCCGGGAGTTCCTGCCGGGCCGAGAATGATCGGCAGACGGCAAAGAGCTCGAGGGAGAGGTCCGAAACCTCGGGGGTGCTGAGCCCCAGCGTGGAAACCGCGAGCAGGGCCGAGCCCCACACGGGCATGTCCGTGTGGATACCGCCGATGCGCTGCAGCGCGATGGCGCGGGTGCGCAGGCGACGGAACATGGCAAGCTCAGGCTCGCGGGCCAGACCGTGCGCGGCGAGGGAGCCCGACGCCACCATCGTGTACCAGGCATAGGCGCGGGCAATCGGGGTGGCAAAGTTGCGTTCGGCGAGACGATACTGTTCCAGACCGCGGGCGCGCTCGCCGTTTTTCAGCGCGAGTTCGGCGCGACCGGCCCACGCGACCGATCGGAAATCCTCCTCGGTGCTGTTCATATGTGGGCTGGGTTCATCGGTGATCAGCGGTTCCAGCTCGGCGGGAGACTCGGTGTAAATCGCCAGGAGCCAGAGGATATGACGTCGGTTCTCGGCCAGGCCCAGGGTCGTGAGTCCGGGCAGTGCGAGCTTCGCCCAGGCAATGGAGTCCTCGATATCTGCGACCTCACTGGTGAGCTGGGCGAGGACCACGCGGGTCATCGTGAGTGTCCACAGGTCGCCGAGCACGCGCGCGAGCTTCTCGGCGCGCAGCGCGAAGTTGATGGCCTCCTGGGCTCGTCCGGCATTCTCGGCCAGCTGTGCCGCCAGGAGCAGACCGTAGACGGCAACCTGGGGCTCGGGGTCCTCCGCCATCGTGTGCAGCACGGTCATCACGCGATCGGGTGCTGCGGAGCCATGCAGCATCCGATAGAACGCCTCGATCCGGCGATCGGTGACCGCCCCCGCGTCGAGCATCTTGCGAATTCGTGTGAGCGCGGTCACCCCGGTCCGAAGATCATCAAACAGCCCAAAGACGCCGAGCACCACAAATCCGAGGCCCGCGGCATTTGCGCGCACCCCGGTGTAGTTTCGCTCCACGCGCGGCAGGGCAAGGATGGCCGCGGCCAGCCCATCGGCGTCGGTGTAGATGCTGAGCCGAGCCTGATAGAACGACACCAGTCCAAAGATCGCCAGGGCCGCGTGCGCATTGCCCCGTTCCAGGGCACCACGCAGGGCCCACATGAACGTGTCGTGCTCGAGCCGCACCAGGGCAAACCCCTGTGCCTGTTCGGGGCCGTCGGTGCGCGGCAGAAGCTCCAGCGCGCTCGCCTCGGCCCAGGCGATGATGCGATCCCGAAACGCATCGGTATCCCCGCGCAGCGCGAGCTCGGCGGTGCCAAACTCACGAATGGTTTCCAGCATGCGAAAGCGCATCGTTCCGGTGACCGGATCCTCGGAGGCTCGAACCAGCGATTGGAGGACCAGACCCTCCAGGTCTTCGGAGGCATCCCGACCCAGGGCGGACGAGGCCGCGGGAAGCCCAAACCCGTCGGGGAAGAGCGAGCACACGAGATAGGTTTCCCGTTCGCGTTCGGTCAGTAGGTTCCAACTCCACCCGATCACCGCGGTGAGGGTGCGGTGGCGGTCCGGCGCGATCCGGTTACCACCCGAGCGTGGGGGATCCAGCACCCCGAGACTGTGCTCAAGTCCGCCCAGGATCTGCGGCAGGGTGAGCACCCGGGTGCGCGCGGCGGCCAACTCGATGGCCAGCGGGAGCCCGTCCAGGCGCTCACACAGCTCGGTCACAAGGACCGGATCGAACCGGGCATCCGGCCGGGCCGCGCGGGCGCGCTCGGCAAAGAGCAGGAGCGCGGGGCCGGGCATCTCGGCATCCCCGGAGGCCAGCGGTGTGGGTTCATATACCCGCTCGCCGGGGACGAGCAGCGGGGACCGCGAGGTGGCGAGCAGACGTAGTTCCGGGCAGGCCCCCAGCACGTCCGCGCTCCAGGCGGCAACCGCATCAATCAGATGCTCACAGTTATCCAACACCAGCAGGGTCGGGGTTTGTGCCAGGGCCGCGAGAACACGTTCGGCGAGGTCCAGGCGTGGGGCATCGCCAACGCGGGCATCGGCCAGATTGTCGCGCAGACCCAGCAGCGCGGCGAGCGTGCGGGGAAGATCCTCCGCGCTTCGTACACCGGCCAGCTCGGCCACCACGATCCGCGATATTTGACCCCGCCAGGAGTGGGCGACCGCCTGAGCGAGCCGCGTCTTTCCGAGACCGCCGGGACCCAGGATGGTGACCAGACGGTGCTGGTGGAGGGCCTGCTCGAGGGTGTGGACATCCGCGTCGCGGCCGATCAGGGCATCGGCAAATCCGCGCAGTCCCATACACACGGTCACGGGGGTGAGATCGAGGGTGTCCACGGCCGTGGGGGTGCGAACCTCGACATCGCTCGCGGCGGAGTCTGCACGCAGGAGGCGGGCATGCTCGGCGCGCAGCGCGGGACTCGGGTCGGTGCCCAGCTGTTCGGCCAGGCGTTCGCGCAGGGACGCGAAGGTGGCCAGAGCTGCCGCGGGTTCTCCGAGCGCATCAAGCACTCGGATCAGTGTCAGATGATCGTCCTGACTCAGGGGCTCCAGCGCGCACAGTTCGTTCAGGAATCCCCGTGCGCCGGCGGGATCGGGGCCGGAGAGGAGGGTACCGAGGGATCGAAGTAGTACGATCCGGGTGTCCCTGGCGTGGGTGGCCAGATCGTCGGCAACGGGGAACGGATCAAGGTCAGACCCCGGATCCCCGCTCCAGAGCCCCAGGGCGTCGCGCAGTGCCGTGGGATCCTGCGGGGTGCGCAGGGCGGCGTGGGTGCGGCTCAGGTCGGAGTCGATACTCAGCCGGTATCCGGCCGGTTCGAGTGTGAGGGTTCCGGCGGGCAGTAGCCTCCGCACCCGGGAAACCAGGGCCTGAAGGGCACCACGCTGATCCGCCGGGGGCTGCTCGGGCCACAGCTCGTCGGCCAGGTATCCGGGGGAGCGGGGCTCACCCTGAGCCAGAGCAAGTACGGCGAGGAGAACCCGTGCGCGCTCGCCGGAGACGGGGGTCTCGCCCACCCGGATTGGGCCGAGAACACGCAGGATCGGGTCGGCGAAGCTCACGTGCCGATTATACGATTCTCGGGCGCCGGTGTGGCGGTTCCGGCTACAGGGTGCCGCGAATCGTGTCGCCCACGGGAATCGGGATCAGCCGAGTCACATCGGCGGGGCGCTCGAGCAGGCCCACCAGTGCGGCGTTGAGGGCGGCCACGGCCGGACCCTCGCCATGGCGGTCCAGCTGCTCCACACTCGACCACTTCTCGATCATCACGATGTCACCGTTCGGGTGCTGGTGGATCGCATAGAGCTCGCATCCCGACTCGGTCTGCACCGCCTCGATCGCCGGACGCAGGGCGTCCAGCACGGCCTCAAGCTGACCCTGTACGGGTGTGAACACGGCGGTGACTACAACGGCAGACATGGTGCGTCCCTTGATCGACGGGCAAAACTGTATGCCCCGATGCTATTGCGCCGCGGGCGAGACGCGCCCGGACGTGTCACGAATAGGAGGTGTGTGGGATTGTGTGTATAGTTGTGACGTTGCCAAACACCGCAGTGTTTAGCGCGCACCTCTAGCTCAATCGGCAGAGCAACTGACTCTTAATCAGTGGGTTCTCGGTTCAAGTCCGAGGGGGTGCACCAGCCCATTACACCCCGATTCCGCATGGAATCGGGGTGTTGTGTTTTTCCGCGACACCGGGTGGTGCGCCACGCGGGTGTCGATTTTTTCTCGCTGCCTTCTCTGGGTACAGTGGAGGTATCACGTCGGTTACGGCGTGGGCACCTCTAGCTCAATCGGCAGAGCAACTGACTCTTAATCAGTGGGTTCTCGGTTCAAGTCCGAGGGGGTGCACCAACAGAGTCCCGGCGAGTTTCCCGCCGGGACTCTTGGTTTTGCGGCCTGTGTTTTGCGGCCTGTAGTTGGAGCCGGGAACCTAATCGAGTGGGTCGATCTCGGCGAAGCGGTGCACCACCGCCAGATCTTCCTCGCCGAGGCCCGCGTCCACCAGGTCCGTGAAGACCCCCAGGTTGGTGCGCAGCTGGCGGGCGGCGGTGCCGGTTGCGTCGGCCTCGGCGACCGCGGCGGTGAGGTCCTTGACCATAAACGCGGCGATCCCGGTCGGGGTGTAGTCCCGGGTAATGATCCGCTCGGCCTTGGTCTCCAGCACCCGCGAACCCGCATACCCGCCCTGGAGCAGGGGGAGGAGGGCGGCCACGTCGATCCCCGCCCGCTCGGCGACCACGGCCGCCTCGGCCACCGCGGTCATCGTGGCGGCGACGATCATCTGGTTACACGCCTTGGCCACCTGGCCCGAGCCCAGCGGTCCCAGATGCAGCGGGGTTCCCATCGTGGACAGGATCGGCAGAACCCGCGCCACATCCTCGGGATCGCCACCCACCATGATCGACAGGGTCCCCGCCTCGGCCCCCTCGGTGCCACCGGAGACCGGAGCATCCACCACGCGCAGCAGGCCGTCGGTGTCGGCAGTGAGGCGCGCGGCCAGGTCGCGCAGCCCGGCGGGGGAGACGGAGGAGCACACCACCAGGAGGGTCGGTGCCGTGATCCCCGCGAGCAGGCCGTCGGGTCCGGCGAGCACCTGTTCCAGCTGTGCGAGATCCGGCAGCATCACGATCACGATCTCGGAATCTACTGCCAGTTCGCGCGGGGTATTGCGCGCGGTCGCGCCCGCTTGGACAAACGGCACCAGTTTCTCGGGGCGACGGCCCTGGACGAAGACCTCCACATCATCCGCCCTATGAGAGAGCAGATTGTGGGTCATCGGCGCGCCCATCGAGCCGAGTCCGATCACGCCAACACCAATTTTGGGAACATCATTGATCACCATCATGCGGCCACTATATCGAACTCCGTTCAGAGAGTTGGCCTCCGGGGGTTAGGATGGGGGCAGACCCCGCTCATCGTCGAAAGGAAGGTCCGCGTCGTCATGACCGATTCCCCCACCCGCCTCCGCGTAGTTGTGGCCACCCCGCTGCCCGAGGAACTCGCCACCCTGATCACCGAGCGTGAGCCGCGAATCGACCTGGTGCGCGAGGCTGACCTGCTGCCCCCGATGCGCTTTGCCGCCGACTTTGCCGGCGATCCCTCCTTCACCCGAACCCCCGAGCAGCAGGCCCGCTTCGAGGAGCTGCTGGACTCGGCCGACGTGCTCTACGGTATCCCCGACGTCAACCCCGCGGCCCTCGCTCGCACCGTGGCCGCCAACCCCGCGCTGCGCTGGGTGCAGATCATGGCAGCCGGTGGTGGCGGGCAGGTCAAGGCCGCCGGACTCTCCGAGGCTGACCTTGCCCGGGTGACCTTCACCACCTCCGCCGGCGTGCACGGCGGACCGCTGGCCGAGTTCGCCGTGTTTGGCGTCTTCGCCGGGGCCAAGACCCTGCCGCGTCTGCAGAAGCAGCAGTCCGAGCACGCGTGGACCGACCGCTGGGAGATGGGTCAGGTATCGGAGCAGACGATTCTGGTCCTCGGACTCGGCGGCATCGGTGCCGAGGTTGCGCGTAAGCTCGACGCCCTGGGCGCGCACGTGATCGGAACCAGCCGTCGCCCGGTGGACGTTCCCGGAGTCTCCGAGATCGTGCACCCCGACAACATTGCCGAGGTGATCGGCCGCGCCGACTCGATCGTGGTGACCCTGCCCGGGACCGCCGCAACCGAGAAGATGCTCAGCGCCGACCTGCTCGCGCTGGTCAAGCCCGGCGTGACCGTGGTCAACGTCGGACGCGGCACCGTGATCGACGAGGATGCCCTGACCGTGGCGCTTCAGGATGGCCGCGTGGGCTTCGCCGCGCTCGACGTCTTTGCCTCCGAGCCGCTGGATCCCACCAGTGCACTGTGGGACCTGCCCAACGTGCTGGTCAGCCCGCACACCGCCGCGCTGAATGCCGCCGAGGAGCGACGCATCGCCGAGCTGTTTGTGGCTAACGCCACCGCGATTCTGGATGGATCCACCCCCAAGAACGTGGTAGACACGGTTCAGTTCTACTAGCAGCACCCCGACGAGACACCTCTCGAAGAAAGCGAGCCCAGCGCGCATGACCGACGCACCCCGTACCGAGAAGACGGCCGCCCCCGCGGTGACCCGAGCCATCGCGATTCTTGATGTCTTGGCTTCCGCCCACGGGCAGCCGCTCGGGATCAGTGAGTTGGCCCGCGCGCTGGGCATCGCCAAGTCCTCGACCGCCAACCTGTGTGTGGCGCTGGAGGAGGGCGGGCTGATCCAGCGCGGCGACCTCGGTTACCGGCTCGGTCGGCGCACGGTGGAGCTCGGCGGCGCCTATCTGGCGAGCTTTGATCAGGTGCGCGAGTTCTACCGGGTGTGCTCCGAGTCGCCCGAGCTGAGTCATGAGCTGGTGCAGATCGCGGTGCTCGACGGGACCGACGTGCTCTACCTGGCCCGGCACGAGGGTCGCGCGCCGCTGCGGCTCACCGCCGGCATCGGTGACCGCTATCCGGCCGCCCTGACCGCCGTGGGTAACGCCCTGTTGGCGCGCCTGGACGATGAGGAGATCCGCGCGCGCTTTGCCGATCCGGAAACCCGTCCACAGGTCACCGCCGCCTCGACCACGGATCTGGATGCGCTGATTGCCAAGATCCGGCGCGCCCGCGAGACCGGTTTCGGGCTCGACGAGGGGGAGATGTTCCCCACGGTTACCGGCGTCGCGGTGGTGATTCCGCCGCGCAATGCGGGGGATCAGCCGCTAGCCCTGGGTGCCTCCATGATGGGTTTGGCCCCCGAGGATGGGCGTCGCGAGCGTGTCACGCGCGCCCTGGGAACCGCCGCCGCTGCGCTGTCGAACCCGCTGCTGGTCGGGGACGTCGCCTAGTTCGTTCAATATGTTGAACTTCGTTCAGCATGCTGTTAGTGTGGGGGCGTGGGCACCGACGCCCACATCGAGGTAACCCTCGCGTCAAGGTAGACGGCCCCCACCCACGGTGAACCCGGGAAGTCTCCAGATGCGAGCCGTCCCGAAAGGTACAGACCGTGTCCACATCCCCCGCCGCAGAGGTCCGCGGATCCGACGATCCGGAATACGCCAACAACCTGCGCCGCGCCACCCTTGCTTCCAGTGTCGGAAGCGCGCTTGAGTACTACGACTTCGCCCTCTACGGGCTCGCCTCCGCGCTGATCTTCGGTCAGCTCTTCTTCCCCGCCCTCGGCACCGGAGCCGGCATTGCCGCCGGTTTCGCGACCTACGCGGTGGGATTCTTCGCCCGCCCCTTCGGCGGCATCTTCTTCGGTGTGCTGGGCGACAAGCTCGGACGCAAGTGGGTCCTGATGGCCACCATCGGCCTGATGGGTGGTGCCTCGACCCTGATCGGTGTGCTGCCGACCGGCGAGCAGATCGGCATCTGGGCCCCCATTCTCCTGGTCTTTCTGCGGGTTCTGCAGGGCCTCGGTGCCGGGGCCGAACAGGCCGGTGCCACCACGCTGATGGCCGAGTATGCGCCGGTTCGCCGCCGTGGATTCTTCTCCGCCCTGCCGTTTGTGGGCATCATGGTCGGTACCGTGCTGGCCTCGATCGTGTTCTACCTGCTGGGCCTCGTGGACCAGCAGATCGTGCACGACTGGCTGTGGCGTGTGCCGTTCCTGGCCTCGATCCTACTGATCGCCGTCTCGGTCTTCATCCGCTACCGCCTGGCCGAGTCGCCCACCTTCGTTCAGCTGGAAAAGCAGGAGCAGGAGCAGCACTCGCCGCTCAAGGAGGTCTTCACCAAGTCCTTCGGTAGCGTCATCCGCGGCATCGGCCTGCGCATGGCCGAGAACGGTGGATCGGCGCTGTACCAGACCCTGGCGATCTCCTTCATCACCGTGTATGTGGGTGTCGAGAGCTGGGTCGGCCCGCTGGCCATCGCGATCGGTGCGACCCTCGGTGTGATCATCCTGCCGCTGGCCGGTGCGCTGAGCGACCGCTTCGGACGGATGCCTGTCTACCGCGCCGGTGTGATCATCCAGCTGGTGCTGGCGATCCCCGCCTGGTGGCTGATGTCTCAGGGCAACGTGAGCGTCATCATCCCGGTGCTCGCCCTGACCTACACCCTCTCCATCAACGTGATGCTGGGCGCCCAGTGTGCGACCCTGCCCGAGCTGTTTGGTAACCGCCACCGCTACGTGGGTGTGGCCGTCTCCCGCGAGTTCTCGGCGGTGCTCGCCGGCGGTATCGCCCCGCTGATCGGGGCCTCGCTGCTGACCGCCACCACCGGATCCTGGATCCCGCTGGCCGGCTACGTGCTGCTGCTCGGTGCGATCACCCTGTGGGCCACCTTCGTCACCCCGGAAACCCGCGGCCGCGACCTGACCCTGCACGGTGACGCCCTCTCGGACACCGCCGCCCAGATCGCCGAGCGCCCGCTGGCCACCGTCGGACGCTCCTAGTGCGCCGGGCCAGACTGCACATCGGGGGCGGCGCACCCGCCGCCCCCGGCCTCACCCAGATCGTCCCGGTCCGCGAGATCGACGGTGCCTGGTACGAGGTTGCCGACGAGTGGGCCGCGGTTCCGCCGCTCACCGGTCGCTACTGGCCGCTTGAGGGCGCGGTGCTCGCCGCCCCGAGTGACCCCCGGGTCATCCTCGGCATGGCTCACAACGGTTCCGCGGCCGACCGGGCCATTCCCCGGCAGGCGTTCATGAAGTCCGCCCGGTCCGCAATCGGTTCGGGGGAGCCGATCCGGATCGTTCCCGGACACGGAAACGTTGTCGCCGAGGCCGAACTCGCCGTGGTCATCGGGGTGCACTGCCGCAACGTCAGTGCACGCGACGCCGCCGAGGTCATCGCCGGGTATACGATCGGCAACGACGTGACCGCGACCGACCAGATCGCCCTCGACGAAAAGATGATCCAGTCCAAGAGCGGAGACGGCTTCACCCCGCTCGGCCCCTGGCTGGTCGGCGACCTGGATCCCGACTCGGTTCCGCTCGAACTCATTGTTAATGGGGAGCTGCGCTGCCAGAGCGACACCGACCGGCTCGCCTGGAACATCGCCGAGCAGATCGAATACCTGAGCGAGTATATGACGCTCGGACCCGGGGATGTGATCCTCACCGGCTCGCCGGAGACCGCGTCCCCGATCAAGCCCGGGGATACGGTGCGGGCCGCGCTGGACGGCATCGGCATCCTCGAAAACCCGGTGACCGCCCTCTAGGCGCGCCGGTTATGCGGGGCCCTCACGACGTCTTCGTGAGGGCCCCGATACCACAAAACCCCACGGGAAACCGTGGGGTTTTGTGTTGGGTTCTATCCCGAAGTCGGATTACCGTTCCAGGTGGCCGGGACCATGACCCACAGCAGCTCGGCGCTCTCATCCCCGAGCACCTTCCAGGAGTGCGGTTCGCGCCCATCCAGGGTCAGCGAATCCCCGGCCCCCAGCTCCCAGACGGCGTCGGCAAAGCTCATCTCGATCCGTCCGCGCACCAGGTACACCAGGTCCAGCTCGGCGCTCACCGAGTACGGGGCTTCGCCGCTGTGGCCGCCGGGATCCACGATCGTGCGCACCACCTGGACACGCTTCTCGGTCCGCGGGGACACCAGGAGCTCCAGCATGCCCTCGCCACCCAGGGTGATCCGCGGGGCATCTGCGCCGCGCACCACGAGCTGCTCGGAGCGCTTAAAGAGGTCGCCCACGGCCACGTTCAACACGTCACACAGCGCCACCAGGGTGCTCACACTCGGTGAGGTCTGGTTACGTTCCACCCGGGAGATGAATCCCTTGGAGAGACCGGTGGTTTCGGCCAGCTGCTCGATGGTGAGCAGCTGCGCCTGTCGTGCGGCACGCAGCCGATGCCCAATCGCGGTGCGGGTGGGGTCTGGAGAGACGGGAAGGGCGCGCATAAAACTCCCGAAGGCGAGTCGAAGTGTGGGCGTGCGTGTATTCCCGGTCAGTCTAGGTCAGAACCGGGGAACGGCGCAGGAAAAAATTTAGTCGCGTTCGATGCGCGGGTTGTCTTCGGCAACGGTCCCGATCGCCAGCGCGAGCGAGATCAGCCAGCTGAACCACAGCAGGGCGAGGCGCCAGTTGCGCGGCCCGGAAGCGGTAGCCCGGATCAGGCCCACCGCACCAAACGCGGCGCTGATGACACCAATGTTCAGAAGATACTTACGCATGCGCCCTCATTTCGAACCGGAACCCTTCAACCCTAGCGTGCGACCGGGGCCAGGCGGGAATATACCCGCCGTGGATACGCAGAAATCTATCGCGTGTGCAGACCCAGGTGGGTGCGGGCAAACCGCACGGTCTTGCGCAGCGCCTTGAGCCGTTCGGCGTCGGACTTGGCCCGGCGCGTATTAATCTCGGCCACCACCGCGCCGTCCCAGTTCTTGGCCGCCAGATACTCCAGGGTTTCGGCCACCGGCTGGGTGCCCATGCCCGGGATCAGGTGTTCGTCAAAGATCTGGCCATCGTCCTGGGAGCCCGAACCATCACACAGGTGGATATGACGAAGTCGATCGCCAAAGTGCTGCGCGAGTTCAAGCCCGCTCTGGCCGGCCAGGGAGGCATGGGAGAAGTCCAGGGTGACGTTATCGCAGTCCCAGTCGCTGGGATCCCACCCGGGAGCGTAGGCGGCAACCGAGCGGCCCTTCGCCTTCCACGGGAACATGTTCTCCACACCGATGTTGATGCCGGAGGAGGTTTCGATCCGGCGCACGATTTCGAGGAAGTTTTCCGAGTAGTCCTTCTGCCAGCGAAACGGCGGGTGCACCACCACGGTGTCCGCCCCCACGGCGGCGGCAAGCTCGGCCGAACGCTCAAGTTTCACCTGCGGGTCGCGCCCCCACACGAACGTGGTGAGCAGTAGTACCGGTGCGTGGATCGACAGAATCGGCAGGTGATACTTCTTGCTCAGCTTGCGCAGTGCAACCGCATCACGGGTGGTTGCGGCATTGGTCACCATGACCTCAACGCCGTCAAAACCGGCCTCCCGTGCGAGCTGGAACGCCCGCTCGGTCTCGAGCGGGTATACGCAGGACGTGCTCATTCCGATCTGTATCATCGGGGCCAGCATAGACCCCACAGGTGAAAATGAGGTGAGATCTGCACATCTTCGACTGATAGCCTGTCTGGCAACCACGGGGAGTATAACGATGACATCAGGTACCAACCAGTCCGAAGCCCGCTTTGACTTTGTGGTGGTGGCCAACCGTTTGCCGGTAGACCGCTACACCACTGCCGAGGGCGAGCCGGGGTGGCGGACATCTCCGGGAGGGCTGGTGACTGCCCTCACCCCGGTGATGGAGCGCCTGGGTGGCGCATGGGTGGGATGGGCCGGTGCCGATACCGAGGGCATCTCGCCGTTCACCCACAACGGCACCCGAATCGTGCCGGTTCCGCTCAGCGCCGAGGAGGTGGAGAGCTACTACGAGGGCTTCTCCAACGACACCCTCTGGCCGCTCTATCACGACGTGATCGCGCCGCCCACCTATCACCGCGAGTGGTGGGACTCCTATGTGAAGGTCAACCGGCGCTTCGCCGAGGCCGCCGCCGAAACCGCGAACGAGCGCGCCACCGTCTGGGTGCACGACTACCAGCTGCAGCTGGTGCCGGGCATGCTGCGTGAGCTGCGTCCCGACCTCACCATCGGTTTCTTCAACCACATTCCCTTCCCCGCCTACGGCCTGTTCTCGCAGCTGCCGTGGCGGACCCAGATCATCGAGGGTCTGCTCGGTGCCGATGTAATCGGCTTCCAGCGGGTTGCTGACGCCTCCAACTTCACTCGGGCCGTGCGTCGCCTGGTCGGCTATGAGACCAAGGGCACCAGCGTCTATGTGCCGTTGGAATCCGACTCCGCGCCCGGACAGACCGGCGGCTACCGCCGCGGCGGTCCCACCCGTCACGTGCTCGCCAAGCACTTCCCGATTTCGATCGATTCGGCCAGCTTTGAGGCCCTGGCGCGCACCCCCGAGGTGCAGGCCCGGGCGGCCGAGATCCGCTCGGACCTGGGCGGCTCGGGCAAGATCCTGTTCGGCGTAGACCGGCTGGACTACACCAAGGGCATCCGTCACCGGCTGAAGGCCTACGGGGAGCTGCTGGCCGACGGGCGGATTGACCCCGCCGACGTGACCCTCATCCAGGTCGCCAGCCCGAGCCGCGAGCGGGTGGAAACCTACCGCCAGCTGCGCGATGAGATCGAGCTCACGGTGGGCCGGATCAACGGCGACTTTGGTCAGATCGGGCACTCAGCTGTGCACTATCTGCACCATGGCTATCCGCGTGAGGAGATGGTGGCGCTCTACCTCGCCTCCGACGTCATGCTGGTCACCGCGCTGCGCGACGGCATGAACCTGGTGGCCAAGGAGTATGTGGCCACCCGCTTCGATCAGGACGGTGTGCTGGTGCTGAGCGAGTTTGCCGGGGCTTCGGATGACCTGACCCAGGCGCTGCTGATCAACCCGCACGACATCGAGGGTCTCAAGGACACCATCATGACCGCGATCAACATGCCCCAGCCCGAGCGGGCCAAGCGGATGAAGTCGATGCGGAAGAAGGTGCGCGAGAACGACGTGGAGCGCTGGTCTACCGCGTTCCTGGCCGAGCTGGAACGCTCGGCCGCCGCGCGCCTGGATGAGGCGCGCGGGCACCGGGTCGGGGCGGAGCAGCAGTGACTGCGACTGGCGAAGGCGCATCGGCTCCGGAACAGCACGGAGCTGAGGTGAACCCGGCGGCGGGCCTCGACCCCATCCTTGAGGCGGCTCTGAGCCGTTTTGCCCAGAACCCCCGCATCCTGGTGGCGCTGGACTTTGACGGGACCCTGGCCCCGATCGTGGATGATCCGATGAGCGCCCGCGCGCTGCCCGAATCGGCCGCGGCCATCGCCGAGCTGCGCGGCCTCACGGACACCACCGTGGCCCTGGTCTCGGGGCGCGACCTGGCCTCGCTGGATGCGCTGTATCCGGACTCCGCGGGCATCCTCATCGTCGCCTCCCATGGCGGCGAGTACCGTCTGGGTGAGGACGCCGGACCCGAGCCCACCGAGGCCGAACGGGCACGGGTCGCGGCACTGGTGCAGGCACTTGAGCGTGGAGCCGCCGGGATCGCCGGGGCCTGGGTGGAACCCAAGCCGCTGGGGGCCGCCGTCCATACCCGTCTGGCCGAGCAGGTCTCGGTGCCGGCACTGCACGGTGCCGCGCGTGCCTGGGTGCGCGCCAACGATCCCGAACTGAGTGAACGTACGGGAAAAGATGTGCTGGAATTTAGTATTTTGTCGGCCACTAAGGGCGACGGAATTGCACGTTTGCGCGCACATACCGGTGCCGATGCGGTGTTCTATGCCGGGGACGATGTGACCGATGAGGACGCCTTCGCGGCCCTTGAATCCGGGGATTTCGGACTCAAGTGTGGGCCGGGGGAGACGCGGGCCGAGCATCGGGTCGCGGGCCCGCGCGAGGTTGCGCTGGTACTTCGTGCGCTCGCCCGTGCACGTGCATCACGCGCATATGCCAAAACGGTCACGGATTAGGTCCTAGACTCTCTTTATGTCCGAGATTGACCTGAAGCCGCGAAGTCGCGCAGTAACCGATGGAATCGAAGCCACCACGTCCCGAGGCATGCTCCGTGCCGTCGGAATGGGAGACGCCGACTGGGACAAACCCCAGATCGGTATCGCATCCTCGTGGAACGAAATTACCCCGTGTAACCTCTCGCTTGACCGGCTTGCTCAGGGCGCCAAGGAAGGCGTCCACTCCGGTGGCGGATACCCGCTCCAGTTCGGCACCATCTCCGTCTCCGACGGTATCTCGATGGGCCACGAGGGCATGCACTTCTCGCTCGTCTCGCGCGAGGTCATCGCCGACTCGGTAGAAACCGTGGTCATGGCCGAGCGCCTGGACGGCACCGTGCTGCTGGCCGGCTGTGACAAGTCGCTGCCGGGCATGCTGATGGCCGCCGCCCGCCTCGACCTGGCCAGCGTGTTCCTCTACGCCGGATCGATCGCCCCGGGCTGGGTCAAGCTCTCCGACGGCACCGAGAAGGACGTCACCATCATCGACGCCTTCGAGGCCGTGGGTGCCTGCAAGGCCGGCACCATGAGCGAGGAAGACCTCAAGCGCATCGAGTGCGCGATCGCCCCGGGTGAGGGTGCCTGTGGTGGTATGTACACCGCCAACACCATGGCCTCGGTCGCCGAAGCCCTGGGCATGAGCCTCCCCGGCTCGGCCGCGCCGCCCTCGGCCGACCGTCGTCGCGACTACTTCGCCCACCGCTCGGGCGAGGCCGTGGTCAACATGCTGCGTCTGGGCATCACCGCCCGCGACATCCTGACCAAGAAGGCGTTCGAGAACGCCATCGCCGTAGCCATGGCCTTCGGTGGTTCGACCAACGTCGTGCTGCACCTGCTCGCCATCGCCCGCGAGGCCGAGGTTGACCTGACCCTGGACGACTTCAACCGCATCGGCGACAAGGTTCCCCACATCGGTGACCTCAAGCCCTTCGGTAAGTACGTCATGAACGATGTGGACCGCCACGGTGGTATCCCCGTCGTGATGAAGGCGCTGCTGGACGCCGGCCTGCTGCACGGTGACGCACTCACCGTGACCGGTAAGACCGTGGCCGAGAACCTCGCCGAGCTGAACCCCGACCCGCTGGACGGCGAGGTCATCCGCACCCTGGACAACCCCATCCACGCCACCGGTGGTCTGACGATCCTGCACGGTTCGTTTGCCCCCGAGGGTGCCGTGGTGAAGACCGCCGGCTTCGACGCCGAAATCTTCGAGGGACCCGCCCGGGTGTTCGAGCGCGAGCGAGGTGCCATGGACGCACTGACCGAGGGCAAGATCCAGGCCGGAGACGTCGTGGTTATCCGCTACGAGGGCCCCAAGGGGGGACCGGGTATGCGCGAGATGCTGGCCATCACCGCGGCCATCAAGGGTGCGGGACTCGGAAAAGATGTACTACTATTAACGGACGGTCGATTCTCAGGCGGCACAACCGGACTGTGCATCGGCCACATAGCACCCGAAGCAGTGGACGCAGGTCCTATTGCATTCGTGCGCGATGGTGATCTCATTCGGGTCAATATCGCAGCTCGCTCTCTTGACCTACTTGTCGAGGAGTCCGAGCTGGCCGCCCGCCGTGAAGGCTGGGCACCGCTTCCCCCGCGCTATACCCGTGGCGTACTCGCAAAATACTCTAAGCTCGTTCGATCGGCCGCTGAAGGCGCGATCACCGGCTAATTTTGCGTCCCCAGTCAGATCATCATCACTTGAGGAATCATTTGTCACATGTCAGCTGACACTCCCACCCCACGTCCCCAATCCGATAGCCCGATCCCGGGTCCGGCTCGTACCGACACTCCGGTGCTGACCGGTGCCCAGGCGGTTGTGCGCACGCTGGAACTGCTGGGGGTGACCGACGTGTTCGGTCTCCCCGGCGGGGCCATCCTGCCGGTCTATGACCCGCTGATGGACTCCACCGAGCTGCGCCACATCCTCGTTCGTCACGAGCAGGGTGCCGGCCACGCCGCTCAGGGTTACGCCGCGGCCACCGGCAAGCTCGGTGTCTGCATCGCGACCAGCGGTCCCGGTGCCACCAACCTGGTGACCGCGATCGCCGATGCCCACATGGACTCGGTCCCGATGCTCGCGATCACCGGTCAGGTGTTCTCGAACCTGATGGGAACCGACGCCTTCCAGGAGGCCGACATCGTGGGTATCACGATGCCGATCACCAAGCACTCCTTCCTGGTGAAGGATGCCAAGGACATTCCGGCAACCCTGGCCGCGGCGGCACACATCGCCACGACCGGTCGTCCCGGCCCCGTCCTGGTGGACATCACCAAGGACGCTCAGCAGGACTCGGTGCCCTTCATCTGGCCGGTCACCCTCGACCTGCCCGGCTACCGTCCGGTCACCAAGGCTCACGGCAAGCAGATCAACGCCGCCGCGCAGCTGATCCTCGAAGCCAAGCGTCCGGTGTTCTACGTGGGCGGCGGCGTGATCCGCGGCCGTGCCTCGGAGGAGCTCCTGGAGCTGGCCGAGCGCACCGGTGTGCCGATCGTCACCACCCTGATGGCCCGTGGTGCATTCCCGGACTCGCACCCGCAGAACCTGGGCATGCCCGGCATGCACGGAACGGTTCCCGCAGTGCTCGCGCTGCAGGAATCCGACCTGATCGTGGCCCTCGGTGCCCGCTTCGATGACCGCGTGACCGGCAAGGCGGACCTGTTCGCCCCCGACGCCAAGGTTGTTCACGTGGACATCGACCCGGCCGAGATCTCCAAGATCCGGATCGCCGATGTGCCGATCGTGGGCGATGTGAAGGACGTCATCGGCGACCTCTCCGCCGCCTACGCTCAGGCCCTGCCCGAGACCACCCCGGACATCGCCGAGTGGTGGACCCGCCTGAACGGTCTACTCGCCGAGTTCCCGCTGGGATACGCGCCGACCACCGACGGCCTGCTCGCCCCGCAGCACGTGATCTCGCGGATCGGTGAACTCACCGGCTCCGAGGGCACGTTCGTCTCGGGTGTGGGTCAGCACCAGATGTGGGCCGCGCAGTTCATCAAGTATGAGCGCCCCAACGGTTGGATCAACTCCGGTGGTGCCGGCACAATGGGCTACGCGGTTCCCGCCGCGATGGGTGCCAAGGTTGCCGAACCCGAGCGTGTAGTCTGGGCGATTGACGGCGACGGCTGCTTCCAGATGACCAATCAGGAGCTCGCCACCTGCCGCCTCAACAACATCCCGATCAAGGTCGCGGTGATCAACAATTCCTCGCTGGGTATGGTGCGCCAGTGGCAGACCCTGTTCTATGACGGACGCCACTCCAACACCGACCTCAACACCGGTCACGACACCGTGCGCATCCCCGACTTCCTGAAGCTCGCGGACGCGTATGACTGCCTGGGCATCCGGGTGGAGCGCGAGGACCAGATCGACGCCGCCATCAAGCTCGCGCTGGAAACCAACGACCGCCCCGTGGTCATCGACTTCGTCGTCTCGGCGGACTCGATGGTGTGGCCGATGGTTCCGCAGGGAGTATCCAACAGCTTTGTTCAGTACGCTCGGGAGCACGCTCCCGCATTCGATGAGGAGGTCTAAGCCATGTCGCGTCACGTTCTCAGCCTCCTCGTGGAGGACAAGCCGGGTCTGCTGACCCGCGTTGCCGGTCTGTTTGCCCGTCGCGGATTCAACATTGAGTCGCTCGCGGTGGGTGCCAGTGAGGTCGAAGGCCTCTCGCGCATCACCGTGGTCGCCGAGGTGGACGGTCTGCCGCTCGAGCAGGTCACCAAGCAGCTCAACAAGCTGATCAACGTGATCAAGATTGTGGAGCTGGACCCGACCCAGTCGGTGGAGCGCGAACACCTGCTGATCAAGGTTCGGGTGGATAACACCACCCGCTCGCAGGTTCTCGAAGCCGTGAACCTGTTCCGTGCTCGCGTGGTCGATGTGGCCACCGACGCCCTGGTGATCGAGGTCACCGGAGACACCGGCAAGACCCAGGCGTTCCTGCGCGTCCTTGAGCCCTTCGGGATCAAGGAGCTTGCACAGTCGGGCCTGCTCGCGATTGGACGCGGTTCGAAGTCCATCACCGAGCGCGTTTTCAAACACTAAATTTCCGTGCCCCAACGGGGAACACGGTCCAACACTTGCGGATCCGCACCGGCGGCCGCGGGATCAAACAAGGAGAATAACCAGTGACTGAGATTGTCTACGACCAGGACGCCGACCTGACGCTCATTCAGGGCAAGAAGGTAGCCATCATTGGCTACGGCTCGCAGGGCCACGCACACGCGCTCAACCTCCGGGACTCGGGCGTTGAGGTCGTTATCGGCCTCAAGGACGGCTCCAAGTCCATCACCAAGGCCGAAGAGGCCGGCTTCGCCGTCAAGAACGTTGCCGACGCCGCCGAGTGGGCCGACTTCATCATGATCCTGGCGCCGGACCAGCACCAGCGCTCGATCTACACCGAGTCGGTCAAGGACAAGCTGACCGAGGGCAAGACCCTGGCCTTCGCCCATGGCTTCAACATCCGTTTCGGTTACATCGAGGCACCCGCCGGTGTCGACGTTGTGCTGATCGCCCCGAAGGCTCCGGGCCACACCGTGCGTCGCGAGTTCGTCGCCGGCCGCGGAATCCCGGACATCGTTGCCGTTGAGGTTGACGCCACCGGCACCGCCTGGGACATCGCCCTGTCCTACGCCAAGGCCATCGGTGGAACCCGCGCCGGTGTCATCAA
Source organism: Mycetocola lacteus (assembly GCF_003667575.1). Classification (GTDB taxonomy): domain Bacteria; phylum Actinomycetota; class Actinomycetes; order Actinomycetales; family Microbacteriaceae; genus Mycetocola; species Mycetocola lacteus. Next base: position 33,039 of record NZ_RCUY01000011.1, on the reverse strand, counting down.
GACCACCTTCACCGAGGAGACCGAGACCGACCTGTTCGGTGAGCAGGCTGTTCTCTGCGGTGGCGTTTCGCAGCTGGTTCAGTACGGCTTCGAGACCCTGACCGAGGCTGGCTACCAGCCGCAGATCGCCTACTTCGAGGTGCTGCACGAGCTCAAGCTCATCGTGGACCTGATGTGGGAGGGTGGCATCGCCAAGCAGCGTTGGTCGGTCTCCGACACCGCCGAGTACGGCGACTACGTCTCCGGCCCTCGCGTGATCACCCCCGAGGTCAAGGAGAACATGAAGGCCGTTCTCTCCGACATCCAGACCGGTGCATTCGCCAAGCGCTTCATCGACGACCAGGACAACGGCGGCAAGGAGTTCCTGGAGCTCCGTGCCAAGGCCGAGAAGCACCCGATCGAGACCACCGGTCGCGAGCTGCGTTCGCTCTTCGCCTGGAAGCAGCAGGACGAGGACTACACCGACGGTTCGGCTGCACGCTAATCGTTAGCTGTTAGCTTCTAGCCGAAACCCGCCCCGGAGGATTTCTTCCGGGGCGGGTTTGTGCGTCCTGCTAGGGTGGGCCACAGCACCACGCGCGAAGGGGACCCGCACACATGACCGATCAGCACACCATTCGATCCGTGTACACCGAGGCGCTCGGCACCGATATCGACAGGCTCAAGCCCGAGGTGCGCGAGTACGTGGTCGGTCCGGGGGAGCAGGGTATCGGTGTGGGCACCGGAGTTTTCGAATCAGCCGGAACCAAGTTTGGCCGGCTGACCTGGCTCGCCATGCCCGTGGTCGGGCCGGCGATGCTGCTGGATCGACACGAGAAAAACGTCCCCTTCACGATCCTCAACCAGCCCGGAACCGATGAGCATGGAGCCCCCACCCTCGCCGCCTTCCGCCTTTTCCGTTTCCGCCGAGTCACCCGAGCGATGAGCGACATCATCCTTGCCGGACCCACGCCGGGTACCCTGCGCAACCGGGTGGGTACCTGGCGTGTGATCGAAATCATCCTGCGCTGCACCGCGACCGAACGGGGTCACCTCTCCCTGCGCTCGGAGGAGTGCGCGCTACGCCTCGGCCCGCTGCGACTGCGTCTGCCTCGCCTGCTCGGCGTGAGCGTCCGCGTAGAGGACGGCTGGGACGCTGAAAACAATCGCCGCACCGTGCAGGTGCTCGTGACCAATCCGCTGCTGGGCACCGTCACCAACTACCGCGGCCATTTCACCTACTCCCTGGTCTAGGGTCTAAGTGAAGGACCCCTCGCCCATTCCTGGTGCCGGGACACGAGGGGGATGATCGGGGGAGAATGTACACCGAAACGCTGCGTGGTCCACGCGGGCTGACCTGGCTGGGTATCACGGCGGCGGTTATCGCCGCCGGATCGGAATGCCTGATTATTGGGTCGCTGGGGCCTGTCTGGGGAACCCCCGCTTTCCCGGTGCTTGTCGCGGCGGGAATCTGGCTGCTCCTGATCCTTGGTCTTGCGAGTGCCGTGGGAATCCTGAACCGCACCAGAGTGTGTGTGAGCGAGGGCGAGATTCGCGGCTATCTGTCTCCGCTGCGAGTTGTGCGCATCCCGGTAACGTCCATCGTCGCGATGCAGAAAGTCACGGTTTTGCCGCGCGCCGCGGGTGGCGTTGGTTATCGCCTGATGCCGGGGAAACGGTTCTTGTTGCTGAGCGGAGGCCCCGCGGTCACGCTGACGGTGCAGAATCGACCCGTGTATACCCTGCGTTCGGAGTGTCCCGAAGAGCTGATGTCTGGCATTGGTCGAGAGGCGCGGCGCGTCCGGTAATCTGGAGGTATGAGCACCCCCTCCGATGACGACGCCCTGAGCTGGGCCGGCGACGCGACCGATGCCACGCTGGTTGGTCAAAACCCGGCCGTAGCCCCCAAGAAGAAGCCCGCCAAGAAGTCTCAGGTCCCCGCCGCGGGCACCGAGGTGGCTCCGGGATGGCGCGTGGTGGGCGGACCCAAGGCCGAGGTCGCCGTCAACACCGGTGGCACTCAGATGAGTTCGGTGCTGCTTCTTGTGCACGGGATCCTCGCCGGTGTGTACCTGCTCTACATGATCGGTTGGCTGCTCTCGATTGGAACCATCGTGTTTGGTGGTGCCGACCCGCTGGCAACCGGAATGACCTCGATCGGTAAGATCCTCGCCGTCCTGGCACCCGCACTGTGGTTTGGCGCCACCCTGTGGAATACCCGTCAGGCCGAGTCGCTGCGCTGGCGCGTGGTGGCCCTGATCGTCGGTGCCATCGTCCTGGCCCCGATTCCCTTCCTGCTTGGAGTGCGCTAATGACCGAATCCACCCCCGGCACCACTCCGTCCGCTTCGTCCGCTCGGGATGAGGAAATCGTGACCGAGAGCGAAACTCCCGAGTCGACACCCACGCATACCGGCACGGTTTCGACCTCCGCGACCGACGCTGCTCGGTCCGGAACCGCCGACGGTAACAAGCGCTCCGCCACGGACCTCGACAGTGCTGACGCCGACATCCACGATGCAGGTGTTGACGATGCGGATCCTGCCGATGACGACCTCGATGCCCTGGCCACCCCGGCCGAGAAGGCGACCCCGATCTCGAAGGTTCGCCGCTGGCTGACCATCGCGATTGCCGTGGTGTTTGGTCTGCTCTTCGCCTATCAGGTGTGGGGCGGTGTGGGCAGCGCGATTACGATTCCGCGTCGGGTTTCCGAAGCCGGTGGCTCGGTATCGGCCCTCGGCTGGACCATGCTGATCCTCAGCATCATCGTTCCGCTGATCGCGTTCTACCTCTCCTACCGGATCGGTCGTCGTCGTGGCTGGATCTCGATGATCCTCACCTATCTGGTTGGTGTGGCGGCCTCTTCGGCCATCGCACTGAGCCTCGCCGCCGCGTTTTTCCTGGCCTAATACCACCCGCGGGTGAACGATCGTTCACCCGCGGCAAAAGTGGAATGAATCACCTAGTAGAGTGTACGTACCTGGCGTCCCGATGATGCGGCGCGAGTCTTCCCAACCCTCGTTCCAGAAGGATTTGTTTTCGTGTCGAAACCCGTCGTCCTGATTGCTGAAGAACTCTCGCCCGCCACTGTCGATGCCCTCGGGCCCGACTTCGATATCCGTAACGTGGATGGCACCGACCGTCCCGCCCTGCTCTCGGCCCTGGCCGAGGCAAACGCCATTCTGGTGCGCTCGGCCACCCAGGTAGACGCCGAGGCCATCGCCGCGGCCCCGCACCTGCAGGTCATCGCCCGCGCCGGCGTGGGCCTGGACAACGTGGACATCAAGGCCGCCACCAACGCCGGTGTCATGGTGGTCAACGCCCCGACCTCAAACATCATCTCGGCCGCCGAGCTGACCGTGGGTCACATCCTCTCGCTCGCCCGTCACATCCCCGCCGCGCACAACGCGCTGGCTCAGGGACAGTGGAAGCGTTCGAAGTACACCGGTACCGAGCTGTTCGAGAAGACCGTCGGTATTATCGGCCTGGGCCGCATCGGCGCGCTGATCACCGAGCGTCTGAAGGCCTTCGGCGTCAAGGTTGTAGCCTATGACCCCTACGTCACCTCGGCTCGTGCGCAGCAGCTCGGCGTGACCCTGCTGAGCCTGGACGAACTGCTCGCCCAGTCCGACTTCATCACCATCCACATGCCCCGCACCCCCGAGACCATCGGCATGATCGGTGCCGAGCAGCTCAAGGCCATGAAGAAGACCGCGTATGTGGTCAACGTGGCCCGCGGTGGCCTGATCGATGAGGATGCCCTGCACGACGCCCTGGTCGCCGGTGAGATCGCCGGTGCCGGCCTCGACGTCTTCGTGAGCGAGCCCCCCACCGACCAGAAGCTGCTGGGTCTGGAAAACATCATCGTGACCCCGCACCTGGGTGCCTCGACCGAGGAAGCACAGGAGAAGGCCGGCGTTTCGGTGGCCAAGTCCGTGCGTCTCGCTCTCGGTGGCGACCTGGTGCCGGACGCGGTGAACGTTGCCGGTGGCATCATCGACCCCTACGTGCGTCCGGGCATTTCGCTGGTCGAGAAGCTGGGTCAGATCTTCTCCGCCCTGACCGTTTCGCCGCTCTCCAGCGTTGAGGTCGACATCCGCGGTGAGATCACCAACTTCGACGTTTCCGTGCTGAAGCTGGCCGCGCTGAAGGGTATCTTCAGCCAGGTTGTGAGCGAGTCGGTGTCCTACGTGAACGCCCCGCTGCTGGCCGAGGCCCGCGGTGTCGAGGTGCGCCTGGTCACCGACCCGGTCAGCGAGGACTTCCGCGACGTCATCACCCTGCGCGGTGCGCTGGCCGACGGATCGCAGATCTCGGTGTCCGGTACCCTCACCGGTCCCAAGCAGATCGAGAAGCTCGTCGCCATCAACGGCTACGACATCGAGGTGCCGATCGCCGAGCACCACGTCGTGATGCTCTACACCGACCGTCCCGGAATCGTTGCCCAGTACGGTGCACGCTTCGGTGAGGCCAACATCAACATCGCCGGCATGCAGATTGCCCGTACCGAGGCCGGCGGCCAGGCACTCACCGTGCTGACCGTGGACTCCCCGGTCTCGGAGGAGCTGCTCGAGCAGGTTCGCACCGACATCGACGCCGCGATCGTGCGCGCCGTGGGTATCACCGCGTAACACTCAAACATCAAACGGCGGGGCCGGAGGATTTTTCCTCCGGCCCCGCCGTTTTGGTCTGTGAGGACGCTACTTTTCGATCTCCACGACGGGGGAGTCGGGTGCATTGCGTCGCACCGAGTCGATGCCGTTCAGCGCACCCGATTTCGAGGCGTATCCCTCCGAGACCGCGATGATCTCGCCGTTTCCCGCCTTGAGCCGGAAACGGTACTCGCCCGCCTTATCCGTGTAGAGCTCAAACTTTCCCGCCATGATGCCCCTTTCTCCGGTCCGGCGCGGCGCGCCCGAATCCTGATGTCAGATTAGTTGCGTGCCGTCCGGAAAATAGCCCCCAGTGCGAGTCACGCGCGCGACCCATCCTGTCCGGGGATAGCTGTCCACAGACCGACTCCGCCCTCAATTTCTCCACAGCTTTGGCCACCAAATGCTTTTTGCGTCCGCGATTCATAGCGTTGACGGGGAGGAGAAAACACGGGGAGCGATGGCAAATAAATTTGGACCACGAAAACGACAACGGACGGAGCGCGAAACCCGGAGATCGAGGCGCGCGGGCGGTAAGGCCGGTCTTTGGTTTCCCAGAGGCCAACCGACCGACGAATCCACTGAAGAAATCGATCTTCCCCGGAGCTTTACGATGGTTATCCGTCGCGTCCGCCTTGTCCGCAGCGGAATGCTGGTGGAGTTCGCCGTTGTACTTGCTCAGCGGGATCATCGTGGGAAATCACATGAGGTGATGTCGATAGATACCCGGAATCACGGGACCGTGCACCGACACGGGCCTGGGCACGGTCCGCCCGAGACGATTGAGGAGATCTCCTCGCCAAACATTTTGGAACGTGCTCTGTCGGAGGCCATAGACGAGACGTATGCTGCGTACAACCGGATCATAGAAGGGAATATCGAATGACGTCGCACTCACGCATCCGCGTGCACACTGAGGCCGCCAGAAGGATCACATACAGCCTGATGTCTCCTCAAATCTCTCCAACGGTTCACCGAGACACACGGGGCCGCTCCGCCTATGTCATCGTCCTGCACGACTCTCGAATATCCGAAGCCCTGCACCGCGTCACCGAGTTGGGTGTCACGGTTAACGTCATGGTGGCTTTTGAGCAGAGTTTTGTTCCGATCCAGGTGACCCCGGGCCGCGGGAGGCGTGGCATCGGTGTGCCGGCGGTGATGCTGGAGACTTCGAGTACGGCGGAGGCCTTCTGGCACCTCCTTGAGTACCAGCCGACAGATGAGATCCGTCTCCGCTGGGGCAATCAGACCTTCAGCGTTACACGGACTCGGGAGCGATGGGCGTATCAGGCCGCCGAGGTGCCCGCGGGCGGCGGCCCAGGGACTGCTTGAGTTCCCGCACAAAGGCGGTGTTTGCCTCACGGCTCAGGTGAGTGGCAAGTACATCCTGCATCCCATAGAGTTCGATCACCAGCGGGGGCTGCTCGTCTCGTGTATCGATTGTGAACACCACGCCGTGATGACGCATGCGTTGGGCCACCACAAACCGTGATTCGATTTTCACGATGTCTCTTCTGCCCACCTCGAAGATTTTACGATTGCCGCGACGTTTCCCGTGCCACAGCTGAAGCGAGCCCCGAGAAGCCACGAGGGTGAGACCACTCAGCACGGAACGCTCTCGGAGTCGAATTCCGGTAAACGGTTCGAGGCGTTGGGGGAGGGTCCTGCCCGGTGCGACCCACCACACCAGCGCATCGGGATTCGCTTCTCGGAGCGCACGTGCGCGCAGGCGGGGATAGCGCGAACGCCAGGCGATGATTGGTAGGACGATGGCGATTCCCAGCACGGTACCGATAATGATGGCCAGCATCGCGTCCCCATCGGGGACAACCTGAATCACCCCGAAGAGCACAACGTAGATCAGAACGATCACAAAAAAGATGAGGACCGAGCGGATGACGAGCTCTTCGCGTATGGTCTGCCGAAGGGTTTTGGGCCCTGAATCGTCAACAATGGTGATCATGCATTCCCCCGAGAACCCATCCTAGTGTGACAGGCGGGAACGCCCGTGGTTCGGCTAAGCGGCCTGCTCCGTGGACTCCGCGAGGGTGCGGCGGATCTCGGCGGCGAGAGCCCGGGTGGCGTGCTGGGTGAGGTAGGACGGCAGCACGTCGTGGACCCCCAGGAAGCCCAGGAGGTGCTGGTCGCCGGCCCGATCACGCACGGTCAGTGCGATGCCGATGCGGCGATTCATGCCGGCGGTGAGGCGGCCGGTTTCCACTCGGATGATGGAGCCTGCCGGGAGGGTCAGGATCTGTCGGGAATCGGTGCGCTCGGTCTGAAAGAAGCCCAGCCCGGTGGGTTCGGCGACCAGTGCCAGGCCGTCGGCAAGTTCCCGGCGGGTGAGGTCTGGGCCGCCCAGCGCGGAGAGTGCGGGTCCGAAACTATCGGCCGGGGTGATCCACCAAACCAGGGCGTCCGGGCGCTCGGTACGCAGCGCACCAATTCGGCGACGGGCGCGCACACTCATCAGCGCGAGTAGCCCGATCCCCGCGGCGATCACCACCAGAATGCCCAGGGCGAGGACCAAGATGCGGGGGATCGGCAGGATCTGATCCAGCACATCCAACAGGACAAACACCACCACAATCGCGACGGCGACGGCCAGCGCGGTGTAGGCGGCAAATTCGATTCGGTTTGAGCGGCGCAGGCGCGCTCGCGGGTGCGGGCGGGTCATTGCAGTTCTCCTCTTCGGGTTGGGCGAGGTTAGGTGGTTCGGGTGGGAATCAGTCGGTGCACAACCGCCAGGATTGCCTCGGCGGGTACGGCATTGGGAGTGGGGACAGTGCTGTCCTCGGGGGTGCGCAGCACCGAGTCGTAGTACATGCCGTCGCTGATCAACATGACCGTCTCGGCAAGGACCGGATCGCCCAGCTCTTTCTCCAGCAGGGCGATGGTGTCGCGGCGAAAGCGCTGGAGGCAGGCGATGGCCCGGTGATCCTCCTGAGCCAGCCGGTTGAGGGCGATGGTGGCGTGGTCAAAACGGTCGTCGCTGAACAGTGAGGTGCGAATCAGACTGTCCACAACTCCGTCGGGGGAGGCCGTCATCTCGGCCAGGTACTCGGCCGAGAGGACATCGGCCCGGGCGATCAGGCCCAGGATCAGTGCGTCTCGGGAGCCGAAGTGGTAGAGCAATCCACCCTTGGAGATGCCCGCCTGGGCGGCGCACGCCTCGATGGTGGTGGCCCGTTCCCCCTGGGTGATGAGCAGGGATTCGAACGCGTCGAGGATGCGTTCTCGTGTTGTGCTCTCGGCAGCCATGCGACTCCTTTCGACTGAAATTCACGATCATATTGATTGTATACCGTCCAGACGGTACAGTAAATAAGTTCGTAATTGAAGAGGTGAACATGCTTTCCGTCAACCGCACCGCGGCAGACTCGCTCAGCCGTACCCGCCGCTGGGCCGCACTCGTTGTGCTGATGCTCCCGGTGCTGCTCGTATCGGTGGACAACACCGTCCTAAACTTTGCCCTCCCGGCCATCTCGGAAGCGCTGACCCCGTCGGCCACCGAGTTGCTGTGGGTGGTCGATATTTATCCGCTGATCCTCGCGGGCCTGCTGGTCCCGATGGGCAGCCTCGGCGACCGCCTGGGTCGTCGAAAACTCCTGCTGATCGGATCGATCGGCTTCGGCCTGGTTTCGGTCTTTGCCGCGTTTGCCGGTTCGGCCGGACAGCTGATCCTCGCCCGTGCCCTGCTCGGTTTCTTCGGTGCCATGCTGATGCCCTCGACCCTGTCGCTGCTGCGCAACATCTTTACCGACCGTAACGAGCGTCGCCTGGCGATCGCCGTGTGGGCCAGCGCGTTCTCCGCCGGTAGCGCCCTGGGTCCGGTCGTCGGTGGCCTGCTGCTGGGCAGCTTCCCCTGGGGATCGGTCTTCCTGCTGGCCGTGCCGATGCTGCTGCCGCTGGTGATCCTGCTGCCGATCCTGATCCCCGAGTCCAAGGACCCCAACCCCGGCAAGATTGACTATCTGTCGATCCCGCTGGCTCTGGGTACCATGGCCCCGTTTGTGTTCTCGATCAAGACCTTCGCCGAGGGTGCGAACGTGCCCCTGGCGGTTATCACCCTACTGATCGGTCTCGCCTGCGGTGTCACCTTCGTGCGTCGTCAGCTGCGCATCGAGAGCCCGATGCTGGACATGACCCTGTTCCGCCGCGGCCAGTTCTCCGGTGCGGTGCTGATCAACCTGCTCAGCGTGGTTGCGCTGGTGGGTGGACTGTTCTTCGTCTCCCAGCACCTGCAGCTAGTGCTGGGACTCAAGCCGTTTGATGCGGCCCTGGTGCTGGTGCCCGGTCTGATCGTGATGATCATCGCGGGCCTCGGTGTGGTGCCGGTCGCCAAGCGGGTGCGTCCCTCGATCGTGATCCCGGTCGCCCTGCTCACGAGTATCGCCGGCTACGTGCTGGTGGCCCTCACAGGCGGCGACATCGGCGCCTACGAGATGATGGTGGCCTTCGCCCTGCTGGGCCTCGGAATCGGTGCCGCCGAAACCGTGTCCAACGAGCTGATCATCTCCGGTGCTCCGCCGGAGAAGGCCGGGGCGGCGTCGGCCGTGTCCGAGACCGCGTACGAGCTGGGTGCGGTGCTGGGTACCGCGACGCTCGGTACCGTACTGTCCGCCTACTACCGTGCCGGGGTGGTGCTGCCCGAGGGTCTGACCCCCGAGCAGGTGCACGCCGCCGGGGAAACCCTGGGTGGCGCGGCCAATGTGGCCGAGACCCTGCCGCCGGACCTGGCGGCAACCCTGCTGGAATCCGCCCGTCATGCCTTCGACAGCGGTGCCGGTGTGGTCGCCTGGATCGGTGCGGGCCTGGTGGCCGCCGCCGCAATCGTGGGTGTCTTCACGCTGCGTAACGCCCGCTAGTCTCACCCCACACAACCCCGGATGCCCCGTGCATCCGGGGTTGTGTTGTTAGCGCAGCGGATCGAATGGGGTGAGGATCTCGGGGGCGATACCGGTCATGATCTGCTCGGTCAGGAGCTCGGCGGTGATCGGTCCGAGCACCATGCCCCACATCCCGTGCCCGCCCGCAACATAGACCCCGGGGGCTCGGGTACGCCCGATCAGGGCGAGGCCGTCGGGGGTCACCGGGCGAGAACCGACCCACTCGTTCGAGCGATCATCCAGGTCGACCCCGCGAAACAGCGGGCGCACCGAGCGGACGATCGCCTGGATTCTGCGCTGCTGCAGGGGTTCGTCGGGTCCGCGAAACTCCATGGTCCCGGCCACGCGTAGCCCGCCGCGGAACGGGGTGCAGGCCACTCGCTGGGTGGGGAAGTAGATGGGGCCCTGCACCGGTTCGGCGGTGGGCACGCTGAACGAGTATCCACGACCCGCCTGAACACGAGTGCGCACCCCGAAGCGTCGGGCAAGATCGGGAAGCCAGGCCCCGGTCGCGATGACCACCGCGTCGGCCGTGTGGACCGAGCCGGAACGGGTGCGTACCCGCACCTCACGGCGGCCCTGGCCACGCTGCGGGTCGATGCGGTCCACCCGTTCGCCGGTCAGGATGGTGCCGCCGTGTTCGCGCAGGACCCGGGCAAGGTCAGCGACGAAGGGCCCCGGTGCCAGGAAGCGCTGCCCGCTCAGCGTATAGACGGCGCTCACCGCGCCGGAGAGTTGGGCCGGGGCGGTGTGGACCCGTTCGAGCGTCACATCCTGTCCGGCTCGGGCGACGCGGGCCAGCTCATCCACAAACCCGCGGGCATCGCGGCCGCGCTCGAAGGCGACGGTGTACGGGGTCGTATGGGTCGGCTCGGCCACCCCGGCAGCGACCAGGCGGTCAAAGGCGTCCAGGGCGAGGGTGTCCAGCGTGGTGAGTGCCGCCATCGTGTGGTCCCAGCGCCGGTGCGTGGCGTGGGACGCAAAGCGGGCGAGGAAGCTCCAGAGGCGGGGGTCGATGCGCGGGGGAATGTGCAGGGGCGCATCGGGATCCAGCAGCGAACGGATCGCGTTCGGCCAGATCGCCGGGTCCGCGAGGGGCATCGCCAGACCCGGGCTAATCCATCCCGCGTTCCCGAGGGAGGAGCCTGCAGCCACTCCCTCACGATCCAGGACCGTCACGGCGACCCCGCGGCGGCAGAGTTCCAGGGCCGTGGCGAGGCCCACCATTCCCGCACCGATCACGATGGCCGAACGTGGAGCACTAAACATGGTTCCTCCTTCCGCACCGAAATCCTCGTCGATTTCGTGTGCCGGGCAGCGCCTTGTGGGCATGTCCCGCCTCCATCCTCGCCGTGCGGGGCGCTGAAAACAAGGGTGGTGAGGCGCTCGGCAAACTTACGGGTTGTCGGCGCTAGGGTTGAGCACTGATGCGCATCCCACACGGGTGTCATCCCGTTTGAGTGTGGGAGAGAAAGGACACGGCTTGCCCTCGACTATGCGTACCCCGTCCGTCCGGCGAATGCTGCGCTCCGTGCCAGCCTTGGCCATAGTGCTCGGTCTGCTGGCCGCCGGGATCTCCTGGATCGGCAGCGCGACCCCCTCATTCTGGTTTGATGAGATCGCCACGCTGATGGCCGCGCGCCTGGGCGGCCCGGGACTCTGGCAATTCCTCCAGCACAAGGACGCGGTGCACGGGCTCTATTACGCCCTCATTCACTTCTGGATTCAGGCGTTTGGTGACTCCTCGGTTGCGTTACGTGGGTTCTCGGCGCTCGCCGTGGGACTCGGCACCGCGGGACTGGTGGTGCTGGGGTCGAAGCTCGCCGGGGTTCGATTCGGGGTGCTCGCCGCGCTGATCTACCTGGTTCTGCCGCGCACCACGTTTATGGGCATCGAGGGGCGCTCCTATGCGCTCGCCGCGGCCATCGTAGTGTGGGGCGTGATCGCGTTGATCTCGGCCGCTCGGCGCAACACCTGGTGGTCCTGGGTGATCTACACGGTGGTGAGTATTGCCACCATCTACCTGTTCATGTATGCCGGGCTGATCCTCGCCGCGCACCTCGCCTACCTCCTGTTTGCGCATCGGGATCGCCGAACGCTGCTGCGCTGGGGAATCTCGGCGCTGATCATTCTGGCGGCCGTGCTCCCGCTGGTCCGGGCCGGGTATGGACAGCGCGGACAGATTGCCTGGCTCTCCGGACAGCCCATCGTCAATGCCTGGACGACGCTGGTGGAGCCGTGGCTGGATGGGTCCTGGCTGCTGGCGATCCTCGTAATTGTGTTGCTGGTGATCGCCGGGCGTCGTCTCCCACAGATCCTGGCCCGGTTTGGTACGCCGCTGGTGGCGCTCGCCGCGGGCTGGGCGTTTGCCCCGCTGATTCTGATGCTGATCGCCAACTCGCTGTTCGGTCCGCTCTACACCTCGCGCTACATGTCGTTCACCACCCCGGGTTTTGCGCTGCTGTTGGCGCTGGCGGTTTCGGTGTTTTCGCGGCGCTGGATCGTCTGGGTATTGGTGGGGGCGATCGCGTTGGCAAGCCTGCCGACCTACGTGGCTCAGCGCGGACCCTACGCCAAGCAGAACGGCGTTGACTTCCTCCAGACCGCGCAGACCATCGCCGAGCACGCCTCACCGGGGGATGCGTTCTTCCTGCAAAATGACAAGACGACCACCATTCGTCCGCGACTCAGCGTCAACGGCTACCCCGCGGAGTTTGCCGGGCTTGAGGATCTTGCGTTTGTGCGCAGCGACCTGGAGAACGGCAACTTCAACGATGTGACGCTGCCGCCGCGCAAACTGGGGGAGCGGCTGCGAGGCGTCAGTACCGTTTGGGTGGCCGGCTCACAGCACACCACCCCGGAAATCAAGGCGATGAAGCGGGAGCTAGCTCGACACGGCTTTGTGGAGCGGGAACGCTACCCCCTCAACCGCACGGTTGTCACCGAATACGTCCGGGAGGAGACCCGATGAGTACCCCTGCACCGATCGCGCCGGTACCTCCGCGCACCTCCTCGGTCTTTGCCTGGATCGCCTTCGTATTTGTGGCGACCCTGGCCTCGATTCCGCGCTACCTGGTGCTGGTGGATCAGGTGCGCACCTCCACGCATAAAGAACTCCTGGCGCTGCTGCGCGACCCGGTGCGCGCCGAGCAGGTCGCAACCCTGAGCGTGGTGGGTGTCGCGGTCTTCTTTGTGATCGTGTTGATCGTGGTTGCCTGCACCGGTAATGCGCTCGAGCGCCGCTTTGCCCGCCGATCCTGGCACCTGGGCCCGGTGGATATCGGTACCGGCGTGGTCACCGCGGCCCTGATGACCCTGCCGGTCCAGTTGGTCTGCGGGATCCTCGGTATCGGCACGGTGCCGCCGCTGGCGATGGTCTACGTCCTGATCGTGGCCGCAATCCTGCCGCCGCTGCTGCTGCGCCCCGAACGTTTGGGCTCTGGGTACGCGGTGACCCTGCCACTCGCGGTCCTGCTTCTGCTGCAGTAACCGCGTCCACACGCACTCCCGCGCACGAGTAAGGTGGATTCAACAACACCCACCCCAGGCTGAGCAGGAGCATAATGTCGCGCAGTGTCAAACTTGCCGTGATTCGCGGAGACGGAATCGGACCCGAGGTTGTAGCCGAGGCGGTGAAGGTCCTTGACGCCGTCGTGGAGGGCTCCGAGCTCAGCATCGACAAAACCGAGTTTTCGCTCGGTGCGGCCCGCTATCTGGAGACCGGCGATGTCCTGACCGACACCGATCTGGAGGCCATTGCGGCGCACGACGCGATCCTGCTGGGTGCCATCGGCGGCGTTCCCGGAGACCCGCGACTGCGCGATGCCAATATCGAGCGCGGTCTGCTGCTCAAGCTCCGCTTCAGCCTGGACCACTACGTGAACCTGCGCCCGACCAAGGTCTACCCGGGTGTTCCCAGCCCGCTGGCGAACGCCGGAGATGTGGACTTTGTGGTGGTTCGCGAGGGCACCGAGGGTCCGTACGTGGGAAACGGTGGCGCGATCCGCGTGGGTACCCCCGCCGAGGTGGCCAACGAGGTTTCGGTCAACACCGCCTACGGTGTGGAGCGGGTGGTCCGCCACGCGTTTGAGATCGCCACCCAGCGTCGCAATAAGCTGACCCTGGTGCACAAGACCAACGTGCTGACCTTCGCCGGTAAGCTCTGGCAGCGCATCGTCAACGAGGTCGCCACCGAATACCCGCAGGTGAGTGTGGACTACCTGCACGTGGACGCGGCAACTATCTTCTTTGTCACCGACCCTGCTAGATTTGATGTCATCGTCACGGACAACCTCTTCGGCGACATTCTCACCGATTTGGCCGGCGCAATCAGCGGCGGCATCGGACTGGCTGCCTCGGCCAACATCAACCCCGACGGCACCTTCCCCAGCATGTTCGAGCCGGTACACGGGTCCGCTCCCGACATCGCTGGGAAGCAGATCGCCGATCCCACCGCGGCGATCCTCTCCACAGCACTGCTGCTTGATCACCTCGGTGCCCCCGAACTCGCTCAGCGGGTTGTGGCCGCCGTGGACGCCGATATCGCCGCTCGTAACGGGGCTACCCGTTCCACCGCTCAGGTGGGCGACGCGATCGCCGCCCTGATCACCGCAGCACAGTAACGTTTGAAGGATTTGAATCATGGCACATGACACCACCACCGCCCCGCTCGCGTTCTCGCACGAGGCCAACACCTCCCCGCGCAGCGCGGAGGAGGTCGCACAGATCCTTGCCAACCCGGGCTTTGGTAACCACTTCACCGACCACATGGTGCAGATCGACTGGACCGTGGAAAACGGCTGGGCCGACGCCCGCGTCATTCCCTACGGCCCGCTGATCCTCGACCCCGCCTCCTCGGTGCTGCACTACGGTCAGGAGATCTTCGAGGGCCTCAAGGTCTACCGTCACGCCGACGGTTCGATCTGGACCTTCCGTCCCGACCAGAACGCCGAGCGTCTGCAGCGCTCCGCCGCCCGCCTGGCCCTGCCGCAGCTCTCGGTGGCGGACTTCGTCGAGTCGGTGCGTCAGATCGTTAAGGCCGATGAGCGCTGGGTTCCCAGCGCCCCGGACACCAGCCTGTACCTGCGTCCGTTCACCATCGCCAACGAGACCTTCCTCGGTGTGCGCTCGGCTCACAAGGCCAGCTACCTGGTGATCGCCAGCCCCGCCGGTGCGTACTTCACCGGGGGTATCAAGCCGATTTCGATCTGGCTGTCCACCGAGTACTCCCGCGCCGGCCGCGGTGGAACCGGTGCCGCTAAGTGTGGTGGCAACTACGCCGCCTCGCTGCTCCCGCAGGAGGAGGCGTACCGCAACGGCTGCGCCCAGGTCATGTTCCTGGACGGCGAGACCGGCACCCGGATCGACGAGCTCGGCGGCATGAACGTGTTCTTCGTCCGCAACGACAAGACCGTGGTCACCCCCGAGCTCACCGGCAGCATCCTCGAGGGCATCACCCGCGCGAGCATCATCCAGCTGCTCCAGGACCGTGGCTACACGGTGGAGGAGCGCGCCATCGGTATCGATGAGTGGCGTGCGGGCGAGGCCGACGGCACCATCACCGAGGTGTTCGCCTGCGGTACCGCCGCGGTGATCACCCCGATCGGCCAGCTCAAGTCCACCGATTTCACCATCGGATCCGAGGACGCCGAGCCCGGCGAACTGACCCTGAGCATCCGCGAGGAACTCACCGACATTCAGTACGGTCGCCGCGAGGACCGTCACGGCTGGATGGTCCGCGTCGACGGCTAATCCAGGCATTCACGACACCGCCCCGGCTCGGAGATTCGAGCCGGGGCGGCGTCGTTCAGGTTTAGGATGGGTGCATGAAGATCGCACGTTTTAGTCACGACAATCGCATCGCCTACGGCATCATCGACGAGACCGAGATCGTGGTCCTCGACGGGGATCCCATGTACGCGGGCTTCGACACCACCGGCGAGCGTGTGCCGCTGGGTGAGGTGACCCTGCTGGCCCCGGTGATCCCGCGCTCGAAGATCGTCGCGGTGGGCAAGAACTACCGCGACCACGTGACCGAGATGGGTGGCGCGGATGCGACCCCGCCGGCCGAGCCGCTGCTGTTCTTCAAACCCAACACCTCGGTCATCGGGCCGGAAAACCCGATCCTGATCCCGCCGATCACGAAGCGCGTGTCCTATGAGGCGGAGCTGGCGATCATCATCGGGTCGGTGGCCAAGAACGTGCCCGCCGCCGACGCCGACAAGGTCGTGTTTGGGTACACCATCGCCAACGACGTGACCGCCCGCGACTTGCAGGAATCCGACGGCCAGTGGGCCCGGGCCAAGGGCCTGGACTCGTTCTGCCCGATCGGCCCGATCGTGGAGACCGAGTTTGATCCGGCCGGCAAGCGCATCATCTCCCGCCTGAACGGCGAGGTGCGTCAGGACGGTGTGCTGGATGACATGATCCACGACATCCCCAAGATTATCGAGTACGTCAGCGCCGCCTTCACCCTGCTGCCCGGCGACATCATCCTCACCGGCACCCCCGCGGGCGTGGGCGAGATGAACCCCGGCGACCGCGTGGAGTGCGAGATCGAGGGCCTGGGCATCCTGAGCAACCCGGTGCGCTAATCCGTCTTTCTCACCGGGCCCCTCCTTCCGCATTCGCGGTGAGGGAGGGGCCCGGTTTGTTGGTTCGAGGGTCATCCGTCGCGCGCCCGTTCGAAAACCGACGCGGTCCTCGGAGGGCACATTCGGCGCTGTTAGCGTCATAACCATGAGGCACATACTCGTCGGGTCCGCGCGGGCCGGTTCGCGATAGAATGATTGCGATGTCTACCTCTCTCTCACACCTCGTAACCACCGCGACCGGCTCCGACATTCGTGTCCGTTTCTGCCCGTCGCCCACCGGTACCCCGCACGTCGGTCTGATCCGCACGGCGCTGTTCAACTGGGCCTATGCCCGCCACACCGGCGGCAAGCTCATCTTCCGTATTGAAGACACCGATGCGGCCCGCGACAGCGAGGAAAGCTACCAGCAGATCCTCGATGGCCTGCGCTGGCTCCACATCAACTGGGATGAGGGTGAGGGCGTCGGCGGCGAGCACGGTCCCTACCGCCAGTCCCAGCGTTCGGAGATCTACGCCGAGGTCATCGAGAAGCTCAAGGCTTCCGGTCACCTCTACGAGTCCTTCTCCAACGCCGAGGAAATCGACGCCCGTAACGAGGCCGCCGGCCGCGCCAAGCAGCTCGGTTACGACAACTTCGACCGCGACCTCACCGAGGAGCAGAAGGCCGCGTTCCGCGCCGAGGGCCGCGAGCCCGCGCTGCGTCTGCGCGTGCCGGACACCGACCTGAGCTTTGACGACCTGGTGCGTGGCGAGATCACCTTCCCCGCCGGTTCGTTTAGCGACTTCGTGCTGGTGCGCCCCAACGGTCAGCCGCTGTACACCCTGGTGAACCCGGTGGATGACGCCCTGATGGGCATCACCCACGTGCTGCGCGGCGAGGACATCCTGCCCTCGACCCCGCGTCAGATCGCCCTGTACTCGGCCCTGATCGAGATCGGTGTCGCCACCGCGATCCCGCGCTTCGGCCACCTGCCCTACGTCATGGGTGAGGGCAACAAGAAGCTCTCCAAGCGCGACCCCGAGTCGAACCTGTTCCTGCACCGCGAGCGTGGATTCATCCCCGAGGGCCTGGTCAACTACCTGGCGCTGCTGGGTTGGGGCCTGTCCGCGGACCGAGACGTGTTCAGCATCGACGAGTTCGTTGCCGCCTTCGACGTGGCCGACGTGAACCCCTCGCCGGCACGCTTCGACCTCAAGAAGGCCGAATCGATCAACGGTGACCACATCCGACTGCTGGATGTGGCCGACTTTGCCGAGCGCACCATTCCCTACCTGCAGACCGCGGGTGTGCTGGGTGCCGAGGTTACCGAGGCCGAGCGCGAAATTTTGGCCGAGGCTGCCCCGCTGGTGCAGGAGCGCATCGGCCTGCTGGGTGAGGCTCCGGCCATGCTCGGCTTCCTGTTCACCGACGCCGCCAGCCTGGACTACCAGGAGGACGCGCTGAAGAGCCTTCCGGCCAACACGACGGATGTGTTGACCGCCGCAATCGCCGCACTGCAGGGTGTGGCAGATTTCACGACCGACCCGATTCAGGAGGCGCTGAAGTCCGCCCTGATCGACGGCCTCGAACTCAAGCCGCGGATCGCCTATGGTCCGCTCCGGGTGGGAATTTCCGGTCGCCGGATCTCCCCGCCGCTGTTTGAGTCGATGGAAATCCTGGGCAAGGCCGAGACGCTGGCGCGTCTCGAGCGTCTGTCCGCACTGCGAGGGGAATAGAAATAATGATGGATGTTGACGTTGTGGTTGTGGGCGGGGGCCCCGCCGGACTGTCCTGTGCACTGAACCTGGTGCGTGCGCGTCAGCGTGTGCTGGTGCTGGATGGAAACCGTCCGCGGCACGCCGCGACGTTGATGTCCCACGGTTTCCTCACTCGGGACGGGGTGCCGCCGCTTGAGCTGCGACGCCTCGCCCGGGAGGATGTGGAAGCCTACGAAAACGGAACCGTGGCCTTCGCCCAGGTCGACAGCATCACCCCGGCGGGGGAGGGCTTTGTGGTCAAGGCTACCGGCGTGCGCGGGGCCGCCAACCACGAGGTGCGTGCGCGCCGCGTGGTGCTCGCGACCGGGCTGACCGAGCGTCTGCCGCAGGTCCAGGGCCTGCGCGCGTTCTATGGCACCTCCGTTCACTCCTGCTTCGAGTGCGACGGCTTCGAAAAGAGCGACCAGCCGCTGCTGATGCTCGGCGAAACCGAGGACCTGGTGCGCCGCGCACTGCACACCTCGCTGTGGTCGAACGATGTGATCGCGCTGAGCAATGGCAGCGACCGCGTTCCGGCTACCGCCGAGGCCGAGCTGGCCGGGGCGGGAATCCGTCTGGATCGCAGGCCTATTGCCGAGCTGGTGGGCGACCGCACCGGTCTGACCGGCGTGCGGTTTGCCGACGGTGAGGTTCTTGAGCGCAGCGCCGGTTTTGTGCGGCCGGAGTGGACCGTCCCGGACAGCTTCCTCGCCGACCTGGGCCTCGAGCGTACCGTCAGTGCCCACGTGGGCCCGGCGGCGGACTCTGTCGACCCCGAGGTGGGTGCGCTGATCACCGTGGATGCCGAGGGTCGTACCAGCGTGCCCGGCGTATACGCGGTGGGGGATATCACCCCTCCCGGTCCGCAGCAGCTGATCGTGGCCGCCGGTGCCGGTGCGCGCACGGCCGCAGCGGTGCTGCGCGACACGCTCGACACGCGCATTCATGCCGTCGATTTGGCGTCCAGCTAAGCCTCGGGCTATTCTAGAAACATCAGCACGGCACTGAGAAAAAGGTTCCGAACTGATGGGGTATGGTGTAATTGGCAACACGGCTGATTCTGGTTCAGTTGTTCTTGGTTCGAGTCCAGGTACCCCAGCAAATCAACTCCTCGCTTTTCGAAGCGGGGAGTTTTTGTTTGTGGCGATGGGGATCTGGCGCTCCCGAGGTCGTTGGTCCTCTTGCGCGAACATCGTCTCAATACAGAACCCCCTCGGAAAGCCGAGGGGGTTCTGTACGTTTCGTGGGGTGGTTAGCGCTGGGCGCTATCCCGAGGCTGCGAGGCTTTTTCGGCTGCGCCCGTGGTGTCGTTCCAGCGGCCGCCGGCCGCCCAGAACTGGCCGATTTCCTCCAGGTCGCGGCCCTTGGTTTCCGGGGCAAAGCGGAGGACGAAGCCAAAGGCAGCCAGGGCGAGGATCCCGAAGCAGAGGAACGTGCCCGAGCCCCCGAGGCGGGTGAGCACCGTCAGGAACAGGGATCCGACCAGAATGTTGCCCACCAGGTTGGCCGAGAGCATCGTGCTCGCCCCGAGCGAGCGCAGGTGCGTGGGCATCGTTTCGCCCGCGTAGACCCACACCAGCGAGCCGAATCCGAAGGAGAACCCCGCGGTGAAGAGCATCAGGCCGATAAAGCCCAGCGTGGTGAGGGCACCGGTGAAGGTGCCGTTGCCGACCAGGAACACGGTGACCAGGAGCGCGTTGGCGAGGATCATGGTGCCGATGCCGATCAGCAGGACCGGGCGGCGCCCCAGACGATCGATGAACGCGAGTGCGAGGAATACCGCGGCTAGGCCCGCCGCCTGCACGAGCGCCGAGAGGCCCAGTTTGGTCACGTCGTCGGTGAAGCCCATCGCCTCGAAGATGCGCGGGCTGTAGTAGACGATCGCGTTGATACCGGTGATCTGCACAAAGAATCCCAGGCCCACGATGAACAGGGTCGCGCGCAGGAACGGGCGGCGCAGCATGTCCCGCCAGGTTCCCTTTTTGTGGGTGTTCATGCTGTCCTGGATCAGCGCCAGCTCGCGCTCCACATCGCCGCCCTCGCCCTCGATGCCGGCTAGGGTCGCGCGGGCCTCGTCGAGTCGGCCGTGCAGCAGATACCAGCGCGGGGTATCCGGCAGCTTCAGCAGGACAAAGGTGATGACTAGGCCGGGGATCGCGGCGAGGCCCAGCATCCAGCGCCAGTTCTCCGAGGGGGCGAGGGCCATGACGATGAGGTAGCCGAGGATGATGCCGATCACGGTTGCCACCTGATACATGACCAGGAACGCACCGCGCGAGCGGGCCGGGGCCGACTCGGCCACAAATACCGGCACCACCACAACCGAGACGCCGATGGTGGCCCCCAGGAGGAAGCGGGCGAGGATCAGCAGTTCGAGCGTCGGGGCCAGGCCGGAGGCGAGCGAGAAGAGCGCGAAGGTCGCGGCGACCCCGACCATGACCGCCTTGCGGCCGAAACGATTGGAGAGGTATCCGCCGAAGATCGCGCCCAGGATCTCGCCAACCACCACCGTGGTGGTCACCAGCTGCTGCTGATCCAGGGACAGGTTGAAATCGGTGGCGAGATAGAGCATCGCCCCACCGATATTGGACGAGTCATAGCCGTAAATGATGCCCACCGTGGTGGCGGCGATGCCGATCAGGAGGGCGAGTCGGGTGGGACGCCGGGTAGCAGGTAACGTCTGCATTGAGAAACCTCGTTTGTGTCGTGAGCCTAATATTTCACTCTGCACTCGACCCTGCCATATTAAACGCAAAATCACGACATTATCTAATATGTCTTATGGCAAAAATGACGGCATGCAAAAGTTCCCCCGGGACCCGTGAGGCCCGAGGGAACAATTGCTAGCTCGCCAGCGCCGCAGTGGGAGGCGTGCGCGCCGCACGAATCGCCGGGTAGAGCCCGGCCACCGCCCCGATCACGATCGTGGCCGCGACGCCGGCGATGATCACCAGCGGTGGCACCGAAACTGGCCACCCGTTGGCGTTGGCAAACACCGTGATCACCACCATGCCGATCCCCACCCCGGCCACCCCACCGAGAGCCGAGAGCAGCAGCGCCTCGGCGAGGAACTGCGAGCGGATGTGTTTTCGGGTGGCACCGAGGGCACGGCGGAGGCCGATCTCTCGGCGACGCTCGAGGACCGAGATCACCATCGTATTGGCGACACCGATGCCGCCGACCAGGAGCGCAACCGAACCGAGTCCCACCAGCAGCCCGGTGAAGGCGGTGTCGGCGGCGTTCTTGGCGGCCAGTGCGTCCGATGGACGCGAGACCTCCACCTCCTCGGGGTTCTCGGGGTTCACGGCCCGGGGGAGAAGGGCGCGAATCGCATCCACCGACTCATCCGAAGATCGCTCATAAATCGTGGTGGGGTTCTTCTCCCAGCCGAGCGTCTCAATGGCCGTATGTTCGCTGAACATCGCCATCGTGTCGAGCTCGGGGGCCAGCGGCACCGGGTCCAGCACACCCAACACCGTGAACAGCTGATCGTGAATCCACACCTGAGTGCCCGGGGTGACCACGCCCAGTCGCTGCGCTGCCTTGGCCCCGAGGACCACCGTGGGGTAGTTCGCGGTGGCTTCGTTGAACCAGTTTCCGGACTTCATGCTCGCCTCGGTCACATCAAGCAGGGTGTCCGATACGGCCGCGGCGGTGATGCCACCGGACTGCCCGGAGTCGATTAGCCGGCTGCGATAGCTTTTGATTCCCTCCAATTCTGCCAGCCAGGCGGTTTTTTCCACCCCCTCGATGCGGGAAACCTGCCCGGCGGCGGTCTCGGGGAGTTTTGACTGGTCGCCGAACAGCGACTTTCCGGCCCCCACCGTGAGCATATTGGTGCCCAGTGAGCTGAGTTGCTCGTTGAGTTTCGCCTGGCTCGAGGTTGAGATGCCCACCACCGCGATCATCGCGGCGATACCAATCGCGATACCCAGTGCCGACAGGACCACCCGGGTGGGCCGTGACTTGAGGCCCGAAGCTCCCAGGCGCAGCACGTCCTTGCGCAGGAGCCGCGAGCGGGTCTTGGCCGGGAGTGCGCTCACCTGTTCCTGTGCGGTGCGGCGGCGTTTCATGGGGTGTCCTTACTGTCGGAAACCACGCGACCGTCACGAATCATGATCCGGCGCGGGAGTTTCTGGGCGAGCTCCACGTCGTGGGTGATGACCACGATGGTGGTTCCATCCCGGTTGAGCTCATGCAGCAGCTCAACCACGCTGGCCCCGGAGGTCTGGTCGAGGTTACCGGTGGGCTCATCGGCCAGCAGCAGCGGCGGACGGGAGACGACCGCTCGCGCGATGGCCACCCGCTGCCGCTCACCACCGGAGAGCTGGGAGGGCTTATGGGTTGTGCGGTGACCGAGCCCCACCCGGGTGAGCGCATCGCTCGCCCGGCGTCGGCGCTCCCGCAGACCCACTCCGGTGTAGAGCAGGCCGTCGGCCACGTTGTCGATGGCGGACACCCCCTCGGAGAGGTGGAACTGCTGGAAGACAAACCCGACCCGGTAGGCACGTAGCGCCGAGAGGGCGTTATCGCTCATTCGGGCGACGTCGGCGCCGTCGATCAGGGCCGAGCCCGTGGTGGGCCGATCGAGGGTCCCGATCAGGTTCAGCAGGCTGGACTTGCCCGACCCACTCGGCCCCACAATCGCCACCATCTCGCCGGCCTCCACGATCAGGGAGACCCCGTCCACCGCGCGCACCGGCGGGCTTCCGTGTTCCCGGGTTACGTGGTTGAGTTCGATCACGTGTGCACTCATAGTTTCGGAATCACCACCTGGTCGCCCTCTTTCACGCCGTCACCGGTGATTTCCACCGAGCCTCCGGCGAACAGGCCCGGGGTTACGGAGACCTTCTTGGTGGTGCCATCGGCGTTGAGGATCTCGACCGAGTAGCCGTCCTTCCCATCCGGGGTCAGGGCCCCGACCGGGACCACGAGCACGTTTTCGGCGCTCTTGGTGGGGAAATCGATCGACACCGCGGCCTCCTGGAGGCCTGCCCCGGCCGCGGGATCATCCAGAATGATCTCCACCGGAATCACAGTGCTGGCCTTACCTCCGCCATCGCCTCCGCCATCACCATCTCGGCTGATGGGGGTGCCCACCGATGCAATGGTGCCGGTGGTTTTGGTTCCGTCGGGTAGGTTGACGGTGACCTTGCCATCCACGGTCGCGATGGACTGCTGGGCGAGCTTGAGGTCGGCGGTGATCTTCCGGCCGAGTCCGGTGATGGTGAGGATCGGTTTTTCGCCCCCGGCCATGCTCCCAAGCACCGTCTCCACTGAGTTCACCCGAACATCCTCGGGCTCAAAGACGATGGTGCCCAGCGCAATGGTTCCGGTCTGCTCCAGGCCCAGCGATTTCTGCCACTTCTTGATCGCGGTTGTGGTGGCCGCGGTGAACTTCTCATCCGGGGTTCCCCCAAAGAAACCCAGGTCGGCAAGGCTCTGCTCGAGCTGCTTGATATCCGGACCTTTGTCCATATCGGCGGCAAAGTCGCGCCAGGCGGGGATACTGCCACGCATCAGGGTGATCGGCTTATTGTCCACTGAGAACAGGGTCTGGCCCAGTCCGATGGTGGCACCGCCCGCGGGCAGGCCGGTGATGATGCCGGCCAGGGCCGTGGCCAGGTCTCGAGCTTCGCCGTGACCCAGCTTGCCCTGCGCGGTAATGGTTTCCTGGAGGGTCTGCCGAACCACCTCGGTGGTGGGCGGCGGCGCTGCGGGTGGCGGAGGATCGGCGGCGGCACTGCCGCCGCGGAAGACAAAGAATGCTGCTCCGGCGCCGATCGCAACCACCGCGGCGAGCGAGATGATGAGTCCGAGCCGCTTGCGGCGTGAGGCTGGGTGTGTGGTTGCTCCCATTAGTTGGCTCCGATTCCGGCTTCCTTATTGCACTTGTCGAGCACAGCCTTGTCGGCGTTCTGCGGGACCGTGATCGCGTTGGGGCGGTCGCTGTCGGGGACATCGATGCCGTTGTCGCGCAGGCACTGCGAGAACTTCAGAGCGGCCTCGTTGACCTCCTCCTTAGACTTCTTGTTGGCGCCTGGTGCCTCGCCCACCTCCTTCATACATTTTTCTGAATCTGCCAGATAGGCATCCAGCTCGGGGCCTTCCTCCAGGCCCTGCATTGCCTGCCCGGGCTCGGGCATATCGTGGCCGAGCTTTTCCATGCAGCCGTTGAACTTCAGGACCCACTCCTGGTACTGCTGATCGGTGGTGCCGCCGCCGTTGCCCGCGGCGGGCTTGCTGTCGCCGCCGGCCTCGGGGGATGGGCTGTTACCCGAGGAGCCTGCGCTACATCCGGCCAGGAGTGCGATGCTCAGCGGGATGACCGCCAGTGCGGCAGCCAGGCGGGTTTTACGGGTGAAAGGGATGGTTTTCATGGTGAATCTCCTCGTTGGTTGGTGCGTTCGGGGTGAACGTGATTCCAGTACAGCCGAGGGGGTGTTCAGGTGATGTCAATAAAATAATTGATGTTTTTTTTACATCTAATGTGCTTAAATATTTGCATATCAGATGATCGCATCGGGCGATTATCGCAACGTCCGGAAAGGGGCGCACCGATGCGAGTATTGATTGTTGACGATGAGGAGCTCCTGGCTCAGGCCATCCACGAGGCATTCCGACGCGAGATTATCGCCGCGGACATCGCCTACGATGGCGCCACCGCGCTCGAGATGGACTCGGTCAACGAGTACGACGTTGTGGTCCTGGATCGCGACCTTCCGGTGATTCACGGAGACCGGGTCTGCGCCGAGCTCTCGGCCGCCGGATCCCGCGCTCGCGTGCTGATGCTGACGGCCTCGGGGCGGTTGACCGATAAGGTTGAGGGCTTCCGACTGGGTGCCGATGACTATCTGGCCAAGCCCTTCGCATTCCCCGAGCTGATCGCCCGGGTGCGCGCACTCGGTCGACGTACGGCCGAGGCGACTCCGGTGGTCTATGAGTATCACGGAGTGCGTCTGGATGCCTTCCGTCACGATGTGTTCCGCGACGGCACCTATATTCGTCTGAGCAAAAAGGAGTTTGCCATTCTGGAGGTGCTGATGGCTGCCGATGGGGCGACCGTGAGCGCCGAGCGCATCCTGGAAAAGGCGTGGGATGAAAACGTGGATCCCTTTACCAACTCGATTCGGGTGACCCTCTCAACCCTGCGGAAGAAGCTGGGTCAGCCGGGGATCATCGAAACCGTGTCGGGTGTGGGCTACCGAATCGCGGCCCCCGTTGAGTAGCCCCGCCGCCGCACCCAAGCCCTCGCTGCTTTCCTGGCGACCGCGGGTCACCGCGCGTGCTCGACTCACCATTGTGTTTACCTCGATGCTGCTGGGCTGTGGCTTGCTGATGATGGGTGCGCTCTATGCGGTCATGAAGTATGTGCCGACCTATGCCATTACCAGCGCCGTCACCCCTAATAGTTTCAAGCCGAGTGATTCGAACATCGCCCCATTGCAGACGCCCCCCGCTCAGGTGCCTGCTTCGCCGAACCCTGACGATGGCAAAAATGGCTCCGTGGTGGTGCGCAGTGTGCACGACCTGCTCTCGGTGCTGCTGGAAAGCTCCGGTGCGATCCTGGCCGTCGTGGTCCTCGTGGGTGGGCTAATTTCCTGGATCGTGGCCGGTCGCCTGCTGCGTCCGGTGCACGAGATTACCCAGGCTGCGCGCAAGGCTGCCGAAGGGTCGCTGGATCATCGAGTGGGACTGACCGGTCCCCGGGATGAGTTTTCCGAACTCTCGGACACCTTCGATTCGATGCTTGCCCGGTTGGAGCGCTCCTTCGCCGAGTATGAGCGCTTTGCGGCCAATGCCTCGCATGAGCTCAAAACCCCGCTGGCCACCACGCAGGCACTTCTTTCTCTCGCCGCTGATAGTCCCGAATCCACCGACACCAGGCTGCTGATCTCGCAGCTGCAGGACACTACCGCGCGCAGCGTGGACACGGTGACTGCGCTGCTTGAGCTCGCCGAAGCCGCCCACGGGGAATTGCAGACCGAGGAGGTCGACCTGGGCAAACTGGTGGGGGAGTGCGCCCTCGGACTGCGCGCCGAAGCGCGCGCCCACGGGGTGTTTGTCGAGACCGAGTGCCCGGTGGGCTACGTGGTGGAGGTCAATCGGATCCTGCTCTCGCGGCTCCTGGATAACGTGCTGAATAACGCCGTGCGCCACAACATCGATGGTGGGAAGGTGACGGTGGAGCTGATTCGACAGGACGGCATCGTCCGCCTGATCGTGGTCAACTCCGGCGCTCACCTGGGCGCAGATGAATTGGAGCGCATCACCGAGCCCTTCTATCGTGGTGCCGGCCGGGTGCGGGTACCCGGGCAGGTGCGCGGTAATGGACTGGGGCTTGCGCTGGCCTGCAACATCGCCCGCGCACACGGGACCGAGCTGGTGGTGCGAGCCAACCCCGACGGCGGACTGATCCTGGAAATGGAGCTGCCATTGGCGATGGCGAAGGCCAAGTCCAAGGCCGAGCTGGCGCGGGTCTAGGGCGGCAAAAATCCGACAAATCCAATTGGTATATTAGATATTTACAGTGTCTCTCGGTTAGTATGGGGGCATGCCCGTGCCCAAGAAACCCAGTGTCACCCCGCGGTTGCTCCTGCGTGATCAGGTGTATGACCGCATCCTCAACGCGATCGTTTCCGGCGAGTTTGAACCCGGACGCACGCTCTCCGATAAGGAGCTGGAGGTGTGGCTGGGTGCCTCGCGCACCCCGATTCGCGAGGCTCTCGGGCGCCTGGCCAACACCGGGCTGGTCGAGGTACAGCCGCAGAAAGCCACGCGGGTGGCCGAGATCGACCCGGTACAGTTCGGCGAGATGATGGAGGTGCTCGGCGCGCTCTATGCCGCCGCAATCCGCGAGGTCGTGCCACTGCTCACCGACGCCGACCGCAAAAAGCTCACCACCCTGCTGAAGAAGCTGGTCGGCCCGGCTGGGCGCAAGGCCGAGCAGGCCCCGGTCATCCTGACCGAGATTTTTGAGGTCTACATCACCCGCTATGACAACCGGGTGCTGCTGCGCCAGCCCGCCCGGTTCGATCCGCACGTGCAGCGCATCCTGCGTACCCACAGTGACCGGATCAGCCGCACCTCCACCTACGATGCGATTCGCGAGATGGTCGAGGCCACCCTCGCCGGGGACGCCCTCGAAGCCTCCCGCGCCGCCTCGCGCTACTTTGCCTCCGAGGTGAGCGACTTCCATGACCAGATCCTCGCGGCCAACGCCGCGGCCCCTGCCCTGACCTCGGCACCCACAGAGAAGGCCTCCTAATGCCCCGCACCGGACGCGCCCCGATCCGTCGTCGCCTGCTGCGCGACGAGATTTACGACACCATCCTCAACGCGATTCTCGACGGCACCCTGGAAGCCGGCGAGCAGCTACACGATGAGGAGCTACTAACCTGGCTGGGAACCTCGCGTACCCCGATCCGGGAGGCCCTGAACCGTCTGGCCGAAAACGGTATCGTCGAGCTGGTTCCGCATAAGTACACGCGGGTGGCCCCGCTGGACTTCCGCAACATCAACGAGGCGATCTTCACCACCGGAGTGCTCCACGAGCACGCTGCCCGCAAGACTGTCGGTTCGCTGAGTACAGAGCAGCTGGCCGCCTTACAGGGCTTCGCCGAGGATGCTCGTGCGTGCCTGGACGAGGATAACCTCGCGGGTCTGGGGCCGGCGATCCGCGACTTCTTCCTGGTGTTTGAAAAGGCCACCGGCAACCAGATCATGGTTGAAACCGTGGAGGGGCTCTCGCTCCAGCTGTTGCGTTTCCTCACCCCGCGGGAGGGCCTGACCGGAGTGAATGAGATCGTCGATCAGCTTGAGGCCATCAACGCCGCCGCCCACACCGGCGATGCCGAGGCCACCGGGGATCTGATCTATGCGATGTACGAGCCCACCCGCCGCAACTTCATCGAAACCTTCCGCGGTCAGGATTAGCGCCCCGTATACAAATCGCCCGCCCCGGGAACGGGACGGGCGATTTGTGTCTGCGCTATGCGGTGGGCAGGGGCAGCTGGAAGACGGTTTCGATCGCGAGCTCGGCGGCGATTGAGTCGCCCGCCTGGAGCGCTGTAATCAGCGCCGGGTAGCCAGCTTCGAGGGCGGCCCAATCGGTGCTCTCCACGTTGCGGGTAATGGTGAGCTGATAGCCAAGACCGTCGATGCGGTCCTGGGTTGCGGCCACCAGGATCCGGTTCGGGCAGTACTTGAGGAACAGGTGCACCATGTCCCAGCCCAGCGTGCCGTGGGCATCGTAGTCGCGGGTGGGCAGGGTTTCGGCGGCGGCCTGCACGGACGTGATCAGTTCTGCGCGCTGAGTGTCGGTCAGCTCGGCCACGGTAACCCGAACCACACCGCCAACCAGCGCACCCAGGGTCTGCATGATCTGGGTGCGGTCCTCGGGACGCGGTTTGGCCACCCGGGTGTAGCGCTGCGGAGCCATTTCGATCAGGCCGTAGCGGGCCAGGTCGTTCAGGGCGTCACGCACCGGGGTCCGAGAGATGCCCAGCCACTCCTGCAGCTCACCGTCGTTGAGGTTTTCGCCGGGCTTCAGGGTGCCGTCCAGAATGGCAGCACGGATCTGTTCCGCGGCGGACTCACGTAGGGATTTGCGGGCGACCGGGGCGCTTCCGGACGTGATGGGCATGGTGCCTCCTCATGGCAGGGGGTTACTCGATGGAGTAGAACGATCCTATCGGAGCGAGCCTGTACGCACGCCCCGGGGCGCGCGGTACTCGCGCCCCGGATTGCATTAAATCGGCGAGCTGCCAGTGGTGGGATGGAGCACTTCGGTGGTGCTGGACTGACCGGCGAGCCAGCGGTTGATGCGCTCAGCCGCGCGGCCCAGTGTTCCCTGGAGCGACTCCACCTCGGCGGCCACGTATGCCTGATAGGCGGGCTCGCGTACGGTGCGCACCTCGGCCAGCAGCTCGTCGGCGCTGTGCCCCACGGTGATCGGGGATCGTGCACCGGTGACGCTCAGCCAGAAGTCATCACACTTGGAAGCATAGGACAGCGCTACCGTGGGCACCCCGAGAGATACCGCGGCCACCGCACCGTGCAGGCGTTCGGAGATGAACAGCCCACAGCGGGCGATCTGTCGCATGGTCGCCTCCACATCGCCTTCGAAGGTGATGACCTCGGCAAGGGGACCCACCATTCGGGCGAAGCGTTCGGCACCCTCACGGTCGGAGCTGGAGAGCGCGAATACCTTCACCCGATCGATCCTCTCGGCCATGCTGATCCGGCGCAGCGCCTCGGCCACCACGTGCGGGTCAAAGCGGGACTCGGGATCCGCGCCGAGCGCCACACCGATGGTGGTCTCGTCGCGCTCCTCGCCAGAGAAATCGATTAGCGCGGGATAGAGCAGCGCGGGATCTCCAATCACCGGGGTCGGCATCCAGTTAGCCGCACACTCGCGGGCCGTCAGCGGTCCGCGCACACCCATCAGCGCGACGCCGGAGAGGTCGGCCCAATCGGACCAGCCCTGCTCCTGCAGGCCCAGCGCAAACGTGTCGGTGGACTCGGCAGCCCCGGCCCCGGGGATCAGGATTCCGGCGGCATCGTAGGCCAGCTGTGCGCGCCGAGCGTGCCCGGCCCAGTTGGCAAAGCCCACGGTGGTTCCGCCGCCCAGGAGCACGAGGCGTTCGGCACCGGCGGTGCGCATCCGGTCCATCGCGACCCGGGGTGCCTGGGACACATAATCGCGGCGGCTGAGCGGCGCCGAGAGGGAGAGGTCGTCGGTGAGGGCCGCCTGCCAGGTGTCGCGCAGCAGGTCGTCGCCGAAGTTCATGAAGCCGTGCCAGCCGAGATACACCAGGCGGCGAGTGGGGGTGGTGGCCATGGGATGCTCCTAGCTGTGGGTGGTGCGCGGATGGCGGTCCGCGGCGGCGAGTTTGGTGAGGGTGTCGAGCAGGGGAATCAGGGCCGCGTCGATCTGGGCGGCCATCGTGCGAAACGCGGTGTCGTCCAGGCCAAAGGGGTCCAGCACGTCGTCGTCCGCGGGATGAGCGGCCTTCGAATCGGTACGGTGTCGCAGGGCGAGCGGGGTGAGTGCGCGCCAGCGGGCGGGAATGTCGGGGGCGGCGAGGGCGTCATTCAGGTCTTCGGCGGCGGGGGTTCCGCAGGTTTCCAGCAGGCGCGCAAACTCACGCAGGGTGAAGGTGCGACGCAGGGCCCCGGGAACCAGGTCCAGTACATCGGCACGGTGTTCACGGGCGAGGCCCAGCACCAGGTCGGCGTCCTGCACCATCGAGGTGGTGAGCTGGCGGGCGACGGGACCGGCGGCGGGGATGCCGCGCTCGCCGAGGATCCGTGCGGACCCGGCCTCCATCGGGCGGCCCACAACCGCGCGGGTGCCGGCGCTTGTCACGCGAAACACTCCCGGGGCGATCCGGTCGGCCATCGCCTGCAGTGCTCGTTCGGCGTACGGAGAGCGGCAGATGTTGCCGGTGCAGACCACCAGCACGTTCAGCGGGGTCATACGATCGCCTCATTGTGCCGAGGTGCGCCGGCGGTCGCGGGCTTGCGGATCGGACCGGCCGGGGGCTTTGCCTGCGGGGAACCCGGCTTCGAGCCCTTCTTCGCGCGGCGTGCGGACTTACGCATCTCGCGGCGGGAGGGTTCGATGGTGTCCTGATAGCCGTAGGTGGCGTAGGCGCTGGCGCGCTGCGGCATCCGGTTGAGGGCGACCCCGAGGATGCGAGCACCCACGCCGTCGAGGTTATCCAGGCCCGCGCGCAGCTCCTCGTTGTGCAGGCGGCCGTCAAGGGTCGCGACCATGAGCACACCCGAGGTGATGGTGGACAGCACGGCCGGGTCGGTCACCGGCAGGGTGGGCGGGGCATCGAGGATGATGGTGTCGTAGTGCTCCTCGAGGTCTCGCAGCAGCGTATTCATGGTCGCCGAGCCGAGCAGCTCGCTGGGGTTTGGCGGGATCTGCCCGGAGGTGAGCACATCGAGCTTGCTGCGGTTGCCCACCGACTGGATCGCATCGGCCACGTCCACGCGGCCGGCGAGCACGGTGGTCAGACCCACTGTGCCCTCCAGGCCCAGGTAGGTGGCCACGCGGGGGCGGCGCAGGTCTGCGTCGATCAGTAGCACGCGGCCGCCGCCCTCGGCGAGCATCAGTGCCAGGTTGATCGAGGTGGAGGACTTGCCCTCACCGGGCAGGCTCGAGGTCACCACCACGCTCTGAGAGGTGTGATCGAGGTTGGTGAACTGCAGCTGGGTACGCAGCTGGCGGAAGTTTTCGGCGCGCACACCGTATGGGTCGGTGAGGATCGCCAGCGGGTCATCGTCCAGGCCCGGCTCCTCGGCGATCACGCCGAGAATGCTGGCATCGGTGATGTTGGTGACGCCCTCGCGGTTTCGGATTCGGGTGTCCAGGAGTGAGCGCAGCACCGCGTAGAGCACGCCGATGGCGCCGCCCACACCGATGGCCATCAGCAGGTTCTTTTTGATGTCGGGGGAGGACTGCACGGTGGGGACCACGGCCTCCTCGGCCACGCTCATCTTGATCAGCGAGGTGGAGGCGGA
Organism: Mycetocola lacteus; assembly: GCF_003667575.1. GTDB lineage: Bacteria > Actinomycetota > Actinomycetes > Actinomycetales > Microbacteriaceae > Mycetocola > Mycetocola lacteus. The sequence continues at coordinate 1,655 of NZ_RCUY01000011.1, read as the reverse complement.
TCCCTCAACCACCTCAACCTCGGAGACGAGGCTCTCGGCCACCGCATCGGCGATGCGCTTAGCTAGTTCGGGATCGGGGTGGGTCACGGTGATGTTGATCAGAACCGTCGTGGGGGGAGAGGCCGCCGAGATGGAGGCCTTGAGCTGGTCGAGGCTCATCTTCAGGTTGAGCTTCTGGATTACGGGTTCCAGCACGCGCGAGCTGGTGGCCAGGCTCACGTAGGAGGAGACACGGCGCTCGGAGAAGGAGTTTCCCTGGGCGAGGTCGCCTACCGAGTCACCGCCACCCACCGAGACAAACAGCTGGGTTTTGGACTGGTACTGCGGGGTCGCGACGGCGGTGGCGACACCGGCGATTCCGCAGGCGATCACGATGGCGATCACCACGGCGATCCAGTGACGGCGTACCGCCGCTATGTAGTCGGTGAAGTTCATTGCTGGGCTCCTGGTGATCTGCTGGGCTGTTGTGAGGGATGTCTTGGTGGGAGGCGGGGGAGGCGCGGGATCTGGCGTGCCATCTAATATTTCGATGGCCGGGGGAGAATTCCCTCGGACGGGGAAAATCCGAGGGAATTCAGGGGACTAGCGGGTCTTTGCTTCGTTCTGCTCACCCTTGTCGTCGATCTTGGGGGTGTTATCGGTGGTCAGGGTGTTGGCGCTACCGGTGATGGTGGCGTTCTGCACGGTGGTGCCCTGAATGTCGTTGATCGCACCGTTGACGGTGAGGTTGGTGGTGGCACCGATGTGGATGATGCTGTTGCTGGCCTCGATCTTGATGGTCTCGCAGTCGGGCACGGTCACGTCCACGTTGTTGGTGGTGATCGTGGCGACGCCGTTTTCACACTTGCCCTCGACCTTTTCGATCTCCTCGGGGTTCGAGGGGTCCTTGGCCTCTTCCTTCTTGGTGTCGGCCGAAGCCGATGCGGAAGCGGAGGGCTTGGCGTTGTTCTTGTCCGGGGCGTCGGCGCTGCAGGCGGCCAGGCCGGCGATCAGGCCGAGTCCGGCCAGGGTGGTCACGATGGTGCGGGTTGCGGTCTTCATGGGGTTCCTTACGGGTAGGGGCCGGGTGGCTCAGTTCGGGCTCGGAGAAGGGTTGTGTCCGTCCCACTATGTTCTAACAATCTGATATTTCAGAACATGAATGAGTCTGTCACAAATAAAGACTAAGCGCAACACCATCTAATATTTTACTCTCACTTTTTTGCGATTGTGTCACCGTGATCGGGCTGTGAAACACAAAACTGGGGGCGGGATTACTCCCGCCCCCAGTCGTGGGTGTGTCGAAACGACTATGCGCTCGTGACTAGTTGGCCTTGACCGTGAAGGTCAGGTCGGTGTGCTTCATGTCGCCGTTGAGCTCCTCCTGGCTGACGCGGAAGGTGTACTTTCCGTTGGCCAGTTCGAAGGTTCCAATGGCTTCCCAGGTTCCGTCAGAGCGGACAGTGGTCGATGCTACCGGGCGGCTGGTGCCGTTCACGGTGATCTTGGAAAGCGGCTCGCCCTTGCCGGTGTAGGTCACGGTCTTGGTGGAGACGGTGCCGTCCTGAGCGGGGGTCGTGACGGTGACATCCGAGGAGGTGCCGGTGCGGACCTTGAAGGACACGGTGTCGCGGCTGGTGGCGGCGCCGCCCACGGGGGTCTGCTCGACGTTCAGG
>NZ_RCUY01000010.1 GCF_003667575.1 Mycetocola lacteus | reverse complement strand
TAGGGTCCGTTGATCAGCGCAACGGTGGACTCACAGCTCCAGGTGCCGTTGGTGCCCACGGTGGTGGTGCAGATGTTTTTGGTGGAGCCGTTGACCTGGATGGTGGCGCCGACGGTTCCGGTTCCGGTGAAGGTGACCTTTTCGGTGGTGACGGTGGAGCCGTTGGTCGGGGTGGTGACCTGGACGCCCTGGCCGAAGTTGATGGTGGCCAGGACGGTGTCGGAGGTTCCGGTGCCGTAGGTCTGGGACACGTTTACGGTCTTGTTGCCGGTGCCCTGGAAGGGGACGGTGATGGACCAGGTGCTGTCGGTGCCGACGACCTTGGTGCCGATGATTTCGTTGGCATCGTTACGCACGTTGACGGTCGCACCGGGGATACCGGTACCGGAGAGCACGTTGTGGTCCACGGCCACGGTGGGCTTGGCAACCTTGTTGCCCACGGTGATCTTAAAGCCGGTGCTGGTGGTGGGGTTGCCATTGGCGTCGACCACCCTTGCAATTCCGCCGGTATAAACGGTTCCCGGGGCGGCGTTGGTATCGATCTTAAAGGTCATGACCTTGTCGGCACCCCAGTTGGGCTGCTGCCCACAGTCGGCGGTCGTCCCATCGGGGGAGATGACGCAGTACGTGGAGTTGATGGACTTGAACTTGGTACCGGCGGGCGCGATGAACTGCAGGCGACCATTCACATTGTTGGTGAACTTGACGGTGGCGGTCCCCTCCTCGCCGGCGTTGATCACGCCGTCGGTCGCGATCAGGTTGGAAGTGATGGTGGCACCCAGCGCATGGGTGTCGCGAACCTGGCCGTCATAGATGGCCTCTACCTTGCCATCGTTAAAGGTGCCGATGTGTGTGCCGTCGGAGGTCAGGGTGACCGTGCGATCTGCACCCCAGGTATCGGTGTTGACGCCACACAGGGCGGTCAGCCCGTCGGGCGAGATCGTGCAGGTGGAGTAATTGGTGGCGGTGATCCGTGTGCCGGTGGGAGCGGTGAATTTCAGCTGACCGTAGGCCGACCGACCAAATTTCACCGTGGAAACGCCGGTGAGACCCTGCGCAAAGGAGGGGGTGCTGACCGAGGCGAAGGCACTCTTGACGGTGGCGGTGAAATCGAGGGACTTGGAAACCGCGCCCGCCTTGACAACCTCAATCTTTCCCCCGGTAAGTGTGCTGCCCGCGGTACTTGACTCGAGGACCTTAAACGTGATCTTGCGCGCCGCGATCCAGCTGTCGCTCTCCTTACCCATCAGGGCGTAGGAGCCGTCCGGGGCGATGTACTCGGTCCAGTCGGTGGCGGTAACCTTCATACCCTGAGGCGCGGTGACCTTGATCTGGCCGTAAGCCGTGCCGTTGGGGAAGGAGAGGGTGCTCTCCACCGTGTAACCGCGCTCGGTGTTGATCGTGGTGAGGGCGAGATCGGCGGCGTTCACCTGGTTGTTGGTGGTCGCGGTCTTGGGCGAGGGATCGATCAGAGTCGAGGCGAATGCGGGCTGTGCGATGAGCGAGCCCAGTGCTACGGTGCAGAGCGCCGCGGCGGTCATGGTTTTACGCATGGTCATGAGGTGGTGGTGCCTTTCGGGTGTGTCAATGATGGGGGATAAAAAGTCTTAGTAGGCGCCGCGTGAACCCAGCACCATCGGTACGGTTCGAGCGAGGACCTTGATGTCGAGCGCGAGGGAGCGGTTTTCGACGTAGTGCAGGTCGAGGCGCAGCCCCTCGGACCATTCGAGGTCTGAGCGTCCGCTGACCTGCCAGAGGCCCGTGATTCCGGGGGAAACCAGGAGGCGTCCGTGGGCGTGGGGCTCGTACTGCTCCACCTCGCGGGGCAGGCCGGGACGCGGTCCCACCAGGCTCATCGAGCCGCCGAGGACGTTGAAGAGCTGGGGAAGCTCATCCAGGGAGAGCTTGCGCAGCACGCCACCCACGCGGGTGATGCGCGGGTCCTCCTTGATCTTGAACAGTGGACCGGCACCCTCGTTCAGGGCCATCAGCTCGTCCACCTGCTTCTCGGCACCGACCCGCATGGTGCGGAACTTGATGATCGAGAACTCGGTGCCGTTCAGGCCCACGCGGGTCTGGCGGAAGAAGATCGGGCCGCGGCTGTCCAGCTTGACGATCAGGGCGATGATCGCGAGGACCGGGGAGAGGGCGATCAGTCCGCAGATGGACCCAAACAGATCCAGGGCCCGCTTGGCCCAGGCACCCCGCTTTAGCTCACCCTGATCGATCGAGATTCCGGTGGATTCGATGATGCGCTCGGCGGCCGAGGCGGCGGTGACCGCGTGCGGGGCGAGAGCCGGGGCGGCCTTCGCCGCGGCCAGGTCGGCCTCATCGTGGGTCGCGGTGATGTCGAGGTGGGTGGATACCAGGCGCAGGTGGCTTGGTGCCGGGTGGGTGCCCGGGGTGGTGCGCAGCGGGGAGGTGGTGGTCGTGGACATGGGGTCCTTTCGTCGGGAAGCTGTGAGGTTGAGACAGCGGGGGGTTACGCGTATCGCGATTCGGTGGTGGGGCTGGCCGGCTGGAGCAGCGGGGCCAGGTGGGTGACGTAGTCGAGGACCTGGCGTTTGGCCGATTCCCGATCTCCGGCGCGGACGGCGTCTGCTAGCCCGCTGAGGCACGCGGTGCGCGGGCGCTCATCCCGGCTAAGGTCCACGCCGTGGGCGGCCAGCACCGGGGAGGTGAAGTACAGGGCCAGGGGGTGCAGTAGTTCCACCAGGACGCGGTTGACCGAGCGGCTCCACGGCGAGAAGGTGATGTCTTCGGCCACCTCGAGGAAGAGCTGGATGTCGGCGTCGGACCCGGTGCGGCGACCCTCGTTCTGTGCCGTCTCGTCCTCGGGGGAGGCGATGCGTAGCTCGCTGAGATCGAAACGCGAGTCGGTCAGGGCGAGGGCCACCAGGCGGCCGGCCATCACCAGACGGTCGTGCATGTCGGTGGCGTCCCAGTCGGCGATCTGGGTGTGACTGTTGCGAGCCACCTCCACAAAACCGGTCCAGGCGAGCCGGGTGATGGCCTCACGAACGGGGGTGCGAGACACGGCGAGCTCATAGGCGAGGTCATCGACTCGAAGCCGCTCGTGCGGGGTAAATCGACCGGAAATGATGTCCGCCAGGAGGCGTTCAAAAACGGTGTCGCCAAGGAGCCGCTGCGCAATCGCGCCGCGGTGACGAGAGGCACTACGGACTGATTGAATCATCGACTTCTCCACATCTAGTGATCTAATATTTCAGAACATGAAGAGTCTTACATAAATTTAAACTGATCGCAACACCATCTAATATTTCTGTTAAGAAATTTTCCAATTTCCGACGGTTGCGGGCAAAACAGTGGCCGGATCTCCATGGGGAGATCCGGCCACTGTTCGCTATTTTCGGGGTGCTAGCTGGCCTTGACGGTGAAGTGCAGGTTCACGTGCTTGAGGGCACCGGCGCGGTCCTGCTGGGTGACAACGAAGTCGTAACCGCCGTTGCCCAGGTCAAACGTGCCGGTCGCGGTCCAGTTGCCGTCCTTGTCCACGGTGGTTGAGGCGACGGGACGGGTGGTGCCGTTGACGGTGATCGTGGCGAACGGCTCGCCCTTGCCCGAATAGGTAACCCGCTTGGTGTTTACGGTGCTGTTCTGGCCGGGGGTGGTGACCGTCACATCCGCCGAGGCACCCGGACGAATCTTGAATGACACCTGGTCCCGCGTAACCGCGCCGCTGCCGCCGGCTGGGGTCTGCTCGACGTTCAGCGTGTAATCACCGTTCAGGTCCACGGTGGAGGGTGCTTCCCAGTTTCCGTTCACGTCAACGGTCGCGGTCGCCACGGTCTTGGAGGTTCCGTATACCCGAATCGCCGCACCGGGCTGACCGATGCCCTTGAAGAGCGGGCGCAGCGTGTGCAGAACCTCGTCCTTGATCGGGCTGGTGAACTTAACCGGAGTGCTCACCGGGTTGTACTTGTGGGTGAAGGAGATCGTGGTGTTTGAATCAATCGTGCCCGAGACCTGCTTGATTCCGAAGGTCAGGGGGCCGTTGGGAATCGGAACGGTAGAGACGCAGGTCCACGTGCCACTGGTGGTCACCTCGGCCGAGCAAATGTCCTTGGTGGCGCCCTTGACATAGACGGTGGCACCCACGGTGCCGGTTCCGGTGAAGGTCACCTTCTCGGTCAGTACGGTCTCGCCCGCGGCGGGGCTGGAGATTTGTACACCCTGGCCGAAGTTCAGCGTGGCCAGTGCGGTGTCCGAGGTGCCGGTGCCGAAGGTCTGCGAGACGTTCACGGTGCGGGTGCCATTGCCCTGGAAGGGAACGGCGATGGACCAGTTGCCGTGGGTGTCCACAACCTTGGAGCCGAGGATTTCGTTGGCGTCATTGCGGACGTTCACGGTGGCACCGGGGATGCCCGTTCCGGTCAGCACGTTCTGATTCGCCGTGAAGGTGGGCTTGGCCACCTTATTGCCGACGGTGACCTTAAACGTGGCGCTGGAGATCAGCTTTCCGCTGCTGTCGGTGACCCGTGCGATGCCGCCGGTGTACACGGTGCCGGGTGCCACGTTGGCGCTGATCTTGAAGCTCAGCAGTTTGTCCGCACCCCAGTTGGGCTGGTGTCCGCAGTCTGCGGTGGTGCCATCTGCCGAAATCACGCAGTAGGGCGAGTTGATGGATGTGAACTTGGTGCCTGCCGGCGCCACAAACTGCAGGATGCCATCGAGGTTCTTGGTGAACTTGATCATCGCGTTACCCTCTTCGCCGGCGTTGATGACGGCGTCGGTGGGGATCAGGTTCGAGGTGATGGTGGCCTTCAGCGCGATCGAGTCGCGAATCTGACCGTCGTAGATGGCCTCAACCTTACCGTCGGTGAAGGTGCCGGTCTGGGTGCCATCGGATTCCAGGGTGACGATGCGGTCGGCACCCCAGGTGTCGGTGTTCACGCCGCACAGTGCGGTGAGCCCATCTGGAGAAATCGTGCAGGTGGAGTAGTTGATCGCCTTGATCCGGGTGCCGGTGGGGGCGGTGAACTTCAGCTGCCCGAACACGTTCTTGGCGAACTTTACCGTTGAGGTACCGGTGAGCCCCTGTACAAAGGAGGGGATCGATGTGGAGGCGAACGCTGTGTTCAGGGTGAAGTTGAAGTCCAGCTTCTTGGTGACCGAACCATCCTTGATGACCTCAATCTTGCCGCCGGTGAGGGCGGCGGGAGCCGAGGTGCCCGGCACTGCCTGGAGCGAAACCTTGCGGCTCAGGGTCCAGGTGTCGGTGTTTTTGCCGAGGATGGCCGTCTTCTTGTCGGCCGAGATGACCGCGTCGGACGTGTCGATCTTGGTAATGATCGTCCCCTCGGGGGCGGTGTACTTTAGTTGACCCTCGACCTTGCCGTTGGGGAAGGAGACCGTACCCTCGACGTCGGTGCCGCGATAGCCGGTAAACGCGGTGATGGCGATATCGGCGGCGGCGGTTTGGTTGTTGGTGGTGGAAGCCTTGGGCGAGGGGTCGACCAGGGTTTCGGCGAAGGCGGGCTGCGCGATCAGCGAGCCCAGGGCGACGGTGCAAAGCGCTGCGGCCGTCATGGTTTTACGCACGGACATTGTGTGCCTTTCGATTTGTGGTGATTGGTATGGGTCAGGAAGGGTCAAATGCGGGGACTAGGTCGGCGAGATAGTCCTCGAGGTAGCCGTGGGCGGTGGCTCGATTGCCTGCTCGGAGTGCGGTGCTGAGCTCGTCCAGAATCTGAATGCGTTCGGCGGATCGGGCCGCCAGATGTACGCCGTGCTGGGCGAGGAGTGGTGAGCGCAGATAGAGCCGGAGGGGTCGGTGCAGCTCCTCGAGAATGCGATTCACCGCGCAGCTCCACGTGGAGCGAGTGATGTCTTCGATGAGATCGAGAAACGCGCGGGTGTCCCCGATCATTCGGAGCTGTTCCGGCGAGGTGGATGCCAGGCGGAGGGCGCGTAAATCGAGTCGCTCATCGGCGAGTGCGAGGAGGGTGAGTTCCCCGCCCATCCGCAATCGGTCGCGCATGTCGGCGGTATTCCAGTTGGCAATCTGGGTGTGACTGTTGCGGGCCACGTCGACAAAACCCGACCATGCGAGCCGGGTAATCGCCTCGCGGACGGGGGTTCTGGAGACGGCGAGTTCGCGCGCAATTTCGTCCACCCTGAGGCGTTCGTGTGGGGTAAAACGCCCGGACATAATGTCGGCCAGGAGTCGCTCGAAGACGGTGTCACCCAGCAGCTGCTGCGCGTGCGCCCCGTACTGACTGTATTCGTGCTGAGTGGACCGAATCATGTTAATCTCCCCATCTAGTTATCTAACATTTCACGATAACGCAGCAGGGAGTTGGTGATTCACCGAGGGGGAGAAGCTATCTAATATTTATGTATTCCGAAGGTGTCGACGCTGACGGAGGCGGGGTACCCGGACGCATCGGGTACCCCGGCATGCACTAGCGCGGGGCGATAGTGAATGCGTGCGAGATGACCTGTGGTGCTGCGGGTCCGCTCTTCTGCTCGATGGATACTCGGTAGGAGCCCGCCCCCAGATCAAACTGGGCGGGGGCCTGCCAGTTGCCCTCGTTGTCCACCGTGGTCGAGGCGATTGTGCGCGAGGTTCCGAAGACCCGGACGGTCGCGCCCGGGGTGCCGGTGCCGGCGAAGGTCGGGCGCGCGGTAGGTGAGGCCGAATCCTGGTTGGGAGCGGTGATTGTTACCGGGATGGTGGGACTCGGTGCCGGAACCGCCTGAGTGAACGACACACTGGTCGTCGAGACAACCGAGTCTTTGCGCTGGGAGACCGTAAGGTCGTAGCGGCCGTTGGCTAAGGTGAAGGTCGCGTCGCAGTTCCAATCGCCGCCCTCGCGCACGGTGGTGGTGCACACGGTGCGGGTTGAGCCGGCAACCGTGATGGTGGCACCCGGTGCTCCGGTGCCGCTGAATTTCACCGTTTCGCTCGTGTTGGTGGATCCGTGAGCGGGCCCGCTCACGGTGGGTGCGATGGTGGCACCATCCACGGTGACCGAGAAGGAAGCCTCGCTGAGGAGTGCGCCGTTCTTCGTAACCTGGGCTCGGCCCCCGGTCAGCACCGCGCCGGGGGTCGCAGACTCACCCACACGCAGAGTCAGGGTCAGCGGCATGCTCGGGCTCGCGGTGACATCCCCGCAGGTTGCGGTGCGTCCGTCGGGCGAAATACTGCACCGTGGATTGTTGCTGCCGATGAACGTGCTTCCAGTCGGTGCCGTGAATACGTGGTCACCGCGCAGGCTCGTTGCGTAGTTCGTAAACAGTGTGCCCTCGGCACCGGCATTGATAATGGGGCTGTAAACCTCCAGACTTGCCTTCACGCTCCCTGAGAAGGTGAACGAGTCCATCACGGTGCCGCCGCGAAGAATGTCAAAGCGTCCGTCGGTGCGGTTACCCGGGGTGGTTTTCCCGTCCCAGCCGAACTCGAATTGGGGGCTGCCTGACCACACCGTGGCGTCTTCACCGCAGAGGGCGACGCGGCCGTCCTGGCTGAGCTGGCAATCGAGGCCGCTCAGGCTTGTGATGACCATGCCGGTGGGCAGGGTGATGCGCAGCTGGCCGGTTACCGACTTGATGAAGCGGGGCCCGTTGCTGGTGGTTTTGCCCTGGAAGACCGAGAACGAGACCGGGAGCTTGCCAAACGCGGTGTCGGAGACGGCCGCGCTGTTGGGTGCAGGTGTATCGATGCTCCCGGCGGCAAAGGCCGGCTGGGCGAACATCGGGCTAAGGGCGGCAGCGCAGAGCGCCGCGGTGGCGAGGGTTTTTCGCATGGTCATGAGTGGTGTGCTTTCTATGCCGGTTAGAGCTTGATGGAGAAATGGACCCAGTCAAAGGACTTGGCGGCACCGTTGATCGGCAACTGTTCGGCGCTGATGTTCAGTCCTCCGCTCAGGTCAAACGGGGTGGGGATCGACCAGTGTCCAGCGGTATCCACGGTTGCGGTGCCGATCGTGCGGGAGGTGCCATAAACGCGGACGGTTGAACCTGGCTCTCCGGTGCCCTGGAAAACTGGTCGCGCGGTGTGAACGGTTTCATTCTCACCGGGGCTGGTAAATGCCACGTCCTTGGCCGAGGCGGTCGACTGGCGTGTAAAAGACACGGTGGCAGAGGAAGTGACGGTGCCGCTCTGGCGGGCGGTTACGGTGTATCCACCCGGGGGGAGCTCGAAGGTGGCGTCACAGCTCCAGGTGCCGTTTTCGGTGACCACGGTGGTGCAGATGGTGCGCGTGGTTCCGGCCACGGTTACCGTGGCACCCACGGTTCCGGTCCCGGTGAAGGTGGCGGGGGTGCCGTTCAAGACGCCACCGTGCATGGGGGAGGTCACCACCATGCCCTCGCCGAAGTCGACGTTCACCTCGGTAGGCTTCGAGCTGCCGGTGCCCAGGGTCTGGGTCAGGCTGAAGGTGTGGTTGCCGCGTCCGGCGAAGGGGATATCGATGCCCCAGAGGCCGTCGCCGCGCACCTCGGTGTGTGCCACCAGCTGGTTCTTATCGTTGTGAACGTTGACGGTTGCCCCCGGGATTCCGGTGCCCCAGATCGAGTTGAGCTGCTGCTCAAACTCCGGGGTTGCCAGCTCGTCACCCACGGTCACGCTGAACGTGCTGCTGGTGATGGCCGCGCCACCCGCGGCGGCGAGGCGCGCGGTGCCACCGGTCAGGACCGTACTGACGGGGATGGCGGGGTCCACAGCGATGGTTGCGGTCAGCGGGTCACGCCAGCGGATCGGCCCGGCGCAGGTGATCGTGGTACCGCTGGCCGAGATCTGGCAGCGCGCATCGGAGACCCGTGTGAAGGTGGTGCCCTGCGGTGCGGTGAGGGTGAGAAATCCGGTGCTCGCGATGGCAAAGCTCGCGGTTAGGTCGGCACTGCCACCCACCTGAACGGTGGGGCTTGAGGTGGCGAGGTTGGCGGTGACCGTCGCGCTCAGCGCAACGGTGCTCACGGTGGTGTCGCCAACCAGGATGCTGATGCTTCCGTCGGTTGAGGTACCCGGGGCGGTAACGCCGTCCGAGGCCAGGGTCAGCGCGATCGGGGCATTCCAGGTGCTTGCATCGGTTCCGCACTCGGCGGTCGAGCCATCGGCGGCAATGGTGCAGCCGGGGATCTGAACCTGGTTGATGCGGGTTCCCGAGGGGGCGGTGATCAGCAGTCGCCCGGTGGCCGGCGCGCTGAAGCGGATCTGGGTGTTGCCGGCGGTGCCCTGGATGAAGTTCGGGGTTACCGGGGTGATCAGGGAGGAGGTGCTGGCATCGGGGGTCGTGGTCGCGGACGCCGTGGGCGGGGTGTCCTGGGGCTGGGCAAAGGCCGGCTGGGCAAGCATCGGCGTAAACGCTGCGGCGCAGAGCGCCGCGGTGGCAAGGGTTTTTCGCATCGGGTAGGTGCCTTTCACGCGGGAGCGCGCAGGGACCATCCCCCGATACCACACTCCCCATCTAGTCGCCTGATATTTCAAGCACTGCCGAGCTTGCCAAACTCTTTTGGGAAATGCAACGACATCTAATATTTAAAGGAAGTGCTCGGGAATTCCGGTCGAGTTGGGCTCCCAGACACGCCGAGGGGGCACCGACCAATAGGTTGGTGCCCCCTCGGATGCGACTGCTAGCGCTGATGGTTTTTGACGATGAACTTGCCCCGGCTTCGGGCCAGGTACTCGGCCGTGCCGCAGATTTCCCGCGCCGGATTTCCGGCAACCACGGTGTTCTCCGGCACATCCCGGGTGACCACCGAACCGGCCCCCACGATGCTGCCCGCACCCACGGAGATCCCGGGCAGGACGATCGCGTTCATGCCGATAAAGGCATTGGTGCCCACCAAGACCGGGGCGTAGCGGACAAACTCCTCGCCCTCGCGCAGCGCCCCGAGCTGGACGGCAACGCGATCCAGACTGAAGTCGTGTGTCAGCAGTTTCACGTCATGGCTGATCACCGCGCCATCCTCGATGGTGATCGCGTTCGGACGGCCGATATCAAAGTAGGCTCGCGGGCTGACCCACTGCGGATTGGCCACGACGATGCCTGCCCGGCGCAGGGTGGCCACGGTGAAGCGGCGGTACGGGGTCTGACCGAGCCGGCGAATCAGCGGGCCAAAACGGAACAGGAGGAGCCAGAGCTTGGACATGGGGTGCCTTTCGGGTGGGGCGAAGCCAGTGGGGGAGGTGGGGGCGATGAGGTTGGGGGTGAGGTGGGGGAGTTGAGGGGGAATCGGCTAGGCGAGCGCCGCGCCCAGACGCGGGGAGACCGGACGCCAGAATGCCAGCGCGAACAGGCCGGGTACCACGATCCAGGGAGCTGCCGCCGCCGCAATCGCGACGGTGAGGGGCGCGCCAGCCGGACCAAACAGGGCCGCGAAGATGGCCATCGAGGCGAGCAGGGTCATCACCCGCACCCAGAACAGCAGATGGCTCGAATGGCGATAGCGCAGGAAGGTGGACAACAGGGAGGAGGCACCGAGCGCCCCGATCAGCAGCGCACAGGCCAGGGCGAGGTCGGCGGCGGCGATCCAGACCTCCTGGGTGAGCAGCCGGGAAATCGCCCCGCCGGCGACCAGGGCAATCGCCCCGTAGCACGCGCCCACCAAGACAAACGCGGCCACCAGGAGCGCGGGTTGCCGCAGGGTGCGCAGGCGCAGATCCGCACCCGGATCCTGCTCATAGGCGCGGGCGGACCCGCGCAGCATCCGCACCAGGAACGGCGAACTCGCCGTTTGTGCGAGCTGAAGCGGGCCGATAAAGAGGGAAATCGCGGTACGGAATGCGCCGGCCAGCTCGGGGGAACCCATGATGCCGGCGAGGAACACAAACCCGTTTACGGTGGTGGCCATCAGCAGAGCGTCCAGTGCGAGGAAGGGGATGTCACGACCATAGTGTCGCCAGTAGCCGCGGATTCGCAGCGATTCCGAGCGCGGCTGGCCGAGCAGCGACACGGCCGTGCCCACGCCGTAGGCCAGGACCATCGAGGCGGGAACCACGCTGTCAGCGGGGAGGTCGGTGAGGCACAGTAGCAGGCCCAGGAGCAGCAGCCCAAACATCACCGCGTCGCTGCGCACCACGCGGGTGAAGTCGCCGGTGGCCAGGTCGATCGTGCGGGTGATGTCATACAGTGAATAGGTGATGGTTGCGAGGCCCAGCAGGATGCCCGGGAGTGGGAGTCCCACCGAGAAGCCGACCAGGGCCGGGATGGTGCCGGTGAGGGCGGCCACCAGTGCGGTCAGGATGAGCGCGGGACGCCGCGCCCAGTAGGCCGCCGTGGCATCCCCGGATAGGAACACCAGGATCGGGATGGACCCGGCCCCGCGCACAAACGCGACCACGATGAAAAAGGCCGAGAGGATGATCGCCACCCGCCCCCAGGTGTCGGGGGCCATCGCGAGTGTGCCCACCAGGGTGACCACCATCCCCGCGATGCTGTAGAGCCCCTGGGCACCGATGGGGGCACCGAGTGAGCGAATCTTCCCAAGCATGACTAGCTCCGAATCGAGTCGCGGTGCGCGCGATACCAGGCCACGGTGCGGGTGATGCCCTCGGCGAGGGAGACCTGCGGGGTCCAACCGGTCGCGGTGATCCGGGAGATATCGAGGAGCTTCTGCGGGGTGCCGTCGGGCTTGGTGGTGTCCCATTCGGTGTCACCCGCATAGCCGGTGGCGGCGGCAATCGCGGCGGCGAGTTCGGCAATCGAGACATCCTCGCCCACACCCACGTTCACGTGCTCGGGGGCGTCGTAGGTGTTTAGCAGGTGCACGCAGGCGGCGGCCATATCGTCCACGTGCAGCAGTTCGCGGCGCGGGGTTCCGGTGCCCCAGTTGGTGACCGAGGTGCTCCCGGCATCCGCAGCCTCGGCGTAGCGGCGGATCATCGCCGGAACCACGTGCGAGCCGGTCGGGGAGAAGTTGTCCCCGGGGCCGTAAAGGTTGGTGGGCATTGCCGAGATCCACTTCAGCCCGTACTGGCGGCGCACGGCCTGGACCTGGATGATGCCGGCGATCTTGGCGATCGCATAGGCGTCATTGGTCTCCTCGAGGTGGCCGGTCAGCAACGAATCCTCCTGGATCGGCTGGGGTGCGAACTTCGGATAGATGCAGGAGGAGCCCAGGAATAGCAGGCGGTCGATGCCCACCTCGGCGGCGGCGTCCATCACGTTCACCTGAATCTGCAGGTTTTCGGAGAGGAAATCGGCCGGATAGGTGTTGTTGGCCTGGATCCCGCCCACCTTGGCGGCGGCGAGGATCACCACATCGGGGCGCTCGACGGAGAGGAATTCGAAGACGGCGCCGCGATCACGCAGATCCAGCTCGCTCGAGGAGCGACCGATCAGGTGGGTGTGCCCGAGGGATTCCAGGTGTCGCCAAATGGCGGAGCCCACCAGGCCTCGATGGCCGGCCACGAAGATGCGGGTTTCGGAGGTCAGGGTCAGGGGGGTCATCGGGGATTACTTCTTCCAGCTTGCGAGGTTGACGGTGTCGATCCAGTTCTTGCCCGGGTGGTTGAGTGCCTCAATGTCGGCGTCCACCATCAGGCGGGCCAGGTCATCCGGGCGCACGGTGGCTTCCCAGCCCAGCTTCTCGCGGGCCTTGGTCGGGTCGCCAACCAGGGCATCCACCTCGGAGGGGCGCAGGTAGCGCTCGTCGAACTTGACGTGATCCTCCCAGTTGAGGCCCGCGTGGCTGAAGGAGATCTCCAGGAAGTCCTTGACGGTGTAGTCCACGCCGGTGGCCAGCACGAAGTCCTCGGGCTCATCAACCTGCAGCATCCGCCACATGCCCTCGACGTACTCGGCGGCGTAACCCCAGTCACGCACGGCGTCGAGGTTACCCATGTAGAGGTGCTCCTGAGTGCCGGCCTTGATCGCGGCAACGGCGCGGGTGATCTTGCGGGTTACAAAGGTCTCGCCACGACGCGGCGACTCGTGGTTGAACAGCACGCCGTTCACGGCGAACATGCCGTAGGCCTCGCGGTAGTTCTTGGTGATCCAGTAGGAGTACATCTTGGCCACGCCGTAGGGGGAGCGCGGGTGGAACGGGGTGGACTCGCTCTGCGGCGGCGGGGTCGCGCCGTACAGCTCCGAGGAGGACGCCTGGTAGAAACGGGTTTCGATGCCGGACATACGCACGGCCTCCAGCAGACGGACGGTTCCGGTTCCGGTGGCATCCGCGGTGTGCTCGGGCTCATCGAAGGAGACGCGCACGTGGGACTGGGCGGCCAGGTTGTAGACCTCGTGCGGCTTGATCTGGGAGAGCAGCGTAACCAGTCGGCCTCCGTCGCGCAGGTCGCCGTAGTGCAGGAAGAGCTTGGCGTCCTCGTTGTGCGGGTCGGTGTAGAGGTGATCGATGCGCGAGGTGTTGAAGGTGGATGCTCGGCGGATCAGTCCGTGGACCTCATAGCCCTTGGAGAGCAGGAGCTCGGCGAGGTAGGAGCCGTCCTGGCCGGTGATGCCGGTGATAAATGCGCGCTTGGTCATTGCTGTTCCTTTTGTTAGGGGTTCGGGATTCGCCGGGGTGATGCGGGTGGCGAGGCGAGGGAAGATCTTGTCGACCCTCTTGATGTTTCAGCATGTCTTGTGCTTTACTACTAATATATTAGATGGTAACCCGAAATGTCCACTCAAGTTTGGAAAAAAATTATGAGCCTGCAAAACATCACCACCACGGCCATCGCCGGACTGCCCGTTTGTGCCATTAATCCCGCAGCCGCATCCACCGCCGTGTGTGAGGCGGCGGCCCAGCACGAGCCCGCCGACATTCACCTGGCCAACGCGTTTGTGGTTTCCCTCGCGCACCAGGACGAGCGTTACCACGAGCTGCTCGCACAGAGCGCGGCAATTTTTCCCGACGGAAAGCCGCTCACGTGGGCGTCGCGTATTAAGAGAGGCAGTAACCTCTCGCAGGTGCGCGGACCGTCACTGTTCGAAAACGTAATTAGCGAGGGGCGCGCCACCGGACTGCGCCACTTCTTCCTGGGGAACACCCCCGAAACCCTGGGACTGCTGACCGCCGAACTCGAGCGTCGCTACCCGGGCATGATCGTGGCCGGTTCCTACAGTCCGCCCTTCCGTGCACTGAGCCAGGCTGAGCTTGCGGCCCAGGACGACCTAATCCGGGAAACCCGTCCCGACATCGTCTGGGTGGGCCTGGGTACCCCCAAGCAGGATGCCGAAGCTCGCCGCGTGGCCGAGGAGCTGGGCCTGGTCGCCATCGCAATCGGTGCCGCGTTTGACTTCATCGCCGGGACCAAGAAGGAGGCCCCGGAAATCCTGAGCACGCTCGGGCTGGAATGGGTCTTCCGGTTCGCCTCCGAGCCGCGCCGGCTGTGGCGTCGCTACCTGATCGGCAACCTGGTGTTCTCCTGGGCCGTGCTGAAGCCGCGCGCAAAACGGGTCGCGGCGTAATGAGTACCGCACAGCCCGAAACTGTGAACGGCCGGCACAGCCGCGTCATGGTCATCAGCCAACTGCCGCCGCCCCTGCACGGCAGCACCCTGATGACCGCCCGTCTGCTTGACATCCTCGCCCAGAGCGGGTGGACCACCCGACTGGTGGATCGCCGCTTCAGCCAGGACATCGGCGAGGTGGGTACCGCCTCCGCCCGTAAGATCCTGCTCGCGGTGGGCCTGTGGTGGCGCACCCTCTGGACGACGCTCACCTGGAAGCCGCGCGCGGTGGTGTTTTTTGCCACGACCCGCACCGGATCCTTCCTAGTCGATTGGATCGTCTCTGAAATTCTGCGCCTGACCGGTGCCCGGACCGTCCTCTATATCCACACCGTGGGATTCCGAGACCTGGCCGCCCGCAGCGGCATCTGGAGCTTCTTCGTGCGTCGTCTGCTGGGCTCCGCGCACAAGATCGTGACCCTCGGCCCGACCCTGGTGGCCGACGTGGCACCGTTTGTTCCCCAGCCCGAGTCCACCGTGGTGTGCATCGCCAACACTCCGACCGGTCTGCCGGAGGCGCTCACCCCGCAGGCCCCCACCACCCGCAATGTTCTGTTTCTCTCCAACATCATTCCCGGAAAGGGGGCCGACGTGTTTGTCACCATCGCCCTGGCCCTCTTCCGTGGACGCGAGCGCGGCACCTTTGCCCTGGCCGGACCGGCCGGAGACTCGGCGCTGGTCGAGAATATCGACACCCGGATCCGCGAGGCCGGTGCCGAGCGTTCAATTAGTCGTCTGGGATCGGTGGGTGGGGAGACCAAGTGGAATGCGCTGACCGGTGCATCCTGCCTGGCCTTCACCTCCGAGCTGATCGAGGCTCAGCCGCTGACCATTATCGAGGCCATGGCCTGCGGTACCCCGGTGGTGGCATTCCGTGTGGGCGGCATTCCCGACCTGATCGAGGACGGCGTCACCGGATTCCTGGTGGATGCCGGAGACACGATCAGCTTCGAGGCACGTGTGCGCTCCCTGCTGAACGACGCCGTGCTGCGCGACCGGATGGCCCGCGCCGCCCGCGCCCGCTTCGAGCAGAACTTCTCCGAACTGGCCTTTGCCGGATCCTGGACCACGGTCCTCACCGGAGCGGGTGACATTCGATGACCTCCACGACCTCGCGCCGGATTCGCCCGCTGCGCCCGGCACTCCCGTTTGGAAAGGCCCGGGTAATTAACCGCGGTGCCGTCCGGGTTGCCGCGCCCACTGCCGCCCCCGCCGCGCAAGATTCCGCGTCGGCTTCGGCCGAGGTCGCTTCCGTGCCCACCGCCACGTCTGCCGCGCAAAACTCCGCGACGGTCTCGGGCTCGGTCGCTCCCGCACTGCCGAAGGCGCGCGTTCCCTGGATTGTGCTGGTTGCCTGCGCGATCGCGCTGCTGATCAACGTGCCCGCCCGCTGGTCGGTGGGGCCGGTATCCGCCTCGGCGGCAATCACGCTGCTGATCGCCGTCGCATTCGTCGCCTGCATCCCGCTGCTGCTGCGCAAGCGTTCCGACGCCGTACGCGGACCGCGCGTGCTGCCGATCACCCTGGGAATCTTCCTGGCCTACTCGGGCGGACGCCTGCTGCTGAGCCCCTCGATTGAGGGTCTGCAAAACGTTGCGGTCTTCACCATGTTCATTCTGGGGATCTGCTTTGCCGCCCAGGGGGCGACCCCGGAGCGCGCGATGCGTGCCCTCTCGGCGCTGCGCTGGACCGGCATCATCGTGTCGCTGGTGTTCCTCGGGGCGCTGGGCGCCGGCATCGAAATCTACGATGAGCGTGCCCTCGCGCTGACCGCGCTGATCCTGCTCTCCACGGCGATCGCCGTGCCCGCGGCGGGCCTGATCCTGCGGCTCTCGCCGTTCATCATCACCGCGGCAATCGTCTCCAGTCTCTCCCGCACCGCCTCAGTCATCGCCGTCACCCTGTTCGCCTTTTTTGTGGTGCGCCTGCGCCGAGGCAACCGGCTACTGCTGGCAATCATCACCCTGAGCATCGCCCTGGTGGGCGTGTGGCTGCTGGTCACCACCTATGAGCCGCTGCGCGAACGCTTCCTCGAGGGGGACAACGCCGCCGACTTTGGCGGGCTGACCATCAACACCTCGGGCCGCTCGGTGCTCTGGGAGATGACGCTGGACAGCGCCGCACAGAGCCCCATTATCGGTAACGGAGCGGGCAGCGCGAGCGCCCTGATCTCCGCCCACTTCACCAATATCTCCCATCCGCACAACGAATACCTGCGCCTCTACCACGACTACGGCGTGATCGGCCTGGCCCTGTTTGTCTGGGGTTTCGCCACGCTACTCGGCCGGGTGGGCCGCCGTGCCGCCCACTCCGATAGCCCGATCCACTGGGCTGCGCTGATCGCGATGGTTGCCGTGGCGCTCGCCGCCACCACCGACAACGTCATCATCTACCCCTTTGTCATGCTCCCGCTGGGCGCCCTCGTGGGCCTGTCCCTCGGCCTTCCCGATGAGGCTGCCGCGTCCACTCCCAACCCGAAGAAACGAGTACCCGCCCGTGTCTAACACCCCAAAAATCTCCGTCATCATGGCCGCCTACAACAATGAGGCCACGATCGGTGCCGCCCTGGAATCCCTGCTGGTGCAGACCATGCCCGACTTTGAAGTCGTCGTGTTTGACGATGGCTCAAGCGATAAGAGTGGACTGATCGCCTGCGAGCTCAACGATCCGCGGATCCGGGTGATCGGCCTGGGTCGCAACGTGGGGCGCGCCGCCGCCCGTGACCACGCGATCCGCGCCGCCCGTGCCGACATCATCGCGATTGCCGACGCCGACGACGCCTCGCTGCCCACCCGCCTTGAGGATCACCTGGCGATCTTTGCCGCACACCCCGAGGCCACCGTAACCTATGGACAGATCACCTCGGTGCTGCCCGACGGGACCCCGCACAATGCGCTGCGCTTCCCCGAAACCGCCGCCGAGGTGGATGCGCAGATCCGCCGCGGACGGATGCCCGTGCCGCACACGGCATCGGCCTTCCGGCGTGAGTGGTACCTGACCAGCGGCGGCTATGACAAGAGCATCCGCTGGTGTGAGGACTACGACCTGTTCGCCCGCGCCTGGGCACCGGGCACCTATGTGCCGGGCACCCGCGTGGGGGCCCGCTACACGATCGCCTCCCGCTTTCCCTCCTGGAACTACTGGTGGGAAAACGAGCGTCACCTGCGTGCGATCAACGCCCGGATCCAGGCGGTGGGTCGCCCTGCCGCCGGCGGCGAGCCGTTTTCCCCGTTCCTGCAGCGCAACTCCCGTGGCGGTACGCACGCCATCGAGTTGTTCCGCTACGTCGCCGTTCGCCTGCGCGACACCCTGCGCGGCACCCACTAACCTCCCGAATCTGCATCAACCACCCGAAGGACATCCCGAACATGAATTCCCCCATTGATGAGCTGCTCTCCACCGCCGAAACAGACGTGCCGACGCGCGCCGAGCGCAAGGCCGCCAAGAAACCGTGGACCCGCACCCGCAAGATTGTGGTGTGGTCCACCTCCTCAATCCTGGCGATCCTGCTGATCGGCATCGCGATTGCCGGCTCCTATGTGGCGAGCCTTGCCGACACCTACAACAGCAACGTCACCGTGCTGCCCAGCGCCGAAACCTTCCCCAAGGAGGAGGCTCGGCCGCCGCAGGCCACCGACGGGTCCCGCAACATTCTGCTGCTGGGATCCGACTCCCGCGGCGACGCGACCATTGCCGGCGAGGACACCGGCAGCAATCAGCGCTCGGACGTGCTGATGCTGGTGAACATTGCGGCTAATCGCAAGGACGTGACCGTGATGTCGATCATGCGTGACCTCTGGGTGCCGATCCCCGGTCATGGCAACGCCAAGATTAACGCGGCCCTCGCCTGGGGTGGTACCCCGCTCGTGGTGGAGACCGTGGAATCGCTGCTCGGTGTGCGCATCGACAACCTGGCGATCATCGACTTTGAGGGTTTCCGCGGCATGACCGACGCCCTGGGCGGCGTAGATGTCAACGTTGAAACCGGCTTCACCCGCAAGGACGAGAACATGACCTTCCCGCAGGGCATCAACCACCTCGACGGTGTGCACGCCCTCGGTTTTGTGCGTGAGCGTTACGCGTTCCCGACCGGTGACTTCCAGCGGGTGCGCAACCAGCAGCTCTATCTGCAGGCGCTGGGTTCCGCACTGCTGAGCAAGGATACGCTGACCGATCCCACCAAGATCTCCAATTTTGTGACCGAGACTTCGAAGTTCCTCTCGGTGGATTCCGGGTTCGACTTCCCGACGATGGTCGAGCTGGGGCTCAGCCTGCGCGATCTGCGGGCCGAGAACATCCACTACTTCACGATGCCCACCGCCGGGACCGGCTGGTCCCCGGATCACAAGCAGTCCATCGTCAACCTGAATTCCGCGGCAATTCCCGCCCTGCGCGAGGCCATCGCCCACGACACCGTGGCCGACTATGCGGCCAAGGTCGCCGCCGGAACCGCGCCAGGAATCGCTCCGGCAAAGTAGCTGCTAGCTGCTAGCTGCTAGCTGCTAGCTGGCTGAATGGCGGATGCGTTGGCTGGTGGGGTGAGGGACTGGGGTGACGGACTGGGTGACGGTTAAATGGCGGATCCCCGGGGGAGGGAAAACCCGGGGATCCTCTTCATCCCGTTTCATCCCGAGTTTGCCCGGGGAAGCGGGGGCTTATGAGCCGGCGAGCGGCGAGTGCAACCGAACGGCGGCGTTGTCGAGGTGGCTGGTGGGGGCGAATCGCTCGGGCAAGGTGCCGGCGGTTTCGGCTGCGGTGTCCATCGGCAACGGGATGGAAACCACCGAGGTGGTGCCGCACGTGATTTCGAGCGACCAGGCGAAAACGTCGGAGACGGCGGAGCTGGGAAGAACGGACATTGTGTGACCTCCTGTGGTTGTATCCCCATTCAACGTGATGACCGGTTAAGCCAGCGTTAACACACTGAAATCCTCTGCGTACGGTTCCGGGCTCCCCGAAAACCATGGGCTTTCGCGCCTAGCGTGGGCCCACGCGAATGTAGGGGAGGATACATGTTTCGAATCATGAGAATGACGCAGGTGGGGGAGCGCGCACATCCACGATCAAAACCTCTTGCGTTATATAGCCCCAAAGTTGTAGGCTGACAGTCATGTGGACCATAAATGTGGAACACATTATTCAATGGCTGCATGAGCTGGATCAATCGTCATATGAGCAGGTCATCGCGGCTCTCGAATTACTTGCCGCGCATGGTCCCGCACTTGGTCGCCCAATTGTTGACACCGTGTCTCATTCTCGCCACCGAAATATGAAGGAACTTCGGCCCGGCTCCTCGGGACGAAGCGAGCTTCGTATTCTGTTCGCATTCGACCCACAGCGTCAGGCGATCATGTTGGTGGCCGGTGACAAGTCCGGTAACTGGAACAAGTGGTACATGAAAAATATCGTTGTTGCCGATGATCTATTCGATAAGCATCGGCGAGAGCTGGGGAGGTAACGATGAATACGAGCCTGCAAGACGTACTGCGCGAGCGTCCGGTCGATCGCGCAAGCGTTGACGCGCATAAGGAGCGGATGATCGCGGCGATCCGGTCGTTTCGGCTGCGAGAGCTCCGGGAAGCCTGCTCGCTGACACAGGTTGAGCTGGCGGCGCGGCTCGATGTGAGCCAGAATCGCATTTCCCGTCTGGAAAATGGCGACATCGAACGAGCGCAGGTGGATACCCTGCGTCGCTATGTGGAGGCCGTGGGGGGAACGCTGCGTATCGAGGTGGAGCTCGGAGACGAAAATGTCCGTATCGCGTAGCGGTTCATAGGCCGGCAGTGTCGGCACCGAGGGTGCCTCCAGATGGCAACGCTGGTACATTCGGGAGTGGAGGTGCCATCATGGCCGATCACGGGCAGGACAGCGAGGATCAGACTCCGGAAAACGACTCGGAGAACACCTCGGGAAGCAAGCCGGAGCGAACCCCGGATGTGCGGCGCACGCCGCCCTGGGGGCGCGACGGGGAGCGCCGTCGTCCCGGCAACGGCGAGGATGTGCGCCGTGACCTGCGCCGGATGATGCAGCAGGCCGACGCCGCTGTACCCGGCGACCGCGAATCCGGTACCCACGAGCCCGGTGCGCACGAGTTTGGTGATCGTCGCCGTGGTCGCCGCGAGGGTGGCCCCTGGGCTCCGGGCAACGAGCGGCGCGGGTTCGCCGACCTGCGCTTTACCCGCGGGGTCTTTGCACTGAGTGATCAGGGCTGCTCGGTACAGGAGATCGCCGATCGACTCGAAGTTCCGGTGGAGGAGATCACCCGCCGACTGGCCCGTCGTGAGCTCTATCGAGGGTCGGTGGACCTGCGCGATATTGTGCTGGACCGGCAGTCCGGCACCATCAGCACCGAGGAGATGATCCGCCGGCTGAGCGCCCTCAGCCTCACCGCCCACACCCCGGGCACCCGCGGCGCTTACGATGGTGCGGCGAGTGCTACCGGAACCGCGCGCCAGCTCATGGCCGTGCTGCGGGATGGACTGATCACCGAGGCCGAGTATGAAGCCGTGCGTCAGGCCGCCGCGCGGCGCAGGGCCCGGTGAGCGCCGCCCGAGAGCGGGTTGCCGCACAGTTGGAGCGGGTGCTGCAGCGCGACGGACTCGACAATCCCTGGGGCGACCGCGAGGACGCCTCAACCCGCTGGATCTTTGGCGACGGCTTCCTGTACGACACCTCCCGGCTGCGTTTCCAGGAAGACCTCATCGCCACCGCCCGCGACCGCAATCCCGGATCCTTCGGGGGAGTGCTCGCCGCCGTGGTGACCGCCGGCCCGCCCGGGGCGGGGAAATCCACCGCGCTGGCCAACGACCCGCGCCTCGCCGGTTTCCGCGACATCGACGCCGACGACTTCAAGGACGCCCTGCTGCTCGATGCTCGGGATCGCGGCCTATTGGACCACTGGTTGAGCACGAGCCTGGACGATGGCCGCCCGATCATGCCACGTGAGCTGGCCGGGTTTGTGCACGCCGAATCCACGGCGATTGCCGACGCGATGCGAGAGGCCTGCCTGATCGATGGCGAGAATATCGTCATTCATGGCACCCTCTCCAGCATCGACTATGTGGGTGCCTTGCTGGCGGAGCTGGATGAGTTCGGATACGAGCAGCTGATCATCTACGACGTCGAGGTGCCCGCCGAGGTTGCGGTGGAACGCGCCCTGGATCGTTGGTGGAGCGCCCGCGAGCTGGGTACCGATCCGTTGGGCGGCCGTTTTGTGCCGCCCGCCGGGATCCGCGCGTACTACCCGGATGACGCCGCTCGCGCCGTCACCGCGGCCAACGCTCAGGCGCTCCATGATCGCGCCTATCGACTCGGCTGGGACGTGGATCTGACGGTGGTGGCCCCCTAAGAGTGGAGAGAACATAACGATCGTTCTGCGCTAGTGCGCTGGACGCGTCACGCTGCTAGATTCCGAATCAATATAGTTCGTATTGATAAGGGGTCTTGGTGTTCAAAAAACTGGTTGCGGCATCCTCCGCCGGCATCCTGATCGTGGGAGCGAGTGTGTTCGCCGCGGTCCTCCCCGCCCAGGCGGCCACGCTCACGATTACGTCGACCGTGGATGGGGCCGCGGGCTCGCTTCGTTCGGTCCTTGCTCAGGCGCAGCCGGGGGATGTGATCGAGATCCCCGAGGGATGGGACATCCCCCTCACGCAGGGACAGCTTCAGGTGGCCGGCACCCTGACCATCCGCGGGTCCGGCGGTGCGCGTCCGAGTGTCCACTCCATCCTGCCGCAGAACCCCGTCGCGCTGATTCGAGTGGCACCCGGTGCCGGGCTCACCCTCGAGGGGATCAATTTCGGTGGGACACAGCCGCAGAACATTGGTATTCAGAGCTGGTTTGGTGCCGGGGCGCTGACGATCCGAGACGCCGAATTCGTGGGATTCACCCGGTCCATTGCGGTCGAGGATACGAATTATCCGGTGCTGATTGAGCGGGTGAAGGTCACCGGTGGTGACATCGGCCTGGGCCTCGGTGCGATACAGCCCGGCAGCCCGGTGGTGGTGCGTGACTCGACGTTTTCCGGTCAGGGGAACTACGGGGTTATCGTGGCCGGTGTGGACGGGTCCGCGGGCAGCAATCTGCTGGTGGAGCGCACAACCTTCACCGGCATCGGCAATGGTGAAATCGGTGACGCGGCGATCCGAGTGGGGGTGGTTTTCGCTACCCGACCCGGGGATTCTCCGGCACTTGACCTTCGAGACAGCGTCATCAGCGATTCGGACTTCTCCGCGGTGGGCGGAGCGATTCGCGTGGGGAACGTGTTTAGTCCCGGTCAGCAACGCGGCCCGAGTGTGCGGCTGTCGGGGACCTCGATCATTCGTTCCACCGCCTCGCCGATCATCTACTCCGACGTGAATTCACCAGGTGCCGGCGGCGTTGCGGTGAACGACCGGGTCGTGATCGAAAACTCCACCATTCAGGGTTTCCCCGATAGCCGGCTGTTCTCCTTCTTCCAACAGCGCCAGGGCAAAATTGCCGACACCGTGGTGGATATCGATCACTCAACAATTCAGGGCACACTCAACACCCCCGAGGACGCATCGCTAACCGCGCACCTCACCAATACGGTTATCGACAGCGGATCCACCGCGCTGTTTGACGTGGTCAAGACGACCCACACTGCCGCCGACAGCGTCTTCACCGTGAACGTGCCCGAGTTTCCCACTGGGAACCGGATGATCGCCGCGGCCGATTTGGGACTTGCAGCGCTCGCTCCCGCGTCAAACGGGCTGCCGGTGCGCCTGCTGACCGCCGCCTCTCCGCTGTTGGACACCGCCGCGGTCACCAGTCCGCTCGGGACCGATCAGCGCGGGAAGTCGCGGATTGCCGGGCCCGCGGGCGACGTGGGCGCGGTGGAAATGCAGCGCTGGGTCCTGACCATCGAGGGTGGGGGAGCGGTCGTGGCCGGTTCCACCGCCTCCTTCACGGTTCGAGTGGTCACCCCGGGTGAACTGCCCGCAACGGCCACCGTGGGTACCGAGAATGGTACCGCGATCGCCGGAACCGACTTTATTGCGTCTGCACAGATCATCACCCTGAATCCGGCCTCGATCGCGACGACGTTCCCGGTTGCGGTAGGCACGCTACCCGCGGGGGCGGATCTGAGTACGTTCCGGGCACGACTGACGGCGAGGGCGGGGGACTCCGTCCAGGAGCCCGTGGCCGAGGCGACGATCCACAACACGATCTTCTCGACGCCGACCCCCACGCCGACGCCGACGCCGACGCCGACCCCCACGCCGACGCCGACGGGCGGCCCGGACACACCGTCCCCGACCCCCACGGCTAGCCCCACCGGGGGTCCGGACACCCCGTCTCCCACCCCGACGCCCTCACTCTCGGTGAGCCCGACGGCTACCCCGTCCACCTCGCCCAGCCCGGTGATTATCGCGGGTTCGGGAACCCCCGATCCCCAGGGCGAACTGGTTGCGACGGGTGCCCCCACGGGCCTCATCGGGTCGGCCTCGATGCTCGCCCTGATGCTGCTGTTGGCCGGTGGAGGAATCCTGCTGCGTCGACGATCGGCCTAGGCCCCGCTCCAACCCCCTGTTCAAAATACAAAATGGTTGTTATTCTTGCGCCAAACGCTGAAGTTCGGGGGAACGTATGGACGCAAGAATCGCTGCACTGGGGGTGGGGGCTCTGATTCTGAGCGCCACGGTGCTGGTGCCACAGAGTGCCTTCGCGGCCGAAATGACGGTCACCAGCGCCGTGGATGGCGAACCAGGCTCGTTGCGAAACCTGGTCGAACAGGCAAACACCGAGCCTGGGGCCCACACCATCACGATTCCGGCGGGCATGACCGTGCGGCTCAGTGGTGCAGAGATTGAGGTCACCGGAGACCTCACCGTGGTGGGAGCTGCCACGCGTCCCACCATTTATAGTGAACCGGACTTTGATCCGAATTCCGCCCTGCTTCGGGTGGTCCCCGGCGGATCTTTGAACATTTCCCAGGTCAACCTTGATGGTGCTTCGCTACGGATGACCGGTATCCAGGGCGAATACGGCGCCGGTGAGGTGCACGTCGCCGACATGGATATCCGTCAGGCCGGCACCGGCATCGAGCTGGGGGATGTTTCGGCTCCAACCACGATTGAGCGCGTTCGGTTCTTTGGCGGATGGGACGGCCTCAGGCTGGCGTTCGTGAGTGGAAGCTCCGGATTCACGGTGCGTGATTCCACGTTCACCGGTCTCAGTAATCGCGCCATCTATCTGGGCGGGATTGGCCCCGACGCGGACGCGGGTGTGGTCCTGGTCGGGAACACATTCCACGATACTGGCAGTGGCTATCAGGGCGACCGGGTAGTTATGGTGGCGGGAATCGATGCGGGCAGGCTGGGGAGCGCCCCCGCGCTGGACATTCGAGACTCCCTGATCGAGGGCACTCTGATGGACCAGGACCTCGGCTCGGTGATTGCGATCGGCGATATCTACCAGTATCCCGCAGGGAGTAACACCCCTACCGTGCGCATTGCGAACACCACCGTGGTGCGGACAGGCAACGTGGCCGTGATCAGCGCGCAGACCCGTGAAGCAAGCGACCGGATCCGAATCGAAAACACAACGATCCTCGGCCCGACCTCGTCACCGGTGTTGTTCAACATGGCACCGCACGATGATCCGGACTATATCACCGTGCTCGACATTGACCACTCGACCATTCAGGGCACCCTGCACAGCGACGCCAACGAGCGTCTGCGGGTGAACCTTGACAGCACCGTGATCGATAGCGGTACCGCTCCCACCTTCAACGCTCCGCTGGAACGTACGGCGGTTGCGAGCGTCCTCACCGTTGCGGATCCCGAACTTGCCGGCGGAACGCGCGTGGTTGCTCCCGAGAACCTGGGCCTGTTGCCTCCGGCACCGGGACCGAACGGGCTCCCGGTGCGCATGCTGAGCCCGGACTCACCGCTGCTGGATGGGGGCACGGAAACCTCGGTGCTGCCGGTAGATCAGCGTGGCAAGGCTCGGGTTTCGGGTCCGGCGAGCGACGTGGGTGCGGTTGAAATGCAGTACGGGGCGATCAGCGTGGCCGATGCCGGGGACGTGCCCGCGGGCACTGACGCAGCATTTGCCGTGAGTGTGACCACACCCGGAGAGCTCCCCATCACCGCCGAGGTGGGGACACGGGCCGCGACCGCCCAGGCCGATATCGACTTCACCGCATCAGAGCGGACACTGACCTGGGCCGCAGAGGACCCGGAACCGCAGGACGTGGATGTTCCCACATTGGTTCGCGCGGGCAATCACGGAACCACCTTCGATCTCGTGTTGGGGACGGTGACCGGGGCGAGTGTTGTGCGTCCGGTCGGAACCGCTCGAATCGTTGAGACTCCCACTCCGACACCCACCGGCCCCACGCCGACCGGCGAGGCAAGCGTGGGTCCGCCCACCCCCAGTGCCGGCCCTTCCGACCCGGCAACCGCGGGGGGACACGGTTCGCTGGGTCAGACCGGCCTGCCGGACGGCACGCTCTGGGGCGTTGGTGGCGCGGCCATGCTCCTGATGCTGGCCGGTGCGGGTGCCCTGCTGCGCCGTCGCGGGGGAGTGACTGGTCGCCGTTAGCTCGGGGAGGGGGCCTCACCCAGCGGCGCAAAGAGGTCGATCGAGTTGCCGTCCGGGTCGAGGACGGTGGCGTAGCGCTGGCCCCAGGGGGCGTCCCACGGTGCCACGTGACCCGGGTAACCGGCGGCCTCCAGCCGGGTGAAGGTGGCATCCACCTCGGCGGGGGAACCGTGGGCGAAGGCCAGGGCGATGCGGTGCCCGCCGGTGGGCACCGCATAGTTCGGGTCAAACGAGCGAATCACCTCGACGGTGTCCCACGCCAGCGTGGTGCCGTCGGCCAGGACCACATCCACGTGCGGGGCACCCTCCGCACCCTCGGGGATATCGACCCCGAGGGTGCGGTAGAAGGCCAGGGCTGCGGGCATGTCCGAGGTAACGAGTCCGATGAATCCAAGTGTGAGTGTCATGCACCCAGGCTAGTCCGAGCGGGTGTCATCGCGGGGAACAGAACGGACGTGTGTGCGGCGATCGCAGACAGCTGTCAGTTCGCGGAATACCGGGGTGGATATACTCAGAGGGATCGCGAATACCACCCGGTAGCCTCGCGAGATGAAGTGGAGCGTTCGTGGTTGTAGCGGTAGTGGGCGAGGCCCTGATTGATCTCATTCAAGAGGCGGATGGGCGTTACCGCCCCACGCCCGGAGGTGCCCCGGCAAACGTTGCCATCGCGCTGACCCGACTGGGCATCAACACCCGCTTTTTCGGACGCCTCGGAAACGACCGCTTCGGTGCCCTCGTTGGGGAGAATCTGCGCCGCAACGGCGTCGCCCTCGACGACTGCGTCCAGGCCTCCGAACCCACCTCCGTCGCCGTCGCCAACCGGGGACAGGGGGGAGCTGCCGAGTACTCCTTCTACATCAACGGCACCGCCGACTGGCAGTGGACCGACGCCGAACTGGCTGCACTCGGCAAGGGTGCCCGCGCGCTGCACCTCGGATCGCTCGCCGCGATCATGGAACCGGGAGCCTCGGTCATTGCCGAACACGTCGAGAAAATCTTCGCCGCCGGCAAAACCCTGATCTCCTTTGACCTCAACCTCCAGCCCAGCCTCGGGGTTTCCCGCGAGCGCGAACATGAGCGGGTGTCCCGCCTGGTCGCCTCCGCCCACATCGTCAAGACCAGCGTCGGCGACCTGCGCTGGCTCTACCCCGACCGTCTGCCCGGCGAGGTTGCCGAAATCTGGTCCCGCTCCCGCGCCGTGGTCCTCACCCGCGGAGGCGACGGGGTGAGCCTCTACCGCCCGGGCGTCCGGCCGGTCGACGTACCCGCGCGCCCCACCACCGTCGTCGACACCGTCGCCGCCGGTGACACCTTCGTCGCCGCCCTGCTCTATCGCCTCCTCAGCGGCGTCGGCAAGGACCCGGCCGCGCTGCTGCGCCAGGGACCCACCGAGTGGATCGAACACCTGCGCTTCGCCAACGCCGCCGCCTCCCTCGCGTGCGAGTGGCCCGGGGCAAACCCGCCGATGCTCAGCGAGGTCAACCGCGCTTTTGACGGCAACTAGCCCCCCGACAGCCTCGGACCCGAGCCGAGTCATTCGGTGACGGCAACTAGCCCTCACCAATCTCACGTCAGCTTCGGCGACACGCCCACGGGTGTGTCGCCGAAAACTGTTTTGGCTGGTTTTGCCACAAAAACGCCCCCGTGAATCCGCGGCAAAAGAGCCCCAAACACGCCCGCTGACGGGGCGTGTTGCGGCTCGATTTGTGTCCACCTTGAATCCCGTGGCATACTTTTACACGTTGCTTCGGTCCCATCGTTTAGCGGCCTAGGACACCGCCCTCTCACGGCGGCGGCACGGGTTCAAATCCCGTTGGGATCACCATCGCAATCACCTCGAGCAATCGGAGTGTGAGCAGGTAAAACGAAGTTACATAGCAGTGATGTGTACATGACTGTGTTTGGTCCCATCGTTTAGCGGCCTAGGACACCGCCCTCTCACGGCGGCGGCACGGGTTCAAATCCCGTTGGGATCACCACTAAAGCGGGTTTTCATCTCCGGATGAAAACCCGCTTTGTGTTTGTCTGCGCGTAAGCGTCGGCGACACGCCGGATTTTTGCCCGGTGGTGGTTGTGTGTCATACTTATCAGGTAGTTCGGTCCCATCGTTTAGCGGCCTAGGACACCGCCCTCTCACGGCGGCGGCACGGGTTCAAATCCCGTTGGGATCACCACACTGAAACTCCCTCGGTTTATCCGGGGGAGTTTTGCTTTGCGCCGATGCACACCCGATGGCTCGGCCCGATCATCGAGTGAGGAATCTGAATGAGCGCTGCCGCATCGTCTAAGGGCCGTTTGACCGGAGTGGCCCTGGTCCTCGCCGGTATGGCCTGTCAGGACGTGGGTGCGGCCTTTGCGATCCTGGTGTTTCCCCAAACCGGCGCACTGGGAATGGTGGCCCTGCGGATGGGGTTCTCGGCGATCCTGCTGCTCCTGATTGCACGCCCCAGCCTGCGTGGACGCTCCCGGGCGCAGTGGCTCACGGTCGTGGGCTTCGCGTTCTCGTTGATGCTGATGAACGCACTGTTCTACCTCGCCATTGAGCGCATTCCGCTGGGCCCGGCCGTCGCCATCGAGGTGCTCGGTCCGCTGACCCTCTCGGTGATTACCGGTCGCGGTCGGATGCGTTGGCTGTGGGCCGCGCTCGCTCTGGCCGGTGTCGCGCTGCTTGGACACGGGGGATGGGGCACGATGGATCCCATCGGCGTGCTGCTCGCCCTCTCCGCCGGCGTCATGTGGGCACTCTACATCGTGACCTCGGCCCGCACCGGAGCAAGTTTTCAGGGGTTGGACGGTCTGGCGATCGCCATGACCATCGGCGCGATCATGATTTTGCCCTTCGGCCTGATCGCCTCCGGTGGCGCAGTTCTCGCCCCGCAGATCCTGGCGTTGGGACTGCTGATCGCGATCATGTCCTCCACCATTCCCTACGCCGCCGAGCTCAACGCGCTGCGTCGGTTGCCCACGGCCGTGTTCTCGGTCCTGATGTCACTGGGGCCGGTCGTGGCGGCCCTGGCCGGACTGTTTGTCCTGGGGCAAACCCTCGGGCTGTTCGAGGTCTTGGCGATCGTACTGATCGTGTGTGCGAGTGCCGGTGCCGTCCAGTCCTCGCGGCCGCGCCAGGCACCGCCCACCCTCGACGTCTAGCCGTCACCACCCCGGTATGGCGAATATTCGTTTCCGGGCATGGAGGGAACCCACACACTCACGCGGTACGTTCGGCGAGATGGGCTTCCACTGCCCGTTGAACACGGGGGCTTCGGGGGAAGTTCCCGGTTCGTGAGGCTCCGATATGCCGACGGGGGAGAGCGGTCATCGGAGCCTCACCCATTTCCCGCTGTGCAACCCCTGGCAGATGCGATATGCTGATCCACGCGAAGGGGAGTATCCCATCTCGCCGCGATCGTCATCACGATCCACCACGACGGTGGGTCCGGGCGCGGCGGCAGTTATCTAACTGCGGGAGAGACTTTCACGGCTTTGCCCTGCTCGGGCATCATCGTGAAGGATAAAATGCACCCCCAGTTACCGCTTCTCTTCGAGATCATCACGTGTGTGGTTCTCGTCCTGGTCCTCGTGGCCGATCTGCTCATCGTCACCAAGCGCCCGCACATTCCCTCGATGAAGGAATCCGCCCTGTGGGTGAGCTTCTATGTGGCCCTGGCCCTGATCTTTGCGGTCCTGATGTACTTCCTCGCCGGGCACGAGTTTGCCGGCCAGTTTGTCGCCGGTTGGCTCACCGAGTACTCACTCTCGATCGATAACCTCTTTGTGTTTGTGATCATCATGGCCCGCTTCTCGGTGCCACGGAAGTTCCAGCAAGAGGTGCTGATGGTGGGTATCATCATCGCCCTGGTGCTGCGCGGTATCTTCATCCTGGCCGGCGCCGCGCTGATCGAAAACTTCTCCTTCATCTTCTACCTGTTTGGTGCCTGGCTGCTCTACACCGCCTGGCAGCAGGCGTTTGGGCACGACGGTGAGCAGGAGGATAACCGCTTCACGCTGTGGCTGAAGAAGCGGATGAAGGTCGCCGACGACTACGACGAGAACAAGCTGCGCACCACGATCAACGGCCGTCGCTACTGGACCCCGATGATCATCGTGTTCATCTCGATCGGCACCACCGACCTGCTCTTCGCGCTGGACTCGATCCCCGCGATCTTCGGCATCACCCAGAGCCCCTTCATCGTGTTTACCGCCAACGTGTTTGCGCTGATGGGTCTGCGTCAGCTCTACTTCCTGCTGGGTGGCCTGCTTGAGCGCCTCGAGTACCTCAAGTACGGGATCGCCTTCATCCTGGCCTTCATCGGTGTGAAGCTGGTGCTGCATGCGATGCACGAGAACGAGCTGCCCTTCATCAACGGTGGACAGAGCTTCGAGTGGGCCCCGGAGATTTCCACCTGGACCTCGCTCGCGGTCATCCTCGCCTCGATGGCCATCGCCACCGTGGCCAGCCTGGTGAAGTCGCGCAATAAGCCCAAGGCGGAGGTCTCCGCGGGCGACTCGGACCAGCACTAGTCACGACACCCCGGCACGGCACCTCCCTAACGAGCGGTATTCTGAGGAGATTGTTTGATTTCCGAAGAAGGGGTGCCGTGCCGCATCGTTCCGCCGTTCCGCGCGAAGTATGGGTGCTGGTAGCCGCCTCGTTTGTGATTGCCCTGGGGTACGGCATCGTCGCGCCCGTGCTGCCGCTCTACGCCCAGCGCTTTGGCGTGGGCAATACCGAGATCTCCGCGGTGGTGAGCGTGTTTGCCGCCATGCGGCTGATCTTCGCCCCCGCCTCGGGCTGGCTCGTCCAGCGCTTTGGTGAGAAGCACATCTATATTTCGGGTCTGCTGATCGTGGCGATCAGTACCGGTGCCTGCGCGTTTGCCGGGGAGTACTGGCAGCTGGTGGCGCTGCGCGCGGTGGCCGGTATCGGGTCCACGATGTTCACGGTGTCGGCGATGGGTCTGCTGATTCGGATCAGCCCGGCCAGCATGCGTGCCCGCATCTCCAGCCTGTATTCGGGCAGCTTCCTGATCGGCGGCGTGGCCGGACCGATCCTCGGTGCCCTGGCAGCCCCGTTTGGGCTGCATGCCCCGTTTGTGATCTACGCGATCGCGCTGTTTGCCGCCTGCGCCGTGGTGGCGCTGGCACTCGGTCGGGTCCAGGTTCCCGTGGGGACGGAGCCCGGCGGCGTGGCCGGGACCGGCGTGGACGTGCGCCCCGTTCTGACCCTCGCCGCAGCCTGGGCCCGCAAGCCCTACCGTGCCGCCGTGGCCGCCAACTTCGCCAACGGCTGGACCGCCTTCGGGGTGCGCGTGGCCCTGGTTCCGGTGGTCATGGCCGCGTTTTTCCCCGGCACGGCCTCCGCGGCGGCCCTGGCGCTGACCACCTTCGCGCTGGGCAATGCGGCGATCATCCTGCCGGCCGGACGCTGGTCCGACCGCTACGGTCGTCGCCCCTTTATCATCGGGGGCATGGCCCTGGCCGGGGTTGCCACCGCGCTGTTTGGGTTTGCCGACAACCTGGTAATCTCACTGATTCTCTGTGCGATTGCCGGGGTCGGAACCGGACTGTGCGCGCCCTCGCAGCAGGCCGTGGTGGCCGATGTGGTGGGGCGTCATCACCGCGGTGGGCCGGTTTTGGCCACCTTCCAGATGGTGTCCGACCTCGGCGCGGTGATCGGTCCGCTGGTGATCGGTGCCCTCGCCGACCTCGTGGGCTTCGGTCCGGCGTTTGCGGTGACCGGGGCACTTTTGGTCCTGGGGGCGATCGTCTGGACCTTCACTCCGAACGAGCCCGAGCGCACCGAAACCGGTGCGATCGACGTGGTGCCGCGGGTTTAGCCTCAGCCCGATTCCGGTGAGCCTGTGCCGGTCTCGCCGGTGTCTGTCTCGCCAGTGCCGGTCTCGCCAGTGCCTGTCTAGTTAGTGCCGGGCTCGGAGTCTCCGGCGAACCGCGTGAACATCTCGACCAGGGGGCGCGGGGAATCGTCGCTAAACATCATCTCCAGGCTCTCGGCGGAGTCCTCGGCGGCTTCGGCTGCGCGGGGGAACAGCGCCGCCTCGTAGGCACTCAGGGCTGCCTCGGTGTCACCGGGGTGATCGATGATCGCCTGGGCGAGCTCGGAGGCGTCGTACATGGCGATGTTGGCGCCCTCGCCGGCGAACGGGCTCATCACGTGCGCCGCATCGCCCAGCAGGGTCACCCCGGGGACGCGGTCCCAGCTGATGCCCACCGGCAGGGCGTTGACCCGGCGCGGGGTGAGCGCGGTGTCGGCGTGGGCAATCAGGCCGCGCAGCGACTCATCCCAACCCTCCAGGCGATCCAGAACCGCGGCGGTGGAGGCGGCGGCGTCGTCCCAGTCGACCGTGTCGATCCAGGACTCGGGCACCTGGAAGCCCACGTAGGTGTGCAGTGAGCCGTCGGTTTCGCGGTGTCCGAGGATGCCGGTGTTTCCACGGAACGACATCATCATGCCTCCGCCCATTGCCGCGGCCTCGCTCGGGTGACGGGTATCGGCATCGTGGAGGTCGGCCTCGATGAACGAAATGCCGGTGTAGGACGGGACCAGATCGGTGAGGAGCGGGCGCACCTTGGACCAGGCCCCATCGGCACCGATCAACAGGTCGGTGGTGATGACCTCGCCGTCGGTGAACTCGATCGCGTGCCGTCCGGGATGTCCGGGGACCTCGCTCACCGAGCGAGCCTTGCGGCCCCAGCGGATGGTGCCCGCGGGGAGGGAATCGATCAGCAGGTCACGCAGCTGGCCACGCTCGACCTCGGGACGGTTGAGCTCGCCATCATCCTCCTGCTCCACCAGCACGTTCGCGGTGTGATCGAGGATGCGCATCGACTCCCCACCCGGGTGAATCAGGTTGGTGAAGGGCTCCCAGAGGCCCGCGGCGCGGATGGCCAGCTGGCCGTTATAGGTGTGGATATCCAGCATGCCGCCCTGCACGCGGGCGTGACGGTCCGGTTCCAGGTCGAAGACGGCCGCCTCGATGCCGCCGAGGTGCAGGACGCGTGCGGCGGTGAGTCCGCCCAGGCCGCCGCCAAGAATAACGATGGGGAAGTGTGTGGTCATGAGGGTGTTCCTTTGAACTAGAGGGGGAGCGGGGTCGCCGTGATTCCGGCGATCAGTGCGCGAATGGCCCAGGATGCTCGCTGTTCGGGGGTGCCCGAGAGGAGCAGGTCGGCGTGTTCGGCGACGTGCGGGACCTCGCGGGCGTCGGCCTCACGAATGGTCTTGTTGATGGAGGCCACCACGTCGGGGGCAAATGCTCCGGCGTACGTGTCTTCGGGGGCGGGTGCGCTGTGCTCGGCAGCACTCGCGGTGGCGTGCTGCACCAGGATGTCGGCGCCCCAGGCGGCGCGGTCGGCGGCGACGCCACCCTCCAGCAGCAGCCCGAGCACGCGATCAAACAGCTTCACGGTATTCGGGCCCATCGGGCGCAGCTGGAGAGCGGAGCGGGCCAGTCCGGGATAGCTGAACAGTAGGTGGCTATAGGCACCGAGCAGCGCTTCCAGACGTTCGGCCCAGGTGCCCTCGGGATCCTCCGGCAGGGTGCCGGTCAGCTCGTCGGTGACGGCCGCGTGCAGCTCCGCGGTGTTTGCGATGTAGACGTACAGGGATGCGGGCCCGGTGTCGAGGGCGTTTGCCACGCGACGCATGGTGGCCTTGGCGAGGCCCTCGGTCTGGGCGATCTTGATCGTTTCGGCGATGATCCACTCCCGCGACAGCGGGGGCTTTGCGGGACGTTCGCGGCGACTGCCAACTGATGATGTCATGTCTTGACGATAGAACGAACATGTTCGCTCAGGCAAGGGGGCTCGGCAAATTCTCAGGAACGAACACGTTCGCTCTTTCGTCAAGGCCCGCGATGTTGCTCCGGGGAAGCCGACACATCGCCACCCCAAAACCGCCGGATTTAGGCGGATTTCGACGATATTTGTCACCCTGGAGCAATGTCAGGTTCGAGTAAGCCCCGCTGGTGGCGAATTACCAGCACCGTGTTTCCGATCGTTGTGGTCGCCGCCATCGCGTTCTATGTGTTTGTGATCCAGGGTGTGGGCCAACCGTTGCCCGGACACAGCTTCGAGGAGGCGAACCAGCAGATCGAGCAGATTGAGGGGCTGGATGCGAGCATCATCATTCCCGAAACCGAGAAGGCCGGACGTCAGATTCGGATCCCGCGTACGGCGGTCCTGGCGATCTCTGTCACGCCCGAGACTCCGCTGGCATCGCGGGATCGGCTGATCGCCTGGGGAACGGAAAACCTCATGTCGATTCACGACCGTGAGTTTGCCGACGAGACCGAGGTCGTGTTTGTGTTCAACGATGAGGCGCTCTATCAGGCCTGGGCAGCTGATTTTGAGGCTAATCCGGTGGCCGAACCGTACACCAAGCAGGCCCATCCATTTGATTCGGTGAGCGCGCAGGGCCTCACTATTTCGGTAACCATGGATATGGCTGACCTGAAAAAGACCTTCGGGGAGTGGCCTATTGATGCCCCCGAGGTCCCGGTCAACCTGATGGCCGCTTCCTAGCAGAAACACAAAACCGCCACGATCCCGGAGGACCGTGGCGGTTTTTGTGTGCGTGGACCTATCCGCCGCTCTTGCGGCGGAACTGGCGCTGGCTCGGAGCCTTGCCCTGGGTCTGACGCACGCTCCCGGTGGAATCGAGGTGGTCCTCGCCTCCCTGGGCACGCTGCTTTTTACGTTCGAGTGCCTCGCGGAACTTCCGCTTGGTTTCCTCGGCGCTGGCCTGGGCCGCATCATCGGTGGAACTCATGATGTCCTCCTTCGTCGGTGACGCTTCAGTCTACCCGGCCTACCCCTCGATGCGGGGCAGGCGGGGGATTGCCGCGAGCAGGGTGCGGGTGTAGGGGTGCTGCGGGTTGGCCAAAACCTCGGCGGTCAGGCCCTCCTCGACGATGCGTCCGTCCTGGAGCACGGCCACGCGATCGCACAGTGCGGCGACGATGCTGAGGTCGTGGGAGACCAGCAGTAGTCCGGTCTGGTGTTCATCCGGGACCGCAGCGTCGCTCCGGCCGAGACCACGCAGCAGTTCGATGATCTGGGTGCGGACCGACATATCGAGGGCCGAGACCGGCTCATCGGCGAGGATCAGCTGCGGGTTGGGGGCCAGGGCGCGGGCGATCGCGATGCGCTGGCGCTGCCCACCGGAGAAGGCATGCGGGTAGCGGTCGGCGGCATCCGCGGGCAGATCCACGGCGGCCAGGAGCTCGGCGACGCGAGAGTTGAGGGCCTCACGGTCGCGTTCGATCCCCAGGGAGCGCAGCGGCTCGGTGATGGTGCGTCCCACGGTGGCCCGCGGGTCCAGGGCACCGTAGGGATCCTGGAACACGTTCTGTACCGCGCTGCGGAAGCCGCGCAGGCCGGCGCGATCACGCAAGTTGAGCGGCTCGCCCTGGAAGCGGACGGCACCGCTGGTGGGGGAGTCCAGACCAAGCAGCAGGCGCAGGATGGTCGATTTTCCGGCACCGGATTCGCCCACCAGGCCCACACGTTCGCCGCGGCGCAGGGCCAGGGTGATGCCGTGCAGGGTGTTGGTGTCGCGCCCCGGGTAGCGGAAGTCCACGTTGTCCGCGGCGAGCAGGTATTCGTTCATGCCTGGTTCTCCGAGGGCGTTGTGAGCGGGGTGGTGTGGCCGGACGGACTGCCCGGAGCCTGTGCGGATACCTCGGGCAGGTAGGCCTCGAGGCTGCGGGCGGTGTTCACCAGCAGCCGGGTGTACTCAGCCTCCGGGGCGGTGAGTAAGTGCCGGGTCGAGCCCTGTTCGATGCTCTCTCCTCCGCGCAGTACCAGCAGCTGTTCGGTCATCTGGGACACCACGGCCAGGTCATGGCTGATCAGCAGCAGCGACATTCCACGCTCGCGCACGGCACCGTCCAGCAGGTTCAGAATCTCGGCCTGCACGCTGATGTCCAGGGCCGTGGTGGGCTCGTCGGCGATCAGGATGTCGGGATCACACGCCAGGGCGAGGGCGATGGCCACCCGCTGACGCTGTCCACCGGAGACTTCGTGGATGTAGGACCGGGCAATCTTCTCGGGGTTGGGCAATGCAACCGCCGCCAGCGCCTCGATGATCGCCTTCTGGAGTGCGTCCCCACGCAGGCCGCGGTGGTGGGAGAGCGGCCAGGCGAGCTGCTTGCCGATCCGCATGAGCGGATCCAGTGCGGTCAGCGGCTCCTGGAAGACCGCGGCGATCCCCGATCCGCGCAGGCCGTTGAGGGTGCGCGCCGAGGCGCCCACCAGCTCGGTGTCACCCAGGCGGATGCTCCCGGAGGCACGCAGCCCCGAGGGCAGCAGGCCGAGGACGGCGAGGGCGGTGAGGCTCTTACCTGAGCCAGATTCGCCGATGATGCCGAGGCGCTGTCCGGCGGGCAGCTCGAATGAGACATCGGACACCAGGGCGCGCTGGTCCTCGGTCTGGACCGAGAGGTTTTGTACTGAGAGTGCGGTCACTGGGCCCTCCGCAGGGTTGGGTCGAGCTTTTCACGCAGACCGTCGGCGAGCAGATTGGCACCCACCACGGTGATCACCAGCAGGATACCGGGCAGGATCGCGCTGAGCGGAGCCACGGTGACGGTGGCCTGAGCCTCCTGCAGCAGGCGTCCCCAGGACGCGTTCGGGGGTGGGGAACCGAGGCCGAGGTAGGACAGCGATGCCTCGGCGAGGACCGCGCCACCAAACTGCAGGGCGGCGGGGACCACCAGGGTAGGCCAGAGGTTCGGCAGGACGTGCTCCCGGGCGATACCGAGCGTGCTGGTTCCGGCGATCCGTGCGGCGGTCACATAGTCCTGCGCGAGGATGCGCTGGGTGACCACACGGGTGAGCCGGGCGATCACCGCGGAACCGGCGAGCCCGATCGCGATGATCGCCGAATCCAGCGAGGCACCGCGCCAGGCGACGATCAGCATCGCCAGCAGCAGGGTGGGGAAGGCGATCGCGATATCCAGCAGGCTGGTGAGGGCATCGTCCACCCAGCGGGTGGAGAACCCGGCGAGCAGACCGATCAGGATGCCGAGCACCGCGGCGATCAGGACCGAGCCGATCCCCACGGTGATCGCCAGGCGAGCACCGATCAGCAGCTGGGTGAAGACGTCACGGCCGAGCTTGTCGGTGCCGGCCCAGTGGGTTCCGTCGGGATCGGCGAGGCGTCCACCGGTGGTGTCGGCCGGGTCAAACGGGGTCCAGAAGATCGAGACGATCGCGGCGAGCAAAATGACCCCGAGCAGGATCCCACCCACCACGAGGTTGATCGAGCCGAGCGCACGTCGCCGTGGCCCCCGGACGGTGGCACCCTGGGTCATCACGGCGCTCATGCGGCGGCCCCTCGGTTGCCGGGTTGGCTGTGGATGGCGTGAGTAGCGCGGGCGTTGCCGCTCACCGTAATCATGCGGCGGCCTTCGCACGACGGTTACCGGAGAGCGATGAGCGCAGGCGCGGATCAAGCAGGCGCTGCAGCACGTCGCCGAGGAATCCAATCACGAGCACCAGGACGGTGGAAAACAGGAGTACTCCCTGAACGTTGGGGAAGTCTTGCTGGCGGATGCCGGCGATCAGCATGTCTCCGAGTCCGGGCAGGGCGAAGACGTTCTCGACCACGACCGCGCCCACAAACGTGGTGGCCAGCTGGATCGCCAGGATCGAGATCACCGGGACGATACCGTTGCGCAGCGCATGACGCCAGAGCGCCGTGGAGAACGGCTGGCCCAGCGCGCGGGCGGTGCGCAGGTAGTCGCGATCGAGGATGTCGAGGGTCGCGCTGCGTACATACCGGGCAAGCTCCGAGCCTGAGACAATCGCAATGGTCAGCACGGGCAGTGTGAGCGAGGTGAGCGCATCCAGCGGATCGGCCCAGTCCTGGCGCGGGAATCCGCCGGCCGGCAGCACCCCGAGGTTCAACGCAAACAGCGTGACCAGCAGGATACCCACCCAGAACACGGGGATCGCGCCGCCGAGTTGGCTGAGCGCGGAGAACGCGGTGCCGTACCAGGTGCGTGACTTCCAGGCGGCGATAAAACCCACCGGGATCGCGATGATCACCGAGAGGGCAAAGGAGATGAGGGTCAGCGGCACGGTCACGTTGAGGCGACGCAGGATCTCGTCGGACACCGAGAGGTGCGAGCTGAAGGAGGTGCCGAGGTCGCCGCGGAACAGGCCGCCGATGTAGTCGGCAAACTGAACAAAGATGGGGCGGTCAACACCCAGGGCCGCCGAGGCTGCGCGGATATCCTCGGGCGTGGCCTCGAGGTTGATCAGCGCATAGACGGGGTTGCCGAGCAGTCGGAGCACGACGAACAGGACCGTCACCGCGAGCGCAAGGCTCAGCAGCAACAGTCCCGTTCGTCGCAGCAGATAGGATCCGATGAGTAAATCCTAGCCGCGGGTGATCTTGCTCACATAGAACAGCGAGTTCATGCCGTTGACCGGCACACCCTTGATGTCCTTTGCGGCAACCCGCAGCTGCGGGTTGAGGTACAGCCAGACGCTGGCCGCATCATCGGAGATCTGCTTATTGGCCTTGGCGATCAGGTCGGACTGCTCCTGGGGAGTAGCGGCGGCCTCGGCCTCATCCAGCCACTTCTGCACGTCGGCGTTGTTGTAACCCCAGTAGAAATCGGGGTTCTGGTAGAAGTAGATGTCGCGGTCGTTCACGTGGTCCTGCATGGTGGCCTGGAAGTCGTGAGCGCCGTAGACCTTCTCGGCCCACTTGTCATCGGTGATCAGGTTGATCTTCACATCGATGTTCACCTTTGCCAGCTCACCCTTGATGAATTCGGCGACGGTGGGGTGCACGCCGGAGTCCGGGGTGTCCAGGGTGAAGGAGAAACCATCGGCGTGACCGGACTCTGCCAGCAGCTTCTTGGCCAGGTCCACGTCGTAGGGGTTGTTGTCCTTGAGGTCCAGGTAGCCGGGCTCGGACGGGGGAACCATCGCGCCGATCAGCTGGCCGCGGCCGTCCCAGATGCTCTCCAGGAGCTTCTTGCGGTCGATGGCCGAGTAGATGGCCTTGCGGACCTGCACGTTGTCGAACGGGGCAACCCGGTCGTTGAAGGCGAGCAGTTCCTTGGTGGTCGAGGTGCCCTCGATGATGTTGAACTTGCCCGACTTCTCGAACTGGGGCAGTGCGTCCGGGCTGGTCAGACCGGTGATGACATCCACCTGTCCGGTCAGCAGAGCGTTGTTCAGCGCGGTGGGGTCGGTGTAGTAGTGGAACTCGATCCCGGCGTTCTTGGGCTTGTCGCCCCAGTACTTGGCGTACGGGCTTAGCGAGATCGAGGAACCCTTGCGGTAGTCGGCGAGAGTGTAGGGGCCCGAACCATCCTCGGTGCTGGTGAGGTCCTTGGCCTTGTGGTTGATGATCCACACGTAGCCGAGGTTGTACACGAAGCTTGAGGACTTCTTCGACAGGGTCACGGTCACGGTCTTGGGGTCGGTCGCAACCACCTTTTCGATGACCGAGAGCTGCTTCTTGCGGGCACCGAGCGACTCGGGGCTCAGGATGCGGTTGAGGCTGAAGACCACGTCCTCGGCGGTGACCGGGTCACCGGAGTGGAAGGTCGCATCGCGCAGCGGGAAGGTGTAGGTGAGACCGTCTTCGGAGACCTTGTAGCCGGTGGCGAGCAGAGGCTCAACCTTGGCGTCGTCGGTGATCCGGAACAGGCCCTCGTACACGTTGCCGGTGAAGGCTTCGGTGATACCGGAGGAGCCACCCTTGATCGGGTCGAGGCTCGTGGGCTCGTAGATCGAACCGACGTTGATCGGGTCCTTATCGGATCCGGACTTACCGGAGCCGGCGTTGCTGGTGCAGCCGGTCAGCGCAATCGCGGAGATCGCGAGGGCTGCCAGGCCCACCAACAGGCGGGGGCGTCGGGTAGATGACATGGTGATTGCTCCTTGTGGAGGATGGGGAGGGGATAAATCGTGGGCGCAGAAAGCTGCCGCGCCCGGGGGACGCGGCAGTTATCGGCCGAGCCAGGGTGGGGCTAGAGGGAGAAACCTTCGGTCCAGATGACCTTCTTCTCGCCGGCCGTGATGGCCTCGGTGAAGCGGTTGCTGGCCGGGGGCAGCGGACAGTTCATCTGGTTGGAGAATCCACAGGGCGGAACCACCGCGTGGTTGAAGTCCAGGGTGACCGGGAACCGGGTGCCAGGGGTCTGATCCGCCGAGACATCCGGACGCGGAATGAACAGAAATCGGCCCGAGGCGTAGGTGTCGGTACGGCTGGTGGCGTCGGCGAAGACGAGCTGCAGTTTGTCTCCGGCGTCGAACGCGGCCAGGCGGTGCTCGACACCGTTCAGGGTGAACACGATGTCGCCCGAGACGGGCAGGCCGCGGGTGGCACCGGAGTCTCGCAGGTGCTCAAACGGCATGAAGCGGGACTCGTCCACGTACTCGAACTCGGCGTCGATGATCCACTCGGGGTTGAATCCGTAGGATCCGATGCCCTGGAATGCCTGCTGAGCGGGGGACTGGGTGTCCCAGATGCGGTAGCCGTGCTCAAGCTCGCCAGTGTCGATGTTGTCGCGCTGCAGCCGGCTGAAGATGACATGGGCGGGCCAGTCGGCGCGGGCCACATCCTCGGCTACGGGCTCTTCCCCGGCCTGTCCCCAGTGGGTGAACACCAGCGAGAGCGGGCCGTGGGCGCCGGTCACGTAGGCGGCGCGAGCGCGGTGCCAGCCTTCGAGGGCGGCCGCGGCGTCAACGGTGGAGATATCTGCGGGGGTCATTTTTTCCATTTTCCCGGTCGGGACGAGGCTCGCCCAACCGATGACAGATTATGTCGAAAAGTCGGTGTTACGACTCGAAATAACCGCGATCTGGGCGATTTCATTCCATCCGGGGGAGAAATGTTACGAAGCGGGAATCGGCGCTACCTGAAAATTGGGGCTTCGTCCGCTTTGTCCGTGAACGGGGTCGTGCCCAGAAAGAACCGAAGGCGTTTATTGCAGCAGCCGCGGTGTGTCTCGCGGCAGATTTCATTGAATTCACGCCGAACTCGATGTGGGAAAAGGTGAAGCCGCCGTGATCGATGATCTACGGCGGCTTCCAAACCCACTACGGCCTCTGCCGGGGGACTATATGTCCACCATAGGCTCGGAAGCATGATTCCGCAACCCACTCCCCAGGAGCAGGCGGCGCTCGTTCGGAGCCTAGCGCCGCAGCGATTGCGCCGCTTTCGTGCCGCCACCCGGGGAGAACGGGAGGCAATCGAGCTGTATGTTCTTGACTGTCATATTGCCTCCCACCTGCACGCGGCGGTTCGTATCGCCGAGGTCGCCCTGCGTGAAGCAATTCATCGCGGAATGTCGGACGCTTTTGGTCCTCATTGGTACATCGCTCTTAACGATCAACTCGATGCCCATACGGCGCGTGCATTCCAAGATGCGGTCCGCAATTCGGGGCCGTCTGCGGCATCGGGGAAAATTGTGTCACAAATCATGCTGGGCGTCTGGGTGAGCCTATTGGGTACGGGCACACGCAAACAGGATGGTACCCGTGCGCACTATGTGCGCGATGTTTGGGAGCCGGGTTTGAAGAATTCGCTACAGGTTCCACGTCGGCACGTAGCGAGGCTCACGCAGCGCGTCAACTGGGCGCGAAATCGCATCAGCCACTGTGAGCCGGTAGTTTTTGGGTTACCCATGCCTGGCCTAGGTGGCCCGTCAGTCCAGGTTCGCCGGTCACCGTCTCTGATCTTTGACGACATCAAAGACCTCATGAGCGCTATTTCTTCACGGCTGGAACCCTGGTTTGATCGCTGGGACGAAACCGCCGCTCTGCTTTCGCACCCGCTATTAGAGAAGGCACTTGACCACATTGAGTCGAATGTCGCTATTCAACTGGACCGCTAACCCCTCTGAAGCTAGCCGTGGCCAGTCGGTGAGTATCGGCTGCTCATTCTTTGCCTGGTCGAGTCATGCCTGAATCGGGGTATGTCCTACCTCAGCACCCGATAGCTCGAGGTGACGAAGCCGTTCTCAGCCACTGCGGTGCCGCGGTGCTCCAGGCGCGCCTCGGGAAGGCCCGTGCCAAAGAGGGGCAGGCCCGAGCCCAGGATGATCGGGATGCGGGTGATGGTGATCTCGTCGATCAGGTCGCGGTTTAGGAACGAGCGGATCACGCCGCCGCCATCCACGTAGACGCCGCGCGATTCGGCCGTGGCAAGGAGTGCCAGGGCCTCGTCCAGGTTGCGAGCCACGGTGACGTTGGGGTCATCCGTGGTCAGCGTGGAGCTCAGCACAATGACGCGGTGGTCAGGGTAAGGCCAGAAGCCGAAGGTGAGGACCTTCTCATAGGTGGCGCGGCCCATCACCAGGGAATCCACCGAGGCCATGAAGGCGTCGTAGTCGGTGATGGCACCCTCGTTGGAGTGGGCGGGGTCGTGCGCGGCCGCGGGCGTGATCTCCTCGAGCCAGGAAATGTCGCCGTCGGGTCGGGCAATATAGCCGTCGATGCTGGCCGCGATAAACACGCGGCCGGTGAAGGTTCGGGCGGAGGTCTCGGTCTGAACGGTCATGGTTTCACGCTAGCGGGAGCCGCCGACGGCGGGCGGGTAAGGCTCACCTTGCTCGACACCCCAGACAAATCGGGTTACATTAGACAGGTCAACAGACAACTTTGACGAAGTGGCCGAGAGAAACCGGCCCAAGCAAAACCGGCCCGAGAGAAACCGGCGAAAGGAGACGTGATGCCGAGCACCCTGCAACCCGCCCCGCGCGCGTCTCTGGCCGACGGCGTCGCGACCCAGCTGCGCGAGGCCCTGGCCGCCGGCACCTTTGA
This sequence comes from Mycetocola lacteus, assembly GCF_003667575.1. Taxonomy (GTDB): domain Bacteria; phylum Actinomycetota; class Actinomycetes; order Actinomycetales; family Microbacteriaceae; genus Mycetocola; species Mycetocola lacteus. The sequence goes on along the minus strand of NZ_RCUY01000010.1, from coordinate 80,818 downwards.
GGTCGGAACCAAGCTGCCCACCGAGCGTGAGCTGACCGAGTCGTTCCGCGTGGGTCGCACCACGATCCGCGAGGCCGTACGCGCGCTCGCTGCCGAGGGCCTGCTGGTCAGTCGTCAGGGTTCCGGCGTGTTTGTGGCCGCGAGCACCCCGCTGGCCTCGCTCGAACGCCGCCTGTCCGCAGCTTCGCTGTTGGACGTGCTGAACACCCGCTTCGCGCTGGAAACCCACGCCGCCCGCCTGGCCGCCGAGAACCGCGACGATGCCGAGGTCGAGGCGCTGGACGCCCTGCTGCGCGAGCGCGACACCCATGCGTCCGGCTCGCCCGCGTTTGTCGCGATCGACTTCGATTTCCACCGGGCCATCCTGGTCGCCAGCAAAAACGGCGTCCTGGTGGACGTGTTTGACGCCCTGGCCTCGCGCCTGGCCGACGCGTTTGCCGATGTGGTCGAGTTTGAGCTGAGCGATGACATCCTGGCCGAGCACACCGAGGGCCATCACGGTATCGTCCGGGCCATCGAGCGCCGGGATGCCGATGCGGCCGGACGCATCTCGGGGGAGATCCTCGCCGACACGATTCGGTTGGTGTCCCGTGGCTAATTCTTCGATCACCGTTCCCACCACCGGTCTCCTGCTTCGTCGCCGCGACGAGGTTTAGCAGAATCGGAACCCTCGTCGCGGAGTCGCATCGTCGCCCTCCGGTCACCCCACAGTAGTTCCCAAGCGAAAGCACCCCACAATGAGCACCTCAACCAAACCCCGTACCCTGGCCGAGAAGGTCTGGGATGACCACCTCGTCGCCAAGGGTGAGGACGGCACCCCCGACCTGATCTATATCGACCTGCACCTGGTGCACGAGGTCACGAGCCCCCAGGCCTTCGATGGTCTGCGCGTGGCCGGGCGTCAGCTGCGTCGCCCCGACCTGACCATCGCCACCGAGGATCACAACACCCCGACCTGGGCGATCGACAAGCCCATCGCCGACCTCACCAGCCGCACCCAGATCGAAACCCTGCGCAAGAACTGCGCCGAGTTCGGGGTGCGCCTGCACTCGCTGGGCGACATCGAGCAGGGAATCGTGCACGTGGTGGGTCCGCAGCTGGGCCTGACCATGCCCGGTATCACCGTGGTGTGTGGCGACTCGCACACCTCGACCCACGGCGCCTTCGGTGCCATGGCGTTTGGTATCGGTACCAGCGAGGTGGAGCACGTCATGGCCACCCAGACGCTGCCGCTGAAGCCCTTCAAGACTATGGCGATCAACGTTGAGGGCACCCTGCGCCCGGGCGTAACCGCCAAGGACATCGTGCTGGCGATCATCACCAAGATCGGCACCGGCGGCGGTCAGGGCTACGTCCTGGAGTTCCGCGGCAGTGCGATTCGTGCGCTGTCGATGGAGGGTCGCATGACCATCTGCAACATGTCGATCGAGGCCGGTGCTCGCGCCGGTATGGTCGCCCCCGACCAGACCACCTTCGACTACCTGGAGGGTCGTGTTCACGCCCCGAAGGGCGCCGACTGGGACGAGGCCGTGGCCTACTGGAAGACCCTGCCAAGCGATGAGGGTGCCGTGTATGACGCCGAGGTGTTCCTCGACGCCGACGCCCTGGAGCCCTTCGTCACCTGGGGAACCAACCCCGGTCAGGGTGCCTCGCTGAGCGACCCGGTTCCCAACCCCGCCGACTTCGCCGACCCCAACGAGCGCGCCGCCGCCGAGCGTGCACTGGAGTACATGGACCTCACCGCGGGCACCCCGCTCAAGGAGGTTCCGGTGGACGCCGTGTTCATGGGGTCCTGCACCAACTCGCGGATCGAAGACCTGCGTGCCTTCGCCTCGATCATCAAGGGCCAGAAGAAGGCCGACGGCGTGCGCGTCATGGTGGTTCCCGGCTCCGCTCGCGTGCGCATCGAGGCCGAGGCCGAGGGCCTGGACAAGGTCATCAAGGAGTTCGGCGCCGAGTGGCGTTTCGCCGGCTGCTCGATGTGCCTGGGCATGAACCCGGACCAGCTGGCCCCGGGCGAGCGCTGTGCATCGACCTCCAACCGTAACTTCGAGGGCCGCCAGGGTAAGGGTGGCCGCACCCACCTGGTGTCCCCGCTGGTGGCCGCCGCCACCGCGATTCGCGGCACCCTGTCCAGCCCCTCCGACCTGGCCGATCTGGCCGTCGCTAAGTAAGGAGTATCCCCATGGATAAGTTTGAAACCGTTACCGGGATCGCCGCTCCGCTGAAGCGCTCCAACGTTGATACCGACCAGATCATCCCCGCCGTCTACCTCAAGCGCGTCACCAAGACCGGCTTCGAGGACGCCCTGTTCGCGGGCTGGCGTACCGACCCCGAGTTTGTGCTGAACCAGGAGCCCTACCTGGGCGCAGAAATCCTGGTGGCGGGTGCCGACTTCGGGACCGGATCCAGCCGCGAGCACGCGGTGTGGGCGCTGCGAGACTTCGGTTTCAAGGTGGTCCTGAGCCCCCGCTTCGCGGATATTTTCCGCGGAAACTCGGGCAAGCAGGGGCTGCTGGCGGCCGTTATCAGCGAGGAGGACCTGGAGGCAATCTGGGCGATCCTGGAGGAGACTCCGGGCATTAACATGACGGTTGATCTGGAAGCGAAAACGGCCACCGTCGGCGCGCTGACCGTTCCCTTCGAGGTTGATGATTACACTAGGTGGAGACTGCGTGAGGGTCTGGACGACATCGGCCTGACCCTGCGCAACGAAACTCAGATTTCGACGTTTGAGGAAACCAGGGCCTCCTGGCGACCGAAGACGCTGCCGATCCCCGCTCCCTCGGGAGCGCCCACAGAATAGACGGACACACCGGGTGAACTCACTGCTTCAGGATGCCGCACGAGCCGGCGCAAGCGTTGGCATGGCCGCCGACACCATCACGATCACCGGCGGAACCCCGCTGAACGGTAGTGTGCGGGTGCGCGGCGCGAAGAACCTCGTCACCAAGGCGATGGTTGCGGCCCTGCTGGGGGAGACCCCGTCCACGCTGCGCGACGTTCCGAAGATCTCCGATGTTCGGGTGGTTCGTGGACTGCTGGGCGCCCACGGTGTGAAGATCACCGACGGGGACGAGGATGGCGAGCTCATCCTCGACCCGTCGGCGGTCGAATCCGCTCACTTCGCCGAGATCAACGCGCACGCCGGTTCCAGCCGGATCCCGATCCTGTTCTGTGGACCGCTGCTGCACCGCCTGGGTGAGGCCTTCATTCCCGACCTGGGTGGCTGCCGTATCGGTGACCGTCCGATCGACTTCCACCTCGACGTGCTGCGCCAGTTTGGTGCGATCGTTGAGAAGCTGCCCAGCGGCATCCGCCTCTCGGCCCCGCAGCGTCTGCGCGGCACCAAGGTTGAGCTGCCCTACCCCAGCGTGGGCGCCACCGAGCAGGTGCTGCTGACCGCGGTGCGTGCCCAGGGCACCACCGAGCTGCGTGGCGCGGCGATCGAGCCCGAGATCATGGACCTGATCAACATCCTGCAGAAGATGGGTGCGGTCATCTCCGTGGACACCGACCGGGTGATCCGCATCGAGGGTGTGGACCGCCTGGAGGGGTACACCCACCGCGCACTGTTCGACCGTAACGAGGCCGCCAGCTGGGCCGCCGCCGCGCTCGCCACCGAGGGCGACATTTTCGTGGCCGGTGCCAAGCAGGCCGAGATGGGCACCTTCCTCAACGTCTTCCGCAAGGTGGGTGGCGTGTTCGAGATTCAGGATGACGGCATCCGCTTCCGCCACCCCGGCACCCCGCTGAACCCGGTCATCATCGAGACCGACGTGCACCCCGGCTTCATGACCGACTGGCAGCAGCCGCTCGTCGTGGCGCTGACCAAGGCCACCGGTGTGTCGATCGTGCACGAGACCGTATACGAGCAGCGCTTCGGCTTTGTCGATGCCCTGATCGAGATGGGCGCCACCATTCAGGTGCACCGCGAATGCCTCGGTTCGCAGGCCTGCCGCTTCGGTCAGCGCAACTTCCAGCACTCCGCCGTGATCTCGGGTCCGTCGGCCCTGCGCGCCGCGGACATCGCGGTCCCCGACCTGCGGGGAGGCTTCTCGCACGTGGTCGCTGCACTGAGCGCCGAGGGCGCGTCCCGGGTGTCCAACGTGGGCATCATCAGCCGCGGATACGAGAACTTCTTCGAAAAGCTGACCGCACTGGGCGCAAACTTCACCCTCGAGGCGTAGGTTAGATTCGTGACCAGCGTTACCCGCGTAAACCGTGACCCCGAGGGTCGCAAGCTTGAGAAGTCGCCGGAGAAGTCCCGGCCCTCATTCCTGTGGCCGCTCGCGGCGATCGTGAAGCCGCTGACGGTTCCACTGTTCCGGCTGGATATTCGCGACGCCTATAAGCTGCCGCGATCGGGCCCGTTCATCCTGGCCCCCAACCACTACTCGGAAATTGATCCGATCGTGGTGGCGCTGGCCGTCTGGAAGATTGGTCGCGCGCCGCGGTTTATGGCCAAGGCCGGGCTCTTTAAGAACCCGGTGCTGGGCTGGATCCTGCGTTCGGCCGGTCAGATCCCGGTCGAGCGGATGGGATCCACGCGGGGAAACGACCCGATCTCCGCCGCCGGACGACTGGTCGAAACCGGGCAGGGTGTCATCATCTATCCCGAGGGTACGCTGACCCGCGAACCGAACCTGTGGCCGATGCGTGGCAAGACCGGCGTGGCCCGGATGGCGCTGACCCACAACCTGCCGGTGTATCCGATGGCCCACTGGGGAACCCAGCAGGTCATGCCGCGGTACGGCAAGAAGATCTCGCTGTTCCCGCGCAAGAACATCAAAATTGTGATCGGTGATCCGGTCAACCTCGATGAGTTCCTGGGCAAGCAGCAGGACTCGGCCGTACTGCACGGTGCCACCGACAAGGTTATGGACGCGGTTACCGAACTGCTGGAGACTCTGCGGGATGAACAAGCCCCGGCCGAACGCTGGGACCCGAGCAAACACAATCAGACGGAGACCGGTCGTTTTGACGAAGCGTAGTACCACCGCCCCCACCCGAGTAGCCGTGCTGGGCACGGGAAGCTGGGGAACCACGTTTGCGAAGATCCTCGCCGACGGCGGGGCGGATGTGTACATGTGGGCGAGGCGAGCCGAGGCTGCCGCGGCCATCGATCGCGAACACCGAAACGCCGAGTATCTGCCCGGTGTGACGCTGCCGGCGAATCTGCGTGCAACCTCGGACCTCAAGGCCGCCATCACCGGTGCGGCCGTGGTGTTTATCGCCGTGCCCTCACAGGCGCTGCGGGATAACCTGACCGCAATCAAGCCGCTGCTCGGACGCGACACCATCGTGGTTTCGCTGATGAAGGGCGTCGAGAAGCAGACTGGTTTACGGATGAGCCAGGTCATCGAACAGTGCCTGGAAATCGAGCCCGAACGCGTGGCCGTGGCCAGCGGGCCCAACCTGGCGATGGAGATTGCCAAGGAACAGCCCACCGCCGCGGTCATCTCCTCGGTCTCGCTGGAGACCGCGCAGGAGGTCGCGCTGCTCGCGCGCAACCGCTACTTCCGCACGTTTGTAAACACCGACGTGATCGGGACCGAGTTTGGTGGGGTCCTGAAGAACCTCATCGCCGTGGCCATCGGCATCGTGGACGGCGTGGGCTACGGCGAGAACACCAAGGCGTCAATCATCACCCGCGGCCTGGTCGAGATGACCGACTTCGCCGTGGCCCAGGGGGCCCACGCGGAAACCCTGTCCGGCCTCGCCGGTCTCGGCGACCTGATCGCCACCTGTCAGAGCCCGCTCTCACGCAACAACACCGCCGGACGCCTGCTCGGTCAGGGCTACTCGCTGGCCTCCGTGGTGAAGCAGATGCAGCAGACTGCCGAGGGCCTCGCCTCGGTCGCCCCGGTGCTGGAAATCGCCGCCGCGAGTGGCGTGGAAATGCCGATCGTGCAGCAGGTTAAGCGGGTCATCGAGGGCACCATGGACCCGCGCGACATCGCCCCACACCTCACCACCGCCTCGGATGAGCCGCAGAGTGAGCACGGCGAAACCGGCGAGATTGCGCCGCTCGGCACGGGCTCAGTCAAGTCGGGCTCGAGACTCTGGCGCCGCCTGTTCGGTTCGGGGCGGTAGGACTCTGGGGGCGTCGTCTGTTCGGTTCGGGGCGGTAGGTCTCTCGGGGCGTCGCCTGTTCGGTTCGGGGCGGTAGGTCTCTCGGGGCGCGGCCTGTTCGGTTCGGGGCGGTAGGTCTCTAGTACCGCCGCCGCCACTGGCTTTGAGCGCCGTGTTTTCGCGCTAGCGAACCTCGCTGACGTTCAGGCACTTGCTGACCTGGGGGAGGCGTCCGATCGAGGAGCCGAGGTCTGAGAGCACCGCGGTGCCCGAGACGCCGCCCTTTTCGGGGTTGGAGCTGATGAACACCTCGACAGCGGGAACGCGGCCGTAGGTGGTGAAACGGAAGAGTTCTTCCTTTTCCTGGGAGTCGTCAAAGACCCAGTCCACGCCGTCCACGGTGACGCAGCGGTCGGTGGTCGGGCCGGGAGGGGTCACCCCGCAGTGCAGCAGGACGGCCGCGGGATCGCCCCACGCACCGGTGGCCTGCGCGTTGGTGCGGCGCTTGTCCAGGCCGGCCAGCTTATCCGGCAGGGTCACGGTGATATCGGCGCAGTGCGGGTTGTTGGCATCCGCGGCGGGTTCCATCGGAACCTCCTGTACGCAGCCGGTGAGGGTGAGCGCGGCAAGGCCCACGGCGAGCAGGGTGAGCACGGAGCGAGAGGCGACAGACATGGTCCCTCCAGGTTACCGTGGAACCTTCGCCGCGCCGTTCAGCTCGCCCGGCACGGACCCGATAGCGTTGGTGCATGTCCGAAACTCCCGCCTCCTCCGTCCCGCGCCGCGTTCGTGATGCCAGTGAGGCCGAAATCCTTGACCGCCTGCTGCCGCGCTACGCCGCCGCACGGGGGGCCGAGGTGGGCCCCGGCGACGATGCCGCGGTCATGATTCAGCTCGGGGATCGTTACGTGGTCACCACGGACATGATGATCCACGGCCCGGATTTCCGCTGGGCCTGGCACACCCCGTTTGAGCTGGGATGGAAGGCCGCGGTCACCAACCTCGCCGATGTGTATGCGATGGGTGCGCGTCCCACCGGACTGGTGATTGCCCTGGCGGCCACCGCCGACACCGAGCTCACCGCCCTGGAGGAGCTCGCCGACGGGCTGACCGCTGCCTGTGCGCGGCTCGCCCCGGGCTGCGCCGTGGTGGGCGGGGACCTCTCGGTCTCAGACACGTTTACCATCGCCATCACCGCGTTTGGCGACCTGGAGGATCGCGCGCCGGTACTGCGCTCGGGTGCCCGGGTCGGAGACGTCATTGCCCTGGCCGGAGACGCCGGACGCGCCGCCCACGGACTCGACCTCCTGTTTGCCGAGGGCGTGGATGCCGCCGGGGTCCCCAACGCCGACGCGACCGCCGCGCTCCGTGCTCGGGAACCCGAGCTGGTCGCCGCCCAACTCACGCCGAATCCGCCGATCCCTGCGGGTATCGACGCGGCGCTGGCCGGAGCCACCTCGATGATGGACGTCTCCGACGGCCTGGCCCTGGACGCCTCCCGGATCGCCCGCGCCAGCAGCGTGGCCCTGGACCTCGACACCGCAGCCTTCGCCGCCGAACCCAACCTCGAGCGGGCGCTGCGCGGCGGTGAGGATCACGCGCTGTTGGCCACGTTCCCCGCGACCTCGACCCTGCCCGAACCGTTCCGGGCGATCGGCGTGGTGCGGGCGGGAGCGGGGGTCCTGCGCGATGGTGCCCCATTGACCGGGAAGCTCGGCTGGGACCCCTACACGGCCTGGGACGGACAGCTCGGCTAGGCACCGCCGCGAGTCGGTCCGGCTAGCCATCACACATTACATACGGTATTTTGGTGGGGATGACACCGGCCGCGCCGGACAATCGGCGGGACAGAATTCGGGGGAACATGTCCGCAACACGAATCATTGCCGCGAGCCTCATTGCGATGGTGTGTGGGGCCTGCCTGGGAGCCGTTCTGGTTGCGCTGCCCGATCCGGCCCGTCTGCTGACCCACTGGGATACCTCGGGGGGAGCCCTCGTGGGCGCGATTACCGGGATCGCCGCCTTCCTCGCCGGTTATACGGCCTGGGCCACACTCCGACGGCATCGGATGGGTGTTCGGCGCGGAGTAGCGGCCGGCCTCTCGGCCCTGGTGGGCGGGATTGTGGTGACCTGTGCTGAAATGTCCACCCATGCGGTGCACCCGTTCATCCTGCCCGTGGTGGCCGCGGCCCTGATCCTCTGCATGGCGAGTGTGGGCGCCCGCACTCAGGGATCGCGCTTTGATGCGCCGGCGCGGGAACTCACCAGTGTCTAGTTCGCTCGTTTTCTAGTCCTGCGCGCGGAACTTAGCGCGTGGGTTCGGCCCACCACACGGTGGTTTCGCCGTATTTCTTCTGCACAAAACGCTCAAGGCCCGCGGGCCAGGTGGGCTCGGGGGAGCGGGTGGAGCGCTCAACCACCACCAGGGCGTCTTCCCGCAGGCGGCGCGGCAGGGCGGCGAGCAGCGCGGTGAGCTCGTCCTCGGTGTAGTCATAGGGCGGGTCGATGAACACCAGGTCGTAGTCCTCGGAACCCTCATCCACGAAGGGCTGGGCCCCGCGCACCACGACGCGGATGTCGGCCCGGCCGAGCGCCTGGGTCAGCGCCTTGGCATTCTGGGTGCAGATCTTGGCGGCCGAGGCAGCCTTTTCCACCAGCACCGCGCTCGCGGCCCCGCGGCTGATCGACTCGAGGGCCAGTGCACCGGATCCGGCAAACAGGTCCAGGACGTGGGCATCCTCCAGGTAGCCGCGTGATTCCAGCGCCGAGAACAGAGCCTCGCGCACGCGGTCGCTGGTGGGACGGGTGCCCGCGGAGGGAACCTTAAGGGCCAGGGAGCCGGCGCGGCCGGAAACGATACGAGTCACCCGGCAAGTTTAGCGGGCCTGCGTGCCCGTCGTCCGTCGGTGTCGGCGGCTCGCCATAGACTGGGGTCATGAGTGTCTCCGCCGTTGACGCCCGCCTCGACGGGGTTCTGGGTGGCCGCACGGCCGCCGCGTTTGAGCGTGCCTTTGACGTGCACACAGTCTCGGACCTCCTCAGCCACTATCCGCGCCGCTACGCCAAGCGCGGTGAGCTGACCGCGATGGATAGCCTGCCGCTGGGCGAGTCGATCACCATCGTCGCCGATGTGGTTGAGGTGCGCGAGCGCACGATGCGGGCGCGTCGCGGGTCGATTCTCGAGGTCAAGATCACCGATGGGCGCGGCGTCCTGGTCCTCACCTTCTTCAACCAGGCCTGGCGGGCGAAAGACCTGGTGCCCGGCGCCCGCGGTATCTTCGCGGGTAAGGTCGGCGACTATCGCGGGACGCGTCAGCTCGCCCATCCCGACTATGAGCTCTTCGACCCGGCCGAGCGCGCCCTGGACGCCGGGGATGCCAGCGCGAACCGCTGGGCAAACCAGCCCATCCCGATCTACCCGGCCACCGCGACCGTGGCCAGCTGGCAGGTTGCTAAGGCCATCGAGGTGGTGCTGGACGCGTTACCGCCACTTGAGGACGCGGTGCCCGCGTCGGTGCGCGAGCGTGAACGGCTGCTCTCCTATCGCAAGGCCGTCGAGCTGATTCACCGTCCCGAACAGGACGCCGACTGGAAGCAGGCCCGGCACACGCTGCGCTATCGCGAGGCGTTTCTGCTCCAAGCGGCGCTGCTCCAGCAGCGGGCCCGTGCCCGCGTGCACCCCACCACGATCCGCGAGGCGACCCCGGGTGGATACCGTGACCGGCTCGACGCCGGCCTGCCGTTCTCGTTGACCGAGGACCAGCAGACCGTCGCCGGGGAGATCGAACTCGACCTCGCCCAGGTGGCCCCGATGAACCGTCTGGTGCAGGGTGAGGTGGGTTCTGGTAAAACCCTGGTGGCGCTGCGGGCGATGCTCGCGGTGGCCGATTCCGGGGGGCAGTCGGCCCTGCTCGCGCCCACCGAGGTACTGGCGGCGCAGCACCTGCGCTCGATCGTCAACTCGCTCGGTCCCGATCTTTCGGCTGAGCTGATGCCCACGTTGCTGACCGGGTCGATGCCGCAGTCCGAGCGCAAGAAGGCCCTGCTGCGGGTTGTTTCGGGGGCGGCCAAGATCGTGATCGGCACCCACGCGCTGCTCTCCGATAACGTGCACTTTTTTGACCTCGGCCTCGTGGTGGTAGACGAGCAGCACCGCTTCGGCGTGGATCAGCGCGAGACCCTGCGTGAGAAGGGTCACCGACCGCCGCACACGCTGGTGCTGACCGCCACCCCGATCCCGCGCACGGTCGCGATGACCGTGTTTGGCGACCTCGATGTGTCCACGATTGCCCAGCTGCCCGCAGGGCGGCAGCCGATCGAGTCGTTTGTGGTGCCGCTGGCGGATCGTCCGGGCTGGATGGGCCGGGTCTGGGAGCGAATGGGGGAGGAGATCGCCCGTGGACGACAGGCCTTTGTGGTGTGTCCGGCGATTGATCCCGATCCGGCCGCCGAACCCGCTCCCGCGCCCGAGACGGCCCCGGCGAAAACCGGTCGGCGCGCGCCGATGCGGGTGTCCGAGGATGTTCACGCGGTACCCACCACCGGAGGTCGCGGATCGCGGCAGAGCGCCGAACCCGAGCCGACCCCCGAGCCCGCCCCGGGCGAGGGACCGCCGCGTCCCCGCGCCGCGGTGGAGACCGTGCTCGCCGAGCTGCGCCAGACCCCGGCGCTCGCGGGCCTGCGTATCGAACCGCTGCACGGCCGAATGAGTGGCGATGAGAAGGACGCCACCATGCGGGCGTTCCAGGCGGGGGAGATCCACGTGCTGGTGGCCACCACGGTCATCGAGGTGGGTGTGGATGTGGCCAACGCCTCCACCATGGTCGTTCTTGATGCCGACCGCTTCGGCGTCTCCCAGCTGCACCAGCTGCGCGGACGCGTCGGCCGAGGCGGACTTCCCGGACTCTGCCTCCTGGTCACCGCCGCCCCGCAGGAAACCACGGCCCGCGAGCGGGTCGAGGCCGTGGCCTCCACTCAGGACGGCTTTGAGCTGGCCCGCATTGACCTCGAACTGCGCCGCGAGGGCGACGTGCTCGGCAGCGTGCAGTCGGGCGGTCGCTCCTCGCTCAAGCTGCTGCGCGTGGTGGATGATGCCGAGATCATCCAGCGTGCCCGTGAGGACGCCGATCTGCTGGTGGGCACGGACCCCGAGCTGACCGATCAGCCGCTGCTGCGCGAGGCACTGGACCGCCAGGTGGATGCCGCGGCCCGCGCCGCCCTGGCCAAAAACTAGCCGTAATGGTTCGAGGCCCGAGGAAACACGGGGTGACATCTGAGAGTTCGCTGATGGTTGCTGGTGTTTGGGGGAGGGGTGACCGATAGGGTGAAGTCATGAAGCGGATTGCCGTTGTCCCCGGATCCTTTGACCCCGTTACCCTCGGGCACCTGGATGTGATTATCCGTGCGGCGGGTCTCTACGACGAGGTCCACGTGCTGGTTGTCCATAACCCTGGCAAGACGGCGCTGCTGCCGATCGCCCAGCGGGTGTCCCTGATCGAAACCTCACTGGCCGAGGCCGGTGCCCCCACCAATATCGTGGTGGCGTCCTGGAGCATGGGCCTGCTGGTCGACTATGTGACCGATGTGGGCGCGCAGGTGCTCGTGAAGGGCATCCGCTCGCAGATCGACGTGGCCTATGAGACGCCGATGGCGATTGTGAACCGCAACCTTGCCGGGGTGGAAACCGTGTTTATGCTGCCCAACCCCGCCCACGCGCACGTGTCCAGCTCGCTGGTGCGCCAGGTGTCGGCCCTCGGGGGCGATATCGCGCCGTACGTGCCCGACGCCGTGGCGCGCTTCCTGACGGCCCCGCACGCGGTCGACGTCCGATAGCCGGAGGCCACGATGTCCTCCGCACTGACCCAGCTGGGATTCTCGGTTCCGATCGTCGCCGCGCCGATGGCCGGCGGCCCGAGCACCCCGGCGCTGGTGTCCGCGGTGGCCGATGCCGGTGGGCTGGGCTTTGTCGCCGCAGGCTACCTGAGCCCGGACGCGCTGAGTGCACAGCTGGAACAGCTGGGCGGGCGCCGCTTCGGCATCAACATCTTCACCCCGAACGAGGCCGACCCGGGCATCGACCCGGCCGTCTATGCGGCCTACCGTGAACAGCTGTTGGCCGGGGGTGGGATCGATCCGGTCCTGCTGCCCGAGACCCCGCAGCGCTCCGACGATCACTACGCCGAGAAGGTCCGTATCGCCCTGGCCAGCGAGGCGGCGTTTGTGTCGTTCACGTTTGGATACCCGGATCCGGTGATCATCGAGCGCCTCCAGTCGGCGGGCAAGCGGGTCGTGCTGGGGGCAACCTCACGCGAGGGCATCGATGCCGTGCGCGACACCGGGGCGGATGTGCTGAGCATCCAGGGTCCGCGCGCGGGTGGGCATCGCGCCACCGTGCTCGGGATCGACGGGGAGGACGCCGACGATCAGGACCTGCGCGAGCTCATCCGCTATGCCCGGTCCCGGTCCGATCAGCCGATTTTTGCCGGCGGCGGGATCGCCGACGCCGCGGACGTGCGGGACATTCTGGCGGCCGGAGCGACCGCCGCTCAGGTGGGCACCCTGTTCCTCGGGGCGACCGAGGCGGGCACCAAACCCGCCCACCTGGCGGCCCTGCACGATCTGCGCCATCGCGCCACGGTCCTCACCCGCGCCTTTACCGGGCGAACGGCCCGCGCCGTGAGTAATCGGTTCACCGAGGCGTTTTCCGACCAGGCACCCACGATGTATCCGGCGCTGCACTTTCTCACCGCGGGGGTGCGTGCTCAGGCTGCGGCCCAGGCCGATCCCGAGCAGCTGCACCTGTGGGCCGGTGCGGGCTTCGAGGGCGTGCGGGTGGCCCCGGCGGCAGAGATCGTCTCCTCGTTGACTCGGGAGCTTCCAGCGACCTCCTAGGAGCCGCTCGGGTGTGGCCGCACACCCCTCGCTTGGGTTTCTGTTCGCTCCGCCGGGTCGCGACACGCCGATCGGGGTGCGGGGAATCAAAATTCGCCGGGCTTGAGGTTGGCCTTTCCGGCGATCCAGGTGGGGAGGTGCCGAATCCTCCATCCGTGATCCGGATCAGGTCGAGGAGGCCCACCGGGCGCCGCATCCAGGAAGCCCGGGGCGAACCGGGATCCCATCGGGGGATTCAGCCTGTAGACTTCCTGACGTGAGATACGTGAAAAAAGGACCGCTTGCGGTCAATGTTCGAGACCTTCACGGTCGTCCCGGAGAAATGCGGGAGCAGGAAATCACCCTCGCCCTACCGGAGCAGTTCGGTGAGGGTTTGATGGTGGTTCCGGCCGGGAAAGAGCTGAGTGTTCAGGTCCGACTCGAGTCCGTTCACGAGGGTATTTATGTGACGGCGCAGGTCGAAACCGAGGCCGTCGGCGAGTGCGGACGATGCCTGGATGAGTTCACTGAGCCTGTCGAAGTCGAATTTGCCGAGCTTTTCGCGTACTCTAGTGATGAAGCCTCCGAACATGAGGTTCACGATGACCACGTGGATCTTGAACCTCTGATCAGAGATGCAGTGGTTTTGTCACTGCCGTTTCAGCCGGTTTGCCGGCCAGACTGCCCCGGTCTCGATCCCGAGACTGGCGAGCGTCTGGCAGATATTCCGGACTATGAACCCCGTAAAATCGTTGACCCTCGTTGGGCCGCGCTCGCGGAGTTTTCCCCAGACCAGGGCGCCGGCACTCCGGACGCCGGAAACACAGAAGAGAGATAAGTCATGGCTGTTCCCAAGCGGAAGATGTCGCGCTCCAACACCAACTCCCGTCGTTCGCAGTGGAAGGCTCAGGCCCCCGCACTCGTGAAGACCGTTGAAAACGGCAAGGTTACCTACAGCCTGCCGCACCAGGCCAAGGTTGTCACCGACTCCGCCGGAACCCCGCTGTTCCTGGAGTACAAGGGCCGCAAGGTCGCCGACGTCTAAGCCGGTTTTTTTGTGACTGACTCCGTGAAGGATTCAGGCTCTCGGGTACACCGAGGATCGCTCGAAGCGATCCTCGGTGTCTCGGTTAAGCCGGAGATTCTTGATCTTGCCCTGACCCACCGCTCCTACGCCTACGAGCACGGTGGTGCCCCGCATAACGAACGCCTGGAATTCCTGGGCGATTCGGTGCTGGGCCTGTCGATGACGGCCGAGCTGTACCGCGAGTACCCCGATCATTCCGAGGGGGAACTCGCGAAGATGCGTTCGGCCGTGGTGTCCGAGGTCGCGCTGTCCAAGGTGGCGCGTGAGCTGGGCCTCGGGCGTTTCATCAAGCTGGGTCGTGGCGAGGAGCGCACCGGGGGCCGCGACAAGTCCTCAATCCTTGCCGACACCATGGAAGCCATCTTTGGTGCCGTCTACCTGGATCAGGGCATCGAGGTGGCCGAGGCGCTCGTTCTGCGCCTGATTCGCCCGCTGCTGGCCGATCCCGAGCGGATGAGCGCCGCACACGATCCGAAGACCGCGCTGCAGGAGATTGCCGCCGCGCGTCAGCAGGAGCCGCCGCGCTACGAGATGACCTCGACCGGTCCCGACCACAATCGCGTCTTCACCGCTACCGTGATCGTGGGCACCCTGGTGAGTGCAACCGGATCGGGCACCAGCAAGAAGCAGGCCGAAATGGCCGCCGCGCTGGAGGCCTGGACCAACCTGAATAAGGCGTAGCGTGCCCGAGCTGCCCGAGGTTGAGGTGGTGCGCGCGGGCCTGGAGCCCGCGGTGACCGGTGCCGTCATCACCGGTGTGGAGGTGCTGGATCAGCGTGCGCTCAAGCGCCACGATCCGCTCCGCGGTGACTTTGCCGCGCTGCTCACCGGCGCGCGGATTCGCGGGGCCGTGCGGCGCGGGAAGTACCTGTGGTTCCCGCTGGCGGGATCCTCGACGGATGCGGACGTGCCGGCCGATTCCTCGGTTGGCGGTGACGTGCTGTCCGGCGGTGATGTGCTGGCAGGCGGAGACGGGCTCGCAAGCGGAGACGTGCTCACCGGTGGCGATGTGCTCGCCGCCCACCTCGGGATGAGCGGACAGATGCTGCTGCGCGAGCCCGGACGCGACGATAAGCTCACCCGGATTCGGCTGACTCTGGAGCATCCCGAACACGGCGAGCTGTGGCTCAACTTCGTGGATCAGCGCCTGTTCGGCGGCATGATGATCGACTCGCTGGTGCCCACCGTGGACGCCCAGCCCGCGGGCTTCGGGGGAGCGCTTGAACCCGGTGCGTGGATTCCGCGCACCGCCGCCCACATCGCCCGCGATCCGCTGGATCCACACTTCGATGACCGCGCCTTCTTCGCTGGCCTGGCCCGCCGCCGCACCGGTATTAAGCGTGCGCTGCTGGATCAGACGCTGATCAGCGGCATCGGCAACATCTACGCCGACGAGGCGCTGTGGGCAGCTCGGTTGCACTACGACCGCGAGTCCGCAGACATCCCGCTCACGCGCCGCCGCGACCTTCTGGAGCAGGTGCGCGGGGTGCTGCGCCGCGCTCTTGCCGAGGGCGGCACAAGCTTTGACGCACAGTACGTGAACGTCAACGGTAACTCGGGCTACTTCGCCCACTCGCTCAACGCCTACGGGCAGCAGGGCAAGGCATGCCCGCGCTGCGGGGGAGAGATTGTGCGCGAGAGCTTCATGAACCGGGGATCGCACTTCTGCCCGAGGTGTCAGCGGAAGCGCTGACCTGAGCTCCTCGCGGGCGAGAGGTCTCTCGACCCTATGAGTGCTCAGTGTGTGAGTGCTCTTGATGTGTTGCGGTGAGCGCTTCTCCTTCCATCGTGGGCCTCGGTTGCCCGCTCTTTCGGGTTGCGGACGTGCGCCGGGGTGCGCCGATGCCGGCTGATAATCTCGGCTCATGAGTACGCGAGACGGTGCGGGCCGGACAATCGACGACACCGAGACGGAACTCCTGGATGCGATGCGGGAGAGCGACCTTGTGGCGCTCGACCGGCTCATCTCCGACCAGTTAACGTTCATCGGCCCAGACGGTGCGGTCCTGACAAAGCAGGCCGACCTTGAGGCTCACCGCACCGGAGCCACCTCGTTCGAGACGATTGACGTGCTCAGCCGTGACGCAACGGAGACTGACGAGGAAGGACGCACAAAAACCGTCGCCAATGCGGTGCTTCGTGCCGCCGAGGGAACCGTGAGCGTGCGACTCACCTGGCATCGAGAGTGGCGAGTCCTCGATGGCCGCTGGCAGGTCGTCGCTGGAGCGGTCGAGGCGCTGGCCGATCACTCCGGCTGAGGGAGCGAACTGCTGCCCGAGGTGTCAGCGGAAGCGCTGATTCCACTTTCGTCCCGGTGAGACCCGCAATGATATCGACCCCTATACTGTGCTCATGATCACTGAGCCGCTGTTCGAAGTCGTCGTCATGGTTATTGAATTCATCGGTGTCTGCGTGGTGATCATCGGATTTGTCATAGCCGCAGTGCTTTCGACCCGTGCACTGCGTCGTGGTGCCGGGGGTACGGCCGCCTTCCAGACGCTGCGCACCACGATCGGGGGATCGATCCTGCTGGGCCTCGAGGTTTTTGTGGCGGCGGATATCATCCACACGCTGTCCGCGCCGTCGCTTGAGGACGCCGCCGTGCTGGGCCTCATCGTGATCATCCGAACCATCCTGAGCATGTCGATCCAGATAGAGATCGAGGGAACCCTGCCGTGGCGGCGCGCCCTACTCACCAGCGGCGGTGAGGTCGTGGCGAAGGAGATCTCACGCGAGGCGTCGGCAGCGAAGTAGGCGGCGGATGCCAAACTGATCAGCGCACCTATCGGTTTGTGTAGCAGACTGCTACATTTAGAAAATGAGTTCTACGATCCCGATGCGCGTGGATGGCGAGCTGTTTGAAGCTGCCAGGTCTGTGGGCGCGGTCACCAGCCGAAGTGCAGCCCAGCAGCTCAGCCACTGGGCTCGAATCGGGCGCGAACTCGAGAACTCCCCAAACACGAGCACGAGCGACATTCAGCGAGTTCTTGCGGGGGAGCCCGGAGCCACCTATGACTCTCTGAGCGTCACGGACCAGGCCATGGTGCGCGCCAATTGGGATGAGCGGGTGGCCGAGCGTCTTGCGACACTCGACTTCGCCGAGGAGTTTGCTCGCGAAGGCACCGAATGGAGCGAGGCCGACGACCGGGGCGTCGTGACGGTGCACGGTGTCGACGAATCGTCCGCCCCAGGGGCACCGAAGAAGAGTAATATCGCGGGCGTTGAATAGCCAATATGCCCGTCCTTCATGTGTTGGCAGGACCCAATGGTTCTGGAAAGACCACGTATGTGACGCGTGCTCTGGAACCGGTTCTCCATCTTGAATTCGTGAACGCCGATCTTCTCGCGGCGGCACACTGGCCGGGAGCCGAATCCGAACACGCTTACGATGCGTCGCGCCTTGCCGCGCAGCGGCGTAAAGCGCTCTTGGCTGGACATGAATCCTTCATTACCGAAACCGTTTTTTCCCACGAAAGCAAGCTTGCACTCGTTCGTGAAGCCGTTGCTCTTGGCTACCTCGTTCACCTACACGTGATGCTGGTGCCGGTTGAGCTGTCGGTTCGTCGCGTTGTTGAGCGTGTAGCTCGAGGTGGACACACGGTGCCGGAACATAAGATCCGGGAACGGTATGCTCGTCTCTGGGATCTCGTAGCACCGGCCATACGCGTGGTGCAGCAGGCCGAAATCTTCGACAATAGTCGGGCGGATCGCCCCTTCCGGAAAATTGGCGAGTATCAGCACGGGATTCCCGTGGGCCCACTGAATTGGCCTGTGTGGACTCCCGCGGCGTTAGTCAACCTCGGGGCATAACGCTCAAGATTAGATACCGACCGGGTCGCGCGACCTAGCTGAGACACCCGCCGCGGGCCACCTTCTGGGGGTGCCGGTTCCACCCGAGTGATGGCCCGGACCCGCTACGTTTGACACACAACGAAGGGGAACGGGCACATGTTTGGTTTGGGTACGGGGGAGCGCGGCCGCGTCGCCTTCTGGTGGTTGATCGGTGTGCTTGCCGCCTCGGGTGTCGCCATGGCATTTGTGGTGGCTTTTGGCGAGTATGACTCGATCGGGTTCTCGGTGGTGTGGCGCGTTTTCGTGGCCGACCTCGCCCTCATCGCCGCGCTCGCCGCACAGCACACCTGGCTGCGTCGCACGATTTGGATCGGTGCGGGAATCGGCTTTGTGATGGGGATCGTCAATGCGCTGTGGGCCGATCCCGCGCGGGAACGCTGGTATACGGCGGAGCCCGACTACCAGTATGGAAACCCGGACACAGGGTGGAGTCCCTGGGATGGGCTGACGCAGGACATCGAATCCGCGATCCACATCTCTGTATTCGGTCTGGTCCTGCTCGGGTTTATTTCCCTCGCCTATCGCTGGCTCCGGGACGAACCTGTGCTGCGGATGATCTATTTCGGCACGTTCGGGCTGGGGATTCTGTCCATCCTGCTGGCGTCAATCCGAACCGTAGGGACCTCCGAGCGTCTGCACCTCGGTGACGGCGTGAACCGATTCCACACGGCCATCATCATTTTGGCGCTCACCGGGGCGGCGATCGTGATCATCGCCGCGTTTGTACAGCGCCGCACGATCCTCGCGAATGATCGCCGCGCCGGGTCAAATCGCGAAGCCCCGCCTGCTGCCGGTGCTCCGGGGTATCAGACTCCCGTCGATACGACGGTCTCAAATCACGGCCCCGCGATTCCCGGCAGGGCGGTTCCCGGCCAGCCCACCGAGCCGAGGCTAGCCCCTCCGCACATTTCCCCAACCGCGCTGGGCGACAGCCCCGAGCTGCGTGCGCTTGTGCGCTCCTACGTCGAGGAATATCTGCGTGAGCGCGAGCAGTATCGGCGCGAATAGAACCACACCGAGCGTGACTGGATAGGATTGCGCCATGAGACAGGATGCGGAAGTCGCGCTCAAGCGATTCAACGTTGTGACCTTTGGCAAAAAGAAGCACCTCGAGCGGGTGGAGGCTGAAATCAGCCCCGATGAGCGAATCATCTTCATCACGCCCAGTAACACCACCTTCACTGACCACACCACTCGAAAGCGCGAGACACTTCCGGGGGTGTTTGTGCTGACCTCCGAGCGCATCATCGTCGACTCCAAGGTGCTGCTTGATCAGAAGACGTTTACGATGCCGCTGACCGAAATCCGTTCGGTCTCCGTTCGAGGAAATGGTCTCACCGGCGGTTACGTTCAGCTTCAGACTCAGGTGAACACCATCGAGACCCTGGTGACCTATAAGAAGGACGTGATTCGCGACATTAGTGAAGCCTTCACCGAGGCAATCGAGGAGGCAAAACACGTCGCCCAGCGTGTCTCGGCACCGCAGGACTCGGCACCCATCGATCTCGCCGAGCAGATTGAAAAGCTCTGGAATCTTCTGCAAGCCGGCGTGCTCACCCAGGAGGAATTTAACCTGAAAAAGGCCGAGCTGCTCGGTCGGCTTTAGTCTCGACTGACGACGTAGATGCGAGTCTGGTGAATCCCACCTGGGCGCGTGCATACGACAATCCGGGACGTGCTGTGCTTAACTCGACTCATGAGTGAGATCCCCACCACCTTTAGCGCCGGTACGGCCGAGTTTGTTCGCATCGAGTCGCCCGAGGAGCTCGCCTTCTGGGTTGCGACGGTGAACGGTGCCGACGCGGAGCACGAGGTGAGCCTGATCATCGAGCCCGCCGCGGCCCCCGAGGCGGATGTGGTGGAGGTGGCGGCGGCCATCGTCGCCGACTTCGACGAGCTGGTTCGCGACGCCCTGGAATACCTGGACGAGGCGCTGCGCGGACCGGAATGGGCGCTCTCGGCCACGGATCTGGCGCTTCTGGATGGTGCCGACGCTGCCTTCGGTGAGCCCGAGGCCGTGATCTGGGGCGACGGCACCTGGATGCTGCGCTTCCAGGAGTCCGCCGTCTCGATCGCCGAGGAGTTTGGAATCGGTGTCAACTTTGTGGGCCGCGTCCCGCAGAGCGTCGAAGACCTCTCGGAGTCGGAAGAACTCTAACCCGCCGTCCGGTCTCACGCCCGTGGCCGGTGAATGCGACCCTGCCCACGTCATGTTGTGCACTAATCGGTGATCCCGGCCCGTCGCGGATAGTCTCAACAGCATGACAGACGACCGATCCCAGTCCGCACCTGCTGGGTGGGCGGCACCAATCAAACGCTTCGATATGCCGCCGACTCAGCCCTCCCTGCACCCACTCCGGTACAGCTCGGACCGGGCCGTGGTGCGGGTCACCCACGCCTCGGTGGGGGTGACGGATGTGATGGCCGCACGCGGGGACTACCTGCTGCATCCACGTCCCGGATTCATCTCCGGCTACGACCTGGTCGGGGAGATCGAGTCGCTACCTGCGGGAAGCAGCGGACTGCGAGTCGGCCAGCGGGTCGCCGCGATTCTGCCGGGGATGGGCGCGCATACCACCCGGGTCACACTTTCGCCCTCGCTTTTGGTCCCGGTACCCGAAGCGCTGGACTCGGCGAGTGTGGCCACCGCACCACTGGATGCGGTCACCGCACATTTCGCACTTGCCGCGCTACCGCCGGGAAGTACAAGCGTGCTGATTCAGGGCATCGGGGGAGCGCTGGGGGCCTGGGCCGCGCAGCTGGCGCAGGCTCGTGGACTGCGGGTCTGGGGGACCGCGTCGTCACGCTCGCAGGCGTTTGCCGAGGGACTGGGCGCGCACATTCTGGACTATCGCGATCCGGATTGGATGAACACACTGAACATTCAGTCCGGCGGAGGCGTGGACGGCGTGATTGATGCTACCGGAAACCGGGACCTTCACCGGGTGGTGGCACCGCGTGGGCGCATCGTCAGGCTCGCATTTGGTGGGCCGATCGGCAGGCAGAAATCCGCCACCGCCCGCGGGTTTGTGCGCACCGGACTGCACCGGTTTGCCGACCCGAGCGAGCGGGTATGCTCCGCGCCGATGATCGTGGCTCTGAGACGTGACGCCTATCGTCGAGTACTGGCGGACATCCTGGCCGGCTTGGATACGGGGAGTCTGCTTGCACCCGAGCCGGTGATCTATCCACTTGATCGGGTGGCCGAGGCGTTTCCGGCGGCCGGATCAGCCGTGCCGGGCACCAAGGTCGTGCTGGATCTCGGCTAGCACGATCTCGCGAATTCGCCACACCCTAGATTCGCTCAAAACCCGCGCAATCACGGGCCGGGTCGCCGGTTCTTGGTACGGTAGTGCAGACGTATCTTCGAACCGGGAAAGGGGTGAGAGCGCGTGTATCTCAAAAGCCTCACCCTGAAGGGGTTCAAATCCTTCGCCCAACCGACAACGTTTGCGTTTGAACCCGGGGTGACCTGCGTGGTTGGGCCCAACGGCTCCGGCAAGTCCAACGTGGTCGACGCGCTGGCCTGGGTGATGGGTGAGCAGGGCGCAAAAACCCTGCGCGGCGGCAAGATGGAGGACGTCATCTTTGCCGGGACCTCCACGCGAGGCCCGCTGGGCCGCGCCGAGGTCACGCTGACCATCGACAACTCCGACGGTGCGCTGCCCATCGACTACACCGAGGTCACGATCTCGCGCACGCTGTTCCGCAACGGCGGATCCGAGTACGCGATCAACGGTCAGAGCTCGCGCCTGCTTGACGTGCAGGAACTCCTCAGTGACTCGGGCCTCGGTCGTGAGATGCACGTCATTGTGGGGCAGGGCCAGCTGGACGCCGTGCTGCGGGCAACTCCCGAGGAGCGTCGCGGTTTCATCGAGGAGGCCGCCGGCATCCTCAAGCACCGCCGGCGCAAGGAAAAAACCCTGCGCAAGCTCGACGGGATGCAGGCCAACCTCACCCGGCTGAGCGACCTCGCCGGGGAGATCCGTCGCCAGCTCAAGCCTCTGGGCAAGCAGGCCGAGGTGGCCCGCGAGGCCCAGTCGATCCAGGCCATTGCCCGGGATGCGCGAGCCCGACTGGTCGCCGATGACATCGTCCGGCTCGATACCGACATCCTCGCCTTCTCCGGGACCGAATCCGACCGGCTGGCCGAGCGCGCGATCCTTCAGGAGCGCGCCGACCATACCCGCGCCCGCATCGCCCTACTGGAGCAGGCGCAGATCGGGGACGCGGTGGATCGGGCCCGCACGGTGGTCTTCGACCTGGAGTCCGTCCGCCAGCGCCTCGACGCGCTGACCGGGCTGGCCACGCAGAAGGTTGCCCTGCTGGATGCGCAGGGGGAGCGGCCCGCGCAGGCCCCGGGGATCTCACCCGAGGCGATCGAACGGGCCGAGGCCGAGGTGACCCGGCTAATCGAGGAGATCGATGCCGCCGAGGCAGGCTGGGAACGTGCACGGCAGACCGCCGCCGCGGCTCGGGCCTCTCTCGATGCGGTGGATACCGAACTAACCGTCCAGTCCGAACTCCTCTCCGCCCACGACCTGGAGGTCCAGGCGGCCACCGGTCGAGCCGAAACCGCCGCCTCGCGCCTGGCGGCACTTGCCGCCGAGGCCGAGCGCCAGGAGCGGGCCGAGACCGCCGCCACCGAGCGCGCCGAGGAGGCTGCGCGGGCGCTCGCCGAAGCCGAGGCCGGGGCGGGCGTGATTGACGCCGACACCACCGGTCTGAACGATGCCTACCGTGATCAGCAGGAGCGGGTGCAGTCTGCCGAGACCGAAATCGAGCGCCTGCGCGAGCTCCTGCACGCCGCCGAACGCGAGCGTGACGCCCTCACCGCTCAGACCACCGCACTGGCTCGCGCCCTCGACATCCGCGACGGTGCCGCCGAGCTGCTGGCCCGTGACCTGTCAGGTGTGAACGGTTTGGTCGCGGCCGGGATCCGCGTGGATGCCGGGTATGAGCAGGCGATTACCGCCGCACTGGGCCGATTTGCCGACGGCGTGATCGTGGCCGACGCCGATGCCGCGCACGCCGCCCTGGATCGGGTCGAGGCCGATACCCTGGGCCGGGTCGACCTGGTGATTGCCGCCGCCGGAGCCACGAGTACCGCACCCGTGGCCGGGCTGATCCCCGCCGATTCCCTGGTTACCAGTCCCGATGGTGTGCGCGGACTGCTTGCCGGGGTGTACATCGCCGAGGACCGCGAAGCTGCACGCCGCGGATTGAACGCCCTGCCCGCGGACTTGCCGGTCACCATCGTCACGGTCACCGGAGACGTTCTCACCCGCTTCTCAATCAGTGGCGGCTCGGGGGAGGGGCGGGGCCGGATCGCGCTGCGCGCCGAACACGACAGCGCTGCCGAACGCCTGGCCGAGGTGCTCTCGACAATCGACACGCTCCGGGTGGATCTCAGCACCGCTCGCGCCGAGGGTCAGTCGGCCAAGCAGGCCTCGGCCGCGGCGCTGGCCGCGCTGCGTGAACTCGATGCGAGTCTCGCCGCCGAATCCGAACGCCTGCACCGCGCGCGGGGACAGCATGAGGCCGCCCAGGCCGAACGTGAGCGCCTGCACACCGCCCGATCCGCCTCCGCCGCGGGCCTGCGCGAGGCCGAGGCCGCCGCCGCAGCCGCCGAACGCGCGGTGGAAACCGTGCGGGCGAAGCCGCGGCCCATCCTGGACGGGACCCTGCGCGAGAGCCTGTGGGCCGAGCTGGAAACCGCCCGCGAGGCCGAGGTTGAGGCGCGGTTGCGCGCCGAAACCGCGCGTGAGCGGGTACGCACCGAACAGGATCGTCTCGCCTCGCTGCGTCGCCGCTACCGCGCCGAACGCGATGCCGCCGAGGCCGAGGCCCGGCGTGCGGTGCTGCGCGCCCGGCAGCTGGAGGTGGCCCGCTCGGTGTTGACCGATCTGCCCGCCGTGCGCGAGGTCCTGGAACGCTCGCTCGCCCAGGCTTCGCTGGAACTGGCCCAGGCCGAGCACCAGCGCGGAGAACAGACCCGCGAACTCCAGGAGCTGCGCGCCGAGGAATCCGGCGCTCGCACCCGGCTCGACGCCATCGCCGACTCGATGCGTGGCCTGGAAATGCAGATCTACGAGCGCCGAGTACAGCTCACCTCGCTGCTGGAGCGCGCACAGTCCGA
Source organism: Mycetocola lacteus (assembly GCF_003667575.1). Taxonomy (GTDB): domain Bacteria; phylum Actinomycetota; class Actinomycetes; order Actinomycetales; family Microbacteriaceae; genus Mycetocola; species Mycetocola lacteus. The sequence goes on along the minus strand of NZ_RCUY01000010.1, from coordinate 56,795 downwards.
GCTGGGCCTCGACCGGGACGCCCTGGTGTCCGAGTACGGCCCCGCCACCGGGGTGCGGCTGACCGCGAGTGAGCAGGATGAGCTGACCCGCACCGGCCGGGTGTCCTGGCTACGGGCGGGGGCGAGCCTCGATGCGCAGGCGTATGCAGGTGCAGATGCAGATGCAGATGCGTTTGCGGATGTGGATGCGGATGTCGCGGCTGCCGACAGCGACCCCGCCGAGCCCACCCTGCCCTACGTTCGTGCCGAGCAGGAGCGCCGCCATCAGTCGGCGCAACGCAAGCTCGGACAGCTGGGCCGGGTCAATCCGCTCGCGCTGGAGGAATTTGCCGCGCTCGAACAGCGTCACGCGTTCCTCACCGAACAGTTGGCCGATCTCACCCGCACCCGCGCCGATCTGATGACCATCATCGAAGAGCTGGACACCAAGATGCAGACCATCTTCGGTGCCGCCTTCGCCGACACTCAGGCGCAGTTTGCCGAGGTGTTCCCGATCCTCTTCCCCGGCGGCACCGGCAGTATTTCGCTCACCGAACCCGAAAATCTGCTGACCACCGGTATCGAGGTGCGGGTGCGCCCGGCGGGTAAGAAGATCGAGCGCCTGTCGCTGCTCTCCGGTGGGGAGCGCTCGCTCGCCGCGGTCGCACTGCTGGTGGCGATCTTCCGCGCCCGCCCCAGCCCGTTCTACATCATGGACGAGGTCGAGGCGGCGCTGGATGACGCCAACCTTGGCCGTCTGCTCACCATTTTTGAGGGCCTGCGCGAGAACTCGCAGCTCATCGTGATCACCCACCAGAAGCGCACGATGGAGATCGCCGACGCCCTCTACGGGGTCTCGATGCGACAGGATGGTGTCTCGGCGGTTGTGGGGCAGCGCGTGGTGGATCGGGCGGCGGTCGCCGAATAGACCCGGGCGGCCGGTCGTGGGCGCAAAACCGCTAGGCTAGGGGTATGGCAGAACGCAGCACATGGTCCCTTGGTGGTGCCCTTCGGGGACTGTTCCAGAAACCCACGATCGATGACAACACGTGGGATGATCTGGAGCACGCACTCATCACCGCCGACTTCGGGGCCGATGTCGCCGAGGACATGATCGAGGAGCTGCGCGCCAGCGTCGCCCGCTTCCACACCACCGACCCCCGCGATCTGCAGCGGATGCTGCGCGAGAACGTCGAGGAGCGCCTGGCCAAGTACGATCCCACCCTGCACCTCAGCGAGCGTCCCGCGGTGGTCCTCGTGGTGGGCGTGAACGGGGTGGGAAAGACCACCACGATCGGAAAGTTCGCCAACTACGTGGGCACCTTCGGGCGCTCGGTTGTGGTGGGCGCCGCGGACACGTTCCGTGCGGCCGCCGTCGAACAGCTGGCCACCTGGGCCGAGCGTGGCGGGGCGCAGATCGTGCGTCCGCAGCACCACGGTCAGGACCCGGCCTCGGTCGCGTTCCAGACCGTCGAGTTTGCCAAGCGCAACGGCGTGGAAATCGCCCTGATCGACACCGCCGGACGACTGCAGACCAAAAACGGTCTGATGGATGAGCTCTCCAAGATTCGCCGCGTGATCGAAAAGCAGGCCCCGATCTCCGAGGTGCTGCTGGTACTGGACGCCACCACCGGTCAGAACGGCTTGGCCCAGGCCGAGGCCTTCATTCAGCACGCCGGGGTCACCGGCCTGGTGCTGACCAAGCTGGACGGCTCCGCCAAGGGCGGGTTTGTGCTGGCCGTGCAGGAGCGCACGGGCATTCCGATCAAGCTGATCGGGCAGGGCGAGAGCATCGGGGATCTGACCGGTTTCACCCCGCACGCCTTTGCACAGAAACTGGTGGGCTAGGCGAACATGCTCGATCTGGACTTCACCCCGCACGCCTTCGCACAGAAACTGGTGGGCTAACCATGGCACTCGAACACGACTTTTTTGGCCTGCTCTCCACCGGCGGACCCGGCGGAATCTACTGGTCCGAAACCGTGGAGTTCGGCGACCAGGCGGTGGGCGTCTCGCTCAGCGCCGAGGACGCCCAGAACGTCACCGAGGAATCCCTCGAGGTGGCCGCCGCGATGATCTCCTCCCTGGAGGAACTCGACCTGCGCGCCCGCGAGGCGATGATCGCCGAAATCTCCTCCCGGCACACCGCGGTGAGCAAGTTCATCGCGCTGCTGGAAGACGAGCACGGGGAGGACCTGGAAGACTACTTCAGCCACGTTTCCGGCGACCGCGACATCGATTTGCTGCGTGCCATCGCGGTGATCGGGGTGCGCTTTAGCCCCTCCCACGCCGGCGAGGACAACACGTTTGTGGTCTTCGAGTACGCGCTCAGCATGGACGAGTCCGACGACGTCCTGCTGGTGTCGCTGAATAACCGCGGCGAAGCCGTTTCGATCGAACAGGACTAGCAACACGTCATGAGCATCACCCTCGTCCGCACCCACTGGTCAGATCCGGTGGGGCGGGAACTTCGCAGCGCCCAGCAGGCAGACCTCACGGTTCGCTACGGTCCCTGGCAGGGCGGTCCGATCCCGGATCTGAACCCGGCCGAGGTGGAGGCCTTCATCGTCGCCTTCGAAGACGGAAAGCCAATCGGCTGCGGGGCGATCCGCCGCGAAAGCGCCGACATCATGGAGATGAAGCGCATCTTTGTGGTGCCCGAGGCGCGCGGTCGTCGCCTGGCCGGAATCATCCTGGAGGCGCTGGAGCGCGAGGCCGTGGCCCTCGGTGCCCGCTACATGCGCCTGGAAACCGGCACCCAGCAGCCCGAGTCGGTGCGCCTGTACGAGCGCTACGACTACCGTCCGATCGACGCCTTTGGCTACTTCGCCGACGGAGATGACACCCTGTTTTACGGCCGCGATCTGGACACGGTGGCTGCTCGCCCCGCCCAGCCCGCCGTCCGCCGGATCCACGGTGTGCTGCACGAGGTCGAGGGTGCGCTGATCCCCAGCGAAAGCGCCGGCGTGATGATCGCGGACCTGGCCGGGGGATATGCGATCCGCCGCGCGAGCAGCACCGACGTGCCTGCCCTGCTGGGTCTGCTCGCCGACGACGATGTGGCCCATGCTCGCGGCGATGCCCCGGACACCGATCCCGCCGCCGACATCAGCGTCTTCGAGCGTGCGTTCTCCCGAATCGACCGCGATCCCGCACACCTCCTAGTCATCGTGGATTCCCCGGCCGGCGAAGCCGTGGGCACGATGCAGCTCACCGTACTGCCGGGCCTGGGCCGCGGCGGCGTGAACCGCCTGCAGATCGAGTCGGTCCACGTGGCCACGTCCGAGCGTGGGGCCGGGGTTGGCTCGGCGATGATCCGCTGGGCCCTCGCCGAGGGCGTTCGCCGCGGTGCCTCGATCACCCAGCTCACCTCGGACCTGCGCCGCACCCGTGCGCACGAGTTCTACGAGCGCCTGGGCTTCGCCCGCTCGCACGCGGGCTTTAAGCACCTGGGTTAATCGCGCCACAGCTGCGTTTTAGCGTCGGCATAAAAAGTTGGTGGCGCAGGCAACTCTTACCCTTACCTTCAACACCGTGCACATTGGCGAGCGTGTTACGCGGCGTGGCTTTATCGCAGTGCTGGAATCGTAGCTTGATGTGGAATAGATAATGAACATTGTTTATTTCACACCGTTTCAGGATATCCATCGCGATCGTATACAGATCTTGTCAGAGTACGTAGCGTGATCGCACGATGAAATCTCATCGCGACTCAATTCGCAAGGGAGAGAAGAATGGATGTTCTCACACATTCGGTGAATCAGGATCAGCGATCAGGCAAGATCGTCTGTAATTCGTCCAAGCTGAGTTCTGGTCGCTCAGTACCGATCATGGCGACTCCAGCCACGATCGTGACGGTGGCTCTCGTGGCGGCGCGGGCTGCCTCGAGAACCGTTACAAGGCGCGCCGTTCGGCGGACGCAGCGTGGCGCTGAACCGCTGATCTGAAAGATGGCGGTGGCCGGACGATGCGATTGGGCAAGAACCGTTCCAGACCCTCGTTCGGCCGCCGCCTCACATTGGGGGAAATGATGATTAGACCATTTGCGGCTCTGCGCACCTACACACGCACCAAACCATTAGAAATCGCCGAAAACGGCGCAGCGATAGTTCAGATACTGTCGGCGCTTGAGTCAATCAATTCCGCGGAACGAAAACGCGGAGGTATCAACTACTGGAAATATGTTAGGGCATCGACGATGACTGAGTCGAGACTTTCGGATTTCTTGGCCAACGAAGGGGTCATTCGTGCAGCTCTCCTTGCCAGAGTGCTGGGGGGTCTGAGTCTTATTTCATCACAGAAAAACTCGGTACGAAAATACAGCGCATGCATAATTGTTTGTAGTCAGATATTCACTTCAAAATACACGCTGAATGGGTCTGACGGGGCAGATCAAATGGCGGGAGTTATCCACGCCGCGTCCGTGCTTGGCCGGACTCGAGGGGGTGAGAATTCTGATTTGGCCGTTGGATTTATTGGGTGCCAAATTATTGCAAGCTATTTTGCAAGCGGGTTTGCGAAGATGTTTGGTTCTGAATGGCGAAACGGAACGGCGGCCGAACGAGTGGCTCGTACACATTCATATGGGGACAAAAAACTCTATGAAATGTTGCGTTCACGCCCTGAATTCTCTCGGTTTATTACTCACGCCACCGTAGTTCTTGAAACGTTCTTTCCATTAATCGTGGCTACGCAGTGGGGGAGAGCTCTTGGTCTCATCAGTATGTTGATGTTTCACGTTGCGAACGCACATTTCTTAGGACTGGGCAGATTTCTCGTGGCATTCGCTGCAGGATATCCGGCAGTTGTCCAGGTACTGAAATCACGCTCATGACTGCGCGTGACTTTGCGACTTTGGCGCTCCTTGGAACGAGCGCTGCTGTGGGCATTTGTAAGCTGGCTGAGCATCGACTCGACCGAATCTCGCGGAGTCAGATCAGTACCACCAAGCCTGCTGCGCCATTTATTGAAAAACGGTTTTCGGCTTCGTCGGGAAATGAAATCTCGTTTCGAATCGGAGGGGCAACTCGACCGCGCCGTATTTATGTACTCTGCCATGGACTCGGGACCTCTTCGAACTATCTCATGCTCTTGGCTGATCGACTCAGTCGGAACCAAAACAGCCTCGTAGTTGCGTACGATCGAGCAGGATACCGACGATCACGGGTCGGTAGCGCATACCCGTACTCTGTTTCCGAGTCGCTTTGTGATCTGGGCGAGTTGATTGGTCGATTGCCTAAAGAATTTGCTGGCGTAGTTTTAGTGGGACATTCGTTTGGCGCATACATCGCACACCGTTTTGCTGAGGCTTATCCTGAGCAGGTCGATCATCTATGGCTGATAGAGCCCACACACCCACGAGAAATTTCTGCGGTGGAATTGCGACGCGAAGGAACACTGAGCGTATCCGAATCTATTCGCATGAATACTGCACTGGCCGGATTGGGGCTGGGGGTCCTTAACGATAGTAGACCGCTGGCTTCAGAAGTTTCAGGAAATCGCTTTTCCTACCCGGTTGAAAGTGAATTGTATACGGGGCGAGTGTGGAGGGCGATGCGACGAGAATGGGACACAATCTCTGCATTGCTATTCGACGGCAGCTTGTCTGTGTCTCCGAGTGGGGTATCCACACGTGTCGTTGCTTCTGCTCAAACCAATTCGAGCGGAGCGAATCAGCGGGAACTATTTGAATCCTATCTCGAACGGGGCGAGTCACTTGATGTGATCCGGGGCGTTAACCACCATTCGATTTTACTTTCGCAAGAGGGCGTTGAGGCGGTTGTATCGCTGATTGACGGTGCGTCTAATGAACACTAAGCGAGTCGTGATTGGAGCGGTTCTCGTTGTGTGGGTGATTGCGACGGTGTTGGCCCAACACCCCGACGATAATAATTCTAGGGTGCGGCGTCTGGCGAGACATTTGGGTTCGTTTTGGATTCCGAACTGGAAGTTTTTTGCACCCAACCCAGGCATTGATGACTACATTCTCTATTACCGCACAGGCGATTCTGGCTCAGATACGTGGAATGAGTGGCGGCGTCTGTTTCAGGTGAAAGAGCCTCAGTTTTGGGAGATGTTTTATTCTCCCACCTCGCGTCGAGACAAAGGCGTGCTTGACATTGTTACTACGTTGGAAATCATGGGGGATTCTGATGCCTTTGGGGCCGCTCGGGAAGCGTACTGCAATCTTCTTGTTGATTTTGTTCGTGTGAACATGGCACCCACGGGCGAGCCTTTTTTTCAGGCCATGGTGGTCCGAGGCGCTGGACACGAGACTTCCATCCCGCCTGCTTACGAGATTGTTTTAGACCCACGTCCGGTTCAGTTTTCCGAGGAGGTGCATCGTGATTAGAGCGATTGGATTCCAAAACGCGAAAGTGCATTACAGCTTGGGAATGCTCTTACTGATGATTTCCTCGGTAGCAACAGCCATGCAACCGATGTTTGTCGGGCAGATAACCGAGGCTTTCGCAGGGCAAAAACCTGTAGTAGTGACCACCGTCCTGTTTCTTCTCGCGGTATTCGTGGTGGACGCCCTGGGGACGGCCGGGAGCAAGCTCGTGATGGGTATCGCCTCCGAGCGTTTTGTGTTCAACGTTCGAAATTCCGTCGCTCGGCGCATTTTGCATACGAACCATCGCAGTTTTCAATCATTTGACAAGGGGGATTTGAACAATCGTGTTGTTGAGGATATCCCTGCCATTCAACGTCCCTACTTCACCACGTATCCCGAGCTTCTTGGTGCCGCCATTGTTGCGTTGTTGTGTTTTATAGGCATGGTTTTTACCAGTTGGACGCTGGCCTTGGTCCTTATCGCGGTACTCACAGCTTTCGGTGCACTGCTGCTTATCGTTCTCCGCTCTATCCGAACGGCTGCGGAAACGTCCCGTGTTGCTGAGTCTGCATATTCGTCTCGGCTATATGAATTGCTCTATAACTTTGTACCGGTTAAATCCCTCGGCGCGGAGAACTGGGTTTTGCGTGCGCTAAACAGGCGTGCGGAATCTTCACGCGTCAACGGTGTGCGCCTGGTTGGTGTGTCTTCGTTAATTCTGCCAATAATCAATATGGCGACCCAGGTAAGCCTCGTGGGAGTCTTGTTGCTTGGTGGCGTGCAAATCGGAAACGAGGATCTGACCCCCGCTGCATTGGCCACGTTCTTTCTCTATCTTGTTTATATGATTTCGCCCCTCGTGACACTAGGGCTTTCCCTGGGGGAACTTCGTGAAGCGGCTGCATCTCACGCCCGGCTGCAGGTTATCTATGAGACATTGCCAGAGGATGAAACGCAGCCTCAGTATAGGTTTTCGTCTGGGGGACCGGGCGCTACCTTTAGGTCTCACAACCTGGCGTACCGCTATCAGGGAGGTGAACGAGTCGCCATTCCGGATATCAGTATCGAGGGGCCCGGGATCTACTGTCTCGTGGGCAGTAATGGCGCAGGGAAAAGTACGCTATTTCTTTTGATGAATGGTCTACATGTTCCAACGGAGGGAAGTCTGAGCTGGAACGGTAAACGGATTCACGAGGGGTTGTCATCCGATTTACGTCGTTTTGTCTACCTGATGCCACAGTCGCGAGATGTTCTTTCGACGACGGTCCGCGACAACATCCTGATGGGGGCTGTGATTGAAGACGCTGAGATCTTTGCGCTGGCATTTCGACTTGGTGTATCAAATTTCCTCGAAGGACTACCCGACGGATTGGACACACAAATTGGTCACGAGGGCGTGGAATTGTCAGGGGGTCAGAAACAGCTTCTCTACGTATTTCATGCGCTGCTGTTGCGGCCTCCCGTCATTTTGCTTGACGAGTTCGCGTCCAATCTTGACCGTGATTCCAAAGCTGCTATTTCTGACGCCCTCACAGAGTTGGCGACGGAGAGTCTCATCATCGTCATTACTCACGATAAGGAACTCCTGACCAGGTTTCCGCGACACATCACGCTTGGCTAGCCGGCGTGTACCGCCTGCGGCGCGCTGGACGCGCGATCCAGGTGGGCGAGGGTCTCGGGGATCGGGCGGCCCTGCGCGCGCATGGTTTCGGCCCACAGTCGGCCGGCCCGGTAGGAGGAGCGCACCAGGGGACCGGCGAGGACCCCCGAGAAGCCGATTTCCCGGGCGGCGACCTCGAGGTCGAGGAACTCCTCGGGACGCACCCAGCGGGCCACCGGGAGGTGGCGGGGGCTCGGGCGTAGATACTGGGTGATGGTGATGATGTCGGTGCCCGCAGCCTGCAGGTCCTCAAGCGCGGTCAGGACCTCGGCAGGTTCCTCACCCATGCCGAGGATCAGGTTGGACTTGGTGACCAAGCCCGCATCCCGTGCCCGGGTAATCACGCCCAGGGAGCGCTCGTAGCGGAACGCCGGGCGGATGCGCCTGAACAGTCGCGGCACGGTCTCCACGTTGTGCGCAAACACCTCGGGCCGCGAGGCGAACACGGTGTCCAGCAGCTCGGGATTGCCGGAAAAGTCCGTTGCCAGGATTTCCACGCCGGTTTCGGGGTTAGCCTCGTGAATCGCGCGCACGGTTTCCGCGTGCAGCCAGGCCCCCTCATCGTCGAGGTCATCGCGGGCAACGCCGGTGACGGTGGCGTAGCGCAGCGCCATCCGTAGAACAGAATCGGCAACCCGGCGCGGCTCATCGCGGTCATACGCCGAAGGCTTGCCGGTGTCGATCTGACAGAAATCACAGCGCCGGGTGCACTGTGCGCCGCCGATCAGGAACGTGGCCTCGCGATCCTCCCAGCACTCAAAAATGTTGGGGCATCCGGCCTCCTGACACACGGTGTGCAGGTTCTCCGTCTTGACCAGCTGCTGGAGCCCACGATATTCCGGGCCCATTTTGGCGCGGGTCTTGATCCAGGAGGGCTTGTGCTCGATCGGGGTCTGGGTATTGCGAGTCTCGATCCGCAGCATCCTGCGTCCCTCGGGGGCGGCCAGCGGTTCGCCGGCGACTTTCGGGAGCAGGGTCGCACCGTCGGCCTGGGCGGAGTCATGAGCCTGGGCGGAGCCGTGAGCCGTGGTGGTGCCGGGGCCTGCTCCGCCGGGCTCGAGCGAGGCAGGCTCGGATGCGCCCGGCTCGGACGCGCCGGGCGGCTCGGCCATCAGCAGGCCCAGGGACGCGGGAATCATCGTGCCCGAGGGCGTCGCGGTGGTGGATTCGGGGGGCGTGCCGATTGAGCCGAGGTTGCGCGCGCTCATTTTTGGCCGCCCAGGGTGTGCGCCTGCGCGAGGGTCGGAACGCTTTCGGGCACCGGTTCGGGGGAGTAGTACCAGTCATCGAAGTGGGCGGCGATGAGGATTGCCGCATCCGCCGTGGTGATGGGGTGCCCGGCGACGGCGCTGAGCGAGCTCACCCCGGCATCCCGGATCCCACAGGGCACAATCTGGGCAAACCCGGCCAGGTCTCCCGAACAGTTCAGGGCGAAGCCGTGCAGGCTGGCCCCGCGCTCGACCCGAATCCCGATCGCCCCGATCTTGGCCTGCCCCGCGCCTTCCTCGACCCAGACCCCGCTGCGTCCGGGAACCCGAAACGCGTGCACCCCGAGGGCCTGCGCGGTGTTGATCAGGACGCGTTCGAGGCTGCGGACGTGTCCCACCACATCCACCAGGTTGGAATCCTCGCCGATTGGCTCCAGCCGCATGATCGGATACCCGACCAGCTGACCGGGACCGTGCCAGGTGACCCGCCCCCCACGGGTCACCGGGACTACCGGGGTCCCATCCGCCGGATACTCATCGGGACGGGCCGATCGTCCCGCGGTATACACGGACGGATGCTCGCACAGCAGCAGGGTGTCGTCGGTGGTTCCGGCGACCACACCCTCATGCAGGGTGCGCTGGTGGGTCCACCCCACTCGATAGTCGAGGTATTCGGGGGCCAGTCCCAGCTGTGCGATGCGTACCATGCGCCCAACCTAGCATTAATGTACGCGGTCCAATAATTAATTCACGTGGACAACCCGCGAGCCCGGCCGGGCGCACCCATCGCGTCCACGAAATTGGTAAACTGGCTTCAAATGGCTACTTTTGGAAATCTCTCAGATCGGCTCGCCGATACCTTCAAGAACCTTCGGAAGAAGGGAACCCTGTCGGCTTCCGACGTGGACGGCACCGTCCGCGAGATTCGCCGCGCACTGATCCAGGCCGACGTCGCGTTCGACGTGGTCAAGGAGTTCACCGGCCGCGTGCGCGAGCGCGCCCTCGGTGATGAGGTCAACAAGGCTCTGAACCCCGCTCAGCAGGTGGTTCAGATCGTCAACGACGAGCTGGTGCAGATCCTCGGTGGTGAGCAGCGTCGCCTGGAGTTTGCCAAGACCGGAACCACGATCATCATGCTCGCGGGTCTGCAGGGTGCCGGTAAGACCACGCTGGCCGGAAAGCTGTCGAAGTGGCTGATCAAGGAGGGGCACACCCCGCTCCTCGTTGCGGCCGACCTCCAGCGCCCCAACGCCGTCACCCAGCTCGGCGTTGTGGCCGAGCAGGCCGGCGCGGCCATCTATGCGCCCGAGCCGGGTAACGGTGTCGGAGACCCGGTCAAGGTTGCCAAGGACGGCGTGGCCTACGCCGAGCGTAACCAGCACGACGTCGTGATCGTGGACACCGCGGGTCGCCTCGGTATCGACGAGGAGATGATGAAGCAGGCGTCGAAGATTCGCGCCGCCATCAACCCGCACGAGGTCCTGTTTGTGATCGACGCGATGATCGGTCAGGACGCCGTCAACACCGCCAAGGCCTTCCAGGAGGGCGTGGACTTCACCGGTGTGGTGCTGTCCAAGCTCGACGGTGACGCCCGCGGTGGTGCCGCACTCTCGGTGGCCTCGGTCACCGGACGCCCGATCATCTTCGCCTCCACCGGCGAGAACCTCGACGACTTCGAGCCCTTCTACCCCGACCGGATGGCCAGCCGCATCCTCGACCTCGGTGACATCCTCACCCTGATCGAGCAGGCGCAGTCGGCCTTCGACGAGGAAGAGGCGATGAAGCTCGCGGAGAAGTTCGCGACCGACACCTTCACTCTCGATGACTTCCTGAAGCAGATGCAGCAGCTGCGCAACATGGGCTCGATCAAGAAGATGATGGGCATGCTCCCGGGCATGGGCCAGATGAAGGAGCAGCTGGACAACTTCGACGAGTCCGAGCTGAACCGCACCGAGGCCATCATCCAGTCGATGACCCGCGCCGAGCGGCAGAACTCCAAGCTCCTCAACGGCTCGCGTCGCCTGCGGATCGCCCGCGGTTCGGGATCCACCGTGACCGAGGTCAACCAGCTGGTGAACCGCTTCGAGCAGGCCGCCAAGATGATGAAGACCATGGCCAAGGGTGGCATGCCGCAGATCCCGGGCATGGGCCCGATCCCCGGCGGCCGGCCGAAGATGCCCAAGAAGAACGCCAAGAAGAAGGGTGGCTCGCGCTCGGGTAACCCGGCGAAGCGCGCGGCCGAGGCCAAGGGCATCACCGCGGCACCCGCGGCACCCACCGGCGGCGGATTCGGCCTGGGCAAGGGCGGCGCCAAGGGTCAGCCCAGCGAGGATGACATGGCCACGATCCAGCGCATGCTGGGCGGCCAGAGCTAGTCAGGCTCTCAGATACAGAGCGGCGGCGGTGGACATCAGGTCCACCGCCGCCGTTTTGTGTCCGGAGACAAACGCCGCGAGATCAGTACCCGTAATCGACGTATGGGAGCCCGGGAAACAGCTCGTCAATGGCCTGGGAGAACACCCGCTGGATCGCGGTGAAACGCGCCTGGTCATCGGCGGCATCGGCGAAGAAATCGCCAAACCGGGTCTCGGTGCCGGTGGTGGAGATTCCCGCCAGATCGAGTCGAGGCCGCACCGTTTCGAGCAGGACCGCATCGATCTGTGGCGGGTTCTGCTTGAGGTACTCCTCCTGGACAAAGCCCAGCTCACCCGGGTTGCAGTCGACCGCCTTTTCGTTGACGGCCTCGACATCCGTCTGGCCCGGGGCAAGGGTCTGCTCGGCGAGATAGGTGCGGCCATCCATCGGATTGAGGATCGGTTCGCCCACCACATACCCCGCGTCCTCGGTGCAGCGCACGTAGTTGGCGAAGGCCTCCTTGTACTCGTCAAACCCGATCTGTTCGCGGGAGAGAATGTCGCGCTGTGCCGGGGACACCACCGAGGGATATTTCTGCGCTTCCGGGTCCTCGGACGAGCACCCGGTCAGGCCCGCGATGAGGACGGCCCCGAGTGCCGTGGTGATCGCAAAACTCCTGCGCATGGATTCCCTTTCGATCGCGTGATGGCGAAGGCCAGGCTAGCGTGTGCGATCCTCTCGGCGGCGTGCGCCGAGCCCCGGTGTGCCCAGAACGGCCCCGATCTGGGGGTGCGTCAGTATCCGTAGCCCCAGGTGGTGACCTCGGGGTAGAGCGCCCGGGCTGCGTCGAGGAGGACGGCGTCGACCGCGGCGGTGCGTGCGGCGTCCTCGTTGCCGTTGGGGAAGAAATCGCCGTAGGTGGTTTCGGTGCCGGTGTAGCTGACCCCCGCGCGTTCCAGACCGGCAAACACCCGGTTTAGCAGCGCCGGGTCCATCCGCTGTGGGTTTTGCCGCACATATTCGCTATCCACATGGACCAGCTCGGAGACCTCACAATTCTGCATGGCGTCATTGTCGAATTGAGCGCCCGGGATGACGTCGAGATCCCAGTTGTAGCGGCGGCCGCTGATGGGATCGAGGGTCGGGTTGGTGGCCCGATACCCGGAGTCGCTGGTGACCAGACATTGGGCGTAGTTTGACCACGCCTCCTTGTACTCGTCAAACCCGATGGCGTTGCGATCGAGGAGAGCCTGTTGGGCGGTGGAGATACCGGATTCCGTGGTGCGCCCGTCCGCGTGTTCCGCCGTGGGCGTGCAGCCGGTCAGCACCAGCGCAAGACCAAGCATCGTTACAACGGAGATACCCCTGAACACTGATTGCCCCCAATTCACGGCGCACGTCGGCGGCGCCTGGGCCCATGCTATCGGGAGTGGGGAGCCGGCGGCCCCTCCACAACGAGTGTTATCAAATTGACCCGGGCGAGCGTTGCCACTACCTTGAGACCGTGCCCGCGCGGGAGCGGCACGCAACCGGGTGTGTGAACCCCGGATGTTTTGGGGCGCAGCTGCGCCGAACAGGGGGACATCATGGCCACGCGCCGCTCGATCGGAAAATCCGTGCTGCTCTGGGTGGGTGCCGGTGCCTGGGTGGTGCTGCCGTTTGGGCTGATCGCGGCGATCGTGTTGTGGAGCGGGCAGGTGCGGTTCACCGAACCGGTCGAAACCTGGACGCCGGTGGAAACCGGGCAGGCGAACACCGACACCCCGATGGACCTGGCGCTCGGCTGGGAACAGGGTCCGGTGCTGCGCGCCCCGGCCTGGTCCGGTCTGATCACCGCCGTGCGCCCGCAGGTCACCTCGATCGGGCCCGGCGATGTGGTGGTCACCATCGACGGCATCGATCGCCTCGCCGCCCGCACCCCCGGCCCCTTCTGGCGCGCAATCGGCCCCGAGACCACCGCCGGCAGCGACATCGGCTGGCTTAACACCCTGCTGGGAGACCTGGGACTTGCCCGCGGTACCGGCAACACGTTTAGTGCCTCCACCGCCCGAGGCATCACCCAGCTGGCCAAGAAGATTGGGGCCGAGGGGGAGACCTTCGATCCGTCCTGGGTGGTGCACCTGGCCGAACCTCGGATCACCGTGGGTGCACCCGCGTTCTCGGTGGGTCAGCCCGCGCCCGCGGCCGGGGAGGCACTGTTTGCGCCGCGTCCGCGGATCACCGCGGCGCTGCTCACCGGCGAGGGCCTGGCCCCGATCGCCCCCGGACCCCAGGGCGGGGAGAAGACGGAGCTGCCGGTCCTCGACCAGGAACGCATCATCCGGATGCCCGTGCCCGCCGATGCCGTTCTGAAGCTGGGCACCACCGAGCTTCCCCTGACCGAGGCGCGGGACGCGATCACCCCCGAGGGCCTGATCGCGCTGACCGAAACCGCGACGGCGGGGGAGCCGATGGTGCGCACGATGGTTTCCCAAACCGTGCAGACCTCGGGATGGCGCATCCCCGCGGCCGCAGTCTTCCAGGTGGGCGCGAATAGCTGCGTACTGACCAAATCCGGTCCGGTCGCGGTGCAGGTGGGCGCGGGCGAGGGTGGATCCGTGGTGGTCACCGGCGAGCTTGATGACGCCGACCGTGTGCTGCTCTCGGTGCCCGCGGAGCGGCGCGAATGCCGGTAGTCGCGCGGGATATCTCGGTCGCGTTCGGGGAGCGCCGGGTCCTGACCGATTTCACCGCCGAGTTTGTGGAGGGCAGCATGACCGCGCTGCGCGCCCCCTCGGGCTTTGGGAAGTCCACGCTGCTCGCGGTCATCGCCGGACACCAGAAACCCGATGCGGGCACGGTGGCCTTCACCGCGGCCGACGGGACCGAGCACGCCCCTCAGATGTCCTGGATCGACCAGGCCTCACCGGTGTTCCCACACCGCACGGCCGCCCACAACGTGGCAATCGGAGCGCTCTCGCGCGGGACCACCTGGGAGGATGCGCTCCTGATCGCCGAGGGACATCTCGAACGCCTCGGACTTGCGGAGGTGCGTGATCGACTCGGCAAGCGCCTCTCCGGGGGCGAGCGGCAGCGGGTCGCAGTTGCGCGCTCGATGGCCGCCGAGACTCCGATCATCCTCGCCGATGAGCCCACAGCCTCCCTCGATGCCGCCGCCCGCGGACTGGTCATCGGGGCGCTGTGCGCCGCGGCTGACGCCGGGGCGATCGTGATCATTGCGACCCACGACGATATCGTGGCCGAGCGTGCCGACCGCATCATCCGGATGGACCGGCTGGTGTCCGCATGAGCCACGGATTTCGCACCGGAGAGTTTGTCCGCGAACACGCCCGCGGGCTGCGAGCCCGGCCGTGGCGTGCCCTGCTGATTGCGCTCTGTGCGGCGCTGATCGGCGTCGCCGTGCCGCTGGTTTCGCTGATCGAAACCGGTGGCCTGCGCGAGTCCTGGGAGCAGCAGCGTGCCGCCGGGCGCTTTGTCCAGGTGATTCGGGCGGGCACGATCGAGGGATTCCCGGTCTCGTACTGTGAGAACATCGCGCGCACCGAGGGGGTGATCGCGGCCGGGGCGATCCTGCACCGCGAGCAGATCCAGCTGGCGACCTTCCCCGGGCAGAATCGTGAGCTGCTGCGGGTGAGCCCGGGAATGATCGCGATTGCCTGGCCCGGACTAGCGGTCCCGGGATCGGGCATCGTGGCCGGCAAGGACCTGGCGACCCAGACCGGTTTGGTGCCGGACACCACGGTGAAGCTGACCCGTGCGGGCACGAGCGAGACCCGCGACATTTTGAGCATCGCGGGGGAGCGGTCCCGGGTGGATGGCCTCAACACGGCCCTCCTGGAGCCGGACGTTCGCGCCGACCAGTACACCCGCGAATGCTATGTGGAGATGTCACCGGGAGCGGCCCGCGCGGTGATTCCCACGCTGACCGAGGCCGTGCCGCCCGTGTATCAGGCGAACCCCGGGCCGTATCTGGCCAAAAACGCGCTGGTGGTGGACCCGGAAAAGAATCTGCCGCTGCGTGCGAGCGCGTGGGGCTGGGCCGTTGGAGCCGGGGTCTTGTTCCTGCTTCTTGGTGTGCTCTGGTGGTCGGGGCGCGCGGAGATGGCGCTGTATCGAGCCTTTGGGGCGCGTCCGGCGCAGATCACGCTGGCGCTCGCGGTCGAGGTGATCGCCACGGTCCTGGTGCCGGTCGCGATCGGGGCGAGCCTGGTTATCGCGGTGGCCGGATTCACCGGCAGCATTGGCAAGCAGGAGTACCTGCTGGCTGGTGCCGATATCGCCCGGCTGCTGCTCGCCCTGCTGCCGCTTCCGCTGCTGGGGGCCGCGCTGGCGCACGCGATCTCACCCTCGGCGGTGTTCAAGGGAGCCTAGGGCCGAGAACCTACGGCCTTACGCTCTATGCGGGTTCGCGCTCGCCGAGGTCCCAGTCCACCGAGACGGGCAGGCGCAGGCGGGGGATCTCGCCGCCGGGGGCCGCGTCGAGGCGGGCGAGCAGGGTATCCATCGCCTGGCGGCCCAGCTCCAGGCCGTCCACCTCGAGCACGGGCACGTTGGCGGATCCCAGTGCGTCGGCGATGCCGCGATCCGCGCTCACCACGAGGTTGGTGATCCCGCGAGACTGGAGTCCAAACATGATGCCGGTGGACAGCGAGGAGGAGTAGGAGATGACCGCGGTGGCACCGGAGGTCAGGATTTCGCCCACCACGCCCACCCCCGCGGCGAAGGTCGAGCGGTGCGGTCCGAGTACGGTCAGGGCGGCCTTGCCGCGCAGGGCCTCGATCACGTGGGCCACGCGGCGGAGGTTCTGCCAGGAGCGCCCGGGACCACCCACCAGCGCGATGTGTCGGTGCCCCTGCTCCACCATGCGCAGAGCCAACTCGGCGAAGCCGGTGGCGGAGTCGGCGACCACCGAGGGCACCCCGTCGATCTCGCGGTCGATCAGCACCGTGGGCTTGAGCTTGCACGCGGGCTCCACAAACTGGTCCTTACCGCGCGGGGCGGCCAGCAGGAAGCCGTCCACCTGCGGGGCGAGCCGGGCGAACTGGTCCACATCCTTGTCTTCGAGAAACGCGGTGGCGGCGACGGTCAGCAGGTAGCCGGCGGCATCCGCGCGGTCCTGGGCTCCCTGGATGATCGGGGTGAAGAACTGGTTTTCCAGGGTGGGAACCACCATCGCGATGACCCCGGTGCGTCCACTGGCCAGCGCGGTTGCCGTGCGCGAGGGCGCAAAATGCAGTTCCTGGGCGGCACGCTGAACCCGCTCGATGGTCGCGGCGGCGACCAGTTCGGGCTTGCTGAGGGCGCGCGAGGCCGTGGCCTTGGATACCCCGGCGAGACGCGCGACGTCCTCAAGTGTGCTCACGGAGCCTCCGATTTATGCGGGTGTGCGAGGTAAACGGGCTCGCAAGGGGATGGGCGTGACGGCGAATTGCGGCGTCGTCGGGGGAGAAAAAGAAGTGTTTGTTTCTTCGATAGAACTTAGCGTATAGTGTGTGAAACCGGTTGTGCAACCGGTTTCATTGCCCGTTTCGGCGTTTTGCGTCGAAATCGCCCGCCCGTGCGTGGGGATCCCCGTCCCGCACCCACACCACCGCCAATGGGGGCACACATGTCTCGAAAACCAGCCTGGCTGTTGCTGCCCGGTCTGGTGTTTATCCTGCTCGGATTCGCCATTCCCTCGGTCGCGATGCTCATCGCGCCGCCCGGGGTCAGCACCGGAGACGTCTTTGCGCGTCTCGGCCAGATGCTCACCGACCCCTACTCGCTCGGCATCATCGGCCGCACCCTCGGCCTCGGTCTGATCACCACCGCGACCTGCCTGGTGCTCGGCTTCCCGATCGCCTACCTGCTGGCCCGCTCGACCTCGCGCTTTGCCGGCATGTGGCTCGCGCTGGCGATCTTCCCGCTGCTGCTGAGCAACGTGGTGCGTACCTTCGGATGGATCGTGCTACTGGGCAGCCAGGGCGCGATCGGCCAGCTCATCACCGGCCTGGGCCTCGCCTCCGAGGCTCCGCAGCTGCTCTACACCGAGCTCGCCGTGGTCCTCGGTATGACCCAGCTGTTCCTGCCGCTGGCGATCATCTCCTGCTACTCGGCCGTCGCCCAGGTGGATCCCGGACTCGATGACGCCGCCCGCGGACTCGGCGCCAGCCGCACCCGCACCCTCTGGACCGTGGTGCTGCCGCTGTCCGCCCCGGGCCTCGTGGTTGCCACGACCCTGGTCTTCGCCGGTGCCGCAACCGCCTATACGACCCCCTATCTGCTGGGTGGATCGAGTCAGCGGATGCTCGCCACCGAGCTCTACAACTACTCCAACGTGACCGTGGACTGGGCCTCGGCCTCGGCCACCGCGCTGATTATGACGCTGCTGGTGTTCCTGGTTTCGGGCCTGAGTTCGCTGCTGTCGCGGGGAAAGAGCGTGCAGTCATGAGCATGATCAAGACCAATAACGCCCGCCCGGTACTCGGTACCCTGGCCGTGCTCGGCTACATCATCATGATCGTCCCGATCCTGTTTGTGGTGAGCACCGCATTCTCCACCGGACGCACCGTGTCCTTCCCGCCCAAGGGCTTCACCCTGGACTGGTTTGGCGCGGCCCTCGGCAACAATACGTTCATGTCCTCGCTGGGGCAGAGCCTGCAGCTCGCGCTGATCGCGACCGTGATCGCGCTGGCCATCGGAGTCCCGGCCACCATCGCGATGCACCGGGGCAAGATCCCCGGCAAGTCCCTGGTTCAGGGCCTGTTCCTCTCCCCGCTCGTGGTTCCCGAGTTGGTGGTGGGCCTCGCGCTCTACCAGCAGATCATGGTGGTGCTGGGACAGTCGAACTCGATCGCCCTGCTGATCGGACACACGGCGATCCTGCTGCCCTACGCGGTGCGGGTGACCGGGGCATCCCTCGCCCTGGCGGATCCGGCGATCGAGGAGGCCGCCCGTGGTCTCGGTGCCTCGCCGCTGCGCGCATTCTTCACGGTGACCCTGCCACTGCTGCGTCCCGGGATCTTCTCCGCCGCCCTGCTGAGCTTTGTCACCTCGTTCAACAACGTGCCGCTGTCCCTGCTGCTGCAGGACCGCAGCTTCCGCACGCTCCCGGTCACGATGCTCGACTATATCCAGCAGAACTATGACCCGACCATCGCAGCAATGTCGACCCTGCTGCTCGCCGCAACCGTCGTGGTTGCCATCATCGCCGAGCGCACGGTCGGCTTCGCCAAGATCTTTGGAGGTATCAACAAGTGATTCCCGCAGCCGAATTTGTCGGAGTAACCCAGGCCTACGGTGACTTCCTCGCCGTGGACAACCTGGACCTCACCATCGAGGAGGGCAAGCTGACCACCCTCCTGGGCCCCAGCGGATGTGGCAAGACCACCTCGCTGCGGATGCTCGCCGGTTATGCCCGCCCCACCGCGGGCAAGATCCTGATCGGCGGCGAGGACGCCACCGCCCTGCCGCCGGAAAAGCGCGGCCTGGGCATGGTGTTCCAGTCCTATGCGCTGTTCCCGCACCTCACCGTCGCTGACAACGTGGGCTACGGGCTCAAGCTGCGTAAGGTGCCCGCCGCCGAGCGCAAGGCACGCGTGGCCGAGGCGCTTGAGCTCGTGGGGCTCGGCCACCTGGCCGCCCGCAAGCCCAAGGCCCTTTCGGGTGGACAGCAGCAGCGCGTGGCGCTGGCGCGGGCCATCGCGATCCGTCCCAAGCTTCTGCTCCTGGACGAGCCGCTCTCCAACCTCGACGCCCGCCTGCGCGTGCAGATGCGTGCCGAGATTCGTCGCATCCAGGCCGAGACCGGCCTCACCGTTGTGCTCGTCACCCACGATCAGGACGAGGCCCTGGAAATGAGTGACACCATGGTGCTCATGCGTGCGGGCAAGGTCATGCAGACCGGAGCTCCGGATGAGGTCTTCCCCGCCCCGGCCAACCGTTTTGTGGCCGAGTTCCTGGGCTATGAGAACTTCATCCCCACCGCCGAGGGCCTGTTCACCGTGCGTCCCGAGCAGCTGCAGATTGCCTCGGCGACCGCCACCACGCCGGGCCTGAACCTCGACGGCGTGATCACCAGCAGCGCCTACCGCGGCGTCGACCTGGTGGTCGGCGTGGATGCCGCGGCCCCGGGTGGCGAAACGGTGCCGCTGATCTCGGTGCTGCGTCGCGACGCCCTGCCCGCCGGACACACCGGGTTTACCCCGGGGGAGCGGATCTCGGTGACCGCACCGGCGCCCGCGCTCGTCCACCTGCCCGAATAGCGGGCACCCTCACCCGGGTCCTGGTACTCCTGCCCGAATCGCCCCCGGCCCGGCCCCACACACTCCCCACCACATCCCTTTCACAGTAAGGACCCCTCCGATGAGTTCCCGTATCCCCGTTCGCGCCCTGGCGACCGCCGCGGCTCTGCTCACCTCGACCGCTCTGCTGGTCGGCTGTTCCGCCACCCCCGGTGGCGACACCGGCGGCGACGACAACAAGACCATCGTGGTCAGCACCTTCCCGTTTGGTGTTGACGAGTTCACTAAGGCCATCATCGACCCGTTCGAGAAGGCCACCGGCTACAAGGTTGAGGTGGACACCGGATCGAACTCCGAGCGCCTGTCCAAGCTGGAGCTCAACGGTAAGCGCGCCGGCGCCGACGTCATGCTGATCTCGGACTACTACGCCGCCCTCGGCCAGTCCAAGAAGCTCTTCCAGAAGGTAGATGACGCCCAGCTGCCCAACCTGGCCAAGGTCGCCGACTTCGCCAAGGAGAAGCAGTACGACGGTCCCGCCTACAGCTACCAGCTCAACGGCATGCTGTACCGCACCGACAAGCTGGACCAGGCCACCGCGGCCAAGTGGGACACCTTCGGGGACGCCGCCTATAAGGGCAAGCTCGCCCTGCCCGACTTCAGCGTGACCGCCGGTCAGCTGACCGTCTCCGGTGTGGCCGAGACCGTGGGTAAGGACCCCTACGACGTGGATGCCGCGTTCAAGACCCTGGGCGAATGGTCCCCGGGAGTGCTGCAGTTCTACAAGTCCTCCACTGAGGTCACCAACCTGCTGCTGCAGGGCGAGATCGTCAACGCTCCGGCGCTGAGTGGCTTTGCCACCAGCCTGGTTGAGGCCGGCGAGCCGATCGCCTGGACCCCGCCGGCCACCGGCAAGTTCATGGCCACCAACCGTGCCATGATCCCCGCCAACGCCGAGAACGTGAAGGGTGCCCACGTCTTCATCAACTACCTGCTGGGTGCCGAGGCTCAGACCAGCTCCGCCAAGATTGTTGGCGACCTGCCGGTCAACCCCGAGGCCACCGTGCCGGAGAACCTGAAGAAGATCGTGGGCGAGGCCGCCACCGATCCGATCGCCGCCGGATACAAGACCCTGGACATCTCGGTCATCGTGAAGAACCGCACCGAGTGGACCGACCGGTTCGCCCGCGAGGTTGCCAGCCGCTAACTCTCGCCTCGCCCGGACCCCGTCGCAGGGGTCCGGGCGATGCCCGTTTTGATTTTCGTTTTACCCGAGGGGACCTGACCATCACCGTGTCAACCGATGCGACCGCCGAGTTTCTGCGCCGCGCACCCAAAACCGACCTGCACTGCCACCTGATCGGCACCGTGCGTGCCTCGACCTTCGCCGAGCTGGCTCGCCGTGAAAAGCTTGAGCTGCCGGCGGATCCCGAGCTGATCTTCCGCGACATCAACTCGCTGCCGCCGGACCCCGCACTCTACCGAGACACCCACATCCCGGTGCCTCAGGGACGCTCGGCCGATGAGCCGGAAACCTCCTACTCCCTCTTTAAGGCGTCGGAGTGGGTCGTCGAGGTGTTGCGCAGTCCCGAGGACCTGACCCGGGTGACCTACGAGGCGTTCGAGGCCGCGCACCGCACCAGCGCGACCCGTCACCTTGAGCTGTTCTTCGATGACCTGCCGCCGCACCTGGAAAAGCTCGGGTACCGAGGTCAGGTCGAGGCCTATGCCGAGGGTATTCGGATGGCCGAGCGTGACTTCGGGATGACCGGACGGATGATCGCCGGTATCGACCGCAGCAAGTCCGGGGAGCACGCGCTGGCGATGGTACGCCGGATCGTGGACAACCCCAACGAGTACGTGGTGGGAATCGGCCTGGACAATCTGGAGACCGCGGGTCCGCCCGAGCGCTTTGCCGATGCGTATCGGCTCGCAGGGGAGGCTGGGCTGTTCCGTACCGCCCACTCCTCCGAGCATGCGCCGGTGGCCGTGAACACGATCACGTGCCTGGACCTGCTGGGCTGCGACCGCATCGATCACGGCTACTTTGTGCTGGAGGATCCGGCTGTTGTCGAACGTGTGCGCGAGCAGCAGACCGCGTTTACCGTGGTGTCCACGACCTCGCGTCGGTCCTGGCGTCCGTGGCGTCGCGCGTCGATTGCCGCGATGCTTGAGGCCGGCCTCAACGTGATCCCCGCCTCCGATGACCCCGGGATGTTCCCCACGACCCTGGCCGAGGAGTATGCGATCCTCAGCGAACAGCTGGGTGTGGATCGTCACAAGCTGCGCGCGATGGCCCTGGCCGGAGTGGAGGCCAGCTGGGTTCCCGAGCCCGAGAAGCAGGCGATGCGTGAGCGCTTCACCGCCGAATTCGACGCCCTGGAAGCGGAGCTGTTCCCGACCGCCTAGGCCCGCCGCATTCCCTGAACCCGTCACCATTCGAATCCGAATGGTGACGGGTTTTGTCTGTGTGGGTGTCGGGTGCCGGAGACCGGGCGTAAAGAGTCGATCGATGTCCCGGTGAGCCATGTTGACCGTTCGGTTCGAAATTTTGCCCCCCGGACCAGGGGGAACCCTTGTCGTGTGCCCGGAGAACTGCTAAACAGGGGGCACAGGACACGGTCGTTCATTCGACTTTCGGTGCGCGTAAATGGGGGAACCATGACCGGCGAAGCTTTAGAACTCGCGAATTCAACGCGGTTGGGGACGGTGGCCCGGCGCGGGTTGCTCGCGGCCACGCTCGCGGTGGGGCTGATCATTCCCGCGCTGGTGCCGACCGCGGCATTTGCGGCGGCCAGTGCAACGCCAGGATCGGTTGGGCAGGCCGACGGCACGGTGACGGTCAGCATCGCCGCCCGCGCCGCGCAACTCACCCTCACCCCGCCCTCCGGCGTCTTGATTCAACGTCCCCCCACGAGCTTTCCCTGTTATGACACCGGTTCCGGCAACACACTTATTCCCGCGAGTAGTACCGCTTTCTACACGGGGATCTACTGTGGCTATTCTGACAACACCGTGGGCGATTTCACCTCCTATGCATTCGCCTATAAAGTGTCCGAGAATGCCGTCCCCGGCAGCGCCCTCGGCAATTTCGAATACTCCGTACGGATTCCCGGTAGCCCCAACCAGACGGCCTCAGCCCCCCTCTCGGTGAAGACACTGACCGCCCCCACCATCGCTACACCCACCGCCGGGCAGCTGACCAATAATCCCCGACCGGTGATCAGCGGTACCGCCGATAACCTCCCCGGCACCACCCTCGCGGTGACGATCACCGATGCCGATACCGGTGTCGCGCTGGCCGAGGTTCCGGTGGTCAATGGCGCGTGGACCTATACCCCCGTCGCCAACCGACCCGAGGGCACCAACAACATTTCGGTGGCGGCCTCGCTGAACGGCGTCACGACGACGGCCACTACCCGCTCCTTCGTGGTGGATACGATCCCGCCGGCGGTTCCCGTGCTCACGTCCCCGGTAGCCGGATCCGCGACCGCAAACACCACACCCACCGTAAGCGGTACCGGTGAAAACGGTTCTCGGATCGAGGTGCGTAACGATGCCGGTGCGGTGCTCTGTGAGGCTACCGTTGTCGCGGGGGCCTGGTCCTGTGTGGTGGCACCCGCGCTCACCGAGGGCTCGCACACGCTGACCCCGGTCGCGCTGGATGAGGCCGGAAACGCGGCGCCCGGCACCCCGGTCACCTTCTCTGTCATCACCACTCCGCCCACCGCTCCGGTGATTACCGCCCCGACCACCGGCACGATCACCAATAACAAGACCCCGCTGATTACCGGTACCGCGGATAGTGGCACCATCGTCGAGATTCAAAACGCCGCCAATCAGCTGCTGTGCTCGGGGGATGTACCCGAGGGAGAGTTTGAGTGTGTGGTGGCCCCGGCCCTCGTAGATGGTTCCCACACGCTGACCCCGATTTCGGTGGATGCGGCCGGTAACCGGACGCCGGGTACCCCCATCACCATCGTCGTGGATACGGTCCCGCCGGCGGCTCCGGTGATTTCCTCGCCGGCTACCGGCACCATCACCAAGAACACGCGGCCCACGTTCACGGGAACCGGGGAAACCGGCTCCCGGGTAGAGATCCATGGCGCGCAGGGGCAGATCCTGTGCACGGCCGTGGTCACCGCGGGGGCGTGGAGCTGCCAGCCGGCAACGGCTCTGGAGGACGGTGAACACGCGCTGACGGCGATCGCCGTGGATACGGCGGGAAACCGAACCACCGGTACCTCGATTACTATCACCATCGATACGGTCGCACCGACCACCCCGGTGATTACCGCTCCTGCAGACGGCACGCTGACAAATAACGCCACCCCCACCATCACCGGAACCGGAGAAAACGGCTCGGTGATTGAGGTGCGCGGTGCCGAGAACGCGCTGCTGTGCACCGCGGTTGTGGCGGCGGGAACCTGGTCCTGTGAGCCGGCGACGGCGCTGGGCGAGGGCTCGCACACGCTCACCCCGACCGCTCGGGACGCCGCTGGAAACACCGCACCCGGCACCGCGGTCACGATCACGATCGACACAACCCCGCCCGCGGCTCCCGTGATCACCGCGCCCGGCGATGGCGCGCTACTCACCACCACGACGCCCACCATCACCGGAACCGGAGAGAACGGCTCCACGGTGGAGGTTCGCGGCGGCAACAACGAGGTGCTGTGCACGGCCGTGGTCACCGCGGGTGCCTGGTCCTGCCAGATCAGCCCGGCCCTGGGGCAGGGGGATCACAGCCTGACCCCGGTCGCGATGGATCCCGCGGGTAACAGCACCCCGGGCACGGCCATCACGGTCACCGTGGACACCGTCCCGCCCGAGGTGCCGGTGATCACCGCTCCGCAGAACGGGACAATCACCAATAACGCCACCCCCACCATCTCGGGTACCGGAGAGAACGGCTCCACCGTCGAGGTACGGGATGGAGCCGGTACCGTACTGTGCACCGCGACGGTTGCCGCGGGTATCTGGTCCTGCACCCTCGACGAGCCGCTGACCGAGGGGGATCACCCGCTGCTCCCGGTTGCCCGGGACGCCGCCGGGAATGAAGCCCCGGGGACCGCGGTCACCGTGACCATCGACCTCACCCCGCCCGCGGCCCCGGTGGTCACCGCGCCGCTCACCGGTACCGCAACCAACGTCTCCACGCCCGTGTTCACCGGGACCGGAGAAAACGGCTCGACGGTCGAGATCCGTGCGGCCGATGGAACCGTGCTGTGTTCGAGCCTGGTTGAGGATGGTGCCTGGACCTGCACCATTGCCCCCGCCCTGGATGAGGGGATGCACATTCTCAGCGCCGTCGCGGTGGACGCCGCCGGCAACCAGACCCCCGGCACGATCGTTGCGCTGACGGTCGACATCACGCCGCCGGCCGTCCCGGCGATCACCTCCCCGGTGAGCGGGACGATCACCAACGACACCACTCCCACGCTCTCGGGGTCCGGGGAAACCGGGTCGACGGTGGAGATCCACAATGCCGCCGGCGAGGTGCTCTGCTCGGCCGTGGTCACCGCGGGTGCCTGGACCTGTGACCTCACCCCGGCGCTCGCCGAGGGTGATCATGTGCTGACCCCGGTGGCGAAGGATGCCGCAGGCAATCGGGCCACCGGTCTCCCGATTACGATCACCGTGGACCTGACCCCGCCCGCGGTCCCGGTCATCACCTCGCCGGTGGATGGATTCGTGACCAATGACACCACCCCGACCCTCTCGGGTACCGGGGAGACCGGTTCGACGGTGGAGATCCAGAATGCCGCCGGGGATGTCCTGTGTTCGACCGTGGTCACCGCGGGGGCCTGGAGCTGTGACATCACGACGGCGCTCACCGAGGGTGATCACGTGCTCACGCCGGTGGCCAAGGACGCTGCCGGAAACAAGACCTCGGGTACCGCGATCACGATCACCGTGGATGTCACCGCGCCGGCGGTCCCGGTCATCACCTCGCCGGTGGATGGATTCGTGACCAATGACACCACCCCGACCCTCTCGGGTACCGGGGAGACCGGTTCGACGGTGGAAATCCGAAATGCCGATGATCAGGTGCTGTGTTCGGCCGTGGTCACCGCCGGTGCCTGGACCTGTGACCTCGCCCCCGCCCTGGGAGACGGAAACCACGTGCTGACCCCGGTGGCCAAGGATGCCGCAGGTAACAAGACCCCGGGTACCGCGATCACCATCGAGGTCATCACCGAGCTCCCCGGGGCCCCCATCGTGACCTCGCCCACCAACGGGACGATCACCAACGACGCCACACCCACGCTGACCGGTACCGGAGAAAACGGCACCACCGTCGAGGTGCGGGACGCCGCCGGAGTGGTGCTGTGTTCGGCACCGGTGACCGACGGCACCTGGAGCTGTGTGGTGGCCCCGGCGCTGACGGACGGCGATCACGAGCTGGTCGCGGTCGCGGTGGATGCCGCCTCCAACGAGACCCCCGGCATTCCGCTGACCATTACCGTGGACACCGTGCCACCCGCGGTCCCGGTGATCACCGCTCCGCTGGACGGCACGGTCACCAACGTGGAATCCCCGACGCTCTCGGGGTCCGGGGAGTCCGGGTCGACGGTGGAGATCCAGAATGCCGCCGGAGAGGTGCTGTGCTCGGTCGTGGTGACCGCGGGCGCCTGGAGCTGTGAGCTAGCCCCGGCACTCACCGAGGGTGACCACGTGCTGACCCCGGTGGCGAAGGATGCCGCGGGTAATGAGACCCCCGGGGTGGCCATCACGATCACCGTGGATGTGACCCCGCCCGCGGTCCCGGCCATTACCTCACCGGCGGACGGGTTCGTGACCAACGACACCACCCCGACTCTCTCGGGTACCGGGGAAACCGGGTCGACGGTGGAGATCCACAATGCCGCCGGAGAGGTGCTGTGCTCGGCCGTGGTGACCGCGGGCGCCTGGACCTGTGACCTCGCGACCACGCTCACCGAGGGGGACCACGTGCTCACGCCGGTGGCCAAGGATGCCGCCGGAAACAAGACCCCGGGTACCCCGATCACGATCACGGTGGATGTCACGCCGCCGACCGTCCCGGTGATCACCTCGCCCGCCAACGGCCTGGTGACCAACGACACCACTCCGACCCTGTCGGGAACCGGGGAAAACGGCTCAACCGTCACCGTCAAAAACGCCGCGGATGAGGTGGTTTGCTCGGCCGTGGTGAGTAACGGAGCCTGGTCCTGCACGCTCGATTCGGCACTCACCGAGGGCGATCACGTGCTGACCCCGGTTGCCACCGACGCCGCCGGAAACAAGGCCACGGGTACGGCGATCACGATCACCGTGGACACCACGGCCCCGGCCGCCCCGGTGATCGCGACTCCGAGCGCCAACATCGTCACCAACAACACCACGCCAACCCTCGCCGGAACTGGCGAAACCGGGTCCACCGTGGAGATCCGTAATGCCGCCGGAGTGGTGCTGTGCTCGGCCGAGGTCGTGGATGGCGCCTGGTCCTGTGTGGTGGCCCCTGCGCTGACGGACGGCGAGTATCCGCTGACCGCGGTGGCCGTGGATGCCGCCGGGAACGAGACCGAGGGGTCCTCGGTGACCATCACCGTGAAAACCACGCTGCCGGCAGCCCCGGTGATCACCTCGCCGACCAACGGCAGCGTGGGCAACAACCCCGCCCCGACCCTGAGCGGCACCGGCGAGAACGGCACCACCGTCGAGGTGCGTGGCCCGGGCGGCGAGGTCCTGTGCTCGGCCGTGGTGACGAACGGAACCTGGTCCTGTGAGCCGAGTCCCGAACTCACCGAGGGGGATCACACGCTGACCCCGGTGGCCGTGGATATCGCCGGAAACGAAACCCCCGGTAACCCGATCACCCTGACTGTGGATACCACTCCGCCCACGCCGACCACCGACGTGGTCTGCTCGGTGAACCAGCTGGGCGAGGTGACCTGTGAAGGCACGGCAGCCGAGGGGGACACCATTGTGGTCACCGACGGCGACGGGAAGGAAATTTGCACCGTCGAGGTCCCCGCCGGTGGGCACTGGACGTGCACCGGTGGTCCGGTAACCTCCTTCCCGGTCACCGTGGAAACGGTGGATCCGGCGGGGAACTCCGGCGGGGTACACACCCTGCCCACGCCGCCGATCATCGTCAGCCCGAACACCGGTAGCGTGCTGGGGGAGTCCACCCCGACCCTCACCGGAACGGGCGCCGCGGGAGACACCGTGGAGCTGCTGGATGCCGAGGGCAGCGTTGTCTGCACCACCACGGTGGAGGCGGACGGCACCTGGTCCTGCACGCTTCCCGCGGCGCTGGCCGATGGCACCCACACCCTGACTCCGGTGGCCACCGATGCGGACGGTAACACCTTCACCGGCATCGCGATCAGCCTGAACATCGACACCGTCGCCCCCTCCCCGCCCACCGGCGTCGAGTGCTCGGCCAACGCCGATGGCACGGTGACCTGCTCGGGGACCGCCGAACCGGATTCCACGGTCGAGATCACCGACCCCGAGGGCAACCTGATCTGTGAGGTCACCGTGGGGGCCGACGGGACCTGGACCTGCACCTCCGAGGGCGCGGTGGATGCCGGCGAGCTGACCATCACGGTCATCGATCCGGCGGGGAACCGTTCACCCTCGATCTCGATCGGTGTGACCCCGCTGCCGGGAACCCCGGGACCCGGCACAACCGATCCTGGGGCTCCGGGACCTGGGACTCCTGGACCTGGAACTCCTGGTCCCGGCACCCCCGGCCCCGGAACCCCCGGTCCCGGCGCGGGTGGTGGCAGCCTGGTGACCACCGGTGCCGACGCGGTCGGCATGGGGGCGCTGGCCCTCGCCGCGATGCTCCTGCTGGGCAGCGGAGTCTTCCTCCGCTCACGCCGAACCAGCGGCACCACACGCGGCGAAGACTAGCCGATCGGCTCCACAGACACCCCGCTCATCCGCTTGGATGGGCGGGGTGTGTGCGTTGTACCGATGTCTCGGCTGGGGCGAGGGAGGGGGCTGGCGGCGTAACTGAGCGTGCCCGTCGGCTGGCTAGCGCGCGGTGAAGTTTGTGAGCAGCTCGGTGAGGTGGGCCCGGCTGAGGGTGCGGGCGAGTTCGGCGTCCTTGCCCACAATCGCCTCGATCAGGCCGCCGTGGCCGTCGGCGTCGGTGGTAGCGGGTTTGGGCTGTGCCTTCAGCATCGCGATCATGGCCTGCCGGATGCGCGGCACAA
Organism: Mycetocola lacteus; assembly: GCF_003667575.1. GTDB lineage: Bacteria > Actinomycetota > Actinomycetes > Actinomycetales > Microbacteriaceae > Mycetocola > Mycetocola lacteus. Next base: position 27,849 of record NZ_RCUY01000010.1, on the reverse strand, counting down.
ACGTGTCAAAGAGTTCGCCGAGCACCGGGTTGTGGGCGGCGGCAATCACCGCGCGGTGAAATTCGGTGTCGGTGTCCACATAGGCTTCGACGCTGTCGCGGGATGCCTCGCGCACCTCCAGGGTTTTGCGCAGCAGCCGGATATCGGCGGCCGTGCGGCGCGTGGCGGCGAGGTGGGCGGCCTCGGTTTCGACGGCGATCCGCGCCTCGATCACCGCGGTGACCTCGGCATCGCGGACCACGTCCTCGAGCCCCTGTTCAACATCGAGCGCGGTCACAAAAACCCCGGCCCCCTGGCGACTGGTCAGCACTCCCTTGCCGGCGAGCTCGCGGATCGCCTCGCGCAGGCTGGAGCGCCCCACGCCGAGCTGAGCGGCCAACGTGGTCTCGCCGGGGAGGCGGTGCCCGAGGGGCCACTCGCCGGCGCGGATGCGTCCCAAAAGTTCCTCGGCCACCCGCGCCGCAAGCGGCTGTTGTGAAATCTGCGAAATCATCGTAACCTGTCTACTTGTCTGAGGGGTTGCGGTACCCCAACACTATCCCGCTGCAACCGGGATGTCCACGCTACAAAAGGAAAAACATGCAAAACAGAGCAGGTCTGTGGGTGCTGACGGCCACCCACGCCGCCAACGATTTCTATGCCGGTGCCGTATCCGCCCTGCTGCCGTTCCTCATCCTGGAGCGTCACTACGATTATGCCGCGGTGGCCGGCATAACCCTGGCTGCCACGAGCCTCTCGAGTGTCGCCCAGCCCGCGTTTGGGATGCTGGCCGACCGGTTCCGGATGCGCTGGCTGGTGCTTGCCGGCCTGCTCACCGCGGGCGCGGGCATCGCCGTGAGTGGGCTCTTTGCGGGCAGCTATGCGGCGACCTGGATTGCGATCGCAATCTCGGGGATCGGCGTGGCCGCCTACCACCCCTCCGGCACCGTGCTGGCCCGCGAGTACGGGGGAGGGACCAACCGCTCGCTGAGCATCTTCTCGGTGGGCGGCAACGTGGGGGCGGCGCTCGCACCCACCGGCGTCCTGCTGACCGTGGGTGTGTGGGGCCTCTCGGCGACTCCGCTGCTGATGATCCCCGCCGCGGTCATGGGGGCCGCGTTCCTGCTGCGTCCGCGCGGAACCGAGCCCACGGCGAAAACCGCATCTCACGACACGCACACTCCCGTCGCGAAGGATGACTGGCGCGGCTTTGGTGTGCTGGTCGCGGTGCTGGCCTGCTGGTCGGTCGCCTATATCGGCACCAGCTCGTTCATTACCCTGTATGGCATTCAGCGCTTCGGGATTTCCGCCGCCGAGGCTTCAATCGCGCTGACGGTGTTCCCCGCTGCCGGGGCCGCGGGCACCCTGATCGGCGGCTTCCTCGCCGACCGGTTTGGCCGCCTGCGCGTGGTGCGCACCGGGTATGCGCTGGCCGTGCTGGCGATGGTGGGCATCGTGCTGGCCCCGAGTGCCCCGGTCGCCGTGGTTGCGACCGCGGCCCTCGGTATCGCCCTGTTCCTGCCGTTCTCCCCGCAGGTCACGCTCTCGCACGCGTTCCTGCCCAATCGGATCGGGCTGGCGAGCGGCGTGACCCTGGGACTCACACTGTCCTTCGGCGGGCTGATGGGTCCCGCGCTCGGTGCGATCGCCGACGCCAGCAGCGTGCGGGTGAGCTTTGTGGTGATGCTGGTGCTCCTGGTGATCGCGCTGATCGTGGCCCTGGTGCTGCGTGATCCGGCGAAGCGCGAGGCCGAACGCGTCCTGGCCGCTTAGCCGCGCAGCTCCGCCGCCAGGCCCGCCACCACCGCGCGCAGGTCGCCGTCGTTTTCGGCGGCGACCCGCAGCTGGCGCTGGTAGCTCCCGCCCGCATCGAGGATCCCGGGGATCGAGGCCAGCTCGGCGGCGCAGCCCAGGCGCTCGGCCACGGGGGCGAGGTCGGTGACCAGCTCGCGCAGGTGATCGGTGACCAGGCGCTCATCGCCCTCGGCGTTGATGATCAGCTCGGCATCCAGCCCGTAGCGGGCCGCGCGCCACTTATTCTCGCGCACAAACCAGGGCTGGAGGACCGTGAGCTCTTCGCCGGCGTCGAGTCTCGTTGTCAGTACATCGCTCAGGCAGTGGGCGAGGGCGGCAATCGCCCCGAACTCGGTGAGGGTGGATGCGGCATCGCAGGAGCGCAGCTCGATCGTGCCCCAGCGCGGGGAGGGGCGCAGGTCCCAGCGCACCTCGCTGTGATCCTCGATGATGCCGGTGCGGGTCATATCGGCCACATACGCCTCAAACTCCGACCAGTGGGTGAATTGCTGGGGGATCCCGGCGGTGGGCAGCTGCTGAAACATCAGCGAGCGGTTGGATGCGTAGCCGGTGTCCACCCCGGCCCAGAACGGGCTCGATGCCGAGAGTGCCTGCAGGTGGGGGGAGTAGGTGAGCAGCCCGTCGAGCAGGGGGAGTGCGCGATCGGCATCCTCGACGCCCACGTGCACGTGCACACCCCAGATCATCATGTTGCGCCCCCACCACCGGGTGCGGTCGATCAGCTTCTCATACCGAGGTTTCGGGGTGATCGGTTGGTCCTGCCACTGGGCAAACGGGTGCGAGCCGGAGGCGATCAGGTCGATTCCCAGGGAGTCACAGACCACACGCAGCTCATCCAGCTGGCCGCGCAGATCATCAATAGCCGCGGGCACGGTGGTGTGGACATCACTCACCAGCTCAACCGTGTTGAGCAGCAGCTCGCCGGTAATAAACGGGTGCGGGGTTCCGTCGGGCGCGGCGAGGGCCGCCAGTACCTCGGGGGCCCGGGATACCGGGGCGCCGGTGGACGGATCAACCAGGGTCAGTTCCCATTCCAAGCCCACGGTTCCGCGTGCCGAGCGGGCAAAGGGAATCGAGGGAACCGCGGGTGAAACCGCGGCGGAGGCCACCTCGGGCGACGGTGCAAACTCAGTGGGCACGGGCATCGATTCTTTCTGCGCGGGCGGGGGATGGGGTTCAATTCTGACACGCGTGTGAGATGGATTACCCGGATGCGTCGATTTCTGACAGAATAGGTGTTTGAGTCCGTGTGTGGCCGACCCTCTATCCGCCCACTCAGACCCCATTAGAGCTTTCGCCGCGTGTGCACCCCACGCGCTCGGCACCAGTTCACCACACTAAACACACAGGAGAATTGTGGCTGTCAAGATTCGTCTCAAGCGCATGGGTAAGATCCGTGCACCCTACTACCGTGTCGTCGTTGCCGACTCGCGCACCAAGCGCGACGGTCGCGTGATCGAGGAGATCGGTAAGTACCACCCCACCGAAGAGCCCTCGTTCATCGAGATCGACTCGGACCGTGCCCAGTACTGGCTCTCCGTTGGCGCACAGCCGACCGAGCAGGTTGCCGCTCTGCTGAAGCTGACCGGTGACTGGGGCAAGTTCAAGGGAGACAAGGACGCCGTCTCGACCGTCAAGGTCAAGGAAGCCAAGGCTCCCTACGTCTTCGACGCAAAGAAGAAGCCGGTCCTGAAGCCCAAGACCGAGAAGGCACCCGCCAAGGTCGAGGAGACCGAGGCTGCTGCTGAGACTGCAACCGAAGAAGAAACGGCGTAACTTTGCTCTCCACCGCTCTGGAACACCTCGTTAAGGGGATCGTTGACCACCCGGAAGACGTCCAGGTCGCGGCGAAGAGCACGACGCGCGGCGAGATCCTCGAGGTTCGTGTGAACCCCGAGGATCTCGGCCGCGTGATCGGCCGCTCGGGTCGCACCGCGAAGTCGTTGCGCACCCTGGTAAATTCTCTCGCCGGTGACTCCCGGGTACGGGTTGACGTTGTCGACACCGCTGCCTGAGATGAATCGCGGAGTAAAGCCGAAGAGTAATCAGCTGCGTGTCGGCCGGCTGACGAAGGCACATGGGCTCAAGGGAGCCCTCAAGGTAGAGCTGTACACCGACGATCCCGCACACCGGTTTACCCCCGGAGCCGTGTTCACCCTGCAGGTGCCCACCGGTTCGAAGTGGCACGGCAAGACGATTGAGCTTGCCGAGCTGCGCTGGTACAACGGTCATGCGGTTGCATTCTTAAAGGGTGTCGAGGACCGCAACGAGGCGGAAACCCTGGTCAAGGCGATCCTCTGGATCGATGCCGACGAGGCACCCGATAACGACGAACCCGACGCCTGGTACGACCACCAGCTCGCCGGTCTGCGCGTGATGCGCGACGGCGTGGAGGTGGGGACCATCGCTCGGATCGAGCACATGCCCGCCCAGGATCTGCTGATCGTGAAGGCGGCATCGGGCGAGGTCATGGTTCCGTTTGTCTCGGCGATTGTGCCCGAGGTCAACGTGGAGCAGGGCTTTATCGTGGTGACCCCGCCGATGGGACTGTTCGAGGACCTGGCGGAGATCGCAGCCGAGGAGGCTTCGGCCGCCGAGGTGTCCGCGGACGATGCTTCGGAGAAGCCGGTTTCCGCTGAGGAGGCCGCTGCCGAGACGTCCAAAGACGACGCTTCGGACGGTACCGAATCGTCCGCAACCCCCGCGGAGTAGCACCATGAAGATCGATATCGTCTCCATCTTCCCGGAGTACTTTGACGTGCTCAACGTCTCGCTACTGGGCAAGGCCCGCCAGTCGGGGCTGATCGACATGAACGTGCACAACCTGCGCGATCACGCCCATGATCGGCACCGCACCGTGGACGACACCCCCTACGGTGGTGGTGCCGGCATGGTCATGAAGCCCGAGCCCTGGGGTGAAGCCCTGGACTCCATTCTGGGTGCCGATGCCGTTGCCTCCGAGGATTCGCCGCTGGTGATCTTCCCCTCGCCCGCTGGTGAGGTCTTCGATCAGAAGATGGCGCGTGAACTGAGCCTGGAGCCCGCTCTGGTGTTCGGCTGCGGACGCTATGAGGGCATCGACCAGCGCGTGTTTGATCACACCGCAACCCAGGCGCGCGTGCGTCTGGTGAGCATTGGCGATTACGTACTGAACGGCGGCGAGGTCGCCGTGCTGGCGATGATCGAGGCCATCGGTCGTCTGATTCCCGGCATGGTGGGCAACCCCGAGTCCCTGGTCGAGGAGTCCCACGAGGACGGCTTGCTGGAATACCCCAGCTACACCAAGCCCTCGGTCTGGCGCGAGCGTGAGGTCCCGCCGGTACTGCTCTCGGGCAACCACGGCGCGGTAGATAAGTGGCGTCACGAGCAGCAGGTGGAACGCACTCGTCGTGTGCGCCCGGATCTGCTCCCGCCCGAGCAGCGCTAAACACGTACAACAGAGTCCCCGACACCATCCGGTGTCGGGGACTCTGCGTTTGTTGGGCGACCCCGGAAGATCCGGGCGAGACCAGGTAATCCGGGCTAGGCCAGGAGACCTGAACTAGGCCAGCCGATCTAGGTGGGTCGGGGCGAACAGCCCGAGGACCGTGGGCACCACGATCACCCGCGGTCCCGGAGCCGCCAGTGCAACCTCGATCGCCCCGGCCAGGTTTTCCGGCTGCACGAGCTCGGCGGAGATCCCAAACGCCTCGGCGAGGGCCACATAGTCGGGCCGGGCCAGCTCGGTGGCGGTGGCGGCACCGAAGGCACCGGTCATGTACTCGCGCAGGATCCCGTACCCTCCGTCGTCGATGATGAGCCAGGTGACGTTGAGATCGTGCTGCTTGAGGGTGGCCAACTCGGCGATCCCGTAGAGCGCACCGCCGTCACCGGAAACCGCGAGCACGGGGGCGTCGGTGCCGTCGACCCGGTGGCCAAACGCCGCCCCGATTGCCGCCGGGAACCCGTAGCCCAGGCCCCCGGATCCCTGCGCGCTGGCAAACTCCCCGCCGCGCGGGTCCCAGGCCGACCACGCCCAGTAGGCGAGGATCGTCATGTCCCAATAGGTGTTCACGTTATCGGGCACCGCGCGGCGCAGCGCGTCGACCAGTGCGCGTTCGGCGGTGAGGTCCTGTGCGTCGAGGCGGGCGATCACGGTGTCCAGCAGCCCGTCGATTCGGCCGCGCACCCGTTCTGCGCGCACCGCGCGCTCGGTGATTGCGCGGGTATCCAGTGCCCTCGCCAGCGCCCCCAGCGCGAGTTTCGCATCGGCGTGGATGCCCAGCCCCGCGTGGTTGGAGGTGACCTTACCGAGATCGGCCTCGATGTGGATCACCCGGCCGCCGGGGGCAAACGTGTGGTAGTTGCTCGAGGTTTCCCCGAGTCCGCTGCCCACCACGAGGAGAACGTCGGCGGCCTCAAGGAACTCGGTCACCGCGATGTCCTCCAGCCACGATCGCGCCGACAGAGGGTGTGCCCAGTCGAAGGCGTTTTTGCCGCCGAAGGTTGTGACCACCGGGGCCTGCAGCGCCTCGGCCACCGCGCGCAGCTCGTCTCGGGCACCGGCCCGGGCCACCCCGCCACCGGCGAGGATCACCGGATTGCGGGCGCCGGCCAGGGCGTCGGCCGCGGCCTCGACCAGCTCGGGACGCGGCGCATGGGCGCGCACCTGCGGCGCAATCGCCCGCACCGGAGGGACCAGGTCGGCCGCGTCGGCGAGCAGAATGTCCTCGGGAACCTCGACCATGGTTGGCCCCGCGGGAGCCTCCAGCGCCAGCTCCCACGCAGCGGTGAGTGCCGAGGGGATCTGCGCCAGGGTACGCACGGTAAAGGTGGACTTCACGACCCCGCGGAACGAGGCCGACTGATCGGGCAGCTCGTGCAGGTACCCGTGCCGCCCGCCGCCGAGTCCGGCCACGGGGATCTGTGCGGAGATCGCCAGCACCGGAATCGAGGAGGCCGCGGCCTCCTGCAGCGCCGCGAGCGACGTGAGCGCGCCGGGTCCGGTGGAGAGCAGCAGCGGGGCGACCGATCCCGAAACCCGGGCCAAGCCGTCGGCCATGAAGCCCGCGTTGTTCTCGACCCGGGAGCTCAGATAGTGCAGGTCGCTGCGGCGTAGCGCGTCAAACAGGCCCAGCGCGTGCTGGCCGGGAAGCCCCACCACCGCGCGGGCACCGAGTGCGCGCAGGGTCTCCAGGGTGACGTCCCCGCCGATCCGGACTCGGGCCGTGTCCTGCGAGTCGAGGTGGATCTCAGGGACAGGGTCCCCGCCAATCCGGGATTCGGGGGTGCTCATCGGGTTCCCTTTCCGCCGTCGCGCAGCGCGAGCAGCGACACCAGATCATACGCCACATGGGAGGCGGCAACCCCGGTAATGTCGGCGTGATCATAGGCGGGAGCCACCTCCACCACGTCGGCTCCGACGATGTTCAGCCCGGCCAGCCCGCGCAGAATCTCCAGCAGTTCGCGGCTGGTCAGCCCGCCCGCCTCGGGCGTTCCGGTGCCGGGCGCATGGGCGGGATCCAGCACATCGATGTCGATCGAGACGTACAGCGGCCGGTTCCCCACGCGCTCGCGCAGCCGGGCCACAATCTCGTCCACGCCCTGGCGGAAGACGTCGGCGGAGGTGAGGATGCCGAAGCCGAAGCGGCGGTCCTCCTCAAGGTCACGGTGTCCGTAGAGCGGACCGCGGGTGCCGACGTGGCAGATTGACTCGGTGTCCACGATGCCCTCCTCGACCGCCCGCCGGAACGGGGTGCCGTGGGTGTACTCGGCGCCGAAGTAGGTGTCCCAGGTGTCCAGGTGGGCGTCGAAGTGCAGCAGAGCGACCGGGCCGTGAACGGCGGCCACCGAGCGCAGCAGCGGGAGGGCCAGCGTGTGATCCCCGCCCAGGGTCACCAGCGAGGTTCCGCCGCGCACCAGCGAGGTTGCCGTGTCCTGGAGCACACCGAGCGCCTCGGGAATGTTGAACGGGTTGAGCGCCACATCCCCGGCGTCCACAACCTGCATCCCGGCAAAGGGCGACACATCCAGGGCCGGGTTATAGGGACGCAGCAGGCGGCTGGCCGAACGAATGTGCTCGGGACCAAACCGCGCCCCCGAGCGGAACGAGACCCCCGCATCCCAGGGGGCACCGAGGATCGCCACATCGGCGTGCTCGACGGTCTCGATGCCCGGTAGTAGGGCGAAGGTTGCCGGGCCGCTGTAGCGGGGAACCAGGGCGGAGTTCACCGGTCCGGTGAAGCCGTTTTCCACCACGCGCGCGGCGTTGGCGCTCAGTGATGCGGGAAGGTGCGGGTGTGCAGACATGGTGTGTCCTTTCGCGGGTGTTGCGGAGGTGCAAGAAAGAGGGATTAGTGGGCGTGCGGGTCGAAGCGGATGGTGGCCGTCTCCGGGTGGGACACGTTGATGTCCTCGCTATCGCTCGCCGAGAGTCGGCGCGTCCACTCGGTCATGATCTCGGGCTCGGTGGGCTTGGTCAGCAGGCTCACCACCACGTAGGTGACCAGGCTGGTACCCAGGCCGAAGTAGATCGGCTCATTGGCCAGAATGTCGGTGGCAAACATCGTGATGATCACCGCTACCGTGCCGGTCAGGATGCTGACCCAGGCACCGAGCCGGGTGCCGCGCTTCCAGATCAGCCCGCCGAGGATCGAGACAAACAGCCCGCCCACCAGGATGTTGTAGGCGATGGTGAGCGCGGCGACCACGCTGTCCACGGCCGAGGCGATGCCCACGGTGCCGATTCCGAGCACCAGGATCGCGACCCGGTAGACCACGAGCGATCCGGTCTGCGAGAAGCTCTGGGTGCCGGGGCGGAAGATCGCCCGCAGCCGCGGGAAGATATCCGAGGTGAGCACGGTGGCCGAGGCGATCAGCGCCCCGCTCGCGGTGGACATCATCGCCGCCAGGGCCGCGGCCAGCACGAGTCCGCGCACCCCCGGGGGCAGGGCGTCCTGGACGATGGTGGCAAATGCCGCATCGGGGGATTCCAGGTGCGGGTAGAGCACCCGGGTGGCCATCCCGATCAGGGCACCGGCGACGCCGTAGATCAGGCAGTAGATGCCCGAGGCCAGGCCGCCGCGGGTTGCGATCTTCGGGGTGCGGGCGGTGAACACACGCTGCCAGATGTCCTGACCGATCAGCAGGCCGAGGGTGTACACCACGATGTAGGTGATGATCGTGGCCCCGCCGATGGACCAGGGGGAGAAGAAGGAGTCGGCCAGGCGCTCACCCATCCCGCTGAATCCGCCGGCGTGGGCGAGGGAGATCGGCAGTAGCAGGAAGAGGATGCCGATGGTCTTGATCACAAACTGAACGACGTCGGTCAGCGTGATCGACCACATCCCGCCCATGACCGAGTAGGCGATCACCACGGTGCCGCCGATTGCGATGCCGGCGATATTGGGGATCCCGAACAGCACGTGGAAGATCGTGGCGTAGGCGAGCGTCGATGTCACCGTGAGCATGAGCGTGTAGAGAAACATCACCACGCCGGAGATCAGGCCCGAGTTGCCGCCGTAGCGCAGGTCCAGCATCTCGGTCACCGTGTAGACCTTGAGCTTCACGATCCGCTTGGCAAAGAATGCGCTGAGCACCAGGATGCCCAGGCCAATGGCCACCACGAGCCAGGCGCCGGAGAGGCCGTGGGTGTAGCCGAGGCCGATGCCACCCACGGTCGAGGCCCCACCCAGCACGATGGCCGAGAGGGCACCCGAGTACATGAACGTGCCCAGGCGGCGTCCGGCCACCAGGTAGTCGCTCTTGGTTTTGGAGCGGCGCAGGCCCCAGTAGCCGACGCCGAGGATCACGATCATATAGACCGCGATCACGATATAGTCCAGGACCACGTTGTCCTCCCGAGGAGTGTGGGGGAACGCGGCCCGGGGATGGTGCCGCGTCATTGCTTATCGGTCAGGCTAGCCAGGAAATCCCGGCCGGTATGTGTGTAAAATATCCCGAATTAGCACCAGATAAGATAATTCATCCTGCGAGGAGGGCTCATGTCGCCAGATTTCCCGTCCACCGGTACCGCGCGTCCGGCGGGAGCACCGCCGCGGCCCACCGGTGTGTCGCTGGGCACGCTGCTCGCCGCACCCGAGCTGGGACTCACGCTGCTGGTACCCGGCGATACTGACCCCGCGGACATCGTGATCACCCACTGCGCGGTCGTGGAGCTCGAGGAACCCGGCACATACCTCTCCGGGTATGAGCTGCTGCTGATCACCGGACTCGGACTCCCGCAGACCGAGAGCGCCCTCGACACCTATGTGGGTCGGCTGCGGGAGAGCGGGATCTCGGCGCTGGGCTTCGGGGTCGAGCCGGTGTATCGCGAGGTTCCCGAGCCGCTGATCGCCGCGTGTCGGCGCATCGGCTTGCCACTGGTGCGGGTGGATCGCGCGGTCCCGTTTGTGCAGGTCACCGCCCACTTTGCCGCCGAGCTGGAACGACTCCGGGTGCGCGGATTGCAGACCGTCAGCACGCTCGCGCGCCGGCTCACGGCTGCCGTGCTGCGGGCGCAGCCCGAGCGACGGGTGATCGAGGTGCTGGCCACCGAAACCGGCTCCCGCGTGCTGCTGCGGGAGGGGACGGACGTGCTCTCGGCGGGTGGGACCGATCCCGATGCGCCGCTGTTTGCCCAGGCCGATGCGCTGCTGGATGCCGGCGAGGGCATGGTGTTTGGGGTGACCGAGGATGGGCGTGAGCTGGTGGCCCGGCGGATTACCGAGGAGGGGCAGCGCGCGGTGCGGGACACCGTGCTGGTACTGGTTAAGGACCACGTGCTGAGCGAGGACCGTACGGGCTTCTCACTCGCCGCCGACCTGATTCGGGTGGCCAAGGGGCTACCTCGCTCACAGACCATCGCCCTGGATCAGCTGATGATGCTGCTCCTGGTGGACGGCGTCCCGATCGACCCGGCAGGTGTGGAGCGCTGGGCGCGCCTGGTCGCCACCGCGCTGAACGCGGGGGCCTCCCGCCGGGTGCACACGGTGGTCGCGGTGGCCACCAACGGCGAGCCCGCACGCCCCGCCGACCTGCTCTGGTGGCGGCTGGCCCTGGACACCCCGTTTGTGGATGAGCGCGCGGGATCCCTGCGCGCGCTGGTCGCCGAGGTGCCCGGAACCGAGGTGCTGCGGGCGCTTGAACGTCGCGGATGGATCGCCGGGATCAGCGCCGGGTATCCGGTGCAGGAGGTCGCGACCGCGGTGCGCGAGGCGGAGCTGTTGCTACCGCGAGCCCGGGAGGCCGAGCGGTCGATCGTGGCGGGGGAGGAGCTGCGCAGTCTGGGTGCGCTGATCCCCGCCGAGCTCTCCGACCGCTTCGCCCACGCCGTCCTGGAACCGCTGCTGGAGGCCCCGGACTCCGCCGAGCTGATCGGCACCCTCTATACGTGGCTGCTTAATAATGGTGGCTGGGATCGCGCGGCCCGCGCCCTGCACCTGCATCGGAACGCGGTGCGTCGTCAGATCCAGCGGGTCGAGTCGCTGCTCGGCCGAGACCTGGAGGATGCTCACGCCCGCGCGGATTTGCTCTTCGCGCTGCGCCACCACGTGGATGATGGCGGGGCGGTGGCGCGGGCGCGTCGCGGGTAGGCTCATCCGAACGCAGAACGCCCCGGCTGTGCACGCACAAACCGGGGCGTCTGGAGGGTTCGCTAGTCGCGGGCGGTGAGGATGATCGGACCGTCGGCGGTGATCGCCACGGTGTGCTCCTGGTGCGCGCCGCGCGAGCCGTCGGCCGAGCGCAGGGTCCAGCCATCGGCGTCGGTGATCAGCTTGTCGGTGGTGTGCAGGAACCACGGCTCGATCGCGATAACCAGGCCCTCGCGCAGCGGGAATCCGCGGTTGGGGCGGCCCTTATTGGGCACGTGCGGCTCGCCGTGCATGGTGCGACCCACGCCGTGACCGCCGAAGTCGGTGTTGATCTTCAGCCCGGCGACGGTGGCAACCGCGCCGATCGCGTTGGAGATATCACCCATCTTGTTGCCGACCACTGCCTGGGCGATGCCGGCCTCCAGGGCGTTCTGGGTGATCTCGATCAGGTGGCGATCCTCGGGACGCTCGGTGCCCACGATCAGTGACAGCGCCGAGTCGGACACCCAGCCGTTCACCGAGGCGGCGAAGTCCACGCTCAGCAGGTCACCATCCTGGAGCACGTAGTCGTGGGGCAGGCCGTGCAGTACGGCGTCGTTCACCGAGGTGCACAGTACCTTGCCAAACGGGCTGGCGCCGAAGGAGGGGTGGTAGTCGATGTAGCAGGACTCGGCACCGCGATCCCGGATCATCTTGTGGGCCAGCTCGTCCAGCTCCAGCAGGTTCACACCCACCGCGGCCTTCTCCTCCAGGGCGGTCAGGACCTCGGCCACAAAGCGTCCGGCCGGACGCATCTGCTCGATCTCTTCGGGGGTGCGCAGTTCAATCATGCGTCTATTCTCGCAGGATCCACCGCACTCACGCATATGGCCGCGCGGAAACCGCGATCCACGGTCGGGGGTGAGTTACACCACCGGTTCAAACACCCGGCGCTGGGCGCTCGGCGACCCCACCGCATCGGCCGCGCGGCGCAGCGCCAGAACGCCGGCGGTAAGGTCGGCGTTGGTGTAACCGAAGGGCAGGCGGAGGTAGTTGTCAAAGGCCCCGTCCACCCCGAAGCGCGTCCCGGGGATGATCGCCAGTCCCTCGGCACGGGCTGCATCGGCGAGGGCCAGGGTGGAGATGGTTCCGGTGTGCTGCCACAGCGACATGCCGCCGTTGACCACGTGCGTGTTCCACTCGGGGAAGTGCTCGTTCAGCAGCCCGACCAGATGATCGCGGCTGTCGCGCAGCTGGGTGCGACGGAAGCCCAGGACGCTATCGATGTCGCGCAGGGCGAGACTCGCGACGATCTGTTCCAGGATCGCGGTGCCCAGATCCACCCCGGATCGAACCGCGAGAATCCGATCCACGAGCGGCCGGGGTGCGCGAATCCAGCCGATCCGCATCGCGCCCCACACCACCTTGCCCAGCGAGCCGAGGGTCACCACATCGCGGGAGAGCGCGGCCAGCCCGGTGCGTTCACCCCGGTCGATGTCGAGCCAGGACGTGGTTTCATCCACGATCAGGGTGGTGCCCGCCTGCGCGGCTGCCCGCACGAGGGCAAGGCGATCCTCCTCGGCCAGGCTCGCCCCGCTGGGGTTTTGGAAGTCCGGCATGATGTACGCGGCGCTCGGACGGGCGCGGCGCAGGAGCTCGGTCGCGGCCGCGACGTCCCACCCCTCGGGTTCGATCGGGAGGGGGAGCAGGCGTGCACCCCCGGCGGCCAGGGTGTCGAACGCGTGCGCGTAGCTGGGATGCTCGATCAGGACCCGTTCGCCGGGCCGAATCAGCGCGTGGGTCACCAGGTGCAGCGCGTGCTGGGCGCCGCTGGTCACGATGATCTGCTCGGGGGTGGTGGGGATGCCGCGTCCCACATAGTGCGCGGCAATCGCCTCGCGCAGCAGCGGAAGGCCGTGGATGTCGTAGCCGGACTCATTGATGTGATCGGGGATCCGCTCAACAGCCTCGGCATAGAGGTCGGTGATGCCCGGGTAGGCGGTGAAGGTGGCGCGTCGAAAGTCGATGGCGCTGGTGCGCAGGAGGTCGCTCTCGCCGCGTTCGCCACCGGGTAGGCACAGCCGCGAACCCGAACCGCGCACGCTGGTCAGATAGCCGGCCTCGCGCAGGGCCGCATAGGCCGCGGCAATCGTGTTGCGACTGAGGCCCAGTCGCGTTCCCAGATCGCGTTCGGCGGGCAGACGGGTGTCAGCGGCTAGGCGTCCGTCCAGCAGCAGGAGTCGGATGCGCGCGGCCAGGGCCCGATAGGTGGGCTGGTCTGGGCGCTGCCAATCGCCGAGCGCGCGAACGAGCCTGCTGGGGGAGACCGGGGGCGGCGTGGCTGGTGACATGGTGCCACTTTATCCGATGTGGCACTGTCGAGGGGTGCCAATTTGCCGGACGATGGGATTCTCCCCGGGCACCTGCCCGGGCATCTCGTTAAAGAAGGACCCCATGCACCACCTCCTCACCGGCACCCATCCGCTCCTGCGCACCACCCGACTCCTGGTCGGCCTGGCCGGTTACGGCATCGCGATTGCCCTGTTTGTCCGCGCGGACCTCGGCCTTTCACCCTGGGATGTGCTCTCGCAGGGCTTCTCGGTGCGCACGGGCATCGAGTTCGGGCTCAGTGTGCTGATTCTCAGCTTTCTGATCATGCTGCTGTGGATACCGCTGCGCCAGAAGCCTGGGATCGGGACGCTGGTCAACGCGCTGACGGTGGGCCCGGTCGCCGGTTTTACCCTGACCCTGCTCCCGCCGATCGAATCGTTCCCGGTGCGGATCGTCCTGTTTATCGCCGCGATGGTGCTCCTTGCCCTCTCCAGCGCCCTCTATATCGGGGCGGGCCTGGGTCCCGGCCCCCGCGACGGGCTGATGACCGGGGTCACCGCCCGCACCGGCTGGACAATCTGGAAGGTGCGCGGATCGATCGAGGTGATCGTGGCTCTGGGGGGCTGGGCTCTGGGCGGCGGGCTCGGGGTGGGCACGGTGATCTTCGCTCTCAGCATCGGGCCGATGATTCAGTATTCCCTTCGCCTGCTCCGGGTCCGGCTGGCCGGAACCGCCCCGGTCGACGCTGCCGAGGGCCCCGCGCAGCAGGGCCCCGGGACCGAACCGATCGCGTTGCCCGAGTCGGTCGCTTAGGCGCTACGCCCCTCGCGAAATCATCCTCGGGAACGACCCTCAGGCATATCCTCGGCGGCTCGAACGCCGTATTCTGGAGGTATGTTCGTTCGTCGTGTTTTCCTTCGCTGGATGTTCCTGGCCGTGGTGGTTCTCCCGCTGTGGCCACTACTGGGCTGGGTGATTTTCGACGGCAACAACAACGGCTGGGACTTCCTCGGGCTCCTATTCGCAATGCCCATCCTCTTTATCGCGCTGCTCGCGGTGACCCTGCTAATTTACGGCCGGGCCCAGGTGCGACGACAGCGCGCACTGGAGTGGGGTGATGTGGCCGTGCTGGCGATCTGGCACGCAACCATCATCGGCTTCGGAATCTTCGGCTCCTCGATGGCCCTGTTTGGTGTGCTCGGGGTGATCGCCGGTCTGGGGGCCCTCTGGTATTCCATCTGGCGGCTGTTCCGCGAGGCCGCGGTGCGTACCCGAGAAGCGATGGCCGAGTTTGAACGTCTCGCTCAGCAGCAGCCCGGTGCGCCCGGTCAGCCCGGGATGAGCGCTCCGCGATTCGAAGATGACGGCGAGTACATCGTGATCGAGGAGCGTCCGCGCGACTCCTAGCCTGCACTCGGCCAAGTTGAGGGTGCGCCCGGAAGTGTGACATAATTACCCCTTGTGCCGCGGCCACGCTCTGCCACAGGGGAGCCGGCATCTATGCGGACACACACCTACATCAAAATTCTATTTTCGTAGTCGACCTGTGGCGGGTACAGAGAGCGAACAAAAATGCATATCCTCGACGCAGTCGATGCAGCATCGCTGAAGTCGGACATCCCGGCATTCCGCGCCGGTGACACCGTCAAGGTTCACGTAAACATCATCGAGGGCACCCGCTCTCGTGTCCAGGTCTTCCAGGGTGCGGTTATCCGTCGCCAGGGTGACGGCGTTCGCGAGACCTTCACGGTCCGCAAGGTCAGCTTCCAGGTTGGCGTGGAGCGTACCTTCCCGGTGCACTCCCCGGTGATCGAGAAGCTCGAGGTTGTCACCCGCGGTGACGTCCGTCGCGCCAAGCTGTACTACCTGCGCGAGCTGCGCGGTAAGAAGGCGAAGATCAAGGAGAAGCGCGACTTCTAAGCGCTGCTTCATATCTCTCACGGCAAGCCGTCAGAATAACCGAGCTCCCCACCGCTATGCTGGTGGGGAGCTCGGGCGGTTAAATGACAGATAGCATTCTGGCGGGGGAGAATCTACCCTCGCGACGTAATAAGCGCGCTACCAGAAAGCGCGGTGGATGGTACTTCGTCCGCGATCTTGCGGTCATTGTAGTTATCGCGATCCTGGCATCCTTCCTGGTGAAGACCTTCCTGGTGCGCTCGTTCTACATCCCCTCGGGGTCGATGGAGAACACGCTGCAGGTCAACGACCGCATCCTGGTGAACGAGCTGGTTCCCAATGTGGTCCCGCTTCAGCACGGTGATGTTGTGGTCTTCCGCGATCCGGGTGGATGGCTACCGGTCACCCCCAAGCAGCAGCCCGCCAACGCCCTGGTGGGCGCCGGTGAATGGTTCCTGTCGCTGGTGGGCCTGGCTTCACCCGACAACAACGATCACCTGATTAAGCGGGTGATCGGTCTCCCGGGCGACGTGATCGAGTGCTGTAACGCACTGGGACAGATGACCGTCAACGGCGTTCCGCTGGATGAGCCGTACGTCAAACTCAACGGAAATCAGAGTGTTTCCGGCGTGAACTTCAAGGTCACCGTGCCCCCGGACAGCCTGTGGGTCATGGGAGACAACCGCTACGACTCGCTGGATTCCCGCTTTAACCAGGATGGCCCCACCAAGGGGTTCGTTCCGATCAAAAACGTCGTGGGTCGAGCCTTCGTGATCACCTGGCCCTTTGACCGCTGGAGCGGTCTGGGCAACTATCCCGAAGTGTTCAACGGCGTAGAAAAGAAGTAATGCCCGCAGTATTGCCCACCGATGAGGTGGAAACGCAGTTTTTGGCGACCGGTTCGCGCCTGATTATCGGATGCGATGAGGTAGGGCGCGGCGCAATCGCCGGGCCCGTTGCCGTGGGAATGGCCGTGTTTGTTCCGGGGTTGGGATCGCCGCCCGAGGGCCTGCGCGATTCCAAGTTGGTGAGCGAGAAGAAGCGCACGGTGTTGGAACCCCTGGTGCGTGCCTGGACGCCGCTGCACGCGGTGGGTATGGCCAGTGCCGCCGAGGTGGACCAGATCGGCATCGTGCCCGCCCTGGCTCTCGCCGGCAAGCGTGCACTGGGGATCCTGCACGCGGCCGGTGCCGATGTCGCCGGGGCCACGATCCTGCTGGATGGATCCCACGACTGGCTCTCGCCGGGGCTGGCATCCCCGTTGGATGTGCGTACCCGGGTGAAGGCCGACCGTGACTGCGTCTCGGTGGCCGCCGCCTCGATTATCGCCAAGGTCGAGCGAGACACCCTGATGCAGGAGCATGACGCCTCCCATCCCGAATACGGATGGTCCGGGAACAAGGGGTACGGATCGCCCGCTCACCTCACCGCCGTTCGTGAACACGGCCTGACCGCGCAACACCGAGCCACCTGGCTCGGCGCATACACAACACCCGAAAGCGTCTAGGATAGAGACACCATGGATGATGACGAGATTGAGGACTACGACCGTGAGGTCGAGCTCGCCCTGTACCGCGAGTATCGCGATGTGGTTTCCCAGTTCAAGTATGTGATCGAGACCGAACGCCGGTTCTACCTCGCCAATGAGGTAACCCTGGTGCGTCAGGACACCGAGCACGATTTCTATTTTGAGATCACGATGAACGACGTCTGGGTGTGGGACATCTATCGGTCGGACCGTTTTGTGAAGTCCGTTCGCGTTCTCACCTTTAAGGACGTCAACGTCGAGGAGCTCAATCCGAGCGATTTCGAGATTCCCAAGGATCTCTCGCTCGGAAAGTAACATCCCGGCGTCGTTACGGTCGCCAGGCGGCCAGTGCGGACTTTTGTCCACGCTGGCCGCTTTCGTGTTTTCCCCCGTGGTTTCGACTAAGCTCGGGTCTCGATGCGTACCAGTACTCGAATTCAGATTGCCGTTGTCGCCCTCCTCCTCATTGCGGCGGGGGTGGTGTATCTGGTGATTGCAAAGCCGTTCGAGAAAAAGGAAGTGGCCTCGCCCTCCGCCTCCAACGGGATTTCGGTGGTGGCAGAAAACAGCCACCGACTCGATGACGCCGGTCCCGATGCCGTGGTGCTCACCGAGTTCCTCGACTTCGAGTGCGAGGCCTGCGCGGCTGTGCACCCGTATATGGAGCAGATTCGGAAGGACTACGCGGGCAAGATCACCTTTGTCCTGCGCTACTTCCCGCTGAACGGACACCCCAACTCCGGCCCCGCCGCCCTCGCTGCCGAGGCCGCCGCCCGTCAGGGCAAGCTCGAGGTGATGTACAACAAGCTCTTTGACACCCAGGAGGAGTGGAGTCACAAGGCCGATTCCCAGGCCGATGTTTTCCGCGGCTATGCCGAGCAGCTGGGTCTGGACATGGCGGCCTATGATGCGGCGATCGCCGACCCGGCCACCGAGGCGCGAGTGAAGGAGGACCTGGACGCCGCAACTCGATTCGGACTTCAGGGCACCCCGTCGATCTTCGTGAACAACGAACCGCTGCAGCTCACCAAACTTGACGACATCCGCGCGGCCCTGGATAAGGCGCTGGCCGAAAAGAGCTAGTTTTCCCGACCTCTCGCGATATCCGGGTGCCGATGAGGCACCCGGATTTTGCATTTTCGAGGCGTATCGGGACTACGCGCCGGGCTGGAGCAGCCAGACGGCGGCGAGGGCGAGCAGCGCGATCAGCACCCAGGAGGCCAGGGCCAACAGTGCGGTGCGTGCGCCGCCGCGGCGCAGCTCGCCCACGCGTACGCCGGACCCGAGAGAAAACAGGGCCAGAGCGAGCAGCCAATCCTGCGCCTGGGCGGCGACATCCAGGATGCCGGGGGCCACCAGATCGAAACTGCGCAGCACAATCATCAGCAAAAAGCCGGCCACAAACAGGGGCAGGATCGGGGGCAGGGTCGCGGAAACCGGGGTCTCCAGGGCCGCCGAGTTTCGACGTTCCCGGGCCCGGACCACCAGCGCCGTTCCGGTCACCATCGGGGCCAGCAGAACCACCCGGGTCAGCTTCACCACCACCGCGATGGCCAGTGCTCCCGCGCCCGCGGTCTGAGCGGTAGCCACCACCTGGCCAACATCGTGGACGCTTGCTCCGACCCAGAAGCCAAACTCGGCCGGGCCGAGGCCCAGCAGGTGACCGGCCAACGGGAGCACCGCTATCGCCAGGGTGCCGCACAGGGTGACCATCGCAACCGGGGCGACCGCATCCTTATTCTTGGCACCGGTGGCCGCACTCATCGCACCGATCGCCGAGGCACCGCAGATCGCAAAACCGGCGGCCATCAGGAGTGGCTGATCGCCGGGCAGGCGCAGGAGCTTGCCGCCATACAGGGTTCCCATGAACGTGATGAGGACGATCCCGATCACCACCAGCAGGGTGGGCCAGCCCAGACCCGCCACATCCACCAGGCTGAGTTTCAGGCCGAGCAACACGATGCCCAGCCGCATGAGTTTTTTGGCGGCAAAGGCGATGCCGGGAGCGGCGAAGCCGCGCAGAATCCGGGCCGTCGCGGGTATATTGGCGGCGAGAATTCCCAGCAGCACGGCCCAGGTGAGTGCGGGGATCGCCGGGGTGAGGAGATGAATGCCCTGGGCCGCCACCGCGGCGATCAGGGCAATGCCCAGGCCGGGCAGAACCGTGCGGATGCGGGTCATCGGTGGGGTGGAGGTGCTCACACGGAATCCTTTGCCTGGGGAGGGTCGCCGCGCGGTACCTCGCCGAGGCGACATACGCGCAGGCTCTACGCTAGCGCGGAATGGGGTGCCGCGCGTGATTGCCCGAGCACCCCGTTTGGTGCATCAGATCCGGGTTAGAGGGTGAACATTCGCATGACCTGTTCGACCAGGATGCCCAGACCAACACCGATCATCGCAATGCCCGCTCCCCGGGTCACCAGCATCGTGGCGCGCGGGCGCGAGCGCAGGAGTCGCCGGGCCAGCACGGCCACGATCGAGTAGACCACGATGCCGTTGATCACATGCAATCCGCCCAGAACCAGCATCTGGTCGGCCGCCGGCCACCCCACCGGGGAGAGGAACTGGGGGAGTAGGGCGAGGAGCAACAGTAACCCCTTGGGGTTGAGTCCGCTGACCGCGATGCCGCGGAAAAACTGGTGTGCCGACCGGGTATCCAGCGCCTGTTCGCTGGGCGCGAGTGGGCCGGCGCGCTGCACCAGTGTGCTGGTGCCCAGGTAGATCAGGTAGGCCGATCCGGCGAGTGAGAGCAGGGTGAGCGTGATCGGTTCCGCGGTGACCAGTGCACCGACACCCAGCGCCAGCACCACCACGATGATCGTGTAGGCGCAGGCCATCCCCAGGATCGCAGGGGCGATGGTGCGTGCCCGCAGCCCGGCCGAAATCGCATAGGCCCAATCGGCGCCCGGGGTGAGCACGAGGAGCACCGCGACCAGCCAAAACTGTGTCATCAAAGCGAGATCCATTACGCGTCCTTTCCCTCTATAGTCGAAGATTCTATGAAGAATTTCGCGAGAGGTGCTCCGCAATGACGCGCGACTTGCGGGGTTTGCTGGAAGAATGGGTGCTATGGACGCTATTAACCGGGAGATTCTTTCACTGTTGCAGGATGATGGGCGGATGAGCGCCACCGATCTGGCCACCCGGGTGGGACTGAGCCTCTCCTCCTGTCACCGTCGCCTGCGCGAGCTTGAAGCCTCCGGCGCGATCGAACGCTACCGCGCCGTGGTTGCCCGCGAGGCCGTGGGCCTCACCTTCGAAGCCCTCATCTTTGTGACCATGAGCCATACCGACCTGCACACGATCACCGCGTTTGAGGAGGCCGTGGTCGCGATTCCCAACGTAGTGGATGCGCAGCGCCTCTTTGGTGAGCCCGACTATATGATGCGGGTGCTCACCCGAGATATCGCCGCGTATCAGGAGCTCTACGACACCGAACTCGGTGCGCTGCCCGGCGTGCAGCGCCTCACCTCCACCATGGTGATGAAGCGGCTCGGGGCCGAGGGTACGGTGCCGCTGGGGTAGTGCGGTTGCGGTGGGACAGCCCTGTCCTGCTGGGGTAGTGCGGTTGCGGTGGGACAGCCCTGTCCCGCTGGGATAGTGCGGTTCCTGTGCGGCCCGCACCCGTTGGCGTGTGTTGGACCTAGGGGCGAGGCCGATGCCAGGGGCGCCGCAGCGTGCGCGCACCCGTGAGCGGGAGGTCTGCGGCCGTGGTGCGTTCACGGTGCAGACGCCACACGGTTTTGTCGAGCCACAGGTCGATGAGACCGCCCACGTGGATGCCAATGCACAGGCTCAGGAACGAGGTGAGCGCGGCCATGACCGCTCCCTGGCTCTGCGTGGCCAGGGAAACCAGGGCCACGGTTCCCGGGACAAAGAGCAAAAAAGCGGGGAAAAAGGTCACCGCAGCTGGAAGCGCAGGGCGGACCCGTTCCAGGGTTTTGGCGGCGAGAAACACCACACCGGCCGCGGCACCAATGGCTACGGCGGCACCGAGGACCGGGGTGAAGAGCAGCGCGGCGGCATAGGCAGCGCACATGATCAGGGCCGAGGCGAGACTCAGCTTGGTTCCCGCTTGGAAGATAATACTGACACCCGCGGCCAATCCGATCACCCCGAGCCAGACGGCCCACAGCGGTGGTGTGGATTCCCATCCGCCGTGCTGGGCCGGACGCGTAATCTCTCCCACCAGGGACGAGGTCGTCGGGTCAACGGCCAAGCCGGTGAGCACCGAACCCGCGGCGATTCCCGCGAGCATGAATCCCATCATCATGAGTCCGCCCACCATGCGTGCGGCACCGGAGATCACATCGGATGAGGTCACCTCCAGGAGTGCCTTGGCAATCACCGAGCCCGGCACGAGCACCACAACCGGTGCCACGACGGCAAACAGCGAGATATTGGGGAATGAGAACCAGGTCGAGGCGAGCCCGATCAGGACGGTGGAGATAAACGACACCACAAACGGCTGTAGGGCCACCCCGGGACGGGAGCGTTCAAATACCCCCATGATCATTCCCACGATCACGCCCACCACGAGGGCCGTCAGGATCGCCCACCAGGGGCTCTGAAACAGGGTGGCAAATGATGCGGCGGTGACCGCGTTTCCCAGGACGGTTCGCCAAAACGAGCGCGGTTTTGAGCGTGATCGCATGCTGTGTGCGAGTTCGGGCACCTGATCCAGGCGCACCTGCCCGCGGCGCAGCTGAGAGGGGAGCTGATTGGCGACCGCTGCCTCGCGGAAGGTGAGCTCGGTGCGGGCGGTCACGCTGACCGTGGCCCCGGTGTGCGATTCGGTCACCAGTACCAGGGTGGGAAACACCGAGTATTCCAGCGTTCTGAGCTCCAGTGCGGTGCGAACCTCCTGGAGAGAGGCACCCACGGTGGTGACCGATTCTCCGGCCTCCAGCAGGATGGCCCCGAGGGTCGCAAAATCGCGCGCATGCGCGGGTTCAAAAGTGGTGATCGACACGGAAACCTCATCGTCAGTCGGTGACGAATGTAAGCGTATATCGAATTGATTGGGCCGATGTTTCGGTGTGTCGGAGGGCGCGGGGTGTGGGGCACCGAACCGCAGGTCTGGATGGGGGATTTGGAGCACAGAACGTCCCAGGTCGAGGGATGACGGCGGGCATTCGAGAAGTCCTCCACAGGTGGCGTGATTGGTGCCATTCTCCACAGGATGGGGCGGACACCGGGTGAGGGCGGAGGGCGCGCGCAGGATGGGGGCAAGGAGGTGCACCCATGACACAACGACGGGGCCGATACAACAACCAGCGGGTAGGCCGTGAGGGAGAGACGATTGCCGCACATTTTTTACGCGAACTCGGGTTTACCATCACCCGGCAGAACTGGCGCTGCCAATACGGCGAGGTCGATATTATCGCCCGAGACCGCGCGGGCACCCTGATTTTTGTAGAGGTGAAGACTCGGCGATCACACGGTGCGGGGGACCCGTTGGAGGCCATCACGCCGCTCAAACTCAGCCGTATGAACGCGGTCGCCCAGGAGTGGCGTCGTCAGCATCTGTTTACCGGCCGGATTCGCCTCGATGCCATCGGCATCACTCTGGGGATTCCCGGAGGACCCCGAATCGAGCACCTGCGCGGTGTCTCATGAGTGTCGGACGAACGTGGGCGGTCTCGCTGCTGGGGATTCACGGCGCAATGGTCGAGGTCGAGGCCGATATTTCGCAGAGTCTGCCCCGGCTCGTGATTATCGGCCTGGCGGATCGTTCTCTGGGGGAGGCCGAGGGGCGTGTGCGTCAGGCCGCATTCAACTCGGGGTGCAAACTCCCCACCGGACGAATCACCGTAAACCTTTCCCCCGCGGGTCTCCCCAAGGCCGGGGCTGGATTCGACCTCGCCATCGCGCTGGCCTGTCTCGCGGCGGACGCCCGCTTATCCCGAGACTCGGTCGCCGAAGTGGTCCATCTGGGGGAGTTGGGCCTGGACGGGAGGTTGCGCGCGACCCGAGGAATCCTGCCGGCCGTACTCGCCGCACGCGATGCGGGCTTTATGCGCGTGATGGTTCCGGCCGCCAACGGGCCAGAGGCAGGGCTGGTGCCCGACATCGAGACGATCCCGATTGAGTCGTTGCGTGCCGCCGCGATCTGGCACGGGGCCGATGTGGAACCCGCACCCGAGTCTGCCGCGTCGCGCGGTACTCGAACAGGTGTTGGGTCTCCGTCCACGGGCAGTGCACCGAACTCACCCACGGCGCTGCCCGGCATGCCCGGAGCCCCGAGGCTGGGCGGAGAATCTGCGGATCCGGCCGACCTCGAATTCACCGGCGCATCGAGTCGGCGAGCCGACGCGTTTTTAGGGTCGGAGCCCTCGCTGGCCGAGGTGATCGGCCAGGATGTGGCCGTGGATGCGCTGATCACCGCCGCCGCGGGTGGACACCACCTAGGCATGATGGGGCCACCCGGTAGTGGAAAATCCATGCTGGCAGCCCGACTCCCGGCTCTCCTGCCGGAGCTCTCCCCGGAGGCCGCACTCGAGGTGGCCGCGGTGCGTTCGTTGAATGGAGACTCATTGGACGCGGGGATTCCTACGCGTCCACCCTGGGAGGCCCCGCATCACAGTGCGTCCGTTATCTCCCTCATCGGGGGTGGGAGCGGGCTCATCCGTCCCGGTGCGGCCGCCCGCGCCGCACACGGAGTTCTCTTTCTCGATGAGGCGGCCGAGTTCCCCAGCCACGTCCTCGATACCCTGCGACAGCCCCTGGAAACCGGAGAAATCATTATTCATCGTGCGATTGGGGCCGCCTCGTTTCCCGGTCGGTTCCAATTGGTGCTCGCTGCAAACCCTTGCCCGTGCGGATACTACGACGAGAAGGAGATGCGGTGCCGGTGCCCGGCACAAAACGTGCGGCGGTATCAGGCTCGTCTATCCGGCCCCCTTCTGGACCGTATCGACATCAAGGTCCGGGTGCATCCGCTGACCCTCGCCCAACTGCGGTTTGCTCGCGATTCGCCCCATCGTGATCACGAGGCCATCCGGCTCCGGATCCAGCAGGCCCGAGATCGTGCTCGCCATCGGTTGCGTGATACTCCCTGGGGGCGAGCGGCCGAGGTTCCCGGGAGCTGGCTGAGGGAGGGGCCGATCGCAATTCCCACAGCCACTCTGAGCACCCTCGATGACAGCCTTGCTCGTGGGCGGCTCAGCATGCGCGGATATGACCGCGTTCTACGTGTCGCCTGGACGGTTGCGGACCTAGCCGGACATGCCCTACCCACCGCCGAGGACGTCTCGCATGCGCTTGATCTGCGTGAGGGATTCCCCATGTAGGCCCGATCACCATGCTGTGACACCTGTGATGTGTACCTCGAAACCAAGGAACCGAAATGCCCCACTCAATGCTGTTTGGACTCCCGCGGGCGCGCGTGCTCGATACTGCCGCGGCCGTGCGCCGCACCGCCGAAGGCTTGCCGATTAGCTCCGAGCGCAATTCCGCGGCGGTTGGTGGGTCCACGAGGGATGCTGAGGCCGAATATATCGAGACCTTTGCTCGCGCAGCCTGGTCCGCCATCGTTGAACCGGGGGATTCGGCGGCACATGAGCTCATCAGCCTCCTCGGTGCCCCCGCGGCGCTCACGGCGCTGGTACGGGACGAGCCCGTGGCGTATTGGTCCGCAGTCCTGCTCAATCATCACGAGGAAGATCGTGATCCCACGGCCACCCGGGAACATGTCGAGCGGGCGCTAGGGCGGTGGCGGCCCCGGCTTGCCGCCGATCGAGTCCTGGATATTCTGGATCGCGCGGATCGCACCGACACCGTCATCATCGGGCCGTCAGACCCCCAGTGGCCGTTAGCGCTCAACGATCTGGGCGCTCATGCGCCGCTGTGTCTGTGGGTGCGCGGAAACCTGGACACGCTTAGTGCCAGCGCAAACTCGGTCTCCCTGGTGGGCGCGCGAGCGTCCTCCCGCTACGGAGAAAACGTCACGCTGGAGATTGCATCCGGGCCGGTGGACCGCGGCTACGCCATCGTGTCGGGGGCAGCGTATGGGATTGACGCGGTTGCCCATCGCGCCACGCTGGCCAGTCATGGTCAGACGGTGGCGGTGCTCGCGGGCGGGGCTGATCGGCCCTATCCTGCCGGACATACCGCGCTGCTGTCGCGGATCTTTCGTGACGGTGTCGTGATTTCCGAGGTCCCCAACGGCACCTCACCCACCCGCTGGCGGTTTCTGCAACGTAACCGCTTGATTGCGGCCCTGTCTCGGGGCACCGTGGTGATGGAGGCCGGATGGCGTTCCGGGTCGCTCAATACCGCGGGACATGCGGCCACGCTCGGTCGCCCGTTGGGAGCGGTTCCGGGTCCGGTGACAAATGCCTCCTCCGCCGGGTGCCATCGTCTCGTGCGTGAGTACGGGGCCCAGCTCATCACCGATGTTGACACGGTGGTTGAACTCATCGAGCCCCTGACGGCCTCATCGCCCGTGGTCCCAGATCTCGGCGCACCCGACCCGCTGGACGTCTCGTCCCCGGCCAAACATCCCGCCCACGGCGCGACGCCCGCCAAAACGCGTACGCTAACGGCCCCCGCACATCACCTCCGGGACGAAACCGGCACCGCTGATCATCCCGGATCCGTTGCCCCCGCCGAATCCGTTAATACCGAATCCGCTATCGCCGAATCCGTTATCGTCGAGGCCGTCGACCCGAGCGTCGGTGGAGGCCTCAGCGGTGGCCTTGGCTCCGGCTTCGATGTACGTTCTCACCGCGATATCGATCCGAGCAGTGATGCCGACTCAAACAGCGATGCCGACTCGAACAGCGGTGCTGGTCAAAACAGCGTTGTGGATCCGAATAGCGGTATTAGCCCTGACAGATCGCGGGCTCGAACACGGCTGGCGGTCGAGGCATCAAAGTTCTACGCAGATGACGATGGTTATCTGGAGCCCGACCCGGGTGAGGAACCGACATCGGCGACGAAGGACTCACCGCGCGGAGACGCACATGACGGAGACGGTGAATCGTCCCTGCCAAGTGAGAGCCCGATCTTTCTTGACACTTCGATGTCCCATCCGAGCGCATATTCAGTGCCGACCCCACTCACGGCAGCCCCCGATCCGGGGATGGTACGGCCCGCCCAGAAAAGTAGCCACCCATCGCTTCCGGGAGCCGGTGAACTCGGCGGGTCACCCCGCGTGGGGTATCCGAGGATCGTAGGGGCGGGTGAGCGTCGGCTTTCACCTGGGGTGGAAAGCTCGGAGATCGCGCGAGTACGCGACTGCCTCAGCCATCGTCGCCCGCGCCAGACTCGCGATATCGCGATCGAGGCGGGCCTGTCGCTGGCAACAGTCCGAGCCGCACTGGGCGTTCTCGCACTCCATGAGGAGGTGTTCGACAACGGAGACGGTTGGCTCCTCAAGGTACAACCCCGGTAATCATGCTCTACAGCTCTACAGCTCTACAGCTCTACAGCTCTACAGCTCTACAGCTCTACAGCTCTACAGCTCTACAGCTCTACAGCTCTGCGGTTCTATGCCTCTATGCCTCTATGCCTCTATGCCTCTATGCCTCTATACCTCTATGCCTCTATGCCTCTACGGTTCTTCGGCTCTACAGCCCTATGGAGAGTGAACGACGTGTGGGGCGCGGGGAATTGATCCGTATGACAGCATGGGGACATGCAGATTCCTTTAGCTATCGAGGAGTACCTCGATGTGCTGCACTCCGAGCGGCAGTATTCGCCGGCGACCGTGCGTGCATATGGTGCCGATCTGCAGGCGCTCGCCGAATTTGCGTCACGGCGAAACGTCGACACCGTGGACGGTCTTGACCTGGAACTGCTGCGGGACTGGCTCTGGGACCTGAGTCAGCGCGGGTTGGCCGCCAGTAGTCTGGCCCGGCATGCTGCGGCGGTTCGAGGATGGACAAGCTGGCTAGCTCGCACCAACCGGGTGCCCATCGACCCGGCTGCGCGATTGCGGGCACCACGAGCCGGGCGAAGCCTCCCCAAGGTCGTTGCGCAGGAGCCGTTGCGTGACCTCCTCGATAGTGTTCGGACGAGCGCTGCCGAGGGCGATCCCATCGAGCTGCGAGACAGCGCAGTGCTGGAGCTCCTGTATGCAACCGGCATTCGAGTAGCCGAACTGTGCGCCTTGACCCACCAAGATATTGACTTCCAGCGTCTCACTATCCGTGTGTGGGGAAAGGGTGGAAAGGAACGGGTTGTGCCCTTTGGCGCTCCGGCGCGCTCGGCTCTTGAGGCATATCTTGTTCGTGCCCGCCCGGTCCTCCAGCGAAACGAGTTGGACCGTGTGTTCCTTGGGGTGCGCGGTGGAGCGCTGGGTACCCGTGCGGCCTACACTCTCGTAGCCAAATATTTGGGGACTCTGCCCGGCACTGCCGCGTCGGGACCGCACGCGTTACGGCACAGCGCTGCCACTCACCTCCTTGACGGCGGGGCTGACCTGCGCACCGTCCAGGAGATGCTGGGGCACTCCTCACTGGGCACCACCCAGATTTACACCCACGTATCGACCGAGCGACTGCGGGATGCCTATCGAATCGCGCATCCCCGGGCGTAGTAAACGTCCACGAAAAATCAGTGGATAACGCACAACGCGAATGGTGCAGAGTCAGGGCGGATCCAGGGGACGACGGATAACCCCTGCGGCGCAGGGGGTGGGGACCGACGCCGTGTTGGTCTCAGTTCTCAATTCCCAGCCCGCAGCCCTCAACTCTCAGCGTCTGTTGCTCATGAAAAAATGCTCGTGGCGTGGGGCATAAT
>NZ_RCUY01000009.1 GCF_003667575.1 Mycetocola lacteus | reverse complement strand
AGAGCAAGAGCAAGAGCAAGAGCAAGAGCAAGAGCAAGAGCAAGAGCAAGAGCAAGAGCAAGAGCAAGAGCAAGAGCTCAGGCTCTTGCCAGCGCCTAGTGCTGAGGGAATTCAGGCGCTCGCACGAGTCGAAGAGGAACGTGTGATCGCCGGGGTCCAAAGGCTTCGGTAGGGGCAATTCCCCGACAACCGCAGCTGCCCGCCGAGGTAGTGGCGGGCAGCCTGTTGCGGTCTTGCCAGGATGCGTTGCGTCCGTTTGCGAAAACGGCGACCGGATCACTATCGGGCGATAGCTGAACCTGATCCGTTCGTGTTGATAATCTATTGGCAAACATTAGGTTAGGCAAGCCTTACGTACATTTTTGCCAATTTTGTCGGTAAGTTTTCATGCATGTGGGGAAATGACCGTGCTCGGGGCGCTTGAGCTCCCCTGCACAGCCTGCCAGGGGAGCGGTCTGGATGAGGGTCTGCGAGATTCGGGATCTTGGGGAAACCATCACCCGAACGATCCCGCACGCGGTTCCCGTAAAGGACTGGCGAGGCTTCGCCAACGCAGCTGATGCGACCTAGGGCGGAAGGAGGTGGATCCGTGCCCTGCTGCCAAAGTACAGTCGTGGATTAACGTATTCGTCGCCCGAACGCACACCGATGTGAAGGCACATCTGTGGGCATACCCCGCCGGCGGCCACGGTGCCGAGCGGATCGCCAGCCTGAACCGAATCTCCGGTTTTCAGGATGGAATCGAGCGGTTCATAGCTGGTTCGAAGGCCGCCCGAGTGTTCAAGTGTGAGTACCGGACGATCCACGACAACTCCCACAAACGTCACCGTACCCTCTGTGGGCGCGCGTACGACGGATCCGGGTAGCGCGGCCAGGGATATTCCGCGTCGGCCTGAGTTCCAGGGGTTGAGCGGTGCGCGGAACTCCTCAATCACGGTCAACGGCGGAGGAATTGGCCAGGGCCATCGTGCCACTCGGGGTGCAGGGTGGGACTCATTGGCAGTCGCAACCCTGAGTGGTTTCAAACGCAACAAGGGCGCCGCAGATGCACCTACGGGTGCCGAATTCGCCCCGGGCACCGAGTCGGCCCCGGATGCTGAGCTGGCCCCGGGCACCGAGCCGGCCCCGGACGCTGAGCTGGCCCCGGACACCGAACTAGACCGCGGCACCGGACTGGACTCGGACACAGCGGGCGTCGGCACCGCAGACGTGGACAAGACGGACGTGGACTCATCGGACGTGGACAAAACGGACGCGGATGCATCGGACGTGGACACCGTGGACGTGGCGACAGCAGTCGGAGACACACTGCTAGGGGACCTAGGGGACCTAGGGGACGAGAGCTCGGGCGATGGACGCAAAGCCGTTGGGGGTGAAACCGATGGTGCCGTCGTGCTCGGGAGAAAGCCCGCCGGAGAGGAAGCCGGCGAAGGTGTTGACGTGTGAGACGCATACGTCGCTGGGATTGAGGACGGCAGTGCCTGCAGGGGAGGCGAGACACCGATGCCCACAAGCGGGAGTATCGTCGCGAGTATGACGCCACCCGCAATGGAACGGGGACGCCAGGGATGTCGTGTGCGTCGGAGATGTTGGAGATGTTGGAGATTCTGGGGATGCCAGCGAAGCCGGGGATCCCTGAGACGCCGGGGTCCTACGGGCCCCATGAGCTGTGCCGAACTCGGATGGGGAGGTGCGGGGTCACCTCCGGTGCCGGGTCCGTTGGAGCACCCGGGGTCGACTATGGGATCTCGAGTGTCCGAGTTGCGTGCGGTAGTCGAGATCGGCGCAATGGGCGGCGTAGGCGTAGGCGTAGGCGTAGGCGTGGCGGTGTTCATGCCATCGAGTCTTCATGACGGCAGGGGAGGCGCGAATCGGAGCGTGGGAACTGTGGAGAACTCGCTGGTGGGTGCGTGTTGTGGAGGAGGGGATGCGGCCCGTGCTTCGAAAATGGCGGGCACACCCCGCGTCAGTCTCGGTGCCGCTCCGAACCGGCACCGCGCACCCTAGATTAGTACCGGCTGAGCTCGCGGCGGGGGCGTACGGCGACGTCGGTAAGGTGCACGTCGGCGGGTGCGTCCACCACAAATCTCACGGCCTGAGCAACGGATTCGGGACGAATGTAGCGTTCCGGCCGGTACTCCGCGGCATCGATCAGGCCACGCAGCATTTCGGTGTCGGTTTGGCCCGGAGCAACCGTGGCGACGCGAACCCGGTGGGACTCTTCCTCAATTCGGAGTGAGTCGGCGAGACCGCGCAGGGCATGTTTGCTGGCCGCGTAGACGGAGCTGCCGGGGACGGGATTGGTGCCGGCGCCCGACCCGATGAAGATAATGGTGCCTTCGCGCTCCCGCAACGTCGGCAGCAGGATGCGAGTGAGTTCGGATGCGGCGACAACATTGACGGTGAGCTGGGTAAGCCAGTCCGAGGGGCTCGCCGTTTCGACGGAGAACTGGTCGCCGATTGCCGCCGCGTGTACCACGACATCCACGGGACCCAGGTCTCCCAGCGCGGTGGCGAGCCGGTCCGGCTGGGTGAGATCCACGCTGCGAGTCGTCACACCGCTGATCGAATCCAGCTCGGTCAGTCGCGTGGCCGAGCGGCCCAGAGCGGTGACGCCGTGGGTGCGTGCCAGCTCTCGAACAATTTCGAGGCCCATGCCTCCGGTGGCCCCGGTCACTACCGCGCGTGGCCGGGCGGCGGATGCGGCAACCACGGTGAGCGCACCTTCGACCGCGGCCTCGATTGAGTCCGCGCTGTCGGCGGCATCGGCACTGCGTGTTCCGGAGGTATCCGATGCCGCCGAATTGGTGGCGGTCACGGTGTCCACAACGGAACCAAGCGCGGTCGTGTCGGTTTCCGGAGAAGTCTCGGGAAAGGCATCGGGCGTGGTCATCGGGGGGTCCTTCCGAGGGGCTGCGGGTGAATCGTTGTGCTCCACGCTACCGTGCCACGCCGCGACCGGGCCAAAAAATGCCACGGGGTGACGCGGGGTCGTAGGGCCGACCCTAGTGACGCGCTCCGGGGTGCGCACCCCGGGATGTCGTCGAGCGACGCATGAGGTCATAGTTTGTCATGCCCTCCAAACCGGGCCGGATGCGCCACTACTGTCGGGGTTACGTTTCACCCACCCGATCACAGTTTTGCGGTCGAGCCCGCTCGTTCCGCCCCGCGCCAGGAGAACCACCTATGCCCTCACCGAGACGTCTTATCGCCGGTCTTGCGACCGCAACCGTGCTTGCGCTTGCGCTTGCCGGCTGCTCCGCAAACGCCAGCGCACCCGGTTCCGGGTCGAGCAGCGAGACGGGAAAACCGGTCACCGGCGGCACCCTTGTCTACCTCGAGCACCAGGCCATTACCGGCCTGTACCCGCCGGGGGCCGGGTTCTATCCCAACGGTGGCATCGTCAACAACATCGCCGATCGCCTCGTCTACCAGGACCCCAAGACCCTGGAGTTCGAGCCGTGGATCGCCACCAAGTGGGAATCCAACGCCGACGCAACCGAGTACACCTTCACGATTCGTGACGGCGTGACCTTCTCCGATGGCACCCCGCTGGATGCCGCAGTTGTCGCGAAGAACTTCGACCTGTACGGTCTCGGTGACGCGGCCCGAGGCCTGACGGTTTCGGAGGCGATCAACAACTATCAAAGTAGCGAGGTGGTGGATAAGAACACCGTCAAGTTCCACTTCTCGGCGCCGTCGCCCGGTTTCTTGCAGGCGACCTCAACCATCAACTCGGGTCTGCTGTCCTCCAAGACCCTCGATCTTCCGTTTGAAAAGTTCGGCCCCGGAAACGCAGCCAACATCATCGGATCGGGTCCTTTCACCGTGGACAACGAGAAGATCGGCACCGGGCTCGACCTGGTCGCCCGCAAGGACTATAAGTGGGCACCGAAGTCCTGGTCGAACCAGGGACGTCCGTACCTGGACAAGATTCAGATCACCGTGACTCCCGAGGCGAGCGTCCGGGTGGGTGCCCTGCTCTCGGGCCAGGCCGGCCTGATTCGCGACGTCGAGGCCCAGGACGAAAAGCAGGTCACCGACGCCGGTTTCCAGGTGTTTGCCGCGCAGACCAATGGCGTGAATAACGGCCTGAGCCTGCGTTTCCGCAACGAGAAGCTCTCCGACATCCGGGTACGCCAGGCGCTGATCGCCGGGATCGACCGGGAGGAGCTGGTCAAGACCATCTATACCAAGAACTACCCGCTGGCCACCTCGGTGCTGAGCAAGACCGCGCTGGGTTACGTGGACACCAAGGACGCTTTCGGTTACGACCCCAAGAAGGCGGCGACCCTGCTAGATGAGGCCGGATGGAAGCTCGGCAGCAACGGCATTCGCGAAAAGGACGGCCAGCCGCTGACCCTGGTGGTGAACGAGGCTGCCCCGCAGCCGCGCTCCTTCGATGCCCTCACCCTGGTGAGCCAGCAGCTCAAGAAGATCGGCGTGGACCTGCAGATCCTCAAGGCCGACGCCGGCACCTACGCCAAGGCGATCCAGGATGCCAACCAGGTGCAGATCTACCACTCGATGGTGGGACGTGCGGACCTCGATGTGATCAAGAGCCAGTTCTACTCCAAGAACCGCAACACCCTGCTCAACCGTGACAACGCCGATCAGTCCATCGGCGACCCGAAGCTTGAGGAACTGCTTGAGGCCGTGGCTTCCACCGCGGACCCCAAGGCTCGGATCGAGGCCAGCCAGACCGTGCAGAAGTATCTGGCCGACCAGGCCTATGTGATCCCGTTCTTTGAGGAGCCGCAGGTGTTTGCCACCGCTAACTTCGTGCACGGCTTCTCCTCGGAATCCGTGGGACGGCCCAGCTTTGACGCCGTCTGGGTAGACAAGCAGTAGCCCCCGCCGTCCGGATCGCCTCGACCGAGGCGATCCGGACGTCCGTGGTTTCCCCGTTGAAAGGATCCCCATGAAGTACGTTCTGGGCCGGCTCGGCCAGGCGGCGGCCGTGCTGCTGGCCGCGTTCACGGTTGCGTTTGTGCTGCTCCAGGCGATGCCCGGCGACGCGCTAATGATCAAGTTTGAAAACCCCGAGCTGGGGCTCTCTCCGGATCAGATCGCCGCGCTGCGGGTTGCCTATGGCGCCGATACGCCGCTGCCAATTCAATACGTGCACACGTTGCTGGGTTTCCTCGGGGGCGACTTTGGCTATTCGATCCAGAGTGGGACGCCGGTCAAACAGCTTCTGGCCGAGGTGGTGCCGGGCACCCTGCTGCTCGCCTCACTCGGGTTTGTGGCGGCCGTGCTGTTGGCGGTGGGCATCACGATCCTGGCCAACCTTCCCGGGCTGCGTAAGATTGCCGACGTTTTCCGCGCTCTACCCTCGCTGTTTGTGGCGGTGCCGGTGTTCTGGTTGGGCATCGTGCTGATCCAGGTGTTCTCCTTCCAGCTCCGACTCATTCCGGTAGTGAATCCGGGACCGGTTGAGGGACTGATACTGCCGGTCCTCACACTGGCGGTTCCGATATCGGCACCGCTCGCCCAGATTCTGATTCGCTCGGTGGATGACGTGCTGGGCTACCCCTTCGTCGCGGTGGTGCGCGCGCGGGGTGCGGATCCCTGGTGGATCCTCTCTAAAAACGTCGCACGGAACGCCGTGTTGCCGGCCTTCACGATGGCCGGTGTGCTCTTTGGTGAGCTGATCGGCGGGGCCGTGGTCACCGAGACCGTCTTCGGTCGCGCGGGCGTGGGCCGACTCACCGAGCAGGCCGTAAGCCAGCAGGATACGCCGATTCTGCTCGCGGTGGTGCTGCTTTCAGCCACCGTCTTTGTGGTGATCAACCTCGTGGTGGACCTGCTCTATCCGATACTCGATCCACGCCTGAGTACTCGAACGCGTGGCGGTGCCCGGCTTGCCCGGGAGAGAAAGGTGGTCGCGGTATGAGTATCGACGAGCGCAGTACGCAGACTTTGAGCCTGCCCGATCCGTTTGTCCCCACACGGCTGAGCCTGCGCGAGCGGCTCGGACGCCCGAAAATCTCGGTGATTCTCTCGGTGGTGTGGCTACTGGTCGTCATCGCCTGGGCGATCATCCCGCAGGCATTCACCCCGCTGGATCCGATCGCCGGCAACGCCACCCAGGCGCAGCAACCGCCGAGCCTGGACCACCTGTTCGGGACCGATGCGACCGGTCGTGACATGTTCACCCGGGTGGTGTACGGGGCGATCAACTCGCTGTCCGGGGCGCTGATCGCGGTGACCGTGGGCTTCGTGATCGGGACCGCGATCGGGGTGATTGCCGGGTCTTCCCGTCGCCTCGTGGACGACATCCTGATGCGCATCGTCGACGTGTTCCTGGCGATCCCCTCGCTGCTGCTCTCGCTCTCGATCATTATCCTGCTGGGCTTTGGTACCGCGCAGGCAGCCATCGCGGTCGGTTTCACCAGTGTCGCAGCGTTTGCCCGGCTCTCCCGCTCCGAGGTCGTGCGAGTGCGCGGATCGGACTATGTGGAGGCCGCGTTTGCCAGCGGTGGCCGGTTCTTTGTGGTGCTGTGGCGTCACGTGCTGCCCAACTCGCTGACCGCGGTGTTGGCGCTGGCAGCCCTGCAGTTTGGCACCGCGGTGCTCTCGATCTCAACCCTCGGCTTCCTGGGCTACGGCGCACCGCCGCCCACACCCGAGTGGGGACTGATGATCGCCGAGGGACGCAACTACATCGCCACCGCCTGGTGGCTCACCACCCTGCCCGGGGCGGTGGTGGTTCTGGTGGTACTTGCCGCCAATCGACTGAGCGCGGCGATTGCCGCAAAGGGACGGATCCGATGAGCACCCTCACCATCGACAACCTGCAGGTGTCCTACACCGTGGGACGCGAGCGCCTGGACGTGGTGCGCGGCGTCTCCCTCGAGATTGAGCCCGGGCAGTTGCTCGCGGTGGTGGGGGAGTCCGGATCCGGGAAAACCACCACCGCCCAGGCGGCGACCGGACTGCTGGCGAGTAACGGATCGATAACCGGCGGCCGGGTACTGATCGGCGAAAGTGACGTGACCGGGTGGAGCGAAAAGCGCTTCCGGGATCTGCGCGGCCGCGCGATCGGCTGGATCCCGCAGGACCCCAACAACTCGCTGAACCCGGTCAAGAAGGTGGGGGAATCCGTGGCTGAGGTGCTGCGGATTCACCGGTGGAAGGACCGGGCTGCGCGCCGTGCCCGGGTCATCGAACTGCTGGACTATGTGGGCATCCCCAACCCCGAGCTGCGGGCGACCCAGTATCCGCACGAGCTCTCGGGAGGGATGAAGCAGCGGGTGTTGATCGCCGGGGCGATCGCGCTGGAACCCGCCCTGCTGATCGCCGATGAGGCGACCAGCGCGCTGGATGTGACCGTGCAGGCCACGATCCTCGACCTGATCGATACGCTGCGCCGTGACTCGGGCACCGCGGTGCTCATGGTCACCCACGACCTCGCCGTGGCCGCCGACCGTTCCGACCGTCTGGTGGTCCTGCGCGATGGCAGCGTGCAGGAAGCCGGAGACACCGAGCGTGTGTTGGCCCACCCCGAAAGCGCCTATACTCGCCGGCTGCTTCGGGATGCCCCGTCGTTTGCGACTCTGTCACTGGGGGAGGGCCTCCAGTTACCTACCGCAGCACCCGAAAATCCCGAAGCGGCGCGGGGGGAGCGTAACCTCCGGGTAGTGCAGCGCTCCGCCGCCGATGCGATCCAGGATGGCGCGAGTGGCGCCGACGGACCCGCCGCTCCGGTTGTTGTGGCCCACAATCTGGTCCAGGATTTTGGCCGCTCGGGATCGGCGCAGCGCGCGGTGAACAACGTGTCCTTCCACATTGCCCCGGGCAGCACCCACGCGATTGTCGGCGAGTCCGGATCGGGTAAAACCACCACCGCGCGAATCGTGCTGGGTTTCCAAAAGCCCACCTCGGGGACGGTCCAGATTCACGGGCAGGAGATCACCGGGCTGCGCGGAGCGGGACTGCGGGAGCTGCGTCGCCGGGTGCAGATGGTGTACCAAAACCCGTTCGGTTCGCTGGATCCGCGCCAGTCGATTGGCGACATCGTGACCGAGCCGCTGCGCAACTTTGGTATCGGAGATGCGGCCGAGCGTCGTGCCCGGGTGGCGCAGATCATCGACCGGGTCGCGCTGCCCGCGACCGTGCTCACTCGGCGTCCGCATGAGCTCTCCGGAGGTCAGCGCCAGCGCGTGGCGATTGCGCGTGCCCTGGTGCCCGGTCCCGATGTGGTTGTCCTCGACGAGGCGGTGTCGGCGCTGGATGTGACCGTGCAGGCGCGCATCCTCGAGCTGCTTGGCGAACTCCAACGCGACCTCGGCGTCAGCTACCTCTTTATCTCGCACGATCTGGCGGTGGTGCGTCAGCTCGCGCATACGGTTTCGGTGCTGCGCGGCGGTGAGCTTGTGGAAGAGGGGGCGACAGCCCGCGTGTTTGATCATCCCGAACACGAATACACCCGCCAGCTGATCGCGGCGATTCCCGGGCGTCGTGCCGCGGCGGCCGGCGCGCTGGCCAGCGCCTAAAACCCGTTCTCATCCCCAAACGAAAGAGATCTCCGCTTCATGCCTGAACTCGCCTTCTTTACCCGAGTCCTCGACGACGTATCCGCCCCCGAACGCTACCGGTTGGCGATCGAACAGATCCGGGAGGCCGAGCACCTGGGCTTCGATAGCGCCTGGGTAGCCCAGCATCACTTCCACCGCGATGAGGGCGGATTGCCCTCGCCGCTGGTGTTGCTGGCTGCCGCGGCCGCGCAGACCAGCCGCATTCGGCTGGGTACCGGGATCATCACCCTGGGAATGGAAAATGCCGTGCGGACGGCCGAGGATGCGGCGGTGCTGGATGCGATTTCGGGGGAGCGACTCGAGCTGGGCTTCGGGTCGGGCGGCACCCCCGGTTCGTTCCCGGCCTTCGGGCTGGAGTTTGCGGATCGTCATCGCGCCTTCGATGACAACTTCCAGACGCTGCGCAGCGCGCTGCGCGGGGAGAACTTTGGCACGACCGAAAACCTCCTGTATCCGCCGGCACCCACGCTGGCGGAGCGGCTCTGGTTCGCGACCTTCACGCCTCCCCTGGCCGAGCGAGCGGGGCACGAGGGGCTGGGCCTCCAGCTCTCCCGGTCGCAGCCGCGTCCACCGGAGAACCCCGAGGCGAGCCTGGCCGATCTGCAACACCCGATCATCGACGCGTATGAGGCGGCGTTACCCGAAGGTGCCCCGCGTCGGGTGTCGGTTGCCCGCAGCGTGTTTGTCGCCGACGATAACGAGGCCGCGCGAGCCCTGGCCGAGCGCCGCTATCGGGCGGCGCCGCTGGCCCGGGTGGTCCTCGGCGATCAGGTGGACACCCTGGAGCGGGACGACCTGCTGCGCAAACTCGACGTCCACGTGGGGGATGTGGACACCGTGGTGGCCTCGCTCGGGGCGGACTCGGTGCTGAATCGAGCGACCCAGCTGTCCTTCCAGGTGCACTCTGTGGATCCCGAACACGCCCTGATTCTGCGCTCGCTGGAGCTCCTGATCGGTGAGGTGGCCCCGCGCCTGGGCTGGCGCTAATCGGGAGTGGCAGGCGGGGCGACAGTGCTCACGTCGGTACCTGCCAAACAGGCGGGATGCGCGCGGGCTGGCGCATAGAGTCACGGTGCAGCGCGCACACGGTTTGCGAGCGGAGATACCCCGCCGAGGTGTGCGCCCCAACCCGTGAGGACCTTCGCCATGAGCCAGCCCCATCCGCCCGAGAGCGGACAGCCGCCCCGTGACCCGGTGTTTACGCCGCCGACCTCACCGGTGGTGGGACCGCCGCCGACAACTCCGGCCGCTCCGGCACCGGGCCAGCCCCAGGTGAACCCCGGTGTGCCCGGGGCGGGCCAGCCCCAGGTGAACCCCGGTGTGCCCGGGGCGGGCCAGCCCCAGGTGAACCCCGGTGTGCCCGCGGCGGGCCAGCCCCAGGTGAATCCGGCGCACCCCGCACCTCCGGCCTGGGGGCAGCCTGCTGCCCTCCCGGGCAACGGAGCACGCTTTGCCGGCGTGACCGCCGTGATGCCCGACGCGCAGATCGGCCCCGGGAACGGAGGGCTCGGCATTCCGCCGGCACCGCCCGCATCTGGCAACCGTGCGCTCCTGTTTATCCTGCTGGGTGCCGGATTGGCCCTGATCCTCGCCGTGGTCGGAGGGATCTTCGGGGGACGTGCCCTGGGCGCAGCAACCGCGATGCGGGCCGATGCGGCCCGCGTGGATGCCGTCATTTCCAAGTTTGATGGCGTCCGTGACTACAAGCTTTATGACCTCAATCGCGACGACGATGAGAAGGGCGAGGGGCTGCTCAGAAAGGCCCTGCGCGAGACCGGTGTGTCTCCGGACCTGATTGAGAGCTATTACGAGTATGGATCCGAGGCCAACATCTACGTGTCCCTGGACTCGGCTCAGATGTCTCAGGGTGAGTGCCGCAATGTGGCCGGCAGTCTGCTGTATCTGATGGTGGTGCGCGGGCATCCGCTGGCCAGTGTCGAAATCGAATCCAGCGATGCTCGGGTGAGCTGTTCCACCCGGGCCCCGCTGGACGTGACCTCGATCAACTAGTCGATCCCTCCGGAGAGGAACCGAGATGACACTCAACAACGCACCCACATCGCAGTATTCGCCGATCCCACCGGCACCGGTCCAAACGGGCGGATGGTTTTCTCGCAACCGCACCCTCTGGGTGAGTGCAGCCGCCGCCCTGGTAATCCTGCTGGCCGGTGGTCTGAGCCTGGTGATCGCCTCGGCGGCGGGAGCTCAGGCTCAGCGTGCCGCGGTGAGCGAGCATATCGCCGATCAGATTACCGACCTGACCAAACGCGAACCCAGCACGTCCGAACCCGAGACCGGCGACCGCTGGTCTGACGATGACGATGACTCCTGGCTCGACGATGACAGTACCGATGATCCCGAGGGCAACACCGGCGGCGACTCGGGTCTACCGGGCGATGACTTCAGCGGGATCGAACTCATCAAGCGGCTAACCACGGGACTCTCTGCCCAGGACGATACAACAACGCGCATCACCAAGATCACCAATAACCTGCTCGACTTCGACGGAACCCTGTGTGGCGTCGACGGGTGTGTGCAATCGGTGGAGGAGACCGAGCCGGGGCATTTTGTCGCGGTGCTTGCTACCCGCCCGGGTGTCACCTACACCGAGGAGCGCCAGGAAACCATGAACCAGGTGACCAAGGCGATTGCTCGGGTCGCCTGGGCTTCCGGCGGTCGCGACCTCGAGGTGTTGACCCTCTCAAGCTCGGACGGGGCGGTCACCGCCGTCTACGAGATGAACGAAAACGCGAGCGCAGACAGCTAATCTCCCCACGTGGACCCAGGCTGTCACCACGGACCGGCAAGCGCGACGCGCGGGAATTCGATGAGGACGCGGATCCTGCTAAGATAACAAGAGCGCCTTCGTATGAGGGCGACTACGCGTGCTCGGATCATGCACAACCCCCATCGGTCACCCTTTGAAAGAAGGGTCTGCGGGGCTGTGCCGGGCACCAGGCCGAACGCCGTCGGTGTTCGGATCAACCGAGAAACTATATAAGGAGTACGACCATGGCCGTCGTTACTATCCGCCAGCTGCTCGACAGCGGCGTGCACTTCGGGCACCAGACCCGCCGTTGGAACCCGAAGATGAAGCGCTTCATTTTCACCGAGCGTTCGGGTATCTACATCATCGACCTGCAGCAGTCGCTGGGTTACATCGACAAGGCTTACGACTTCGTCAAGGAGACCGTCGCTCACGGCGGCACCATCCTCTTCGTGGGTACCAAGAAGCAGGCTCAGGAGTCCATCGCCGAGCAGGCAACCCGCGTGGGCCAGCCCTACGTGAACCAGCGCTGGCTGGGTGGTCTGCTGACCAACTTCAACACCGTGTCGAAGCGCCTCGCTCGCATGAAGGAGCTCGAGGAGCTGGACTTCGAGGACACCTCGAAGTCGGGATTCACCAAGAAGGAACTCCTCATCAAGAAGCGCGAGCTGGACAAGCTCCACAAGTCGCTCGGTGGTATCCGCAACCTCACCAAGACTCCGTCTGCGCTGTGGGTTGTTGACACCAAGAAGGAGCACCTGGCAATCGACGAGGCCAAGAAGCTGGGTATCCCGGTTATCGGTATCCTCGACACCAACTGTGACCCGGACGAGGTTTCCTACCCGATCCCGGGTAACGACGACGCCATCCGCTCCGTCAGCCTGCTGACCCGCGTGATCGCCGACGCCGCTGCCGAGGGTCTGATCCAGCGTCACCAGAAGCCCGCCGAGGGCGAGACCGCCGCAGAGCCGCTGGCCGAGTGGGAGCAGGAGCTCCTCGCCGGTGCCGAGGCAACCGAGGCCGCTGCTGAGGCTCCGGTCGAGGCTGCTGCCGAGGCCACCGAGGTTGCTGTCGAAGCAGCCGACGCAGAGTCCAAGTAACAACCGAACCACGAGGGGTTAATACCATGGCTAATTTCAGCATTGCCGACCTGAAGGCCCTCCGCGAGGCCCTGGGCACCGGTATGGTCGACACCAAGAAGGCGCTTGAGGAGGCCGGCGGAGACGTCGAGAAGGCCACCGAGATCCTGCGTCTGAAGGGTGCAAAGGGTAACGCGAAGCGTGCCGACCGCTCCACCAGCGAGGGCCTTGTTGCCACCACTGAGAAGGACGGCGTCACCTACCTGCTCGAGCTCGCTTGCGAGACCGACTTCGTTGCCAAGAACGAGCGCTTCGGCAAGCTCGCCGATGACGTACTGGCCGCGGTTGCCGCTGCCGGTGCCGACTCGGTTGAGTCCGCCCTGGCCGCTCCGGCCGGCGACAAGACCGTTGCCGACCTCATCAGCGATGAGGCCGCCATCATCGGCGAGAAGGTTGAACTGCGTCGCGTCGGTGCCCTGAAGGGTGACGCGTTCGAGGTTTACCTGCACCGCACCAACAAGGACCTGCCGCCCCAGCTGGGCGTGGTTGTGGCCTACACCGGTTCGGACGCCGAGACCGCTCGCTCGATCGCGCAGCACATCTCCTTCGCAAACCCGTCGGTTCTGACTCGTGAGGACGTCCCCGCGGACGCCGTCGAGAAGGAGCGCGAGATTGTGACCGAGATCAGCCGCAGCGAGGGCAAGCCCGAGGCAGCCCTGCCGAAGATCATCGAGGGTCGTCTGACCTCCTACTTCAAGCAGGTTGCCCTGCTCGAGCAGGACTACGCCAAGGACAACAAGATCAACGTTGCCAAGGTGCTCGAGGACGCAGGCCTGACCGTTACCGGATTCCTCCGGTTCAAGGTCGGCGCCTAGTCTCACCCGATAGGAGTCCGGATTGCATTTGCGATCCGGACTCCTTTTCGCTGTCGCCAGCCAGGGGCGAAGCACTAGCCTGGACAATACAAACGAAACACCGAAAGGGAAATACACCATGGCCTCGAGCGAAAAACGACGCGTCCTTCTGAAACTCTCGGGTGAGGCCTTCGGTGGCGGATCCCTCGGTGTGAACCCCGACGTGGTGAGCGCCATCGCCAAGGAGATCGCCGAAGCGGCCAAGACCGTGGAGATCGCCATCGTGGTTGGCGGCGGAAACTTCTTCCGCGGTGCCGAGCTCTCCACCCGCGGCATGGACCGCGGCCGCGCCGACTACATGGGCATGCTGGGCACCGTCATGAACGCCCTCGCCCTGCAGGACTTCCTCGAGCAGGCCGGTGCCACCACGCGTGTGCAGTCGGCCATCGAGATGACCCAGGTTGCCGAGCAGTACATCCCGCGCCGCGCCGAGCGCCACATGGAAAAGGGTCGCGTGGTCATCTTCGGTGCCGGTGCCGGTCTGCCCTACTTCTCCACCGACACCGTGGCCGCCCAGCGCGCCCTGGAAATCGAGGCCGACGTGGTCCTGGTGGCCAAGAACGGTGTGGATGGTGTCTACACCGCCGACCCGCGCATCGACTCCACCGCGACCCGGATCGAGGAGATCACCTACCAGGAGGCGCTGCAGCGTGGCCTCAAGGTTGTGGACTCGACCTCGTTCAGCCTGTGCATGGACAACGGCATGCCGATGCGCGTGTT
Source organism: Mycetocola lacteus (assembly GCF_003667575.1). Classification (GTDB taxonomy): domain Bacteria; phylum Actinomycetota; class Actinomycetes; order Actinomycetales; family Microbacteriaceae; genus Mycetocola; species Mycetocola lacteus. The sequence continues at coordinate 519,542 of NZ_RCUY01000009.1, read as the reverse complement.
TGGGATGGAACCCGCAGGAAACGTCACCAAGGCCATCCTGGGTGCGGAAATCGGAACCCTCGTTCGCAACTAGTTCCACCCCAACCTGCTCGGGTATCACGCCGTTCCCGGTAGAATGAACCGAGCCCCTAAGAAAGTTGAAGGAGTCCCCGTGATTGCGGAAGTACTGACCGACACCGGCGCGCGTATGGCCAAGGCCGTCGAGGTTGCCAAGGAAGATTTTGCCGGTGTGCGTACCGGTCGCGCCAACCCTCAGATGTTCCAGAAGGTAATCGTGAGCTACTACGGCACCCCGACCCCGCTCTCGCAGCTGGCCGGACTGCAGAACATTGAGGCTCGCACCATCCTGGTGAGCCCGTACGACAAGGGTGCACTGCGCGACATCGAGAACGCGATCCGCGACATCCCGAACCTGGGTGCCAACCCTTCGAACGACGGATCCGTCATCCGCGTGACCCTGCCCGAGCTCACCGAGGAGCGTCGCAAGGAGTTCGTCAAGCTGGTTCGCACCAAGGGTGAGGACGCCAAGGTTGCCGTGCGCAACATCCGTCGCAAGGCCAAGGAAGAACTCGACGCCCTCAAGAGCGAGGTCGGCGAGGACGACGTGACCCGTGGCGAGAAGGAGCTTGAGGTTCTCACCAAGTCGCACACCGATGCGATCGACGAGGCCCTGAAGCGTAAAGAAGCCGAGCTGCTCGAGATCTGATCTTGGTCATCATCTCGATCATCGATTCGCTCGGAGGCGCTCGTGGCTAAGGTCACGGGTGCCCCGGGCGATCCCGAGCCCGGCACCACGGGGGAGTCGCACTCCTCACGTGAGGTGCTGCACGCGCAGTTGAAGGCGACCCGCGCCGATATCGAACGTAAGGTTCAGGAGACGCGCGCGCAGGTTGACCAGGTCAACGAGCGCATCGCCGCCCGCACCGGTCGCAACCTGGTGCTGGCGATCCTGATCGGTCTGGGTCTTGGCGGCGTGCTGCTGGTGAGCCTGATCGTGATCAAGGATCTGTTTGCGATCCTGGCGCTGGCCTTTGTGGTGTTTACCACGCTGGAGCTGGTCAACGCGCTGCGCCTGACGCCGCGCAAGGTTGACCCGATCCCCAATGTTTTGGCCGGTGCCGCCATGGTGGTGGCCTCCTACATCGCCGACCCGGTTCTGATCTGGAGCACTCTGCTCGGTGGAATCGCCGTCGTGGTGGTGTGGCGCTTGATCGCCCAGATGATCGAGGCCGATGAGCGTACGGCCCCGGAGATCCTGCGGGATGTCCTGGTGGTGTTCCTGGTCCAGGTCTACGTTCCGCTGATGGCCTCCTTCGCGGTGCTGCTCACCCGGCAGGAGCACGGCGAATGGTGGACCCTGGCCTTCCTCATCGTGGTGGTCAGTGTGGATGTGGGTGCGTATGCGAGCGGTTTGAGCTTCGGCAAGCACCCCATGGCCCCGAAGATTAGCCCCAAGAAGACCTGGGAGGGTCTGGCCGGCGCGGCGATTGCCGCGCAGATTGCCGGAATCCTGCTGGCCATTTTCATGCTCGAGGTGCCCTTCTGGGTGGGAATGATCCTGGGAGCACTGCTCACCGTTTCGGCCACCTTCGGCGACCTGGGCGAATCGCTGATCAAGCGTGACATCGGGATCAAGGACATGTCGTCCTGGCTGCCGGGTCACGGCGGATTCCTGGACCGCATCGACTCGATGCTGCCCTCCGCCCCGCTTGCCTTTGCCCTGTTTATGATCTTTAGTCCGCTCTCTAGCGCGGTTCACTAGGCTCTGCCTACTCACCCCAGGAGGTCCCTCGTGCCTACGACTTTTCCCGAGAACAAGCGCGGTGTGCGCGGGTATCGTCCCGCGGATGTTGACGGTTTCCTCGAGCGCGCCCGCACCGCTTACGATGCCGCACCCGGCGATAAGGACGCACTGACCAGTGCCCAGATCCGTGAGACCTCCTTCAAGCTGGTAAAGAAGGGGTACTCGACCGGGCATGTGGATGCGGCGCTTGAGCGCCTGGAGGACGCCTTTGCCTCGCGCGAGCGTGAGATTGCGCTGGCCCAGTCCGGACAGGACGCCTGGCTGGTGCAGGTCCGCGAGACCGCCCAGGTCCTGCTCAACCGTCTGGCTCGCCCCAGTCGCGAGCGCTTCCGTCGCGTGGGCCGCTTTACCCAGGGGTATTCGGTGGATGATGTGGACGCGTTTGCCGTCGAACTGCGTGGCTATTTCCAGGAGGGGACCCCGCTCTCGGTGGATCGCGTGCGTACGGTGACCTTCGGGGCTGAGCGTGGGGGATACTCCGAGGAGCAGGTGGATCTGGTGCTGGACGAGGTCATCAACGTCATGCTCTCGGTGCGCTAAGTACGTGGCGCTTTTGACATCGGTGGGCTAGGCTAGGGAAATCGTGGGCAAACACCGAGCTAATTCTCAGGCGCAGCAGCGCGTTCCCAATCGACCGTCGCGGAATGCGCGCCCCAGGGGACGGCGCGCGGTGGCGGGGGTTTCCTTTGCCGCGGTCTCCGGCTTCCTGATGGTGAGCATTATCGACCCCTACTCGGGAGCGACCGCATCGCCCTATTATCAGCTCGCCACCGTCGGCGAGGCGCGCACGGTGGATCCGGGTCAAACCCTGGTCAGTACCGCCGACTACGATAACTCCTTTTCTCGTCACGGCTATGAGATCGCGATGATCGAGCGGGCCCCCGAGCCCGATCCGGTCGATGATAAGGCCGCCGCCAACGCAGACAAAACCCCTGGTCGAGCCGTAGTTGCCGATCCCGGTGGCGCGCGCTCGGTTGCGCTTTCGATGGTGCGTGAGCGCGGTTGGGGAGATGAGCAGTACCTCTGCCTGGAGAAGCTCTGGCAGAAGGAATCCAACTGGCGGGTCAATGCCGCTAACCGCTCCAGCGGGGCCTATGGCATCCCGCAGGCGCTGCCGGGACGCAAGATGGCCTCGGCCGGCGCGGACTGGGAGTCAAACCCCGCGACTCAGATCAAGTGGGGCCTGGGCTATATCTCGGGCCGTTATGGTTCGCCCTGCGGCGCGTGGTCGCATTCGCAGGCCGTGAACTGGTACTAGCCAGACACTCAAACCAATCTTTTTGCCCCAAACGGGGGGTCGCTGCTGGCCAGATCACGAATCGCCGCGTATGCTTTATCAAATCGTGACAAAACATCTAGCTCCCGCACCCGCCGCACCCGCGCGCCGCATTCGTAATCGGCGCCCGGTGCCCGTACGTCCCTTCTCCCGGGGTCGGGTCTTTCTTGGTTGCATCGCCTTTGCGGCATCCGCAGGCTTTGTGCTGACGACCGTGATTGATCCCTCCGGTGGAGCCGTTGCGTCCCCCTACCGTACTTCGCCCTTTGCGCCGGTCTCCGCAGACGTTCTGACGTCCGCGACCCAGGCGCTGGAGGCATCCGGGGAGTACTCAAACGACTTCTCTCGTGACGGCTTTGACGTCGCACTGATCCCCAAGGCTCCCGTGACTCCGCCTCCCGCGGATGACACCGCGGATAGCTCGGGAAAGACCGGCACCACGAAGACCACCAAGACGACCGGAAGCAACGCCCCCGCGGGTAACGCTTCGGCGCCGCCCGCCGGTCCGCCGAACGCGGGCTCCGCTCAGGCGATCGCCTTCGACATCGTGATGGGTCGCGGATGGGGTCAGGATCAGTACGCCTGCCTCGTCGCGCTCTGGAACAAGGAGTCTGGTTGGCGCTACAACGCGGCCAACCCCAGCGGTGCCTACGGCATCCCGCAGGCTCTGCCCGGCAGCAAGATGGCGTCGGCCGGTGCCGACTGGGCCACCAACCCCGCTACCCAGATCAACTGGGGACTGGGCTACATCACCGGCCGCTACGGCTCGCCGTGTGGTGCCTGGGCACACTCCCAGGCGCTGAACTGGTACTAATCGTTCGGCGATGATGAGGGGCCAAACGCCACGTGCGTTTGGCCCCTCGTCGTTTCCCCTTCCCGGTGCTGGCCTCATAGAATGGTCTGTATGCCTCGGAGTAATCGGCCGCGGGGACGTAAACCTCCCGCTCATGACCATGACGGCCTGCAGCACCTGGTTGCCGGCCTCAAACGCTCCGAGACGCGCCGCGGCATCGAGTATGCGGTGCAGCCGGTGTCCCCGCGCAGCGCGGTGAAGCCCTATGTCTGCCCGGGCTGCAATCTGTCCATCGAGATCGGCACCGCCCACGTGGTGGTGTGGCGCACCGATGGCGTGATGGGGGAGCGTGCGGGCCTGGAGGCTCGTCGTCACTGGCACAACCACTGCTGGCTGATCGCCTAGGCGAGCCAGGGAAAGCGAGAATCTGCGTGTCGTTAGTTGAGGTGCGGGCGGGTGTCATGCTGCCCGCCATCCGTGAGGACATCACCCTGCACACCGAGGACGGATTGGACCTGGTGGGGGAGCTTGCGCTGCCCGCCGAGCATCCTCCGGTGGCCACCCTGGTGACCCTGCATCCGCTGCCCACCGCCCAGGGGTTCATGGACTCCCATATCCTGCGGAAGGCCGCCGCACGCTTACCGGCGCTTGCGGATCTGGCCGTGCTGCGCTTCAACACCCGCGGCACCTCCTCCCCCCGCGGTACCAGCGATGGTCACTTTGAGGAGGGGCTGGGTGAACGCCTGGACGTTGCCGCGGCGATGGCGTTTGTGGCCGAACGTAACCTGCCCAACCCGTGGCTTGTGGGCTGGTCGTTTGGGACCGAGCTCGCGCTCAAATACGGCAGGGAGCATGCGATTCGTGGTGCCATCCTGCTGAGTCCGCCGCTGCACCGGGCGAGCGCCGCCGAGGTGGCAGCGTGGCACGGCGATCCCCGTGAACTGACCGCGCTCATCCCCGAGCACGATGACTACCTCCAGCCACCCGAGGCCGTCGAGCGCTTCGCCTCGGTGCCGGAGATGCGGGTGCTGCCAATCGAGGGCGCAAAGCACCTCTGGGTGGGGGAGAAGTACGTGAAGATCGTGTTGGATGAGATCGTCCGGGTGACCAACCCCGACGCGCTTCCGCTGCCCACCGAGTGGGACGAAGCCGAATAGCGTGAGAAGAAAAGGGAGCGGGGCCGAAATTTCGGCCCCGCTCCCTTCTATTTCCGGTTCTGCCTGGGTATCAGGACCTGTTTGACGATCATCTGGATCGCGGCCGCGGTGGGGATGGCGATCAGAGCGCCCAGCAGCCCCAGCAGGGCCCCGCCACTCAGCGCGGCAATCACAACCACGGCACCGGGTACCGCCACCGCGCGGCTCATGATGCGCGGTGAAATGACATACGCCTCGATCTGCATGTAGATGAGGTAGTAGATGGCCGCAGCCAGGGCGATTCCGGGGGAGCCGAGGCCGGGGATCAGGCAGATCAGCGAGATGACCACCGCGGCGCTCAGCGTACCCACCAGCGGGATCAGGGAGAAGAAGAACGCGATTGAGGCCAGCACCTGGGGGAAGGGGGCACCGATGATCGAGAGGAAGATAAAGGAGAGGATGCCGTTACAGGAGGCTGTCGCGATCTGACCGATCACATAGCGTCCCACCGAGTCGGTAATCTGCTCGGACAGTTCGGCAAAGCGCACCCGCTTGCTCGCGGGCACCAGCAGGTACATGCCGCGCTTCATCGCCGGCATCGAGGCGGTGAAGTAGATGGTGAGGATGGTGACCACCAGGGCACCGAACAGGAACGTTCCAAACCCGAAGGCGATCTGAATGGCCTGGCTACCGATATTCGAAATATTTGCGAGCAGGAAATTGGACACCTGATCCAGCAGCTGCGGAATGTTCAGTGCCGGGAACTGGGTTTCCAGATAGTCGACGATGTCGGTGTTGGTGAGCTGGCGCTGAATGTCGGGTGCCATCGCGATCAACCGGCTGATCTGCTCCACCACGATCGGGACCACCATGCCGGCCAGCCCGGCCAGGACACCCAGCGCGGCGAGCACCACCGTGAGAACGGCGGTCCAGCGGGGGAAACGTTTCTTTTCCAGCCAGCCCACGATCGGGTCCAGTCCGAGAGCCAGGAAGAGGGCCGCACCCACGTAGACAAGGATGGTTTGGAGGGAAACCACCGACATCAGGATGAGAATTCCCAGCCCCACCCCGAGCGTTCCGACCAGGCCAAGGCGGAACGCGTTTTTGATCTGCACCGAGTGGCTCCCTTCAGCCATCATTACTGCCCCGAGCTTAGCCCGAACGGGGGACCCGAGGCTGCCAAAATGGCGGCGAGCCAACGCTGGACGCTGAGAATTTCCGGATCAATCTGGGCACCCGTGTGCCAAGTCGGTTATCCTGAGGAGTCTGTGTGTGTGACCGCGTACCGAAAAGATGATGACCTGGTAGCCCGATTTGCGGTGACACAGAAGGAGAAAATCCGTGCGTTTTGTTTTGGCCATTGCCTCACTCGTGCTTGCCGCCGTCCTGATTGTGCTCGGGATCGCCCAGCGAACCGTGTTCCTGGGCCCGGATAAGGTGGAGCTGGAAACCAAGGTTTCCTCCTCCGAGCCCTACACCGTGATTGGTGGATCCGTGCTGACCTCACACGAGGGTACCCAGTCGGTTTCGGTGACCGGCGATGACGGCGAGAAGGTCTTTGTGGCCTACGGTCGCACGAGCAACGTCGAGGCGTGGCTCGGCCAGTCCAAGTACAACCAGCTCGCCCTGAACAAGGATGGCACGCAGCTCGTGGATCGGGTCAAGACCCCCGAGGTGAGCTCCACCATTCCGGCCAGCACCGCACCCGAGGGTGTGAGCCCGGCGACCTGGGATAACCCTGCCGGATCGGACATGTGGCTGTGGGAGACCTCCGAGGACACCGCGGTGATCGCCCCGATCTCGGTTCCCGAAGACGTTTCGGTCATTATCGCCTCGGACGGCACCAAGCCGGCCCCCAAGAACATCACCGTCAGCTGGCCCCTGGATAACAGCACCCCCTGGGCGGGTCCGCTGATCGTGGCCGGCCTGGCCTTCCTGCTGCTGGGTATCATTCTGTACCTGCTGGGTGTGCGTCACATGCGTAAGTCGCGTGGACCGCGTCGAAAGAGCCTGGCACCGCTGCCCGAGGAGGGATCCAAGGTGAAGCTGCCACGCGCACGCAAGTATCGTCCCGAGGGCGGGGCCACCGGCCCGCGCTTTGGGAAGCGGAGTCTGGTCGTGGTTCCGCTGGGACTGGCCACCGTGCTGGCTCTCTCCGGCTGTTCGGCCGCGTACTGGCCCGGCGGCGCAACCCAGAGCCCCGAGGGCAACGCGGCCTCGGTCGCCCCGCTGAACCCGACGGACCCCTCGGCCAGCCCAAGCGCCACCTCCGACGCCGATGCGCTGCCCAATCCGGTTGTCACCGAGCCGCAGGCCAAACGCATCATCCAGCGCATCTCGGTAACCACGCATGAGGCAGATCAGGCTAAAAACCTCGACCTCGCCAAGACCCGTTTTGCCGGACCCGCGCTGACCGAGCGCGAAATCGGCTACAAGATTCAGGGTGTTAATGCCCAGCTGGCGCCGCTGACCCCGGTCCCCGGATCGCCGCTGCGTCTGACCCTGCCCCAGGCCACCGACGGCTGGCCGCGCACGCTGCTGACCGTGGTCGCCGATAAGGACGATCCCACGCTGGCCCCGACCGCGCTGATGCTTGTGCAGGACAGCCCGCGCGCCAACTACGTGGTGCACTATGCGACCCGCCTCGAGCCCAAGGTCACGATTCCCGATGTTGCCTCGGTCACCGTGGGTGCCGCCTCGGTGCCGGCAGACTCCGCATTCCTGGCCATGGCTCCGGATCAGCTGGCCGCCGCCTATGGTGACATCCTCACCAACGGCGAGCAGAGCGAAAGCTACGGCAAGTTTGCCGCCGATGGCGACTCGCTGCGTACCCAGATTAAGAAGTTCCGTGACGATGTGACCGCGAGTCTGGCCGATAAGGCTGCAACCGCGGAATTCCGCACCGAACCTGGAACGGGTAAGCCGCTGGCGCTGGCTACCAACGACTCCGGTGCGATCGTCTCGGTGAGTCTGCACGATATTGTGAAGGTGTCGCCCACCAGCGCCGACGCCAAGGTGAAGCCCAGCGGTGAGGCCGTGGCGGCCCTGCTGGGTGCCGCGGAAACCACCAAACCGCTGCAGACCACCTACGAAGAGCAGCTACTGTTTTATGTGCCGGCGAAGGATAGCAACCAGAAGATCACCCTTCTGGGCTTCAGCCAGGCCCTGATTAAAGCCGAGGAAGTACAGTGACCGTAAACGAGTCCATCCCCGCAGGACTGCGCGGAGCCGCAGACCTGTCCAGCCTGGGCCGTCCGGCCCCGGCCGCCCCCGCCCAGAGCGCGTTTGGCGTGCCCGGCGAGCAGGCTCCCGCCGCCCCCGCCCAGGTTCCCGCGGGTACCGAGGTGGTCCAGGTAGCCAGCCTGGTACTGACCGCGACCGACGCGACCGTGAGCGTCGTGGCCGAGCTGTCGGCCAAGGTGCCCGTCGCCCTGTTGATCTGGTCTCCGCGCAGCCCCGAGAGCGACGCGATGCGTGTGCGTCTGGGCACGCTGGTGGAGGCCTTTGGTGGACGACTGGTCCTGGCAACGGTGGATGGCGACGCCAACCCGCAGCTGGTGGGTGCCTTCCAGGCGCAGGCCGTGCCGACCGTGGCCGGTCTGATCGGCGGACGTCCGGTCCCGATGTTTGAGGGCGACCAGCCCGATGCGCAGATCCAGGCGGTTTTTGCCCAGCTGATCGAGCTGGCGGGCCAGAACGGTGTCACCGGCATCGCCCAGGCCACCGACGCGGCCGTCGAGCCCCAGCCCGAACCGCTCACCAAGCAGCAGCAGGCAGCCTATGACGCGATCGAGGCGGGCGACTTCCCGGCCGCAATCGTGGCCTACTCGGAGGCACTCGAGCTGAACCCGCGCGATGAGCTCTCCCGTGCCGGCCTGTCCCAGGTGCGCCTGCTGGAGCGCCTGAGCCACGGCACCCTGGACGAGATTCGCCGCGCCGCGGCCGAGGGCCCCACCGATGTGACCGCGCAGCTCGCGGTGGCCGACCTGGACCTCTCCGGTGGCCACATCGAGGATGCCTTCGCGCGTCTGCTTGAGCTGTTCCCGGCAGCCTCCGCCGAGGACCGTGGACGCCTGCGCGAGCGCCTGGTGGAATACTTCGACGTGGTGGGGGCCGAGGACCCGCGCGTGCGCACCGCACGTCGCGCACTCTCCGACCTGCTCTTCTAAGCTCCGGGTTCGATGTCGATTTATCTCGATCACGCGGCCACCACCCCGATGCGCCCCGAGGCGCTGGAGGCGCTGGTGGCCGCGCATGCGCGGGTGGGTAATCCCGCCTCGATTCACGGCCCCGGGCAGGCAGCCCGCGCGGTGTTGGAAGAGGCGCGGGAGCGCGTTGCGGGCACCGTGGGGGCCGATCCGATCGAGGTGGTATTCACCTCCGGCGGAACCGAGTCGATCAACCTGGCGCTCAAGGGCCTGTATTGGCAGCGCAATACCGGCGCGGCACGCCCGGTGATTCTGGTGCCCGACGGGGAACACCACGCGACCATCGACACGGCGGAGTGGTTGGCGACCCATGAGCGCGCCACCATCGTGGCGATTCCCCTGGATGCGACCGGTCGGATCCGCACCGACGCGTTTGCCGCGGCCCTGGCCGAGTACGGTGACGCGGTGGCGTGTGCCACCGCGATTTGGGCGAACAACGAGGTCGGGACGATCCAGCCGGTGGCCGAGCTGTCGCGGCTTGCCACCGAGGCAGGGGTGCCGCTGCACCTGGATGCGGTTGCGGCCTATGGGCACGCCGACATTGACCTCCATGCGCTTCGCACCGAATCCAGATCCGGTGGAAATGCCGGACCGGTTGCGATCAGCGTCTCGGCACATAAGATCGGCGGTCCGATCGGCATCGGTGCGCTGGTGCTGGCCCGGAGCGCGGCGATCGAACCGCTGCTGCACGGGGGTGGCCAGCAGCGCCAGGTGCGTTCGGGTACCCAGGATGTGCCCGCGGCTGTGGCCTTCGCGGCGGCCGCGACGGTTTCCGAAGCAACCCGTGCCGAGGAGCACGCCAGACTGATCACGCTTCGGGACCGGCTGATTTCCGGGATCCTCGCGGCCAATCCCGCCGCCACCCTGTCCGGTCTCGCCGGGGAGGAGCGCCTGGATAACAACGTGCACGTGGCCTTCCCCGGCGCGCAGGGCGACTCTCTGCTCTTCCTGCTGGACATGGCGGGCCTCGCGGTGTCCACCGGGTCTGCCTGCCAGGCGGGCATTCCCGAGCCCTCCCACGTGCTGCTGGCGATGGGCCGAGATGAGGACGCGGCACGCAGCGTGCTGCGTTTCACCCTCGGGCACACCAGCACCGAGGCCGAGGTGGACGCGTGTATCGCCGCGCTTCCGGCCGCCTATGCGTCGGCCGCACGCGCGGGGCTCTCCAGCCGATCCGTCTAACGACGCAGCCCGGACGAACAGGCGTGCACGGAGGGTTTGAGCGATCCCGCCGCGCCGCCGCGAAACGGGTTTCTTGCTCGAATGTGGGGATTTCCCTTCGGCGCGTAGACTTGTGGGATGAAGGTTCTTGCAGCAATGAGCGGTGGAGTGGACTCCGCCGTCGCCGCGGCCCGGGCGGTCGAAGCCGGGCATGAGGTCGTGGGGGTGCACCTGGCGCTCAGCCGGATGCCCGGAACCCTCCGCACGGGCAGCCGAGGCTGCTGCACCATCGAGGATTCGATGGATGCCCAGCGTGCGGCCAACATCATCGGCATTCCCTACTACGTGTGGGACTTCTCCGAACGCTTCAAACTCGATGTGGTGGACGACTTCATCGCCGAGTATTCGGCCGGTCGTACCCCGAACCCGTGCATGCGCTGCAACGAGAAGATCAAGTTCGCCGCGCTACTGGAAAAGGCCCTGGACCTCGGCTTCGACGCCGTGTGCACAGGCCACTATGCGGGCATCGTCACCGATGCCGAGGGCAACATCGAGCTGCACCGGGCGAGCGCCTGGGCCAAGGACCAGTCCTATGTGCTCGGTGTGCTGACCGCCGAGCAGCTCAAGCACTGCTACTTCCCGCTGGCCGACACCCCGACCAAGGCGCTGGTTCGGGCCGAGGCCGAGGAGCGCGGACTGAGCGTGGCCAATAAGCCCGACAGCCACGACATCTGTTTCATCCCCGACGGTGATACCCGCGGCTGGCTGGCCGAGCGGGTGGGGACGCAGACCGGCGAGATCGTTGACCGCGCCGGCAACGTCGTGGGCAGCCACGAGGGTGCGCACGCCTACACCGTGGGTCAGCGTCGCGGCCTGCACCTGGGTACCCCGGCACCTGATGGCCGCCCGCGCTTTGTGCTCGAGGTGCGTCCGAAGACCAACGAGGTCATCGTCGGACCGAAGGAGGCTCTGGCGACCGCCGAGATCGCCGGATCCCGCTACACCTGGGCGGGGCTTGCCCCCGAAAACCCCACCGAGACCTTCGACTGTGAGGTGCAGATTCGCGCCCACGCCGATCCGGTGCCCGCGGTTGCCCGCGTGGCGGAGACCGCGGATGGAACCGAGCTGCACATCATCCCCGAGACCCCGCTGGATGGCGTCGCCCCCGGCCAGACCGCGGTGATCTACGTGGGCACCCGGGTGCTGGGGCAGTGCACGATCGATCGCACCGTTTCGGCCGTGCCCGCGGGTGCGCTGGGCTAAATCCCGAAACCAAAAAGGCGGCGACCGGAATTCCGGTCGCCGCCTTTTGTGTGGGACTGTTAGTCCTTCTTCGCCACGTTCTTGCGGGTGAAGAGGGTCTCCGCCTGCTCGAGGCTCAGGCCGTTGGTCTCGGGAATCTTGAACCAGACAAAGACCAGCGAGGCGAACGCAAACAGCGCGTACATGCCGTAGGTCAGCGGGAGCGAGGCCGCGGCCATGACCGGGAAGCTCACGGTGATCAGGAAGTTGGCAATCCACTGGGCCATGGCGGCCACACCGAGCGCCTTACCGCGGATACGACCCGGGAAGATCTCGCCCAGCAGCACCCAGACCAGCGGGCCCCAGCTGGCCGCGAAGCAAACCACAAACAGGTTGGCGGCGATCAGCGCGACGGTTCCCCAGGCACCGGGCAGGTGCGGTTCGCCGTTGACCACGGTGGCGTTGGCGAAGGAGATCGCCATCGCGGCCAGGGACACACCCATGCCGAGCGAACCGGTGAGCAGGATTGGACGACGGCCGATCCGGTCCACCAGGGCGATGGCCACCAGGGTTGCGACCACGTTGATCACCGAGGTGATCACACCGATCAGCAGCGAGTTGCTCTCGTCGAACCCGACGGCCTTCCACAGGGTGGTGGAGTAGTAGAAGATCACGTTGATGCCCACGAACTGCTGGAACACCGACAGGATGATACCGATCCAGACGATCGGCAGCAGGCGACGGCCCTCAAACAGCGAGGCCTTCTTGGTGGTCTTATCCTCCTCGATGGCGCGGTTGGCCTCGCCCACGGCGGCCTCAATGTCCTCGGCCTTCCACATGGTGGCGAAGATCTTGCGGGCCTCGGGCTCACGACCGTGCATCAGCAGGTAGCGCGGAGACTCGGGCAGGCGCAGGGCCAGGATGCCGTAGACGACGGCCGGGACGGCGCAGGCGAGGAACATCCAGCGCCAGGCCTCGATGCCAAACCAGAAATCCGACTCGGCAGATCCGGCAGCCCCGGCAAAGGAAGCATCGGAGAGCAGGGCGGCAAAGATACCCAGGGTGATCGCCAGCTGCTGCAGCGAGGCCAGACGGCCACGCTCATACTTGGGGGCAACCTCGGCGATATAGGCCGGAGCCACCACCGAGGCGATACCGATTCCCAGGCCTCCCACGACGCGCCAGATGATCAGATCCCAGGGGGCAAACGCGAAGGCCGCACCGAAGGAGGAGACCAGGAAGAGGGCCGAGCCCAGCAGCATGGTGAAGATTCGGCCGCGGCTATCCGCGATCCGACCGGCAAAGTAGGCACCGATCGCACAGCCCAGCAGCGCGGAGGCAACCGCGAAGCCGATCAGTGCGTCGGAGAGTGCGAAGTGCTTCTGCATCGCATCGACGGCGCCGTTAACAACGGAGGAGTCGAAGCCGAAAAGAAATCCTCCGACTGCTGCGGCCGCGGCAACCCCCACCACGCGCCGATGTAGCTTTTTCTGTTCCGCAGTAGAGTGCGGCCCCCTAGATTCGGACACGAATTCTCTTTTCTCGTTCGGGGAACTTACCCGCGTCCGGTCACTTATGGCGTCCGGGCTCGGCCTACGGCTGCCCCCGGAGCAGCCATAGATCGAATTAGTACGTCTCACACCATAAGCACGTTTGTGCAAAACACGGAAACCGAGACCGTTTTGTATCCAAAATTCACGGTGAATATACGACAAATGTGTGTTGGCGGGGCGGATAGCCGTTGTCGGGGGTCCCTTCGTACAATGGATCTGTGACTAACAACGCAGGTTCCGACGCTCCCCAGTCCGCTTTCTCCGCGCCCGCAGCGGTGCCGGAAGCCGCTGTGCCCGAAGCCGCTGTGCCCGAAGCCGCCGAGCCGGAGCGCCAGGCCGCGGCAGCCGAGGTGGCCGAGCTGACCGAGCGCATCCTCTCCCTGCGCGATGCCTACTATGGGGGCGATGCCGCCCCGGTCACCGATGCCGAATACGATGCGCTCCAGCATCGCCTAGCCGAGCTCGAACGGCTCTTCCCCGAATTACAGTCCCAGGACAGCCCCACCCTGACGGTCGGCGCGGCGAAGAACACGCTGTTCTCCGAGGTCACCCATGCCGAGCGCATGCTGAGCCTCGACAACGTGTTTAGCTTGGACGAGCTGCGGGAGTGGGCCGAGAAGGCGCGTGCCCTGGCGGGCCGTGAGGTGAGGTTCCTGACCGAGCTTAAGATCGACGGTCTGGCCATCAACCTGCGCTACCGGGACGGGGTCCTGGTGAGCGCCGCCACCCGTGGCGACGGCGTGGTGGGGGAGGACGTGACCGAGAACGTCGCGCTGATTCCGGGCATCCCGGACCGCCTGCACGGCGACAATCTGCCCGCGCTGGTCGAGGTGCGCGGGGAGATCTTCTTCCCGGTGGAGAACTTCGATGAGATCAACCGCACCCAGCAGGAGGTGGGCGAGAAGGTCTTTGCGAACCCGCGGAACGCGGCCAGCGGATCGCTGCGGCAAAAGCCTGACCGCAAGACTCCCGCCCAGCTTGCCGCGATGAAGCTGCGTCTGAGCAAGCTGGCGATGTACGTGCACGGCATCGGCGCCTGGGAAAACCCGCCGGTTTCGGCGCAGTCCGAGGTTTACGATCTGTTGGCCGGATGGGGACTGCCCACCTCGCCCAACTCCAAGGTGTTTGCCTCGATCGATGAGGTGGCCGAGCGGATCGAATTTGTGGGGGCCCATCGCGGGTCCTTTACCCACGAGATTGACGGCATCGTGGTCAAGGTGGATGAGTTGGCCCTGCACGCCGAAATGGGTGCCACCAGCCGGGCGCCGCGCTGGGCGACCGCCTATAAGTATCCGCCCGAGGAGGTGCACACCCGACTGCTGGACATCGTGGTGAGCGTGGGGCGGACCGGTCGGGCAACCCCGTACGCGGTGATGGAAAAGGTGCGGGTGGCCGGCAGCGAGGTCGCCCAGGCCACCCTGCACAACCGCGACGTGGTCAAGGCCAAGGGTGTCCTGATCGGTGACATGGTTGTGCTGCGCAAGGCCGGAGACGTGATCCCCGAGGTGCTGGGGCCGGTTGTGGACCTGCGTGATGGTTCCGAACGCGAGTTTGTGATGCCCGTCGGCTGTCCCGAGTGTGGGACCGAGCTGCGGGCCATGAAGGAGGGCGATATCGACCTCCGCTGCCCCAACGCCCGCTCCTGCCCCGCCCAGGTGCGAGGCCGGGTTGAGCACATCGGTTCGCGTGGGGGCCTCGATATCGAGGCACTCGGCGAGGTGGCCGCGGCCGCACTGACCCAGCCGGTGTTCCCCGAGGTTCCGCCGCTGGTGACCGAGGCGGGGCTGTTTGCGCTGCGCCTGGAAGACATCTTCCCGATCGTGGTCGAGGTGCGGGACGGCGAAACCGGCGAACCGCGCATCGATGAAAAGACCGGCGAGCCCAAGCGGCTCAACCCGTTCCGTCGAAAGCGCAGCAAGCGTGATCCCGAGTTTGACCCCGAGGGCGAGTTCTTCGGGGACGCCGACTGGGTGCCCTCCAAGAACGCTGAGGAGCTGCTGCGCAACCTGGAGATCGCCAAGACCAAGCCGCTGTGGCGGTTGCTGGTCTCGCTGAACATTCGTCACGTGGGACCGGTTGCCGCGCGAGCCCTGGCCGATTACTTTGGCTCGCTGGATGCGATCCGCTCGGCCACCCGGGAGGAACTGGCCGAGGTTGAGGGGGTGGGCCCCACCATCGCCGACTCGCTGCTGGAGTGGTTCCCGATCGACTGGCATGAGGAGATTCTGACCGCCTGGCGCGCGGCCGGCGTGCAGTGGGCCACCCCGGGCCACCCCGGTCCCGGTGCCTCGGCCGCGGCCGACGGTGTGTTGACCGGACTGACGATTGTGGCAACCGGATCGCTGGAGGGCTTCACCCGGGAGGGTGCCGCCGAGGCGATCATTTCCGCCGGCGGAAAATCCGCCTCGAGCGTGTCCAAGAAGACCGACTATGTGGCTGCCGGGCCCGGAGCCGGCTCAAAGCTGGCCAAGGCCGAGGCGCTGGGTGTGCCGGTGTTGGATGCGGCGCAGTTTGCGCGGCTGGTGGTTGAGGGACCGGGTTTTTTGACCGAATAGCAGTCGTTCGCCCCGAACTGGGGTGAATATACCGGACTCCAATTTCCACTGGGCATTCGCATTTAGTCGGAAATCCAATAAAAAGTATGTATGACTGTATTGCGGAATCCCAACGTTCGTCATGGTGCGCTGATCGCCGCGACCACCCTCGCGGTTGCGGCCGTGATCGTCGTCCCCGATTCCAGACCCGCGGTGGCTGCCGCGGTCCACTCCACCGAGTATCCCGGCCGCACTATTGGCAGCGGCGGGTACGGCTATATCGGCCAGTTCGGGGTGAATAATGCGGTCAGCACGCCCGCGCCCTTCGACTTCTACTTCCCCTACGGCATCTCGGTTGCCGGGGACAAGATCTATGTGGCCGACTCGGGTCTCGCCCCGCGCGAGGTGGGTTCTCAGGATGCCGGACACAGCCTGCAGGCGTTTACCCTGACCGGCAAGCCGGGACTCGACGGTATCGCGTACACCACCAACGGCGAGTGGACGGTGAAAACCCATCAGACCGAACCCAACCCGCAAGACCTGGTGCGATCGGATCTGATTCTGGCCGGGGACCCCGAGGTGCGCGGGCACCGGGGTGTGGCCACCGATGCCGACGGAAACGTGTATGTGGTGACCTCCAACTCGGCTCCGTTCATCAAGAAGTACTCACCCGCCGGCGTTGAGCTGGCCCGCTGGGGTGCCCCGGGGGTCTCCTCGGATCCGGCTCGGATGACGTGGCCGGTGGGGATCGCGGTGGATGCCGATGGGGACATCTATGTGACCGCCGAGGGATATGCGGCCGTCGTGGTCTTCGACTCCTCGGGGAACCTGCGCGGACGCTACCTCGGCGCAGTCACCCCCGATCAGCCGATCACCGCTCCCGGGCGCCTCAACAGTCCGCAGTCCATTGCGATCGACCGCACCGGCGGTGGCATCTACGTGGGCGATATTTATGCGGGTGGACGTCAGGGCAAAATTCACAAGCTGCGGGTGAACAAGGCCGCGGGACTGCCCGCGACCCCCGAAAACCCCAACGGCTGGGCATGGAGTGTAGACACCTCCTTCGGCACCGGCGGTGCCGTGAACGCCGGGCCGTTTAGCTCGGTCATGAGCCTGCAGGTCGACCAGGCTAACGGCGACGTCCTGAGCGTACTTGGCTCCGGGGGAATCGCCCGGCGCACCTCGGCGGGTGCGAATATCACCACGATTGGATCCGTCTCCGGGAACGTGCACGATGAGGGGCGCACTGGGACCGTCCGCGGAATGGCGGTGGATGCACGGGGATTTGTGTATGCCACGACCCAGCAGAACACCAGCGCGAGTAACACCCGTTCCATCGTGCAGATTTTTGCGCTCACGCCTTCGCCACTGACCGGGCTGACGGCCACGCCGGGACCCGAGTCGGTCACCCTGAACTGGGCTGCCTCGGCCGTGGGGCACGGTCAGGCGGACGTACTCGACTACGTGGTGGAGCGTTCGACTGACGGCGGTGCCACCTGGGTCACCATGCCACAGGAGGCCCGTTCCACCGCCACCACGCGGGTGATCACCGGCCTGGCTCCGGGGACCGAAACGCAGTTCCGAGTGCGGGCGTTCAGCGAGGCTGGCAGCGGGGATCCGGCGACCGCAGCCGCGGTGCCCGAGGTGGTGATCGAGCCGACGCCCACTCCGACGCCGACCGAGCCGACCCCAACACCCACGCCGACGGACCCGAGCCCGACACCCACCCCGAGCCCGACCGACCCGACCCCGACGCCGACGGATCCCACACCCACCGAGACCGCGGGTCCGGTCCTGCCGTCGGCCGGTCCGACCTCATCGGGTACACCGAGCACCGATCCGGGAGGCCACGGTGGCCTGCCCGGCACCGGTTCGGCCGGGGTTCCGCTGCTCGCGGGAGCCGCGATGCTGCTCCTGATTGCCGGCGTCTGGATCCGTACGCGACGTCGCGACGCCTAACCCCACGGGGCACCGGCCACCTCCACTGGGGATGACTGCGGTCTCCTCCGGCGCGGCAGAACGGCCGTCCGTCCTCCCGGAATCGGGAGTGACCGCGGTCTCGACCGGCGCGGCAGAACGCCCCTCCGTCCTCCCGTAACCGGGAGTGAGGAGGGGCGTTGTGCGCGTGGGGCGCCCTAGGCGGCGTCGAGCTCCTGAATCTTGGTGCGCACCTCGCGGCGCAGCACCTTGCCGATCAGCGAGCGGGGCAGTTCATCCAGCACAACGATCCGGCGCGGAACCTTATAGGGGGTGAGGCGTTCGCGCAGCCAGGTGCGCACCTCCTCCTCGTTGAGGCTCTGTCCGGCCTCAACGATAACGCCGGCCACCACGTCCTCACCCGAGTGAGTCGAGGGCAGACCTACCACCGCGACGTCGGCGATGGCGGGGTGGGTTTTCATCGTGGCTTCGACCTCGGAGGGCGAGACGTTGAAGCCGCCGGTGATGATGAGTTCCTTGATCCGGTCAACGATGCGGGTGAAGCCGTCCTCGTCGATGGTGACGATATCGCCGGTGCGGAACCATCCGTCCACAAACACCTCGGCGGTTTCCTCGGGCTTGCGGTAATAGCCCGAGAACACCTGCGGGCCCTTGACCAGCAGCTCGCCGGGCTCACCCAGCGGCAGCTCGACGGTGGGGTTTTCGGGGTCCACCACCTTGAGCAGGGTCCCGGGCATCGGCAGACCCACGGTGCCGGCCTTGCGGTTTTCGGCCACCGGATTGGCCATCAGGACGGGGGAGCACTCGCTCAGCCCGAAGCCTTCGACGAGGTAGCCGCGGCTCAGCTTCTCCCAGGGCTCGACCAGCTCGGTCAGCAGCGGCATCGCCCCGGAGATCGCGATCTCGATCCCCTCGAGCGAGATGCCGCGCTCCACCGCACGCTGCATCAGTCGCTCGGCGATCGGCGGGACCGCGGGGAAGAAGGTCGGCGGGTGCTTCTTCATGACCTTGAGCACCAGGTCGGGATCAAACTTGGGGAACAGAACCAGGCGTGCACCCATGCTCATCGCGAAGGTCAGGCACAGGGTGAGCCCGTAGGCGTGGAACATCGGCAGGACCGCGTAGACCACGCACCCGCCGCGCGTAATGGTGGGGGTCCAGGCCTGCGCCTGCATCGCGTTGGCCAGCAGGTTGGCATGACTGAGCACCGCACCCTTGGGGCTGCCGGTGGTGCCCGAGGTGTACTGAATGACCGCGGTCTCGGAGGTTTCGGGCTCGGGAACCTCGGCCGAAATCCGGTCGTTTTTGAGCAGCTTCTCCCAGCGGATGGTGTTTTCCACCTGGGTGGTCAGCTGCTTGCGGGAGGCACGAGCCGAGGCGATCGGCAGGTGCAGCGCGGCGCGCATGGCCCGCGGCATCGCGGTGGTCACATTCACCGAGACCAGGGAGCGGACACCGAGGTCAACCGGGAAGTCCTGTACGGTTTCGGCCACCTTGTCCCAGACGATCGCGGTCTGCGCGCGGTGGTCCTCAAACTGGTGACGCAGCTCACGCGGGGTGTAGAGCGGGTTGTGCTCGATCACGATCGCGCCCAGGCGCAGCACCGCGTAGAACGCGACGATGTGCTGCGGGCAGTTGGGCAGCACCAGCGCGACCGTGTCGCCGCGGCGCACACCGAGGCGGCGCAGGCCCTCGGCCACACGCTCAATCTGATCCTGCAACTGTGCATAGGTGGTGGTGGCACCAAAGAACTCCAGCGCCACGGCGTTCGGATATTTCTCGGCCGAGCCCTGGACCAGGGCACCCAGGTTGCCCGAGGGGACGGCAATGTCCTCGGGGACGTTTTCGGCGTAGCTGGCCAGCCAGGGACGGGTTTCGGATGCGAAAGACGAGGTATTCACGGGCACCATACTACGCAGACAGCCGCTGATTCCGGGCGAAACCCGGGGCGTGGTGCGTGGTTGGCGTACGGTTTACCCCGCCGTCACCGCACTTTTGCGGTGGCGGGAGGCGAGGGGAGCGCGCCCCACGATAGACTGAGGAGATTCTTCCCGCCCTCTGAGATGGAGCTACATGTCGGAAATTACCCCGGAGCTCGTGACGCACCTCGCGTCGCTCTCCCGGATCGACCTCAGCCCGGACGAAATCGCCAGCCTCACCACCGAGCTGGGTCAGATCGTCGACAGCATCGCGAAGGTTTCGGAGGTGGCCACCGCTGACGTGCCCGCCACGAGCCACCCGATCCCGCTGACCAATGCGCTGCGCGCCGACGTGGTGGGGGAGACCCTCACCCAGGAGCAGGTGCTCCAGAATGCGCCCGAGCAGCAGGACGGCAAGTTTGTGGTCACCGCGATCCTCGGGGAGGAGCAGTAATGAGCGACCTGATTCGCCTGTCCGCGGCCGAGCTGGCCGCCAAGCTTTCCGCCGGTGAGGTCTCCGCAGTGGAGGCCACCCAGGCTCACCTGGACCGCATCGCCGCCGTTGATGGCGACGTCCACGCGTTCCTGCACGTCTCTGACTCGGCGCTGGAGACCGCCCGCGGTATCGACGAGCGTCGTGCCGCCGGTGAGGAACTCCACGAGCTGGCCGGTGTGCCGCTCGCGGTCAAGGACGTCCTGGTCACCACGGATATGCCGTCCACTTCGGGATCGAAGATCCTCGAGGGCTACATGTCCCCGTTTGACGCGACCGTGGTGGAGCGCGCCCGCGCCGCCGGCCTGATCGCCATCGGTAAGACCAACATGGACGAGTTCGCGATGGGTTCCTCCACCGAGCACTCGGCTTACGGCCCCACCCACAACCCGTGGGACCTCACCCGCATCCCCGGTGGTTCCGGTGGTGGCTCGGCCGCGGCCGTGGCCGCCTTCGAGGCACCGCTGGCACTGGGTTCGGACACCGGTGGATCGATCCGCCAGCCCGCCCACGTCACCGGTACCGTCGGCGTGAAGCCCACCTACGGTGGTGTGAGCCGCTACGGTTCGATCGCGCTGGCCTCCTCGCTGGACCAGATTGGCCCGGTCACCCGGACCGTCCTCGACGCCGCGCTGCTGCACGACGTCATCGGTGGGCACGATGCCCGCGACTCCACCTCGATCCCCGAGTCCTGGGTGTCGATGGCCGCCGCTGCCCGCGAGGGTCAGTCGGGCGAGGTCCTCACGGGCCTGCGCGTCGGCGTGGTCAAGCAGTTCTCCGGTGAGGGTTTCCAGGCCGGTGTTGAGCAGCGCTTTGCCGAGACCCTGACCCTGTTGCAGGGTGCCGGTGCCGAGATCGTGGAGATCGACGCCCCGCACTTCGAGTACGCCGTTGCCGCGTACTACCTGATCCTGCCCGCCGAGGCCTCCTCCAACCTGGCCCGCTACGACTCTGTACGCTTCGGTCTGCGCGTGCACCCGCAGGGTGGCGGCACCGTTGAGGACGTCATGGCCGCGACCCGCGAGGCCGGCTTCGGTCCCGAGGTGAAGCGCCGCATCATCCTCGGTACCTACGCCCTCAGCTCGGGGTACTACGACGCCTACTACGGCAGCGCGCAGAAGGTCCGCACGCTGATTCAGCGCGATTTCAACGCCGCGTTCGACCAGGTGGACGTCATTGCCTCGCCGTCGGCCCCGACCACCGCCTTCAAGATCGGAGAGCGCGTCAACGACCCGCTGGCGATGTACCTCAACGACATCACAACCATTCCCGCAAACCTCGCGGGTGTGCCCGGAATCAGCATCCCCATGGGTCTCGCACCCGAGGACGGTCTGCCCACCGGTCTGCAGCTGATGGCTCCGGTTCGCGCCGATGACCGTCTGTACCGCGTCGCCGCCGCCATCGAGGCTCGCCTCGAAGAGGGCTGGGGACACACCCTCATTTCGCAGGCACCCGCCCTGGGAGGAAAGTAAACATGGCCAAGGACAAGATCCTCTCCTTCGAGCGTGCGCTCGAACTGTACGAGCCCGTACTCGGCTTCGAGGTTCACATCGAGCTCGGTACCAAGACGAAGATGTTCTCGTCGGCACCGAACGAGTTCGGTTCCGAGCCCAACACCAACATCACCCCGGTGGACCTCGGCCTGCCGGGCACCCTGCCGGTGGTCAACGAGCAGGCCGTGCGCTACTCGATCAGCCTGGGCCTCGCGCTCGGTTGTGAGATCGCCGAGACCTCGAGCTTTGCCCGGAAGAACTACTTCTACCCGGACATGACCAAGAACTACCAGATCACCCAGTCCGACCAGCCGATCGCCTATGACGGTTCGGTTGAGGTTGAGCTGGCCGACGGTTCGATCTACCACGTGCCGATCGAGCGTGCCCACATGGAGGAGGACGCCGGAAAGCTCACCCACGTCGGTGGTTCGGCCGGTCGCATCCAGGGTGCGTCCGCCTCGCTGGTGGACTACAACCGCGCGGGTGTGCCGCTGGTGGAGATCGTGACCCGGCCCATCTTTGGTGCCGAGCACAACGCCCCCGAGCTGGCTAAGGCCTATGTGGCCGTGGTTCGTGAGATCGCGATCTCGCTGGGCATCTCCGAGGCTCGCATGGAGCGCGGTAACCTGCGCTGTGACGCCAACGTCTCGCTGCGCCCCCGCGGCCAGGAGAAGCTGGGTACCCGCACCGAGACCAAGAACGTCAACTCGCTGCGTTCGGTTGAGCGTGCGGTGCGCTACGAGATCCAGCGTCAGGCTGCGATCCTCGAGGCCGGTGGCACCATCACCCAGGAGACCCGTCACTGGCACGAGGACACCGGCACCACCAGCGCCGGCCGTCCGAAGTCGGACGCGGATGACTACCGCTACTTCCCCGAGCCCGACCTGCTGCCCGTTGTTCCGGGCCGCGAGCTGATCGAGCAGCTGCGTTCCGAGCTGCCTGAGGCCCCCGCCGCCCGCAACCGTCGCCTCAAGGGCGAGTGGGGCTTCACCGACCTGGAGTTCCAGGACGTCGTGAACGGTGGTCTGCTGGCCGAGATCAGCGCTACCGTCGCCGCCGGGGCCACCGCGCAGGCCGCTCGCAAGTGGTGGACCGGCGAGATCTCGCGTATCGCCAACACCCAGGGTGTGGATGCCGCGTCGCTGATCTCCCCGGAGAACGTCGCCGCGACCGCCAAGCTGGTCGAGGCCGGCACCCTGACCGATAAGCTGGCCCGCCAGGTTATCGAGGGTGTTATCGCCGGTGAGGGTTCGCCGCAGGAGGTTGTGGACGCTCGCGGCCTCGCCGTGGTGAGCGACGACGGTGCGCTGATCGCCGCAATCGACGAGGCTCTCGCCGCCCAGCCCGACATCCTGGAAAAGCTCCGCGAGGGCAAGGTCCAGGCCGCCGGTGCCGTCATCGGTGCCGTCATGAAGGCCATGAAGGGCCAGGCCGACGCCGCCCGCGTGCGCGAGCTCCTGCTGGAGCGTGCCGCGCAGGCATAGTTCACGTCTCGCTCCACGGCGGCCCGCACTCCCTTCGGGGAGAGCGGGCCGCCGTTTTTGTTCGCCAAGTGAAGCCAGGGTGCAGCGATGCACGGGCGATTCCGGCTACCCTAGCGAGCATGGAGCCGCACATCATCTCGCTATTGCAATCCGATAAATACGCCCGGAAGGCCGCGGCGCTGGAGGCCGAGCTGGCACGGATCACCGAGGATCTAGGGTCAACCAGCGCCGAGACCCGCCTGCAGTCGGCACGAGCGCTGAACCGGCTGGCCCGTGCCGAGCTTAGCTGGATGCTTCTCCCCGTGAGAAACCACTTCCGTTCCGCGGATTTCCGAGACATCGTGGATCCGGCCCTGCGCGCCGCCGATGACCGAACCCGTGCGATCCTCCTCAACACGGTGCGAAACGCCTACGAACGCTATATCGTGCACCCCATGTGGGGAGACCTCCGCAGCGAGGATCACGGTTCGTGGTGGGAGGAGTGGCTGCACTCCACGGGCGAGACGTTTGTTGACAACGCGGATCTGCCCACGCGGTGCGAGGCCGCCTATCTGCTGGCACTGACCGGCGATCCGCGCGGGTGGGAGGCCTACCTTGAAATCGTGCCGCGACGCTCTGCCCTGCTGGGACAGTTAGAACTCGCGATCCTGCTGTGCCCCAATTCCCGCACGCCCGCCCTGGTTGATTCGATTCTCGCCCTGACCGATGAAACCGAGCGGCGGCACCCCAAGCAGGCGTTTACGGCGCAGAGTATCCGTGACGCGCTCGGTGCCGGACACCGGGAAGCGAATCCGGCATAGACTCTGCCCTCGCCGATGTCGGGGGTCGGTGGGACAATGGGGGAGTGAGTAAGCAGGACGGGCGCGAGAGACTGGTGTCGGCGGCAAACGCCGACGACAGTGAGACCCCGATCCTGCACGTGGACATGGACTCGTTTTTTGCGTCGGTGTCGCTGCTGGATCGCCCCGAAGACGCGCATCGGCCGGTGGCCATCGGCCACCGTTCGGGACGCAGCGTGGTGTCCACCGCGAACTATGCGGCACGGCGCTACGGAGTCAACGCGGCGATGCCGATGGCCCGCGCACTCCAGCTGTGTCCCTCGCTGCTGGTGATCGAGCCAGACTTCGCCGCCTACCGGCACTACTCGGGCATCGTGATGAATATCTTCCGTGAGATGACTCCGATGGTGGAGGTGCTGGGTATCGACGAGGCATTCCTCGACGTGTCCGGCGCTCGCCGACTGCTGGGCAGCCCCAGCCAGATCGGGCACGAGATTCGTCGCCGGGTACGGGAGCAGACCGGTCTGGCCTGCACCGTGGGCATCGCCGCCACCAAGTTTGTGGCCAAAATCGCCTCCGGTAAGGGCAAGCCCGACGGCCTGCTGGTCATCCCCAAGGCCCAAACCGTGGCGTTCTTGCGTCCGCTCCCAATCCACGCACTCTGGGGTGTGGGCGCGAAAACCGCCGAGTCACTCGAACGAATCGCGCTGCGCACGGTGGCCGACGTGGCCGATGCCCCCGAACGACTCCTGGTGCGTGCGGTTGGTCCGGCCACCGCGCTCAAGCTGCAACTGCTCGCCCGCGGCCAGGATGCCCGCCGGGTGGAGCCGGCGGTCGCCGCCGAAAAGAGCATCGGACACGAGGTGACCTTCGAACACTCGATCGCCGACCCGCGGGCAATTCGCCGCGAGCTGCTAGGACTGAGCGACCGGGTTGCCGCGCGGCTGCGGGCCGCGGACATGTCGGCCAAGACGGTCGCGATCAAGGTGCGCTTTGACGATTTCACCACGCTGTCTCGCTCGCGCACCCTCGCCGAGCCCACCCACGTGGCCCGGCGAATCTTTGAGGAGGCCGCCGACCTGGTGGACGCGCTGGAGATTGCCGGGCGTCCGGTTCGGCTGATCGGCGTCCGCGGGGAACAGCTGCAGACCGGAACCGATCCGCGCGCCGCACTCTGGGACCCCGATGAGGACTGGCGCGAGGCCGAATCCGCGATCGATACGCTGCGTGCGCGCTTCGGGGCCGGGGCGATCATGTCCGCCGCGCTGCTGGATCGGGCGGCACCGGCGCCCTCGGTCCCGCCTCACGGCATCGTCAGGGACCACATCGAGCCGTACGATCACTAGGCTTGGGCCCGCGGCATCGTCCGAGACCACATCGAGCCCTACGATCATTGAGGCAGTGCGACTGGTTCCGACAGGCCGAGGAGTGCGGTCGGGAATCAGGACTACACTGCTCGTGTTACGTTCGAGTGTTCCGTGAGAATTACCTCTCCCGTGAGCGCTCCCCATCCCCGCACCGCCCGCTTTTCCGCAAGCCCGCGCGCCCACGTCACCCTGGAGAATCGCCGTGACAGACACCGATCAGACCCCCACCGACACACACGCCGCCGCCGGTTCCGCAGCTTCGAGCGTTCCGCACGAGGAGTTTGTGTATGTATCCCCCGAGGACCCGCGTGTAGAACCGCTGATTCGCGAGCTTGCCGCCGAGTATGACCACCGTTACGGTGACCTCTTCGGGGAGCCCGCCTCCGCCGAACTGTATCGCTATCCGGCCGAGAACTTCCTGCCTCCGATCGGGGCCTTCGCCCTGCTGATGCGCGACGGCGTCGCGGTGGCCGGCGGCGCGTTCAAACGCTTCGATCAGCACACCACCGAATTCAAACGCATCTGGGTGTCTTCCCAGCAGCGCCGACAGGGTCTCGCTAAGCGCGTGCTGGCCGAGCTGGAAGACGAGTCCCGGCGTCGCGGCTTCACCCGCGCCTACCTGACCACCGGGCCGCGTCAACCCGAGGCTGTTCGCCTGTACCTCGGCACCGGGTGGACACCCCTGTTCGATCCCGAGGGGACGCCCGAGCAGATCGGTATCTATGGGTTCGCGAAGTCCCTGACCAGCGAGGACCTGGACGCGCGTGAGATCCAGGCTCGCTACGACGCCGAGCGCGCCGAGTTCCTCCCCGAGCTGCAGGCTGAGGCAGCCGACCCGGCAGGCGGGGCCGGGTCTGCGGAGGCAGCCGACGCGCCAAACTCAGCCGACGTGACCGCCGCAGACAAGGCGCACACCGACGCGGCCTAGACGAGGACGGGGCCGCGTGCCGCCCGGAGCGAAAACAGCCTGGGTGCGCCGCGGCCCTGCACCAGATCGGCCAGGTACGTTCCCACCACCGGCGTGAATTTGAATCCGTGCCCGGAGAAGCCCGCACCCACCACGATTGGGCCCACCCGGTCGAGCACAAAGTGTGAATCCTCGGTGGTGGTGTAGGTGCAGCTGATCTCGCCGAAGGAGTCGGGGTCGGCACCGGGCAGCCAGTCGCTGACATAACGCCGGAGGTCACGCAGCTGGGTCGGTTCGCTGCGGAAGGTGCGGGCGTCGGGATCGGTGACCGGGCCCACGCCGTGCCATCCCGCCTTGATCCCCTCACCCGGGGTTTGCATGCCATAAACCGGTGAGCGCCAGTAGCCAAAGCGTTGATCCCGCGGGTCCGGCGTGTGGTTGAATCCGGGCCAGATCAGTCCCGGTTCGCGTTCGGCAAAGTGAGCGGGCTGTTCCTGCGTGACGGTGAGCCGGGGCAGGACGATGTCCGGTCCCAGGAGCGCGGTGGTCCATGCCCCCAGGGTGACCACGGCCCGCCGAGCCTCCCAGAATTCGGCATCACCCCGGGCGGATCCGTCCGCGTTCTGGGGCACCACCGTGATCCGGACTCGATTCTCTCCGAGGACCTGTACTCGCGTCACCCGTGCGCCGTGGCGGATGTGCGCCCCGTGCGCGCGCGCCGATTCCTGGAGCGCGGTGACCGCGGCATCGGCGTTGAGCCGGCCGGCCTGCGGGGTGGCCAATACCCGGGTATCAAACCGAATTCCCGGCCAGCGCCTTCCGGCGACGGCCGGGTCGAGGAACTCGGCCGTGAAACCGAACTCGGGTAGCAGCCGCGCCACCGCGTCAAAGGCCGGGTTTGCGCCGTGATTCACGATACCCACCTGGTCGAGCAGCGCGGTCCCGGTCTCGGCCTCAAGCTCGCGCCAGGCCGGAAGCGCGGCGGCGAGCATGCGCAGGTACACCGGCTCGGCATAAGAGAGATTGAAATTGCGCGAGGCCCCGTGCGAGGCACCCTGGGTGTGCCCCGGGGTGAAGCGCTCAAACAGGGCCACATCGGTCCCGCGGCGGGCAAGTTCCCGGGCCGCGGCCGAGCCCATGGCACCGCCGCCGATCACGAGGGTGTCCACAGAATTGGTCATCGAGCCTCCGCAAGAAATTCCTGAGCCGTCCGGTCCCTGACGTCGGGTGCGGAGGCCCGAGAATTCGAGACATCGCTTGGCGTGGGACCGGCTGTGTCCGATGCTACCCGGTGCTCGGTGATCTCGGCCAGGCGGATCAGCAGGGCCCGCGCAACCCGATCGTTTTCACGGAAGGAGACGGCGTTGGTCCGGGGCCGGGAAAATGCCCCGACGAACGGGGAGTTGGTATAGGGGCCGATTGCGAAACTGCGTGGGGCGGGGTCACCCCCGATGTGCACCACTCGGCGATCCTCGGGTCGGACCGTGAGCTTCCCGGTGGGGGCGGTGAGTTCGGTTCGCCCCGACGTGTGCGGATCCCGGGCGATTTCCTCAACCCCGTCTCCCGTGTCGATCAGGCTGCGCAGCAGCGGACTATCACTGCGGGCGATGTTTGCGTCGGGCAGGCGGGCATCCACCAGCGCGCGGGCAGACACCGTGCGGTCGTGATTCGACCCCCGGGCGCGGAACACGCCGGTCTTGTTGTCGGTATCAACCCGGATGTCCCCACCGAGGAAGTCCACAATGCCCGCGGCCGACAGGGCCAGCAGCTCCTCTAGGCGGTGTGCCGGGGGACCGCTGGCGATGAAACTGAAGTAGCCCTGCCACCAGCCGTTGATATCCGCGACGCGGGAGCGAGCCGTCCACTTGGGCGAGGCCACCAGCTCGGCAAAGGTGAACATCGAGGTGAGGATCGAGAGGAACAGTCCCAGCGTCGCGCTGTGTTCGGGGCGGGTGCGTAGGCGCAGGTCGTCTTCGATGTAGGAGCGCACCGCCCGCTGCAGATCCTCAACCCGGTCGAACTGGGCACCGGCGAGCGGGCGATCAAGATCGGGTAGGAACAGGCGATCCAGGGGGTCGGGGACCGACGCTTCAATCAGAGCGGACAGTGTCCGGGCATCGGCGTCCACCGTGGCCCGATCCCGGTCGTCGCGAATTCGGGGGAGTGGATACCCCTGGGATCCCGCGGACACGGACGCGTCTGGCCGCGTCGTGGAGGTTGTGTCTGAGCGCGCGGTCACGGAGGGCGCTGAGTCCGCGGGCGTCGTGTCCTGACCCACGGTGACAGGTTCGCCCGCCGCAGTGGCGATCAGCACCGCCCGCGGATCGATCGGCTCGAAGGCCCGAGAGAACGTCTCCCACGTGGAGCTCACCCGCTCGGGGTGGCCGGTGAAGAGTTCTCGGTAGTAGCCCCAGAGCATCTCCTTGGCGATCAGCGGCCAGACATCATCGGCAAAATCCAGCGAGTCTCGCTCGGCCTCCAGCCGGGCCGCCACTTCGGCGGTGAAAAATCTCGGGGACGGGGCCTCCCCGGCGAGCGCCGAGCCGATCTTCGAGTGGTAGGGGACGCCGCGCCGGGATCCGACCAAAATCCGGGGTTCCCGTCCCGAGGGGACATAGCGCAGCGGGCCGCCGGGAAGCGGACGCTCAAATCGGCCGCCACGCCCCTCGGTGAGCAACACGATCAGGTCCACGGCGGCGAGTCCAAACCCACGAACCAGGACGTTTTCGCCGGGCCGGAGTGCCCGGGTATCGGCATCCGCGGTGAAGGCCGGGGGCAGATAAAACAGGCCGTGATCGTTGGCGAAGGTCTGCAGCCGCGCATGCTCCGGCGCCGGGTCCACTCCGGTGTGGCCGAGGGAATAGAGCACCAGGTCGGCGTCGAGGACGTCACCGTTATCCAGGTGCACCCGTCGCGATCCGTCCGCGGTTTCGCGCACCGACCGGGCGAGGGCACGATGCTCGATGACCCGCACGCCGGGGCCGAGCTTCCGCACGGTCTCGGCATAGAACCAGCGCAGGTAGAGGCTCTGCAGGCGCCGGGTGGGGAAGGATGCCGGCCCGAGGTCGTTCAGCTCCTCCCGGAGCGCATCGTCCACACCGGACCCCGTATCCCCGGGCCCGCGAGTTGTGTTCCCCGCCGCGTCCGCCACGCCGCGCTTCTCGTCCACGGGCAGAACGATCTCGCCCGTGCGCACCCGCTCGGCCCACTCCACCAGCGAGGGACCGGGCCGGATCGGACCCTCGATAACCGAGGTCTCATCGGTGAACATCGTCACATCCGCGGCCATCGAGTTGAGCTTGAGGAGCGGCGACTGGTCATGACGCCAGATCCGGCCGGGACCCGCCGGATGCGGATCCACCAGGTGCACGGTGAGGGGCGTGCCGGCGGGCCAGAGCTCGGCAGCATTTGCGGCGAGACGCTCAAGCACGCCCACCGCCCGCGGTCCCGCGCCGAGCACAACGAGGGACGGCGCGGGCGCGGGCTGGGAGGAAAAAGTGGGGACTGACATGTCTGCAGGCTAAGCACTAAAACCCCCGATGAGCGTTGTGTGACACCGAGTGCACACTCATGACGAACTGTGAATCACCACCATTGTCGGGCCCGTTGCCACGGTGTTAGCGTCTCGCAACCGGATAGCGCCAGCCCTCTCGACGCACCGACTCTACCGATTTGGAAAGGAAACACCGTGCCCATCGAATTTCTCGGCATCGCCGCTCTCAACGATGGAAGCGAGACCCGTGCACGCAGCGGTTCCAGCTTCGACAAGGACTACACCCTGCGTCTGGCCCGTGCCCACGAGGATAACGGCTGGGACCGCATCCTCTTCGCCTACCACTCGGGTTCCCCGGACCCCGCAACCATCGCCGCGTATGTGGCTTCGAAGCTGGACCACCTGAAGCTGCTGCTGGCCCACCGCCCCAACGTCTCGGCCCCGACCTATGCGGCCAAGGTCGTGGCAACCCTGGATCAGATCAGCGACGGACGCCTGAACCTGCACATCATCACCGGTGGTTCCACCGCCGACCAGGCAGCCGAGGGGGATTTCCTCTCCAAGGATGAGCGCTACGCCCGCACGGGCGAGTACATCAGCATCCTCAAGCAGGCGTGGACCAGCCACGAACCCTTCAGCTTCGACGGCGCTCACTATCGGATCGAAAACTTCGTCAGCGACATCTGGGCCGCTCAGCCCGGCGGGCCGAAGATCTCGTTTGGCGGATCCTCGGCGGCGGCGTATGAGATCGGTGCCGCGCAGAGCGATATCTACGCGCTGTGGGGAGAGCCGCTGGCGAACACCGCCGAGCAGATCAAGACCATTACCGACCTGTCGATCGCGGCCGGACGCACCGAGCGTCCGCGGATCCAGGTGGCATTTCGGCCGATTCTCGGAGCAACTGAGGAACTGGCCTGGGAGAAGGCCGAGCGCATCCTCGGGCAGATCGAGCGGCGCACCAGCGCGCTGCCCTCCTCGTTTGTGGGGGACCTGCGCAATCCCGAGAACGCCGGTTCGCAGCGGCTGCTCTCGATTGCGGACCAGGGGGACCGCTTCGACCGTGCGCTGTGGACCAAGGTGGCCGCCGCCACCGGCGGCCGCGGAAACTCCAATGCGCTGGTGGGGACCCCCGAAACCGTGGCGGCGGCGCTGCTTGACTATGTGGACCTCGGCGTCGACATCATCTCCGCCCGCGGCTACGACTACGTGGATGACACCATCGACTTCGGTCGGTACGTGATCCCGCTGGTCCGGGATGAGGTGGCTCGCCGGGACGCCGCCGCACAGAGTGCGCAGGAGAGATCCCGTGACGCTGCTTGATCACAACCCGACCCCGGATGCCGCCTCCGCGAACGATGAGATTTTTGTCTATGTGAGCCCCGACGACCCGCGGGTGCTTCCACTGCTGACCGATCTGGAGCGGGAATACGACGCCCGCTACGGCGACGTGTTCGAGGAACCGGCCTCGGTCGAGATCAACCGGTATCCGGCCGCCGAATTCAGTGCACCGCGAGGCGCGTTTGTTCTCCTCCTGCAGAACGGAATCGCGGTTGCCGGGGGTGCCTTCAAGACCCTGGATGAGCACACCACCGAACTCAAACGAATCTGGACCGCCACCGAGCATCGACGGCGGGGCCTCGCCCGTCGGGTGGTGCTCGAACTCGAGGACGAATCGCGTCGCCGCGGATTCACCCGCTCCTATCTGACCACCGGCCCGCGCCAGCCCGAGGCGGTCCGCCTCTATCGCTCGGCCGGCTGGACCCCGCTCTTTGACGAGGATCTGCCACCCGAGCGCATCGGCATTCACGGGTTCGCCAAGTCGCTGACCCCCGAGCCGCTAGACATCGCGGACATTCGCGCCCGGCATGAGGCCGAGCACGCTTCCCCCACCCCCTCACCCTCCTCGAATGGAGCCTCCTCATGACCGCACTCGCCCAGCGGCCCACCGACTCACCCCCCTCCGATCCCGCCCCCGCGGGAATCGATGCCCACCGTCTGGCCGAACGTCGAGTGCTCCCGCTGCGGCATCCATTGCGCTGGGTGATCACCGCGCTGGTCCTGGTTCTGCTGCTGAACTTCACCCAGACCCTGTTCACCAACCCGTCCTGGGAATGGGAAAAGGTGGGGAAGTGGTTTTTTAGCCCACCCATCCTGAAGGGTCTCCAGCTCACCATCGTGGCCACCGCGATCAGTGCCGTGGTGAGTTTCTTCGGCGGCATCGTTGTGGCCGTCGCCCGGCTCTCGGGTAACCCGGTGCTCAGCACCCTGAGCTCGTTTTACATCTGGCTATTCCGCTCGGTGCCGCTGCTGCTGGTGCTCGTTTTCCTCTTCAACCTCGGGAACCTCTATCCCGAGATCGGCGTGGGCATCCCCTTCGGACCCCAGTTCACCGTCAACACGGTCGCGACCCTGACCCCGCTGGCGCTCGGTGTGATCGGACTCAGCCTGTCCGAAATTGCTTACAGCGCCGAGGTGGTGCGTTCGGGGCTGCTCGCCGTGGACCAGGGGCAGCATGAGGCCGCCGACGCGCTGGGTATCCCCAAGCGTCGCCAGTTCACCCGGATCGTGCTGCCGCAGGCGCTGCGTTCGATCGTGCCCGCCTACGTCAATCAGATCATCGGGCTGATTAAGGCCAGCTCGCTGCTGTACTACGTCTCGCTACTGGACCTGTTTGGGATCGCCCAGAACCTCGGCAGCACCTATCCCACCGACGTCATTCCACTGCTCGTGGTGGCCACGATCTGGTATCTGATCCTGACCAGCGTGATCGCCGTGGTGCAGTACTACATCGAGCGCTTCTACGCTCGCGGAACGGTGCGGGTTCTCCCGCCGACGCCGCTGCAGCGGGTGCGCCGGGCCTTTGGCTCGCGCCGAGCGACGGCGGGTGTGGCATGACTCAGGCCATCGCCGTGCACAATGCCACCAAGTCCTACGGGGACAAAACCGTGCTGCGAGGTGTGGATTTCAGTGTCGAAGCCGGCACCGTGACCGTGATCCTCGGCCCGTCCGGATCCGGCAAGTCCACCCTGCTGCGGGCGATCAACCACCTGGAAAAGCTCGACGAGGGATTTGTCTCCCTCAACGGAGAGCTGATCGGCGTGCGGGTCAAGGGGGAGCGGCTCAAGGAGCTGCGTCCTCGCGAGATCCTGCGCCAGCGCGCCAAGATCGGCTTTGTTTTCCAAAACTTCAACCTGTTTCCCCACCTCACCATCCTGGAAAACGTCAGCGAGGCACCGATCTCGCACGGGATTAAGACCGCCGAGGCGCGCAAAACCGCCCGTGCGCTGCTGGCCCGGGTGGGTCTCTCCGATAAGGAGGCCAGCTATCCACGGCAGCTCTCCGGCGGACAGCAACAGCGGGTGGCCATCGCCCGGGCGCTGGCCCTGGATCCCGATGTGATCCTGTTTGACGAACCGACCTCGGCGCTGGATCCCGAGCTGGTGGGTGAGGTACTTGCGGTCATTCGCACCCTGGCCGGCAGCGGCAAGACCCTGATCGTGGTAACCCACGAGATCGGGTTTGCCCGCGAGGTGGCCGACCGGGTGGTCTTCATGGACGAGGGGGCCATCGTCGAGGAGGGCTCCCCGGAGCAGGTACTGACCGCCCCCGCACACTCCCGAACCCAGGACTTCCTGAGCAAGGTTCTTGCCTGACCGCCCACCCGTACTAACCCGAACCCCCACTAACCCGAACCCATCACAGAGGAACCATCATGACCATCATCACCCCCAAGCGGCTCCAGACCCTCGGTGCGCTCGCCGCCGCGGCCGCCCTGGTTGCCGGGCTTGCCGCCTGCTCCAGCAGCACCGAAGCCGCCCCCGCCGACACCGGAACCGTGACGGTTGCCGCGTTCTCCAACGGTGCCGGCACCGAGACCAAAATCAAGGTTTCGGCCATCGAGGAGATCCGTAAGACCCTGCCCAAGAAGGTACTCGACTCGGGCAAGCTCACCATCGGTATTGGTGCACTGCCCTCGGGCTTCCCGCCGCTGGCGTTTACCGGCGACGATAACGAAACCCTGACCGGTGCCGAACCTGACCTGGGGCGCCTGGTTGCCGGCGTCTTCGGGCTCAAGCCCGAGGTGAAAAACGCCACCTGGGACAACCTGTTTGTGGGCATCGACACCGGTGCCACCGACGTGGGATTCTCCAACATCACCGACACCGAAAAGCGTAAGGAGAAGTACGACTTCGCCTCCTACCGCGGCGATAACCTGGCGTTCCAGGTGAAGGCCTCCAATAAGTGGGAGTTCGATAACAACTTCGAAAACCTCAACGGCCTGAATGTGGCCGTGGGATCCGGCACCAACCAGGAGAAGATTCTGCTGGAGTGGAAGACCAAACTGGAGGCCGAGGGCAAGACCCTCACGGTCACCTACTTCCCCGACAATAACGCCACCACCCTGGCGCTGAACTCGGGCAAGATCGACGCCTACTTCGGCCCGAACCCGGGCATCGCCTACGGCAATAAGCTCACCGAGGGTAGCGCCAACCCCACCCGTACGGCCGGCATCTTCTCGGGTGCGGGGGAGACCCTGGAGGGCCTGATCGCCGCGACCGTGAAGAAGGATTCGGGACTGGCTCAGCCCATCGCCGACGCGATCAACTACCTGATCGACAACGGCCAGTACGGCCAGTGGCTGGATGCCTGGGGCCTGAAAAACGAGGCCGTGAAGAAGTCGCTGGTGAACCCGCCGGGACTCCCGCTGGACAACAACTAGCATCCGGAATCGAAACCCCCACACCTCGGCAGGTGTGGGGGTTTCGCGTGTCATGTACCCACACAGACCGGCATCGGGGTATCCGTATCCGGCCGAGCACGCTAGCGTGGGGGCATGACGAAAATCGCGTTGGACCTCGCAGACCGTTTTCAGAAGCTGGGCGTGCAGACCTCCTATGGTGACCCGGTCACCGTCGAGGGGGCAACCCTGATCCCGGTCGCGCTCACCGGCTTTGGTTTTGGCGCCGGAGAGGGCGAATTCGCCGAGGGTGCCACGGGGGAACCGGCCGGCAGCGGGGGCGGCGGAGGCGGACTCTCCGTTCCCGTGGGTGTGTACGTGCGCAGTGGCAACGGCTGGCGCTTTGAGCCCAACCTGCTCGCGACCATCGTGGTCTCGGTCCCGCTAGTCTGGGTGGCTGGTCGTATCCTCACCCGGCTGATCAAGGTGCTCAAGAAGTAGCCTGTCCCGAAATATCGTGTGACGCCCGGTCCCCGCGTGGGGCCGGGCGCGCGCTATACTCGGGGTAACACGGGAGTCCGGGATCCACTGGGCTGAGAGGAAGGTACGTACCTTCGACCGTCAAACCTGATCTGGATCATGCCAGCGCAGGGAGGATAAGTTTCTCTAACCCGTGCCTCCATTTCTCATTAGAAAGGGGCACGTTCACAGTGTCTATTAAAGAAAATGCAGTGGTTCCGCCGCGTCTGAATTTCCGCTGGCGGGTTGTCGACATCGTTGTGGCCAGCGTCCTGGGTGTTGCCGTCGCCCTGATTTTTGTGGCGTTCAAC
This sequence comes from Mycetocola lacteus, assembly GCF_003667575.1. Taxonomy (GTDB): domain Bacteria; phylum Actinomycetota; class Actinomycetes; order Actinomycetales; family Microbacteriaceae; genus Mycetocola; species Mycetocola lacteus. Next base: position 484,454 of record NZ_RCUY01000009.1, on the reverse strand, counting down.
CTCGGCTGGAGCGGGATCAAGGCGCCGTTTGAGGCTTTGCTTCCCGGATTCCAGGGTCTCCTGGAACCCGTTTGGTACATCGGTGGTGTGCTGGGTGCGCTGGTCATTCGTAAGCCCGGCGCGGCCATCTATGTGGAAACCGTCGCCGCACTGGTCTCGGCGCTGGTCGGAAACCAGTGGGGTGGTTTCTCCACGATTGAGGCGGGCCTGGTTCAGGGCCTCGGTGCCGAAATCATCTTCCTGCTCTTCGCCTACCGGGTATGGAACCTGCCGGTTACGCTGCTGGCCGGGGCCACCGCGGGAATCTTCGGCGCTGTCAACTCGATCATCTTCTGGAGCCCGGGCGCCAGCTGGGGTTTCATCACCGTCTATGTGGGCGCTCAGATCATTGGTGGTGCGCTGATCGCGGGACTGCTGGTGTGGTTTGCGGTCAAGAGCCTCGCGGCCACCGGGGCGCTCAACCGGTTTGCGGTGGGGCGCAGCCTGGGGGTTCGGGTTTAGCGTGACCTCGGCAACTTCGGTGGTACCGGCGGCCGTCAGCATCCAGAACTGGGGCTGGCGGCACGCCTCCCGACTCGCGTGGGCACTTGAGAACGTGACCCTGGACATTGGTCCGGGGGAGCGGGTGCTGATTCTGGGCCCCTCGGGTGCGGGAAAATCGACCCTGCTGCAGGCGCTCGCGGGTGTCCTCGGCGGAGACGATGAGGGTGATACGCAGGGCAGCCTGACCGTGGATGGGCAGGACCCCGCGCATCAGCGTGGCCGCAGCGGCCTGCTGCTGCAGGATCCCGACTCGCAGATGATCCTCGCCCGGGTGGGCGACGATGTGGCCTTTGGCTGCGAAAACCTCGGGGTTCCCCGCGAGGAAATCTGGGTTCGTGTGCGTGAGGCTCTCGACGCGGTGGGGCTGGATGTTCCACTCGATCGCTCAACCCAGGCACTCTCGGGCGGGCAGAAACAGCGCCTGGCCCTTGCCGGGGTGATTGCGATGCGTCCGGGGCTACTGCTGTTGGATGAGCCCACCGCAAACCTGGATCCGGTTGGCGTCGCCGAGGTGCGCGATGCCGTGGGCCGTGTCCTTGACCAGACCGGTGCCACCTTCGTGGTGATCGAGCACCGGGTGGATACCTGGCTGCCGCTGGTAGATCGCGTGGTGGTGTTGGGTGCCGGGGGCGCGGTGATCGCCGATGGACACCCTGATGTCGTGCTCTCCGAGCGCGGTGCCGAACTCTCGCGCGAGGGCGTCTGGGTTCCCGGCCATCCGCCCCGTGTCTCGCTGCCCGCCGCGCAGCCCGCGGGGGTCGATCTCCTGGATACCCGGGACCTGGGCACCGCTCGGGTGCGCGGGATTCCGGTGGGATCCCCGGTGACCACCAACGTGCGTGCGGGGGAAGTGCTAGCCATCACCGGGGAAAACGGTGCCGGTAAGTCCACCCTGGCGCTGACCCTCGCGGGTCTGCTGCGCCCCGAGGGCGGTGAGCTACGGGCCACCGCGGAGCTGAACCGCGGGCTCGGCGATTCACCCATTGCCTGGAAGTCCACACAGCTCCTCGAACGCATCGGAACCGTGTTCCAGGATCCCGAACACCAGTTTTTGGCCACCACCGTGCGCCGGGAGCTCGAGGTCGGGCCGCGCGCTCTGGGGCTCGATCCGGCCGAGGTGGACGCACGCGTCAATGACGTCCTGGACCGGCTGGGCCTGAGCGCGCTGGATCGCGCGCATCCCTTTACCCTGTCCGGAGGCGAGAAGCGCCGGCTGTCCGTGGCGACCGCACTGGTGTCTCGACCGAGCATTCTGGTGCTGGATGAGCCCACCTTTGGGCAGGATGCCGGAACGTGGGCGCGGCTGGTCGAGCTGATCGGCGCGCTGCGCGCCGAGGGCTCGGCGATTATCACCGTCAGTCACGACGCCGAGTTTGTGGCGGCCCTGGCCGATCGCACCCTCACCCTGACGGCGGGATCCGCAGAGGTGGCCGCATGAGTACCCTGGGAATCACCGTGAGAATCGTGTCGGAGGTGGTGTCATGAGCGCGCTCGCCGGAACCGCCCCCGCGATCACCGCGCGCAGTACCGCGGTGATCCACCGGACCAATGCGGTGACCCGGCTGATCGTGCCGGTTCCACTGACCATCGTGCTGCTGCTGACCCTGGACTGGGTCTCGGCGGCCACGGCGCTGGCCGCGCTGGCGATTCTGCTGCCCTTTGCCGGGTTGACGCCGCGCCAGTTTTGGCTGCGCACGCTCCCGGTGTGGATCGCGGCGCCGTTGACCGGCATCACGATGCTGCTCTACGGCCGGCCCGATGGGACCGTGTACTGGGAGTTTGGGCTGGCGCAGATCAGCGACGGCTCGATCACGATTGCGATCGCCACCGTGCTACGGGTGCTGGCGATCGCGCTGCCCGCGGTGGTGCTGTTTGTGACCGTGGACCCCACGGACCTGGCCGACGGACTGGCGCAGATCCTCAGGCTGCCCGCCCGCTTTGTGCTGGGGGCGCTGGCGGGGATTCGGATGATCGGTCTGTTCCTGGACGATTGGCGTGCGCTGGAACTCGCCCGTCGCGCCCGCGGCGTGGCCGACCGGGGCAAGATCCGTCGCTTTGCCGGCATGGCGTTGGCGATGCTGGTGCTTTCGATCCGTCGCGGTACCAAGCTGGCCACCGCGATGGAGGCCCGCGGGTTTGGTGGCGCCACCACCCGCACCTGGGCGCGGGAGTCTCGCCTCGGTCGCATCGACCTCGCGCTGTTTGCGATTGGTATCCTGGTCAGCGTGATCGTGGTGTGGACAAGCGTGGCGACCGGCCACTGGAACTTCCTCTTTGGATAGGGCGGCGGCCGCCTCCCCGCAGGCGATTGATCGGGCTCGCACGCTCCTGGACGGGTGTGTGAACCCGATTGTGCTGATTGACGGGCCCAGTGGTGCGGGGAAGTCCACCTTCGCCGACGAGCTGATCGCGCACTGGCCGGCATCGGGGACGCCCACCCTGATCCGAATGGACTGGATGTATCCCGGCTGGGACGGCCTGGACCCCGCCGCCGAGGCGCTGGCTCGGGACCTGGTGGCCCCGCTGCGGCGCGGCGAACCCGGCTTCTGGCACGGCTATGACTGGGAACGCGGTGTGGTGACCGCGGCGACCCGGGTCGAGCCCGGGAATCCGCTGGTCATCGAGGGCTGCGGCACGCTGGGGCCCGCCGGGGACCTGGCCGACCTGGGCATCTGGATCGACGCCGAGGACACCTTCCGCAAGGCACGCGCCCTCGCCCGCGACGGGGAGGGATACGTTCCCCACTGGGATGCCTGGCAGGCGGATTTTGACACCTATGTGGCGCGCTGGAATCCGCGCGCCCGAGCTGGCCTGCTGCTGCGGGCCGAACCGGATCGGGTGGTGCCGCCGGACTCGGAGGCTGACTCGCCCGTTTCGCCGCCGGCTTCGCGCATCTGACGCCGCTCGCCCGATCGCGCCGCTACCGTTCCCGCTACTTCACGTACTTCGTCCAGAGCGCCTGGATCATCGGCAGCGGATGGCTCAGTCGCCACAGCACGTCCGGTTCGGTGAGTTCGGTATCCAGCAGCACCGGGATCTTCTGCTCGGCGATCTCTGGATCGCTGGATTCCACGTTGACGGTTCCCACCGGTGTCCCGGAGGCCACGGGTACCGGAATCTTCCCGGGTGAAACATCGAGTTTCGGAGCGGTCTGAGCCCAGTGCGGCCGGGCCGGGGTTTCCCCCGAGAGCCCGCGGGCCTTTTGCTCCCACGCGGTGGAGACACTCAGCAGGGGCGTGCCCGCGGCCAGGTCCGGGGCGGCTGTGACTCCGGCATCGGCGCTGGCCAGCAGGGCGAGCGTTTCCGCTTCCAGGGTTTTCCAGGTGGCCGATCGCAGCGAGGCCGACCCGAAGGTGAAGTCCCCGGCATCGGTTTTCATGGTGCGGGCAAACAGCAGGATGATGCCGGTCTGATCCGTGTAGCCGCGATAGAGAACCTGGATGTGTGCATCGGGCAGATAGGCGGAAGGTACCGACATGCCGCGCTGAAGGGCCAGCGGATCGGGCGCCTCGGTGAGTGCGGCGGTAATCCCCGGATCCGCGGCCGCCAGCGCGGAAATCCGAGCCAGGTCCGAAGCCGAGGCCACGTTGCCGAGGTCAACGCCGCCGGCATCGGTGATGACCAGGCTGGTCAGGCCCTCCTTGGACGCCCAGGCTTTGACAGCCTCCAGAAAGCCCTCCCGCGAGCCGTAGGCCCAGGTGGCCAGGGCATCGGCGTGGTTGGTGCTGCCGCCCAGGAGCATGGCCTGCAGCATCGAATGCTGGGTCCAGACATCCCCCGGATAGAAGGACACCGTGGAGGCCCCGGCCCCCGCACGCGCCACAAAGTCGTTGTAGTTGTCCTCGCTGATGGTGATGTTCTGCCCCGGACCCTCGGTGAGGGGATACCGCTGGGCAACCACCAGGGCGGTCACCAGGCGCGCGGCACCGGAAATGGGCAGAGCCGAGGCATCGCCGGCATGGGCGAGAACCGTGGTCTGCTGGGCAACCGCGGTGGCACCGGTTTCGGGCAGTACCGGAGGATGCACGGGGGCGGCCGAAGCGGGAGCCGCGGCAACCGTGACATCGGGTTCGGGAAGGGGGCCCAGCAGCACCGCGGGACCGTACCCGACCACACCGATCAGCACCAGCGTGCCCAGGGTGATGCTGATGCCACGTTTGGCCATGACGTTCCCTTCGTCGATCGGGGTCTCTGCCGCGTCCGGGGTGTGCGTACCGCGATGTAGTCAGCGTAATCGAGGCGTTCGGCCCGGGTGGGCGGCGCGGCCGAAAATGCGGCGATTTGACGGCAACGGGGACTATCCCCAGCCCAGACGGTGCAGTTCCTCGTCGTCGATGCCGTAGTAGTGGCCGATCTCGTGGACCAGGGTGATGCGGACCTGCTCGCGCAGATCGTCCTCGTCCTCGCAGTAGTTCAAGAGCGGGAGACGGTAGAGACTGATCAGATCGGGCATCTCGCCAAAGCCGTACTGCCCGCGTTCGGTGAGGTCCACGCCGTGGTAGAGACCGAGCAGGTCGAGGCTGCCGTCCTCGGGGAGATCTTCGATCGCGATGGCCACGTTCTCCAGCCCCTCGGTGACCTCCTCGGGCAGCGCCTCAAAGACGTCGTTGACGAGCGTGTCGAAGGTATCCGGATCCATTTCCATCACGAGAAAAATCCTATCGAGAATCTCGGCCGATGTGAGGATCTCGGGCGTGGCGCTGGCCCGGTGTCGGCGTGTCGTTTCGGGGGAGGGAAAGCCAAAATTTGATGCCGCGAGAATGGGTTTTCATCGCCTCGGGCGTGTCGTTCGATGCCCGTTTTCTCCGGTTAAAACAAAAAGAGGAGCATATATATGCTCCTCTTTTCATATTTACTTGGGGTGAGTAACGGGGCTTGAACCCGCGACCTCCTGAACCACAATCAGGCGCTCTACCAGCTGAGCTATACCCACCATGTCACTACTCGATACTAGCGCTTCTTTTCGCTGGCTGCGAATCGAAGTCTTCGTGTCGTGCGGTGCAACATGATTAGTCTATTACATCTCCGGAGCGTATTTTGACACCACGTCCTCGGCGATGGCCTTGGCCTCCTCCGAGGTGGGTCCGGGCTCGGCCACAAAAGCGGCCGCACGGTAGTACGCCAGTTCGCGAATTGACTCGAGGATGTCGGCCAGGGCGCGGTGGCCGCCGTCCTTCTCGGGGGAGCGGAAGTACACCCGCGGGTACCAGCGGTGGGCAAGCTCCTTGATCGAGGACACATCGATGTTGCGATAGTGCAGGTGTCCGTCGAGCTCGGGCATGTACTTGGCAAGGAATGAACGGTCCGTGCCGATCGAGTTTCCGGCCAGCGGCGCCTTCTTGGCCTCGGGTACATACGTGCGCACGTATTCCAAGACCTGACGCTCGGCCTCCTCGAGCGAGAGCCCGTCGTCGAGCTCGGTGATGAGCCCCGAGGTGGTGTGCATGTTGGTGACAAACTCGCCCATCTGCTCCAACGCCTGGGCGCTGGGCTTGATCACGAGGTCGATTCCGGGTGCGACCGGTTTGAGGTCGAAGTCGGTAATCACCACCGCGATCTCTACGAGTTCGTCGACCGCCAGGTCGAGTCCGGTCATTTCACAGTCGATCCAGACCAGTCGGTCCGCCAGATTTGCCATGCCCTCATGTTAGCCCGCCCCGCCGACAGATGGCGGATTCTCGCCTAGAATGAGCGGGTGACTCCGCTCCTATGTATCCTGCTTCTGATCAACGCCGCCTACAACGTGATTGTCTGGCCGCGCTTCTGGACCCGCGTGAAAAACGATCCCCGCGCTCGCGACGCCGAGGGCAAGGCCACCGCGTTCCTGCGGGTGCACGCGATCCTGATCGCAATCGCCCTAGTCATTGCCGCCGCCTCCGCGGTCGCGGGTGTGCTGGGCTTCTTCCTCTAGCGATCTACGTGCGGGGCCGACGTGGCCCGCGGTGTATGTACCGGGCGGGGGATGTGACGTGGCGATGCTGTCGCGCGGTTTTTGACCGTTGCGCTGTCGCCTCGCACCCGGAATCCGACGCGCCCGGCGGGTCCGCCGCGGGCGGCGCATTCCCGCGCCTGAATCGCCGCACCCGACGTTCGCGCTACACTTGTTTCGTCCGCCTCCGTAGCTCAGAGGATAGAGCAGGAGCCTTCTAATCTCTTGGTCGCAGGTTCGATTCCTGTCGGGGGCACCACGTCAAAACGGCCCCGCGCTCACCGTATTTCGGTGCGCGCGGGGTCGTTTTTGTGTTCACGCCGCCCGGCACTGCGCCGCCAGCCCCGCGACCACCGCAAGCAGGCCGCGGCGGAACAGGCGTTCGGAGGTACCCATCGGGCCGCCCACGTAGGCGCGCACGCGGGGGAGTTTGTCGCGCTCGGCGGCGGCGAGGATTTTCCGGGCCAGCGGGGTGTCCGCCTCCAGGGTGCGTTCGGGTTCCACCCGGGTGAGGAGTGCGCCGAGCACATAGTTCCAGAGTGCCCGGTAGGTGTTGAGGGCGTCCACCGGGGTGGCCCCCAGTTCCTCGGCGGCGGCGATGAACTCCTCGGCGAACCACAGCGCGCCGGTGCCGGTGCTGCCGCCACGGCGGAGGATATCGACGATCCACGGGCGGGTCACCAGGACCGCGTACATCCCGTGTCCGATCGCCAGCATCCGATCCTGCGGGGTGCCGTGGGTCGGAGTGCGGGGAATGTCCTCGGAGAAGCGGTCGAGCACCGCGCTCAGCACACCCTCCTTATCGCCCAGGTGGCGATAGATCGCCGCCAGAGTGGTGCCCGATCCGCTCGCCAGCCGGCGCATCGTCAGGCCCTCGATTCCGCCGTTCATCAGCATTAATCCGGCGGTGTCGAGGACCCGGTTGCGGTTGAACTCGACCGGACGACCGGGCTTTCGTGGGGGAGAAGTGTCGGGCATGCTGTCCAATCGGTTAATAACGAGAACGCCATTGCGAAACTGTGTGCCGCGGACCTAGCGTACCCAGCAGAACACACAATGGAAAGGCACCCATGCAGCCCCAGGTTTCGGACACCCCGTCCACCGCAACCAAGCCTCAGATCCCGCTGGTTCTGAGCGCAGTTTTCCTGGTCTACCTCGGCCAGATGACCCTCAACCCGATCATCGCCCCGCTCTCCCGCGAGGTGGGGCTGGCCGAATGGCAGGTGGGCGTGATGATCAGCCTGGCCGCGGTCTGCGTGGTCCTCAGCAGTCAGTTCTGGGGTCGCGCCTCGCTCTCCCGTGGACGCAAACCCGTGCTGGTCGCGGCCATGGGCACCGCGGTGGGCGCGATGGCGCTCTTCGCCCTCCTCGCCCAGCTGGGGATGCAGGGGACCCTGCGCGGCACCGCACTGTTTATCCTGCTCCTGATCACCCGCGGGCTGCTGTTTGGGCTGGCCATCGCCGCGGTTCCGCCCACCGCTCAGGCCTATATCGCCGATGTGACCACCACCACCGAATCCCGGGTGCGGGGCATGGCCGGGGTGGGCGCCGTTCAGGGCCTGGCGATGATCGGCGGTGCGGTGGTGGGCGGCGCGCTGGCAGGCTTCGGGCTGATGGTCCCGCTGCTGTGTGTGCCGGTGATGATCGGGATCGGGCTGATCGCGGTGATGCTGTTCCTGCGCCGCGAACAGCGCCACGAGCTGATCGAAAACCCGCCGAAGGTAAGCCCCTGGGATCCGCGCGCCTGGCCGTTCCTGCTGGCCGGCTTCGGGCTGTTCACCGGGCTGGGGTTTGTGCAGATCATCACCGGCTTCATCGTCCAGGACCGCTTTGCTCTGAACGCGGGGGCCGCGGCCGGGATCACCGGTGCGGCGCTCCTGGCGGCCGGGGCGGGAATGGTGATCGCCCAGGCGGTCCTGGTTCCTCGGCTGGGATGGCGGCCCGGCACGCTGCTGCGCGTGGGCGCGGCCGTCTCGCTCGCCGGATTCCTGGTCCTGATCCCCAACGCCGGCATTCCGCCGCTGGTGATCGCGCTGTTCCTGATTGGCCTGGGCCTCGGGTTGGCCATGCCCGGCTACACCGCGGGGCCCTCGCTCCTGATGAGCGCCGAGGAACAGGGCGGCATCGCCGGGCTGATCGCCGCCAACAACGCGCTCACCTTTGTCCTGACCCCCACCCTGGCGACCCTGTTCTACACCTGGTGGCCGCCGCTCCCGCTGATTGTCAGCGCCCTGGTGTGCAGCGCGGTGCTGGTGTTTGTGCTCATCCATCCAAAATTCCGCGCCACGGTCTAGGGCCGGGTGCCCGGCAACTGCGCGATCCCGGGTAGCGTGGAGGGGACACACAACGCACGGGGGTAAACGGTGATCAAGATTCGCGCACAGCTGGGGAACATTACGGCCGTCCACGCCGACGCAATCGTCAATCCCACCTCGCCGGCCATGCTTGGTGCCGGCGGGGTGGATGCGGCCATCCATCGTGCGGGTGGCGCGTCGTTCCGGGCAAACGTTCGCGAACGATTCCCCGAGGGGATGGGGGGCGAAAACGCGGTCTGGAGTATCGCCGGGAAGTTGCCGGCCCGCTGGGTGATTCACGTGACCGTGCCACCGTTTGCCACGGCTCAGAAGGACCGCGCCTATCTGGTAGCCGGATATCGCCGCATTTTTGCGGTTGCCGATAGTCTCGGCGTGCGAACGCTGAGCCTGCCGGTGATCGGGGCCGGAGCGTCGGGCTGGCCGCTCACCTGGGCGGTGATCGACGCCATCGACACGATCCTGGCGCTCGATACCGGCGTACAGGAGGCGATCCTGGTGAGCCCCGATTCGCACACCATCGACGGCATCAACGGTGTGCTTGCGCGTCGCACCGGGCTGAGTATTCTCGATGCCGTCCGAGTGGTTCACGCCCGCGGCTATCACCGGGTGCGGGTGTCCTGTGGGATGAACGCTTCCGGCTCGAACTGGCGTGTGACCATCTGGGATGATTCCTCGGGTACGGGCTTCATCCCGGCTAATCCCGATGGATATGTCCTGCGCTACACCGACGGGATGGGGCCAAACTTTTTGGACACCCAGGTGCCTCCACTCGCGGATCCCGACGTGCTCGCCGATCGTATTATCGCGGCGCTCCCACACGTTCGGCCGCTGCGGGATGACGCCGAGTATGCCGCCTGGTTTGCGGGCCTGCAAAACCTGTGCCAGCGCGAAATCAGCGTGCCCATCGGCTACGCCGACTACTTTGATGACACCCTGGGGTGGGAGATCGGCTGGGGTTCGGGACTACGCTATCCGCTGCCGCCAGATCCTGCCCGGCTAAGCTGAACAGAGCCCCCAAGACCACTGCGACGACGAGGAAAAGCGGATGCCCAAACGCGATCATGACGAGCCCGTACGGCGCAGAAACCCCCTCTTTCACCGTCGGGAGACTGCCTCACCGTCTCCATCGGCGAGCGGCGGCTCGACCCTGCGCACCCGGTATGTGATCGATGGGAGTCTGCGTCCCTCGCCGGAAAACGTCTCGGTGGCCGAGTCGCTGGAGTTCGCCGATGCGGCCCCGAACCGGATCGCACTGAGCCTGTTCCCCGCCCCCACCCCCGAGGACGTGGAGGAGCTGGCGGCCGCCTGGGACCTGCACCCGCTGCTGGTCGAGGATCTGCAGCACGCCAAGCAGCGTCCCAAGCTGGAGCGCTACGGGAACGTCCTGTTTATGGTGCTGCGCTCGGCCCGCTATGACGACGCCGCCGAGGACGTGGATTTCTCCGAGTTCCACGTGCTGGTGCGTCCGCACGCGATCGCCGTGCTCTGCCAGGATCGCCGCTGGATCGACGGCACCGATGAGGCCACGATCGCCGGAGATCCCGCGGACATTGCCGATCGTGGTGGCCGCACCCTGCTGGATGATGAGCACCTGCTGAACCTCGGGCCCGAGGCCGTGGCCTACCGCCTGCTGGATGCGATCGTGGACGGGTATACGCCGGTGCTGCGCGGCCTGCTGATCGATAAGGAGCAGATCGAGCGTCAGGTGTTTAGCGGCGACCCGGCCGTGGCCGAACGCATCTACCGGCTGAGCCAGGAGGTCATCGACCTGCAGCACACCACCTCCTCGATGGCGGACGTGCTGGTCGCACTGCGTCAGGGGTTTGACCGCTACGAGGTGCCCGGTCCGCTCCAGGCTTACCTTCAGGATGTCTCCGACCACCTCGCCCACGCCAGCACCCGGGTGTCCGAGTTGCGCGACGCGCTGTCGCAGATTCTCAGCGTCAACTCGACCCTGGTGGCTCAGCGGCAAAACGAGGACATGAAAAAGATCTCGGGCTGGGCAGCCATCCTCTTCGCCCCCACCCTGATCGGGGCGATCTACGGCATGAACTTTGACCATATGCCCGAGCTGCACTGGGCGTTTGGATACCCGTTGGCGCTGGGATCAATGGTGGTGTTTGGCCTGGCGCTGTACGGGGTATTCAAGTACAAAAAGTGGATGTAGCGCCGTCCCAGATGACGCACACGCGGCGGTGGCGTGAATCTTTCGTATCGTGACACGCGTGCCAATTGTGGGGGTGCGGGAGGTACGGTGAACTAGGGATGTTCGGCATGTGGCCGAACGCCTATTCACGGAGTCACACACATATGAAAACCTGGCTGCTGCTTCTGGCCGCAATCTTGACCGAGGTCACCGCCTCGGTCAGCCTCAAAGCCGCTCAAACGCATCCGATCTGGTACCCGCTCGTGGTCCTCGGATACGTCGCATCCTTCTACCTTCTCTCCCGCGTGCTGCGCCTGGGCCTGGGCCTCGGTGTGGCCTATGGCATCTGGGGTGCCACCGGCGTCGCGCTGACCGCGCTGGCCTCCGTGCTGTTCTTTGGCGAACCACTGACCCCGCTGATGATCGGCGGGCTGATCCTCATCATCGCCGGTGTCCTGGTGGTGGAGCTGGGGTCCCAGCGCGCCCACGGTGCCGCCGAGCGGGCCGCCGCCGCTCCTGCATCCGCCGCCGCAACAGCCGTTGCCGCCACAACAACCGCCGCTGCCGCAACAACCTCCGCTGAGGCCCCCACCGAGGCCCCCGCATGATCGCCGCGATCCTGCTGGCGCTCGCCGTGGGTAGCGAGGTGGCGGCCACCGCGTCGCTGCGCGCGGCCGTGGGCGGGAGTCGTCGCTGGTACATCCTGACCGTCGGCGGATACCTCGCCGCCTTCTCCCTGTTCGCCGGTTCGCTGAGCTCGGGCATGCCGCTCGGCGTCGGGTATGGAATCTGGGCCGCCAGCGGTGTGGCGATCACCGCGGTGCTTGCCAAGTACCTGTTCAAGGAGCCACTGACCGCGCTGATGTCGCTGGGCATTGTGCTGATTATCGGCGGCGTGGTCCTGGTTGAGGTGGGTTCGGCCACCGCCCACGCGGCGCTCGGCTAGTGCGCACCCCCGAGAACCCCGCACGCGAACTCGGCACCGCCACCGCACCCCATCGGGTTGCGGTGGCGGTGCCGCCGGGGGTGGCGCTGTTTGATCTGGCGATCCCCGACGAGGTGTTTGGCGAGGTGCGGGTGAACGGTGAGGCGCCCTATGTGGTGACCGCCTACGCGTTTGGCCACGAGGCGGGCGTCGAGGTGGCCGGCGGTCTGTTTCTCCCCGGACACGGGGATGTGGCGGGCTTTGAGGGCTCGGATACGCTGGTTATCCCCGCCGGTGAAAATCTGGAGGAGCCGCCGCCGGCGGCCCTCATCGATGCCATTCGTCGCGCCCATGCCCGCGGTGCGCGGATTGTGGGGCTCTGCACCGGGGCATTCACCCTGGCGGCGGCCGGACTCCTGGATGATCAGATCGCCACCACCCACTGGCGCTACGCCGATGCGTTGAGCCAGCGGTACCCGCGGGTGAGTGTGGACCCGGCGGTGCTCTATACGTCCCACGATCGCGTCTTCACCTCGGCAGGGACGGCCGCCGCGATCGACCTGTGCATCGAGATTGTGCGCCGGGATCACGGCGGCACGGTTGCCAATGAGCTGGCCCGGACACTGGTGATGAACCCGCATCGGGCCGCCGACCAGGCACAGTTTGTGCCGATCCCGGTCCCCGAGTGCAGTGACGAGAGCCTGTGGCCGGTGATCGAGTGGGCGCGCACCAACCTGGACCGTCGCATCGGCGTCGGCGACCTTGCCGACCGCGCGCACGTGAGTGTGCGCACCCTGATTCGTCGCTTCGACCGCGAGTATGCGCTGACCCCCAGTCACTGGCTGCGATTGGAGCGTGTGCGCCGCGCCCAGCAGCTGCTCGAGGAGACCGATCTGGGCATCGACGAGGTGGCCCGGCAGAGCGGCTTCGGCACGGCGACCAGCCTGCGTCAGGCCTTCGCCGAGCGCCTGCACACCTCGCCGGCCGCCTACCGAGGTGCGTTTAGGTCTCGCGTCTAGACGCGCCTGCCTCGCCCAGCGGCGAGGCAGGCGCGACGAGCCGGGCGTGCCGCGGTTGCGTCTGAGCGTCAGGTTGGAGGCGTCGCGGCGAAGCCAGGGTAACGAGTCGGAAGTGCTGCGGTTTCGTCTGCGTGGCGGACCCGGCGCGTCCCGGCAACCTACTTCTTGGGGGAGCGCAGCGAGCGATCCAGGATGGTGAGGACCAGCGCACAGGCAGTCAACCCGGCCACGATCCACCCGATGGTGTTGAGGCCCGCATCGCTCGGGGCCTGTCCGTAGACGATGCCGATGATGCTTGAGGCGACAATCGCGCCCAGCTGAACCGATGTCCGGGACAGCCCGGCGGCCACACCGATCTGTCCCTCGGGTGCCTGGCGATAGAGCGCTGCCTGGTTGGAAATCGAGGCGAGACCCTGCGGCAGACCAAACACCGCAAGCACCACCAGGATGTAGATGGTGGGATCACTCGAGGAAATGCTGGAGAGCAGCAGCCCACCCACCATCGGTGCGGCGGCGGCAATGATCAGCGGGCCCCGGATGCGCTTGGCGCGGGCGACCAGAACCGAGCAGATGCCCGCAACAATCGCGGTGGGGATCTGATAGAGTCCCGCGGTCGAGGGTGCCAGTCCGACATCCGTCTGCAGCCACTGGCTCATCGCGTACACCACCAGGTAGGAGCCGGTGAACACCAGCATCAGGCGCAGGTAGGTCCGGGCCAGCGGGCCGTTGTGGACCAGCATGCGCACGTCGATAAAGGGAACCTGCGCGCGGTACTCCCACCAGATCAGAGTGCCCAGCGCCACCGCAGCGATCGGCAGGAGCCAGTAGAGTCCCGAGCTGAGATCCAGCAGGAACATCAGCAGTGCGACCACGGTGATGGCAAAGAGCAGCAGTCCCGGCGGGTCAATCGCCTTCCAGGCCGACACCGTGCGGGCACCGCGCACCCGGGTCTTGTCGCCGGGGAGCCACAGCCAGGCCAGCACAAACGCGATCAGCGCGAGCGGAATGTTCACCAGGAAGATGGACTGCCAGCCGAACGCATGGATGAGCACCCCACCCAGCACCGGGCCGATCGAGGAGGTCACCAGGCTGGAAATCGACAGCCCCGAAAGCAGCACCTGCGGGGTGGGTTTGTCGAGTCGGGCCGACTGATCGGAGATCAGCGTCATCGCCGAGGGATACGCGGCCGAGGTGCCCAGTCCGAGTAGCAGCCGCGCCAGCAGGACGCCGCCGAAGGTGGGCAGCAGGGTCGGGATAATGCCCGCGGCCGCGACGATTGCCAGTCCGGTGAGATACACCCGACGCGGCCCAAACGTGTCGGCCAGCTTACCCATCGCCGGCTGGCTCACGGCGCTCACCAGGTAGAGCCCGGCTACCAGCCAGATCACCGTGGCTGCCGAGACGTTTACCGCGTGGGCGATCGGGGTCAGCGCGACCGCGATCATCGTGGTGTTAATCGGGTTGAGGGCGGGGCCGATCAGAATCGGGATCGCAAATTTGGGGCCAAACCCGATGGATTCGGCCCGAGTGATGACCGCGCTCATTTGCGATCAAGACCAAAGGCAACCCGTTCCATCAGCTCGACGCCGGCGCGCAGGGTTTGACGTTCCTCGGCGCTCAGGTCGGTATCCATGAGCAGGGCCAGATCACGATCGCGCACCCGGTTGACGGTGTCCAGGACACGCTGCCCGGCCTCGGTCAACCGGATCAGGTCGCGGCGGCCGTCGGTGGGATCGGGGGCCTTGTCGACCAGCTCGCGGGTCACCAGGTCGCCCACCACGCTGCCCATTGACTGTGGGCGCATCTGCTCGCGCCGAGCCAGGTCGGCGATGCTCAGCGGGCCGTGCCGAAAGAGCAGGCTCAGGACTGCCTCGTGCGTGCGTCCCAGACCCTCGACCGTTTCGATTCGGCGCAGGGTGCGGCGCAGACGGTCGACATTGAGCCGGAATCGCTGGGCGGTTTCCAGGGACTGCGGATCGGGATCGGGGGTGTTCATCGTGGGGGCCATGGTTTCAGCCTAGACTTCGACAGGCAATCTTGCAAGTTTACCTGTCTATATCGATGTGTGGGTGCGAGCAGCGCTTGCCAGTGCGCACTCATCAAGGGTCGCCAGTCACGAGGATTTCACGCCACGAAACATTGATGACCGTGGCGAGCCCAACCGGGGGTAGATTAGAACCATGAGTGAGCTACAGCAACAGATCATCTCCGAACTTGGGGTTCGGCCCACAATCAATGCGGCCGAAGAAATCACCCGTCGGGTGGATTTCCTCGCCAACTACCTGCGCAGTACCGGGGCTCGTGGCCTCGTGCTGGGCATCAGCGGCGGGCAGGATTCCTCCCTCGCCGGTCGCCTGTCCCAGCTGGCCGTAGAAAAACTGCGGGCCGAGGGAGTGGATGCCCACTTCACCGCGATGCGTCTGCCCTACGGTGTGCAGCACGATGAGGATGATGCGCAGCTCGCGCTGGAGTTCATCCGTCCCGACCGTTCGGTGGTCCTGAACATTCGTGGGGGAGTGGACGGCGTCGCCGATGCCTTCCGCGAGGGCACCGAGGAACCGCTCTCCGATTTCAATAAGGGCAACATTAAGGCCCGTGTCCGCATGATCGCCCAGTACGCCGTGGGCGGCGCCGATGGGTACCTGGTGGTGGGCACCGACCATGCGGCCGAGGCCATCACCGGTTTCTACACCAAGTTCGGTGACGGCGGGGCCGATGTACTGCCGCTCTCGGGCCTGAGCAAGCGTCAGGGTGCGGCCCTGCTGCGCGAGCTGGACGCCCCGGCTCGCCTCTACGAAAAGGCACCCACCGCCGATCTCCTGGACGAGGTCCCCGGACAGACCGACGAGTCCAGCCTCGGCGTGCGCTACACCGAGATTGACGACTATCTGGAGGGCCACGAGGTGGACGCCGATGTGGCCGCAGCCCTCGAAGCGCGCTTCCTGCTGACCCGTCACAAGCGTGCGCTTCCGGTCACCCCGGATGACACCTGGTGGGTCGCCGGCTAACCCCCGAAACCCACGTCTCCGATGGCCTCCGCGAGCATGCTCGCGGGGGCCATCGTCTGCGTCTCGGCCGCGAGGTTTCCCCAGGGGAAGAGGGCAACCAGAATCAGTAGTGACACCAGGGCCACCAGGATCAGGACGCCAATCACGCGTCGAGTCAGGGGTTTAAGCGCCTCGGCATGCTTGCTGCGTGCTCGCCTGGTGTCGCGGTCGTCGACTCCCAGCTCGCGCTGCATGACCGGCACCAGAGTCTTGAACGCTCGACTGGCAGCCCAGTACCGTTTGCGCGCGAGCAGCGCCTCGGCCACATCGCTGCGCGAATCCAGGGTGTCGCGGTGGGTGGGCCCCAGCACACGCGCGCGATCTCGCGCCACCGCACGGTAGATCGCCTCGGCCTCCTCGTGCCGACCCAGAATCGTGAGTCGGCGTCCAAGCCTTGAGCGCAGTCCCAGCGCATCGGCAGAATCGGGCGCAAACGCGGTCGCCCGGGCGATCGCCGCCCGCTGCTCGACCATGCTCTGCTCGATGTCTCCATTCTGGAAGAGACCCTGGGCGAGGCGGCCCTGCAGCATCGCAAATCCGAGCGGGTCGGCATCGGGATCCAGGTACGGCATCACCTCACGATAGGCGGCCACGGACTCGGCGGGGGAGCCGATACGGAACACGGCATCGGCCACGCCGCGGCGCGCCTGTAGGGTTTCCGGATGGGTGGGCCCCGCCACCTCACTGAAGGTGTCGGCTGCCTGACGGAAGGCGAGCAGGGCGTCGGCAAAGCGACGCTGATCGGCCAGCAGGATCGCCCGCCGCAGCGAAACCCGGGCACCAGAGAGTCCGGCAGCCCCCTCACCCAGCGAGGCAAGCGACTCGGCGACCACCGCGCTGGAGGCTTCGGTGTTGCCCCGTGCCCGCTCCACATCGGCCAGATTGTCCACCGTATCCAGGGTGCGCGGGTCTTCGGGGCCGAACACGCGGGTGCGGTCGGCCAGGAGGGCGCGGAAGCGTGCGGCCGCATCCTCCAGATGCCCGGCCCGATACGCCGTCCAGGCACGGGCGCTGCGCGAGGAGAGCGCCTCGGTGCTGTCGGGCCCCTGCGCGGCGATCCGGGCCTCGATCACCCGGTCGAGCTCGGCGATGGCCAGATCGTAGTCACCGAGGTGTTCGTGTTCGCGAGCCAGGTTGTGGCGGGTGGTCAGAATATCGGGGTCCGCATCGGCCGTGCGTTGGCGGCGCGCCTCGTCGGTTACATCGATGTCTGCCATCTGGCTACGCAGCAGTTGGATCCACTCGTTTCGGGCGCGATCATGCTGATCCAGTTCGCAGGCGATGAGGGCCAGGTTCCCCAGCACCCGTCGATTTCCCGGAGTGTTTTCGGTCAGTGCCTGGGCACGCAGCGGTTCCAGGAGACGCTGCGCCTCAACGTAGCGATCCGCGCGAATATAGGCGACCGCCAGATCATTCTGGCTGGCCGCATCCTCCGGGGTACTCAACTCACGCAGAATCGCGATGGCCTCGTCATCCCGGCCCACGTCGGTCAGGGTCATGGCGAGTCGGCGACGCACCACGTCGCGAGATGCCGGGGTGATTTCCGGGATATCCAGTGCCGCCTGGAACGTGGCGATCGCCTCATCGGTGGCACCGAGCGTGCGCAGGGTGAAGGCAATCCGGTCGCGATTTTCCAGGATGTCGTCGGGGGTGCCCTCCTGGGAAATCAGGTCGTCCAGGCGTCGATACTCCTCGAGGGCGCGCGCGTGACGCAGCGTGTCGATCAGGCGTGCGGCCCAGCGTTGCCGCATCAGGATGACGGCCTCATCGCCCGCACCCGCCTCCGCGGTGAGCCGTGCGATCGAGGAGGTGAAGACCTCATCCAGAGTGTCACCCGAGAGGGCACCCTCCATCTCGCCACGTTCGGTGATCACGATGCGTCGACGCAGGATCGTGCCCAGTAGGTCGGGATGCGGGTGGGTGCGGAGATCATCCAGCAGGTCGGTATAGGCGATCTCGGCGTCTCCATAGCGCCCCAGCAGGCCGAGCAGATACGCCACATCCTCGCGGAGGTCCAGGGTTGTGACCGCCCGGGGTCCATCGGACTGTTCCAGTGCGATCAGAGCCGCGCGATAGGACTCCAGGGCTGCCTCATAGTCGCCCGAGGTGCTGGCGATTCCGGCCACGATGCGGTGCGAACGAACGGTATCTGGATGCAGGGGTCCCAGGGCCGCGAGGCGCCGATCACGTAGATCGTGGGCCATCTCCAGGGCCTGCGGATAGCGGTTGAGATCGGCGGTCAGCCGCACCCGAATTTCGCGCACCCGGAATGCCTCAACCGCATCCTCACCGGCGACCGCTTCGATATCCGCAAGCAGACGGGTGCTCTCGGTGAGGGCTGCGTCCTGCTCGCCCGAAAAGGCGGTCGCCAGGACCCATTCGACCCGGGCGCCCAGGGATTCGGCGGAGTCGGCACCATTGAGCACGCTCCACTGCCGGGAAACCTGTGCCCACAGATCGGCGGCTTCACCATCGCGGTCGATCATATAGAGCAGAGCGGCCTTTGCCGCCAACGCACGGGTGGCCTCGGCCGAACCCGCCGCGCTCAGCGAGGCGGTCGCAATATGTTCGTCCAGAATCTCAAGTGCGCGAACGGTTCCCTCGCTGCGCAGCAGCTGAAGGAGTTCTTCTCGAGAATCAAAACTCATCGGAGGCCTTTCGCGGGATGTGCGCCTAGCCTACTCCGAGCGGATTAGAGCGGGTGCGGGGTATTGCGCTCGGGGTCGGCCCCGGCGGCGCGTGCCGAGGGATCGATAGCCGCAACATCGTCGATCAGCTGCTGGGTGCGGGTGTCGGCACCGAGCGCCGCACCCCCGGAAGCCGCGCTCTCGGGCGCCGCGACCCAGGCATCGGAGGCGGGGGAAACCCGCGGGTTTTCGGTGACGTCGGTGCGCCAGCGCAGCAGGTCTTCCTCGAAGACCTTCTTGGCGCGACGCGGCTTGTTCTGCCACTCGATCAGGCGGTCACGGAACTCGGCCACCACCGGATCCAGCTGGAAGCCGAAGGCCGAGGAGTTGCGCTTGAGTTCGGCCAGCTGATGTGCGGACCAGTTGGCCGCCAGGGCCGACCCGTAGACGGGAAGCAGGCGCAGGGTGATGTCTGCCTGACCCACGGCACGGTCGGCGAGGACCTGTTCCTGCGGGGTGAGCGAAGCCCACACGGCGGCCTCGGTGGAGGCATCCACCAGAGCCGCGATGGCCGCGGTTTTTGCGTCACGGTCGCGGCGATTGATCAGCGCACGGATGGCCCCGCGCACGATCAGGCCGGAGACAATCACCGACACCAGAATGGCGACCGCGGTGACGGCGGCGGAGAACAGGGTCGGGTGGGCTGCGTCCGAGCCAATCCAGGAGATAAAGTCGTGCCAGGTGTCCATAGTTCGCACCCTACCCGCGATCTTGTCGCTCGGGCCGTGCCGCGGCCACCGTGTCGCGAAATTTTGCGGGAATTTCCCACCCAAGCACGCGTCGGGGCCGTTTGTTAGGCGCAGCGCAGGCAGTCGACCGCGTCATCCGCGGACCAGAACTCCCCGAGCGGAGTGAAGGACCCCGCCAGGGCGCTGAAGCGTTTGGCCACAAAGACCTCGCCCTCGGGGGTGTCCCGGGCTTCAAGATGGCCCACGATGCGGTCATCGCGCGCGATGACGCGCCACAGGGCGGGGCGTACCGGGTGCAGGCGCAGGCCACCGTGGGCCTGGATGAGCGTCGGAGTTGTCATGTGAATGACGGTACGTCCACCCACCGACACCGGGACACGCCCGAACCCTGGGCGCGAATCCGGAGAAAGGCCGTGAATGCATCGCGTCCGGAATGCGCGGGGCTCGGTGCGGGTTATAGTCGCAGAGAATACGTGCCCCGCGGGCGGGTAGGGAAAGGACTGAAATCATGACCACAAGTTTTGTTTTGGCCGGCGGATGCTTCTGGTGTCTGGACGCGGTCTATCGCACCCTGGATGGCGTCAGCGAGGTTGTGTCCGGATACACCGGTGGCACCACCCCCAACCCCAGCTATGAGGCCGTCTGCACCGGGCACACCGGTCACGCCGAGGTGGTTCGGGTGGTGTTTGACGAGAGTGTGATTCCCGCGGACATCATCCTGGATGCGTTCTTCACCCTGCACGACCCGCGTCAGCTCAACCGTCAGGGCAACGATGTGGGCACCCAGTATCGCTCGGCAATGTTCTACACCGATGAGGCCCAGCGCGAGCTGTTTGAGGCCGCCCGGGAACGTGCCGCCGATATTTGGGACGGTGAGGTGGTGACCGAGATTTCGCCGCTGGGGGAGTTCTTCGACGCCGAGGACTACCACCAGGACTTCTTCGCCAAGAACCCGGGCCAGGGCTACTGCCTGGCGGTGGCCGTACCCAAGGTCAATAAGGTGCGTCGCCGCTTCGCAGAGTACATCGTTCGTTAGCGAGCCACCGGGGTTATCCCCAGGCGCGGCCACGATCGGGGTTATCCCCAACCGTGGCCGCGCCGTGGGTTTTTGTCACTGCTCCGTCAAGACTGAAGACGGTTGCTCCCGCGGGGCTCCCCATCCATCCGGCACACACCTGGTCTCGCGGGGGCATCCAAATGACCGTGGGGTCGCACAGTAGCGGCCCGGTGCGCCTCCGTCTTCATGGTTCATGCGTACAATCGGAGGCACGCGGCCCGGGAAGTAGCCTAGGGAGCCGTGTGGATTTCCCAAGAGAGAGATGGTGGCCCGTGAAGATGACCCGGAGCGTGCGCGTTGGAGTGGTACTGGCAGCCGCACTCACCCTGGCCGGCTGTACGGCTTCGCCGAGTCCCAAGCCTTCGGACACTTCGAGTGCCTCCGCAAGTAACGCCCCCGCGGTGCCCGCCGAACTCAAGCCCGACGGGACCGCCGAGGAAAACCTGCCCTTCTTCGACCAGGTGAATCGTGCCACCGTCGCGGCCAAACCCGAGGCCGTGGGCAAAGACCTGATCGACGGTCTGGTCGCCGCCGGATTTGATAAGGCGGCGATGCAGGTATCCGAGGATAAGACCACGCTGGGTCGTCCGGTGGATGCCATCGAGTTTGCGGTCCTCTGGAAGGATCAGTGCCTGGTGGGTCAGTTTGGTCCCACGGTGCAGGGCTATCACTCCACGGTGCAGCCCAAGCTGGACAATGGCGGCTGCCTCATCGGCAAGACCCGCACGATCGACTGGTAACACTCCGAATCGTTGCCGGCGGGTGACGAACCGGGAAAGCCTGCGCGGCCCGCCGTCGTTTCGGGCTGACGTGGACGCCGATCCCCACTAGACTGGTGTCGATATGGCTGAATACATTTACTCGATGGTCCGCGCCCGCAAGGCGGTTGGCGACAAGGTTATTCTCGACGACGTCACCATGGCGTTCCTCCCCGGAGCGAAGATTGGTGTGGTTGGTCCGAACGGTGCCGGTAAGTCCACGATCCTGAAGATCATGGCGGGCCTCGACACCCCCAGCAACGGTGACGCAAAGCTCACCCCCGGTTTCACCGTGGGCATCCTCATGCAGGAGCCCGAACTGGATGAAACCAAGACCGTGCTGCAGAACGTGCAGGACGGCCTCGGCGAGATCAAGGTTCAGGTAGACCGCTTCAACGCGATCTCCGCCGAGATGGCCGAGCCCGACGCCGACTTCGACGCGCTGCTGGAGGAGATGGGCAAGCTGCAGGAGGCCATCGACGCCGCCGACGCCTGGGACCTCGACTCCCAGCTGGAGCAGGCCATGGATGCCCTGCGCTGCCCGCCCGGCGACGCCGAGATCTCCAACCTCTCCGGTGGTGAGAAGCGCCGCGTTGCGCTCTGTAAGCTCCTACTGCAGAAGCCCGACCTGCTGCTGCTCGATGAGCCCACCAACCACCTGGACGCCGAGAGCGTGCTGTGGCTTGAGCAGCACCTGTCCAAGTACCCCGGTGCGGTCATGGCCGTGACCCACGACCGTTACTTCCTCGACCACGTGGCCGGCTGGATCTGTGAGGTCGACCGCGGTCGCCTGTACCCCTACGAGGGTAACTACTCGACCTACCTGGAGAAGAAGGCCGAGCGTCTGCAGGTCCAGGGCAAGAAGGACGCCAAGCTGGCCAAGCGCCTGACCGAGGAACTCGAGTGGGTGCGCTCGAACGCCAAGGGTCGTCAGACCAAGTCGAAGGCTCGTCTGGCTCGCTACGAGGAGATGGCGGCCGAGGCCGAGCGGACCCGGAAGTTGGACTTCGAGGAGATTCAGATCCCCGCGGGTCCGCGTCTGGGCTCGGTGGTGCTGGAGGCGAAGAACCTGAACAAGGGCTTCGGCGACCGCACCCTGATCGACGGTCTGAGCTTCTCGCTGCCGCGTAACGGTATCGTCGGAATCATCGGCCCCAACGGTGTGGGTAAGACCACGCTGTTCAAGACCATCGTGGGCATCGAGCCGCTGGATGGCGGCGAGCTCAAGGTTGGCGAGACCGTCAAGCTGAGCTACGTGGACCAGTCCCGTGGCGGCATCGACCCGGAGAAGACCCTGTGGGAGGTTGTGTCCGACGGGCTCGACTACATCCAGGTGGGCAACGTCGAGATCCCCTCGCGCGCCTATGTCTCGACCTTCGGATTCAAGGGTCCGGACCAGCAGAAGAAGGCCGGTGTGCTCTCCGGTGGTGAGCGCAACCGTCTGAACCTGGCGCTGACCCTGAAGCAGGGTGGAAACCTCCTGCTGCTCGATGAGCCCACCAACGACCTCGACGTGGAAACCCTCTCCAGCCTCGAGAATGCCCTGCTGGAGTTCCCCGGTTGCGCCGTGGTCATCACCCACGACCGGTGGTTCCTGGACCGCATCGCGACCCACATTCTCGCGTATGAGGGCACCGAGGAGAACCCGGCCTCCTGGTACTGGTTCGAGGGTAACTTCGAATCCTACGAGGAGAACAAGATCGAGCGTCTCGGCCCCGACGCCGCGAAGCCGTCGCGCGCCTCGTACCGCAAGCTCACCCGCGACTAGCTGATTCTCGGCGGTCTGCGGCGGGGAAACCCGCCCAGGCCGCCGTTTTTCATTCCCCGATGGAGGTTCTGTTATGAAGATTGATGTGCCGCTGCCCCTGCGCTGGTCGGACCTGGACGCCTACAACCACGTCAATAACGTGGAGTTTTTCCGCCTGCTGGAGGAGGCCCGCGTGCGGGTGTTCTGGACCCGGCAGCCCGGGGAGTCCGATCTGCCCGCCGATCTGGCGGTCATCTCGGCCGAGGCCGGCTCGGGCATCATGACCCTGATCGGATCGCAGCGGATTGAGTATTTGGCACCGCTGTCCTACCGCCAGAAGCCCATCATCATCCGCCTGTGGATCGCGCGTCTGGGTGGTGCCTCGATGGAGGTGCACTACGAGGTGCGGGACAGTGCCGACGCGGACGCCACTGTGTTTGCGATCGCCTCGACCACGATGGTCCTGGTGGATGCCGCCTCGGGCCGCCCGATGCGGGTGCCGGCCGAGCAGCGCGAGGCGTGGACGCCGCTGCTGGAGGACCCGGTGGTCTTCCGCGAACGCTAGCCACAACCAGAAACGGCCCCGATTATTCGGGGCCGTTTCTGGTTGTTGAGCTTAGTCGCGCGCGTCGGGGACCCGGACCATGCCCTCCTGGGCGATGCTGGCAACCAGGTTTCCGGCGCGGTCAAAGATTTTCCCGCGGGACAGCCCGCGGCCGCCGCGGGCCGAAATTGACTCCTGTACGTAGAGCAGCCATTCGTCGGCGCGGGCCGGACGGTGCCACCACATTGCGTGGTCCAGGCTGGCGATCTTGAGGCCCGGGGTCACCCAGGGGATGCCGTGGGCACGCAGGATCGGCTCCAGAATCGTATAGTCACTGGCATAGGCGATGGCGGCGCGGTGCAGCAGATCGTTGTCCGGCATGTCACCCAGCACGCGCATCCAGACTGCCTGATGCGAGGTCTTTTCGGGCACCTGGAAGTAGATCGGCGTGGGGATGTGCCGAATATCAAAGGCGCGGCCGGTGGCCCACTGCTTGGCCACGGGATTGTCGATGCCGGCGAGCATATCGGCTGCGCTGGGCAGTGTTTCGGGATCGGGAATACCGGCGGGCATCTCATCCTGATGTTCGAGGCCCGGGTCCTCATCCTGGAACGAGGCGATCATCGAAAAGATCGGGCGGCCATCCTGATAGGCCTGGGTGCGACGGGTGCTGAAGGATCGGCCGTCGTGGATGCGGTCCACCGAGAAGGTGATCGGCAGATCCACGTTGCCGGGGCGGAGGAAGTAGCCGTGCATCGAGTGGACAAAGCGGTCGTCTGCCACGGTGCGGGCGGCGGCCACCACCGACTGTGCGAGCACCTGTCCACCAAAGACGCGTCCCCCGGGGGCCCATTCGGAGGGGCCGGTGAAGATGTCCTCGCTGGTCCGAGCACCGGTATCGGTCAGATCCAGCGCGTGCAGCAGCGAGTCGAGAGGGGCAGACATAGAACTCCTTGTTGGTAAAACCTACGGGGTCTAGTTTAGGCCGCCTCGCGACGCCGGGTTGGGAATGCCGGGGAGTCCCGGATAGTTTAGATCTGTGATGGATACCTCCTTTACCCTGGCCGATTCCGAGACTCGATCCGATCTGACCGTGTTTGTGCAACGCGCCGGACGGGTGGATCGGGAGGCCGTGCGCCTGGTGGGTGCCGGGGGAGTGCTCGCGGTATCCAGCCCGGTTTTGGTGCCGCGCGGCATTCTGTCTAGTGGGCCCACGATCCTCGGGCTGCGCACCTTTGCGCTGGCCGCTGATGCCTCCTTTGACACCGTGGTGGCTCCCGCATCGGTTCTGGAGCGATTGGCCCGGCTCGATGCCCTGGGGACCGCGCTGCACGAGGTGCGCCTGCCTCCCGCCGAGGTGCGTGCCTCCTGGTCGGGAATCGCCGCGCCGCGCGGGGGCTGGGAGCGCACCGGAAGCGTGAGCGCGGGGGTGCTGCGGGCCGGCGCCCGCGCCGGCGTCACCGAGATTGCCGCCGCGCTGCCCGCGAATGCCGGGGATCCCATCGTGGCCGGCGTGCGCATGGGCGTCTGGGGTCGCGACCTTGAGGATGCACCGGGCCTTCCCGGCGGCGTGGCCTTCGCCGCCGATGCGCTGGGGTTCCTGGGACCCGATGACGCCGAGGAACTTGCGATTTTCACCTCCGGGTCCTGGACTCGAATCACCAGCCTGCGCGGTCACGTCCTGGTGCGTCGCTCGGGCGGCGGCCTGCTGGTGAACTAGTGTCGCGGCCGGTATCGACACGCTGTGACGAGTCGCGGTGGGACACGTCCTCGGCTCTTCTCCGCCCGAGGCTTGCTCGTCACCGGGCCTGCTCGGATAATAGGGTGATGGACCTGCCCCTGCCGCCCAGCGCTCCGACCATTCCGATCCGGGAAGACCTGCGGCTTCGCCCGTGGCGTGTCGGCGACGAGGATGTGATTACGGCCGAGTGCCAGGATCCCGAAATTCAGCGCTGGACCACAATCCCCACCCCGTATACGCGGGAGAACGCCGAGTTTTTCCTGGAGACTACCGCGAGCGATTGGGCCTCGGGGGCCGGCGGTTCGCTGGCGCTGGTGGATCCGCGGGAGGACGTTCCGTTTGGCTCGTTTGGGTTTGTGAGTATCCGCGCCGACCATCGAGCCGCCGAGATCGGATACTGGCTTGCGGCGGGGAAGCGCGGCCACGGTTATGCTGCCGCTGCGGTAATCGCGCTCAGCGAGTACGCGCTGGGCCTGGTGGGTCTGGATGAGGTGTACCTGCGCATCGATCCACTCAATCTAGCTTCGGCAGCGGTGGCTCGCCGCGCCGGCTTCGAACGCACCGACACCGCGGTAGCCGACGCGCGGACCCCCGAGCTACTCGACACCTACACCCGCTTCGCCGTGCGAGCTGGACGCTCCGCCCGCTAGTCCCGGTCGCTGGGCATAGCAGCTAGTGCCGCCGCGCGAGGTGGGTGACGAGGCGGGGCAGGGCTGTTGATGCGGCGGAGGCAGGCGGCGAGGCGAGGGCGGGTGTACAGCACGAGTCTGGCGGCGAGGCCCATAGGTTTTCTGAGTCAGGCCTGTTTTGACACGTCATTGACATGTCAAAACGCCATGGTGTCCCTACCCCTACCCCCACCACGCGGGATCGCGCGGCACCACGCATTGCCACGAGTCACCTACATGTGCTTCGCCGCGCGCAGGGTGCCGCGTCCTGGTTACTCCTCAAACGTGTTGACCATCGCAGTGGCCGCGCGGGAGAGGTAGTCCCAGAGGATCGCGTCATCGGCGGGGGAGAGGTTCATCTTGTCGACCCCGGCGCGCATGTGGATCAGCCAGCGGTCGCGGGCGGCGGGATTCACCTTGAACGCATTGTGACGCATGCGCAGGCGGGGGTGACCGCGCTGCTCGGAGTAGGTGGTGGGTCCACCCCAGTACTGCTCCAGGAACATCAGCATGCGCTCGGTCGCCGGCCCCAGATCTTCCTCGGGGTACATCGGGCGAAGGATCGGGTCATCGGCGATGCCGCGATAGAACTCGTTCACCAGGATCTCGAAGGCCGGACGGCCACCAAAGCGCTCATAGTCGGTGCGACCGAGCAGATTCTTGGGATACTGACCCTCGGGGGTGGACATAACGCTCCTTCTCAATCCTCCGGCACGTGTCCGGCCGGGCACCTGGGTGCCCTTCCAGCCTACTCGGTGGGCGGAGTCTGCCCCGCCGGGTTCTCCCCGGTGGACTTGCGTCGCGGCGCACGCTTGGAGGCGGGCTTGTCCTCCGCCGGCGGCTTGGTGAGGCTCTGGTTGACGGTGCCGATCGGGCGGGTACGCGGAGGCTTGGCCCCGAGCACGCTGCCGGCACTGTCGAAGCCGGACAGGACTACGGCCTCGAGCGAGGTGAGCGGCACGTCCTGCTCGCGGAAGTCCTGGAACAGGCGGGTGCGCAGCTCGCGGGAGACATCATCCTTGGCGGCGGTGCGGGTTTTGACCACCACGCGTACCACCAGCGCGTCGGCGGACACCGACTCGATGCCCCAGACCTCGGGGCGATCGATGATGCGCGAGCGCCACTTCGGCGTGTGGGCGAGCGTGTTTGCGGTTTCCAGCGCCAGCTCCTGGGCGTGGACCACATCCGAGGTGTACGGCACCGCGAGGTCCACGATCACCCGGGACCATCCCTGAGAGGTGTTTCCCACTCGCAGTACCTCGCCGTTGCGGACAAACCAGAGCGTGCCGTTGACGTCGCGAATCTGGGTGACCCGGATTCCCACCCGCTCCACCACGCCGGTGGCGAGGGTGGTGGCGCCGCCAAGCTCCACCACGTCACCCACACCCAGCTGATCCTCCATCACCATGAACAGGCCGTTGAAGACGTCCTTGACGATGTTCTGGGCACCAAAACCGAGGCCGGCACCGAGTGCCGCGGTGAGCAGGGAGAGCGAACCGATGAGCTTGTCGTCGATCACGTTGACGATCATCACGATCGCGATAATCACCACGACCACGTTGACGATGTTGCTCATCACGGTACCCAGGGTACGGGTGCGCTGCACCAGGCGGACCGCGGCGAGCGGGGACACGCTCAGCGCCTGCGTGTCCTCGGCACCCTGATTCTTTTTGACGCCGTTGACGATCTGGCTGACCACCCGGCGAATGAACAGGCGCAGGATCCAGGATGCGATGATCGCACCGGCAATGATCAGTGCTACCTGGACCAGCTTGCCCAGCGGGCTCAGCATGAAGGCGCCGATGGTGTCCCAGATGTTCTGCACGACGACGTCCGGGGTGGTGGGGGTGTCCGGTGTGGTTGCCATGCCTGAAAGTGTAGCGGCGGGCACCCGGGAGATCCTGGATGCCCGCCGCTAACGGGTGGTGTCGCGCGTGGCGACCGCCGGAAGTACCGGCGTTTCGGGCTAGCTCGGTGTTCGAACTAGCTCGGTGTTCGGGCTAGCTCGGTGTTCGGGCTAGCCCGGTGTTCGAACTAGCGCTGCGCGTCGCGCTCGCGTGCCGCCAGGGCGCGCTCGGTGCCGGCGACGGCCTCGAGGACGATCCGGCGCAGTGCGGCGGGGCGCTCGGCGTTTTCCGCGAGCCAGGTGTGTGCGGCGTCGCGCAGATCGGTGTCGATCAGCGACGACGGGTACAGGCCCGAGATCAGCGGCTCGGCCACGTGGTAGGCACGCTTTTCCCACAGGTCGGCGATGACGTCGAAGTACAGGGTGCGGAAGGGCTCCTGATCGGCGGCATCGTGCAGGCGCTGGAAGCCCAGCGTGGTGGCCGAGACGATGGCGTTGGCGGCGGAGTCATCCACCACCACGCTGTCCCAGGCGCGCTGCTTGGCGGCGACACCCGGCAGGGCGGCGCGAGCCTGAGCGGCGGCCTTGGCACCACCGGCGGTGTTGTCGGCGGCCAGTGCGGCGTCGATCTCGGCGTCACCCACGCGACCACCGGTTGCCAGGGCGCTCAGCAGCTCCCAACGCAGGTCGGTGTCTACGGTCAGCTCGGCGAGGGTCTCGCTGCCGTCCAGCAGGGCGGCGACCACGTCGAGGTGGGCGTCAGTGTTGGAGATCGCGGCAAAGAACTTCACGAACTGGAACTGGGCATCGCTGCCGGCCTCGGCACCGCGGGCCAGAGCCAGCAGGCCGTCGCCCACCTTGGCCAGGGTCTCCTCGCGGATGTCCTCGGCCACATAGGCCTCGGCCGCGAGCAGCAGCTGGTTCAGGGTGGTGCGCAGGGTGGTGGACTCGGTCTCGGTGGCGATGTGGTTCAGCACCAGGTCGACGTAGTCGCGGGCCGGGGTCTCGGCGTCGCGGGTGGCGTCCCAGGCGCTGCTCCACACCAGGGCGCGGGCCAGCGGGTCGCTGATGTCGGCGAGGTGCTGTGTAGCAACCTCAAGGGAGGCGGCATCCAGACGAATCTTGGCGTAGGCCAGGTCGTCGTCGTTCAGCAGGACGAGGTCCGGGCGGGTGCGACCGATCAGTTCGGCCACCTCGGTGCGTTCGCCATCCACGTCGAGTTCCAGACGGTTCTCGCGGATCAGCTTGCCGTCGACCAGGTTGTAGAACCCGATGGCCAGGCGGTGCGGACGGATGGTGGGGTAGTCGGCCGCGGCGCTCTGCAGGATCGCGAACGAGGTGATCACACCGGCCTCGTCCACCTCGATCTCGGGACGCAGCGTGTTGACGCCGGCGGTTTCCAGCCACAGGGTCGACCACTCGGAGAGGTCGCGGCCCGAGGCCTTCTCCAGCTCAACCAGCAGGTCGGCGAGGACGGTGTTGCCGAAGGCGTGCTTCTTGAAGTACGCGGAGACACCGGCGTAGAACGCGTCGATGCCGACCCAGGCGGCGAGCTGCTTGAGCACCGATCCACCCTTGGCGTAGGTGATGCCGTCGAAGTTCACCAGCACATCGTTGAGGTCGTTGATCTCGGCGACGATCGGGTGGGTCGAGGGCAGCTGGTCCTGACGGTACGCCCAGGCCTTCTCCATGGCGGCGAAGGTGGTCCAGGCCTCGGTCCACTCGGTGGCCTCGGCGGTGGCGATGGTTGATGCCCACTCGGCGAAGGACTCGTTGAGCCACAGGTCGTTCCACCAGCGCATGGTCACGAGGTCACCGAACCACATGTGGGCCAGCTCGTGCAGCACGGTGACCACGCGACGCTCCTTGATGGCGTCGGTGACCTTGGAACGGAAGACGTAGGTCTCGGTGAAGGTGACCGCACCGGCGTTCTCCATGGCACCCATGTTGTACTCGGGCACAAACATCTGGTCGTACTTGGCGAAGGGGTAGGGCACGTCGAACTTGTCTTCGAAGAAGGTGAAGCCCTCGCGGGTCTTGTCGAAGATGTAGTCGGCGTCCATGTACTCGGCCATCGAGGCACGGGCGAAGACACCCAGCGGGATGACGCGGCCATCGCTCGAGGTGAGCTCCGAGCGCCAGACCTGGTACGGGCCGGCCACCAGGGCGGTGATGTACGAGGAGATGCGCGGGGTGGGCTCAAAGCTCCAGGTGCCCGACCCGTTGCCGTTGTCCACGGGTTCGGGGGTGGGGGAGTTGGAGATGACCTGCCAGGCCAGCGGCGCGGTCACGGTGAAGGTGAAGGCAGCCTTGAGGTCGGGCTGCTCGAAGACCGCATAGACCTGGCGGGAGTCCGGAACCTCGAACTGGCTGTAGAGGTAAACCTCGTTGTCGGCGGGGTCCACGAAGCGGTGCAGGCCCTGACCGGTGTTGGTGTAGGCGTGGTCGGCGTCGACCACCAGCACGTTGTGCTCGGCCAGGCCGGACAGTGCGATGCGGCTGTCATCGTTGATGGCGGCCACGTCCAGCGCGGTGCCGTTGAGGGTAACCGAGTGTACGGTGCGGGTCACGGCGTCGATGAAGGTCGAGCTGCCCGGGGTCGCGGTGAACGTCACGGTGCTCACGGTGCGGAAGACCTCGTCACCGGTGGTGAGGTCAATGTTGATGTCGTAGGACTCGACCGAGACGATGGAGGCGCGCTCGGCGGCCTCGGTCCGGGTCAGGTTTTCTCCGGGCAATTTCACTCCTTGCAGTGGATGGGATTGTGTCCAACATTCAGCGTACCGCGTGATCGGCCCGGAATACCGGGGTTGTGGAAAGCCCGCGGTGTGTGACGACTTGTGGAGGAAAGACACGCCGGGTATTGTTCTAGTTGAAGTAGAACAAGTGGAGGTTTAATGTTACTCAGCGTGGACCCACAGTCGACCGTGTTGCTCTATGAGCAGCTCGCGGCGAGCATCCGGGCGGGCATCCTGGACGGGAGCATTGCCAACGGGGAGCGCCTCCCCAGTGCCCGCGAACTCGCCGGATCGCTCGACCTGAACGTGCATACGGTGCTGCGTGCGTACCAGGCTCTGCGCGAGGAGGGGCTGCTCGATCTGCGCCGTGGCCGCGGCGCCGTCATCACCGCGCCCAGCCGAGACCTGGCCGAGGTGACGGCGGCGCTGGACGCCCTGATCGGCGCCGCGAGCGCCGCCAGAATCGGCCCCGACACCCTTATCTCGCTTGTTCGCGCCCGCTTATCATCCACCCAAACCACCCAGGAAGGCCCCCGATGAACCTCACCGTCACCCCCACTCGCACCGCGGCCCAGACCCGGCTGGTGGCACTGTTTGCCCTGATCCTTCCCGCCCTGGCCGGTCTCGCCGCGGCGGGGCTGATTCGCACCTGGCGCGCCGACCTGCCCGCCGAGGTGATCACCCACTGGGGTCTCGCCGGCGAGGCAAATGGCTGGACCTCGACCGCCTGGCTCCCCGTGGTGGTGGGACTCCCGATACTCGGGGTCGCGCTGCTTCTGGGCCTGCTGATTCTGCTTCCCGGCGCCGCGCGCGGTGGACGCCTGGGCATCGCCCTGCTCTCGGGGTTTTCCTGCCTGTTTGGTGGGCTCCTGGCCACCCTCCTTCCCGCGACCGTGATCCGTCAACGCACGGGACCGGGCCAGGATGATCCGTCGGTGCTGATTCCATTTTTTGTGGTGGCCGTCGCCTGGGTAGCGCTCAGCGTGCTGGGAACCATCCTCATTCGGCGCGCGCTCCCCGCCGATGTCGCGACGCCCGAAAGCGCGGTGAACACTCCGACCCTGAACCTTCCCGCCGATGCTCGTGCGGTGTGGATCGCCTCCGCCTCCATCGGCACCCTGATGCGGGTGGTACTCGGCGTGGTCCTGCTCGGCCTGATCACGCTGCTGCTCTGGCAGCTGCTGGTGGATTCCGAATTCAACCCGGTCGCCGCGATCATCACCGCGGTCATCGTGGTGGTGCTGGTCTCGGTCCTCTCGATGTTCTCGTGGCGGTTGCGGGCCGATCGGGCGGGCTTCCGCGCGCACGCGACCCTCGGCTGGCCTCGGGTGGAGATTCCACTCGACGAGATCGTGGGCGCACACGTGGTAGAGGTCAACCCGGTCGCCGACTTCGGCGGATGGGGATGGCGCGTGGGCGCAAACAGACGACTGGGTATCATCCTGCGTTCCGGCCCCGCCCTTGAGGTAGAGCGGCGGGACGGGCGGCGCCTGGTTATCACCCTGGCCGACCCGCAGACTCCCGCGGCTCTGCTGAACACCCTGGTGCAGCGAGGCGAGCGGCCCACATCTGCCGCGGACTAGCCCCGCGCGGCCACTGCGCCATTCCGGTTCTGCCGCGGGCTAGCTCTGCGCGGCCACTGCGCCATTCCGGTTCTGCCGCGGGCTAACTCTGCGCGGCCAATGCGCCATTATGCGACGCGGACCATGCTCGGCGCAGACCCGAGGGCTACGGTGAGGGGGAACCCGACACTCACCTGTGACAATCGGGTTCACCCCGATGATTCGCGCCACCTGCAGGCCGAATTCATCCACACCGGTGGCGATTGAACCCCCTTCTCGCCACCGGTGTATTCCCGCTAGGCTCGGAACACCCACCGAGCAAGGAGCCCGTGATGAGCGCAGAAAACGCAGCCACTTCGACGGTGCCGCGAATGCGCACCCGGGCGCGCCTCCTCTTTCTGGTCCCGCCGATGATCCCCGGGCTGATCGGAACCCTGATGCTCGCGCTCTGGGCACCGAGGCTGCCCGCGCAGGTGGTCACCCAGTGGTCGATGATCACGGGCGAGGCCGACAGCACCATTGCACTGGGTTGGACGATCGTGTTCCCGCTGCTGTTCGCCCTGCTGATCACGCTGATTATCGCGGTGCCGGCGTTCTGGGTGATCCGCGGGGAGACCCCGGCCAACACGATTGCCGTCCAGCAGGGGATCGGCACGGCGATTTCCGGTGCCGGCGTGGTGATCCTGCTCTCGATCACCGTGCTGCAGCAAAACCTTGAGGGTCAAACCTGGGCCAACTCGGTGCTTCCGATCCTGATCTCCGGGGCGCTCTGGTGCATCCTCGCCAGCGTCAGTGCGGCGCGGGTGCGTCGACTCATCCCCAAACTGCGTGCGGCGCGGATCGAATCCGCGTAAATTCCCCTCCGCTGCTGCGCAAATTCCCAGCCTTGCCGATTGCGCATGCGTGGCGTTCACGAATGCGATTGAATAGGGACATGGATACCGTAGATTTCTGGTTTGACCCGTCGTGCCCCTGGGCCTGGATGACCTCCCGCTGGGTCGATAATGTGTCCGCGCAGCGTGAGCTGAATGTCACCTGGCACCCGATGAGCCTCGCCGTGCTCAACGAAAACAACGCCGACCTCACCGACGAGCGTCGTGCGGGCCTGGCCAAGGTGCTGCGGTACAACCGCCTGGTGACCGGTGTGGCCGAAGAGGTGGGCCCCGAGCACATCAAGCCGCTGTACGACGCCCTGGGCACCCGTATTCACCCGGGCGGACGCACCGATCAGGATGCGATCATCGCCGAGGCGCTCGCCGAGGTGGGTCTGGATGCCGGCCTGGCTGCCCTCGCCGATTCCGAGGCTCACGATGTCGCGCTGCGCGAGAGCCACGGCAGTGGAATCGCGCTGGTGGGTCAGGATGTGGGCACCCCGATCATCGCCGTCAACGGCACCGCCTTCTTCGGTCCGGTCATCTCCCCGGCGCCGTCCGGCGAGGAAGCCCTGCGTCTCTGGGACGGAGTGCTCGCGGTATCCTCGTACCCGGGCTTCTTTGAGCTCAAGCGCTCGCGCACCGTCGGCCCCATCTTCAACTAAAGGATTTTCACGAATCATGCGTATTCACGTCGCCACCGATCACGCCGGCCTCGAATTTAGTCGCGCGCTGCAGGACCACCTGGTGAGCCTGGGCCACGAGGTGGTGGACCACGGTCCCACCTCCTACGACGCCCTGGATGACTACCCGGCCTTCTGCATCAATGCGGCCGCCGCAACCGTGGCCGACCAGCGCGCCGGCGTTCAGGCGCTCGGTGTGGTGTTTGGTGGTTCCGGTAACGGCGAGGCCATCGCCGCCAACAAGGTTGAGGGTGTGCGCGCTGCGCTGGTGTGGAACCACTCCACCGCCACGCTGGCTCGCGATCACAACGATGCCAATGTCATCTCGATCGGTGCCCGCCAGCACGAGGAGTCCGAGGTGCTGGCCTTTGTGGAGGCCTTCATCGCCGAGCCCTTCTCGCAGGATGAGCGTCACGTACGTCGCATCGCACAGCTGGCCGAGTATGAGACCACCGGCGATATCGCCGGTAAGGGTGTCGAGCGCCCGGTTTCGCGCGGCTAGTCGACCGTGCCCGAGGGACACTCCGTACACCGCATCGCGCGGCAGTTTGAACGCAACTTTCTGAACACCCCCGTGTTCGCCTCGAGCCCGCAGGGGCGCTTTGCCGAGGGTGCCGAGGTACTCAGCGGCCACGAACTGCTGCGGGTGGACGCGGTCGGAAAGCAGATGTTTGCCGAGTTTGATGGGGACCTCTGGCTGCGGGTGCACCTCGGGCTCTACGGGGCGTGGGATTTTGCCGGGAGCATCTCCACCGATCCCACGATTGCCAGCGCGTCGGGGCGGATGGGGCAGACCAACCAGCGCGGAACCGCGCTGGATCCGGGCCTGCTGATCGATCGCGGCGGGGAGGACTCGATTTCTTCGATCGGTGCTCCGCGCAATGCCCGGATGCGCATGTCCGAGCAGACCAAGGCGCTGGCCGGGGCCGAGGATGAAACCTTCCCGCCGGCTCCGGTGGGTCAGGTGCGCCTGCGCCTGCTCACCGAGACCGCGGTCGCGGACCTGCGCGGCCCGACCGCGTGTGAGGTCATGACTCCGGATGCGGTTCAGGCGAAGATCGACTCCCTGGGTCCGGATCCTCTGACCGATGACTCAGCCGCGGCCGAGGAGAAGTTTGTGGCTGCCGTACGCAAGCGGCAGGTGGCCATCGGGCAGCTGCTGATGGACCAGTCGGTGGTCGCCGGGATCGGCAACGTCTATCGCGCCGAAATGCTCTTCCGGGCCGCGCTGAACCCGCACACGCCGGGCAAGCAGGTCCCCGAGGATGTGGTGCGTGGGCTCTGGCGAGACTGGGGTGTGCTGCTGCGGATCGGCGTGGAAACCGGTCAGATGATGACCATGGACGACCTGGATCCCGAAGCTTATGTGGCGGCGATGGGGAACCTCGCCGACCGGCACTGGGTCTACCGCCGGGCCGGTCTGCCGTGTCGGCGCTGCGGGACCAACATCGCCCTCGAGGTGATGCAGGCCCGCAAACTCTACTGGTGCCCCGGCTGCCAGCTCTAGCCACAAGACAAACCCCGGTCCAGTCGGACCGGGGTTTGTTTTTGGGTGGGACTGAAACCCTCTAGCGCAGCGCGGAGATCGCGTGCACCAGGTTTTTAGCTTGACGCAGTCGGGCCTCGTAGGTCGCACCCACCACCAGCAGGAGGACTCCGCCAAGCCCCGCCCACACCGCCCAGGAGAGGGTGTCGGTGATGGCACGAATCAGCGGGAACGCCTGCACGATGACGTGGGCCAGAAGCACGATCGTGCCGATCACAAAGGGTGCCTGGAGTTTGCCCAGGACACCCCAGAGCACCAGGGCGATGCACACCACGCCCAGCCCCACCAGGCGGGTAGGGTGCGGATCCACCCAGCCGGCGATCAGGGAAATCACGGTACCCAGCGCGAGCGGAAGCCCGAGCACGGGCATGCTGCGCCGGCCCGGCGTGCGGCGGAGCACCAGGACTCCGATTCCGAGGGCGGCGACGATCGCGGGTGCGACCCCGAGCTCGGGCGCGGCGTGAGCCAGCAGTCCGGCCAGGATTCCATACACACCGGAGATCGTTAATGCGGTGATCCAGAATGCCCCGCCCCAACGGGAGAGCGCATAGCCGGCCACCGCGATGAGGGCAAAGAGGACAGCCAGGAGCAGCAGCGTGGCGCGCTGGTGATCGGTCCCGACAACGCTCATCACACTCACCACGAGAAGCGCGGCAAATCCGATCAGGCCGATCGCCGAGTCGACGATCCCGAAGGATTCGCGCCGCATTCTGGGCAGGAAGATCAGGACCAGCGCCACGAGCATGCACGTCCAGAGTTCCTCGGGGCTAGGGAAGGCCGAGCGCCCTGGACCGGTCAGGAACAGGGCTCGGATGCTCGCGACAACCAGCAGGGTGCCCGCCGTCGGCCAGAGCGTCAGCATGCGCACCGGCAGGTTGCGCCACTCGGTGGGGAGGAACCGTGCGGCTCCGGCTAGGAGCAGCGCAACCAGACCGATGATCAGGGCGTTGACATCCCCAAACCGGATACCGTCGACCGCCACGCTGAGGGCCGCGCCACCGGCCACGACACCGAGGCCCAGGGCCGCGCCCGAGGGCTTGGGGTGGATCGGGTTGTGCGCGATGGTCAGCAGAATCAGCAGGGCAAACAGTGCCGCCGAGGGGACCGCATAGGCGCTGGCCGTCTCGATCTGGGCCCGGCCCAGGGCGACCCAGAGCGCACAGCTGGCGATTCCCAGCGCAAGGACCAGCTGAAAGCGCCGTGGCCCGCTGGTCTGCAGCAGCGGATTTCCGTGGGCACCGGCGGATATTCCCGCGGCGACCGCCAGAATCGGCAGCGCGGCCCAGGCGTCTGGGAGGTTCAGCCCGGCAAGGAAGACCGGGAGGGCGATGACCAGGAGCGAAACATCGGTGATGACCCGGACCCAGGGGATCTCACTCAGCCGGGTCGAACCGGATGTGAGGGGGTGCGCCAGGCGGCGCACCGTAGCGGTGGGACCGCCCAGGAGACGCTCGCGCAGCGGAGTGTTTCCCGCCGCCGAGAGCAGCAGCACCAGGATCGCCAGCGGAATGGTCACCTGCACACCGGCATAGAGCGATAGCGCGGCCACCGCCAGCGCGGTGAGCAGGATCGTGGCGCCGATGAGGAGTTGCCGAATCCCGGTGTGAATGCGGGCGGGACGCAGCACCGGCAGTAACGCGCCGAAAATACCCACCACCGGGAGCAGCGCGCGCAGCAGATCGGGGCGAGGTTCAATGATCAGTCCGGCCGCATAAAACATGCCCGCCACGATCAGGAGGAACGCGGCACCCACTCCGGCGAGACGCGCCTCGGAGGCCCCGGCGGAACTGACCCGGAAGCGGCGCGAGAGCGGGGGAATCACGCTGAGCAGGATCGCGATAGCAGTGGCATACACCATCTCCCAGCCCGCCACGATCGTGAGGGTTGCCGGGGCCTGTGCCAGAACGATGCGCCACACCAGAGCGAGCCCGAGCACGAAGGCCCCGAGGGACAGGATCCAGCGCTGGTGGATCGGGGTGGCATCCTGCGGATCCTGTTCGGCACGGATTCGCCAGAGGGCAACCACGGCCAGCGTCAACGCCAGGATCCCGATGTTGGCGATCGGCTCGGAGGGGGACCGCACCAGGGCCAGCAGTATGCTCGCGCCGGCGAGCGCGGCCGGGACCAGCCAGAAGGTCACCCCGGGGAGGCGTCGCGGCAGACGGATGGATGTTTCGGCCAGTAGCAGGACAATCACCAGGATGAGCGCGGACTGGGCGAACCGCGACTCGAGCGTGAACACGCTGACGGTGGCCGCCAGGGTGGTCGCGGCGAGGAGCCACGGGAGCACATCACGCAGCGCGCGGAGACGGTGGGCGGCATATCCCAGCGGAACGAGGGCGACCAGCAGTATGGCCAGCCCGGGAAGGGCAACGCTGAGGAAGTCGGCCGTGTGCGGCGACGCCGATTCGGCGGCCCGTTCGGATACGTACCAGCCCAGGGCGTTCAGGGTCACCACGGCCGAGACGATCCAGCCGGTCCAGCCGGGCAGCAGCGTGGCCAGGGAGGGTTCCTTCCCGTGGCGGGTGAGGAGCCAGATGCCCGCGGCGGTGACCGCGGTGGAGAGAACCACCGTGCACAGCGCGGGTAGTGTGGGCGGCGAGAACGCCTGAGCAGCCCCGGCGATTGTGGTCCCCAGCAGTCCCAGCGGGGTCAGCGCTCCCAGCAGTGCGGCTCCCGTGCGCCCGACTATGCGCAGCGCCGGCGAGGTGGTCAGGATCGCAAAGCCTAGCCAGGCCAGCGCGGTTGCTCCCAGCAGGAACACGAGCAGGATGTCTCCGCCCTGGGCAACTCCCGGCACGCTACCGGTGGCGACGATCACGAAGCCCAGCCCGAGCGATTCCAGAAGTATCCGTTCGGGGGCGCGGCGGGCGCGTGAGCGCAGGAACCGGGATCCGGCGACCGCGATGACGAAGGCTGCGAGCGCTCCCAGCCAGACTGTCTGGGAGGCGGTCGCGCCGATCGATCCGGCCAGCCCAAATGCGGCCAGCGGGAGCAGAAGGGCGGCGATGAATGCGTAGCTGCGCACGTGGGTGAGTCGCTCGGCGAGGACCGCTAGCGCACCCACGATGCCCAGGCCGAGTCCGGCCGAGAAGATCGGATCGAGGCCCGAGATGCCGGCCACGTCGAACGCACGCACCAGGCCGGCATCAATCAGCGCGAGGATCGTGCTGAGGATTGCCAGCGCATGAGCGGTGGAGGGCAGACGCTTCACGAGGAATCCGGACACCGCTGCGGTCGCGGCGGCGACACCCAGCAGGATCACCGCGCGCACCGGCGGGGTCGTGCCCAGATAGGCGAGGGTCGCAAAGAACAGGGCAGCGGCTACCAGCAGCACCACACCCAGGGTCAGCAGCGTGGTTTGGATGCTGGAGCGGCGCGGGGCGCGTTCGTCGTCCACCTGCGTATCGGCGGGGCGTCCCGGAGGGGCAGGGGGAATCGGGAGAGCAGGGGCAGCCACAGGTGCCGGGGTAGCGGGTGAAGCAGGGGCAGCCACAGGCGCCGGAGCAACCGGGGTTGCCGGGGAAACGGTGGCTACCGGGGGGACTGGGGGAACCGGGGTAACCCGGGGAGCGGGGGCAGCGGGCTGCGACTGCGGGGCGACGGGGATATCCTGTGCGGACATCGCGGCCACGGGAGCCACCCACTCGGGTTCCGGCACCGGAGACTCGTCGCCCGTGAGGACCTCCGAGACCTCGGCCGCGGGCTCCGGTGTGATCGGGGGCGCCGCGGGCGCCGCATACGGTGCCGCGATCGGTAGGGCCAGGATGGCCCGGCGGCGCTCCTCGGCCAGATCCCCGGCGGCTCGGCTCACCTGGGCAAGCTCCACCGCGCCATCGTGATTCAGCGCGAGCCCACACGATGCGCAGCGTACGCCCGACAGCTCCGCAAAGCACCCCGGGCAGCGTGAGGGATCCATCAGCGCCAGCGCGGTCGGCGGCCAGGCCAGTGTGTCCGCCGTGCCTGCGGGAAGGCTCTGCCGGGACCGCATCGCAGCGATCAGTCCGGCACGCTCGAGCAGCGCAGCGTCCAGTGCCTGGCTGCGGAGGCGGATCAAACAGGCAACGCTGGTGCGGATGTCGAGGTCGCACCGCCCACAGATGCCAATCGCCGGGATCCCAAAGCACGAGGGGCAGATCCGAGAATCACGCAACTGGGCGATATCGGAGGGCCACGCGGGGTATCGAGTGAGGGTCATCTTGTCCTTTGGTACCGAGGCAGCAAGAGTTCCGCCTGCCTGGCAGACTACGGAAAAGTGGAGCGGAAGGTGCCAAATTGAACACGAATTGCCGTAAGTCCGCAGCAATCTCGTCGCATCGATCAAAAAAAACCCCTGATTGTCCACCATTTGGGGGACTTGCGTGTGGGGTTTGGGCTGCGCCGTTGGTAACGTCGCTGCTCGGATAGTGGTGCTATTCGGCGGACATCGCGGAACGCCAGCGGTACTCGCTCTGCGGCCGTCCCGGGGTGCCCAGCCGAGGAGCACGCTCCACGCTGCCGCTTGCGGTTAAATACTCCAGGTAGCGACGCGCTACAACCCGAGACATCCCCACCTCTTCGGCGATCTCGGCGGCCGAACACGCGCCGTGTGTGCGCAGCGCATCGGTGACCAGCTGTAGCGTGTCGGGGGCGATGCCCTTGGCCGGTGCCACCCGGGTTGGAGGGCGGAGCGCCGAGAACAGCGAATCCACCTCCTGCTGGGTGGATTGGCCGCTCGCGCAGAGATCCCGGCTGTGGAAATCCCGAAACTGGGCCATCCGCTCAAAGAAGGTCGCAAACATGAAGGGCTTGATTAGATACTGAGCCACGCCCAGGGCCAGCGTGCGGCGCACACTCTCCGCCTCCCGCACCCCACTGATCACGATCGCATGGGTGTCGGTCCCGCGGGCGCGGATGTGTCGAAGCACGTCGAGGCCGCTACCGTCGGGCATCGTGATGTCCAACAGGATGAGATCAATCGGGCGGGCATCATCACGCAGAATCGCCACCGCCTGATACGCCCCCACGGCCTCGGCGACCACCACAAAACCGGGTACCCGCTCCACAAATGAACGGTGCAGTTCCACGATGAGGGGGTCATCATCCACAATCAGGACCCGAATATTTTCCGGTTCGGTCACCGTGCATCCTTTCCCGTGGCGGCGGGGAGTGAAACCCGGAGTGTGGTGGGATGCTCATCCACCGCGATGTGCCCGCCCGCCCGGGTGACAATGTCCCGGACCAGGGCAAGCCCGATTCCCCGGGTGGCCGAGGGGGCTGCCTTGGTCGAGTAGCCGTGATCGAACATCCGTGCTCGGGATTCCTCGCTGAATCCCGCCCCGCTATCGGTCACCGAAATCTCCACGGTCTCGGCACCGGCGGCGCGAATTTCCAGGTGCACGGTGTGTGGCCATTCGCCGGACGCCGCGGCGTCAAACGCATTGTCAATCAGGTTGCCCACGACGGCGATCGCATCGATGGGGCTCAGCGCGAGTGCGGGGGCTTCGGGATCGATCACGGTCTCGAAATCGAGTCCGCGCTCCGCCGCCTGAGCGGTTTTCCCGAGGAGAAGCGCGTTCATCGTGGACTCGGAGGTTGCGGGTACGGCCAGGCTATCCACGAGCTCCTGGTTGTGATCGGCGGTTTCGGTCAGCAGGGTGATGGCCTCCCGGGTGCGACCCAGTTCGAGCATCGCCACGGCCGTGTGCAGACGGTTACCGTGTTCGTGGTTCTGGGCGCGCAGGGCCGCCCCCAGGGTGCGCAGCGATTCAAATGAGGTGGTGGCATCGCGCACATCCGCGGCGCTGAGGTCACCGGCCAGGCGGCGAGTGTAGTGCCTTCCCAGTAGCGCGCCCACCACTCCGGCTGCCAGGAGGCCGGCGGTGAGGGTGAGGATCAGCGGCAGCTCATCCCGAATCGATGCGCCAACCGTGCCCAGCGTGACCCCGGCCGATACCCATCCCACCAGCTCGGTGCCGCCCGGGGCGAATACCGGGACGATCGTGCGGATCGAGGGACCGAGCGTGCCGTCAAAGACCTCGGTTAGTTCGGTGGGGGTGCCCGGGATGGTGCCCAGGTAGAAGCCACCGATCTGGGACTCCTCCCGATGGGTGAGTCGGATGCCGTCGGTGGTCATGATGGTCACATAGGTGATGCCCGCCCGGTCAATGAGCGTGCGCGTGATCGGCTGGAGGGTCGCAGTAGCCTCGGCCCGCTGGGCCGGGCCCGACTCCACCGCGGCCAGTGCCTGGCGGGTGGTAGGGGAGAGCGCGAGGGTTGTGGCGATGGCCTCGGTTGCCCGCTCGGCCTCGTGTTCCCCGGCGCGCTGACGATCCCAAATCAGCAGCCCACCCACGGCAAGGCCGAGGATCACGGCGATCAGGATGAGCGCCAGAAACACGCTCGACGATGCGCTGCGGGTACGTTTTTGGACCATTCCGTCATTGTGCCACGCGGCCGGCGCACGCGGCGTTTTGTCGCGACCAATACGACCAAAACTCCGGGGTGCACTGGGTGCGGTCGTAGCGTGAGGGAAATTGATCTGGTGCCCTGCCCGCACCGCATCCGAACAGAGACGTTTCAGGAGGAACTCGTGGCACAAAACGTTGTACATTGCACCGTCCCGCGCCGGCCGCGGCGCTCGTGGGATCGACACACCTGGCTGTATGTATCGGTGATTATCGCCGTGGTTGCCGGCGCTCTGCTGGGGCTCATCGTCCCGGACGTGGCCATCGCACTCGAACCCCTGGGGAAGGCGTTTGTCTCCCTGATCAAGATGATGATCGCTCCGATTATTTTCTGCACCATCGTGATCGGGGTCGGGTCGATCGCCAAGGCCGCAACCGTCGGCAAGATCGGTGGTCTGGCGCTGATCTACTTCCTGATCATGTCGACCTTTGCGCTGGCCATCGGCCTGGTGGTGGGAAACCTGATCCACCCGGGCGAAGGCCTGGACATGCGCGGTGCCCACTATGAAACCAAGGGGGAGGCCGCGGGAACCGTGGACTTCATCTTGCAGATCATCCCGCCAACCTTCTTCTCGGCCTTCACCGGGGAGAGCGTTCTGCAGGTCCTCTTTATTGCGCTGCTCACCGGCTTCGCCCTGCAGGGGCTGGGCACGCGCGGCGAGCCCATTATCGGCGCGATCAAGCAGCTGCAGACCCTGGTGTTCCGCATCCTCAGCATGATCCTCTGGCTGGCCCCGATCGGTGCCTTCGGCGCGATTGCCGCGGTGGTGGGCAAGACCGGTGCCGCGGCGATCTGGGGCCTGGGGATCCTGATGATCGCCTTCTACATCACCTGTGTGCTGTTCATCGTCGGGGTGCTGGGCTCGCTGCTGTACTTTGTGACCGGGCTGAACATCTTCAAGATGCTCAAGTACTTTGGCCGCGAGTACCTGCTGATCGTGGGCACCTCCTCGTCCGAGTCGGCGTTGCCGCGGCTGATCGCCAAGTTGGAACACGCCGGGGTTTCGAAGCCTGTGGTGGGCATCACGGTGCCCACGGGCTACTCCTTTAACCTGGATGGGACCGCGATTTATCTGACCATGGCCTCGCTGTTTATCGCGACCGGGATGGGGCAGCCGATGAGTATCGGCGAGCAGATCGGTCTGCTGGTGTTCATGATCATCGCATCCAAGGGCGCTGCCGGGGTGACCGGGGCGGGACTGGCGACCCTGGCCGGCGGCCTGCAGGCTTACCGTCCGGATCTGGTGGATGGCGTGGGAGTCATCGTGGGGATCGACCGGTTCATGTCCGAGGGGCGTGCGCTGACCAACTTCACCGGTAACGCGGTCGCGACCTTCCTGATCGGCACCTGGACCGGTCAGATCGACCGGGCCCGTGCTCGCAGCGTGCTGGCGGGGGAGTTGCCCTTTGACGAATCGACCATGACCGCCGACGGACACGGTGACGTCGCCGCACAGTCCGAGGTGGAAACCGCTCAGATGCCCGCGCGCTAGCCGCCGCGACAAGCGCCCCCGCGCGCTGAGCCCTTGCTCAGGTGGGTGCTGATTTCAGACGTATCGCCCCCGCGTGCCTTCTACGCGCGGGGGCGATACTCCGTTAACCAGCGCCGCGCCCCCGCCCGAAGGCGAGAGCGCGGCGAAAACCCGGGGAATTACTTGCTGAGGTGAGCGACCAGGAACCAGCGGTCCTTGTCCAGGCCACGAGCGATCTCGATCGCAACGTCCTGGCTGGTGGCGTCGAGCTCGGCGAGCTCGTCGATCGCGGTGTTGACCGAGACCAGGGCGGCGTCGATCTGGGCGATGACCTCGGCGATGGACTGGTCGGACTGCACGAATCCGGCGGTCAGCTCACCCGTGGTGGTCTTGGCGGCGACGGTGGCGAGGCGAGCGTCGACCGGGAGGCCGAGTGCAACGATTCGCTCGGCGGCGAGGTCGGACCAGTCCTGGGCGTGCTCCACGACGGTGTCGAAGAGTTCGTGGACGCCGACGAAGTTGGCTCCGCGGACGTGCCAGTGGGCCTGCTTGCCGTTGATGACAAGTGCCTGGAGGTCGAGAACGACCGGGCTGAGGAACTGGGCAACTCCGGCGGCAACCTCTGCGCTGACGGAACTGGTGGCGACGGTCTGGATGTTGGTCATTTTTTCCTTCTTTCCTCGGTGTTAGATACAACGGTACGCGGATAAAAACATTCCGCAAGCAAGATTAGGCTCGTCTTACGCTGTGTTTCGGCGGTTTTTGGGCCCCCGAAGCGGGGCCTCCAACCCGCGTGATGACGCGTGTTTTAGATCTAAATCCAAGAATCTCCCAGCCGGTGTCCAGCATCGAAAATTCATCAAAAAAGGTTCGAGACTAGGCTGAAACCATGTCTGAGACCCCGGAGTTTTTGATCCTTGCCCTGCCTGATCTGCCCGCTCCGCGCATCGCCGCGGACGCGTATGTGG
Organism: Mycetocola lacteus; assembly: GCF_003667575.1. Classification (GTDB taxonomy): domain Bacteria; phylum Actinomycetota; class Actinomycetes; order Actinomycetales; family Microbacteriaceae; genus Mycetocola; species Mycetocola lacteus. The sequence goes on along the minus strand of NZ_RCUY01000009.1, from coordinate 440,506 downwards.
CCCCCGGTGCCCGCATCGTGGGGGATGTGACTCTGGGCCCGCGGGCAAGCGTCTGGTTCAATGCGGTGCTGCGTGGGGACAGTGCGTCGATAGTGCTGGGCGCGGGGAGCAACCTGCAGGACGGCGTCGCTGTCCATGCGGATCCCGGGTCCCCGGTGCTGATCGGTCGAGACGTCTCGGTGGGACACAACGCGGTGGTTCACGGCTCCACGATCGGGGATGGTGTGCTGGTGGGGATGGGCGCGGTGATACTCAACGGCGCGGTGATCGGCGAGAACTCGCTGATCGCCGGCGGTGCGGTCGTGCTCGAGGGGGCGCAGATTCCCGCGGGATCGCTGGTCGCCGGCGTCCCGGGCAAGGTGCGGCGCGCGTTGACAGCCGAGGAGATCGCCGGGATTCGAGAGAATGCCGCTCGCTACCGCGCGAATGCGGCACGATACTCGGCCCTGTAGGGAGGGGTCGTTTCGGACCTAGCGCTTGGATTTGCGCTGGGCGCGACCGCTGGCGGCGAGGAAGATGATGCAGACGATCATCATGAGGACCCCGGGACCGAATCGTCCAAGCCCGAGCAGGATGCCGCCGATCAGAAAAACCACGGCACCCACCAGGGTGTAGACGGCGGCGAGCGAGCGGAGTTTCATGGCTGAGGGGCCGTCTTTCTGCGGGAAGTAGGCGAGTGCGGGGCGCCATTGCCCCGTACCCTGTGCGCCAGTCTGGCACATGCGGGCGTGGGCATCCGGCCGTTTTGGGTGGGCTGTGACCTGATCGTTAGGTTCGAACAGGTGTTTAGTAATCGTCCTCGTCGACGGGCGGCTTGGGGCCGCGCGCCGAGAGTCCGCTGAGCACCAGGGCGAAGATGGTCAGGGCAACGCTGACGGTCGCCAACGGGTTGGCCACGCCGATCCCGATCTCCTGGGCAACCTCTCCACCGCTGAGGGACACCATCGACACCAGGCCGTGTTCGGTGATGTCGGGCACCAGGAATCCGAAGCCAATGCCGCAGACCCACGAGATGATCAGGGTAGCCACGGCCGAGGGGCGCAGGTTGTATCCGCGTTTTGCGGTGAGGATGATGTTGCGGGCAACAAAGATGTTGAGGATTGCATAGACCGGCCCCAGGCTGTAGGCAAACCAGCGCACGAGGTCGCCGTCGATTCCCACCAGGGTGCGTCCGGCGACGATCCAGAGCGCCACCGCGATACCGACGACCGCGGCCACATATCCAAACACTCCCGCGTGCGGGGCGCGGACGGGATCGGGGCGCACACTCTGCTGCGGTGCCTCCCAGGCGTCGGCGGGCGCCTGATCCGCCGCCGCGGAGTCGGCGTGGGATTCGCGCTCCGCCTGGGCATCCTGCGTAACTGCGGGGGACTGCTTCGCTGCCTCGGGGCTGACCGGGTACTCGGACGGGGTTTCGGACACGGGCACACTACCTTTGAACGCGCATTGGGGACCCTTCCATTATCGCCCGCTTTTTTCGCCACGCGCGCCTGGGCGCTGCGGTTGGGCGCTCTGCTGAGGTTCGAGCCGATCCGCCCGCTGATACGCTGGCCGCGATGACTCTCCACACCGACTATCTCCGTGCCTATGATCAGCAGCTACGCACCACGGTCGAGGTGCGCACGGCCGAATCCGTGTTCATGCTGGGTGGGCTCACCCTGGCTATCTTCCCCGGCGGCCACGGTTTTGTGACCTATGCGAAACTCGACGCAACGCCGACGGGATCGATCGCCCAGAACGTGAACACCGCGCTGGCCTACTTCGCCACGTATCCGGAGATCGTGGATGTGGAGTGGAAAACCCGCGCCCACGATGACGCGCCCGGCCTTCACACGGCACTGACGCGCGCGGGATTTGTGGCCCAGGAATCCGAGTCGGTGATGATTGGGGCCCTTGAAGACCTGTTGGTGAACGATCCCACGCAGGCGCTTGCTCGGGAGGGGATCACCGTGCGCCGGATCACCACCGAGGCCGAGGTCCGGGCGATGAGTGCCATGTCCGCTGAGGCATTTGGTGAAGAGGAAGACTCGGACAAGCTCGGGGAGCTGCTGAGTGAACTCGCCATCGAGAACGGCACCGAGTTTTGGGTGGCGCAGGCGGCTCAGCGCATCGTCAGCGCCGGGCGACTCGAGCCGGTGCCCGGCACCGATTTTGTGGGCATCTGGGGTGGATCAACGCTGCACGCGTATCGCGGCCGCGGGATCTACCGGGCACTCACCGCGGCCCGTGCTCGATCTGCACTTGCCTCAGGGAAACGATTTGTCCACTCGGATTCCACCGAGTTCTCCCGCCCGATCCTGGAACGCTCGGGGCTGATCCGCGTGACCCAGACCACTCCGTACCTCTGGGAGCGCTAGCGTGATGCCAGATCGGGTTCCAACCCTCTGATGGCGTCATCGGGACTCGCGGTGACCTCACATTGCCCCGACGATTGAACGGCCATCGTTTCTTTTAGCCGGAACGCGATCGGTGCCCGACCCGTGTCAAACGGTGGCGAGCACGCATCTTTGTATCGAATTTGCCCTCCGAACTGGGCGGTGTATTGATTCCTGTCCTGAAGCTAGGCTCTCGCTCATGACTGCAGAAAATGCTCAGAAAACATCGAAGAAAATCCCAGTTTGGGCCTGGGTTGTGATCGGAGTCGCAGGGCTCGCGATTCTAGGTGCCCTCATTAATCCTAAAAATGGCAGCTCCGCCGAGGTAGGTTCGGCGCCGTCTGCGTTGGCTGTAGCACCGAAGGCTGAACCTGCCGTGACCGCTGAGGCTGCGGTTGAGGAAGAAGTCGCCATTACTGAGGAGAACGAGGCACCTCAGCCAGCAGCACAGGCGCCGGCACCGGCTCAAAAGGTTGCCACTTCTGGCGGGCTGTCGGAGTCTAACGCTCGTGAGGCATGCATGTCTGCCGGAGACAAGTTGCTGACCTATGGAGGTAAAATCCGCTGGATTCTGGGCGCCTATCCGGCACAGATTGTCGATGATCAGTGGTTCTTCAAGGTCGAGGCTCAGCCGAAGAACGAATACGGCACAAAAATCAAGCATGCGATGTTTGAGTGCTATGTGGGTGGATCCGATACGGCACCCGTCGTGAGCGACGCATACATTTACTAGTGCTCACGGGGCCCGCGAATTCGGTTCGGCTCCGAATTTCGTTTTCAGCGGGCCTCGTGCGCGGCAGGGCATAACAATAGGCCCGGATTTCTTTTGAGATCCGGGAGCGCGAGACCGGGGTCTTACAGGAGGATGTTGCCATCCGCACTCATGAAGACCAGCCCGACACCTATTAGCCCGGGATTAATCTGGAAGATCCGACGTAGGGCGCGGTCATCGCCAGCGAAGCGTTACGCGTGTTGACGGCTACCCTGTATGACCAGCGCGGCGCACATCGGTTGATCGCGCAGTGCGACGCGCGCAACAGGGGAGCTGTCGCACTGTTCGCGCGACTGGGTTTCCGGGATGAGGCGCGCCACGTGGACGCCGACTTCTTTAAAGAGGTGTGGACCGCCCGCGACCCCTGTGCGCAGCTCGCGCAGGAAGACTAGTGGCGCTGCCCGCGCACCGTTTCCTCGGGTGCGTCGACTTTCTCGGGTGCGTCGACGAGGCGGATCGGCGCGGCATCGGAGGGGCGCAGCCCATCCAGAACATCAAGGCGTGACAGCTCTGCATCATCATCCTGGACGATGTGCGAGATAAATCGGGCCCACAACTGCTTCATAGCTCCACGCTAGATCGCCGTTGTGAGCGGTTGCCGTGGAAAGACCGTAGGAATGCTGTGTGTGTCGCATCCCGGCGTGGTGCGAGCGCTCTCCGCATCACACAAAAAAGCCCGGCACTCGTTTCCGAGAGCCGGGCTTTTATCTGGAGGGGATGACGGGAATCGAACCCGCATCATTAGTTTGGAAGACTAAGGCTTTACCACTAAGCTACATCCCCACTCCGGAAGGTGACTTCCGGGGTGTGATTTCATCGTAGTACACGTTGAGCTTGGTTGCGCACTTCGCGGTGCAACCCGGGCGCGGCGCGACAAATTGGGGCGCCTCCGACACCCCGGGTTTTGAATTGGTGTCGGGACGGGTGTTTTTGTCAGCTAGACTTGCGGAGGTCAATTAGCCTGCCGTGCATGCGCGGAATTGACTAAAACCGGCTTTACTAGCCGGGGCGTAGCTCAGCTTGGTAGAGCGCCCGCTTTGGGAGCGGGAGGTCGCAGGTTCAAATCCTGTCGCCCCGACGAGGCCCACTCCTCACCCGAGGACGAATTTCCAACAATCAGGAGAACACATCATCGTGAAGTCGACGGTCGAACAGCTCAGCCCCACCCGCGTCAAGCTCAACATTGAGGTGACCCCGGAGGACCTGCAGCCCGCCATCAAGCGCGCCTACGCACAGATCGCAGAGCAGATCAACGTGCCTGGTTTCCGTAAGGGCAAGGTGCCCGCAGCCATCATCGACCAGCGCGTCGGTAAGGGTGCTGTCATCGAGCAGGCAGCCAACGAGGGTCTGGACGGTTTCTACCGCGCAGCCGTCGAGGAGCACGGTGTGCGTGTTCTGGGTCGCCCCGAGGCAGACATCACCGAGTGGCCCAACGAGAAGGACTTCTCCGGCGACCTGAAGGTCACCATCGAGGTTGACGTTCGCCCCGAGGTCACCCTGCCCGCCTACGACGGCATCAAGCTTGAGGTTGAGGCCGCCGAGGTTACCGACGCCGATGTGGCCGAGGAACTCGAGTCGCTGCGTACCCGCTTCGGCACCCTCGTCACCGTAGACCGTCCGGTCAAGACCGGTGACTTCGCTCAGATCGACCTGATCGCCACCATCGAGGGCAACGAGGTCGACAACGCCTCCGGCATCTCCTACGAGGTTGGCTCGGGCGAGCTGATCGAGGGCATCGACGAGGCCCTGGACACCCTCACCGCCGGTGAGACCACCACCTTCACCGCCCCGCTGCTCGGTGGCGAGCACGCCGGCAAGGACGCGGAAATCACCGTGACCCTGACCGCCGTCAAGGAGCGCGAGCTGCCCGAGGCCGACGACGAGTTCGCTCAGATCGCTTCGGAGTTCGACACCATCGCCGAGCTGACCGAGTCGCTCAAGGAGCAGGCCGCCAGCAAGAAGACCTTCGGTCAGGGCGCTGCCGCTCGCGAGAAGCTGATCGAGCACCTCCTGGAGACCGTTGAGGTTGCCGTTCCGGAGAAGCTCGTTGAGGACGAGGTGCACCGTCACCTGGAGAACGAGAACCGTCTCGAGGACGACGCTCACCGCGCCGAGGTCAAGGAGTCTTCCGAGAAGACCTTCCGCACCCAGATCCTGCTCGACGTGATCGCCGAGACCGAGAAGGTTCAGGTCAGCCAGGAAGAGCTGACCCAGTACCTGATCCAGGGTGCCGCTCAGTACGGCATGGAGCCGGGCGAGTTCATCCAGGTTCTGGACCAGAACGGTCAGATCCCCGCCATGGTCGGCGAGGTTGCCCGCAACAAGGCCCTCGCAATCGTCCTGGGCAAGGTCAAGGTTGTTGACGCCAACGGCGCCGACGTTGACCTCTCGGGCTTCATCCCCTCGGAAGAGGAAGAGGCCGCCGAGGTTGAGGCTGCTGACGAGAAGTAATTCTCCGATTCACTAAAAACCGCCCCCGAGCAATCGGGGGCGGTTTTTGTATGCGGTTAGAGTTCGGGCAGCGGGAGGATGATGCACGTGTCCCCGGAGGGCGAAACGATGCGGTTCGCTCCGCCAAGAACCAGCTCGGGGTTGAGCCCCGGTAGGTGGTGGGCTAGGGATCCGTCGCTGAGTCTCCAGATGCTCAGGCCGTCAGGTTCCACGCTCAGGAGGTGTCCACGGGCATGAAACAGGGTGCGACGGCCCGGTATGCGCAGGGGCTCCGGTCCCAAAAATGTGGCCTCGACCCCGGTGCTGATATTGACGATTGATACGGTGTCCGCCGGCTGAGGCTCGTCCTCCTCACGGAAAATGTCGCTGGGGCGGCCCATCGTTGCATAGGAATCGGCATCGATCCAGCACAGTGGATAGTCCCAGTCCTCGGTGGGGTCGTTTCGCCGCCACAGCGAGGCACCATCCTCAGATTCCCACGGATTGTCGATCAGCCACGCGGGGAGAGAAAAAGCGCGCTGAGCGCCGACCGGAGTCCAAATCCATCCATCGGTGAGGACACGAGTGTGGTCGGTGTTGAGGGCTATATTCCCCACAAAATAGTCCTGGAATCGTGTGTCCGCGGAGGCGGCGCTCTCCACGGGGTCCGCCCGCGCCGTGAGTGGCCGTGGATCGGGATCGTAAACGGTGGCGTCGAGTCTGTTCCAGTCGGTGCGATGGATGAGTGTGGTCGCACCGTGAACCGTGGTGAATTCCGCCCCAAAGGGTGTCATCGACGAGTAGTAGTCCCCGCAGTCAAGTTCCTGGATACACTCCCCGGTATCTGCGCGATATACGCGGCCGTACCGTCCATAGTCGATGACGACGGCGAGGAGGTCCTGTTGATCCGATACCAGCAGGCGTGGGTGCTCGTCCCGCGGGGCGGGGCGGCCGTTGGAGGCGTCTGCGCCGGTGCGGGGGAGTTGAATGCTCACGCGTTCGAGAGCCGTTTCGGCGACCGGATTGATCTCGCACACCACCCCGCTGTCTAAGAGAGCCCAGACAGATTCACTCCGTGTGGCGGTGAGAGACGTGATTGTGCCCGGTAAACCTAGCGCTGTCATGCGGACAGCCTACGCGGAATCGAGGCACCTATGGCGAGTGGTGCGCGTAGCGACGGCGCCGCTAGCGGGCCTGGTGCTCCAGGAGCTCCACAAATTCGTCGGCCATGGCGAGCTGGGTGCGCAGTTTTTCGCGACGTTCGGTGGCCTCTCGAATGAACTCGGTGAGTCGTGGGTCTGTTCCAGACGAATCCTCGGTGGCTCGGCCCTCGTCGATAATGGCGAGGAGTTCTGCCATCTCGTCGAGGGTAAATCCCAGGGGTTTCATGCGGCGAATCAGGATCATTCGTTCAAAATCGGCTTCGGTGTAGAGACGGAAGCCTCCGTCGGTCCGAAACGACGCGGTCACCAGGCCCACATCGTCGTAGTGGCGGATGGTGCGCAGGGACATGCCCGTACGCTCGGCGAACTCGCCGATGTGCATCGTGGCCGGGGTAGAGGACATCACATGCCTTTCGCAAACCTACCCTTACGTTAGGGTAGAGTTGAACACGTTGCCGATTCGGCAACCATCACCCATTCTTTCACGTCGCCCTGCCCCGTCACCCTCCGTCGTCGGCACCATCGCCGTGCCCGTTGTGACCGGAGTTTCCATGCTCGCGATATCCGCGCCCATCACCGTTGTCTCCGCTCTGCGCAGCCCGCGGCTGCTCTCTCGCGAGCTGCTCGCGGGGCTCGTGGTCGCGATGGCCCTCATCCCCGAGGCCATCTCATTCTCGATCATCGCGGGAGTCGACCCGCGCTATGGCTTGTTTTCCTCCTTCATCATGGCGGTCTCGATTGCGATCGTCGGGGGACGCCCGGCCATGATCAGCGCCGCAACCGGTGCGGTCGCGCTGGTGATCGCCCCGGTTGTGCGCGAGCATGGGATTGACTACTTCATTGCCACGGTGATTCTTGCCGGCACTCTCCAAATCATCCTGAGCCTGTTAGGCGTAACCAAGCTGCTGCGCTTTATCCCACGCTCTGTGATGATCGGGTTCGTGAATGCGCTGGCAATTCTGGTGGCCCTGGCACAGCTGCCACACCTGATCGCCGTGCCCTGGTTGGTGTATCCACTGGTGGTGCTGGCGATCCTGATCCTGGTGTTCCTGCCCCGCATCACCCGTGCGGTTCCTGCGCCACTGGTGGCCATCGTCACGGTGACCGTGATCGTGGTGGTTATGGGGGCGCAGGTGCCCAATGTGGGAGACCAGGGTGCGCTGCCCAAGAGTCTGCCCGAGCTGTTTGTGCCTCGGGTGCCACTCACCTGGGAGACGCTGGGCATTATCGGTCCGTTTGCGCTGGCGATGGCGATTGTTGGGCTGCTCGAATCACTGATGACCGCGAAACTCGTGGACGAAATCACCGACACCGGATCTAATAAGACCCGTGAGGCATGGGGACAGGGGGTGTCCAACATTCTTTCGGGTTTCTTTGGCGGGATGGGTGGGTGCGCGATGATCGGCCAGACGATGATCAACGTGAAGTCCTCGGGTGCACGCACACGCATCTCCACCTTTGCCGCAGGCACGTTTTTGCTGGCGCTGGTGGTGTTCCTGGGTGGGGTGGTCTCGATGATTCCGATGGCGGCACTGGTGGCGGTGATGCTGATGGTGTCGGTGGCAACCTGCGACTGGCACAGCATTCGACTCTCCACCCTGCGTCGCATGCCGCTGGGAGAAACCGGGGTCATGGTCATCACCGTGGTCGTGGTGGTGGCAACCGAAAACCTGGCGATTGGTGTCATCGTGGGGGTCCTGGCCGCGATGGTGGTGTTTGCCCGGCGCGTTGCCCATCTTGTCACCGTGACTCGCGAGTTCTCGGAGGACGGGAATGTGCTCTATCGCGTCCGCGGGGCACTGTTTTTTGCCTCCAGTAATGACCTGGTCACCCAGTTCGACTATGCGGCCGATCCCGAGCACGTGACCATCGACTTTTCAGGCGCACACATTTGGGATGCGTCCAGCGTTGCCGCGCTCGACAGCATTCAGGAACGTTTTGCACGCCACGGCACTCGAACGAGCCTGAGCGGGTTGAATGCCCCCAGCGAAAACCTGCGCCGTAGACTCACCGGGAACCTCTAGATCCGAGAGAGTTCCCTCCGGCGCGGCGACGCGCGGCGTGCCTCGGATCGGTTTGGCGGACATGAGAAAATGACTGTCGTCTCGCGTGAGTGCACTCGAGCATCATGACCCAGAGAAAGAGGGCGCGTGCACCACGCATCCCGCGATGAGGAACCTGCGCGTTCCCCGCAGCTAGAACCGGCCGAACCGTCCTCCGACCAGAGCCTCGACCAGGGCTCCGACCAGGGCCTCGACCAGGGCCTCGACCAGAGCCTCGACCAGGGCTCGGGGCGAGCGGGGACGACGCCGCGCACGCCCGGCCCCTGGTGGCGGCTCAACGTGGCGGGTGTGATCTTCGGGTTGATTCCCGCGTACCTCTCGCTGACGCCGTCGCTGCTGCCGCGTCCGGCGATTCTCCAGGGGGTAATGACCGCCGTCATCTTCCTGCTGGGTTATGCGTTTGGCCGTCTGCTGTGGGCCATCGGGCGACGCGTGCTTCCCTGGCGGGTTTCCGCGCGGGTGCGGCGCAACGTGTGGATTGGCGTGTTGGTGGTGACCGCGATGGGCCTGTCCGGCCTGGGGGCCGCGGCCCTCGCCTGGCAGAACGAGGTGCGTGAGCTGGTGGAGATGCCGCCCGGAGGCGCACCGCATGCGGGACTGTTCATCCTCGGGCTGCTGCCCGTTACGCTGCTGGGCCTGGCGATCGGCCGTGGATTCTCGACCCTGTATCGTCGCAGTCGTGCCCGTCGCGGAACCCCGATTGCGCTGGGAATCTCGGTCCTGGTGGGGATCGTGGCCGCCGCCGTGATCGTCTCCGGGGCGATGTTCGGGGTGGACCGCATCTACGCGGCCTCCAACGCCGAACCCGCCGAGGGCCTGCACGCGCCGACGTCCTCCGAACGTTCGGGTGGGCCAGGATCCGAGATCCCCTGGGACACACTCGGCCGCCACGGTGCGGCGTTTGTGTCCGAGGGGCCCGACGCACAGCAGATTCGCGATGTCACCGGGCAGCCGGCGATCGAGCCGATCCGCGTATATGCGGGGCTGAAATCCGCCCCCACAACCCGGGAGCGTGCGGCCCTGGCCGTGCGTGAACTTGAGCGCACGCATGCATTCGAGCGCGACGTGCTCGTGGTGGCAACCGCGACCGGGTCGGGCTGGCTCGAACCGCAGACCGTGGATGCGGTGGAATACCTGCACGGCGGTAACACCGCTATCGTCTCGATGCAGTATGCCTACACCCCGAGCTGGGTCTCGTTTGTTTTTGATCCCGATGCCCCGGTGGCCGCGGCCCGCGACCTGTTTGATGCGGTCAGCGCGGCGATCCACGCGATGCCCGAGGGAGCCCATCGTCCCAAGCTCATCAGCTACGGTCTGAGCCTGGGGGCGCAGGGAGCCCAGGCCGTCTTTACCTCCCTCGCCGATGTGCGCGCCCGAACCGATGGTGCGCTGTTTGTGGGATCGCCCAACGGGACGCCGCTCTGGCAGAAGCTTCAGGCCATGCGGGACCCCGGCTCGCCCGAGTGGCAGCCGGTGCTGGGCGAGGGCCGGGAGGTGCGCTGGATGGCCAAGTCCGGTGACCTCGACCTGCTGCCCGGTGCCTGGGACTATCCGCGGGTGGCCTACCTGCAGCACGCCAGCGACCCGGTTACCTGGCTGGGGCCGGACCTGCTCTGGCAGGAACCCGACTGGCTAACGCCGGGGCAGCGCTCCGACCAGATCAGCCCGGATATGCGCTGGATCCCGGTGGTCACGGCCGCCCAGGTTCTCATCGACATGCTGATGGGGGAGTCGGTGCCCGCGCGTCACGGCCACAACTATGGCGACCTGATTGTGGAGTCGTGGCAGGCGGTGACCGGATCCTCGGTCACCGATCCGGCCGCCCTCGCTCGCATTCAGCACACCATCATGCAGATGGCGAGTATCCAGCCCTTCGGCGGTTAGGAGCGGCTAGACCGAGGGGATCAGACGCACCAGGGCCTTTCCGAGGTTCGCTCCGGTGAACAGGCCCTGAAGGGCGTCGATGGTCTGGTTGAATCCGTGTGTCACGGTTACCTCCAGGGGCACGTCACCGGAGAGGATGTGCGGGATCAGGAAGTCCTCGAACTCCTGTTGCAGGTCACGATAGGAGGCCACCAGGTATCCCTCCAGGCGCACCTGCTTGTCGACCAGGGTGAAGAGGTTGCGCGGGGCAACGGGAGGCTCGGTCGCGGTGTAATGGCCGATGGCCCCCACCCAGGCGATGCGTCCGCGCGGTTTGACCAGGTCGATCGCCAGGGCCAGGTGGTCGCCGCCCCCACCCTCCAGCACGGCATCGAATCGACCGGCACCCTCGGCGCGCATTCGGGCCAGCGCCACGGCATCCCGGGAGGCGATAACCCGGTCAAAGGCGCCGCTGGCGAGCAGCCGTGTGGCCTTCTCCGGGGTGCTGGTGATGCCCACGATGGGACTCGCGCCCAGCAGTCGGGCGATCCTCGCCGCCGCTGTGCCCACTCCGCCGCCGGCCGCGGTGACCAGCATCGCCTGTCCGCCGTGCAGCTCGGCGATGCGGGTGAGGCCCACATAGGCGGTCAGCCCGGCACCACCGAGGATACTGAGGTAGGCCTCGAGCGGGACGCCCTTGAATGGTGTGATCTTTCGCGCCTCGGCGGCGGGAACCAGGGCATGGGTGGCGTATCCGCGACGGTGCAGCACAATGTCGCCGGGACGAAACGCCGGCGAGGTGGATGCCAGGACTCGCCCGGCCGAGCGCCCTTCGAGCGGGGCGTGCAGCGCCCAGTCGCCGTCCATCATTTCGCGATGGTAGGGGTCCACCGAGAACAGGACGTTTTGGACCAGCAGCGTCGGCGGGGCAAGCCGGGGGAGCGCGGCGAGGTCGAGCTTTTCGCTCACCACCTCGAAGTGCTCGGCCCCGGGCAGCCCGGTGGGCCGGGCGACCAGCTGAAAGCGGTGCGACAGAACGGACACGGGGCACCCTTCGGTTGGTGGTGGGATCGTCTCCCCTCTATCCTGGCGTGAATCCTCGCCCGCGTGCCCAGAAATGACGGCCATATTGTTTGCCCCGAGCGAACGTTTTAGCAAGATGCGCGCCACGGTGCACGCCGTGGGCGAACACGCCAGCGCGATGCCTTCGGGCGCGATAGATTCAATTCGACGCACAAAACGAATGGAGCGCGACATGGCCGACATCACACCCCAGCCCGGTGTATTTGACCGTCTTCTGAAGGACCGAATCATCTGGCTCGGCTCCGAGGTCCGCGATGACAATGCAAACGAGATTGCAGCCAAGCTGCTGCTGCTTGCTGCCGAGGACCCCGAAGCAGACATTTTCCTCTACATCAACTCCCCGGGTGGTTCGATCACCGCCGGCATGGCGATCTACGACACCATGCAGTTTGTGCCCAACGACATCGTGACCGTGGGTATCGGTATGGCCGCCTCGATGGGCCAGCTGCTGCTGACCGCGGGCACCAAGGGCAAGCGCTACATCACCCCGAACGCACGCGTGCTGCTGCACCAGCCCCACGGTGGCTTCGGTGGTACCTCGAGCGACATCCAGACTCAGGCTGCCCTGATCAACGACATGAAGCAGCGCCTGGCGAAGATCACCGCCGACCAGACCGGTAAGACCGTCGAGCAGGTCAACGAGGATGGTGACCGCGACCGCTGGTTCACCGCCGAAGAGGCTCTGGAGTACGGCTTTGTGGACCACATTCGTTCCTCGGCTACCGACGTCACCGGCGGCGGCGGAACCGAATCCAAGTAACCGGCGCGAAACGACAGGATAGAGAATATGCAGACCCCTACTTTCCAGGCCGGCGGCTCGATGCTGCAGAGCCCGAGCTCGCGCTACATTCTGCCGAGCTTCGAGGAGCGCACCGCCTACGGTTATAAGCGTCAGGACCCGTACGCAAAGCTCTTCGAGGACCGCATCATCTTCCTCGGCGTGCAGGTGGATGACGCCTCGGCCGATGACATCATGGCGCAGCTGCTGGTGCTGGAGTCGATGGACCCCGACCGCGACATCATGATGTACATCAACTCGCCCGGTGGATCCTTCACCGCGATGACCGCGATCTACGACACCATGCAGTACATCCGTCCGCACGTGCAGACCGTGGTGCTTGGCCAGGCCGCGTCGGCCGCCGCCGTGCTGACCGCCGGTGGTACCCCGGGCAAGCGTCTGGCACTCCCGAACGCCCGTATCCTCATCCACCAGCCGGCCGTGGGCCAGGGTGGCGGACAGGCTTCGGACATCGAGATCCAGGCCGCCGAGATCGCCCGCATGCGGGTGTGGCTTGAGGAAACCCTTGCCCGTCACACCAAGCGCACCGTGGAAGAGGTCCACAAGGACATCGACCGTGACAAGATCCTCTCGGCTCAGGAGGCGCTGGAATATGGTCTGATCGACCAGATTCTGGAGAGCCGCAAGAACCCGCTCGCGATTACCGCGTAGCAACTGCTTTACCCGCGAGGCGCGTGCTGAGATTCTCAACACGCGCCTCGCGTGCATTCCGCGACCATAACGGTCGTGAAGGAATGCGGCGGGGCCGGACACACGACGTCGGTGGCCTCGACTAGGCTCAAGGTGACGGTAACCTTGGGGGTAACCCGGATCTGGAGGAATCATGGCACGCATCGGTGAAAGCGCTGATCTACTCAAGTGCTCCTTCTGTGGCAAAAGCCAGAAGCAGGTGCAGCAGCTGATCGCCGGTCCCGGCGTGTACATCTGTGATGAGTGCGTCGAGCTGTGTAACGAGATCATCGAGGAGCGTTTGGCCGAGGCCGGCACCGAGGAGACTCCCGAGTTTGACCTGCCCAAGCCGCGTGAAATCTTTGACTTCCTTGAGGAGTACGTCATCGGCCAGGAGGGTGCCAAGAAGGCGCTCGCCGTGGCCGTCTACAACCACTACAAGCGCATTCAGGCCGGCGGCACGCTGGCCAGCGCCGAGGATCGCGCCGATGAGGTGGAGATCGCCAAGAGCAACATCCTGATGATCGGCCCCACTGGTTGCGGTAAAACCTATCTGGCCCAGACCCTGGCCAAGCAGCTCAACGTGCCCTTCGCCGTGGCCGATGCCACCGCGCTGACCGAGGCGGGTTATGTGGGTGAGGATGTTGAGAACATCCTGCTCAAGCTGCTTCAGGCCGCCGACTTCGATGTGAAGCGCGCCGAGACCGGCATCATCTACGTGGACGAGGTCGACAAGATCGCCCGCAAGGCCGAGAACCCCTCGATCACCCGCGATGTTTCAGGTGAGGGTGTACAGCAGGCGCTGCTGAAGATCCTGGAGGGCACCGTCGCCTCGGTGCCGCCGCAGGGTGGACGTAAGCACCCCAACCAGGAATTCATTCAGATCGACACCACCAACGTGCTCTTCATCGTGGCCGGCGCGTTTGCCGGGCTGGAGGAGATCATCTCGGCCCGCGCGGGCAAGAAGGGCATCGGTTTTGGTGCCCCGCTGCACGCCGATTCCGATGGCACCGACTGGTTCTCCGAGGTGCTCCCCGAAGACCTGCACAAGTTTGGTTTGATTCCCGAGTTCATCGGTCGTCTGCCCGTGGTCACCGCGGTCACGCCACTGGACCAGCATGCGCTGGTGGAGATTCTGACGGTCCCCAAGAACGCCCTGGTCAAGCAGTATCAGCGCATGTTTGCGCTCGACGGTGTCGCGCTGGAATTTGAGCCCGAAGCGGTGGAAGCCATCGCCGATCTCGCGGTGCTGCGCAAGACCGGTGCACGCGGATTGCGCGCCATCATGGAGGAGGTGCTGGGGCCGATCATGTTCGAGGTACCCTCCACCACCGAGGTGGGCAAGGTCATCATCACCCAGGCCACCGTGGTGGAAAATGCCGCCCCGACCCTGGTGGTGCGCGAGCGTCGCGTGCGCGAGAAGTCCGCATAGTTCAGCTTGAGCCATCGCCGAAAAGGCCCGTCACGACATGCGCGTGACGGGCCTTTTTGACGTGTTCACCGGAAGTTTACGGCGCGCTCAAAATGGTTGTTCGGCACGCCGGGGGAGCCCTGGAACTCAATACATAACGAGCGTAAAGTTATTGGTGGGAGGCGATCCCTCCCATCCGGATTACGAGTGAGGAGCATCCCATGAAGGCAGCACGTTTCTACGACCGCGGTGACATTCGAATCGACGAAATTGCAGTACCGGAGGTGACCGCCGGGACCGTCGGAATCGATGTGGCCTGGTGTGGAATCTGCGGCTCCGACCTGCACGAATATCTGGATGGGCCGATCTTTGTGCCGCCGGCGGGTCACCCGCACCCGATCTCCGGCGAGGAGGCTCCGATCACGCTCGGTCACGAAATGTCCGGTGTGGTGTATGCGGTGGGCGAGGGCGTCACCGATATCGAGGTGGGCCAGAAGGTTGTGGTGGAGCCCTACATTATCGACCCGCAGTACTCGACCGAGCCGGGCACCAACTACCACCTGACCCCGAACATGAACTTCATCGGCCTGGGCGGCCGTGGCGGCGGGCTGGGAGAGAAGATCACCGTGGAGCGTCGTTGGGTGCACCCCATCGCCGACAACGTGCCCCTGGATGAGGCCGCGCTGATCGAGCCGCTGTCGGTGGGATATCACGCCTATGTGCGTAGCGGTGCGCAGGAGGGCGACGTGGCGCTGATCGGCGGGGCCGGCCCGATTGGTCTGCTCACCGCCGCGGTCCTCAAGGCCAAGGGGGTGACCGTGGTGATCTCCGAGCTGAGCGAGCTGCGCCGTCAGAAGGCTCTGGAATCCGGGGTTGCCGACCACGCGTTTGACCCTTCGAAGGTCAACGTGGTGGAGGAGGTCAAGGCGCTTACCGACGGCCGCGGTGCCGATGTTGCGTTCGAGTGCACCTCGGTGAACGTGGTCCTGGACACGCTGGTGGATGCGATCAAGGCCGGCGGCACGATCGTGGTGGTCTCGATCTGGGGCAAGCTGGCGACCGTGGACCTGCAGAAGCTCGTGGTCAAGGAGATCGACCTGCGTGGCACGATCGGCTACATGGGCAACCACCCGGACACGATCGCGCTGGTGGAGTCGGGCAAGATCGACCTCAAGCCGTTCATCACCGGCAAGATTGGGCTGGATCAGCTGATCGATGAGGGCTTTGATACCCTGATCAACCGCAACGAGACCGCGGTGAAGATCCTGGTTTCGCCCTCGGGCGCGGGGCTCTAGACGCGAGATTATTGGCGTTGGCTAATGGCTTACGGCCCCTAGCCTTTAGCGTCTAGCTGCTGGCGTCTGGCCGTTGGCCGAGCGAGCGGGCGACCTGCCGGTTTCGGTAGGTCGCCCGCCGCGCGTTTTCCCGCAGATTATGGCGGCGTAAGAACGAGGGTGCGATCGCAGGCGGCCGCCAGCGCGGTCGAGTGGGTGGCGATCAACACGATGCCGCCGGCCGCCGCCCGCTCGCGCAAAACGTCGAGGACGATCCGCTCGTTGCCCGCATCGAGGGACGCGGTGGGTTCGTCGGCGAGGATGATTCGCGGATCCTTGACGATCAGCCGGGCGAGTGCGACCCGTTGCTGTTCCCCGCCACTGAGCTGGTACACGGGAGTGCGCTCGCGTCCGCCCAGCCCCACCCGGTCCAGCGCCGCGGCGGTGCGCGCGGCGAGAACTTTGCGGCCGGGGGAGCGCACCAGTCCGAGCCGGATGTTGGCGGCGGCGCTGGCCGAGCCGACCAGGGCGAAGTTCTGAAAGAGGTAGCCGAGTACGTCTCGGCGAAACCGGCGGGCGCGGCCGGGGCCGAACCGGGTGAGGTCGTCTTCGCCGACGGTGATCCGTCCCGAGCTTGCGGGTTCGAGCAGGCCGATCGCGTTGAGGAGCGTGGATTTGCCCGAGCCGCTGGGACCGGTCACCGCGACCAGCTCCCCGGGCACAACCTCGGCGGAGAGCTGATGCCAGAGCACGCGTTCGCCGTAGCGCTTGCTCAGATCGTGCAGGGTGAGTGATGCGGGGCTAGTCATCGGAACCTCCGGTGCGTCGACTGCGGGTGGGGAACAGGTGGAGTCCGGCGATCAGGACGCCGGAGGAGAGAATAACCACGGCGACGCCGGCCAGGAAGATCGGGAGCATGGAGGGTTCGACTGGGTCACTGCTGCGATACTGTGAGCGCCGGGCGATCTCTGCCACGAGGATCCCGAGCCCGGCCACGGCAAGAATGACCTCACCGATGAGGAGTCGCCGGAACCGTCTGGTGAACCGCCATCCCGAGGCAAACTGGACAAAAAGTTCGGTCGAGCGGTTGCGCGTGGTGAACTCGGCGGTACCCAGCGCCCCGCCGATCAGGACCAGGAGCGCGGCGATCGTCCCGAACACCGCCCCGGTGAGGTCACGCGCGGTACGCTCACGCTCCACCCGCGCGGTTTCGCCGGCCGGTTCGTAGGAGCGAATGAGGCCGCGGGCCTCCGTCGTATTGAGCACTGTGCGAAGCGCATCTCGATTGAGCGCCAACACTTCGCCGCGCGAGGCCACGGCTGCATAGTCGTCGGACGAGAGCGCACCGGCCGCTACCGGAGTGACCAGAATTATGGGATCGACCAGAGTTGCTGGAGATGTGTTGCTCGGTCGCGAAGCGAACGTAAATACAGACTGTCCTGGCTGTGTTTTCACCGCGATGGTATCTATGGAATTAGCGAGCGGCACCGAGCCTGGTGCTTGCGGATTGTGGTCTGCGGAGGTTTCAGCCCGAGCCTCGACAAGCAGGCTCTCACGTTCTGCCCACCTGTCTGCGGGGATGAGAAGTGTTGCCCGCTGGAGATCCGGGATCACCGTAGAATCTGATTCATCTAGTATGCGTTGAGTAGTGAGAAAAGTCGGATTCACACGAAGAACACGTGTGGGCTGAGCATTCGGGCTTAGCTCTATGGGGGTCGCGAGTATCATTCCGCCGTCGTCGACGATGTCCCGCAGAGTTTTTCCGAGCGCAAGAGTTGACGCGGCGTACTCTCTGGGCGATTGGGTCGCGCTGATGTTGATGAAGCTGGCATCGGGGTATTGCTTCCACTGATCGATAGCGCTGTCCTGTTCGCGTTGAGTTTCTTGATTCTCAACGAGCGGGAACGTAAAAAGGAGAGCAAAGATCAGGGCACCTACTCGGACTACCGAGAGGACTGGTAACGAACCTCGGGCGAGGGAACGTCCGGTGATTGCGCGATGAATCGGAACTCGGGCGGCGATGAAAATAGCAACAGCATGACAAAACACGAGCACTGCCCATGAGGTAAGAACCGATTTCGCGGATATCTCGATGTAGAGCGCAAGCTGGTTGCCGCGGTTACTCCAGATCACCATTCCGGTGAGGGAAAGAATTACCACTATCCATGCAGGCCAGAAAACGAGAAATATACCCGTTAGATCTCGTCCGAGGAGACGAACTATCGCGGTGCCGTGTAAACGGCTGATGGAGTAACGACGGACTGAGGAGAGCGCACCAAGCACAGTAAGGAGAACACTCAGGAGGGCCAATGAGATGAGGCCGGGCGCCATCGCCTGGGTCAAAAGCCAGAGCACAAATGAAACGGGGTTAGACAGATCGGAACTCTGCGTCACAAATCCGGCTTCCTCGAAAACATTGAGCACCTCCTTGAGACCAGCCTCATTACCACTGAGGATGTAATCTCCCGCCAGGTTCTGGATGGCCGCGGGATCAAAATCACGTATCGCGATCGTCGTTCCGAAGCCGAATTGAGGATAGCCAGCGCGTATCCATTCCGCCTGCGCGCTGTTCGTGTCTCCGATGAGTAACTCCAACACCCGAGCATTAGCGGGATGTTCGGTATCTACCCGAAACCTCCCAATGTTCACGCCGTACGTCTCTGTTGCCCTGCGCAGCTCGTCGTAGGTGGATTGAGTGGGAGTCTCTCCGATGTCAGTTGACGATACTTTGAAGGCGTAATCCCAGCCCAAAGATCCCGTGCGATCCTCCATGACGACGAGTGTTGCGAACACTCCCGCAAGAGCTCCGACCAGAGCGAGTGAATAGCCCAGTCGGAGCCCCCGTTGCGGCAGGTCAAACCTCACCGAACGTCCCACCAAGCCCCGTCAGTACGAAAAATGTCGCTATCTGGTGCGTTCGCTTTCGCCCACTTACCTGATGCTTGCCAGCCCGATCGCTCGATACCGTTGTCACCCTCTACTGCGGCGGAATGCACCTTGGACCCGTGTAGATAGTACGACCAGTTGTCGCCCAACAGGACACCCCAATTCCACGTTCCGCCGCCGGGGTGTTCGATCTTTAGCGGTTTGTCGTTACTCTGCGTGGAATTCCCTCCGCCGTCGGGCGTGCTGGTGCCGGCAGCGAAGGCTCCGGGTGCGAGCGCGCCTCCCGTGAGGAGCAGCCCGGTCACGAGGGAACCCGTAATGATGCCGTTTCTGAGGAGTTTTTTCATGGCAATTCCTTTCTTCGTGGTGATCACCCCGCACCGAGTGGGGCGAGGTGGCGGCCACGGTACGCGCCGAAACCTGGGAGTCAGATAAAGAAACCGAAGTGTGACGCCGGGTATCGCCAGGTTTCGTTTTGCCGTGGGAAACCATGAATATGACATCCAAAACGTCATAAAAGGGGTCTGGAATCATGGTCGTAATTGCGCCACGCGGCAGAACGGGCGTGATTCCGTCACACGGTCAGGGGCCCTCAGCCTCGACTCCTAGGCTGGCCCTATGGCAAGTATGGAACGGTACACGCTGGGGCATCACCCCAGTGTTCTTCGCACTCACTCGTGGCGGACGGTCGAGAATTCGGCCGCCTATCTTTCCCCGTATCTGCTTGCTGGCTGTCGCGTCCTCGATGTAGGAAGTGGCCCCGGAACCATCACCACAGACATCGCCCAGAGAGTATTTCCGGGCGATGTTTTTGGTTTAGACGCCTCCGAATCGGTTACCCAGCAGGCTACCCAGCGTGCGGCCGGACTCGGCATCGACAACGCCCACTTCCTCGCGGGAAGCGCGTACGAGTTGCCCTTCGAGGACAACTCCTTCGACATCGTGCACGCCCATCAGGTACTCCAGCACCTCGGTGACCCGGTTGCCGCGCTGCGGGAAATGCGCCGGGTAACCAAGCCCGGCGGCATCGTCGCCGCGCGCGATGTGGTCTACGGATCCGCCTCCTGGTATCCACTCCTGCCCGGCCTGGATGAGTGGATGCGCGTCTATCAGGAACTCGCTCGTTCCGGCGGGGGAGAGCCCAACGGTGGCCGCTTCCTCAAGGCCTGGGCGTTGGAGGCAGGCTTCACCGAGGTGCGCGCGACCGCATCGGTGTGGGGCTTTTCCGAATCCGATGAGCGCGAGTGGTGGGGCGGTGCCTGGGCCGAGCGCGCGTCCTCCTCCAACTGGGGGCCGGACGCAATCAGCCAGGGCATCGCGACCGAAACCCAGATCCAGCAGATCGCCGACGCCTGGACCGCCTGGGTCGCCGACCCGGCCGGCTGGTACGCGATGCCGCACGGAGAGATCCTGGCGGTCGCGTAGCCGTTCGGACTCCGGCGACGGAATCACCCTCGCGGGTGTCCCTGATCACCCTGTGCTCCCCGAGTCCGAACGTCAAAGGCGCGACGCAGGGCAGCCCAACGGATTGTAGCGTCCCCCGCGCGGCGTGGGTAATGTGTGCCGGGCAACATCCAGAGATCCCAGCGTCTTCCCGCGTCCTGGGCTAAACGAACCGAAGCGATCGTGGAGTCCGGGGAAACGATCTCATCGGAATCCGGGACTAGGACGCATACGGGCGAGGGGCAAGCCAAAACTTGGTTTTGTCCCTCACCCCGATCTCGATAATGATCCCCAAAACGCCGCTCCGCCCAGATTCGAAAATCCTGATCCGTGTCTCGGTGCCGATCAAGGTGCTCCACGACGTTCAGAACCGGGGAGAGAGCGATAATCTGGTCAATCGCCACGTGGCACGCAATTTGGAGCGCCATCCATGCACCGAAGCTGGTCCCAAACAGCCACACCTGAACATGGTGGCGATCGGAGGTGAGCCGTGCCACGGCACGAGCGACCCGCCGAGCGGAAGATTCCCAATTGTTCCATGCGACACGCTGAAGCCCCCTTCCCAGGGACTTTGAACCCGGATAGTTCACGATCAGAATTTCGCATCCGACGTCCAGGAGATCGCGGTACATCCCTCCGTAGCGAAGATCATCGAGCTCGTGACTGTCGGGTCCGCCGTGAAGCGATACAACCAGCCTCGTCGCGGTCTCCGTACGGTGTCTCAGAGTCACGCAGGGCATTCCCTCAACCATGACGTTGCGGATTTCAAGATCCTCACGCGGCGCGAAAATACCGGTGTATTCGACATCCGGGGTTCGCCAGCGCGACCCACTGGCAACCCCCGTGCATCGAATTATCGGAGTGGAGTGCGCGCCCAGCGAGAACAGCTCGGACGTCCCACCGCCGCTTAACCACGGCGTAAATGTCATGGTGTCGGGATTCGCACGAAAAACCCGCTGACCCAGAATGGGATGAACCGCATAGGCTAGGACGACCGAGTTCGATGCCACGGCCGAGACAATAACCCACCCGCCGCCCATGTGAAGCGGCACTTGACCCGAGTGCCGCACGAGGACGAACCCATCACCCTCTTTGCTCGCCTGCCTCACTATCGCGAAGTCGCTTGCGGCGCAGACAGGGGCCCCTTTTCCACTCAGGACTACCAGCCCGGCGTCGTAAATAGACCATCGCTCGCGAGCGGACTCGGTGAGAATGGATCCGTCGGAAAATACGAATCGGGGTATACCGATCGCGGACGGAGTCTCCAACGTATTACCGTTACTCACGTCAAGGAGTAGGTATTGTCCAGGAACGGAAATGGGCGAATACAGCAGGTACATCCCCGATTTAGTCGGCGAAGGTATCGGTGCGAGAAACCGATGGTGTTCGATAGACGGTGATCGATGCCAGCGTTTTCGGGTGAAAATCAATCCCCGATCGGAATACACATACTCGCTGACCGCCGTGACACCCCGAGACTGTGCGATGTCGTAGGTTGCCCCGTGCCCAGGCAGGCTAAACGGCGAGGTGAGTGGTGCGAGGGAAACGTGTTCATAAGGTCCATCGGCTGGTTCGCCTGTGCTGGTGGTACGGAAGAGCTCTCCCCGCAAACGACTAAACAGGTAGAGCGCATCGGACGTGAGCGCGATGGGGACAAGCGAGTCTTCCTCGAAGATTGACGTGATTGCCATGCCGGCCACCCCGCTAACGTTTCGGAATCATGCGTTTGAGCAGCAGAGGCAGCACCAGTGCGTTTACCAGTGTGATGATGCCGGCTGTAGTGAGGAGCCCGGCCGCTCCCCCAGCAATCCAGAGCGGAGCGCCGACCGCTCCGCCGAGCGCGTCCCCTACGAGAAAAGCGGTCTGGGAGATACCAAACATAAAACCTGCGGATTCGCGTGGCATGACCGCGTATTGGATTGTCTCTTCGGCCACCACCGCCAACGACACAAAGGCGGCGCGCGCGATAAAGATAACGGCAAGGAGGCCCGGTCCGAGACCCAGTGCAAGCACGGCGGCAAGCGTGAGCAATCCGGTGCTGATTTCCGACACGATAAAGAGCGCAAGCGGGCGAAAACCGGCTTTTCTACGTGCCAGTATCCAGGAAATCCCCATCTGTACAACGCTCATCATTCCGATCACCAGCGCCGATTGGGAGGCCGAAGCCCCACTATCGGTGAATACGAGCGGAAGATACGGAACCGTCAAACTGATGTAGAAGCCCGAGAGCAGACCAATCATTGTGAGTCGCAGCGCTAGATATCTGCCCCGACGATCTGGAGGTGCCTGGTGAGGGCCGGTCGAGGCGCCAACGGGTTCTCCCGGTAAGGTTACCACCGGGCACACCAAGACCCAGATGAAGGCCGCCACGATGAGGACGGGGGCAATGATCAGTGCGGCGGCAGGCTCGACGCTCCCGCGTAGGGAAAGGGCAAAAATGGCGGAGGCTCCGACCGTCCCGATAAGCACCCCGGTTTGATTACCGAGGTTTCTGGCGCCAACGACCCGCGGAATCTCCTGCTGGGTCACAGTGGACCGCACCCACGGGCGAATCGCGACCATCGCCATTGAGGCACCTACGCCCGAAATTGCCGAGAACACAATCACGGGTACGGTATCGGTGAAGATACGGCCGGCGATTCCAATGCCGTAAAGTGCGGTACCGATGCGCACCGACCAGAGGCCGCCAATACGATCGGCTGTGACACCCCAGATGAAAGAAAACCCGCCCGCCACGGCCATCACGGCATAGCCGATACCAAACGCGACCAGGGCACCGCGCTGTTCAAAGTAGAGGGGCTGAGCGATCTTGGACATCCACATGCCGGCCGCAAACAATGCGCTGAAGATACCAAGCTGCCCGCGGATGCCCAGTTTCATCGGTTCAGCCGGCGCACCTGGTCGCGGTTACCACGCAGATGCGTTGACTGAGGGCGCAACTCAAGTGCGTGATCTAGCGCATTCAGCGCCCGGTCGGGCTGGCCCAAACGCAACGCTATCTCGGCCGAAAGCGAAGCCCTGCGCTCAATTTCCCGTGTCGATACCCCCGAGTCCACCCAGCCGTCTGAGTAGCGTGCCGCCTCGTCGAATCCTCCCGTTAAGACCAGACCATAAACTAGATCGGTCAGGTATCCGGGGGTATCGGGATCAAGGCGGAACGCTTGTCGATGTGCGGCGGTGGCGGCATCGTGATTGCCGCTTAGGCCCTCGTAAACACCCGCGAGATGCCACGATTGCGCCAGCGCATCATCGAGGAGAATGGCCTGTCTACACTCCTTTAACGCGGTACCCAGGTTCCCGTTCAGGGCATAACATTTGGCGGCTTCCAGGTGGTACTCGGGCATGTGCGGATCCACCGAGATGAGATCGCGGAACGTGTCAATTGCCGAGTTCAGGTCCCCCATCTTTTGATAGCACTGGGCGAGGTTGTAGAGGAGTACGCTTCGGTGAATAGCTACCTTTTCAGATGTGGACGTCAGCGCATCGATGCCCCATCGAAGGAGGCTGATTGCACCCGTCACATCTCCGCGGCGAAACATAACGAGGGCAAACCCATTGCGGTTGAACACCTCATCGAAGACGACCAGGTCCATCTTTCGATCGACAGCGGGGAGAGTCTGAATGAGTTCGAGGGCCGTGTTCAAAAGATGCGCGCCAAGATCGATGTCCCTCAGTCCATCGGGATGATGGCGGACAGCGAGCATGGCCTTCCCATAGAGCGCGCGTGCCGCATCGATGGGGACTCCCATTGCCGACCATCTATCGTAGTAAAACTCGGCCTCGATGGTTTCGCCGAGCATCGCGTGGGCCAGCGCAAGGAGGTTCCAGAGCCTCGGTGAGTGCGTGAACCGCTGAACCCATCGGCCCAGTTCGATGGCCGTCCAAGCATCTCCCACATGGATGTATTCGAATGCCAGCGAAAGGATCTCATCCTGAGCTTTGCCATTTGGGAGCGTTTCTAACAGGTCTAGGAGATGCTGCTCCGATTCCCCGGGCGTATAACTGCAGGCCTGTGGTGAGGTACTATCCTCCATCGTGACCGACCAGTTGCAGACTCGAACGGCAACCGTCAGGAACTCGCGGCTGGCGATATCGAGGAGATTCGCATTCGAAACGTGGATCGAAATGGGCCCCACTTCTTCATCAATTGAGTGTGCCACCCTGATGAAGCTGCGCCTGGCGCGCTGGTGCTGAAAGAACCGAATCTGCTCATCCGTGGTTGCCGATTCGGTGAGGCTTTGCGTCTGCGCACGGGCGGCCCGTTCAAGATCAGAATCCAAAGGGTAGAGGATCCGAAGGCTCTGCGTGAGTACGTCGTTGTGATGCTCCGGAGAGACACCCAGATATTCGATGATTGTTTTCACCACTCCAAATGAAATGGGTGAGTGCGGAACGGGGGCTACGGTCAACATTCAGAATCCTTTTTCGAGATGGGCGAGGGGTACCGGAAGGAATCCGATACCCCTCGGGTAGGGCTAGAACGTCTTGCCGCCGTAGAGGACGGCGAAATCGATCCGTTCTTCCTGGGGCTCTTCAATACTGAGTTCCATGACCTGCTCCAATCGTTGGGTTCGGGGACCGTGTGTCTCCCGTGTCGGGCACGTTACCGGCGGGCCGCCGCGGAGTTCTAGCCGGATGGGTGTTATTTTTCTGATGCTCCGAGTCCACCTGGCACAAGACCGTGCCGAACGCCCTGGAATACAGCGCCAGTCGGTCTTCCGATCGACTCTGATTAGGGCGCAGCCGGACGACCAAACACGCGCCGCGCGGACAAGGCGGACCTCACCCGTGCTGTCGCGGCCGGTAATTCCACGATCACCCCTGTCTTTCAACCGGGCACCTCGCACGCCGGTGTGTGCTCTCCTCCGGAGTAGACTCCGAGCATGAGTGACCTGGACCTGCGCAAGCTGCGCTACTTTCTGGTGGTGGCCGAGGAGCTGAACTACGGGCGCGCGGCCGAAAAGCTACACATCGCGCAGCCCGTGCTGAGTCGGCAGATTACCGCGCTTGAGGGGGAGCTGGGGGCCACCCTGTTTGAACGGTCGAGCCGTGGCACCCGGCTCACCGAAACCGGGACCGCGCTGGTGGACGACGCCCGCGCGCTGCTGGCCGGAGCGGCCGCGCTGCAGCGCCGGGCCCGCACCGCGGGACGGCAGGGACCGCACCTGACCATCGGATTCATGCCGGGCCTGATTATCACCTCGGTGGTGCGCGACCTGGTTGAGCGGTTTCCCGGGCTCACCGTGGACGTGCAGCGCACCGGCTGGGATACCCAGGTCGAGACCCTGCTGGACGGCGGTATCGACGCGAGCTTTGTGCGTCTGCCGGTGCCGCGTCGTGGCCTACAGGTGACCGAGCTGTTGCAGGAACCCCGCGTGGTGGTCCTCCCGACCGGACATCCACTGCTGGAGCTCGAGGAGATCACCCTCGCCGTGCTCACCGCCGAGAACCTCCTGCAGGATCCCGACGCGGTACCCGAATGGCGCGACGCGGTACTCACCGTGCGTCCGAATGCGCTCTCGCTGGATCGGATCGGCCTGCCGGTGGTGAACACGGTCGAGGAGAAACTGGAGTACGTGGCCGCCGGGCGAGGCATCGTGATTTTGCCCGCGTCCACCGCGGCGTTTTATACCCGCGGAGACGTGGCGAGTCGGGGGGTGAGCGACCTGCCGGCCGGCCGGGTCGGGCTGGCGATCCCCGCAGATCGGCAGACTCCGGTGCTCACCGCGCTGAGCGAGATCGCCGAGCGAGAGGTGGGCACACTGACCGCCGAGCGGGTATCCGTCATGGACGCCTAGCCGCTCATACCCGCAGGGTATTGAAGCGAGGGAGAAGGGTGTTGGACGGACGGGTGCGCCCGGGCGCATCTTGGGGATGAACGAATCTGATCATCCGAAAGGCACCCCGTGTCCCACTCCTTTCTCACCGCCCGCGGCACCGCGCTGCTGGCGGTATCCACCGGCCTGATAGCCGCGAACCTCTACTACATTCAGCCGCTGATTCCCACCATTGCCGCCGACCTGGGGATCGCGGTATCCACCGTGCAGGTGCTGCTCACCGCGAGCCAACTGGGGTTTGCGCTGGGGATCCTGCTGATCCTGCCGCTTGGCGACCTGATCCGCCCGCGCACCCTGATTACGGTGCTGCTGAGCATCGAGGCGCTCGCGCTGGTGACCCTGGCCCTGTCCACTAACGCGGTGGTGCTGGGGATCGTCGTCACCGTGGTGGGCATCACGAATCTCAGCGCCCAGGTGATCGTGCCCGCCGCCGCGAACCTGGCGGCCCCCGGTTCGGCCCCGCGGGTGGTCAGCACGGTGATCGGTGGCCTGCTCACCGGCATCCTGCTGGCCCGCACCGTGGCCGGGCTGATCGCGACTCCGTGGGGATGGCGGCCGGTCTTTATCGGCGCGGCGATCCTGATGGTGGCGCTGATCCCGGTGCTGCTCCGCGTCCTCGGCGGGGCCGCCCGGCCGGCCGCGCCCGGCACCCGCTACTCGGCGATCCTCGCCGGGACCGTGCGGATCTTCCGCGCCCATCCCGAGCTGCGCATCCGCTCGCTCTACGGTGCGCTGATGTTTGCGCTGTTCAGCCTGCTCTGGTCCACCCTCGCGCTGCTGCTGGAGCGCTCACCCTATGGTTACTCCGAGGCGGTGATCGGGCTGTTTGGACTGCTCGGTGTGGCCGGTGCCCTGTGCGCGACCCTGCTGGGGCGCATCCGCGGACTCTCGGCCGGAACCCGGACCGCGCTGCTGATCCTGGTCGCGCTGATCGGGGCGGTCGCCCTGAGCGCCGGAGCTACCAACCTGGCGGCGCTGATCGTGGGCATCCTGCTGGTGGATGTGGCGGTGCAGGGGATCCACGTCACCAATCAACACGTGATCTATGCGGTGATCGCCCCGAGCGAGCGCGGTCGCGCCAACGGTGTGTACATGGCCGGATACTTCGGTGGTGGAGTCATCGGGACCGCGCTGGCCACCCTCGCCTGGGGCGTCGACGGCTGGGCGGGCGTGGCGGTCGTGGGCATCGCGATCGTCGTAATCGCGGGCATCGTGCGCCTGTTCGACCGGCCCCGGACCGCCCCCACCTCGAGCGATACCGCCCAGGTATCAACACACGCATAAAGGGTCTTGGACGCCCACACCCCACAGGATTGAGCATAGAAACATGACAGTAAACAACACCTCAAAGATTGTTATCCTCGGCGGAACCTCGGGCCTCGGCCTGGCCACCGCTCGCGCCGCGGCGCTCGCCGGAGCGCAGGTTTTCATCGGATCCCGCAACCCCGAATCGGTGCGCCGGGCCCTCGCCGAACTTCCCGAATCGGTGACCGGCTCTGCGGTGGACGCGGCGGACTCCGCGAGCGTTTCCGCGTTCTTCGACCTGGTGGGGGAATTTGACCACCTGGCGTACACCGCCGCCGAAAACCTCGCCGCGGTTCCGCTCAGTGACTTCACCCCGGACAAGGCGGCCGCGTTCTTCGGACTGCGACTGTTCCACGCCCTCGACGCCGTTCGCCTCGCGGTCCCGCACCTGCGGGCCGGAGGGTCGATCACGCTGACCAGCGGAACCGCTGCCTACCGGGGCGGACCTGGCTGGTTGCTGGGATCCGCCGCCTCGGGTGCCACGATCTCCGCGGTGCGCTCGCTCGCGGTGGAACTCGCCCCGCTGCGGGTCAACGCGGTCGCGCCGGGCGTGGTCCGCTCGCCGCTCTGGAACGGTATGAGTGAGCAGGATCGCGAGGCCATGTATGCGGGCACCGCCGTGGGCCTGCCGATGGGCCGGGTGGGCGAGCCCGAGGACGTGGCCAAGGCCTTCCTCGCCCTGATGGATCAGGACTTCGTCACCGGGACGGTCTCGGTTGTGGACGGCGGCACGTTGATCGTCTAGGCAACCGGTGCAGAACGCCCGGGGGATCGGTGGATCCCACGGGCGTTCTGTTTGTCTTGCACGCTAGACCCGCGGTGTCACGAACTCCAGCAGGTTTCCGAACGGATCCTCGGAGATCAGGCGGCGGTACGGCGGGAAGAACTCGTCCATTTCCACCGGGAGGCCGTACTCGCGCAGGCGGATCGACAGCAGGTCGAGGTCCCGGGTCATGATGCCGGGGCGGGCGCGGCGGGCCGGGCGGAAGGGGTCTTCCACACCGAGGTGGATTTCCAGGGCGTCGCCGCGGAACCACACGCCGCGGCGGGCGATCAGCACCGTGGGCTTGCGAATTTCGGTGAGGCCGAGCAGGCCGCCAAAAAACGCACGGGCGTCATCCTCGCCGCCGCGCGGCATCGCCAGCAGGACGTGCTGGAGGCCCAGACCAAACGGGGTGTCCGGAACCGGATCCTCTCGGTGGGGCAGCGGCTGCGGAATCACGGGGCTCCTTGGGGTGGTGCGGAGGCGGAGGGGCGGGGTGGATCGGGTGTTGGTCCGGGTCGGGGATGGGAGTAGCCAGGCAGAGGTTCGCGGGAATGCGGGCACTAGACCAGCTCCGGAGCCACGGGGAGACCCGGCATCGGTCGAGGATCGTCCGATTTACCAGTCGTCGTCGGGATCGGGGGTGCCCGGCTCGGTGACGCTCGCGGCGCTGCCGTCCGGGTTCAGGACCAGCAGGGTGCCGTCCTCCAGTTCCAGGTGCGGGCGGCCCTCCAGATAGGTGAGGGTCCAGCGCCAGCCTGCGAGTTCCGTTGCCGCGACCGCCAGCTGGCGGACAGCCTCAACCTCGCGCACCGGCACCTCGGCCGGCGTGGGCAGAGCGGCGGGCAGCGCCGCGCCGAAAGCCCATCGAGTACCCAGCTGCATGCTAGTTGCCCACCTCCACAAACCGATCGTAGATAATGTACGGAGCCTCCTCGGCCACCTGCGCGTAGAGCGCACGTGCCCGGGTGTTGTCCGGTGCGGTGATCCAGCGCACCGTGGATGCGCCACCCGCGCGGGCAAACTCGGCCACCCCGTCCAGCAGCTCACGGCCGAGGCCCTGTGCGCGCACTGCGGGGTCGACCACCAGGTCTTCGAGATAGAGGCCCATCTCGCCGGCCAGCGGCCGGGCGATCCAGCGCACATGCGCCAGACCGACCGGCCGATCCGAATCATCGGTGACCACCAGGGCGTGCAGCTGGTGCTCGCCCCGGGTGATCCAGCCCCACACCAGCGCCGCGTGATCCTCGCTCACACCGTCTCGGAAGAGCCCCGCGTAGGCGGAGAAGAGGCGGTGCCAGTCGGTGAACTCGTCGGCACGGATGGGGCGGACACTCATGCTAGGCCTCGGGAACCTCGGCGAAGACGATCTCGGTCACGGCGAGCTCATCGCCGATCGCGGTCTTCAGCTCGGCGATGCGTCCCACACCCTGCAGGTCGGTCAGGGCACCCTGCAGGAGGGCGATCTGCTCGGCCGAACCGGCAATGGTGGCGGTGTCCACCGGGGTCTTCTGCGAGGCCTTGGCGTCGGTCTTCGCGCGGCGAATACCGATCAGTGCGGCGCTCGCGAGCGAGAAGAGTGCGGGGTCACCGGTCGCGGGAACCTCATCCGCGCTCGGCCAGGTGGCCGAGTGGATGCTGCCCTCGCGGAACCAGGACCACGCCTCGTCCGTGGCGAACGGAATGAACGGTGCGAACAGACGCAGCAGCACGTCGAGCGCGAGGTGCAGCGCGGCAACCGCGCTGGCCTGGGCGTCGCCCGGCTCACCGTAGGCGCGCTCCTTGACCAGCTCCAGGTAGTCGTCGCAGAACTCCCAGAAGAAGGACTCGGCGATTTCCAGTGCCTTGGCGTGGTCGTAGTTCGCAAACGCGGCGGTG
The DNA here is from genome assembly GCF_003667575.1 of Mycetocola lacteus. Lineage (GTDB taxonomy): Bacteria > Actinomycetota > Actinomycetes > Actinomycetales > Microbacteriaceae > Mycetocola > Mycetocola lacteus. The sequence goes on along the minus strand of NZ_RCUY01000009.1, from coordinate 410,492 downwards.
GCGTCGGCCACCACCTTGTTCAGCGTGGTCAGCAGGCTCTGGTCCAGCGGCTCGGTGACCGCGGCACCCGCGGGGGCCTCGAAGCCGAGGATGAACTTGGTGGCGTTCAGGACCTTGATCGCCAGGCGGCGACCGATCTTGATCTGCGTCGGGTTCTGCGGGTCGAATCCGGCATCGGTGCCCAGGCGGCTGGTCGCGGCCCAGTAGCGGACGGCGTCCGAACCGTGCTTTTCCAGGATGTCCGCCGGGGTGACGACGTTACCCTTCGACTTCGACATCTTCTTGCGGTCGGGGTCGAGGATCCAGCCGGACAGCGCGGCGTCGCTCCACGGCTTGCGATCGTCCTCAAGGGTCGAGCGCAGCATGGTCGAGAACAGCCAGGTGCGGATGATGTCCTGACCCTGCGGACGCAGGCTGAACGGGGCAACGAGGTTCCACAGCTCGGGGTCGCGCTCCCAGCCACCCGCGAGCTGCGGGGTCAGCGAGGAGGTGGCCCAGGTGTCCATCACGTCAACCTCACCGATGAAGCCGCCGGCAACGCCGCGCTGGTCCTCGGTGTAGCCGGGTGCGGGGTCCGCGGTGGGGTCAACCGGCAGCGACTCGGCGGTCGCGGCGATCGGGGCGTCGTAGTTGGGCTCGCCGTTTTCGTCCAGCGGGTACCACAGCGGCAGGGCCACGCCGAAGAAGCGCTGACGCGAGATCAGCCAGTCACCGGAGAGTCCGTTGACCCAGTTCTCGTAGCGCACGCGCATGAAGTCGGGGTGCCAGTTCAGCTCGGTGCCGAGCTCCAGCAGGCGGGCGCGCAGCTTCTCGTCGCGGGCACCGTTGCGGATGTACCACTGGCGGGTCGAGACGATCTCCAGCGGCTTGTCACCCTTTTCGAAGAACTTCACCGGGTGGGTGATCTTCTTGGGCTCGCCGATCAGCGCGCCGGCCTCGGTCAGCAGCTCGACCACGCGGGTCTTGGCGCTGAACACGGTCTTGCCCACGAGCGACTCGAAGGCGGCCTTGCCGGCCTCGGAGGTGATGGCCTCGGGAGCCTCGGCGATCACGCGGCCGTCCTTGCCGATGATCGTGCGGTTCGGGAGGTCGAGCTCGCGCCACCAGATGACGTCGGTGAGGTCACCGAAGGTACAGATCATCGCGATACCGGCGCCCTTGTCGGGCTGGGCCAGGTGGTGCGCGAGCACGGGCACCTCAACACCGAACACCGGGGTGGTCACGGTGGTGCCGAAGAGGTCCTTAAAGCGCTCGTCATCGGGGTGCGCCACCAGGGCAACACAGGCGGCGAGCAGCTCGGGACGGGTGGTCTCGATCTCGATGGTGCCGCCATCGGCCTTGGCGAAGGACAGGCGGTGGTAGGCACCGGGCTGGTCCTTGTCCTCCAGCTCGGCCTGGGCCACGGCGGTGCGGAAGGTCACGTCCCACAGCGTCGGGGCGAGGGCCTGGTAAGCCTCGCCACGCTCGAGGTTGCGCAGGAATGCCAGCTGGCTGGTGCGGATCGCCTCGGGGGAGATGGTGCGGTAGCTCTGATCCCAGTCGACCGAGAGGCCGAGGTCGCGCCACAGGGACTCGAACTGCTTCTCGTCCTCGACGGTCAGCTTCTCGCACAGCTCGATGAAGTTGCGACGCGAGATGGGCAGCTGATCGGCGGCCTTGCTCGACTTGCCGTCGCCACCCTCGTGCGGCGGCACGAAGTCGGCCACGTAGGGCAGGGTCGGGTCGCAGCGCACGCCATAGTAGTTCTGGACGCGACGCTCGGTGGGCAGACCGTTGTCATCCCAACCCATCGGGTAGAAGACCTGCTTGCCGTTCATCCGCTGGAAGCGGGCGACCACGTCGGTGTGGGTGTAGCTGAAGACGTGACCGATGTGCAGCGAACCGGAGGCGGTGGGCGGCGGGGTGTCGATCGAGTACACGCAGTCGTGACCGGCCTCGAGGGCGGCGGCACGGTTGAAGCGGTAGGTTCCGGCGTTTTCCCAGACCGAGCCCCACTTGGCTTCGAGGCCTTCGAGGGCGGGCTTGTCGGGGACGGGGGTGCTCATCGCATGCTCCGGTTTCGTTATGGGCGGCACGGTGTGTACGTGCCTAATGGGTGACTAGCGTCCAGTTTAGCGGAGAGGCGTCCGGCCGCGCGGCGAACTGCCGTGTCGAAGTCGCGCGTCGGCCACGCACGGCTCGTTCGCCGGGAGAATCGCCGCTATGTGACGAAAAAAGCCGAATCCCTTCTGAGCGTCCAGCGGCTACCCAAGCTCGAGTGTGTGACTGGCCATTCGGGCGACTCGGTGTCGCCATGCATGAGATCGGAAGTTCAGAATGTGCAGAGTCCGGCGGGGGAGTGTCCCGGCATGGGGGTTTCCCTCCGCCGTGCTTCTTGCCGTGCTGATACTCGGGCTGTATACCGGCTTGCGGGATTCCTCACACAGCCTCGTAAGCGGTCCCGAGGGTGTGTACGCCTCCTTCGCCGGCAGCGGCATTCGCCTGTTGCTGCCGCTTGCGGCCGCATATCTGGGCGGCGGTCGACTCGCCCGTGAGCTGCGTGCGGGGTGGATTCCCTTTGTACGGGCACGAATCGATATTCGTCGATATCTGGTGACACTGCTGGGGCGTGGGGTCGCGGTTTCGGGGGTGGGGTTTGCGCTAATCGGGCTGATCTGGTGGATCACCGCCGCCACGATCGTTCCCACCCTGTTTCCTCGCGCCATTGTGCCCGAGGAGTTTGGGCCCTCGGCCGAAGCCGTGCAGACGGCAGCCGAATTGGGCGGCCCGCTGGTGGTGCTGCTGCGCGGTGGCGGAGTGATCTTTGGTGCCGGTGTTGCACTGTGGCTGGGCCTACATGCGGCCGTGTTCGCCGCGCTGGGCTTTGTTGCGGCCCTGTTGATTCGGAGCCGTGTGCTGGCGCTGCTGTTTCCGCTGGCTGTGTACATGATTCAGAGCGTGATCGCGCAGGTTGGGAGCAGGCCGGAACTCTCCTTTATCATTGGTGCCGTCTATCCGGGTGGGCTGCAACGCTTCACGCTGGGTGACGCACTCGCTCCGGGGCTGATCCTTGCGGTTCTGGTGGCTCTCGCCTTGGTGATCGTGCTGGCACGTTCCCGATCGCAGCCGAGACTGGCATAGGTTCCCGGCATGCGACGCTCCCTTTTTCATGGCTTTGGCCAGGGGCTACACTTACCCGCGGGACCGGTCATGATCGCGCTCATGGTTGCGCTGGCCCTGGCGGCGTCGACGGTACGCCCTCCGAGCCCGGATACAAACGCATGGGACCTCTATTTTGTGGTGGTGGGGAATCCCCAATTTGGCGGGCTTCTGATTCTGCTTTGGGCAGTTCCCGTGGCGCGGGCGCTCAGCCGAGTAGCCCACCCGGACACCCTGATGCGTTCCGGATCCCGAGCCCGCGCTGTCGGGGAGGTGACGGGAGAACTCACGGGGAGGGCGTTTGTCCACGTGGTGATGGTCTGTGCCGCCGCCCTGGTGATCGCCGCACCGCGCGGCCTGGGAGTGGGCTGGAGCAGTCAGGTACTCGGCCACGCCTCGGCGGAGCCTGCGGAGGATGGCGCGAGCAGTTTTGCCCAATACCTTGATCTGCCAATCGCTGCGGTGTTGCTTCACCTGCTTTGGGTCATGCTCGCCCTCTCCCTGCTGACGGCAATCGCTCTCGCGCTCGCCGCCGCCGGACTCACGAGGGCCGCACGGGTGATCGTTCCGATCGCCGGAACACTGATCACGCTGGCCGCATTTGGTGCCCTGCCCTGGCCGGATCCGCCCGCCCCAATGGGGACAGTATCGCCCGTCTGGAGCATTGACCCGGCGAGCCTGGTAGATCCCGGTCATGCCCTGAATACCGGAACGTGGCCGGGCGCATGGACGCTCCTTGGCTTGCTCACCCTCGCCTCGTTGCTTGTCCTGTGGCATCGTGACGGAGGCCGTCTCCAGAGCGGACCGTGGCTGAGCGTGGGCGTACTGGTTGCGGCAGGCATCATCACCGTGTGGGGTGCAGGTGACGTGGCGGGCACCCCGAATGAGATTGTGGCAACACTCTTTCCCGGCAGGTTTGGAGATCCGATCGGGTATGTTCGCACACTGCTTTTGCCCCTGGTCGCGGCCACACTCGTGGCGCACTATCTGTCGGTCTCGGGGGCCGCCTGGCACCTGCAGCAGGTGCTTCGCCGAGGCAGCCACACCCGATGGCTGAGTGTCACCCTGGTGCGGTTCCTCGTCCTGGCCGTGATCACGGCCTGCGTCGGCCTCATTCTTGTCCTGATCCGAGCCCCGAGTGTGATCACTGCCGAACCTGTTCAGGCGGGCAGCCGCGGCCTCGGTGTGCTCGCGATTGTCGCCCTGGGCCTGTGTGCGCACACACTCATGCTGCTTCTGCTGGTACTCCTGCTGTGGTGGGTCCGGGCAATCGAATACGCGTGGCCGGTGGCGCTGGGAACATATGTGGTCCTCGGTTACCCGGCCATCGTTTCGCTGGGACCGATCGCCCCGTTCATGTCGCTGGGGATCGATCCGGGCCATTCCGCACACCTGTGGCCCGATCTCGCCGGTCCGCTCATCCCTGCGTTAGGTCTTGCACTCGCCCTGGGGATTCTTGCACGCACGCACATCCCGTATCCGCTCCACACGGCTCTGGAAGGAGCACCCTCATGATTATCACCGTCACCGAGCTGGCCAAGCGTTTTCGCGGTCAGGCCCTGTACGAGCGAGTAAACCTGGAGATTAGACCGGGCATCATCCATGCGTTGGTGGGGCCAAACGGCTCGGGAAAATCGGTCCTGCTTCGGCTGCTCTGCGGCCTGCTGAAGCCTGATAGTGGGGAGGTGGTCATTGACCCGCAGTTCCTTGACCGGCGCAGGGTGTTCCCGGATCGTTTTGGTGTTCTCATTGATCGTCCCGGCGCACTGCCCCATCTCAGCGGTATCGCCAATCTCACGGCGCTGGCCCGGATCCGCCATCGCATCGGCAACGCCGAACTCGCGGCACTCATGCGCTCATTTGGTCTGGACCCGGAGAACTCACGACGCGTTCGACACTACTCGTTGGGGATGAAACAAAAGCTCGCACTCTGCCAGGCATTTATGGAGGATCCCCGGGTACTTATCCTGGACGAGCCCTTCAACGCGCTTGATGAGATCTCGGCACAGAACCTTCGAGAACGGTTAAGAGGTCTGGCGGCGGACGGCGTCACGATTGTATTTACCAGCCATGATCCGCGAGATGTGGAACTCCTGGCCCAGCGGATCTTCGTGATTGAGGACACGCGCGTGGTGGAGCGTTCCCCGGTGCCCTAGATCGTCGTGGTGAGCCCAGGCTAGGCCGATGGGATCTCGGGGACGGCAGTCTCCGCGTTCATTCGGGCCGCCTCAAGCTCGACAGCGTCGCGCTGGAACTCCTCGGCGGACGCACGGGAGAGTGCGGTCTGGTTGCCGCAGTAGGCGCAGGAGATCATGTATTGGCCGTGCCCAAACGGGAACACCGGGATGAAAAAGAGGGTGAACATCGAGCGAACCCGGACCAGACGCTGGGCGGCCTCGGCGTTGCAGAATGTGCAGACAAAAAACAGCGCAGCAATGATGCGCTGGGTGGTGCGTGAACCAAAAATGATCATGACGGTGCCCCCTGGATGTATCGGCCCGAATCCGAGCCGATACACATGCTGTCACGCGGCGGAGGCGCCTGAGCCAGGGTGGCGGATAACGATGTGCGGTGCGACGCACGCCGTGGTGTCATCGTGTCCGATCGGTGTCGGGATCCCCAACCAGACACCGATCGGACACGAACCCGCGGCGGGGTAACGCGGCGGGACGCTCGCCTCTCACCCGGAGTCGCGGCAGCACCTGGACGGTGGGCGCGGATGATCGGCGGTAGGGCTATCCAATCGTGCCCGGTCGACCCGGTCAACTCCGCATTGCGCCCGATGATGATGGATGACCGAGTGTTGCGTCGGGTTGCGCGGTGAGGCGTCACGGCACGGAGCGCGGACACCAACCTGCTAGTGTTCGGCGCGGTGAAAATCTCGTTCGATGCGGGCGAAGGCCAGGTCCCGGGCCTCGGCCCAGGCCGCGAAGGAGTCCAGCACATCGGCACCCTCGGGGAGTGCCTGCCCGGTCTGATCGTCGATGGCTACCCACCCATTCTTCCGGGCCAGGGTGCGAATGCTGGTCACGATATCGAGGTTGTTGCCACGGACACAAAAGTGCACGGCCACGGGCCCGTCCGTGGGGGTTGTGGCGGGCAGATCACGGCCGTCGGGAGCCCGCAGCGTACCGGCCACGCCCTCCCGCAGGGTGTCGAGCACCGGCGCTGCCGAGGTCAGGGAGATCTCGGTGAGCCCGGTTGCCGACTCCCAGAGCCCCTCGGTCCTGCTCAGCCATTCGGCTCCGGCAAAGACGGCGGCAATGCGTGCCTGGAGGTCGTCCGGGTCACCTAGCGGATCCAGCGCGAGCACATGCTCGGTTGAGCGGTTCATATTGGGGCGAATCAGCGTTGCATCCCAGCTCATGGCACTCCTCGATCGGGCCAACAGATAACCCAACCACGCTAACACCGGGCGTGATCCCTCCGGGGCTCGGGGACCGATTTTGCACAGTCGCTCGGGAGAGCGGATTACCGGTTATGTTCGAGACCCGGGAGTGGGGGCTTCCAGTCCACGTCGAAACGTCGCCAGGACCGAGTCGAGGGAGGTTTCGATGCTCCGTGGCATCTCGAACGCACCGGCGAGGGTGAGCTCCACAAAACCGTGCAGCAGTGCCCGTAGACCCCGAATCGCGTCGATTCGTTCGTCTGGTCCCAGTGAGAACTCCGCCAGCGCCTCCTCGATCCGTTCGAGAACCCGTAGCGCCGCCGCCTCATGGTGGGTGTTTTCGGGATTGGGGGCCCGCAGCGAGGCGCGGTAGAGGCCGGGCTCGGTGCGGGCGAAGGCGAGGTAGGCATGGGCGATGGTTTCCAGCGAGGGTGCATCCCTCAGCGCCTCATCCAGCGAGAGGATCGCCGAGGCGGACACCGCGGCGCGCAGGGTGTCGAGATTATCGACGTGATTGTAGAGACTCGGTACCCGCACGCCGAGTTCGCGGGCAAGGGCGCCGAGGGAGAGCGCGTCAAACCCCTCGGCGCGTACCAGCTTGATGGCCGCCTCGCGCACCCGGTCGGGGGTGAGTCCCGCCCTAGCCACGCTGTGCCCGGGCAAACTCGATGATCGCCGGAGCGACGATCTCCGGACGCTGGGACTGCGGATAGTGCCCTGCCTCGGGGACCATGAGTGTGCGGCCACCGGTCTGAGTAGCGATCCACTGTGCCTCGGCGCGAGCGTCCGTGAAATCGGGATCCTTCTCGCCCATGACCACGAGGGTCGGGGTCTTGGTGGTGAGGGCGGCCTCGGCCGGGGCGTGGTCTGCGCGGGTGGTGAGGCGGAAGGCGTGGAAGGCATCGCCCGGGCGCAGCGCCTGGCGGACGCTGGCCAGATACTCGGTCTGGTCGGCGGGCTTGGTGCCGGCATAGAGGTTGGGGAGGTAGCCCATCCAGACCGCGCGGCCCCAGAGTGGCTGCAGCAGGATGTTGAGGATCCAGCCGAGGTTGCCCCTGGGGTTGCGGACAAAGGGTCCCACCAGGACGTTGCCGCGAACGTGGGTGGACGCGCGGGCGGCCATCACGGCGGCACCGGCGGCCATCGAGTTGCCCACAACAATCGCATCCTCGTTCAGGAAGTCGAGCAGGGCAATGATGTCGGTGGAGGTTGCGGCATCGCCGTAGTTGGTAAAGGTCTTGTCGCTGTCGCCGTGACCACGCAGGTCCATCGTGATCACCGAGAAGCCGGCGGCCACGAGGGCCGGGGTGGTGTGTCGGTAGGAGGTGCGCAGATCGCCCATCCCGGGAATGCAGACAATGAGCGGGCCCTCTCCGGTGCGCTCGAAGGCGATGCGCCCCTCGGGGCGGGTGAGGTACTGGATGCTGTTTGTCATCTCAAATCCTTTCGATGACTTAAAACTAACGCTATTAGTTTTTGATGTCAATCCGGTCTGCCAAACTGAGTGGATGAAACGAATCGACCCGCTTCCCTCCGGTGACGAGCGCGCCATCCTGGTGAGCCTGCTGGACTACCATCGCGCGACCCTGCTCGACAAAACCGCGGGACTTGACGACACTCAGCTAGCCGAACGCACGACCGTCTCCACGCTGACCCTCGGTGGCCTGCTGCGTCACCTCACCTTCGTGGAGGACGTCTGGATGGTGCGTCGATTCCAGGGTGAGGACATGCCCGAACCCTGGGCGAGTGCCCCCTGGTCCGATGACCCCGACTGGGAACTCACCTCCGCCGCGGGACTGTCCGCGGAGACGCTGCGCGCGGACTATCTGGCGGCGATCGAACGCTCCCGCACCATACTCTCCGAGGGGGACTTCGATGCGCACGCCGCGTTGCCCGATCAGTTTGGTGCCTACTGGAACCTGCGCGGGATCATCGCGCACCTGATCGAGGAGACCGCGCAGCACAACGGTCACGCCGACATCATCCGCGAGGCGCTGGATGGGACCGTGAGCGACTAGGGGCGTACCGAATATGACGGGTCGGAGTGTGATCGGTGTCGGGCTGCTAGCGTGACCGGTATGAACACTCCCGCATCCCCTCGCCCGATGACCCGGATCGGTCGGATCACCGGCGGCCTGGGCCTCGGCCTGATTGGTGCCGTTCACGTGGTGTGGGCGACAGGGTCTTCCTGGCCCGCAAAAACCCGGCCCGAGCTTGCCCGGGCCGTGGTGGGATCCGAGGAGATGCCCGGTGTGATTCCCTCGGGAATCGTGGCGGTGGGCGCGCTCGCCGCGGGGGCCGTGGTGTCGGGCACCCTGGGGGATCGCGGAATTGTGCGACCCGGTCGCATCCTCGCCGCCGCCGGCCTCCTCGCCCGGGGTGGCGCGGGTGGAGTCCTTGCCTGCAGGCTCCTCGGGCTCCCCGAGCCCGCCGAGACGTTTCGTCGCCTGGATGCGAGGATTTATCGTCCGCTGTGTCTGGTGTTGGGGCTTGCGCTCCTGATCGGCGCGCGTCGTCGCTAGTGCATGCTGCCCGCGGCGTGCCGGCCGTCGCGGCTAGCGGTGCGCCGCCGTATCTGCCAGGAGTGCCCGGGTGTACTCATCCCGTGGATCACCGAACACCCGCTCGGCGGGACCCGACTCGCGGATCACCCCGTCCTTCATGACCGCAACCGTGTCGGAGACATGGCGCACCACGTCGAGGTCGTGGGAGATGAAGAGCAGTGAGAGCCCGCGCTCGCGCTGAAGCGAATCCAGCAGATCGAGTACACGTGCCTGCACGGTGAGATCCAGTGCCGAAACCGGTTCATCACATACCAGGATGTCGGGGTTTTGAGCCAGGGCGCGGGCGATCGAGAGCCGTTGTCGCTGACCGCCGGAGAGTTCCCGCGGTCCGCGCCGGGCCAGTGTCCGGGGCAGGCCGACCGCATCCAGCGAGTCGGTGATGGCGCGCTGCCACGAGGCTGCACGCAGGGTCTGCCCGTTCGAGTGTGCGTCGGCGAGGATCTGATCGACGCTGAGCCGGGGGTCGAAGGTGGCCAGTGGATCCTGGAAGATCGCGCCGATCTGGTGACGTCGCGCCCGCCGGGTCGATTCGGGGGCGGGCACCCAGGGCTCGCCCGCCAGGGTGACGGAGCCCGCATCCGGGGTCTCCAGTCCCAGGATCAGGCGCGCGAGGGTGCTCTTGCCCGAGCCGGATTCGCCGATCAGGCCGAGCGTGGCACCCGGCAGCAAGGTGAGCGTGGCATCCCTTACGGCGGGAACCCGGAATCCTCGGGTACCGAAGGTCTTGGACAGGCCGTGGGCCTCGAGGATCGGCGTGGCGGTGGCGGTGGCGGTGGCGGTGGCGGTGACGGCCTGTCGGGTGAGGTCGTTCGGGGCCTGGGCTGATCCAGGAGCCGGTGCTGCCAGCAGCGGCACACCCCGGGGCACGCCCGCGGGAGAGGCCGCAAGTAGGATCCGGGTGTATTCCTCGGCGGGCTGTTCCAGGATCCGGGCGGCCGGACCGCGCTCGATGATTCGCCCCTCCGACATCACCGCCACCGTGTCGGCGATCCCGCGCACCGCGTCCAGATCGTGGCTGACCAGCAGCAGGCCGGTACCCGCATCGCGTAGCGATCCGAGCAGGTCGAGGATCCCGCGGCGCACCCGCGCATCCAGGGCGGTGGTGGGCTCGTCGGCGATCAGCAGCTCGGGTTCCCCGGCCAGGACGCTGGCGATCAGTGCGCGTTGACGCAGCCCGCCGGAGAGCTGGCCGGGACGCTGCCGGATGCGCGCCTCCGGCTCGGGCATCCCCACCGCGCGCAGCAGTTCGAGCGCCCGCGCATGCCGGGCGGAGGCCCCGAGTCGGGTGTGGAGCTGGAGGGTGCGATCAATCTCGTGGCCGATCGGACGCAGCGGATCCAGGGCACCCAGCGCATCCTGGGGAATGAGCCCCACCCGTCCGCCGCGAAGCTTTCGCAGGGCACGCTCGGAGAGGCCGAGCACGTCGGTGTCGCCCACGCGCAGAAACTCGGCATCCACCCGGGCGCCGGTTCCGGCCAGACCGAGGATCGAGCGGGCGCTCACGCTCTTACCCGAACCGGATTCGCCGACGAGCGCCACGCACTCACCCGGCACGACGCTCAGGTCGATCCCCGCAACCACCTCGGTGGTACCAAACCGGATGCGCAGCCCGCGCATCTCCAGCAGCGGGGTGGGGAGAAGGGTGCTCATGATGCGCTCCGATCGGTGCGGGCGAGCCCGCGGCCCAGGACCGTCGCCGAGACGGCAGTGAGGACGATGAAGAGGCCGGGGAAGAACGTGAGCCACCAGAAGGTCGCGATGAACTGACGTCCCTCATTCAGCAGCGCACCCCACTCGGCGGCGGGCGGTGCGACGCCGAGGCCCAGGAAGCTCAGCGCGCATACCCAGACGATCGCCTGACCAAGCCCCAGGGTCGCCAGGGAGGCGAGCGAGCGTGCGGTGCCGGGGAGGATGTGCCGGGTCAGGATGCGCACCCGCCCGCGTCCCTGCACCCGGGCAGCCTCGACATAGCCGGATCCGGCAATCTCGCGCACCCGTCCACGGATGATACGGGCGTAGCCGGGAGCGGTGGCGAGCCCCACGGCCACGGTGGCACCAAATGCGCCGGGTCCGGAGATCACCATGACCAGCAGCGCGAGCACCAGGCCGGGGAACGCCAGCAGCACCTCGATCAGTCGGGAGGTGCCAAAGTCCAGCCAGCGCGGGCCGAGACCGGCCAGGAACCCGAGAACCGTGGCCAGGCCGATGCCCAGCGCGGTTGCGCCGAGGCCGATCAGCAGGGAGGGGCCGGCGCCGTGAATCACCCGGGTATAGAGGTCGCGGCCCGAACCGTCGGTCCCGAACGGATGGGCACCGCCGGGTGGCTGGAATCCCGCGGCGGGATCGATGGCCAGCGGATCGCCGGGGGCAAACAGCGCGGGGAAGATCGCGGCGATCACCAGGAACAGCAGGATCAGGGCGGCGATGAGCTGGGGGATGTCGCGGGCGCGCAGGCGGAAACCGCGTGACTCGGGCGCGCGCCGAGGGTGGGTCTCGTCAGGGGACCGTGGGGACCGCGCGTCGCGGTCGGGGCTCGCCGGCCGCGTGATTTCGCTCATGCGCCCGCCTCCGCTTCGGAGCGAATGCGCAGCGCCGGGTTCAGCGCGCGCTCGGCCAGATCGGAGAGTACACTGACCACCAGATACGCGGCCGCGGCCACCAGGGTCAGCCCGATCACCAGCGGGACATCGCGCACCTGCACGGCCGACACCAGGGTGCGCCCGAGGCCCGGCCGGGCGAAGATCGTCTCGACCACCACGGCACCACTCATCAGCGATCCGAACGCCCAGCCGGTCAGCCCGATGGCCGGCCCGGCCGCGTGCCGCAGCGTGTGCCGGGCAAACACCGAGACCGCGGATTCTCCCCGGGCCTGCGCGGTGAGCACAAAGGGCTGTGCGGCGGCCTCCTGTAGGGCCTCGCGCAGCAGCTGGGCGAGGAAACCGGCCAGGGGGATCGCCAGGGTCAGCGCCGGCAGGATGATCCCGCGCGCATCCGGGGTGGCGATCGCGGGCAGCCAGCCCAGACCGGTTGCAAACAGTAGGATCAGGACGCTGCCCAGCCAAAAGTGGGGGAGGACCGCGGCGGTCATCTCGATTCCGGCGGCGATGCGCGCGGCCACCGGACCTCCGGCCACCGACCAGAGCGCGAGTCCCAGCGCGATGATCCAGGCGATCACCAGCGACCAGAGCGCGAGTTCCAAGGTGCCGGCGAGTTGTTCCCCGACCACCTCGGACACCGGCGCATGGAGCGAGTACGAGGTGCCCAGCTCGCCTCGGAGGAGGCGGCCCAGGTAGTCGAGATACTGCTGCCAGAGCGGCAGATCAAAGCCGTTCTCGGCGCGCACTCGGGCCAGAGCCTCGGCGGAGGCCTGGGATCCGGGACCGCCGAGGAACGCCTGGGCGGGATCACCGGGAATCAGCCGGACCGCAAAAAACGTTGCAGTGGCCGCGGCCCAGAGCACCAGGATCGCGCCGCCGATGCGCAACGCGACCGCGGCGATGATCCCGCGGGAACCACGAGCGCCCGCCCACACCGAAGCGGTGCGGGCGGGCGAGGCGGCGCCGGGCCGAGTGGAGCTAGCCGGCAAACGAAACCCCGCGCAGCAGCGGGTTGCCCACCGAGTTGACCTCGCCCACGCCGGTCAGCTTGCCGGAGTAGAGGAAGTGGTTCTGCTGGTCGTAGAGCGGCAGGATGTAGTAGCCCTCGAGGATGGTCTTCTGGGCCTGCTCGTACAGGCTGGCCCGCTCGGTCTGATCGCCGGTCTCGGCGGCGCGGGTCAGCAGGTCATCCAGTGCGGGCAGGTTGACCTGCGCGTGGTTGGCAAAGTAGCCACTGGGGGCCGGGGTGATACCGGAGGAGTCGTAGAGGATGCGCAGCACATCCGGACCCACCTTGGTGTACGGAGCGCTGACCAGGTCGTAGTCGTTTTTGCCCAGTGCCTCGTACCAGGAGGAGAGGTCCAGCGGGGTGATGGTGATCGCGATCCCCAGCCCCTTCGCCTGCTCCTGAATCTGCTCAAACAGGGACTGTTCGGCGGGGATGGACTGGTTGGTGCTGACCGGGAACTTGAGGCTGAGCTTTTGCCCATCCTTCTCGCGGATGCCGTCGGCGCCGGGCACCCAGCCCGCCTCATCCAGGAGCTTCTTCGCGGCGGCCACGTCGGTGTCAAACAGCTTCGGCTCGGAGAATCCGAGCTTTTCCACGCTGGACAGCGGCGAGTAGGAGCGCGTGGCGGTTCCGAAGAACAGGGTCTTGATACCGGCGTTAACGTCCACGCCGCGCACCAGTGCCTCGCGTACCCGCTCGTCGGCAAGCGGACCGCGGGAGGAGTTGAATTCGATCCGGTTGACCGACCCCGGACGCGGGGCGTCGAGGTGCTTGATCTCATCGGAGGCGGCGCTGGCGGCGATGGTGTCGGGCTGGGCGTTGTCGATCATCTGTACGTCGCCCGAGCGCAGCGCGGCGATACGGGTTGCCGAGTCGGGGATGAAGCGCCAGGTGATCTTTGCCAGCGCGGGCTCGCCCTTTCCGGTGGTGTAGTGCGGGTTGCGGCTGAGGGTCACGCTGTCCTGACGCTTCCAGGAGTCGACCACAAACGCGCCGGTTCCGATCGGGGCCTGGCAGTTTTCATCCTGGCTGCGGGCGAGCCCGGCGGGGGACTCGATTGCGAGCCAGGGCTGGCTGAGGGATTCCAGCAGTGCACTGTCGGGCTGGCTGAGGTTCAGGGTTACCGTGTGGGCATCGGTTGCGGTGGCCTTGCTGACCTTGGCGAGGGCCAGATAGCCGGTCGAGGACTTGGTCTCGGGATCCTGGACGTGCTCGATGTTGCGCACCACGGCGGCGGCATCCAGCGGGGTCCCGTCGCTGAACTTCACGTTATCGGCCAGGGTGAAGGTCCAGGTGAGGCCGTCCGGGGAGGTGGTCCAGGACTTCGCCAGCCACGGCGTGAATTCGCCATCCTTGTTTTCGGCCACCAGCTGCTCGAGGAACTGGGCCGCGAGGAGCGACTGCGGGTAGTTGCCACCCACGTGCGGGTCCAGGCAGGTGGGTTCGGCGTCTCCGCTGGCATAGACCAGGGTCTTGTCGGTGGAGACGGGATCGGTCGGGGCCACGGCCGAGCAGGCCGAGAGCGCGAGGGCCGAACCAAGAAGCAGCGCGGGCGCGGCGAACCGACGCAGGCGACGATGGGTATTCACGGGAACCTTCCTGCCGATCCGGGTTTTTGGATCGGGTGCAAGAACCCAGCCTAGCGCGAGTGCGGCGTGGATGTAAAACGTGTGACGGACGCCCGCTAGGCTGGGGGAAAATCTGATGAAAGGACACCCCCGGTGACCGAAGTTCCTCCCGCCGCCCGTGTGGGCCGCCCGCGCCGGTCCTCCCGTCAGATGCTTGAGGATGCCGCGGCCGAGCTGTTCCTGGAACAGGGGTATCCGGCCACCTCGATCGAGCAGATCACCCAGCGCGCCGGGGTGAGTCGAAACACGTTCTTTAACTACTTTGGGGCCAAGGCGGACCTGCTGTGGATCGACCTGGATCAGTCCATCACCGCACTGGTTACCGCGCTCGGGTCGCCCACCTCCGGAGAGGAGGGGACCCGGCTGGAGCAGCTCTCAGCACTCATTCTTGCGGTGGCCGCCGAGCATCCGGCCGCCCGCGTCCCCTGGGCATTTAGCCAGGCCGAGCTGATGGGGACCCGGACGGATCTCGAAGCCTCGGCCCCGGCACGCCTGCTGGCGCTCGCCGAGGCGATCCAGGCGTTTGTGGCCCCCGAGGAACCCGAGTTCATCGCTCGCACCATCGGGTCGGTTGCGGTGGGCGCGATTGCCGCCGGGGTGGCCGCCTGGATTGCCGCGGGCGTGCGCCGCGAACGCCTGGAAACCTACGTGGCCGATGCCCTGCACCCGGCGCTGACCGGATTCACCGATCT
This sequence comes from Mycetocola lacteus, assembly GCF_003667575.1. Lineage (GTDB taxonomy): Bacteria > Actinomycetota > Actinomycetes > Actinomycetales > Microbacteriaceae > Mycetocola > Mycetocola lacteus. Next base: position 395,476 of record NZ_RCUY01000009.1, on the reverse strand, counting down.
CGCGAAGGGGACCCGATGACCGAGGCCTGGCCCGCACCCGTATTTGAACCCATCGAGCCGCCGAAGCGTCGCCGCCGCGGGCTGATCATCACCCTGAGCGTGCTCGCGGTCCTGGTTCTCGCCGGTGGTGGCACCCTGTTTGCGCTCAGTCAGGGGGTGGGGAGCACGGCGACCCTGCGGATTGTCCAGCAGAATAATGCCCACGCCGACGCCTCCTACGTGCTTGCCGGATGCGAAATCCAGGCGGGGCAGACCGAGTGCACCGCAACCAATGGTGAGGTGTGCAAGGGTGCGGCCGACGGTCAGCAGTGCACCAAGATTCCGATTCCCGAGGACCGCCGACTGCGGGTGCAGACGGCACTCGGCCAGGACGCCGCCTGGGTGACCGCGCAGCTTGGATGGGATTCTGCTCAGGCGGCGGGTGGTGCCTCCGACGCTGGATCCTGCACCTTCATCGGCGAGCCCGGGCAGTCCTTCACCTCGCACCCCTTCGGCGCCGAGGTGGACTATACGATCACCCGTACCAACGCGTTCGGCCAGACCGAGACCAGCCCGGTCCTGCACGGTTTCCGCATGATGGGCCACGCCTGCGGCGAGCCCGAGGATCCCGATCACGACCACGATGAGGATGGCGAGGGCGGCCACTAGTCCGCGGACTCGGGGAGCACCTCCTGAGGCTCGGGCATGATCGGCCGTCGGGCGGATGCTATCCAAAAGGCGATGGCTCCCCACGGGATGGCCCATAGCAGGGTAAGAAACGGCGATCCCAGGCGATCGCCGAGTTCGGGTTGCAGTGCCGTGGCGAGCATCGCGCCGCGCATCAGTACGGCTCCCGCGCTCACCAGCGCAAGCGTCCCAAATCCGCTTGCGGCCGACCATCGGCCCACGCTCTGATCCAGTGCGATCACCAGCGCCCCGGCGATCAGCGTGCAGGCGATCAGGGGAATCAGGGCCGCCCAGAGAAGCCCGTTCTGGTTGTCATAGCCGTCGGGAACCCCGGCGAGGGTCCAGTGGGTCGCGATTGCTCGCTCGACGACGGGCTGATCCTGCGCGGCCACCAGCAGCCAGATGAGCGGCAGCAGGGTAAAGAGGGCGGCCCAGGTAAATCGAATCTTGACGCTCATTTCCTGCCTTCGGTATCGACGTGAGTGGGGTCGGCGAGTGAGTAGGCCGCGATGAGTGCCGTGCCAATCATCGTCGCGGCGAACGACCACAGTCCCATGGCCACGCCGATGCCCACGTGCAACAGAATCACCCCGAGGAGTGCATAACGTTTATAGCGGGACGGCAGGAGGAGAAATACGGCAATTGTGCACTCCATCGCGATCGTGCCCCACGTGAGTAGGGCAGTCCCGACGGGCAACATGGTGGCGGCCTGGAGGATGTCACCGACCCACCCGACGGTTCCAAACATCGGGTCACGGGTGATGTAAAACATCGCGCTCCCGTCGACCCATTCGGGTACGGCGAGTTTGGCCAGTCCGCTCTCGAAGTAGATGCCTGCTAATTGGATGCACAGCGCGAGAGATCCCGCATAACTGATCGCCCGCAGCCCACTCCGGGGGAGACTAACGGGCCCCGCCTGCGCGTGGTGCCATCCCCACCTGCGGCGCTCGGTGAGCTCGATCAGCACCAGAAAGGCGGTGGCGAAGACGGCCACGCTTTCGCCGCCGTCGGGTAGTGAAAGCGAGATATTCATGGAGAGGGCGAGCCAGAGGTGCGCGACGGCCAGGATGCGGGGGAACACCCCGGCGATGACCAGCGTCGCGATGACGATCCCGATCCAGCGGCCGAACTCCTGTGGGGTTTCCGAACCCAGACAGAACAGCGAGGTTCGCCTCACACCCGCGCAGTACGTAGCCGGTTCGATACTCAGCACCTCGGTGGTCAGGTTCTGCCACGAGGTAAGGGCAAGGGTCACGAGCTGGCCGAGCGCGATGATGCTGCGCCCGAGTTGCACCCGGATCCCCGGCTGAGGGTAGCGAGAGATGTTTGCCGCGAGCCCGCGCAGCGGGCCACCAAGGTCGCGCGTCGGGGACAGGGCTCGCGGTGCGTGTGTCGTCAGCACGTGATTGCCACCCTTGCAAGGGAGACCGCGCGGGTTTGCGAGGGCACACGATCTCGGTACCCGAACTTGACGGGTTCCTGCATGACTATTGTCAGGTCACCGCAGAACCGCTGCGCTCGCGTGGGGCTGGCGAGGACCGTGCGTGGGGGTGCGGCGGTTTCCAGGCAGTTGGACACATAGTCGGCGCACTTCTCGAATCCGGGGAGCAGGTGCGCGATGATCGCCAACTCGGTGCCCTGTGCTCGCTGGTTGCGGCTGAGTCCAAAGAGGTTGTTGGCGCCGGCCTGCGGCAGGGAGTCGGCCCGAACCCAGTCGCCCGCCGCGGTCTGGAGGTAGGGGACCGCGGCGGGTTCGCGTGGACTCTTGGTGAAAAACGCCCAACCCTGCGGGAACAGGGCCTGAATATCCGCGGAAACCGACGTTTTCGGTGATCTGGTGAGGACATTATTTGTCCACGACGCACCAACGGTGACCCCGAAGAATACGGCGATGAGGCCCAGCGTGAGGAAAAAGAGCCGGGTTGGTTGTCGTGGCTGGGGTGGAGAGAGCTTACGGTGATGCGAGGTCATTGTGGTCTAGAGCTCGGAGAGCGAGGCCGCAAAACCCTCCCGGATCAAATCGGAGTCGCCGCCGGAGCTCTGGTAGACGATCACTGCCAGGGCACCTACGACGGCGGCGACGCTCGCGGCAACCGCGGCCGCAATCACCACCTGGGTGCTCACAAACACGTTGGTGAATCCGATGACCTTACCGTTATAGGGGGAGGCCGGGCGCGGGGAGGAAACGGCCGCGTCCGATGCGACGCCCGGGGCGGCGTTGTCGGCGGAGTACTTCGCCGCTACCCGCGTGACATCGTCGCTGAATGCCTGGAGTGCCGCCTCGGCGCGGTACGGATCCTTCGCCTGTGCGCTGCGGGTAACCCGCGCGGTGAAGTCCGGATCAACCTCCCGCAGGTCGGCGAGCAGGGTATCGGTGAGTTCGGCCGGGGCTTCCGAGGCTGCTGCGTGGCCCAACTGGCGGACGAGTTCGGGATGTTGCTCGGCAATAGGTCCGCGACCAAACGCCAGCAGATCGACCACGTCGCGGTCGTCGAAGGTGGTTGCGCGCGGAGCGGTCTGCGCGGTCGAGGCCGGTTCGGTTGTGGCCTGGGCCTGGCCGGTCGACTGGCTGGTCGTCGCGTGTGCGGTCGACCCCTGGGCGGGGAGCGCGGCCGGCAAAATCGCCAGCGTCGCGGTCAGGGCTATCGCCCCGATGCTCTTCTTGGTGGTGAAGACGGTGGAGAGTGCGGTGGGAATGGACATGTGATCCCTTTCATCAAAGACGAGCGATTCGTCAGTTGCGGTGAAGGGGGAGATGCGCACGGTCGAGGTTCGTCGGCAACCAGGGCTGCCGTGGACGGGGGATCCCGAACCACGAGTGCGACGGTTTGATTCTCCTCCGTGCCATACGCAGGAGGCTGGGAAACCGCAGTGAGTCCGGAAGACCTCCGCGCCGCCAGGGGCGTCCTAAACCGTCCCGACCAGCGCCACCACGCTCGCCCACACACAGGCGGCAATCGCCACGCTAAAACCCAGCAGCCAGAAGACCGACGGAATGTGGGTCTGTCGGGCGAGGATATAGGCGTCGGAGGATTCCAGGTTGCGGTGCTTTCGGCCGTGCGCGGCAAACACGTTGCCCAGGCCTCGAAGCGATCCCACCAGCAGGGCCAGGCCCACGGTGATCAGCGCATAGGTCTGCATCACCGAATCGGCATAGAACCACAGCGCCGCACCGCCGGCGAGGGTGGCCAGGGCGATCAGGATCGCGCCCCACCCACGTAGGAAGATCAGCGAGAGCATCACCAGGATCGCACCGCCGAAGATCGCCGCCCGGGTATAACCGGCGGTCGCGGTGAGGATCAGGGCGGCGCCCACGATCGCCGGGGCCGGGTAGCCCAGGAAGCCCGAGATGACCGCGGTGAAGGATCCACCCGAGCTGATCGTCGAGCCGCCGTGATTGGCCCCCACCCGGATCGCGCGCACCCGGCGACCCAGCAGCCCGGCCGAGAACGCGTGGCCCAGCTCGTGGACCAGGGTGGTGAACATCCCAAACCAGCGCCAGGTCACCCGCGGCACGCTCAGCAGAATCGCGGCCAGGATGATCGATCCGAGGATCAGTGGCTCCAGGGTCACCGGGGCGGTTCGCCCCAGGAACGCATCGAGGATGTCGCTCCAGGAGGCGGGGGTGAGGTTCATCAAGTGCAGAGGAATGGGGGTGCCTTTCGCGCGGGGAACACTCTATTCTCCCGAGCTTCACTGAACGTTCGCGCTACGCGCCCCGGCGCGCTCGCCGCACCCCGCAATTGCCGGTACACTGGTGGATACCAACATCGATCCGGCCATCACCGGGGAGTTTTCGGAAGAGCGCGGCTGCGGCCGCGGGTAGAACCGAACGGGTCAGGCCCGTCACAGCCCAATGAAGCGATTCGCCCCCTGCCCGGGGATCAGCGAATAAGCGAGGTGGTACCGCGGCTCATGTCGTCCTCGCAGGAGAAAATCTCACTGCCAGGAGTTGCACATGTCGTATCCGAAGTCCCAGGACTCCCAGCCCGGTGCCGCGTTCGGTATCCAGGCCTCGCCGCGTTTCCCCGAGATCGAGGAGCAGATCCTCGAGTTTTGGCGTACCGATGGGACGTTCCAGGCCTCGATTGACAACCGCGAGGGTGCCCCCGAGTGGACCTTCTACGACGGCCCTCCCTTCGCCAACGGCCTCCCGCACTACGGTCACCTGCTGACCGGTTACGCCAAGGACCTGTTCCCGCGCTTCCAGACCATGCGCGGCAAGCAGGTCCACCGCCGCTTCGGCTGGGACACCCACGGTCTGCCCGCCGAGCTTGAGGCCGAGCGTGAGCTGGGCATCACCGATAAGAGCCAGATCGAGGAGATGGGTCTGGCCGCATTCAACAACGCCGCGCGTGAGGGTGTGCTGAAGTACACCCGCGAGTGGGAGCGTTATGTGACCCGCCAGGCGCGCTGGGTTGACTTCGAAAACGACTATAAGACCCTCGACATCGACTTCATGGAGAGCGTCATCTGGGCGTTCAAGCAGCTGCACTCCAAGGACCTCGCCTACGAGGGCTACCGGGTGCTGCCCTACTGCTGGCGCGACCAGACCCCGCTGTCCAACCACGAGCTGCGGATGGATGACGACGTCTATAAGGACCGTCAGGACCAGACCGTCACCGTGACCTTCCCCTTCGCCGGCGAACGCGCCGACGCCCTGGACCTCACCGGCGTGAAGGCCCTGGCTTGGACCACGACCCCGTGGACCCTGCCCACCAACGTTGCCCTGGTTGTGGGCCCGGCCATCAGCTACGCCGTGCTGCCCGCGGGTCCGAACGGTGCCCACGACGGGGGCGACGCCGCCTCGCAGTACCTGCTGGCCACCGACCTGGTGGGCAGCTACGCCAAGGACCTGGGGTACGAGGACGCCGCCGCGGCCACCGCCGCGATCACCCGCACCCTGGTTGGCGAAGAGCTGGTGGGCACCCGCTACACCCCGGTGTTTGACTACTACCAGACCACCGATGACCTGGATATGTCCAACGCCTGGCAGATCCTCTCCGACGACTATGTCAGCACCACCGACGGTACCGGTATCGTCCACCAGGCCCCGGCCTATGGTGAGGACGACCAGCGCATCTGTCAGGCCGCCGGCATCCCCGTGGTGCTCTCGGTGGACGAGGGTGGACGCTTCCTCCCCGAGGTGACCGACGTGGCCGGCGAGCTGTGGTTCGAGGCCAATAAGCCGCTGACCAATCTGCTCAAGGAGAAGGGCCGCCTGCTGCGTCAGGCCAGCTACGTGCACTCCTACCCGCACTGCTGGCGCTGCCGTAACCCGCTGATCTACAAGGCCGTGTCGAGCTGGTTCGTGAAGGTTCCCGAGTTCAAGGGCCGCATGGGCGAGCTCAACCAGGAGATCAACTGGGTTCCGGAGAACGTCAAGGATGGCCAGTTTGGTAAGTGGGTGGCCGGTGCCCGTGACTGGTCGATCAGCCGCAACCGCTACTGGGGTTCGCCGATCCCGGTGTGGAAGAGCGACAACCCCGAGTACCCGCGCATCGATGTCTACGGATCGCTGGATGAGCTTGAGGCCGACTTCGGTGTGCGCCCGACCGACCTGCACCGTCCCTACATCGACGAGCTGACCCGTCCGAACCCGGACGACCCCACCGGTCAGTCCACCATGCGCCGGATCACCGACGTGCTGGACGTCTGGTTCGACTCGGGCTCGATGCCCTTCGCCCAGGTGCACTACCCGTTCGAAAACCAGGAGTGGTTCGAGAGCCACAACCCGGCCGACTTCATCGTTGAGTACATCGGGCAGACCCGCGGCTGGTTCTACATGCTGCACACCCTGTCCACCGCTCTGTTCGACCGTCCGGCGTTCAAGAACGTCATCAGCCACGGCATCGTGCTGGGTAACGACGGCCAGAAGATGAGCAAGTCGCTGCGCAACTACCCGGATGTGAACGAGGTCTTTGACCGCGACGGATCCGATGCGATGCGCTGGTTCCTGCTCTCCAGCTCGGTCATCCGCGGCGGCAACCTGGTGGTCACCGAGGAGGGCATCCGCGAGGGTGTGCGCTCGGTCCTGTTGCCGATGTGGAACTCCTGGTACTTCTTCTCGATGTACGCCAACCTCGCCACCGAGGGCGGCTACGACGCCAAGCGACGCACCGACTCGACCGATGTGCTGGACCGCTACATCCTGGCCAAGACCCGTCAGCTGGTCATCGAGGTCACCGACCACCTGGAGCACTTCGACACCCCGCTGGCTGCGGCCGCACTGCGCGACTTCGCCGACGTGCTCACCAACTGGTACGTGCGTCGCTCGCGCGACCGCTTCTGGGCGGGCGTGGACGCGGACGGCAACGGCAGCGAGGCGTTTGACACCCTCTACACCGTGCTGGAAACCCTCACCCGGGTGGCCGCGCCGTTCCTGCCGCTGGTGACCGAGCAGATCTGGAAGGGTCTGACCGGTGGCCGTTCGGTGCACCTGACCGACTACCCGAGCGCCGATGAGCTGCCCGCCGATGACGCGCTGGTTGCCGCAATGGACCAGGTCCGTCAGATCGCCTCGACCTCGCTGGCCCTGCGCAAGAAGGCCGGGCTGCGCGTGCGTCTGCCGCTGGCGACCCTCACCGTTGTGGCCACCGATACCGCGGGCCTCGCGGCCTTCGAGTCGACCCTGCGCGATGAGCTCAACGTCAAGTCCGTCGAGTTCGTGGAGCTCGCCGAGGACAGCGCCGCACGCTACGGCATCACCTCGAAGCTCGCCGTGAACGCCCGTGCAGCGGGTCCGCGCCTGGGTAAGGAGGTGCAGACCGTGATCAAGGCGGCCCGCGCCGGCGACTGGAGCCAGGAGGGTGACGTGGTCACCGCTGGTGGCATCGCCCTCGAGCCGCACGAGTACGAGCTGACCCTCGAGGTGGGCGATGGCGGTTCGGCCGACAACGCGCTGGCCCTGCTGGCCGGTGGCGGATTTGTGCTGCTGAACACCGTGACCACCCCGGAGCTGGAGGCCGAGGGCCTGGCCCGCGACGTGATCCGCGCCGTGCAGGACACCCGCAAGGCCGCCGGTTTTGAGGTGTCCGACCGGATCCGCCTGGACCTGGTCTTCGCCGACGCCGCCGACGCCGAGGCCGTGACCGTGGCCACTGAGCTGGTGGACATCGCCGGGGAGACCCTCGCCACCGAGTTTGGCCTGATCGGTCTGCCCGAGGGGTCCGCGCACGCGGCGGCCGAGGGCACCGATTGGCTGGCTGAGGTGCTCGATGAGCGTCCCGAGTTTGCGCAGTCGATCGCCGCGGGCAAGTTCGCCAACGCCGGTCGCTTCATCGTGGCGGTTTCCCGCCTCGATGCCTCCACCGACAACTAATTCCCACCTTATTTCACACTCAGTAGTGCGATCCGGGTTCGTCCCCGCGGCCCGGATCGCATATCGAAGGGATCGGCTCTCATGACTCACTCCTCCAACGAACCCGAACTTCCCGCCGACGCGGCGGCCGAGGACGCGGCGGAACTCGCCGCGCTTTCGGGGCCGCTGGGTCTTCCCGTCTCCGATCCGTCGGATGTGGGGGAGGACGCCGAAACCGACGTGGATGAGGAAATCCTCAACAGCGAATTCGACACCGACCGTGCGGCGGTCGTGTTTGCCAAGCTGATGCAGCGCACCGGCGAGGTGGCCCCCGAGCCGCGCCTGGATGCCACCGCCCGCGTGCTGGAGCTGCTGGGTGACCCGCAGCACCAGGTCCCGGTAATTCAGATCACCGGCACCAACGGCAAGACCAGCACCTCGCGGATGATCGAGTCGCTGCTGCGCGCCCACGGGCTGCGCACCGGGCTGTTCACCAGCCCGCACCTGGTGCACTTCACCGAGCGCATCTGCATCGACGGTAAGCCGATCGCCCACGCGGCGGTGGCCGATAACTGGGACGACATCGAGCCGTTCCTGGAGATCGTGGACGCCGAGCTGGTGGCCGCCGGCAAGCCGAAGATCACCTTCTTTGAAGCGCTGACCATCCTCGGATTCGCCTGCTTCGCCGACGCCCCGGTCGATGTGGCCGTGGTTGAGGTGGGCATGGGCGGCACGTGGGATTCCACTAACGTTGCCAACGCTCAGATCGCCGTGCTGACCCCGGTCGACCTGGATCACGTGGGCAAGCTCGGCCGCAACATCGCCGAGATCGCCGCGACCAAGGCGGGCATCATCAAGCCCGGTGCGATCGTGGTGTCGGCCGCGCAGAAGCCCGAGGCGCTGGAGCAGATCAACGCCCGTGCGGCCGAGGTGGGGGCGACCGTGGTCCTGCAGGATCGCGACTTTGAACTCACCGAGGACATCGTGGCCGTGGGTGGCCAGCAGATCACCGTGCGCGGTCGCGCGGCCACCTACGCGGAGCTGTACCTGCCCTTCTACGGGGATCACCAGGCACAGAACGCGGCCGTGGCAATCACCGCGGTCGAGGCGTTCCTCGGCGACGGCGAGCGTCCGCTGGGCGAGGAGCCGCTGACCGAGGGCCTGGCCCTGGCCACCAGCCCGGGACGCCTGCAGCTGATCGGCACCGACCCGACCATCCTGGTGGATGCGGCCCACAACCCGCACGGTGCGCGTTCGCTGCGCGCGGCAATCGAGCGCTACTTCGACGTGGATGAGGTGGCCCTGGTCGCCGGCATCCTCAGCGATAAGGACGCCGCCGGAATCTTCCGCGAGCTGGCCCCGATCGTGACCACCGCCCTGGTGACCCGCTCCAGCTCGGAGCGTTCCACCGACGTGGATGCGCTCGCGCAGATCGCCCTGAGCGAGCTGCCCGACACCCTGGTTGCCCCGTATGAGGAGCTGGTGGACGCGCTGCTGGCAGCCCGCGAGTGGGCCGATGAGGCACCGCGTCGCATGGTTGTGGTGACCGGATCGATCGTGCTGGGCGGTGAGGCGATCGAGATCGCCGCCGACCGCGAGTGGAAGGCGTAGTCGTGGCGGGACGGGTGCGGCGCCAGCGCGGCGTCAAGGAGATGCTGCTGTCGATCATCCTGGGTTTTGAACTCATCATCATCGGCCTGGCCTCCCTGACCGTGTTCGGGCTGAAGGCCGCACCGGGCGAGCCCTGGTACGCGCTGGTGGGTGGCGGTGTGGTCATCGTGATTATGCTGGTCGCCCTGGCCACGCTGAAGAGCCCGCTGGGCGAGATCCTCGGCTGGGTGGTGCAGGCATGCCTGGTGGCCGCGGGCTTCCTGGTGGGCGAGATCTGGGTGGCCGCCGCGCTGTTCCTGGCACTCTGGATCTACGGCGTCTACAAGGGCACACAGCTTGATGAGCGCAACGCCGCCTTCCGCCGGCACCAGGAAGCGACCGGCGAATAGCCACCGTTTCCCTGCCACCTCAACAAACGCCGCGGCGCGGGTCCTTCGAGATCCGCGCCGCGGCTTGTGTGTGACTGCAGGCGTAGGGTCTGGGCTACCGCGCCACCACCTCCACGCCCAGGGCGGTGCAGAAGGTGATCAGGCGAGGGAGTCCGGCCGCGGGGTCATCGAAGTCCCAGTGGAGTTCGGATTCGGGGGCGAGGGCCTGGGGTACGCGGTCTCCGAACAGCACGAATGCTCGATCGGAGTTGCACTGGCGGCTCATATAGGCGATGCCGTCGAACCCCGCTTCGTGGGCGGCGCGTGCCCAGTGCACGGTGTGTTCATAGTGGGCGGCGGGGGTCGCGGTGACCTGGTCGGCGCTCACCCCGAGCCGGCGGAGGCCGAGGCCCAGCAGCGAGGCGAAGCGGAGCGGGCGGGCCGTGGTGATCCGCGAGAGACGGCGGCCGCGATAGGCGGAGGGCAGGAGCGTGCCGCCGCTCAGCGGGGTGTCGTGGAGCAGGGTTTCGGCGATCGCCGCCTGCTCGGTTTCGGCCGCGTAGAGCACCGGAACCATCGGCTCGCCGAAGAAGGCAAAGCGGGTGGGGGCCCCAAAACCCGGGTTGAAGGTGGTCGCTAGGCGCTCAGCCGCATGCACCCGAAACAGCACAAGGCCCGCGGGGAGCTCGATCGTCTCGGGATCGAACGGTTCCGGCGGTGCCGGGACTACCAGCCGGGGTTCCATGCGCGCCGGGCAATCTCCATAACCCGCTCGGGTTCGGTATCGAGGTGGTCGACCGGGCGTGACGCATCGTCAAAGTAGGTGCTCGGGGTGCAGAGCCAGAGCACCGCATCAACCTCGTCCCAGTTGCTGGCCTGGGTGAGCGCCACCAGCGGTTTCACAAACGGTTTGACCCGTCCCCGTCCCCGGTCAAACTGGAACCCCGGATAGACAAACCGGTTGAGCCGTTTGAGGGCCAGCAGCTCGCCGCGCCCACGCATATCACTGGCCAGCGCACGAATGGCGCTCGGGGTGGAGGAGGATCCGAGGATCTTGGCCACCTCGGCGCTGGTGAGCAGGCCAAACTCGGTATCAATCGCCCGGATCGCGTTTTCCCCCGCCTGGGCACCGCGGGCCAGGGCCGGGTGCGGGGCCTGAGCCGTGCGGGCGAGGACGCCGGAGAGTTCACTCACCGCGGTCCGGGCGCGCACCCGATCCAGCAGGTCGGCCACCTCGGCCGGGGTGGCATCGGCACCGGTCACCGCGCGCACGGCCTCGTGTACGAGGGCGGCGTCGGCGGTGCGCTGCTGCTTGATCGACATCATTCCTCCGCTTCCTACGTTTGAGTCTAACGTTGGATTCGCCAGATATCTACGAAGAACCCCCGGAAATCCGGGTCTTTTCGCCACCGTCCCAAAAACATGCCAACTGTTTTGTGACGAATCTCGTGCCGGAAACGTCCTAGTTGTGTCGCCGCTTCAGGCGATCCGCACCACCGAGTGCGGACAGGTTTGTGAAGGAGAACATCATGGCTAACGTAACCGGAACCAACCCCCAGACGAAGATCGACCCGGCAGGCGTGGCCGCCGGAAGCCTTGGTGGCAAGACCACGATTGATGACGGAGTTGTCGCCAAGATCGCCGGTATCGCCGCCCGTGAGGTTCCCGGCGTCTACGCCCTCGGCGGAGGTGCCGCCCGTGTGGTCGGCGCGATCCGCGATGCGCTGAACACCACCGATCTCACCCAGGGCATCAGCGTCGAGGTGGGCGAGAAGCAGGCCGCCGCCGACGTGACCATCGTGGCCGAGTACCCGGTATCCCTGCAGAAGGTGGCCGATGACGTTCGTGCGGCGATCTATCGTGCAATCGAGGACCTCGTGGGTCTCGACGTGACCGAGGTCAACGTGACCGTCAACGACGTCCACATCCCCTCCGAGGATGACCACGAGGAGCAGAAGGCTCCGCAGGAGGCTCGAGTCCAGTGAGTAAGTCGGGAGTGGGGGCCGCAATCGGTGCGGTCCTCGCCCTGACCTGGATCGTGCTCGGCTTCTGGGCCTTTGTGCTCGTGGCCGTGGCGATGCTGGTGGGAGCGGGGATCGGGCGGATTGTTGATGGCCGACTGGATGTGCGCGCCCTGGCGGACGTGTTCCGTGGACGGCGTTCCTCGTCATGACCGGGGACGTCCGAGCCGACACCGGTGAGCGCAATCTCATCGGACGGACCACCGTCACGGGCCGGGCGCTTCAGCATCTCGCGGTGGGGCTGGTGCGCGATGCCGCACGGGTGACCGCCCAGGACGTATCGGTTTCCTTTTCGGATGAGGCCGGCGCGTTGAAGGCCACGGTGACCGTTCCGGTTGCCCTCGGCCAGCGTCCGGGGGACACCCTGATCACCCGGGCCGAGGCGCTTCGTGAAGCGGTGATCCGTGGGTTGGAGTCGCTTGCCGGACGCACCGTCTCGGTGGTGGACATTCGCTATTCGGGTGTCCGTGAAGTCCGCGAGAGGAGGGTTCTATGAGTATCGACACACACGTGTACACCCGCGTCCTCCGACGCGAGAGTCACGATTCACGCACCGCTCCGGCGGTGGTGACAGCGAGCCTGTTGGCCCTCCTGCTGGGTGCCCTGCTGGTGCTCGGCATCTGGATGATCATCGATGAACGGGTGGCCACGGGGGTGGCCGAGTTCCTCTCCGGGCGTCACGTCGCATTCGATGTGGGGGGCGTGGCACTGGGCGGCGGAATCATTCTGCTGCTCCTGGCCATCCTGCTGATCTGGCTGGCGCTCGCACCGGGTCGACGCGATCGTCGATCGCGCAGCACCGACCGGCTGGCGATCCTCGTGGATAACGGGGTCCTCGCCGATACGGTGGCCGATCGGGTCGCCGAAGCCGAGGGCCTGGACCGCAGCAACGTCTCGGTGGTTGTGGGTCGCACTCGGGCGAGTGTGCACGTCACCCCCACCAGCGGTGTGGCGCTCAATCCCGAATCCGTGCGTGAGGTCGCCCGGGAGACCCTCACCGCGGCCGGCTTTGTCAGCGAGGTTCGGGTACGAATCGCCGAACGGGGAGTGGTCTCATGAATGCAACCAATCGCATCGTGAATCGTGCCCTGCTGCTGGTCACCGGTCTCGCACTCGCTGTCGTCGGCGCATTCCTTGCGCTGGCCAGCGGGCGTCTGCCCGCCTGGGCCGATGGAGCACTGGATACCGTGGCCGGCTGGCTCTCCGGGATCGGCGACTGGCTGGGATCGTTCTGGTTTGAGCTCCCCGGCGGGATCGCCCTCTCCGGGGCGGCCGTGCTGGCCATCGCCAAGATCATCATTCTCCTGGTCTTGCTGATCATCTTCCTTTCCACCCGGGGAGGGGGGAAAACCGCCACCGTCCTGCGCGCCTCGGGCGAGCAGGGGGAGACCGCGCTGGATGCGAATCTGGCCGACACCCTGATCGCCGCCCGCCTGCGCGAGAGCACCGACGTACTCTCGGCCAGCACGAGTGTCTATCGGGTGCGTCGCGCACCGGCGATCCGGCTCGGCATCACCCTGCGCCGAGGTGCCCGGGTGCCGCGCGTGCTCGAGGAGGTCGAGCAGGCGGTGCGTGACTGGGACGCCCTGGCGGGCACAACAATTCCCGTGATCCTGCACCTGCAGGGTCGGGGATGGCTGGACCGGTGGCGCTCGGCAACGCGGGTGCGCTAGGTCGTCAATCTCAACAATCGTCAATCTCAACAAAAGGAGTGGTACGGATGCCAAAGAATCTCTTAATCATCGCAATCCTCGTGGTGGCGGCGTATTTTGTGGGCGTGCAGTCGGCAAAAAACCGCGGCAAGAACTATGAGGATCTGCGCCACCAGGTTGAACGGCTCTGGACGAGCCCGGATGCCAAGAGGGCGCGTAAGAAGCTCGCCAAGAACGCTCAGAAGTCCCTTGAGAAGACCCGCAAGTCTCTCGTCGGCAACTAGATCATCACGAAACAGAGGAGTCACATCATGAGTGCAGAAAACCGTATCAAGGCCGCCGCAGACATCGTCGTCGGAAAGGCCAAGGAGGTCATCGGTAACGTCACCGATAACGAGAAGCTGGTTGCCGAGGGCAAGGCCGATCAGGTGAAGGGTGACGTGAAGGACACCGTCGAGGACGTCAAGGACGCGTTCACGAAGTAGTCGATTTGGGGGCGAACCGCAGGGTTCGCCCCCGTTCGCGTGACGATAAATAACATATGTACAAATCACTCTTGTTTCGGCAGACGCGGCGGGAGAAGATGAGGGTACGGGCGCGGCACAACCGGGGTTTCCCCGTCGCTGCCGCCGGCGAATACTCATCGACTGAGGGGGACGGGGTATGAGCGGTGAACGATTCTCTAGTGCGCTGGAAAACGCGGATGACCGGATCGTTGCCGGGCGAGCGGCCGACGGTGACACCGTGGCCTTCGCGGTCTTGGTTCGCAGGTATACACCCATGATGCGGGCCTATGCACGCCGCATCCTGCCCGGCAGCGCCGAGGTGGATGATGTGGTGCAGGACACCTTTATTACCGCGTGGGCTCAGCTGCCCGAGCTGGAAAACCTCGAGCGGGTGAAGAGCTGGCTGATGCGGATCACCAGTCGCAAGGCCGTGGACCGGCTGCGCAGTAGTAAACCGCATGCGGATATCGATCTGGTGGAGCCCATGGCATCACCCGCCGCCACCCCACCGCGCCGAGCCGAGGCGCTGGCGAGTGTTGCGGCGCTGAGCGCCGCACTGAAAGAATTGCCGGACGCGCAGCGTGAGTGCTGGGTCCTGCGTGAGCTCGGCGATTACGGGTATGACGAGATTGCCGAGGAGCTGGATCTGCCGCTCTCGACTGTCCGAGGCCTGCTGGCCCGCGCCCGAAAATACATCATCGTACGGATGGAGCAGTGGCGATGACCGGTGAACCAGACTATGACCTGAAAACCCTCGGCGTGGAGCCGGAGGAACTCGACGGGTTTACCCTCGAGGACCTAACCGACTACCTGGATGCCGGGCGCACACCCGCCAATCCGGCGATCGAGGAGTCTGCGGGGTGCAGGCTCGCACTGGATGCCCTGGAGCGCGTGCGCGCGCTGACTCCCGAACTGCTCGCCGCGGATGTGGCGGCGGAACCGGCCACCGATGAGGGCTGGGTGCAGGGGATCCTCGCGGGGATCGCCCTGGATGCCCGTGCCGGACGACGCATTCCGCTGACCGAAGAGGTGCCCGGGGTGGATCTGGGCATCACCGAGGGTGCGCTTCGTGGACTCATCCGGGCTGCCGAAACCGCGGTCCCGGGCGTGCTGGTGGGACGCTGTCACCTCGACGGCGAGGTGGAGGAGTTTGGTGCTCCGGTCGGAATCCGACTGGAGGTCGGCGTGACCTTTGGCACCCCGATTCCCGCGGCCGTCGCACTGCTACGCGCCGAAATCGCCGCACGCCTGCACACCCACACCGGGTTGAAAATCAACGGGATTGATGTCGCGGTGCGTGATGTGGCAGCACCGGAGACCACCATTCAGGGTGGCCCAACGCAGGCAACTGAGCCGGAGGAAAACCGATGAGCACCGTCGAAGATTTTGAACTGGCCGCCGAGATTGAGGCGACCGTGCGCGCACTGCCGGGCGTGACAGGGGTGTTTCAGGCCGGACTCACGGTCGCGCGGGTGGTCGAGGTGGGCGCTCGCCTGCTGGGGCTGCGCGATGGGGCGGCCACGCTTGTGCTGCTGGAGCGGGAATCCGATACGGTTCGGGTCAGCGTCGCAATCGGCGTGGACTCCGCATTCGGGGCCACCGAAACCGCCCGTCGCGCGCACGATGCGGTGGGGGTGGCACTGCGAGCCCGGGGCGAGGGTGCGGCGAGCATCCACGTGACGGTGGTGCACATCGAGCAGGTCGTTGCTGCGCGGAGCGAGCCTAACGAACACCCACGGGACGACTCGGGGATCCTGCTCGGTCATCCCGGATAAACCACACCAGCCCGAATCCTGCCACGATCACCGCGATGTTGCCCAGGCCGGCAATCGCGCTCAGCGGGGAGTCCACCGCGTGCGCGGTGGACAGGAAGATCGTGGGGTCGGTTGAGGCATGCAGCAGGATCGGCCAGATCAGGTTGCCGGTGACCCGCAGTGCGAGGTACATGCACAGCCCAAAGGCGAAGGTGTAGACCAGCTGAAACGCGGTGGCGGCCAGCGTCTGCCCGGTCAGCAGGTTGCTCGCGTGCAGCCCGGCAAACACCGCCGCGGAGACCAGGGCCACCGTGATCTCGCGGTAGCCGGCGTTGCGGAGTAGCCGGATCACCAGGCCCCGGGTGAGTAGCTCCTCGGCGAACCCGATGAACAGGCCGGCGAGCAGCCAGGTGGCGACCACACCGAAGTCAACGGCCGCATAGTCGATGGTGAACAGCCTCAGCACGTTGAATCCCAGCACCGCAACCACGGCGATCCACATCCACCCGCGGCCGGTGATGGTTTGCCGAGCAAAGAGTGAACCGAACCAGCCCAGTGAGAGGGCAAATCCGATCAGCAGCAGGCCGCCGATGACCAGCGGGAGAATATAGTCAACCACAACCGCCGATGCCGATCCCTCGGCGACGTGGGCGGCGAGGGGGAGGAAGGCCAGTGAAAACAGGTTGTACAGCGCGAGGTACGCGATTGCCAGTATGATCGCGCGCCACCACCCGCCGCGCTCCCAAAACCGGGTCCACGCGTTAGATGCCCGTACCGATTCCGTCATGCTTTTCCCCTTTGCGTTCAATCTCGCACCTCGCCGCAGCTCGTGCAGTGCCGTGTTTCGGCGTGGCCCCGGCACCCCGCTACTGCGAATGTAGCGTCATGTCTCAGCTCGGCAACAGCGTCCTCGACCCCGGTGTGCACCCCAGTTCGAGGGGGTCCGGGACGGATGTGAACGTCAGATGTTCGTCCGCCGCGCCGCCGCGGTTCCCCGTTGGAACTGCTGGCTTGTTATCGTGTGTGTGGGCTTTTGCCCTCCCCTTTCCCAGACCTAGGAGGTCCCCATGGCCGT
This sequence comes from Mycetocola lacteus, assembly GCF_003667575.1. GTDB lineage: Bacteria > Actinomycetota > Actinomycetes > Actinomycetales > Microbacteriaceae > Mycetocola > Mycetocola lacteus. Next base: position 378,523 of record NZ_RCUY01000009.1, on the reverse strand, counting down.
TGAAGAAACCCTCGTCCTTGTTAAGCCGGACGGTGTTGCCCGCAAGCTCAGTGGCGAGATCATCCGCCGGATCGAAGCCAAGGGCTACTCGGTTGTTGACCTGCGTATGGTCCAGCCGGAGCGTTCGCGTCTTGAGCAGCACTACGCCGAACACCAGGGCAAGCCATTCTACGAGCCCCTGGTTGCGTTCATGCTGGAGGGCCCGGTGGTGGCCATTCGCGTCGCCGGTGACCGCGTGATCGAGGGCTTCCGCGTCCTCGCCGGTACCACCGACCCGACCCTTGCCGCTCCCGGCACCATCCGCGGTGACTTCGGCCGTGACTGGGGCCTGGCCGTGCAGCAGAACCTGGTCCACGGATCCGACAGCGTCGAGTCCGCACAGCGTGAGCTGGGTCTCTGGTTCGACTAGGAGGCATCCAAAAAACGGCACCCCGCGGGGTGCCGTTTTTTGTTGGGGGAGAGCGCGTTGTGCCGCGTCTCTCGGGGTGAGACCGTGACCGATGCGCGGCCCTAAACCGGAACCCCCGGACGCTTGATTGCCGCGCCCACCACGACCGGTTCGGCGCTCTCGATCGGCAATTCCGCCAGGACTTCGGTGGTGAATTGATAGAGGTGTTCCAGGCTGGCAAACCACGCCGCCACGTTGAGGCTGAAAGCACCGGCAATCGCCAGGGTGCCGTGGACGGCAGGATGCTGCGCGAGCGTGCGCCCCACGGTATCCAGATGGCGCGGAGAAACCCGCATCCAGAAGTTCACGTCGATAGGCAGGCCCACGCGCGCCGGGTTCACCACCGTTTCAAACTGGACCTGGCCGGAGGCGCGCAGGGCCGTGAGGCGGCGACGCACGGTGGATTCCGGGGCGTCGATGCGGGCGGCGATCTGCGCGGCGCTGGCGCGCGGCTGCGCACCGAGAGCCGCGATGATTGCCGCGTCGCGGGCGCTCAGGTCCTCGGCGGTCGGCGGATGCGGATACGTCTCGGGTGGGGTGAAAGCCCGACGCTCCGCGCTGCTCAGCACATCGAGGCGCCAATTCCTCGCCTCGGAGAACACGTGCAGAATCGGGTGGGCCGCGACCGCGGTGATCGCGCCGGATGCGGGGAGCTGGCGCGCCACCAGCTGTCCGGCCACGTCGGACTCGGCAATCAAGACCGCCGCCAGTTCATCGCCCCCGATGGATGCGTCGATATAGGGGATGTCCTCACGCCGGGCCAGGGCTCGTCCGAGCTGGTCAAGCTTGCCGCTCAGAATGTGGATCCGCAGCATGAGCGCCGTGCGGGTGGGCGGGGGAGTGCGGGCGATGATGCGAAGGTCGCCCGAGTCCAGCAGCGTATTGAGCCGCCGCCCGGCGGGGCGCACCCCGAGGTCCAGGACGGAGGCAAGGCGCTCGAGGGAGACGCGCGGGTCGCACTGGAGGGCGGCAATGATGCGTTGATCCGCGAGACTCAGTGCTAAATCGCTCATGTTGATGATCCTACTTGTAGGTATCGCTCAAATCTAGGTGGAAAAAGGGCCGATCTGGCCCGTCGGGTCCAGGCTCAAGACATGAGCACACTCACGACATCGACCCCGTCCCTTCTCCCGTCTCTCGAATCCGCCCTGCGCGAGGCCGGCTCACAGCTCCTGACCCGTCCGCAGGTTGCCGCCCTGCCCGACATGCGGGCCTTCCGAGCGGCATTCGAGGCCCTGGAAGCCGACGTGATGGCGATTCTGCGGCCGGCCCTGATGGCGCTGCGACCGGATGCCGCCTGGATCGACGAGCTCGACTCTGCCGACCTTCCCCGAGGCGCGGCCTGGTTGGTGGATTCGGTGGATGGTGCGGTGCAGTACATGCGCGGGCTTCCCCAGTGGTGCCTGACCGCGACGCTGCTCGAAGACGGAGAGCCGGTGCTTGCGGTACTCCACAATCCGGTTCTGGGTGAAACCTACTCGGCCGTAAGTGGGGAGGGGGCGTGGCGCAATGGCGAGCGAATTCTGCCCTCGGAAACTCGCGACATCGCCGTGGCACTGGTGTCCACCAGCCAGCCGCCCTTCGCCGCCCAGGATCCCTCGGCCGTGCACCGGGCGGGCGACTCCCTCGCGCGGGTGCTCGGCGTCGCCGGTGCGGTGCGCAATCTGGGTCCTACCTCCTGGCAGATCGCCGATGTGGCGGCCGGACGGCTGGACGCCTTTTGGGAGTTCGGTGATGACCGCTCCAACCTGCTGGGTGCCGTCCTGATCGCCCGCGAGGCCGGCGCATCCGTCACCGACGCAGCCGGTGAATCGTGGATCCCGAACTCCGCCTCGGTGCTGGTGGCAACACCGGCGCTGCGTGATGAGCTCCTGAATGCCCTGGCCTGCTAAACGCCCTGCTTGCTAACCGCCTGCCCGCTAAACACGCTGCTTGCTAAACACGCTGCCCGCCCGGTCTCCCGGGCGGGCAGCGTGGCGGACGCAAACTATCGGATGATCGCCCGGCGCAGCAGACGCCAGGATCCGAGGCTCGCCGCAATAATGGCGACGCCCGCGGCGATGGCCAGCCACCAGGGTTCAAATGCGGCGATAATCTGGGCGGCCTGCGGTACCAGGATCAGCACGGCCACGACGACCACCAAGCCGATGCCGATGCCCAGCAGGATTGGTCCACGGTTATTGAAACGGATCCACGCCGCCCCGAAAACCCCGGCGACGGTCAGGATTGACAGCACGCCCAGGAGGACGATCGCAAACGTCACCGGGAGGTTGCCGTTGCCCAGGATGGCGATGTCGAAGATGTAGAAACCCACAAACCAGTGGTTGGTCGCCAGCTCCAGCGCCGCCAGAGCCGTCAGCACGGCGGCCAAGTAGGCGGCGATTACCAGGTTCCACAGCAGTGTGCCCAGGGTGAAGGCACGCCGGGTGGCCCCCAGGGTGATCGCGAAACGGAATGTGGTCGCGGTCGAGGACACCCCCATGTAGCCCAGGAACCCACCGAGTGCCCAGACCAGCCCGGGGTTGGATCGGGAACTGTCGATCCAGCCGGCGGTGCCCGGCTGGCTGCCCGCCCGCCAGAAGATCAGCGAAATGAGAATCGAGAGTACCGCGACGATCCCCACATAGAGCACCGGCACCCCGAACGTCATCCGCTTTCGCGTGAGATGCAGTCGAGTAACCGCGAGTACCGGGTTCATGGCGGGTCCCTTCGTGGAGGTGGAGGTAGAGGTGGAGGCAGCACCGGGGGTGCGGGCCTGCGCGGAGGCATCGAGAACGGTCATGCGGCCACCGCCTCGGCTGCGGAATCGCTACCAAGCGCCGTCACCAGATCGGCCACGCTGACCCCCTGGATGCGCGCACCCACGGCATCTGCTCGGGCCAGAAACGCGTCGTCGGCGGTGCCGCGAATGGTCGCCGAGGCGAGGCCGGGGACAGTCTGGAGGCGTAGGACCTCCATGCCAACAGTCAGCTCGCGGATCGCGTCGTCGCGTCCGCTCACGGTGAAGGCAAGGTCGGGGATTTCCTCGATATCCGCGTCCAGCAGGATTCGTCCCGAATCCACGATCAGCACCCGGTCAAACAGCGACTCGGACTCCTCCACGTGGTGGGTGGAGAGGATCACGGTGCGCGGGTGCTCGGCCACATCTCGGACCAGGGCCTCGTGGAAGTAGCGCCGTGCGTTGACGTCGAGCCCGAGATAGGGCTCGTCCATCAGCGTGAGCGGCGCGCGAGACGCCAGTCCCAGCACGATGGCCACCGCGGAGAGCTGGCCGCGGGAGAACTTCTTCACCGACTGATCCAGCGGTACCCGGAAGCCCGCCGCGAGTTGCCGGGCGAACCGCGCATCCCAGTGCGGCAGGAAGCGCGGGGCGATGGTGAGCACGTTGCGCACGGTGAAATCATCCGGGTATCGCTGATTGTCCCGCACCAGGTTGATCTCGGCCAGCGTGGGGGCGTGTTCAAACGGGGAGTGTCCGTTTATGTGCACGGTGCCCGCGCTGGGCAGATCCTGGCCGGCGATCAGCGAGAGCAGCGTCGTTTTGCCCGCGCCGTTGCGCCCCAGGAGACCGCAGATGCTGCCGGTGGGCAGTGTGAAGGACACGCCGTCGAGCGCGGTGTGGGAGCCGAAGCGTCGGGTGACGCCGTCGAGGACAAGATGGTTGGTCATGAGGGTTCCTTTGCGATGGTGTCGCGGATGAGGCGCTCAATCTCGGCGGGGTCCAGCCCGAGCAGGTTTGCTTCGCGAACCAGCGGTTCAACGAAGTCGGCGCGTAGTCGTTCTCGACGCTGAGCGAGCAGGAGCTCCCGAGCGCCGGGGGCAACAAAGATGCCGATTCCGCGTTTTTTATAGAGGGCGCCCTGTTCCACCAGGAGGTTGACGCCCTTGGAGGCGGTGGCCGGGTTCAGATCAAAAAACACGGCCAGGTCGGTCGCCGACGGCACCGCCGATTCCTCCGGGTAGGTTTCGGAGACAATGTCATCGGCGAGCCGCGTGGCGAGCTGCTGGAAGAGGGGAGTGGTACCTGTGAACACACCACTACTCTAGTCCATTAGTCGACTAATGGACCAGTGGGCCGAAGAATTTCTTTTGGGAATGTTTTGTCCGGGTGCCGGGTTGGCCTGGGTATGACTGAACCCATCAAGGTAGACATCTGGTCCGACATCGCGTGCCCGTGGTGCTTCATCGGCAAGCGCAAGTTTGAGGCGGGAGTGGCCGCCTTCGCCGCCGGTTCCGATACTCCGGTCGAGGTGGAGTACCACTCCTTCGAGCTGGCACCGGACACCCCGGTTGACTTCGAGGGCAGCGAGCTGGACTTCCTGGTGAATCACAAGGGCATGCCCGCCGAGCAGATCACCGAGATGCTGGGACGTGTGACCGGGATTGCCGCCCAGACCGGCCTGGAGTTTAACTTCGACAAGCTGCGTCACACCAACACGGTGCTTGCCCACCAGGCGCTGCACTTTGCCAAGGCGCACGGCAAGCAGCGCGAGCTCGCCGAGGTACTCTTCCGTGCCTACTTCACCGAGGGGAAGCACGTGGGGAAGATCGCCGACCTGGCCGAGCTCGGTGCCAGCGTGGGACTGGACGCGGCGGAATTGACCGCCGCCTTGGAATCCGACCGTTATCTGGCGGATGTCCGTGCCGACCAGGCGCAGGCCCAGGGGTATGGAATCCAGGGCGTCCCGTTCTTTGTGATCGACGGCAAGTATGGGGTGTCCGGCGCTCAGGAGGCGCAGGCCTTTGAGCAGGTCCTCACCCAGGTCAGCGCGGAGCGCGGCGCATGAGCGGCCCCTTTACGCTGATCGGCGACCCCGCCGCCGAGGCCTGCGGACCCGATGGCTGTGCAATCCCGGTTGATCATCCCGCACGTACCTCGGCGGTTGAGCTCGATGCGACGGCACCCACAGCGGAATCGGCGCTGCCGCAGGCGGACTAGCGTCACCATATAAAAACACCGTGTCACCCCTACTGGGGGACACGGTGTTTTGGTGTGCCGAGCGACACGCCCGGAGGTTAGAGGCTGCCGAGAACATCCAGACGCAGCTGGGCGATGACGGCGACGATGATGTAGATGGCCAGGGTCAACGGGATGATCCAGGAGAGCAGGGCACCGGCCACACGGCGCACGCCTGCGCCGGCGGGGATATTGCCCTCGCGCAGGTTGTAGAGGGTGACCGACAGGAACGAGGGGATCATGACCGACCAGGTGAGCATGCACCAGGGGCACAGGGTGCCCAGGACGAAAATGGACTGGGTGATCAGCCAGATCACGAATACGATACCGGCGAGCATGCCCACGTTGAAGACCACCCAGAACCAGCGCGGGAACCGGGCACCGGCGAGGATTGCCACGCCGACCACGATCGGTGCGATCCAGGCACCGAGGCCGATGATCGGGTTCGGGAAGCCAAAGACCGCACCTTGCCAGGAGTTCAGGTTTGCCGAGCACTGAACCAGCACGCTGACGTCACACCCCAGAGCTTGGCCGGGGTTGGTGAGGGCGTGGAATTTTTCGACGGTGAGTTCAAAGGCGGCAAACCATCCCACGAGGCCGGCCACAATCAGGAAGATGGCGAGCAGGCGTGGTTGACGCGTCGTTTCGGTGCTGGTCATGCTCGAATTATGACATAGCGATTTGGGAAAAATGCGAAGGTCATTCGCATGTTGACGCCTCCCGCGTGCGATAATGAGAGCTGTGCAGGTTTCGCCGCGCGAAACCTGGATGAACGAAGGCTTGTCAGGTGCCGAGCGCGCCTGATGCGCGAGTGAGCGTTGGGAAACGCCCCCGCAAAGCGATCCGAGCCACGGGGCCGATCGCTGTAGTGCATAGGATTTGGTGAGTTGAACGCCCAGGCGTAGAGATTCGCCCAAGATTCCCGGATGGTAGCGCGGCTACTAATCGGATGAGGAGTGCACCAGTAATGGTGAATAAAAACAAAAACGAGGCAGTACCTGCCGACAATAACGACGCCACAACCGAAGGGGTCTCGGAGACGAGCACCCCGGTAACCGAGGAAGCCCCGTCGCGTGCCCCGCGCCGAACCCGCGGATCGCGCCGGGTCAGTGCCTCGGCCGGTGCGGCGACCGCGCCGAGTGACGCCGTGGTTACCACCGAGGCATCTTCGAGTGCAGAGCCCGAGACGCCCGCAGCGTCTGCGGCTCCGTCGGCACCCGCCACGCAGAGCCCGGTTGACGAGGCCACCGGCGCAGAACCCGCGGGCGCGGCACCGGTCACAGAAACCGCCGAGGCTGCGGCACCGCGTCAGCGTCGTCGGGGTCGCCCGACCAAGGCCGAACAGCTTGCCCGAGCCGAGGCCGCCGAGGCTGCGGCACGTCAGGCCGCCGGGTCGCAGGACGCTGCCGGATCGCAGGACGCTGCCGGATCTCAGGACGCTGCCGGATCTCAGGACGCTGCCGGATCTCAGAATGCCGCCGGATCTCAGAATGCCGCCGGATCGGTGACCGGTTCGGAGTCGCCCGCCGAGTCTGTGTCCGCGGAGTCTGTGCCCGCGGAGTCTACCCCTGCGAGTTCCGCCGCTCCCGCGGCAACCGGAACTGACAGCACCGGTGCCCAGGCTGCCGGAACCCGGGCGACCGATCTCGCTGAGTCGACCGCCGATGCCCCGGCCGCCGGCGAAGCCATCACCGAAGCCGTCGCTGAGGCCCCCGCGGCCCCCAAGATTGTCAGCCCGCTGCCGGTGCCGTTTGTGTCGGCACCGTCCACCGCCCTGATCTTCCTGGCGCCGGACCTGCCTCCGCTGCCCGCCCGTCCCGCGCGCGCCGAGTTTGAGCCGGAGGAGGACGAGGAGTACTCGTCCACCCGTCGCCGCTCGCGTCGTCGTGGCGGTGACCGGGACAACGCTCGGGACGAGCGCCCGAGCGCCCGCGATAACGTTCGCGACAACCCCCGTGACGGTGGCCGCGATGGCTACCGTGAAAACACCCGGGATAACTACCGTGACGGCGATCGTCGTGAGAACACCCGCCCGGCTCGCGAGCCGCGCGAGGCCGTACTGATCACCGAGCCGCAGAAGATCAAGGGCTCGACCCGCCTGGAGGCCAAGAAGCAGCGCCGCCGTGACGGTCGCGATGCCGGTCGTCGCCGTGCCGTGGTCACCGAGGCCGAGTTCCTCGCCCGTCGCGAGGCCGTGGATCGCACCATGGTGGTGCGGGAGAAGAACCAGAAGATTCAGATCGGCGTGCTCGAAGACAAGGTTCTGGTTGAGCACTACGTTGCCCGCAACGAGGAAGCCTCGCTGATCGGCAACGTGTACCTCGGTCGCGTGCAGAACGTGCTGCCCAGCATGGAGGCCGCGTTTGTGGACATCGGGCGCGGACGCAACGCCGTGCTCTACTCCGGTGAGGTCGACTGGGAGGCCGCCGGCACCACCGGTAACCAGCCCCGCCGGATCGAGCTCGCGCTCAAGCCCGGCGACAAGATCCTCGTCCAGGTCACCAAGGACCCGGTGGGCCACAAGGGTGCCCGCCTGACCAGCCAGGTCTCCCTGCCCGGTCGCTACCTGGTGTACGTGCCCAACGGCTCGATGTCGGGTATCTCCCGCAAGCTGCCGGACACCGAGCGTGCCCGTCTGAAGAAGATCCTCAAGGCCGTTCTCCCCGAAAACACTGGCGTGATCGTTCGCACCGCGGCCGAGGGTGCCACCGAGGAGCAGCTGACCCTGGACGTCAACCGCCTCACCTCGCAGTGGGCACACATCTCCGAGCAGGTCAAGAAGGCCAACGCCCCGGCCCTGCTGCACAGCGAGCCCGACCTGCTGGTCAAGATCGTCCGCGACGTCTTCAACGAGGACTTCCAGTCGATGGTCATCGCCGGAGATGACGCCCGCGAGATCATCACCAGCTACCTCCAGCAGGTGGCCCCGGACCTCGTTGACCGCGTCGAGCGCTACGAGGGTAGCAAGGACGTCTTCGACGAGTACCGCATCACCGAGCAGATCGAGAAGGCCCTGGACCGCAAGGTCTGGCTGCCCTCGGGTGGTTCGCTGGTCATCGACCGCACCGAGGCCATGACGGTGATCGACGTCAACACCGGTAAGTTCGTGGGCTCCGGCGGAAACCTTGAGGAGACCGTCACCAAGAACAACCTGGAAGCGGCTGAGGAGATCGTTCGTCAGCTGCGTCTGCGCGACATCGGCGGCATCATCGTGGTTGACTTCATCGACATGGTCCTGGAATCCAACCGTGACCTGGTGCTGCGCCGCGTAATCGAGTGCCTGAGCCGCGACCGCACCAAGCACCAGGTGGCCGAGGTCACCTCGCTGGGTCTGGTTCAGATGACCCGGAAGAAGCTGGGTCTGGGTCTGCTGGAATCCTTCAGCGAGCCCTGTGAGACCTGCGCCGGCCGCGGTGTCATCGTGCACCACGACCCCGTTGTGAAGCACAAGCAGACCCCGCAGCCCGAGCAGCGTCGTCGTGGCAAGGGTGGTGCCGGTCAGCAGCAGAACACTCAGCAGCAGAACGGTGGCCACAACAACGGTGCCGCTCAGCAGCAGCAGCCCGCCGCCAAGGCCGCGACCCACGCGATCACCGATGATGCCAAGAACATGCTGGCGCAGATTGCCGCCAGCACGATCGCCGGAACCCACGAGCACGAGGGTGCCGCCGAGGCACCGACCGAGACCCCGGTGGCCGAGGTGCGCAAGAAGCGTCGTCGCGGCGGAAAGAACCGTGACTCGCAGCTGCTCCTGGAGCAGACCGAGTCGCCGGCTGCCGAGCTGGCAGCCCTGCTGCAGCCCGTGACCGAGCCCGCCCCGGCGGCCCCGGTCGTGTCGGACGTCCCGACCGCAACGGAGAGTACGTCCGCACCGGCATCCGAGGATGCCCCCGCCGAGCGCACCGAGCGTCCGGCCCGCGGAGGCCGCGGTCGTGCGAGCCGTCGCGGCGGACACGAAAACCTGCCGCTGCTGGACATTCCGCTGGAAGCGGTTCGCAAGAACCACAAGGTGGACGTCAAGGTGGCCGAGGACCTGCTGGGGTCCGTGCTGGATGCCCTGCCTGAGCCCAAACAGCCGGGCAAGGGACGCAACCGTAACCGTCGGGTCAGCACCCAGGCGCTCACCGGTACCCCGGTGCGTCACGACGGTGAGGCTCAGCCCACCGCCGAATAAGCGCAAAAACAGCAATCGCCGTCCCGGTTTCGGGGCGGCGATTGCCGTATGTTCGGAGATTAGTCCGCGCGCAGGAACCCGTTGGAATGGGTGGCCAGCGCATAGGCAAACTCATCGGCGATGCTGAGGGTGCGGTTGGTGACCCACTGCTGCTGGAGCCCATCGGCTAGGGCGATCAAAGCGCGAGCGTCGCGTGCACGGTCGGTGAGCGGTCGGGTGTCCCCGCGCTGGTCCAGGAACTCACACAGCTCATCAACGATGCGTGCATAACGATCGCGGAAATAGGCGGCGGCCGGATGATCGGGGGAGCTCGCCGCCGCGGACATGGTCACAAACAGTTCCACCAGGCCCGGCCGTGACGTGTTGGCCTCCAGTACCGCGATAAAGTCCCGGATCGGGTGTTCGGCGGAGATGGCGGCCGCGTCAACCTCGTCGCGGCGCTGCAGGATCTGCACCAGCAGATCCTCGCGGGACTCAAAGTAGTGCATTACGCCGGCCAGGCTCAGCTCGCAGCGTGCGGCGACCGTGCGCAGCGAGGTGCCGCGATAGCCCTCGTCGGCGAAGACCTCCAGGGCGACGGTGAGAATCTTTTCGCGCTGCCGGGTGCCTTTGGGGGAGAGGGGGGAGCGATCAGACATTGGCCCATCGTATATCAGCCACGCCCCTCAGCGGCAAAACCGTGCACTGTATGCTTTTCTTGTCAGCGTCGACCAGAAGGAGCACCGTGACACACTCACCACTTCCCACCGACGCCCCCGCCCAGGGGGCCGAACCCGCAAGATTTAACCGCAAACTCGGGGTTCTGCTGGGCACCCTGCTTCCCGCCAATATCGCGATGTTTATGGTCTGGGGTGCCACCGCCTCGCTGCTGCTTTCGCTGCAGATTCAGGAGATTGACCCGAAAAATAAGGAGACCAACCTCTCCCTGGTCCTGACCGTGGGCGCGTTTTGCGCGATGATCGCGCAGCCCCTGGCTGGCCTGGTGTCCGACCGTACCCGCAGCCGATTCGGGCCCCGCGCCCCTTGGATCGTGGGCGGAGCCCTGGTGGGTGGCCTCGCGCTGGTGGGTATGGGGCTCGGCACCTCGGTCTGGCAGATCATGATCGCCTGGATCGCCGTGCAGATCGCCTATAACTTCGCCCAGGGTCCGCTGAGCGCGGTCATGCCCGACCGGGTCCCCAGCCCACTCCGCGGAACCTTCTCGGCGATCATCGGCCTGGGGCTCATGCTCGGCATGGTTGGCGGCCAGATGGTGGGGTCCCAGTTCGCCCGGAATATCCCCGTGGGTTACGTGTTCTTCGCCGGAATCGCGCTGGTGGTGCTGACGCTGTTTGTGGTCCTCAACCCGGATAAGGATAACCGCGAGCGCCCCCGTGAGCCGTTTAACCTCCGGGTCTTTTTGAGTGGGTTCTGGGTCAACCCGGTCAAGCATCCCGACTTCTTCTGGGCCTTCACCGGCCGGCTGTTGCTCAACGCCGGATACCTGATGGTCAGCACCTACATGATTTTCATCCTGCAGGAGTACATCGGGGTCAGTAAGGAGCGCGCAATCGAGCTCACCCCGCAGTTTGCGCTGCTGAGCATGGCGGCCCTGCTGGTCTCCACGCTGGTGGCCGGGCCGCTCTCGGACAAGCTGCGTCGCCGTCGCGTGTTTGTCATGGTCTCGGCCGGGATCCTTGCCCTGGCCCTACTGATCCCGCTGCTGATGCCCAATGAGGGCGGCATGGCACTGTTCTCCCTGGTGTCCGGCTTTGGCTTCGGGATCTTCCAGTCGGTGGATACCGCGCTGATCAGCGAGGTGCTGCCCAGCAAGGAGGACTTCGCCAAGGACCTCGGCGTGATCAATATCGCCGCCACCCTCCCGCAAACCCTCGCGCCGGCCCTCGCCGGGATCATCGCGCTGAGTTTCGGCTACGCACTTCTCTTTCCCATCGGCATCGTCCTGGTTATCCTGGGCGGACTCGCCGTGATTCCCGTCCGATCCGTTCGCTAGCTAGTTCCACCCCTAGAAAGGTCATCATGTCAGTACACCCGCAGACCGAAACGATCCTTGCCGGACTCACCCTCGAACAGAAGGCGTCGCTGCTCAGCGGCGCGACCTTCTGGGAGACCGAGGGGATCGAGGAGGCCGGTATTCCCTCGATTATCGTCTCCGACGGCCCCCACGGCGTGCGCCGCCAATCCACCGGTGGTGATCACCTGGGCCTGCTCGATGGTGAGCCCGCAACCTGCTTCCCGCCCGCGGTGGGCCTGGGCTCCAGTTGGGATCCCGAACTCGTCGAGCGCGTCGGTGAAGCTCTCGGCCGCGAGGCGCAGGCCAAGCGAGTGAGCGTGCTGCTGGGCCCGGGCATCAACATCAAGCGAGACCCGCGCTGTGGGCGCAACTTCGAATACCTCTCCGAGGACCCGCTGCACGCGGGTGTGCTGGGCAGCGCGTTTGTGCGCGGTGTGCAGTCCCAGGGGGTCGGCACCTCGCTCAAGCACTATGCGGCGAACAACCAGGAGACCGACCGTCTCCGAGTGAGCGCCGAGATCGACACCCGCACCCTGCGCGAGCTCTACCTCCCGGCCTTCCGCCGCGTGGTAACCGAAACCCAGCCGTGGACGGTCATGTGCTCCTATAACAAGGTCAACGGGGTCTTCGCGTCCGAGCACAACTGGCTGCTCAACACCGTGCTCCGCGACGAGTGGGGTTTTGAGGGTGTGGTGGTCTCGGACTGGGGTGCCGTGCGCGATCGGGTGCCCTCGCTGGCCGCGGGTCTCGACCTGGAGATGCCCTCGACCAATGGTCGCACCGACGCCGATGTGGTGGCCGCGGTGCAGAACGGTTCGCTAGAGATCGCCGTGGTGGACACCGCTGTGCGTCGCCTGATCGAGCTCGCGCTGAAGGGCCATGAGGGACTGTGGCCGGATGCCGAGCTCGACGTGGACGGGCAGCATGCGATCGCCCGCGAGGTGGCCGGTCGCAGCATCGTTCTGCTGCGCAACGAGGATGCGATCCTGCCGCTGACCCCGGGTGCCGGGCCGGTGGCCGTGATCGGCGAGTTTGCCCGCACCCCGCGCTATCAGGGGGCCGGTAGCTCGCAGATTGTGCCCACCCGCCTCGACAATGCGCTGGACGCGATCCGCGCGGCCGCGGGGGAGGATGTGCCGTTCGCCCCGGGCTTTGTGCTGGAGGGGGAGTCGGATCCGGTCCTCGCCGACGAGGCCGTGCGCCTGGCCGCCTCGGCCGAGACCGTACTGTACTTTGCCGGGCTGCCCTCGAGTGCCGAGTCCGAGGGCTTTGACCGTGAGGATATCGAGCTGCCCGCCGACCAGGTGGCGCTGCTGGAGCGTCTGATCGAGGCGAACTCGCGGATCGTTGTCGTTCTGAGCAACGGTGCCGTGGTGCGCGTCTCGGACTGGAACGAGCGGGTGCCCGCGCTGATCGAGGGTTGGCTGCTCGGCCAGGCCGGTGGCGGTGCGATCGCCGACGTGCTCTACGGTGTCGTCAACCCGTCGGGCCGGCTCACCGAGTCGATCCCCGAGCGTCTGCAGGACGTGCCCGCCTACACCAGCTTCCCCGGGGAGCACGGTTCGGTGCGCTACGCCGAGGGACTCTATGTGGGCTACCGGCACTATGACACCCGCGAGGCCGCGGTGACCTATCCGTTTGGATTCGGGCTGTCCTACACCACGTTTGGCTACTCCCACGAGGTGGTTCGGGTGGAGGGTGACACCGTGCGTGTGAGCGTTCAGGTCACCAACACCGGCACCCGCGATGGGCGTGAGGTGGTCCAGGTGTACAGCGCCCTGCCCGGTGCTGAGGTTTCGCGTCCGGTGCATGAGCTGCGCGCGTTCACCTCGGTGGCGATCCCCGCGGGTAAGACGCGCGAGGTGGAGCTGAGCTTCCCGGTATCCGACCTGGCGTACTTCTCGACCGCCGCCGACGTGTGGAGCGTCGAGGGTGGGACCTATGTGATCGAGATTGCGGCCTCCTCCCGTGACATCCGCGCTCGACTGGACATTCAGATTGAGGGCGACCCGTCGCCGATCCCGCTGAGTGTGAACTCGACCCTTGGCGAGTGGTTCGCCCACCCGGTGGGTGCGCCGATTCTCAACGCGGCCTTCGCCCAGGTGCTCGCGGCGACCCCCGCCGTGGGTGGCATGCTCAACGATCCGCACCTGCGCAAGATGGCCGAGCAGATGCCGATGTCTCAGATGGTGGCATTCGGCGCGATCACGCCCGAGCAGGCTCAGGGCCTGGTCGACGCCGTGGAGCAGGCGAGCGCCTAGGCTTCAGACGCCAAGCGGGGCGGCATCCGGCGTGGATGCCGCCCCGCTTGGCGTTATCGCTAGCGTGCGGTGAGGGTGTGCGAGGAAGCTCGGGCCAGGCGGCGCTCGCGCTCGGTGATCCGCAGGCCGCTGGCGATCAGGCGTCGGGTCAGGGTTTTGGGGGAAACCGGGGTGGCGCCGGCGGCGATCAGGCTCTGGTAGACCCGGGCCGGAACATCGTAGTGATCCAGGTCGAACCCACGGCGCGGAATCTCATTCTCGGCGGCGAAGGAGTGCAGCTCGTCGAGGGACTCATCGCTGACCAGGTGCGACCAGAGGGTGCCGTGGTTGGGCCACATCGGGTCATCAATCAGGATTGTCATGTCACAGAGTCTAAGCAGATGACGCTCCGTTTCATTCCCGGTTGTCACCGAAAACACGCCGGGCGACGACACGAGCCCGAGGGTATTTGGTAAGCGGGCGTTAATCGGCTAACCTTGAACCTTGGAACGCGTGTGCTTATCCCACACGTAAAACCAAAGTTTTCTGACAGCCGTTACTCTGATCCCACTGGGTTCCGGCAGGGCAGTGACACTCAGATATGCACGTAATCGGAGCTCAGCTCCCCAGAGAATAGGTATCTACAGTGGTTTACGCAGTAGTACGCGCCGGTGGCCGGCAGGAAAAGGTTGAGGTCGGCTCGATCATCACCACCAACCGCATCGCGGGCGACAAGGACGGGAACGTGCAGCTTGCTGCCGTTCTCCTCGTAGATGGTGACAAGATCACCTCCGACGCCAAGTCGCTTGAGAAGGTCGCCGTGACCGCCGAGGTCCTGAACGACCTCCGCGGCCCGAAGATCGTCATCCAGAAGTTCAAGAACAAGACCGGTTACAAGAAGCGTCAGGGCCACCGTCAGGAGCTCACCCGCCTCAAGATCACCGGCATCAAGTAGAGACGCTAAGGAGATCCTCTAATGGCACATAAGAAGGGTGCGAGCTCCACTCGCAACGGTCGTGACTCGAACGCTCAGCGTCTCGGTGTAAAGCGTTTCGGCGGCCAGACCGTCAACGCAGGCGAGATCATCGTGCGTCAGCGCGGAACCCACTTCCACCCCGGTGTGAACGTGGGCCGTGGTGGCGATGACACTCTGTTCGCTCTGGCAGCCGGCTCGGTTGAGTTCGGTGCAAAGGGCGGCCGCAAGGTTGTCAACATCGTGGCGGTCGACGCCTAAGTCGCGTTTCCGCTACATTATGTGAGGGGTGAGCTTCGGCTTACCCCTCACGTGTTTTCCGGGAACCTTCGGAGAACCTGCTTTCGCGCGAGATCCCGCGCATTTTCTACAAGGGGTACAGACCGTGACCACGTTTGTCGATCAGATCACTCTCCACCTCAACGCCGGTAACGGCGGCGATGGTTGCGTCTCGGTAAAGCGCGAGAAGTTTAAGCCGCTGGGCGGGCCCGATGGTGGCCCCGGCGGTAGCGGTGGTGACATCGTTCTCGTGGCCGACCCCAACACCACCACCCTGCTGGCTTATCACCGTTCCCCGCACCGTCGCTCGGACAACGGTGGCCCGGGTATGGGTGACTACCGCGGTGGCACCAACGGTGAGGAACTGGTGCTGCCGGTTCCGCTGGGAACCGTTGTGAAGACCCCCGAGGGCGAGGTCCTGGTGGACCTGACCCAGGCCGGCGACCGCTTTGTCGCGGCCGAGGGTGGCCACGGTGGTCTCGGTAACAACGGCCTCGCCAACTCCAAGCGCAAGGCCCCCGGATTCGCCCTGCTGGGTACTCCGGGTGTGGAGCGCGACCTCATTCTTGAGCTCAAGACCGTCGCCGATGTGGCGCTCGTGGGCTACCCGTCGGCCGGGAAGTCGAGCCTGATCGCGGCCATGTCCGCGGCCAAGCCGAAGATTGCCGACTACCCCTTCACGACCCTGCACCCGAACCTCGGTGTGGTCGACTCGGGCAACACCCGCTACACCATCGCCGATGTCCCCGGACTGATCGAGGGTGCCAGCGAGGGCCGCGGTCTTGGACTGGAGTTCCTGCGCCACGTCGAGCGCTGTGCGGCCCTGCTGCACGTGCTTGACTGTGGCACCCTGGAGCCCGGTCGCGACCCGATCAGCGACCTCGACATCATCCTCGGTGAGCTGGAGGCCTACCCGGTCCCCGAGGGCCAGAAGCCGCTGACCGAGCGTCCGCAGCTGATCGCCCTGAACAAGATCGACGTCCCCGAGGCGCGCGAACTCGCCGAGTTCGTGAAGGCAGACCTGGAGGAGCGCGGCTATCGCGTGTTCCTGATCTCCGCCGTGAGCCGCGAGGGTCTGACCCAGCTGAACTACGCCCTGGGCGAGCTGGTGGAGGAGTCCCGTGCCGAGGTTGTGGCCGCGATCGAGGCCTCGCCGCGCATCGTGCTGCGGCCCAAGGCCGTGGATCGCTCGGGCTTCCAGATCCGCGTCGAGGGTGGATCCTACGGAAACCTGTTCCGTGTGCTCGGCGAAAAGCCGTGGCGCTGGGTCCAGCAGACCGACTTCAACAACGACGAGGCCGTGGGTTACCTGGCCGACCGCCTGCACAAGCTCGGCGTGGAAGACGGCCTGTTCAAGGCCGGTGCCGTGGCCGGATCCACCGTGGTCATCGGTACCGGTGACGGCGTGGTCTTCGACTGGGAGCCCACCATGAGCTCCTCCGCCGAGATCGCGACCCCGCGTGGAACTGACCCGCGCCTCGATCAGCTCACCCGTCCGACTGCCAAGCAGCGTCGTGCCGACTACCTGGACCGCATGGACGCCAAGGAGGAGGCCCGTCAGGAGCTCCGCCGCGAGGGCGAGACCGGATTCTGGGACGTGGACGCGGAAATCGCCGAGGATGCGATCCTCGCCGATGGCACCGTGGACTATGACGATGAGGATGCCGATTTCGATGACGACCACGGGGTTGAGGTTATTCAGCTTCGCGGTGAAAGCGAGTAAAACCGCGTGACCCTGCAGAACCGTGCCGAACTGCGTGGCGCCCGCCGCGTGGTTGTGAAGGTGGGATCCTCCTCGATCAGCGGCGATAACGTCGCCCAGATCACCCCGCTCGTGGACGCCCTGGCGGCGGCCTACGGGCGCGGGACCGAGATCGTCCTGGTGTCTTCGGGTGCCATCGCCACGGGTCTGCCATTCCTGAATCTCGACCGTCGGCCGACCGACCTTGCTACCCAGCAGGCGGCGGCCGCGGTCGGGCAGAATCAGCTGATTCACCGCTATCAGGAGGAGCTAGACCGTCACGGCATCATCGCCGGACAGGTGCTGCTTTCCGCCAACGACCTGGCGCTGGATGCTCACCGCGTCAACGCGCAGCGGGCCATGTCCCGGCTGCTGGGTCTGCGCATCCTCCCGATCGTCAACGAAAACGACACCGTGGCCACCCACGAGATCCGCTTTGGTGACAACGATCACCTGGCCTCGATGGTGGCGCGGCTGATTGGGGCGGATGCCCTGGTGCTGCTCTCGGACATTGAGTGCCTCTACACGCGTCCGCCGAGCGAGCCCGGTGCCGAACCCATTCCGCTGGTGCCGTTTGGCGCCGAGCTGGAGGGTGTGGAGTTCGGCGAGCCCGGCAAGGCCGGTGTGGGCACCGGGGGAGCGGCCACCAAGGCCTCCGCCGCGCGCCTGGCCGCCGACAGCGGGACCGCGGTGCTGATCACCTCGACCCCGAACGTTGCCCGCGCCCTGGACGGGGAAGACCTGGGTACCTGGTTCGAGCCGCGCCCGCAGGCCTAAGCCGCCGCGCCGGTGGGGGTCTCCCCGGGAACTGCCCGCAAGCGGAGACCGCCGCGCCGCTCCGGGCTGACCGGGAAACGCCCGCGAATGCACGACGCCCCACAACTGGGGACACGCCCATCTGCACCGTTTCTCGGGTTTGTCACAGAAGTGACGCGTGTCGGTGTGAACTCGCTACACTAACGGCATGAGTGAACGCGATGCCCAGCAGGTAGAGACCGTCGTATTTGAGCGCCTGCGGGGCACCCGCGAGGCCGCCCGCGGGCTGGCCATCGCCAATGGAAACCTGCGCAACGCGGTGCTGGAATCCATCGCCGCCGGGATCGAGGAGCACACCGAGGCGATTATCGCCGCCAACGCCCTGGACCTCGAGGCGGGGGAGCGCGCCAACATTGGTGCCGGCCTGCTGGATCGGTTGCGCCTGGACGCACCGCGCATCGCCGCGCTGGCTCGCGCCGTGCGTGAGATCGCCGCACTGCCCGACCCCCTGGGTCAGACCGTGCGCGGCAGCACCCTGCCCAACGGCATCAAGCTCGATCAGGTGCGGGTTCCCTTCGGCGTGATCGGGGCGATCTACGAGGCCCGACCCAACGTCACCATCGACATTGCCGCGCTGGCCATTAAGAGCGGTAACGCGATCGCGCTGCGCGGGGGAACCGCCGCCGAAAACTCCAACCTGGTCCTGGTGCGAATCCTGCGGGACGGGCTCGCCGCCAACGGGCTGAACCCCGACGCCATCGTGAGCGTCGACGACTTCGGCCGCGACGGGGCCAACGCGCTGATGGCCGCCCGCGGCCTGGTCGACGTCCTGATTCCGCGTGGCAGTGCCTCGCTGATTCAGGCGGTGCTCAACACCGCCAAGGTTCCGGTGATCGAAACCGGTGCCGGCGTGGTTCACATCTACCTGGATGAGTCCGCGCGCCTGGACTGGGCGGTGGATATCGTCCACAACGCCAAGGTGCAGCGTCCCAGCGTGTGCAACGCGGTAGACACCGTGCTGGTGCACCGCGGTGCCGCCGAGCGGGTCCTGCCCGCGGTGCTGGACGCGGTGTCCCGCTCGGGTGTGCGTCTGCTCGCGGATGAGCGCACTCGCGAGCTCTACCCGAACGTGGAAATCGCCACCGCCGAGACCTGGGCCACCGAGCACATGAACCTGACCCTGGGCGTCAAAATCGTTGACGATCTCGACGGTGCCCTCGCACATATCCGTGAGTTCTCGACCGGACACACCGAGTCGATCATCACCGAGGATGTTCGCTCTGCCGAGCGATTCCTGGCCGAGGTCGACTCCGCGGTGGTCATGGTCAACGCCTCCACTCGCTTTACCGATGGCGGCGAATTCGGCTTCGGAGCCGAGGTGGGCATCTCGACCCAGAAGCTGCACGCCCGCGGTCCGATGGGTCTGTCCGAGCTGACCAGCACCAAGTGGATCGTGCGTGGCGCGGGTCAGGCCCGAATCTAACCGGTAGACTGGTCCGAGGCGATTCTTGCCCGAACTGTGAATTGGAGAACTGATGTCGATCTCGACCATCCTCGTTTCCGCTGCTGAGGCGGCGCACACCGAGCTGCCCATGCCCCCCTTCATGTACGGCGTGGTTGCGCTGGTAGCGCTGGCGATCCTCGGTGTCACCACCTTCACCTACCGCGACGTGGCCAACCGTCACAGCCAGAAGCCGGCCGCACAGCCGGGTGCCGGTAGCCACCACTAAGGTAGGTTCGTCAGGATGCAGGCCGGTACACGGCGCCCGCGGATCGGGGTCATGGGTGGAACCTTTGACCCGATTCATCACGGTCACCTGGTGGCCGCGAGCGAGGTAGCCCAGTCGTACGACCTGGATGAGGTGGTGTTTGTCCCCACCGGTCGTCCGTGGCAGAAGAGCCGCGTGACCGAGGGGGAGCACCGCTATCTGATGACGGTCATCGCGACCGCCTCCAATCCGCGGTTTACCGTGAGCCGGGTGGATCTTGACCGTGAGGGTCCCACCTTCACGATCGACACCCTGCGAGACCTGCAGCGGCAGCGTCCCGATGCCGAGCTGTACTTCATCTCGGGTGCCGATGCGGTCCAGCAGATCCTGGGCTGGAAAGACGTGGATGAGCTGTGGTCGCTGGCCAAGTTCGTCGCTGTCACCCGGCCGGGCCATGTGCTCACCGAGGAGGCGCTTCCCAATAAGGATGTGGCCGTGCTCGAGGTTCCCGCGATGGCAATTTCCTCCACCGACTGCCGAGCCCGTGTGAAAGACGGATCGCCGGTTTGGTATCTCGTACCGGACGGTGTCGTTCAGTACATCAGCAAACACCACCTGTATCGGAGTAATGCATGAGTACATCATCCGACGATAAGCCGCTGTCGCGTCGCCAGCTGCGTGAGCGCACGCAGGCGGGCCAGACGGCGCAGGTCCCCGTCGTTGCGCCGCAGACTCCGCCCGCAGAGGCGCGTCCGGCAGCTCCGGCAGCTCCGGCAAACCCGGCGAGCGGCACCGACGCACCGGACACACACACCACCGCACCGCTGGATGCCGGTGCAATTCGTGCGTTGATCGAGGCCGAGCGCAGCGGCGCGACGCTGACCCGCCGGCAGATGCGGGATCTGGAGCGTGCACGCGGCACCGGAACCGCCGCCGACGCCGCCCGTGGTGTCACCACCGAGCGTCCCGCCCCCGCGAGCGCGCCGCAGACCCCGACCCTGTCCGACGCCTTCCTGGCTCCGGCGCGTGATCGTGCCGCGGAAGCCGAGGCCAGTGCCGCCGCCGTGCGGGCCGAGGTTGAGCGGGTTGCCGCCGAAAAGGCCGAGCGTGAGCGTACCGAGCGTGAGGCTGCTGAACGTGCTGCCGCCGAGCGGACGGCGGCCGAAAAGGCCGAGGCCGAGCGGGCCAACAACGAGCAGCTCAGTGCACGCAGCAAGCGCGCGCTGAAGAAGGCCTCGCGCAAGGATGAGGCCGAGAAGGCCGCGGCCGAGGCTGCCGCCGAAGCCGAGGCTCGCCGTGTTGCCGATGAGAAGCGTGTCGCCGATGAGCGGGCTGCTGCCGAGCGGGCCGAGGCCGAGCGTGAGCGCGCGGCGCGTGCCCAGGCCGCCCCCGCCGCGACCCCCGATGTGCAGCTTCCCGGGGCGTCCTTCGGGGTGCTGCCCGGGAACATCGACGAAACCCAGGCGATGCCGCACCTGGGCGACGCCTTCGGGTTGAACGGCGCCGGTCGTGGGAAGTCCACCGGGTTCGATGACATCATCGCTCGCGGTGTGGACACCACCGGCGGCAGCTCCACCACCACCAACGCGCTGATCCTGCCCTCGGTTCCCGGTAGCGGGCCGCTGAGCGGTCCCGTGCTCGGTTCGGGTGAGGTCATTGTGACCGGCACCATCGACCTGCCCGGCAGCCTCTCCAATACCAACCAGAACCGCCTGGAAAAGGGCGATCTGGACACCATGTTTGACCACGATGAGGACCCGCAGCCGGTAACCGCGGGCAACCCCGTCTCGGCCAGCCGCGCCGTGAGCTCGCACACCGCGACCCGCGACGTGATTGCGCCGCCCGCCCCCGTCAAGAACAATCGACTGCTGATGACCCTGTCGGTGACGGCCGGAGTCCTCGCGGTGGCCCTGGTGGCCGTCGTGATTATCGCCATCGTTTCCGGGTCCATTTGACCCACCCCACACACCACCGAAAGGTATTTATGACTTCCGAACTCTCCGTCACCGAGGCGATCCAGATCGCCGCACAGGCGGCGGACGCAAAGGGCGGATCCGAGCTGATCGCGCTGGACGTTTCCCAGCCGCTGCCCTTTGTTGACGCATTCCTGATCGTCACCGGCCGAAACGAACGTAACGTGATCGCCATCGCCGGCGAGGTTGAGGACAAGCTCAACGAGGCCGGCGTGAAGACCAAGCGTCGCGAGGGTCGTGCCGGCGGACGCTGGGTGCTGCTGGACTTCGGTTCGGTAGTGGTTCACGTCTTCCACGATGAGGAGCGTTCCTACTACGACCTCGAGCGTCTGTGGAAGGACTGCCCGCAGATCGAGATCACCCTGCCGGAGCCCGTCTCCATCACGCAGTAGGCCGCATTCGCGCGGGCGACTCGCCCGCGCGGCGTGTCCGATTTTCCTCGCCGTGTCCTCGTGTTGTAATCTAAACATGTTGAACACGAGGCCACGGCCGAGTGAATAACAATCTGGGTCTGTGGCGCAGCTGGTAGCGCACCTGCATGGCATGCAGGGGGTCAGGGGTTCGAGTCCCCTCAGATCCACCCATGTGCACTAGGCACGAAAATACCCCGTCTTCGGACGGGGTATTTTTGTTATCGCGTGGTATCGGACACCAGCAGGTTTTTCAGGATCAGGGTGCCCCAGAGTGTGCGGGCGGCCACTAGGATCCACAGGGCCGTCAGGATCAGATAGCCTCCCACGGCGAGAGCCGATAGCAGTGCAAGCCCGGTGTGGGCGGTGAGGCCGCTGAGGCCGGTGACACAGGTGCCCACCGGGAAGGTGAAGGACCACCAGGTGAGTGAAAACGGCATGCCCGTGCGCAGGGTACGGATGGTGATGATGGTGGCGATGAGGGCCCACAGCAGGGCAAACCCCAGGACCGGCACTCCGTAGGCGATCGCAAGCAGTCCGGCGATCTCTGCGTGGGCGGGGGAGAGGGTTCCGTGTGTCGCCGTTGCCAGGGCGCACGCGGCCGTCACGGACTGACCCAGCGGTCCCAGGACAATCCAGTAGGTGGGGACCGCCGCCGCGGTGCCCACGCCGTGGCGAACCAGGCGCATCCAGATAAACCCGATGATCATCAGCGAGGCGATGAGACTCATCCCGAACAGGGCGCCACACACGACCATGAGTGTGGTGCGCTGCTCCGGCGTCCCGAGGGTGGGGATCAGCAGCGCGCCCCCGGTTGTCGAGACCATCGGGGGAACCACGGGCATCAGCCAGCCGCCGAATGCGTCGCGGCCCCGCAGCCCGAGAGTCGTGAAGCTCAGCATCGGAATGGCAACCGCGCAGACAAGACCCAGGATGGTGCCGAGGACCCAGCAGGTCCACGCGATCGGGACGGTCGCAGCCCCCAGGATCGGGGTGCCGAGGAGCAGGGCCCCGGACCCCACGGTGAGGATCGCCATCGGGAGTGCCCCGTAGAAGTGGGCGAAGACAGGATGGCGGTGATGGCCGCGGGCGGTCTGGGGATAGCGCCGGTGGTGACGGAGGAAGCCGGCCAGGAGGAGCACCAGGAGCGCGGCCGCGAGCACCCACACACCTCGCGCCGCATCGCGTAGCCAGGGAGCGCCCTGGGGGAGGGTCGCGGCGGCGGTTGCGACGATGCCGGTGCCCATGACCGTGGCAAACCAGTTGGGGGTGAGGAGTGACACGGTCAGGCTGCGTGGTGTGCGGGTGCTCATGTTTTCATCCTTCTCTCCGGGCGGAGATCCGGGTAGTCGGATATGGTTGGGAAGATACAAGCGATGATTGTGACGGGGCCGATGTCGGACATTGAAATTGCCGCCCTCCGGGTGTTGGCCGCGGTGGCCGAAACCGGGAGCTTCTCGGCGGCCGCGGCACGGCTGGGGATCACCCAGCAGGCAGTCTCCGCGCGCATGCGTAGTCTTGAGGCGCGGATCGGCACCGCGCTGGTGCGACGTTCACCCCGCGGGTCCGCGATGACCGCGGAGGGCACGGTGATCGCGGGCTGGGCCGCCGAGGTGCTCGCCGAAGCCGATCGTTTTGCCGAGTCGGTGACGAGCCTGACTGCGGTATCGGCCACCCCGCTGCGCATTGCCGCAAGCCTGACGATTGCCGAGTACCTGGTTCCCGGATGGCTGCGCGAACTGCGTGCCACGGGTGAAAAGCGCGCCGAACTGCGGGCACTCAACAGTGCGGGCGTGATGGACCTTGTTTCCGCGGGGGCCGTGGAGCTGGGGTTTGTGGAAACCCCCGAGATCCCCGCCGAACTGGAAGCCACGCGCATCGCCACCGACGAGCTGGTGGTTGTGGTGGCGCCCGGACACGCATGGGCACGTCGGCGCTCGGGCATCACCGCGGCCGAGTTGGCGCGCACGCCGCTGATCATGCGGGAGGTCGGTTCCGGAACGCGTCGGGCATACGAGACCGCCCTGGTCGCGCACGGGGTTGTCGAGACGCCGGCGTTGCCCTACGCGGTCCTTCCCACAACAACTATGGTCCGAGCGACCGCTCTGGCGGGGGAGGCACCTGCTGTCTTGAGCGTGCTCGCCGTGGCCGAGGCTCTGACGTCGGGCACCCTGATGGCCGTCCGGGTGCGCGGACTGTGGATCACCCGCCCCCTGAGCGTGGTGTGGCCCCGGGGCACCCAGCCATCGGCCCGTGCCCGGGTGCTGCTCGCGCTGATCTCCGAGGGCCGGGGAGTCGCCGCCCGCGGGGAATGACGAAAGTGGCGCACCCGTGAGGATAACCGGTGCAGGTGTTATGGGAAAAGATGACGATTCATGACGCCCGATGACAAACCGCTCCGGCCGAGTGGATAGCGTGGTCTCTAATCCGCTAAATGCAGAACCCCGCCCTCCCGCATCGAGATGAGTTTTTGTGTCCGCCAGTGCTGCCGCCCGTGTTCGCTTTGATCGCGTCGAGAAGTCCTTTCCTGGGGCGACTCGCGGCGAGGCCGAACGGCGTGTGCTGCGCGATATCGGCTTGGATGTGACCCCCGGTGAGGTACTCGCCATTCTGGGCACCTCGGGATGTGGAAAGTCCACCCTGCTGCGCATCGTGGGTGGCCTGGATTCCGCAAGCGCCGGGGTGGTCTCACTCGACGGCGATCCGATCCTCGGCATCGATGAGCGCACCGCGATCGGCTTCCAGGAACCTCGGCTGCTGCCCTGGCGGACGGTGACCCAGAACGTCGCCCTCGGCCTGCCCGCCGGCACCCCGGCCGCCGCCGGACGTGACCGGGTCGACCGCCTGATCGAGCTGGTCGGGCTGAGCGAGTTCGCCGATCACCGCCCCCGGGAAATCTCCGGCGGCATGGCCCAGCGCACCTCGCTGGCCCGCGCCCTGGCCCGTACCCCCGGTGTGTTACTGCTGGATGAGCCCTTCGGAGCCCTGGACGCCCTCACCCGGATGCGGATGCAGGACCTGCTGCTCCAGATCCACGCGGTGGAACCCGCCACCATCCTGCTGGTGACTCACGATGTGGATGAGGCGCTCCAACTGGCCGACCGCGTGATCCTGCTGGGTCATGAGGCCGGAGTGCCCGGAGCCACCATCATCGAGGAGCTCACCGTGCCCGGGACGCGCCCCCGCGACCGTGGCTCGGCGGAGCTTGCCGAGCTGCGTGGCCGGCTGCTCTCGGGGCTGGGCATTGATCGTCACGGCAGCGCCCGCGGCATCGAAACCGAGGCCGGAATCCCCATCTTCCCCTACTAGCCCTCCCCAGGCTGACACCCCATTTCCGTCACACGTCACAGAGGAACCCATGAAAACCCGTTCACGTACCCTGTTTGCCGCCATCGCGCTCGCCGCGATCACAACCCTGGGCCTGTCGGCCTGCGCGGGGGAGGACGCGGCCCCGGCCGAAGGCGGATCCAAGGGTGGCACCCTCAACATCGACTTTGCCACCTACAATCCGCTCTCGTTGATCATCAAGGACAAGGGCTGGCTCGAGGAGGACCTGAAGTCCCAGGGTGTCAGCGTCAACTGGATCCAGTCGGCCGGCTCGAATAAGGCCAACGAGGGTCTGCGCGCGGGTGCGCTGGATGTGGGATCGACTGCCGGTGCGGCCGCACTGCTCAACCGCGCCAACGGCTCGCAGATCAAGGCGATCACGATTGCCAATAAGCCCGAGTGGGCGGCCCTGATCGTGGGCAAGGACTCCACCATCACCAGCGTGGCCGAGCTCAAGGGTAAAAAGATCGCTGCCACCAAGGGCACCGACCCCTACTTCTTCCTGCTGCAGTCCCTCGCCGAAGCAGGCCTCAGCCCCGAGGATGTGACCATCGAGAACCTGCAGCACGCCGACGGTTGGTCGGCGCTTCAGGGTGGCTCGGTGGATGCCTGGGCGGGTCTCGATCCGATTATGGGTGGCGCGCTGGAAAACGGGGCGAAGTTCCTCTACCGCAACGTGGACTTCAGCTCCTATGACGTGGTGGCCGCGACCGAGTCGTTCATCCAGAAGCGTCCGGACATTGCCCAGACCGTGGTGAACGCGTATGCGGATGCACGCGCGTGGGCGCTGAAGAACCCCGAGGAAACCGCAACCATCCTGGCGAAGACCGCGAGCCTGGACGATGCGGTGGCCACCAGCGTGATCACCGACCGGACCAACTTCGACGTGGACCCGGTGCCCGGCGACGCCCAGGCGAAGGTCCTGAAGGTCATCGGCCCGGTCTTTGTGGAGACCGGCGATGTCGCGGGTCAGTCGCAGGTGGACGACGCGCTGAAGACCCTGTTCGAGCCGAGCTTCGCCCAGGCCGCGAAAACCACCAACCGCTCCTAACCGCATGGGTCGACCGCGCTGCGCGGTCGGCCCATGATCCCTTGGAAGAGTCATGACCAACGCTTCAACACCCACCCTCACCGCCCGGCGCACGCGCCGTCCCGGCTCGCCCAGATCTCGCACCCTCGTCGTGGTGCTCGGCGGGGCGGTCCTCCCGCTGATCCTGCTGGCCGCCTGGCAGACCATCGCGTCCCTGGGCATCATGCCGACCTCGCAGCTGCCCTCCCCGGCGATGGTGTGGAATGCCGGCGTGGACCTCGCTCAGCGCGGGCTGCTGCTGCCCAATATTGGGATCTCGGTGCAGCGGGTGTTCCTCGGCTTCGCGTTTGGTGCGGCGGCCGGCCTCTTCCTGGGGGCCATCGTGGGGCTCTCCCGATTTGGTGACATCCTGCTTGCCCCCACCCTCGGCGCGCTGCGCACGGTGCCCTCGCTGGCCTGGGTTCCGCTGCTGATCATCTGGCTGAAGTACGGGGAGGTGTCCAAGGTCACCCTGATCGCCATCGGCGCATTCTTCCCGGTCTACACCACCGTCTCCGCGGCGCTGCGACACGTGGACAAGAACCTGGTGGAGGCCGCACGGGCCTTTGGGCTGAATGGTTTCGCGCTGTTCCGCACCGTGCAATTGCCCGCCGTGCTGCCCTCGGTCATTTCCGGCCTGCGCCTCGCCCTCGCTCAGGCCTGGCTGTTCCTGGTGGCGGCCGAGCTTCTGGCGGCCTCGATGGGGTTGGGATGGCTGCTCTCCGACTCGCAGAACAACGGACGCACCGACCGGATCTTCCTGGCGATCCTGCTCCTGGCCTTCATCGGCAAGCTCAGCGATGCCCTGATCGGGCTCTTTGCCCGCTGGGCCAATAAGCGCTGGGCCTAGGCGCGGAGAGGGCCGCGCGTTAGCTCAGGAGTGCGCGGATATCCTCGGCGGTGAGGGCGGCGCCTACCGCGTCGTCCCCGGCAAACATTGCGTCAAACAGGGCGGCCTTTTTGCGCTGCAGGGCAAGCACCTTTTCCTCGATGGTGTCGCGGGCGATCATCCGATAGACAAACACGTGCCGGGTCTGGCCGATCCGGTGGGCCCGGTCGATGGCCTGGTTTTCGGCCGCTGGATTCCACCAGGGATCAAGCAGGAACACGTAGTCGGCGGCGGTGAGGTTGAGGCCCACCCCGCCCGCGCGCAGACTCAGCAGGAAGACCGGGGCGTCGCCGTTCTGGAAGCGGTCGATGACGTCCTGCCGGTTGGTGGTGGATCCATCCAGCATTTCCCAGGCTAGACCCGCCTGGGCCAGCCGGTCGCCGATGCGGCGCAGGAACGAGGGGTACTGGCTGAACACCAGCGCCCGGTGGCCCTCGGCGTGGGCCTCACGCAGGTGTTCGATCAGGAGGTCGATCTTGCGGGCGGGGATATCCGCGTGCTCCTCGGCGTCGATCAGGGCCGGATCCAGGGCGAGCATGCGCAGCAGCGAGAGCGAGCGGAACACGATAAAGCGCTGCCGGTCCAGGTCGTCCAGGAGGTCCAGTACCTTCTGACGTTCGCGCTGCAGGTAGACATCGTAGAGATCGCGATGCGCGGGAGCGAGGTCCACCTCGATGATCTGCTCCTGACGCTCCGGCAGCTCGGGCGCCACGGACTCCTTGGTGCGTCGCAGCACAAACGGACGAATGCGCTCGCGCAACCGGGCAAACAGGGCCTGCCGGTGTGCGGCGCGATCGGCCGGGCCCCGACCGGCCCCGATACCGCGGGAGATGCCTGCGGGTTCGGACTCGATCGGGCGAATGTATTCGAGGGTGAAGCGCGCGGCCGGGGGGAGCAATCCCCGGGTCACAATCGCGAAGAGTGCGTGGAGGTCGGCGAGTGAGTTCTCCAGCGGCGTCCCGGTGAGGGCGAGCTTCCACTCGGCCGGGAACTCGCGTACGCGGGCGTGGGTTTGTGAGGTGGCGTTTTTGACCGCCTGAGCCTCGTCCAGAATCAGCCCGGCCCACGGGCGCGCGGGGTTGTTGTACTCGGCGGCATCCAGGCGCAGCAGTGTGTAGCTGGTGATCAGGATGTCGGCGCCCTCGGCCAGGGTCGCGATCGAGTCCTCGCCCGAGGCGCGGGTACCGCGCACGGTGCGCACCACGAGGCCCGGGGTGAAGCGGGCCGCCTCCGCCGCCCAGTTGGCCACCACCGAGGTGGGGGCCACCACCACAAACGGTCCGGTCTCGGGGGCCTGGGTGCGCGCGTGCCGGATGAGCGCGAGGCACTGGAGGGTCTTACCGAGCCCCATGTCGTCGGCAAGGATGCCGCCCAGGCCGTGCTCATAGCCGAAGCGCAGCCAGCCCAGTCCGGTGCGCTGATAGGGACGCAGGGTTGCCGCCAGCCCCTCGGGTTCGGGGGCGTCGGCGGGGGTATCGGCGGTCAGCGCATCCACCAGCAACTGCCACGCCGGATCCGTCTCGACGTGGTCCGCCTGGTCGGCCAGTTCCCGCCAGAGACCCGCCTGAGCGGGCCCCACGCCGATCCCGGTCTCCCACTCGGGGGCGTCGGTGCCCGCGTGGATCAGCTCGGCGAGTGGGGCAAACGCCGGATGCTTGAGGGAGAAGTAGGTGCCGTCCACCAGCTTGAGTCGGCGCGCGTTGCGAGCGAGGGCACGGAAGAGCGGTTCAAACGGAATCTGAATGCCGTCCACGGTGACCGTGACCCCGAGGTCGAACCAATCGGTACGGGTTCCCGGTTCGGCGCGCACACTGATGATCGGGGTGCCGGTGAGG
Organism: Mycetocola lacteus; assembly: GCF_003667575.1. Taxonomy (GTDB): domain Bacteria; phylum Actinomycetota; class Actinomycetes; order Actinomycetales; family Microbacteriaceae; genus Mycetocola; species Mycetocola lacteus. The sequence continues at coordinate 349,729 of NZ_RCUY01000009.1, read as the reverse complement.
TGGCGATACTCGGGGGACATCCCGTGCTGTTCGACCCGTACCCCGGGCAGATTTCTCAGGGTGGGTAGCAGCTCGGTGGAGAATTCTGCCGCATCGAAGTCGCGCAGCTTACGCGGGGCGGGAAGGCTGCCGCCGCCGGTACCGGAAATTCCACCGGGGGCAGGGTCGATGCTCCAGTCGGCGGGCAGGGTGCCCTCGGGAAGCACCGCGGCGAGATCCGGAACGATACCCGCACGCACGTGCTCCCACTCCCAGCGGAGCGCCATGACGTGCCGCGGCTCGTGCTGCACGTGCAGGACCAGGGTCGTGGGGCGAGGCTCGGGAATCCGGACGCTCGCATCGGCGCTGTGGACGGCCAGTCGCTCAACCAGGGCCGGCAGGAAGTCGCGCTCAAACTCGGCACGCTCGGACCGGGGAATGCGAAGCGCAGGTCCGCTGAGGAGATCGGCATACTCGGCGGGAAGTGGGGCGCTCAGCGGGGCCAGGGTGAGGGTGTGCGGGGCTGCTTCGGAGAGTGAGTAGAGCCCGTGGGTGCCCAGCGCCCGAGTATGCGTGGGGGAAACGGACGCCTCGTCAATGAGGACCCGGGGGCTCACCACAACGCCGTCATCGGTCCGTGCAAGGTCAAGAGATACCTGGGCGGAGGCGGCCATCCGCACCTCGGGGGTGGTGCGCGATCCCACCAGCGGAATGTTGAGCGACGCCGCCTGTGACAGCAGCGGCCAGAGCAGGGGATTGTCGAAGTTGTCCAGGGTGTACCACTGGGGATCCTGGCCCGTTTCGGCCGGAACGCTCGAGCGATACAGCGCCGTGAACTGCGCAAACCAGTGCTGTTCGGCGGCCCCCAACCCCAGTCGGTGACGCTGATGGGCGATCGTGGTCCAGCCGACTCCGGTGGTGACCCAGCCGCGTGCCCCGCGCAGCACCGGACGCACGGCTAAGCGCAGCAGCGAGTGCCGGGCAGGGTTCAGGATGGTTGCGGTGGTCGCCGCCTTGGAGGTAGGACCGTTCCAGCGTGCGGCCGTACGCGGGATCGTCTCTCGCAGCTCGGCTCGCAGTGCAAGCTTGGGTTCCTCCCGAGGCGGTGTGGCCGCGAGCGGGATGAGTCGGTCGCGCCAGTTCGAGGGCGAGGGCGACGGATCGGGCATACCGGTATTCTCTCACCCCGCACCGACACGCTAGGCGTGCGGCGGGCCGATCGGGATCACCGGGCTACCAAAGTTTGTGATCGTGTACTGGCCACAGTGGATCACCTCGGGTGCGCGGGTGCCCGCGGGCAGCTCGGGCACGTTCACCGCACCCCAGGGGCCCTGAACCACCACCGCGGCTTTCTCCGGCGTCGGGGTAGCCCGGTTGTCCAGCCAGATGTAGCGGTTGAACGCATAGTCCACCTGGAGTAGCTTGCCCGGCTGAGCAAGCTGGCCGTTGACCGGGCGAGCATCCCAGAAGGATCCCACGGCAATCCCGTCATGGCTCGCCAGCCAGTTCGCCGTGCAAACGATATCCGCCTCATACTGATTCGCTCGGGTGCGGTCGGGCATGACCGCCACGGTGATCACGATCATCGCCGCGGCGATCAGCACCACCGAGGCACCTCGTTGCGCGACCGAGTAGCGATGTGCGGTGAGTTCGGCCGTGCGTTCCAGCCAGGCTGGCCACACGCGCTGGTCGGCAAACAGTGCGGTCACCGCGAGCAGCGGCGCAAAAAAGATCGGGGTCAGATAGCGTGGGGCATCCGTCCCCAGCAGCAGTCCGCCGCCCACCACCACGAGCGGAGAACCGACCGCCATCAGGGCCACAAACAGGGTGACCGGGCGGTGCTCGCGCACCGAACGCCCGATGACAAACACGCCGGTTCCCACGCATACCAACACAATCAGGGCACCGATGATGCCGCCCGGGGTCGAGAGATACTCGGCCGCTGCCTTTCCGTAGGCGGACAGCGAGATCGAGAGACCATCGGGGCGGATATAGGTGTCCGCGGACTTGGCAATCAGATCGCCCAGTGCACCGCGTGCGGTATACCCGAGGACCGTACCCAGCGTCAGGGTGAGCGCGAGCAGAATCGGGACGCGCGGGGATCGGGGGAGTCGCAGCAGCCAGCCAAACCCGAGGGCCAGGATCGCCGGGACGCACAGCCAGCCGGCGATCAGGGGATTGCTTAGGGTGGAGACGGTCACCAGGGCACCCAGCATCACGACCGCGACGATAACGCGGGGACGTGAGGCGGTGGGGGTGCCCGCTCCGGCGGCACCGAGGACCCATGCGCAGAGTGCCACCCCAAACAGCAGGGCGATGGTGGTGGCCGCATAGTAGGTGGTGGTCATCACCAGGGTGGTGAGCTCAAAGCTCCCGCGATTGATACTCGACTCGGTGAGGGTGAGGAACACCAGCACGGCAAACCCGGCCAGGGCCGCGATGATCGCCCGATTGGGCTGGCCGGGACGGGCCAGGTCGCGCCGGATAGCACCCGCGGTGAAGCGCAGCGCCCCATAAATCAGGAGCATTGCACAGACGGCAAACGCGAGCTGGGCCGCCGGTCCCGACCCGAACACGGTGGCCAGCACAAAATAGAGCCCGAGTTCGGGGATGAACAGCACGCTGGACAGCGCCCAGTGCTGCGGCTCACCCGAGGCGATCGAGGCGTGCACCAGCAGGGGGAACACCGAGTCGCCGTCGTGGAACAGTAGCCACGCACGGTCGGTGTTGACCAGGTGAGCCAGCGCGATCACGGTGAGCAGCAGCGCCGATCCCCACCCCAGGAGCTCGGCACCCAGACGCGTCATACGCGTGCGTGTATCCGGGGGTACCGGCGTCGTCATCATCCGCAGTCCTTCCGCGGGGCCGGCCCCGCACGAAAGTGCCAGGGGAGGGCCGAGGATGCCACCGCTGGACTCAGTATGCCGTTTTTTGGCTGGGGATTCACCTCTCCACGCCGCGGATCTAGGGTCGGAATGCGACACCAACTACGCGGTCCAGACCCCCGAGGTCGCGCGGCGGTGGCTGCCCACCAGATGGGTGTCCACGATCGCGCACGCCTCCATCAGCGCAAACATCGTGGTGGGCCCCACAAACGTGAAGCCCTCCGCGCGCAGCCGTTTTGCCAGGGCCTCGGACTCGGCCGATTTCACGGGAATTTCGGCGATTCGCAGCGGCCGCGGAGTCTGGGCCGGCCGGAAGGACCACACCAGCTCCGCCAGGTCCGAGCCGCCGTCGCGTAGGGCCAGGGTCGCCCGGGCGTTCTGGATGGTCGCCTCGATCTTGCGTCGGTTGCGGACGATGCCCGCATCACCCAGGAGGCGTGCGATGTCGGCATCGGCAAACGACGCCACACGCTCGGGATCAAATCCGGCAAAGGCAGCCCGGAAGGCCGGACGCTTGCGCAGGATCGTCGCCCAGGACAGACCGGACTGGAACGCCTCGAGGCTGATCCGTTCAAACATCCCGGCTTCATCCCGCACCGGCATTCCCCACTCGGTGTCGTAGTACGCGCGCAGCAGCGGGTCGCCGGCGGCCCAGGGTGGGCGGGCGAGTCCGTCTTCGCCGATGATGAGGTCGATGCTGATCGCGTCGGTGGCGTGGGCGGTGGCGTTGGCGTTTGTTTCCTGGGTCATGCGCTGGTCCGCTCGGCCTCAAGCAGCGCGCGCTTGGCATCGAGCCCACCGATGTAGCCGCCCAGCTGCCCGTCGGTGCGCAGGACCCGGTGACAGGGCACCACGATTGGCAGCGGGTTGGTAGCACAGGCGGTTCCCACCGCTCGCATCGCCCGGGGCCGACCCAGCGCCTCGGCCACATCGCGATAGCTGAGCGTGTGCCCAAACTCGATGGACGGCAAGAACCGCTGGACCTCGCCGCGGAACGGGGTGGTCAGTCGGCGATCCAGGGTGAGGTCAAAACTGCGACGTTCACCGGCGAAGTACTCATCCAGTTCGTGAGCGGCGCGGTCCACCGGGTCGGCATCGCGCAGGATGCGCGGTCCGATCTTCTCGGCGAGGGTGCCCAGGACGGTGTCGAAGTCCTCACGTTCGAAGGCCACCCGCACGAGCCCTTCGGGGGTGGCGGCCAGCAGAAGGCGGCCCAGCGGTGAGTCGATGATGGAGTAGGCCACCTCGCGAGTGCCGGTGGTGCGTGCGTGAGTGAGGAGATTACCGCGCAGCCGGGTGAGCACGGCGGATTCCTCGGGAGCGGTGTCAAAGGCGGTCATGCGGATTCTCCGTCCGTGTCAGTTGGGAAGGGAAGGGTCAGGGTGGCGCGCAGGGCGTGCACCCCGTCGGCACCGGCGCGACGTGCGGCGGCCGGGCTGATGCCGGTCTCCGCAGCCACCTCGGCATAGGGGAGGCCCGCCAGATAGTGCAGGGTAACCGCCGTGCGTTGACCGGGTGGGAGGAGGGCAATGGCCCGGTAGAGATCTAGATGGGTGGCCTCGGGGATGCCGAGCGTCGTGGGTGTTTCGGGCACCACATCCAGGCTGGGCCCCTGTTTCCCCTTCGCCCGCAGCACATCGATCGCCTTGCGATGAGCGACGGTCACCAGCCACCCGCGCACATTCTCGATCCGGGCGATCCGATCCCAGTCGGCCAGCGCGGCCACGAAGGTCTCGGCCCAGGCGTCCTCGGCATCGACGTGCCCACCGAGGACCGCGCGACAGACGCGCAGCACGGTGGCACCGTGCGTCTCGATCGCGGTTTCAAACGGAAGTGGTGTGGGCATGGAATCCTCGGGGTGGGTGGCATGTTCTGTCAGGCTAACGCGCACCGCCCACCAAATGTGAGGTTGGACCGGGGAAGCCGGTAACGTTGACCCGTGGCTCGCCCTCACAATCGCGGGCCCTCGGAAGGAATATCGCCGTGACCGCACGTCGCATTGCGCTTGTCGCCCTGCACTCTTCCCCGCTCGAACCGGTTGGATCCGGTGAGGCCGGTGGGATGACCATCTACCTGCTCACCCTCGCTCGCGCCCTGGTGCGTGCCGGGGAACGGGTGGATTTGATCACGCGACGCACCGACCCCAACGACCCCGCCGTGGTGGAGCTGGAGCCGGGCCTGCGGGTTCGCCTGATCGATGATGGCGACCCCCGCTACCTGGACAAGCCGGACCTGCTGCCGCCGCTGATCGAGGCGTTCTCTCGCGAGCTCGCCGCCGGGGAGCGCTATGATCTGATCCACTCCCACTACTGGTACTCAGGGATGGCCGCGCTGCCGGTGGCCCGCGCCTGGGGTGTCCCGCACGTGCAGACCTTCCATACCCTGGCCGCCCTCACCGCGACCCTGCGTCCACCAGGAGCCGGCCCACAGGAGCCCGAGCGGTTCCGCGGAGAGGCTTGGCTTGCCCGCGAGAGCGACCTGGTCATCTCACTCAGCCGCGCCGAGGCCGCACAGATCACCGAGGGCAACGTGCGCGTGGTGGCACCGGGTGTGGACCGCGAACTCTTCCACCCGGGCGGACCAGCCGGGGACTACCTGCTGATCGCCGCACGCCTGCGCACGGTCAAGGGCATCGATCTGGCCATCGACGCGCTCGCCCACATCCCCGTGGATGAGCGACCCGAGCTGCGGATCGCCGGCGGAGGAACACCCACGCACCGACGTCGCATCACCGATCACGCTGCGGCTGCCGGGGTCGACATCCGTCTGCTGGGCAGCCTAGACCGCGAGCACCTGGCCGCGGCCATGCGGTCGGCCGCGATCGTGCTGATTCCCTCCTACTCGGAAACATTCGGATTGGTCGCCACCGAGGGGGCCGCGAGCGGTGTCCCGGTGATTGCCTCCCGCGCCGGCGGGCTGCAGGACGCCGTGCGTGAGGGTGTCAGCGGTCTCCTCGTGGATGAGCGCAGCCCCGAGCTGTGGGCTGAGGCGATCATGTCGCTGATGAACGACCCCGAGCGTCGCCGGGAGCTGGGCCAGCGTGGCCGCGAGTACTCGGCCGAAACCGACTCCCGGGTGGCCGCCGCTCGCGTGCGCGAGCTGTACACCGAGCTGATCGCGGCACCGGCTCATGACTAGCGCGCTCCCCGCGGTGTTCAGCCCGGGGGTGGTGTTTGTGCACGCACATCCCGACGATGAAACCCTCACCACGTCGGCGCTGATCGCCGCGCTCGCCGAGGCGTCAGTCCCCGTGACCGTGATTACCGCGACCCGAGGCGAACGCGGGGAGATCGTGCCCGGCTCGGTCCCGGAGGGTGCCGACCTGACCGCCGTGCGCGCCGAGGAGCTGCGTGCGGCCCTGAGTGCGCTCGGAGTGACCCGGCACCACTACCTGGGCGAGGGGCGCCGTCACTACCGTGACTCGGGTATGGTCTGGGGTGCCGATGGACGCGCGGCCCCCGCCCCCGACCGCGATCCCGAGGCCCTGACCGCCGCCGACCCGGATGAGGTGGATGCCGACCTGCGCGCGCTGATCCTGGCCGCCGGGCCGGTCGACTCGGGTGTGGCTGCGGCTACGGCTGCGGCTGTGACTGCGTCTGCGTCTGCGTCCTCAGCGTCCGATGCATCGGGTCTCTGCGCTCTGGTCACCTATGACTCCGACGGCGGCTACGGACACCCCGATCACCTTGCCACCCACGAGGCGACGCTGCGGGTCGCCACAGCCCTGGACCTGCCACTGTTTGTGGTGCTGGATCCGGCGGACACGGACTTCGACCTGGAGATTCGCCGCGACGCTCACGCGGCGAGTGTGCGTGCCGCCCACGCCGCCCACGCTAGCCAGTTCAGCCTCGCCGAGACCTCGATCACCCACTCCGGCGGCCAGCACCAGGACCTGCAGACGGTCGAGCGATACCGGCGGCTGCGCTAGGGCGTCCTCCCCGGAGATTGCGCATCGCGGAATACACGCCATGCGCACGTCCGCGACGTCCATGGGGCTCACGGCCAGCACCGCGAGACAGGGCTACTAAGCTGCCGGGGTGCCTGGGTGTTGGGTGACCGACGCAGGGATGCTGGGATGCCGGGATGCCGGGAAGCCGGGGTGCCGAGACGCTGGGATGCTGGGATGCTGGGATGCTGGGATGCTGGGATGCCGGGACGCTGACGCTGGGGCACCGGGATGCTGGGGTGTGGAGACGCTGAGACGCTGAGACGCTGAGACGCTGAGACGTTGAGGCACCTGCCTTGTTAAACGCGACACCGTTTTGACGCGTAATTGACGTGTCAAAACGGGGTCGCGCGCGGAAGGGGGATGCCCCCGTGATGACGATCGAGTGTGGCCGGGTCCTGGTGAGACGGCGTCCAGGGATAGTAGACCGTGCCGATACCGATACCGATACCGGTGCCCACGCCGATATCGACACCACGCCGATACTGGTGCAAATGCAAATGCAAATGCAAATGCAAATGCAAATGCAAGTGCAGGCGCTGAGGTTACGGTGCCGCGGGTGCCTCAGTTGTGGTGGAGCGGCCGAGCGGGATCACCAGGGGTGAGCCGGTGACCGGGTCGGTGATCACACGGCAGGGCAGCGAGAAGACATCCTCGACCAGTTCCTCGGTGATGACCTCGGTGGGGGTTCCGCTGGCGCGCACGGCGCCGTCCTTCATCGCGATCACGTGGGTCGCGTAGCGTGCGGCGTGGTTGAGGTCGTGCAGCACCGCCACCAGGGTTTGTCCACCCTGGTTCAGGTCGCGGAAGAGTTCGAGGACGTCGATTTGGTGGGCGATGTCGAGGTAGGTGGTTGGCTCATCCAGGAGCACGGCCCCGGTTTCCTGGGCCAGGACCATCGCGACCCATACGCGCTGACGCTGTCCACCGGAGAGCTCCTCCACCAGGCGGTCGGCGAGCTCGGTGGTCTTGGTGGCGGCAAGCGCCGCGGACACGGCGGCCTCATCGGCGGCTGACCAGCGGGTGAACAGTCCCTGGTGCGGGTAGCGCCCGCGGGCCACCAGATCGGCCACCCGGATGCCATCGGGCGCAATCGAGGTCTGCGGCAGCAGGCCCAGCCGGCGCGCGAGCTCCTTGGTGCCGAGCTTGGCGATGTCGCCTCCGTCCAGCAGCACGGTGCCCTCACTCGGGGTGATCAGCCGGGCCAGCGAGCGCAGCAGGGTCGACTTCCCGCACGCGTTGGGTCCCACGATCACCGTAAACGAGCCGTCGGGAATCTCGACCGAGAGCTCGGAGCTGATGACCCGGCGATCGTAGCCGATCGAGACCGCGTCGGTGCGCAGCTTCGCGCCTGCCTCGGTCGATGCGGCGTCGGTGTGTGTGGTGGCGTGTGACGGGACGTTCATCGCTGCCTGCTGGGTCATGTTTCTCCCGACGTGGATGGGGTGTAGTGAGGGTATCCTCACCACACGGTAGCGCGAATTTAGGGGAATCGTGCCGACGTGGTGTCGACGTTACGACGCCCGACGGTTCGATTCCGGCACCTCGGCCTCGACCTGGTCCGCGGCGGCGGGCACCGCGAGTCCCAGCAGGGTCTCCAGCGCCTCCAGATAGCGGTCGTGCTCACCGGCTCGGGCGAGCTCCCGAGCGCGCACGGTGGGCACGTGCAGCATCCGTCCCATCAGGTGGCGCAGCGCGCGTTCGGCCACGCCGTCGGGGTCGCGCGGGGCCACCCGAGCCACCTCCTCCTCGAGGATCGCATGGGCGTGTCGACGCATCGCGACCACGGCCGGGTCGAGGCCCTGCTCGGACGTCACCTGAATGAACTTCTTGGCGGCCCGGTTGACCAGCACGCGGGCGTGATCGGTAGCCTGGACCTCCTCAAGCGGGGCGTGCAGACGAATGGTTTCCAGATCCAGCAGCTCGATGCTCCCGGCCTCCACCACGTTGGGGTTGACGTTGCGGGGCAGGCCCAGGTCAATCACCAGCTGGCGGGCGGGGGCGATCACCGGGCAGCCGGGTGCATCCTCGTGTCCGAGCTGCGGCGGCGCGAGCGGAGCGTGTCGCCTTCCGGTGGTTACCGTGTCGGCATCCAGTACATAGTCGGTGGCCGTGGTGCAGGTCACAATCAGCGAGGCTTCGGCCACCGCGGTCTCAAAGTCGGCGGCGGCCACCGGTTCAATATCGTGGCTTTGGGCGAACTTTGCCGCGCGTCCCGAGGGGGAGTAGACCGACACCTGGGTCACGCCGCGATCGCGCAGCGCGGCCAGGCTGGCCCCGGCGTAGGCACCGGTACCGATCAGCAGCACGCGCAGGGCCGACCAGTCGGGCACGCGACTGTCGCTGAGGTCGAGGGCCAGGCGCACCAGGGAGCGTCCGGCGCGTCCCAGCGGGGTTTTGTTTTTGACTGCACGGGAGGTCTGCGAGGCGCGCTGAAACAGTCGTTCGAGGTCGCTCGTGGTGGTGTCCTCGGCGCGGGCAAATTCCAGGGCCCGGCGCACCTGACCGGCGATTTCTCCCTCGCCCACGACCACGGATTCCAGGCCCGAGGACACGGCGAACAGGTGTCGTGCGGCTTCCTCGCCCACGTGTAGATCCCAGGTGTCTACCAGCTCGGCGGAGTCGAGATTGGCCGAGGACGCGGCGGCCGCGGTCAGCGCCGCGCGTGCCTGGGGCGGGGTGCCCGCGCTATCGAGTTCCACATACGCCTCAAAGCGGTTGCAGGTATTGATGATGACGGCCCCGGCGATGGTCGGGTCGGCGTCCAGCAGGGCGCGCTCAAGGCGTCCCTCGGCGGCGGAGAGACGTTCGAGAAGGTCGAAGGAGGAGTTCTTGTGGCTCGCGGTCAAACAGATCAGCACCCATCCATACTAACCCCAGATTTTTCGCGTCTGACCGGGACATACTTCCCGACACTCTGTCGGTGGCGACTCGACCGGGTGTCGGCAACTTTTGCCGTGAGGTTTGAGATGATGGGGTCATGCTTGTCCCCACCACACACCCGCTTCAGGCGGGCCTCACCGCCGAATCCCCGCTGATTTCAGCGTATCGCGGCATCCGTCCGGCCACGACCCCCGTCTGGTTCATGCGTCAGGCCGGGCGTTCCCTGCCCGAGTACCGCGAACTGCGTGTCGGCACCGAAATGCTCCAGGCGTGCCTCACCCCGGAGCTGGCCAGCGAGATCACGCTGCAGCCGGTGCGTCGCCACGCGGTGGACGCGGGCATCTTCTTTAGCGACATCGTTGTTCCGCTCAAGCTGGTTGGCGTGGATGTGTCGATCGTGCCCGGTCGCGGACCGGTCATGGGCAAGGCCGTGCGCACCGCCGCCGACGTGGCCGAGCTGGTGCAGAACGATCCCGCCCAGCTGGACAGCGCCCTGGGCCCGATCATCGACGCCGTCGCCCGCACCGTGGCCGAGCTCGGCACCACCCCGCTGATCGGATTCGCCGGCGCGCCGTTTACCCTCGCCGCCTACCTGGTGGAGGGTGGCCCGAGCAAGGACCATATCCGCGCCCGCACCATGATGCACGCCGACCCCGAATCCTGGGCCGCGCTGATGACCTGGACCGCCGAGATTACCGGCCGCTTCCTGCGCGCCCAGGTTCTCGCCGGTGCCTCGGCCGCGCAGCTGTTCGACTCCTGGGCCGGATCGCTCTCGCCCGAGGACTACGTGCGTCACGTGGCCCCGGCCAGCGCTCGCGTGCTCGACTTCGTGCGTGATCTGACCTTCGAGGCCTCCGGCACCGAAACCCGCGTGCCGATCGTCCACTTTGGTGTGGGCACCGGCGAGATCCTCCCGCAGATGCGCGATGTGGGGGCCGACGTGGTGGGGATCGACTACCGCACACCGCTGGATGAGGGAATCCGTCGCCTGGGTGCCTCCGTCCCGGTTCAGGGCAACGTGGACCCGGCGATGCTCGCCGCCCCCTGGAACATTCTGGAGGCGCACGTGCGCGACGTGCACCGCCGCGGGCTCGATGCCCCTGCCCACGTGATGAACCTCGGGCACGGCGTCCCGCCGGAGACCGACCCGACCGTGCTGACCCGCGTGGTAGAGCTGGTGCACTCGCTGTGATCGAACCGCGTCATGTAGTGATCGTCGGCGGCGGGGTCGCCGGCCTGGTGGCCGCACTCGACTGCCTGCGCGTGGGTATCCGCGTCACGGTGATCGAGGCCGCCGACCTGCTGGGCGGATCGGTCTCCCCGGTCACCGTGGGCGATACCGTCCTGGATGGCGGTGCCGAGAGCTATGCGACCCGCGGCGGCCACGTGCGTGAGCTGCTGGTGGAGCTGGGCCTTGAGGACCAGATCGTTGCCCCGAACCCGGCCGGTGCCTGGCTGCGCCGCACCGACGGTGCCTCGGTGCCGCTGCCCAAGACCGCGCTGCTGGGAATCCCGGCTAACCCGCTGGCCGAGGATGTGCGCCGAGTGATCGGGTCCAAGGGTGTCATGCGCGCCTACCTGGACCGCGTGCGTCCGGTGCTGACCATCGGCCGCGAAAAGAACCTCGCCGAGCTCGTGCGCAAGCGCATGGGCGATGCGGTGCTCACCGAGCTGGTGACCCCGGTGGTGCGCGGGGTGTATTCGGTGGGTCCCGAGGAGATCGACGTGGATCGCGTCGCCCCGGGCCTCAACCAGGCGCTGACCCGCACCGGTTCCCTGGGCGCGGCCGTGGCCGAGCTCACCGATGCCTCCGGCCCCGCCCGCGCGGGTGCCAAGGTCGAGGGCATCATCGGCGGCATGCATACGCTGGTTTCGGTATTGGCGGCGGAGATTATCCGCCGCGGCGGTGTGATCCAGACCGGAACGCCGGTGGCCGGGCTGCTCGCCGGTGCGGTGTCCGCCGAGGACCTGCCGATCATCAACTCCGACGACTTTGTGGCCACCGAGGGTTACTCGATTTCCGAGGGCCCGGGGGAGCACACGCTGTGGACCCTGCGCCTGGAAAATCACACGGTGCTCTATGCCGACCGGGTGATTGTGGCCACGGCCGAGCTGCCCGCGTTTGACCTGCTGGTTCCGGTTGTTTCGGCCCTGGCCGAGGAGACCGCCCAGGTTTCCCCCGAGGCGGTCCTCGCCTCGCTGCTGCTGGACGCCCCGAACCTGGACGGGCACCCGCGCGGCAGCGGCGTGCTGATCGCCGGTCATGCCGGACAGAGCGGCGTCCAGGCCAAGGCCCTGACCCACTCGAGTGCCAAGTGGGCCTGGCTTGCAGAGGCGCTGGCCGAGCATCCCGGACGTCACGCGGTCCGGCTGTCCTACGACCCGGTAGCCCTGGGGGAGCGGGACGACGCCGAGCTGGCCGAGATCGCCCGCACCGATGCCGCCGCGATCCTCGGCGTGGACCTGCCCGCCGATACCGTGGCCGGGTTCGCCCGCACCCGCTGGCGCAGCACCCCGCCGGGTTCTGCTCAGGGTGCGCGGGAGCGGGCCGAGCGGATCCGCGCGGCCGTGGCCGCGGTTCCGGGACTCGATGTCACCGGTGCCTGGCTGTCGGGAACCGGGCTCGCCTCGGTGGTCCCCGATGCCCATGAGACGGCGAAGCGCGTGCGCCACCTGATCGCCGCCGAATACCTGGAGAACGGCGAACTCGCCGCTCCCACCCAGACCCCCACATCCGATAACAGTCCGAATTCAAAGGAGTAGCTTTGTCCATCGACACCAGCCCGGTAAACACCCCGGACTCTCCCTTCGGTTACACCCTCTGGCTTGTCCTGCGTCGTAACCCCGCGTTCCGCGGTGAGTACTCCGACGCCGCCGTGGCCGAGCTGAACGCCGCCGTGGACACCCTCGCCGAAAACGGCGTGGTCACCCGTGGCTTCTACGACGTCTCGGGCCTGCGCGCCGACGCCGACCTGATGATCTGGATCCACGGCGACCGCGCCGAGGACCTGCAGTCAGCCGCCCGCGTGCTGCGCCGCACCGAGCTGCTGCGCGAGCTGCTGCCCACCTGGAACGCGCTGGGTGTGCACCGCGAGGCCGAGTTCAATAAGCGTCACGTGCCCGGCTTCCTGACCGGCAAGGATCCCAAGCAGTGGATCACCGTCTACCCGTTTGTGCGCAGCTACGAGTGGTACCTGCTCCCCGAGGATGAGCGTGCCCGCATGCTCGCCGAGCACGGCCGGATGGGTGCGACCTTCCGTGGGGCCATCGCCAACACCGTGTCCTCCTTTGCCCTGGGAGACTACGAGTGGATTCTGCCGATCGAGTCGGATGAGCTGACCGAACTGGTCGACATGATGCGTGAACTGCGTGCGACCGACGCCCGTCGTCACGTGCGCGAAGAGGTACCGTTCTATACCGGCCGGCGGATTGAGGCGGCCGAGATTGTTGAGGTGATCCGATGAGTGACCTGCAAACTCCCGCCCAGACCGGCGGCTGCGGCGGCAACTGTGCCTGCTCGCGTGAGGGTTCGGCCGAGGCCGTGACCATCGAAACCGCGCCGACCGCAACTGCGCCCGTCGCAACCGTGGCCGCCGCGCCCCAGGCTGCTGCTCCCGCGGACATCGTGCCCGGTGCAACCGAAGCCGCCCGCTCCGGTGCCCCCTGGGTCGAGACCCCGGTGGACTACGACGCGATCCTGCTCGCCGGCTTCGGCGGACCCGAGGGTCAGGACGATGTGATTCCGTTCCTGCGCAACGTAACCCGCGGCCGCGGCATCCCCGAGGAGCGCCTCGAAGAGGTGGCCGTGCACTACCGCCACCACGGCGGTGTGAGCCCGATCAACGACCAGAACCGTGAGCTCAAGGCGGCCCTGGAGGCCGAGCTGGCCAGCCGCGGCATCGACCTGCCGGTGATCTGGGGAAACCGCAACTGGAACCCCTACCTGCGCGACGCCGTGCAGGAGGCCCACGACCGCGGCTACCGCAAGCTCATCGCGATCGCGACCAGTGCGTATTCGTCCTTCTCCTCCTGCCGTCAGTACCGCGAGGACTTCGCGATCGCGCTGGACGAGACCGGCCTGGAGGGCCAGATCGAAATCGACAAGGTGCGTCAGTTCTTCGACCACCCCGGTTTTGTGACCCCGTTCATCGAGGGTGTCGGCGATGCGCTGGCGAAGATCGTCCAGGATGTGCGCGATATCGACCTGGCCCGCGAGGTCAAGGTCCTGTTTGCGACCCACTCGATTCCGTCCACCGACGCCGTGCGCTCGGGTCCGTCCGAGCGCGGCTTCGGCGAGGGGGGCGCGTATGCCGCCCAGCACCTCGCCGTCGCCGAGGTGGTCATGGCCGCGGTTCAGCAGGAGCTGGCCCTGGACCAGGATGTGCCCTGGGAGCTGGTCTACCAGTCCCGTTCGGGCCCGCCGAGCATGCCCTGGCTTGAGCCCGACATCAACGACGTGATCGAGGAGCTGCCGGCCGCCGGTACCCGCGCCGTCGTGATCGTGCCGCTGGGCTTCATGAGCGACCACATGGAGGTCCTCTGGGACCTGGACAACGAGGCCACCGAGTCGGCCGAGAACGCCGGACTGTACTCGCTGCGGGTGCCCACCCCGGGTACTCACCACGAGTTTGTGAAGGGTCTGGTGGACCTGGTTCTGGAGCGTCGCGACGGCACCCCGGTGTCCGAGCGTCCGGCGATGACCGACCTCGGTCCCTGGTATGACGTGTGCCGTCCGGGTTGCTGCGAGAACGTGCGGGCGGGCTTCAAGCCGGCCCTGGCGGGAATCGCCCCGTGACCGAGCAGCATTCTTCCGCTGCCCCGGGTACCGTTCTGCGGATCGGTACCCGGGGCAGCGCCCTGGCGCTGGCGCAGACCGGCGATATCGCTCGCGCGATCACCGCGGCCACCGGCATCGAGACCGTCCTGATCCCGGTGACCACCCACGGCGACGTCACCCGGGCCTCGCTCGCGAGCCTCGGCGGCACCGGCGTGTTCGCCTCGGCCCTGCGCGACTTCCTGCTCGCGGGGGAGTGTGACCTGGTTGTGCACTCGATGAAGGACCTGCCCACCGCCGCGGCCCCGGGCCTGGCGATCGGTGCGGTTCCCGAGCGGGCGGATGCACGGGACGCGCTGTGCGCGCGCGATGGGCTGACCCTCGCCGAGCTACCCGAGGGTGCCCGGGTGGGGACCGGATCCCCGCGGCGGATCGCGCAGCTGCGTCGTCGCCGTCCCGACCTGGAGATCGTCGATATCCGTGGCAATATCGACACCCGCCTGGGCTTTGTGAGCTCGGGCGAGCTGGATGCGGTCGTGCTCGCGGTGGCCGGACTGGAACGCCTGGGCCGAGACGGTGCGATCACCGAGCGCTTTGAGCTGTCCGAGTGGCCGCCCGCTCCCGCCCAGGGTGCGCTGGCGATCGAGGTGCGGGCGGAGTCGGTGGCCGCACCGGTGACCGATCCGATCCGCGCGGCCCTGAACGCCATCGAGCACCCGGAAACCCGTGCGGAGGCCGCCGCCGAGCGCGCGGTGCTCGCCCGCCTGGAAGCCGGATGCGCGGCACCGATTGGGGCTCACGCGCTACTTTCCGGCGGAACGCTGGCGCTGCACGCGGCCGTCTATGCCCCCACCGGGACCGACCTGCGCGAACGCACCGAGGGTGTCGCGGTCTCGGCGGACACACTGCTGAGTGTCGCAGCCGGGCTGGGATCCGACCTGGCCGATGCGCTGCTCGCCGACGGTGCCGCCGAGATTGCGCCGCTGACCTAGACCGATGAACACACACGCAGATCCCGCCATTCACGGCACCTGTTCGGCCCTCGCCGGCCGCCGGGTGCTGGTGCCCCGTGACGGACGCTGGGGCGTGCAGGTCGCCGAGAACCTTACCGCCCACGGCGCGACCCCGGTGATCGCTCCGGTGATCGACTTCGAACCGGCCCCCGACGCGGCGGCGCTCGAACAGGCGCTTGAGCAGCTGGCCGCGGGGACATTCGACTGGGTGACCGTGACCAGCGCGACCACGGTCAGGGTGCTGCGTGCCCATGCCGCAAAAATTCCGGAGACCACCCGGATCGCCGCGGTCGGGACCGCAACTGCCGCCGCGCTGGCCGAGGCCCGCTACCGGGTGGATCTGATGCCGCCCGAGGATCACACCGCCCGCGGTTTGGTCGCGAGCTTCGGTGCGCTGCACGCACACCCCGGCCTCGGCCGGGTGCTGGTGCTGGACTCGGCACTCGCGGGCCCGACCCTGGTGGACGGGCTTGCCGCACTCGGTGCCGACGTGACCCGGGTGCACGCCTACTGTACGATCCCGGTGGAGCTCACCCCCGAGGTGCGCACCGCGCTGGCCCTCGGCGACATCGACGCGATTCTGGTGACCTCGGGCAGCGTCGCCGTCCAGATCATCACCCAGGTGCCCGACCTGTCCGCCGACGTGGTCCGGGTCAGCATCGGGGATCGCACCACCGAGGCGGCCGAGGCTGCCGGGCTGGCGATCACCATCGAGGCGCCGATCCGACATGCCGAAAGCATGATCGAGGCCCTGGAAACCCACTATTCTCAGACCACTCCCGGACTCGTCGTGCCCGATCACGGCGGAGAGGACACCCCATGAATTCCCTGCCCGAGCGGCCCCGCCGCCTGCGTCAGTCCCCGGCGATGCGTCGCCTGGTTGCCGAAACCCGGGTGGATCCCGCCCAGCTGGTCCTGCCGCTGTTTGTGAACGAGGACCTCACCGAAAAGCGTGCGATCGGCTCGATGCCCGGCGTATTCCAGCACACCCTGGATAGCCTGCGGTCCGCCGCGACCGAGGCCGCCGCGGCGGGCGTCGGCGGCGTCATGCTGTTCGGGATTCCGACTGTGCGCGACGCCGTGGGCAGTCAGGCCGATGCTCCCGAGGGCATCCTGCAGCGCGCAACCCGTGCGCTCCAGGCCGAGGTGGGCGACGCGCTGGTGGTACAGACCGACCTGTGCCTGGACGAGTTCACCGACCACGGCCACTGCGGCGTGCTCACCGAGGACGGTGCCGTGGACAACGATGCCACCCTCGAGCGCTACGTCTCGATGGCGCTGGCTCAGGCCGAGGCCGGCTCGACGCTGCTGGGCCTCAGCGGCATGATGGACGGTCAGGTCGGCGCGATCCGCGCGGCCCTGGACCGCGCCGGCCATATCGACACCGCGCTGCTGGCCTACTCGGCCAAGTACGCCTCGGCGTTCTACGGCCCCTTCCGCGAGGCCGTGGACTCGCAGCTCCAGGGTGATCGTCGCACCTATCAGCTGGATCCCGGCAACCGCCGCGAGGGCATGCGCGAAACCCTGCTGGACCTCGCCGAGGGTGCGGATATCGTGATGGTCAAGCCCGCGATGTCCTACCTTGACGTGCTCGCCGACGTGGCCGCGATGTCCACAGTCCCGGTGTGGGCGTACCAGGTGTCCGGTGAGTATGCGATGATCGAGGCCGCCGCCGCACACGGCTGGATCGATCGTCGCCGAGCCATCGAGGAGTCGGTGATCGGTATCCGCCGCGCCGGAGCCGACGCCGTGCTCACCTACTGGGCCACCGAGCTGGCCACCTGGCTGCGCGCCTAAACTTTCCCGTTCCCGATATCTAGGAGCCCCCATGACCCACGCCGATAACGCCGACCTCTTTACCCGCGCCAAGTCCTCGATTCCCGGCGGGGTGAACTCCCCGGTGCGCGCCTACGGTTCGGTGGGGGGAACGCCGCGCTTCCTGGTGTCCGCCCAGGGTGCCCGGGTGACCGATGCCGAGGGTACCGAGTACGTGGACCTGGTGTGCTCCTGGGGCCCGGCGATCCTCGGCCACGCGCAGCCCGACGTGGTGCGCGCGGTGCAGGAGGCCGCCGCGCGCGGACTTTCGTTTGGGGCATCGACCCCGGCGGAGACCGAGCTGGCCGAGCTGATCCGCGAGCGCGTGCGCGTGAACGGGGTGAACCCGATCGAGAAGGTTCGACTGGTCTCCACCGGGACCGAGGCGACCATGACCGCGATCCGGCTGGCGCGCGGGTTCACCGGGCGCGAGCTGCTGGTGAAGTTCGCCGGTCACTATCACGGACACTCCGATGGCCTGCTGGCCGCCGCGGGTTCGGGCCTGGCGACCCTGGCGCTGCCGGGTTCGGCCGGGGTGACCGCGGCCACCGCCGGGCAGACCCTGGTGGTGCCCTATAACAACCTGGATGCGCTGCGCGCGGTCTTCGCCGAACACGGCGAGAACATCGCCGGGATCATCGTCGAGGCAGCCTCGGCGAACATGGGTGTGGTCCCGCCGGCACCGGGCTTCAACGCCGCGCTGACCGAGCTTGCGCACGCCCACGGTGCCCTGGTGATCCTGGATGAGGTGCTCACCGGATTCCGCGTGGGACCCGCCGGATTCTGGGGCCTGCAGGCCGCGGCGGGGGAGGACTACGTGCCCGACCTCTTCACCTTCGGCAAGGTCATCGGCGGCGGGATGCCGCTGGCCGCCCTGGGTGGCCGCGCCGAGGTCATGGACCACCTGGCCCCGCTCGGCCCGGTGTATCAGGCCGGAACGCTCTCGGGAAACCCGGTCGCCGTGGCCGCGGGCCTGGAGACCCTGCGCCGCGCGACCCCCGAGGTCTATGCCCACCTGGATATCGTCGCCGACACCCTCTCGTCCGCGGTGTCCGCGGCGCTCACGGTGGCCGAGGTCCCGCACGTTGTACAGCGCGCCGGCAACCTGTTCTCGTTTGTGTTTGCCGAGGAGGCCCCGGTGAACTACGCCGAGGTTCAGGCGCAGGACGCCTACCGCTACGGTCCGTTCTTCCACGCGATGCTGGATGCCGGCATCAATCTGCCGCCGAGCGTCTTCGAGGCCTGGTTTGTGTCGGCCGCCCACGATGAGGATGCCGTCGCCCAGATCCTGGCGGCGCTGCCCGCCGCCGCCCGCGCCGCAGCCGAGGCCACTCCCGCCTAGGCTTGCCACCACCCCACACCCGATGCCCGGGACAGGTTTTCCTGTCCCGGGCATTGCTGCGTTTACCGGAAGTTCACAAAGCATCGTTTTGCGAATGTCCCCTCCACGGGGTATATTCCATGTGGAATAGTTTTGTTGGAGGAAATAGTGGCCGAGGTTACACTCAAACCGATCGAGATCGTGGCGTTGGGGTTGCTCCTGGAGCGTCCGATGCATCCGTACGAGATGTATCAGATCGCCACCCAGCGTCGCGAAGACACCGTGGTGAAGGTGAGCCCCGGCTCGCTGTACCGCGCCGTCTATGCGCTGGAGCAGAAGGGGTATGCGATCGCCGCCCAGGTGGAGCGCGAGGGTGCTCGCCCCGAACGCACCCTGTTTGAGATCACCGATCCCGGCCGCGAGCGGCTCTTTGTGGATGTGGCCGAGCTGCTGCGCACCCCGATGACCGAGCGCCCCCGCGTCCTCCAGGCGCTCTCCGAGGCGCACGTTTTGCCCGCGCCGCGGGTGCGCGAGCTGTTGACCGAGCGGGTAGCCCAGCTCGGCCTCCGCATCGACAAGCTTCGTGCCGACATCGCGACCGTCGAGAGTCTGGGCGTTCCCGAGATGTACTGGATTAACGCGCCCTATCAGCTGACCATGTACGAGGCCGAACTGGCCTGGCTCACCGCTCAGCTCGCCCGATTCGAATCCGGCGCACTGCCCTGGGAAGACTGCCGATCGCCCGAGGAGCGCGCCAGCGCCACCGCGGCGAAAACCCGCAACTTCTATCCGGCCCCCTAAATTTTTGATCCCCCTCAGTAGAAAGTGACACTCATGTCAACACCTCCCGCTACCGCCGTGCGGCCCTGGCCGGCGCTGTGGTCGCTGGTCATCGGGTTCTTTATGATCCTGATTGATACCACCATCGTTTCGGTGGCAAACCCCGCGATCATGCGCGGCCTGCACACCGACATCAACACCGTGATCTGGGTGACCAGCGCCTACCTGCTGGCCTATGCCGTTCCGCTGCTGATCACCGGCCGCCTGGGCGACCGGTTCGGTCCGAAAAACCTCTACCTGATCGGTCTGACGATCTTCACCCTGGCTTCGCTGTGGTGTGGTCTGTCGGGTAGCGTCGAGGTTCTGATTATCGCCCGCACCGTGCAGGGTCTCGGTGCCGCACTGATGACGCCGCAGACGATGGCCGTCATCACCCGCATCTTCCCGCCGGATCGTCGCGGCGCGGCCATGGGTCTCTGGGGTGCCACCGCCGGTGTGGCGACCCTGGTGGGTCCGATCCTCGGGGGCGTCCTGGTGGACGGCATCGGTTGGGAGTGGATCTTCTTCATCAACGTGCCCGTCGGTATCATCGGCTTCATCATGGTGTGGCGCAACGTGCCGCAGCTGGCCACCAGTGCACACCGATTCGACATTGTGGGTGTGTTCCTGAGCGCCGTCGGTATGTTCCTGCTGGTGTTTGGTATCCAGGAGGGTGGCACCTATAACTGGGGCACCATCGTGGGACCGATCAGCGTGTGGGGTCTGATTATCGCCGGCATCGTGGTGTTGGCTGCTTTTGTGGGCTGGCAGGCGATCACCAAGTCCGAGCCGCTGCTGCCGCTGGATCTGTTCAAGGACCGCAACTTCTCGGTGGGTAACCTGGTCATTACGACCGTCGGGTTCACCATCACCTGTATGTCCCTGCCGCTGGTGTTCTTCTACCAGACGGTGCGCGGACTGACCCCGACCCAGTCGGCGCTGATGCTGGTGCCGATGGCCGTGATTTCCGCGGGTCTCGCGCCCGTGGTGGGCAAGATGATCGACCGTGTCAACCCCAAGTGGTTCGCCCTGTTCGGGCTGACCGTCCTGTCGGTCTCGCTGCTCTGGTACTCGCTGCTGATGACCCCGGACCAGCCGCTGTGGATGATGCTCTTCCCGAGCGCCCTGCTCGGTTTTGCCAACGGCTTCATGTGGGGCCCGGTGTCCAACATGACCACCCGGAACCTGCCCCCGCATAAGGCCGGTGCCGGCTCGGGTGTGTTCAACACCACCCGTCAGATCGGTGCTGTGCTCGGTAGTGCCAGCATCGCCGCGCTGATTCAGGCCCGCCTGACCGCAGAGATGCCCGCCGCTCCGGGTGGAGCTTCGGGGTTGTCCGAGATCGGTGGGGGAGAGCTGCCGGTGTTCCTGCACGAGCCGTTCACCACCGCGATGTCGCAGACCCTACTGCTGCCCGCGGCGATCGCGCTGCTGGGCGCCCTGTTTGTGCTCTTCTTCCAGAAGCCGAAGAAGGCCGCGTGGGCCGCACCGGAGACCCGCGCCGCGGCGTCGGTTCCCGCCGAGGGATAAGCGCCCTCAAGCACGCCTCACGCATCGCGCGATATGCCCCAACCGGCATGTCGCGCGATGCGTGTTTGTGGGGGAGGGGATATCGGGTAGGTCAGGGCAATGGAAGCCGCCGTGTGCCGCTCGAATCCGCGAAACGACGCGCCCGAGCCCGGGTCGCGGTCGCCGCGGCGCGTCGCCCCTAATCTCGGGCCGGAGTGCTGTTCGGGTGTCGCCTCCGGGGCGCTCGATTGGGAGATCGGGGCCGCGGTGTTGTAGAGTATAAGAGTTCCAAGCGCGAGAGATCGGGCAAGGAAATATGGGTCTGTGGCGCAGCTGGTAGCGCACCTGCATGGCATGCAGGGGGTCAGGGGTTCGAGTCCCCTCAGATCCACCCCCGTGCACTCAGCACAGCGAAACCCCGTCTTCGGACGGGGTTTTTGCGTTGCACCGCAAACGGCGTTTGCCACTCCCGGATCGGGGTGGCGTCGACTTGCGGCGGATGCCACTATGGGGTGTGCCTAAATCCTCCCACTCGCGCAAAAAGATCGCGCGTCGCCTGAGCCGCTCGCTGACCGAATGCATCCCGGTGGAAATTGTCGACCGCTTCTCGGAGGGGGAAACACGCACGGGTCTGGTGCTGGCCCTGGGGGAGGACTGGATCCTGCTGCAGAGCATTCGTGATGCGGGGTTCTACGATGGCTATGCCATTCTGCGTCGAAAGGACATTCGCCGAGTCCGCCTGCAGGGAACCTTTGTTCCCTATTTGCGCGAGCACCGCGAGTGGCCGCCACCGCTTCCCGCCGGGGAGATCAACCTGGCTTCCGCGGCGACCATCCTCGCCGATGTGGCACGGATTGCTTCGGTCTTCATTTTTGCCGAGGAGCGGCGCCGCCCCGGTGCGGTGTGGTTAGGGACCCCGGTGGAGCGGGATGCTCGGGCAATGTGGATCGTGATGATCAACCCGGACTGCACCTGGGAGGACGGCGCCCGAGAGGCCCTGTTCACAAACCTCACCCGGGTGGAGTTTGACGATGACTACAGCCGCGCCGTTCACGCGGTCGCCGGGCCCATGCCCGCCTGGGGATCCGAGCCCTCGGAGGATCCAGCCCCGGAATAGCGAGCCGTGTGCGAGGTGGCAATTGCCGCCTGCCACGTGCCACTATGGGGTGTGAAAAACACGCACCAGAAACCATCGAAGATTTCCCGGCGACTCGAGCAAAGTTGGCGTGAGGCTGTGCCCGTGCGAATCCGGCACGAGGGGACACCCGGAGAACCCCTCGACGGTATCGTGCTGGACGTCTCGGCTGAGTGGACCCTGCTCGCCCGGCTGCGTGATGGGGCCTATCTCAACGGTTACTCGGCGATCCGGACCGCGGATATTTCGGCGGTTCGTCCGGACGACCGCTTCCTGCCATTCCTGAAGGCCCAGCGGAACTGGCCGCCCGCGCGGCCGACCCACCCGATCGATCTGGGGAGCGCGCAGGGAGTGGTTCGGGGTGCACTCGACAACGCGCCCGTCCTCGGGTTTTACCGGAGCACCGCACCTGACGGGGGTTTCTGGATTGCGCACGGGATTGCCGTCGTCGAACCGCACTGGTGGTACCTGACGATCTCGCCGGAGGGAACCTGGGACGAGGGGGATGAGCGGGCGCGAATCGATGAGGTTTCCCGTATCGACTTCCTCACCGATTACATCTCGGTCCTGCAGGAGAGCGCGGGCTCGCCGCCCGAGGACGCCGTCATGGTGACCCGTCCGGCGGGTGCCGCGCGCTAGCAAATTCGGGGACGGGGACGGGTGCGAGAAGCCGAGCAGGGCCGCCCTGGGAATTTCTACAGTCATGTTGTACAGTTAACCTGTACGAATGGAGTTCCCTCATGATTCTCACGAAGTTTGCCCACGCCTGCGTTGTGCTGGCCACCGATACCGCCTCGCTGGTGATTGATCCGGGGACCTTCACGCCCGAGGCCGCCACCCTCCTGGAGTCGGTGGATGCGGTCCTCATCACCCACGACCATTTTGACCATGCGGACGAGGAGGCGCTGAAAGCGGCGCTCACCGCCCGTCCCGAGCTGCGGGTGTTTGCGCCTCGGACGCTCGCCGAGCGACTCTCCGGCGGTTCCGTCCACACCGTCTCCGACGGGGAGAGCTTTGCCGTGGGAGATATTGATGTGCGCGTCTTTGCCGGCCGGCATGCGGTGATTCACCCCGATATCCCGCAGATCGACAACGTGGGCTACCTCGTGGGCGGCACGGTTTTCCACCCCGGCGATGCCTATCTTGTGCCCGAGGTTCCGGTCGAGGTGCTGCTGCTGCCCACGAGTGGGCCCTGGACCAAGCTCGGAGACGCGGTGAGCTATGTGCGGGCGGTCGCCCCCACCCTGGTCGTCCAGATCCACGAGCTGATGTTGAGCGAGCTGGGTCAGCGATCCACCGCCAACTTCATCGGAGCCGAGGGGCTGACCGATGTGCCGTTCCTGATTCTGCCGCCGGGAGAGAGCCTCGACCTCGCCGATGGGGACGCTCGGCGCGGGCGATGAGATTCGCCACGGTCGGGCTCGGGGACCGACTCACCGGGGCGGTGGTGCAGGGCGAGCGGGTACTCACCGTCAGTGCCTCCTCGGCCGTGGAGGCGTACAGCCACCGCGATGCGCTGGAATACACCGGTGAGCTGGACGCCGCCACCGCGCACTTCGCCCGGGTTTCCCCGGAGCCCGCGCACATCATCTGCGTGGGGCTGAACTATCGGTCCCACATCCGCGAACTCGGGCTCGCGGTGCCCGAATACCCCACGGTGTTTGCCAAGTTTGCCTCGACCCTGACCGGCCCCCGCGATCGGATTGTGCTTCCCGAGGGGAGTGATCAGGTGGAGCAGGAGGTTGAGCTTGCCGTCGTTCTGGGGCGACGCGCGAGACGGCTCGACGTGGATCAGGCGTCGGCAGCGATCGCCGGGTACGCGGTGGCCAACGACCTGTCGATGCGGGATTGGCAGCATCGCACGAGTGAGGCGTTGCAGGGTAAGGTTGCCGACCGAACCACCCCGCTGGGACCCTACCTGGTCACCCCGGACGAGGTGGACAATGCCCGCGCCCTGCGCCTGCGCGCGACGGTTGATGGTGAGCTCTGGCAGGAGGGCGGTACCGAAGACCTGCTGTTTTCACCCGAGCAGTTGGTGTCGTACTGCAGCCGCTTTGTCGCGCTTGAACCGGGCGATGTCATCCTGACCGGAACCCCGGGTCTGCGCCCCGGCATGAGCGGTCGCCTCGCGGCGGGGATGACGCTGGCTTCCACCATCGATGGGCTGGGGTCCGCGATCAACCCGTTGGTTGCGGAGTCGGCCGGCGCGTAGCGGAGGTGGGCGCTATCGGGTGATCGCCGCGGTGAGTCGATCGAGGATGCTCGAGAGGCGCTGCAGGTCGCGTCGTTCCTCGGCCGTTAGTTCTTCGGCGATCGCCGCATCGATCGTGGACGCTCGGCCCGCGCGCGCCTGGCCGAGGGCCGCGCGGCCCGGGTCGGTGATGGTGATGAGCAGGCTGCGTTTGTCGTCGGGGTTCGGGGTTCGGTCCACCAGCTCGGCGCGTTCTAGATCGTCGACCGTCACACGCATGCTCTGGTGGCGGACGTTGCGTTTCCGGGCGAGCTCGGCGATCGTGGCGGGACCCTCGCGGTCCAGATATCCGAGCGTCGCGGCCTGGGCATCGGGCAGGGTGTCGGCGGATGCCCTGGTTGCGCGGACAAAATCGCCCACCGATCGACGAAGCTGTTCGGCCCACTCTGAAGATTCGATCATGGTGAAATAGTACAGCAAGGCTGTATTCGAATTGATCTGGGCGATGCCGGTTGCCCGGGTGGGTCGTGGTACCGAAACCATCACGCTCGAAATCCACCCCGCGGAGATTGTGCTGCGCCGTCGCGGCTCCCGGCGCGTGTACGCCCTGACGGAGCTGACCCGCGTGTACCTGGTGGCCTGTGGCCGCGGTGCACGCATCGAGGTGCAGACCGCGAACGGGGATCCGATCACCCTACTCACGGGCCTGGCTCGTTCCGCCCACGATGGCTCCGGCACGCTAACGCAGATCCCCGCCGAGGCCGCCAGGATGCTCGCGGATGCCGGCCTTGCGGCGGACGACACCGAACCAAACCGGCAGTCCTTCACCCGCAACCTGGCGAACACCCCCGTCTCTCCCCACCGGGTCTGAGGTTCGGCCGCTTCGAGTGCGCATGCGGGGGTGGAAGCTCACCCATCACCTCAACCAATGATCGTTGAGGTATCGGGGTTGGGGCGTTGTCCACAATGCCGTAACTTCGCGGATCTCTCCCCAGATCCTGTGCTTCGCGGCGCCTGCGGGACGGGGTTTCTTAGCGTTAGTGGATGACGAAAACTCAACCTCTCCGCTGCGTGCGATGGCCCACTATCGCGCTGGTGTTGGTCGCGGCTTCGGCATTTATGCTGGCGATTCTGGATTCGCTTGACGTGTGGGGGCTTGCACTACTGTTTCGGCGTGGGGGTTATCTTGCAGGATTCCTCATTCTTGTACTCGGACTCTATCGAGCCCATAGGTCCGCGCAACGAGAAGACAAGATCTTCGAGAATCGACGCGCGAGTGGCGAGCGAAGCGCCGCATCGCTGGGATTTACCGTGGCACAGATTCTGCGCGCGATTTCCGTCTTAGTGACGGCATCCAGACGTCGGCGTGCGTCTGAACTCGGCGCTGTAATCCGAAGCATCGTGACCCAGGCCTCGCGACAGCTAGACGCGCAATCAATCATCGCCGTGTATTTTCGACTGGGCGGGTCGGAAGCCGGTGTGCGTGTACTACTCCCGTGGTTTTCGACTGCCGACGGATTGCCAGGGGGACTACTGAGTGCCCAGTTTGAGAGACATGAGTTCCGTGAAGCCTCAGCGAAGACGGGGTTGTGGCAGCTCGTTGACTCGGAAATCGACCAGCTCCTGATATCGGATGTAAACGAGCAGCGTCGAAGGGGACGACATGTCCCGCTCGGACTGCTGAGCGGGGCACTTATTGCGCTACCTGTGCGGGTCTCAGGTGTGACCGTCGGTGTGCTCGCCGTCCTGAGCGAAGTCCCTAATTGTTTCGCGGCCGGTGACCTGGTTGTCCTCCAGTGCTTTGGTGAAGCTCTGGGAATTGTGGAAAGCCTAGCGGGATCACGCGGTTCCCCCGTGTACCCCCGGTGAGTAAGGTGGCGCCGGTGTGTCTTTTGGGTGGATTCGGATCTAGCCTGATCGAAAGGAGGTGAACGATGCGAGATATGTGGGTTTGGACGATAGAGACCGGCAGGTGGGAGCCTGATGATAGACAAGAACAGATCGAGGCCGAGTGGACGGAATACCTGCGCAAATTTGAGGCATCCCAGGCGGACTTTAACCGGCAGATGGGGCGGAGCAGGTCGAGCAGACGCCGACGTTGGTTTCGGCGGAACGGTTAGATGCGCGCGAATACATGAACCGCCGCCACCCGAATTGGGTGACGGCGGTTGTGTCCGCGGAGAGGCCTCTGCGGGCCTAGTCGCGAGGGCTTTCCCGCCGCGTTCGGTGGCGAAAAGTTCCCGCAATGCATGTTGGTCCGAGGTGCATAACGAAACTGTGGCGCCGAGGTCCGCATTCCGCTAGTGTTTGGCCAGCCGCACGATCGCGAAAATCGCACTACTTTGTTGTGAAATGTATTGTGACGACGAATAGCTGTGGATACCCGCTGCACTAACCAGAATGAGATTCCCCCACATGCCCCCTGCCCTGACACGGCCATATTTCCGTGCAAACTTCCAACTCGCGGCGGTCGCCACCGTGGCGCTCATCACGATTCCCGTTGCCAGCACCGTCCTGAGTTCCGACGGGGCGGCGGCGGTACCCACGCCGTCGTCGACCGTATCCACGCTCGCCGAAGTTGCTCGGCCGAGCATCTATACCCAGACGACCGCGGGAACGTGGCTGCAGGGCGGAGCGGTGGATCCCACCCGTGACCGACTGTACCTAGCCGATGATCAGAAGGATGACACCCCGAGCCTCTCCGTTCTCAACCTGAGGAATGGAGCGGCGTCAACCATTCCGCTGGACGGTGAAACCTATGCGCTCGATGCGGCCGTCTCGCCCGTCGGGGGAACCGTGTACGTCGTCCACAACACGACGAATGGGTTTGTCTCGGTGGTTGATCCCGATGCCACGTACACCGCGACGTCGCTGCCTCCCACCGTCGAGGTTGGGGGGAACCCCCAAAAGGTCGAGGTGGGAGCGGATGGACGCGCCTACGTTGTCAACCTGAGCGGCGACACGGTGTCGATCCTCGGACGTGCGGACGGCGCCGATAAGCTCAAGGTCGTTCAGACGCTGTCGTCTGTCGCCACGGCCGGGGCAACGAGCGCGATCGACAACGACCGCAACCTCCTCTTCATCGCGAGCGAGTATGCGAAGCTCGTCACCGTGATCGATACCGCGTCTACCCCCGCAGCCGTCATCGGCACCTTCCCGGTGACCGACACCCCCACGGGAATCGGCGTGGACCCGCGAACCGGAGCGGTCGTTATCGCCAGCTCTGACACCAACGCCGTGTCGTGGTTCTCCTCCAACAACGGATGGGCGACGGCCGCGATCAGTCGCAGCGAAGCCCTCGGAACCGTGAACGCTGACACACTCCTCCCGCTCTCCGTCGACGTGCTCAAGGATGGTACGGCTCTGGTGGTCACACAGGTTTTCCCGTCAGAGACGAAGTCCTTTGTCTCTGTGGTGCCCGCCGATGCGGGTGTCGCCCGGACAATCCCCGTGGGAAACCTCGCTTTCTGGGGCGTGCTGGACCCGCAGCAGGGCGGTTCGTTCTACGTTCCGAACGCGGGCAACGGAAACGTCTCTGTCCTCGCCAATGTCACCCTGAGCGCCACCGCATCACCCGTCTCCTACGGACAGGAGGCCGAAGCCAAGGCGACGCTCGCGCGGGCCGACGGATACCCGATCACCGGTTCGATCGCCTTCGCCGACTCGGCACATGATTCACTGGGCACCGCGACCGTGGACGCATCCGGAACGGCAACATTGAACCTGGGTGTACAGCCTGCGGGAAGTTTCCCGTTCACCGCGACGGTACAGTCCCCGGTAGCCGTCGCGCTGAGCGCCACAGCATCCGCCGCCACAAGAAAGGCATCGTCTGTCACGTCGATCGCCGTTGCCTCCGCTGCGCTCGTTGAGGGTGACAGCGCATCGGTGACCGTGTCGGTTGCCGCGAGCCACGGAACGGTACCCGGAGGTACCGTGACGCTCAGGAACGGTGCGACGGCCGTCGGCTCGGCACCCCTGGTTGCTGGACGTGCGACGTTACCGCTGAGAAACCTTACCGCGGGCACCAGCCAGCTCGTCGCTACCTACTCGGGAGACGAGAATCATGATGCTTCGGAGTCTGACGATGTCACTCTGTCGGTGAAGGCGCGAACCGCCGCGGCTGTCGTAAGCAAGCCCACCGCAGGGGTCGGCGATAAGCTCACGATCAATCTGACGGGTTTTGTCCCTCATGAGACCATTAACCTCACCCTGCACTCTGATCCGATTGAGCTGGGGAGCGTCGTTGCCGACGAGGCGGGTTCTGCTGTCTTCACGTTCGCGCTTCCGGAGGTGGCGGCGGGAAAGCACACCATTGTTGCTGTGGGTGCTTCCTCGAATCGCACGAGCTCAACCGAGATCCTGGTTCCTCAACCCGGGGCCGACCCTGGGACCCACCCTGGGACCGACCCCGGAGCTGACCCGGGGACCCACCCCGGAACCAACCCCGGAGCCGAACCGGGCAATGGTCTCCCCGAGACTGGCGCGACCGGTGTGCCTCTCGGAGTGGCATTTGGAGCATTCGCGTTGCTGCTCGGAGCTGGCCTGCTGGGAGGGCATCGACGCGCACAGCGCTCACGCAATTCATAGGGCCTCGCGGGGCGAGCGGCGGGGTCCGCCAGCGCCATCGCCAGCCGATACATAAACCGCACTCGGGTCGACTTCGGGGGAGAGTACACGCGTGCCCTCCGCGAGACGGCCAGCTCCGATGCCGGCCTGGCGTCTCGCTGCTGAGTAAGCCCGCGGCCTGCACGCCCGCACACCAGACAGAACCGTCGCCTCCCGTGTGGGAGGCGACGGTTCTGAGCGAGGCGCCGGGTGCCTAGTTGACGTCCAGCGGGCTCGGGCCTACGCGGCCGGAGAGGTCCAGCGGGTCCAGGGCGTCGATGGCGGCAACCTCGGCGTCGGTCAGCTCAAAGCCGAAGACATCGAAGTTCTCGGCCATGCGCTCCTTGCGGCTGGACTTCGGGAACACAATGAAACCCTTCTGCAGGTGCCAGCGGATGACCGCCTGTGCCGGGGTGACGCCGTGGGCCTCGGCGGCCTGGGCGACCGCGGGGATCTCGAACAGCGGGTACTTGCCCTGACCGAGGGGGCCCCAGGACTCGATGTGGGTGCCGTTGGCGACGGCCCACTCGAGCACATCGCGCTGCTGGAATGCGGGGTGCAGCTCGATCTGGTTGATCGCCGGTACCTCGCCGGTGGCGGCAACCAGGGCGTCCAGGTGCTCGGGCAGGTGGTTGGAGACACCGATCGAACGGGCAAGCCCGGCGTCGCGGATCTCGATCATCTTGGACCAGGCGTTGACAAACGAGTCGTTCTTCGGGGCCGGCCAGTGGCTCAGGTACAGGTCGACATAGTCGAGGCCGAGCTTGTCCAGGCTGGTGCGGATCGCCTCGTGAGGCAGTTCGCCGGCCTGGTGGTCGATCCACAGCTTGGTGGTGATGAAGAGCTCGTCGCGGGGGATGCCGCTCTTGGCAATCGCGGCGCCCACACCCTCCTCGTTCTGGTAGATCGCGGCGGTGTCGATGTGGCGGTAGCCCACCTCAAGCGCGTCGGTGACGGCCTGCTCGGCCTCATCGGCCGGTACCAGGAAGACACCAAAGCCGAGCTGGGGAATCGAATGTCCGGAATTCAGGGAAATGGTAGGAATGCTCATGACCCCAGCCTAGGGAGCGGTAATCTAGAAGTCCAACAGTTGATACTGATGGTTTTGAGAAGTGGAACTAATACATGGATTTACGGCAGCTGGAACACCTCGTCGCCCTCGCCGACGAACGCCATTTTACGCGGGCAGCCGAGGCATCCGGCATCTCCCAGTCGGGTCTGTCCTCCTCGATTCGGAACCTTGAACAGGAGCTCGGGACGCCGCTTTTTGATCGAACGTCTCGGCGTGTTGAACCCACCGAGGCGGGCCTCGCGCTCATCCCGCACGCGCGGCTGATGCTTGAGCAGGCCGCCCGTGCACGCGATGCGGTCATCCAGACCTCGCACCAGGTGTCGGGTTCGCTGCGGATCGGTGCCGAACAGTGTCTCGGATTTGTGGACATTGCCGCGGTTCTTGACCGTTTCCACCGACGCTATCCGCTGGTGGAAACCGAGTTTGTTCAGGCCGGGTCCCACGATCTGGTGGGGAAGGTCCGCAGCGGGACTGTGGACGTGGCCTTTGTGGCCGCAACCAAGCATTTGGGTGCCTTGCCGCGCGTTGTCCTGGGCCAGGAAACCCTGGTCATTTTGCACGCCGCCAACCACCCGCTCTCGGCGATCCTCGACCCGGGGTGGGAAGACCTCGCGGGCATGGACTTTGTCGACTTTGCACCCTCCTGGGGTGTGCGCACCCTGAATGATGAGGTTCTGGCGGCGCACGGAGTCAACCGACGCGTGCGCTGCACCGTCAACGACGTGCATGCGCTGCTGGAGCTGGTGGGCCGTGGGATGGGGATCGCGATCGTTCCCGAGCATGTGATCGGCAAGCCCGAGGCTCGCGACCTGATCGTGCGGGACCTGCCGGGGGCCGCCACCGCCGATTGGACCGTTTCGGCCATCACCGCGACCGCCGCGGCGGATCCCCGTTCGGTCCCGGCCAACCTGTTGCTGGAACTACTGGATTCGGGACGCTGCCTGCCCGACCACTGCACCCCCGAGCACGCGCACCGCGAGTATGCGGCGCGCGTGCTGGCCCGCACCGAAAACGTGGCAATCGAGCGGGGGAGCGTGCTGCCCGAAACAGAATCCCTCGCCGCCTCGATGTAGGCCTCGCCCGGTCGGCCCGCGGTTCCGCGGCGTCGGTCGGGCGAGGCTTGCGGACCTTAGCCCAGCGTGATGCCGTCGGCGAAGTCGGTCGAGACGCTGACCGCGCGCCAGGCCTCAGCTTCGGCGGCGAAGTCGGCGCGCGCCTCGGCCACCAGGCGGAGGGCATCCGAGCCCAGCATCAGGTGAGCCGGCGGGGTTTCGGCATCCAGCACGGTGAGGAGCGCGGCCCCGGCGGCGTCGGGGTTCCCCAGCTGGTGGCCACTCGCGCGATTACGGTGCTCGCGGATCGGATCCATCAGGGCATCGTAATCGGGGATGGTGCGGGGCACCCGGGTCATCGAGGATCCCGCCCAGTTGGTGCGGAACCCGCCCGGTTCGATGCTGGTCACGTGGATGCCCAGCCCTGCCAGCTCGGGACGGAGCGCATCGGCCAGCCCCTCCACCGCATACTTGGTGGAGTTATAGGCGGTCAGGCCGGGGAAGGCGCGGAGACCACCCATCGAGGTGATGAACACCACGTGGCCGGCCCGACGCGAGCGGAGGTAGGGCAGAACCGCGCGGGTGAGCTCAATTACACCGAAGACGTTGACCTCGAACTGCTCACGCACGGTGTCCAGTGGGGTTTCCTCAAATGTGCCCTCGACCCCGTAGCCGGCATTGTTGACCAGCGCGGTAATCGGGCCGATTTCCCGCTCAATTCGCTCAATTGCCGGGGCGATCGCCGGAGTGTCGGTGACATCAAGCAGGATGCCGTGGGCGCGGCCCGGTGCCAGCGCCTCAAACGCGGCGATCTGTTCGGGCTTGCGCAGCGTGCCAACAACGGTGTGTCCGGCGTCGAGTGCGGCGGTGGCGAATGAACGGCCGAGGCCGCCGCTCACGCCGCTAATCAGAATGGTGTGTGTCATGGGAATCCTTGGAAAGAGAAGTGTGTGGGGACGCCGCGGGGAGGAGCCCACGGAGCGCGTTCAGCGCCAGCGTGGTAGCCGCGTCCTCGGTGAGGGGGAAGTGTCCGGTCAAGCGACGGAAAATCAGCGGTCCGAACAGGATGTCGATCACGTCGTCAATCGGGATGGTGGGGGAGGCGTCGCCTCGCTCAACCGCGCGCTGCCAGAGCGTCGCGATCGCCGTGCGCCGGCCCTCGAGGAAGTATTCGCGGAAGTAGGTGGCCCCGGTTGGATCGTTCACGCAGGCCGCTAGCAGCTGCGCAAAAACCGCCCCCAGGTCACTGGCGTAGAACGCGCTGACGCGGCGGACCTGCTCGGTGAGATCGGCAACGCTGTTGCCGGTGTCGGGCAGCGGGAGTGCGCCCGCCATCAGGCGTCCAAACGCCTTGGCAGCCACGGCCGTCCGGGAGGGCCAGTGCTTATAAATGGTGGCCTTGCTCACGCCCGACCGGGCCGCGATGGCGTCCACGGTCGCCGCCGGATAGCCACCCTCGGTCAGTAGCTCCTCGGTCGCGCGCAGAACCGATTCGTGAATGCGGTCGCTGCGGGTCCCGGTGGGGTGACACTGAATACCGTCGGGTACCTCGGCGGGTGGGGGCGTGGGCATTGGGTCCTCCGGGGTTAGCTCAGCGCCGAAAGCGCTGCCATCTCGTCCGCATCCAGGCTAATGTCCGCCGCGGCGTTGTTCGAATCGAGGTGGGCGAGGGAGGAGGTTCCCGGGATGGGCAGCATCGCGGGGGAGCGGTGCAGAAGCCAGGCCAGGGCCAGCTGTGCCGGGGTGGCACCGTGGGTTTCGGCAATCTGGGCGAGCGGGCTGTCGGGGCCGGCGAGTTTGCCGGTCGCGAGGGGGAACCAGGGGATGAAGCCGATGCCGGTGGCTTCGGCATAGCTCAGCAGATCCTCCGCGCTGCGGTCGCTGAGGTTGTAGAGATTCTGCACCGAGGCGATCCGGGTGATGTCGGATGCCGCCCTCACCTGGTCCACGCTCACCTCGGACAGGCCGATGTGGCGAATCTTGCCCTCGACGCGCATCTCGTCGAGGACCCCCAGCTGGTCCGCCAGGGGGAAGTTCGGGTCGATGCGGTGCAGCTGGAAGAGGTCGATCCGGTCCAGCCCCAGGATGCGCAGGGACATCTCGACCTGCTGGCGCAGATAGGCGGGCTGGCCCAGCATCGTCCATTCTCCGGGTCCCTGACGGGTGAAGCCCGCCTTGGTGGCGATCACGATCTCGTCGCGGTAGGGGTGGAGAGCCTCACGAATCAGTCGCTCGGTGACGCTGGGGCCGTAGGAATCCGCGGTATCAAACAGGGTGACGCCCTGCTCGGCCGCGCGGCGGAGGACCGCAATCGCGGTGTCGGGGTCCGCGGGTTCGCCCCAGACTCCGGGGCCGGTGAGCTGCATGGTGCCATAGCCCAGTCGGGTGACAGGGAGGTCGCCGCCAAGAAGGAAGGTGCCCGAACCGGCTGCGTGTGGTGTTGACATGGTGTCCTTTCAGAACTGAACTGTACGTTTAGTTTAGTTCTGTCTGATCGCTTGTCAAGCCCGCGTGTTCGCGGCGTGCGAACGTCAGCAATCCGCGAGTTTCCGGGGTGAAAACGGGAAATCCCACACAATGCGACAGCAAAGCGTGCGAAATCGGCGCCACCCATTGACGAGTACATACCGAGGCGTATGGTTCCGGATGGGCCAGGCGAGACGTTCGCCGGTCCGGGAAGGAAATCATGGCTACCTATGATGTGGCAAACCGTTCGGCAATCGTGTCCGGAGCGGGTGCAGGAATCGGCCGCGCCGTCGCGGAGCTCCTGGCGGCAAACGGAACAGCGGTGCTGCTGGTTGACCGTGACCAGGCGGCCGTCGAGGCCGTGTATCAGGAGATTATTGCGCGTGGAGGCACCGCGGCTACGTTCGTGGCCGACGTGACCAGCCCCGACTGGGGAACCGAGTCGGTCCGCCTGGCCGAGGCGATGGCGCCCCTGGGCATCGCCGTCAACAACGCGGGCATTTCGGGACCGTCGGCCCCGCTGACCGAGTACACCCCCGAGGACTGGCACCGCGTGATCAGCATCAACCTCGACTCGCTCTACACCGGAATGCGTGCGCAGATCCCGGCGATGGCCGCCCACGGCGGCGGCGCCGTGGTGAACCTCGCCTCGATTCTCGGCACGGTTGGCCAGGCCGGTGCCTCGGCCTATGTGACCGCCAAGCACGGCGTGGTGGGGATGACCAAGTCCGCCGCGCTGGAAAATGCCCGCACCGGTGTGCGGGTCAATGCGGTCGCCCCCGGGTATGTCCACACCCCGATGATTCAGAACATCACCACCCCGGAGAGCTACGCGGCCCTGGTTGCGCTGCACCCGATGGGACGTCTGGCCACCGCCGAGGAGATCGCCCAGATGATCGCGTTCCTCGCCAGTGATGCCGCGGGATTTGTTACCGGAAGCACCCACCTCGTGGACGGCGGCTACAGCGCCCGCTAGTTTCGACGTTCGCCCCGGGCGGATCTGAAACCCCGGGGCGATCCCGAAACTCCCAGGCATGCTGTCATAGGGTTGAATTCTTCCCCGCACGTCCCCGGCCCTCGGGTCGCTGAGAAAGTTCCCCCTATGTCGCCCAACCCGTCCCCGTCTCGCGCCCGTCTTGGTGCGCGCGGACGCGCGATCATCGTGTTTGTGATCGCCCTCGCCGTGTTTGTCGCGACCTATCTGCTTGGGGTCCAGAACGATGTGGGACAGCGCGCCGAAAACGCACTCCTGCGCGCCTCAACCCTCTCCAGTAACGTTCCACCGCCCCTGGACTGGGTGAGCCTGCAGTCGATTGCGATCCTGGCGGTGGTGATCGCGCTGATCGCGCTCTGGCGATCGGGCATCGGCGGGGCGGTCCATACGGTGCTTGCCATCGGGGTCGCCGTGCTCTCGGCCAAGGCTCTGAAAAACGTGTTCCTGGAGCGACCCGAATTCCATCTGGAAAACCCGGGGAACTCATTCCCCAGCGGGCATGCGGCCGTGGTGTCGGTCCTGGTGATGGCCCTGATCCTGGTGCTGCCCTCCACCGGGCGCTGGATCGTGATGCTGCTGGGTGCCCCGCTGCTGGTGACCATCAGCGCCCAGCTCCTGATGTTTGGCTGGCATCGTCCGAGTGACGTCTTTGGTGGATTCGCGCTCTCCCTGGGCACGCTGGCCCTCGGCACGATTGTGCGGCCCGCGCGTGGACGGGTGGAATCCGGCACCCGCGGGCTGCGCCTGGTGCGCACGCTGTTCATGGTGCTGGGGACCCTGGGCTTTGCCGTCGCGTTTGCGGTCGGTGTGGCCGGGCTGGGGGCTGGGCTGAACACCCGCGTGATGCTGGCGGGAGAAATCGCCGGTGGTGGTGCGGCGCTGTGGGTCCTCGCCCTGGTGTCGCTGCTGCGGATCCCGGTGCGCGGACGCCGCTAACGCGGCGGCACCGGCGTACCCGCTAGGCCGGAAACACCGTCGAGAGCAGCACGACGTTGACCGCGGTGCCCGCGAAAATGCTCAGCAGCGCGTTGTGCTTCCAGAGCTGGAGCCCGATGGTCACGTTCAGCGCGATCAGTGTCGGGAGCGCGGGGGAGAGGCTCGTGACGTCTAGATCCCGCAGGCAGTAGAGCACGAGCACAATCATGATGCCCGCGGGCAGCTCCTCGGCGAGATATCGCACGGCTGCGCTGCGCCGGAGCGGGGCGACCGCGAGCAGGGGGACCGCGCGCAGCGCAAACGTAATGCCTCCGGCGACCAGGACGGTGGCAAGGAGATAGCCGGGGTCGATCATCGTTCCTCCTCGCCGTGATCCACATTCGATGTATGCCGCGCTCGGCGTGTGCGCAGCCAGAACCGAACCAGGAGCCCCGTGGTCAGCAGCGACATCGCGATCGGCAGCATGTGTTCGGGGGACAGCGCGATGCCGATTAGGCCCGAGAGCAGGGCGATGACCGCGGTGGGCATGTCTCGGCGGGCGCGATACGCCTCGATGGCCAGCACCACAAACAGCGCGGTGAGGGTGAATTCCAGCCCGGGGAGATGGAGCTCCAGCCGGTTCCCGGCCAGCGCGCCAACGGTCGCCCCGAGCACCCAGTAGAGCTGACAGAACACCTGGATGCCGATGATCCGGGTGCCGGTCCAGTTCTCTCGGGGGCGGCCGGTGGTGATCGCATAGGCCTCATCGGTCATCGCATACGCCGAGTACAGCTTGCCCAGGCCCGGGCGCACCCGGTGGATCGGGAAGGAGAGCGCGTAAAAGACGTGGCGCACATTAACCACCAGGGAGGTGAGGGCAATCGTGGAGAGCGGTGCGGCGACCATCACCAGCCCCACCAGGATGAACTCGAGTGATCCCGCATAGACGACGGCGGTAAAGATCGTGGCCCACCACCAGTCCAGGCCCGCCTGGGAAACCAGCAGGCCGAATGCGAGCCCGAGGGGGAACAGGGCGCCTCCGGCACCCGCGGTGTCAAAGAACGCCAGCCTAAGCTCACCAAGACGCGCCCGACGGCCGTCGGGTCGCGGGCGAGCGCCACGCCGGGCCGTGGGTGCGGGTTCAGGGGTCACAACGCAATTTTAGGAAAAAGCGTGGCTTATTTTGTACCCGATATGAACCTAGAATGGTAATTATGAGCAACAAACCCGCCCTGGACGCCATCGATCAAGAGATATTGTTACTGCTTGCGCGCGACGGACGGATGTCCAACGTGGATCTGGCCCGCCGGGTGGGGCTGACCCCGCCCCCGTGCCTGCGACGCGTGCGTCGCCTGGAGGAGGCGGGGATCATCGCCGGCTACGGTGCCCAGGTGGACTACACCGCGATGGGTCGGGGCTTCGAGGTGGTGGTCGCCGTGGACATCGGGGTCAACGACCGGGTCACGATGGAGAAGTTTGAGCAGGACGTGATCGCGATGCCCGAGGTGGTGGAGCTGCGCCGAATGTTTGGCCGCCCCGACTACTACATCCGGGTTGCCGTGTCCGACTCGGATGCCTACGAGATGTTCCTCACGTCCAAGCTCTCCACGCTCTCCCCGGTGACCCGGGTGGACTCCCACCTCACCATGAAGCTGTTCACCGACACGCTACCCGAGGGAGATGCGCGCTCGTTTGAGCCCTAGTCTTCGTCCCTGTTCTCGGGCTGCGTCGGCGAGACAATCGTGATGGTCCCGGTGTGCACGGCGATCTCCTCGGCGGAGATCAGGGTGATCGGGCCGGTGTGTGGATCCGCGGGCACCACGGTGACCGGCATCGTCGGCGTGGGTTCCACGCTCGTCGGCAGTCCGCCGAGCATCCGCGACGAGATCGCCAGCGCGACCAGCGCGAGCACCGCTGTGAAGGCGAAGACTAGCAGGAACGGCCCGCTTCCTCCGATCAGGGCCGAGCTGAACAGCACCCCGGCGATGGCCAGCGAGATGGCGCTTCCAAACGAGTCGGCGATGGTCAGTGCCGCCGAGTTAAAGCCCTGGTTGGTGGGGGTTGAGTGGGCCAGGGTCAGCACACCCAGGCGCGGGTAGAGCATGCCCACGCCGAGACCGGCGAGGGTCCAGGCGGCCAGCGCGATCCACGGCGAGAGGTGCAGTAGTGCCACCACAAACAGCCCGCCGATCGCCACAAACGCGATGATCGGGGCGCTGCGGGCGATGAACGCGTTGGGCAGGCGGTCGCCCATCCGACCCTGCAGCGCCGAGCCCACGGCCCAGCTCACGGCACCACCGGTCAGGGCGAAGCCCGCGGCGGTGGGGGAGAAGTTGTAGTGCTCGATCAGCAGGTAGGGCACGTAGATCTCCGCACCAAAGAAGGTGGCGGCGACCACCGCGCGCATGCGGATGACACCGGGCAGTCCCCGGCGCAGTCCCAGGACGCCGGCGGGCAGCAGCGGGCGTACGGCGATCAGCCCGATCACCAGCGCGACCACGGCAACCACCAGGCCGCCGGGCCCCTGTTCGCCGGCAAGGCTCAGGGTCAGCACGGACACGGCGGCCAGGGTGGCCCAGAGGATACGCGGGGCGTCCCAGGCGGCGCGTACCGGAACGGTGCCGTCGGCATCCGCGGCGCGCAGCGTGTGCTCGCTGGCCGAGAGGCGGCGCAGTGTGGGGGTGACCAGAGCAAGGGCGCACACCACGAGGATAACCACGCCCAGGAAGACCCAGTGCCAGCTCCAGGTGTCGGCGACGAATCCGGCAATCACCGGTCCCACCAGCGAGGGCAAAACCCAGGCGGCGGAGAAGCAGGCAAACATCGGCGGGTGCAGGCGCGGGGGCAGTGCCCGGGCGACCATGACGTAGAGGGCCACGGTGATCGCGCCGCCGCCCATGCCCTGGGCCAGGCGGCCCAGCAGGAACGGGAACATTGCGGTGGCCAGGCCCGAGGCGATCAGGCCGATAGTGAACATCGTCACCGCGGCCAGAAGCGGCCGGGTGGGACCGGATCGGTCGGCCCAGTTGCCCGCCACGACCATGCCGATAATGCCGGTGGCCAGGGGGCCGGCGAAGGCCAGGGCGTAGAGGGATTGTCCGTTCAGATCGGCACTGATCACGGGCATGATGGTCGTGACCGCCATCGACTCAAACGCACCTAAAAATACCAGGGCGCAGGCACCCAGGGTGACACTCAAAAAACGGCGGGAAAACAGGGAATCCTGTGCGGGGGAAGGGGAAACACTCACACGTTTAACTGTAGCGGTCGAATCGATTTGAAAACGCCGTGAGGAGGGGGTGAAAGCGCCCGTTTATCCAGAGTTCACGGGCGCCCCGACACCCTAGTCCTGCCAGAAGGCGTCTTCGGCTTCCTGGTCGGTGCTGAAGAGCCAGATTTCGGCGATGCGGTCATCGGCGATGCGGAACACATCCACCCCGTTCATGCCCAGATCGGGGCGTCCGGGACGCTGTGCCGAGAAGGCCACGGTGGTGGCCACGGTGTCACCGTTGACCATGCGGGTCTGGGTCTGCAGGGCGAAGGTGCCCTGGCTGCGCTCCATGAACCCACCCAGCAGGGCGAGTACGGCGTCGGGTCCCACGTGGTCGCCGGAGAGCGGGTTGGCGCCCGGCTGGTGCCATACAACCGCGGGGTGCAGGGCGGCGGCCAGGGCTGCCATGTCTCCGGTGGCGAGGGCGTCTTCGTAGCGCTGGTAGGCGGCGGGAATGCTCATGATTTCTCCTTGGGGTTGTCCTAGGACAGTTATGTCATGATGCATGCGGTTACCTCAACGTAACCGGCATCTCGGCACTAGGCTAGGGTCAACCCGGAGTGAATGGAAGACCTGTGGAGTGGAACATTTTTTCGCGCAGCTGCCCCTCGCGCACCTCGCTCGCGCAAATCGCGAATAAGTGGACGGCGATGATCGTGATCAGCCTGGTGGCCGGCCCGCTGCGCTTTGGCGAGCTACACACCCGGATCGAGGGCATCAGTAAGAAGGTGCTGACCGACACGCTGCGCTCCCTGGAGCGCGATGGCATGCTGATTCGTGCCGACGGGCGCTATGAACTGACCGAGCTGGGACGCACGCTCGAAGAGCCGCTGAAGGCGCTCCAGATCTGGGCGGAATCCCATATCGAGGATGTCCTGGACAACCGCGATCGCTATGACAGCGCCGCCGATGAAATCGTGTTGGTAGCGCATCTCCTTTGAAAGTAGCCAATCGCTATCGGATTCTTAACTAGTGTGTGCTTATGCCTTAATGGCATGCGATTCCTGCCAATATGAACATGACATGAAATTCATTTTTAACTCACTTAGATCCAATCAGTGGCGATTAGTTCGCTACATACTCGCGTTCATCGTGATCGCTTTTTGCGTTCGCGGGACCCTGCTGGGCGAGTTTCTAGTGTGTGATTTTACGAACCCGGGTTCAAGTGACGCGTCGGTGACATGCCGTACTCCTGTTTTGACTGACTCGGGCGTTTTAGCAATGCTTGTACTCGTAGTTGCATTGATTTGGGCTGAAATTAGCGAGGTCGGTCTATTTGGTTTGTCCGTCAAACAGAAGTTGCTTGGAGTTGAATCTATCGCAAAGAACGCAAACAAGCGTTCGATGGATTCAGAGACTAGAATCGCTGCGCTAGCAACGCGCGTCGATGTAATTAGTTCGTCGTTCTCTGCATCCGCGGCCACGTCCCAGACGAGTATTCATTTGCGCGCTGGCGATTGGGGCGATATATCTCAAGGCACAGTCAAGGAATCCGGTTTTGAGTCGTATAAGAATCAGATGGATTCAGCGTCTAGTGGCAAATCGGACGCAGAACTGCGCATTTCGATCTTGAAGGCTTGGGAAGACATCAGGGAGAACATCCTCACAACGTTGCCGACGCCCGCGCTCACAGTGGAAAACAAGGACTATTGGCCTGATGAAGACGGCATGGTTCGGGATTACCTTAAGACGAAGTATTCAGCTCAAATAGATGTCATCCGAGCCGTCAGGAACTCAGTTGCTCATGCGAAAGATATCCCAAGAGACGACCTAAGCGCAGCTTTGAGCCTCGCTAACGTCCTGTTGTCCGAGAATCCTGACCGACTGCTTTCCACATCTCCTAATCCGGAAGGTTTTTTTAGCTGATAAGCAATTGGGATAATTAGCCCTTGGGAGTCTTGGGCGGGGTGCCCGGGGAACCCGCGGGGCGGGTGCGCTCAAGGTAGTCGCCCACGTAGGTGACCACCATGCGGGCCGACTCGGTGAGGAAGAACTCGTCGCCCTCGGGGGAGAGCTCAAACGCCCGCGCGACCAGCGAATCGGTGACCTCCACCACAACCTCAATGTGGCGACCAAAGTCGGGACGCGGGACCACGTTGAAGTGGTTGGCAAACAGCTCGCCCACGCGACGCGCGGCAATCATCCGGTTGGTTTCGGCGGCATCATCCTGGTGCTCGTCGATGATGTTGCCCAGCCGCAGCCAGCGGAAACCCGGCTCAGTGCGGAAGAAGTCGGCGTAGCCGGCGATGACGTCGGTCACGGCCTCGTCCCAGTCGGCCTCGGGTCGGTGCGAGATCCGGGCCACGATCGCCTCGAATACGCGCTCCTGGTTGCGGGTGGCCAGCGCGCGAGCCACGGCGGGTAGCCCGTCGAAGTAGCGGTAGATTCCGGGGCCGGACATGCCCACTCGGCGGGCCAGCAGGGAGAGTGAGATGGCCGAATAACCGACCTCGTCAATCAGCTGGGCAAAGGTGTCCAGAATCAGGGTCACGCGCTTTTCGCTGCGCTCCTGGCGCGGGGCGCGGCGCATACCGGTGATCTCGCCGGCGGTAGCGGTGCTGTCGGACTGGGGGAGTCGATCGCTCGTCATGGACGGCTCCTTTCGAAGGGCTGTCCCAGTTTAGGGGATTGTGTGTGGGTGTTTCGTGAGTGTAGGCGGCGTGGGGTGACCTAGCCGCCCGAGGGGGTAAAGCGATACCCCATCCCCAGCTCGGTGACGAAGTAGCGTGGCCGGGATCCGTCAACCTCAAGCTTCTGGCGGATCTGGGACAGGTACACCCGCAGATAGTTGGTTTCCCGCCCGTATTCGGGGCCCCAGACCGCGTGCAGCAGTTCGGTCTGGCTGAGTAGGCGTTCGGGATTGCGGGCGAACTGCTCAACCAGCAGCCACTCGGTGGGGGTCAGGCTGATCGGGGTCCCCTCGACGCGCACCCGCTTGGTAGCGAGGTCGATTTCGAGTCGCCCATCGGCCGTGGTCACGCTGGCCTCGGCCTGTTCGGGCGTGCCGCGGCGCAGGGCCGCCCGGAGCCGGGCAAGCAGCTCGTCCATCGCAAACGGTTTGGTCACGTAGTCGTCGGCCCCGGCATCCAGCGCCTCGATCTTGCTCGCGGATTCCTGCCGCGCGGACACGATCAGGATCGGCACCCGTGACCATCCACGGATCCCGCGAATCACCGTGAGTCCGCTCACATCCGGCAGGCCGAGATCCAGCAGAATCACGTCGGGATGTTCGTGGGCGGCGAGGTCCAGGGCGCGCGTTCCGTCGGGGGCGTGCAGCGCCCGGTAGCCGCGCGCCCGCAGGTTCACCAGCAGGGCGCGGGCGATGTTGGCGTCGTCTTCCACCACGAGTACCGTGCTCAACGTGGGCTCCTCTCGGATGGATGGGTGGGATCCGCGGCGGGGAGGGCGAGCACCATCGTGGCGCCCCCACCGGGGGTTTCCTCTATCTCCAGGGTGCCACCGATTCCCTCGGTCAGGCCCCGCGCCACGGCGAGTCCCAGCCCGATCCCGGTTCCCGCCGGGGCATCACCCAGGCGCTGGAAGGGTCGGAACACCGTGTCCTGTTCGGTGCGGGGGATGCCCGGTCCGTGATCGATCACGCGCAGCTCCACCCGATCCTCGACCCGGCCGCCGGACACCCCGACCTGGGCACCCGCGCCGTGGTTGAGGGCGTTATCCAGCAGGTTGGCGAGGATGCGCACCAGCAGCCCGTAGTCGCCGAGCAGGCGCAGATCCTCGGGAATCGACAGTGAGATCTCCGGATGTCCGGGCAGCGCGGCCAGCGCACCGGCCACCACGTCGGCGGCCTCCAGTGGGGCCTGTTCGAGCCGGATCTCCCCGGCCTGAATCCGGCTCATATCCAGCAGGTTGGTGACCAGGGTATTGAGCCGGTCGGTGGAGTCCTCGATGGTGAGCAGCAGGGCGGCCTCATCCTCGGCGCTGAACTCCACATCCGGCAACCGGAGGCTCGACACCGCGGCCTTGATTCCGGCCAGCGGGGTGCGCAGGTCGTGGGAGACCGCGGCCAGCAGGGCGGTGCGGATCGAGTTGCCGGCGGCGAGCTCCTGGGCCTGCACGCGGGCACGGTCCAGCTCGTCCTGGGCGAGGACGCCGAGCAGGCGGCCCGCATAGGCTTCCAGGACGCGCTGGTCGGAGGCCGAAACCGGCGCGCCCACCAGCAGCAGCGCGTGGGTCTTGTCGATCCGGATTGTGCTGGTTGCCGAACCCGGACCCTGGCACGCGGGTCCCGAGGTCGCCACGGCCTGCCACACATCGGCACCGGCGGGTTCGGGAGTGTGCGAGGCCAGGGTGACCGCATCCTGGCTGAAGGTTTCGCGCAGGCTGTCGAGCAGCGACTGCACCGAGGCTCCCTCGCGCAGCACGCCCCCGGCCAGCTCGGAGAGCAGCGCGGCCTGAGCCTGGGCCGCGGCGGCCTCGGTGGTGCGCCGGGCGGCGAGGTCCACCACGCGCGCCACCCCGGCGGCCACCAGCAGGAACAGGACCAGCGCGACCACGTTCTCGCTCTGGTAGATGGTCAGGGTGTGCACGGGCGGGGTGAAGAACCAGTTGACCAGCGCGGTGCCCACCAGCGCGGCGATGATCGCCGGCCAGAACCCGCCGAGTAGCGCCACAAACACCACCAGGGTGATGTAGCCCAGCAGGGTCAAGCTCAGCGAGGTCGCCCCGGGGCCGAAGCTGAGGAAGAGCGCGGTCACCACAACCGGGCCGACCAGGGCGGCGATCCACCCGGCGATTCGGCGCGAGCGGGTCAGCGCAGCCCCGCGACGGGCGCGCGGTTCGCGCTTGCCGTGTGCGGCCTGATGGGTGACCATGTGTACGTCGATATTGCCAGCAGCGGCGATCACGCGCGAACCGATGCCCGGTCCGCGCAGGCGGCGCAGCCAGCCCGAGCGGCTGACGCCGAGCACCAGCTGGGAGGCGTTGACCGAGCGGGCAAAGTCGAGCAGCGCCTTGGCCGGGTCCTCACCGACCACGGTGTGCCAGGTGCCGCCGAGTTCCTCGACCAGCGTGCGGGCGCGGGCCAGCGCGGTGGCGTCGGAGGCGCGCAGACCGTCGTCCTGGATCACGTGCACGGCGAGCAGCTCGCGTCCGGCGATCCGTCCCACGATGCGGACCCCGCGGCGCAGCAGCGTCTCGGTTTCCGGGCCGCCGGTCACCGCGACCACGATGCGCTCGCGGGCGGGCCAGGTGGTGTTGATGCTCTTCTGGGTGCGGTACTTCTCCAGCAGCTCATCCACTTGATCGGCGAGCCACAGCAGCGCGAGTTCACGCAGGGCGGTGAGGTTGCCGATCCGGAAGTAGTTGGCGAGGGCCGCATCCACCCGGTTGGCCGGATACACGTGTCCGGCGCCGAGCCGGGCGCGCAGCTCATCCGGGGTGAGGTCCACCAGCTCGATCTCATCGGCGGCGCGCAGCACCCGGTCGGGAATGGTCTCACGCTGGGTGATCCCGGTGATCGCGGTGACCACGTCGTTGAGGGATTCCAGGTGCTGAATGTTCAGGGTCGTGTAGACGTTGATCCCCGCATCCAGCAGGGTCTGCACCTCCTCCCAGCGCTTCTCGGGACCGTCGGTGGTGCCCTCGGTGTGCACCACACTGTGGGCCAGCTCGTCCACGATGGCCAGCGTGGGTTTGCGCGCCAGGATCGCGTCCACGTCGAGCTCACGGAAGCTGCCGCCGCGGTAGGACACCTCGCGCAGCGGAATCGCCGGGATGCCCGCCCGCAGCTCGCGGGTGCGCTCCCGACCGTGGTCCTCGATCAGCCCCACCACCACGTCGACCCCGGCCGCGTGCCGGTCGTGGGCATCCTTCAACATGGTGAAGGTTTTTCCCACGCCCGGCGCGAAACCGAGGTAGACCTTGAGGGTGCCACGGGCAACCCGTTCGCTCACTGAGCCTCGCTTCCTGCGGCGTGCTCAAGAGCCAGGTTCAGCTCCAGCACGTTGACGGTCGGGACGCCGATGAACCCCAGCAGCGGTTCCTCGGTGTGTTCGCGCACGAGTCTGGCCACGGTCTCCTCGGAGAGGTGACGGGCGGCGGCCACGCGTGCGCTCTGTAGCCGAGCGTACTCCGGGGAGATGTCCGGGT
This sequence comes from Mycetocola lacteus, assembly GCF_003667575.1. Classification (GTDB taxonomy): domain Bacteria; phylum Actinomycetota; class Actinomycetes; order Actinomycetales; family Microbacteriaceae; genus Mycetocola; species Mycetocola lacteus. Next base: position 304,976 of record NZ_RCUY01000009.1, on the reverse strand, counting down.
CGAGGCCCGACGCGCTGGCGGTCAGCGCATCGGCGGGAACCTTGGCCGGGGACACGTTCTCGGTTTTGGCCACCTGGGCACGCAGATCATCGATCTGCTTGGCCAGGTCCTTCGAGGTGGGAGCGAGGTTTGAGGCGCCGGAGTTCAGCGCATCGTACTTGCCCGCCGAGGGGCGCGGGTGGAACCAGGTGTCGCCGGTGAAGTCCTGGCCGATCAGCGAGGATCCCACGACCTTGCCGTGGTCGGAGACCAGCGAGCCGTCGGCGGCCGCGGGCATGGCCCGGCCCACCAGCAGGATGGCCGCCGGGTAGAGGATACCCAGCAGGACCGTGAGCACCAGGAGGGTGCGCAGCGCGGTCCCGAAGGAGCGCAGTGAGGAGGATGCAGACATGTTCGTGAACCTTAGATCGGATCGTTTTTAGTTGAGGCCGGGGATGAGGGTCAGGATGAGGTCGATGACCTTGATCCCGAGGAAGGGGATGATCAGCCCGCCCACACCAAACACGAGCAGGTTGTGGCCGAGTAGCTTGGCCGCCGCCTGGGGGCGGTAGCGCACGCCGCGCAGGGCCAGCGGGATGAGCACGATGATGACCAGGGCGTTGAAGATCACCGCCGAGAGGATCGCCGACTCGGGGGAGTGCAGGCCCATGATGTTGAGCGCCGCAAGGCCCGGGAACGCTGCCACAAACATGGCCGGGATGACCGCGAAGTACTTGGCTACGTCGTTGGCGATCGAGAAGGTGGTGAGCGCGCCGCGGGTAATGAGCAGCTGCTTGCCGATCTCGACGATCTCGATCAGCTTGGTGGGGTCCGAATCGAGATCCACCATGTTGCCCGCCTCCTTGGCGGCGGACGTGCCGGTGTTCATGGCCACCCCCACGTCGGCCTGGGCGAGCGCCGGGGCGTCGTTGGTGCCATCCCCGGTCATGGCGACCAGGTGGCCGCCCTCCTGTTCGCGGCGGATCAGGGCGAGCTTATCTTCGGGGGTCGCCTCGGCCAGGAAGTCATCAACCCCGGCCTCGGCGGCGATGGCCTGCGCGGTCAGCCGGTTGTCACCGGTGATCATGACCGTGCGGATCCCCATCGCCCGCAGCCGGGCAAAGCGCTCGGGCATGCCGGCCTTGACGATATCCGACAGGCGGATCACGCCGAGCACCCGGGCGGGCATCTCGGGGGCGTGGGTGGCCACCACCAGGGCGGTGCCACCTCCGGCGGAGACCTCATCGGCGATGGTACGGGCATCGGCGGGCACGGTGCCCTCATGGGCCTCGACCCAGGCCAGGACCTCGTTGGTGGCACCCTTGACGATCTTCTCGCCGGTGGGCAACACGATCGCGCTCATCCGGGTCTTGGCCTGGAAGGGCACAAACTCGGCGTCGGCCGGGGCGGCGATCGCGCTCTGGGCGGGGAACTGCTCCTCGGCAAAGGTCACGACCGAGCGGCCCTCGGGGGTTTCGTCGGCGAGGGAGGAGAGGCGGGCGGCGCGGGCCAGATCATCGGCGCTCACGCCGGTCACGGGCAGCAGGCCGGTGGCCTTGCGGTCACCCTCGGTGATCGTGCCGGTCTTATCCAGCAGCAGGGTACTGACGTCCCCGGCGGCCTCGACCGCACGGCCCGAGCGGGCCAGCACGCCACGCTGAACCAGGCGGTCCATGCCGGCGATACCGATGGCCGAGAGCAGCGCGCCGATTGTGGTGGGGATCAGGCAGACCAGCAGGGCGGTCAGGACGATGAGCGACTGCCGAGCCCCGGAGAAGATGGCCAGCGGCTGGAGGTTGAGGATCACCAGCAGGAAGATGATGGTCAGCACGGCCAGCAGGATGTTCAGCGCGATCTCATTGGGGGTCTTCTGTCGGGTGGCACCCTCCACCAGGGCGATCATCCGGTCGAGGAAGGTTTCGCCGGGTTCGCTGGTGATCTGCACGATGATGGTGTCCGAGAGTACCCGGGTGCCGCCGGTCACGGCACAGCGGTCGCCACCGGACTCGCGGATCACCGGGGCGGATTCGCCGGTCACCGCGGACTCGTCCACGGTTGCGGCACCCTCGATCACGTCGCCGTCACCGGGGATGACCTCTCCGGCCCGAACGCGCACCCGGTCATCGCGGCGCAGCGCGGTCGCCGGGACGATCTCGATGTGACCGTTTGCGTCCAGCCGTGCCGCGGTGGTGGTGGTGCGAGCGGCACGCAGCGAGTCGGCCTGGGCCCGGCCGCGTCCCTCGGCCACGGCCTCGGCCAGGTTGGCGAAGACCACGGTGAGCCACAGCCAGATGGCGATGCCCCAGGCAAACAGGCTCGGGCTGATGATCGCCATCACGGTGGTGAAGGCGGCACCCACCTCGACCAGGAACATGACCGGGGTCTTGATCATGATGCGCGGATCGAGCTTGCGCAGGGCCGCGGGGAGAGAGGACACCATCTGGCGGGGGCTGAAGGCACCGCCGGAGGTGCGGGCGGTGGCCGCCGCGGACGGCTTTGCTGAGGTAGTGGTGGACGTGGACACGGTGCTCCCTAGAGGATCCGAGGTTGTTTCTGTGGTGGGGGTAGTCATTAGCCGAGCGCCTCGGCGATCGGGCCGAGCGCCAGGGCCGGCAGGAAGGTCAGCGCGGACACCAGGAGGGCCACACCGGCCATCACGCCGATGAAGAGCGGACGGTGGGTCGGCAGGGTACCGGCGGTATCCGGCACGTGGCGCTGCTCGGCGAAGGTGCTGGCGAGGGCGAGGACCAGGATGATCGGCAGGAATCTGCCGGCGAGCATCACCAGTCCCAGCATCACGTTGAGCACCGGGGTGTTGGCACTCAGCCCAGCAAAGGCGGAACCGTTATTATTGGCCGCCGAGACAAACGCGTACAGCAGCTCGGTCAGGCCGTGCGGCCCGCTGGTGCTGAGCGAGGCGCGCACACTGGGCAGCGAGAAGGCAACTGCGGTGCCAATCAGCACGGTCGCGGGCATCACCAGGATCGCCAGCGAGGCGAGCTTCATCTGGCTGGGGCCGATCTTCTTGCCCAGGTATTCGGGGGTGCGTCCGACCATCAGCCCGGCGATGAACACCGAGAGGATCGCGATCATCAGCATGCCGTACATGCCCGATCCGACACCACCGGGGGAGATCTCGCCGAGCACCATGTTGAGCACCAGCAGTCCGCCACCCAGAGGGGTGAAGCTTGAGTGTGCGGCATCGGTGGCACCGGTGGAGGTCATCGTGGTGCTGACCGCGAAGAAGTCCGAGCCGATCACGCCGAAGCGCAGCTCCTTGCCCTCGAGCGCCGAACCCGCGGCGTGCAGGGCTCCGCTGGCATTGACCAGCTCGGAGGCGATCACACCGGCCAGGGAGGCGATGTAGAGGATACCCATGGCCGAGAGGATCGCCAAGCCGTGCTTCTTGCTGCCGATCATCACCCCGAAGGTGCGGGTCAGGGCCACCGGGATCAGCAGCATCAGGAACACCTGCAGCAGGTTGGTCCAGGCGCTGGGGTTCTCGAAGGGGTGGGCGGCGTTGGCATTGAAGTACCCGCCACCGTTGGTTCCGAGGTTCTTGATCGCCTCCTGGGAGGCCACCGTTCCGCCGGGGATGTGCTGAACCGCGCCGCCGAGGGTGTGTACGGTGACCGGGTCGGCGAGGTTCTGGACCACGCCACCGGCCAGCAGCACAATCGCGAAGACCGTGGACAGCGGAAGCAGAATGCGCACGCTGCCGCGCACCAGGTCCACCCAGAAGTTACCCAGCTGGGTGGTTTCGGTGCGGGCCAGGCCGCGGAACAGCGCGACGGCGACCGCGATACCCACCGCGGCGGAGAGGAAGTTCTGGACGGCCAGACCCACGGCCTGGGCGGTCACACCGAGCGCGGCCTCACCGGAGTAGGACTGCCAGTTGGTGTTGGTCACAAAGGACACGGCGGTGTTCCACGCCTGGTCGGGGGTTAGCCCGGTGTGTCCACCGGCGAAGGGCAGCACCGACTGGGTGCGCACAATCAGGTAGAGCAGCAGGATGGAAACCAGCGAGAACCACAGCAGCGAGCGCAGGTAGGAGCGCCAGCCCTGTTCGGCGTCGGGGTTGATGCCTCCGAGGCGATAGATCGCACGCTCTACCCGCCAGTGGCTCGTCGTGGTGAACACCCGCGCCATGTAGTCGCCCAGGGGGCGGTAGCAGAGCGCGAGTGCGGCGAAAACGAGGAGGATCTGCAGGATCCCCGGGACCAGCGCGGCCATCAGAAGCGCTCCGGGTGCAGCAGGGCCACGGTCAGGTAGCCGAGGGCCAGGACAATCAGAACGAGTCCGGTGATGGAGTCGAGGCTCATAGCTTCTCGATTCCACGAGCGGCCCACGCACACAGCGCGCAGAACGCGATGGTGATGCCGATAAAGAGGATGTCTAACACGAAAATCTCCCGAGACGGAACCCCCGGTCCCGAACGGTTCGGGCGGGGTGCCTCTCTAGGTAACCGCGGAAGCGGTTCGTGTAGGGATCGTCTTAACGCCGTCCTGACACCGCACTGCGCTTTCTTAACGCGCTCTTAACACCGTGCTAGAGCAGGCGTGCTCGCAGCGTCTCGGGGGAGTCCGGGGAGAGCAGCGCCGGGGCGATATCCAGCACCGAGTGGGCACCAAACTGTCCCCGGGCGCGCAGTCTTGCGGCGGCGCGGGCATAGGCCACCAGCACGCTCGCGGTGAACTCGGGATTGGAGTCCAGGGCGAGCCGGTATTCGATCACCTGGGAGGTTTCCGGGGAGGACTGCCCACTGCGGATGACAAACCCGCCGTGCGGCATCGCCCGGTGCTCCCGGTTGAACTCCTCGGCGTCGATGACGGTGACCGTGGTGTCATACTCGTCGAAGTAGTGCGGCATGGTCACGATCGCCTGGCGAATGGCTTCCTCGTTGCCCCCGTCTTCCAGGACGATCACGCACTCACGGGTGTGCTTGTCCCGGGTGGAGAGGGTCGGGCGCTCGCCGGAGCGGACCTTTGAAATCGCCTCCTCCGAGGGAATCGTGTACTGCACGCCCGCGGCGACGCCGGGAATGCGACGGATCGCGTCCGAGTGCCCTTGGCTGAGGCCCCGGCCCCAGAACGTGTGCGTATCGCCGTCGGGGAGGATGGCCTCGCCGTACAGCCGGTTAATCGAGAACAGGCCGGGATCCCAGCCCACCGAGATGATCGCCACGCGCTCGCCGGAGGTTGCGGCGTCCATCGCCGCAAAGTACTCGGGCACGCGGGCGTGGGTGTCAAAGCTGTCCACGGTGTTGAAGCGGGCGGCGAGTTCGGGTCCGTGGATCGGCAGGTCGTCCTTGGAACCGCCACAGAGGATCAGCACGTCGATCCGGTCCTCGAGCCCGTCCAGGGCGTCGATCCCGAACACCCGGGTCTCGGGGCGGGCGGGGATCAGAGTCTCGGGATCGCGCCGGGTGAAGACACCCACGAGTTCCAGATCCGGGTTGAGGGCGAGCGAGGCCTCCACTCCGCGACCGAGATTTCCGTATCCCACGATGCCAACCCGAATCTGCTGTGACATGCTGTGCTGCTCCCTTACCGCGCCAATGCGCTCCCGGATAAACGAACCCCCACCCTAGCGCAGCGCCCGCGTGGCCCGGCGGCGGGGTGCACGCTCGTGCACCGGGGTGTGGCGGCGGGTTTAGCATGGAACCATGTCCGTAACGCCGGTGACCACCGAGTCCTTCGAATCCGTTCTTGAATCCAACCGCCTGGTGATTCTTGACCTCTGGGCCGCCTGGTGCGGCCCCTGCCTGGCCTTCGCCGACGTGTTCCGGGCCTCCTCGGCCGCGCACCCGGACGTGTTTTATGGCTCGGTGGACACCGTGGCCGAGCCCGAACTGGCCCAGAAGCTGGGTGTGCGTTCGATCCCGACCACGCTGATCTACCGCGGGGGACACCTGGTCTACTCGCGTGCCGACGTGCTGACCGCCGCCGATATCGACGACGCCCTGATCGAGGTGCGAAACTCCGGCGCCTGCTAGCGCGCAGGCCCGCTCCGCGCTCCTACACGGACTCGTGCCGCCACATGAGCGCGGGATGATGCGCGTGCGGGTTTAGCCACGCAGCACCGGCATGGCCGAATCGGTGTCCAGCAGCGCGCGGGCGGCCGACTCGACCCGGTTGATCCGCCACCACACAAAGAACCCGATCAGCGTGAAGGCCCCGTAGAACAGGTACATAAACGCCGAGGCGTAATACCCGGCGCTCACCAGCAGCGGCACACCCACGGCGTCCACGGCCACCCAGATCAGCCAGAACTCGACCCACCCGCGGGCCATCCCGTAGGTGGCCAGCAGCGAACCCATGAAGATCCAGGCGTCGGCCCAGACCGGTTCGAAGGATCCCAGTGCGCGAAACACCGGCGTGAGGATCGCGGTACCACCCACCAGGGCAACCACCAGGAAGATGCGCTGCTTGCCGCTGGCCCAGCGCGGCGAGATCGCGACGGCCTGGCCCCCGCGGGACTGGTGCCAGCGGATCCACCCGTAGACGGCGACGATCAGGAACATGATCTGCCGTCCGGCCTGACCCAGCAGGTTCGTGGGGTTCGGGGTGTGGAACACCGCCCCCAGGAACACCGTGAGCAGGAGCAGGTTGCCGATGATGCCGACCGGCCAGGCCCATGCCTTGCGTCGCATGCCGCCGATCGCGCAGATCAGTCCGAAAACGTTGCCGATGATTTCGCGCCAGAGGATCGTTTGAGATCCGATGTGAAGCTGGGCGTCAAAGAGCCAGGTAATGACGTTCAATGGTTTTTCTCCTTCCGCGTGCGAAACTGCGGGGGAAATACCAAGGGATGTTAAACGTCAACAATCACCAAAGCGTGCTTCTCTCATCCAGACTCTAACTGTCGGTATCGGAATTTCACCGATTCGGCCACACGGTTTCCCGTGCGGTTCGCGGACTATCACCGCCGGTTCGGAATTACACCGACCCCGGAGCACTCGATCAGTCTAACGCGGGCCCCGCGGATTTTGTTCCGCGCGCTCGTGCGGACCGCGAGGATGACGATTCTTGACGTCGGTGCGACGTTCCTAGGCGGCCACCGGGTCGATGAGTTCGGGGCCGTTTCCGCGTACCGGACCCACTCGATCCGCACGGAAGTCCCGCGCCCAGGCGGCTCCGGCCTCGGCCACCGTGTCCAGCAGGGCCGCGTCTCCGGTCACCGAGCTGTCGATCCAGGGGAGCCACAGCTCCTGTGGGAGGAACACCGGATTGCGGTCGTGAATCTCGGCCAGGTTGGGGGCGGTGGGCTGGGTCAGGATGGTCGCGGTGAGGTGCCAGCGCGCCGGATCATTATACGGGAGTGTGGGGTCCGGCCACCAGGAGTAGAGCCCGGCAAACGCGGTGATCTCATGGGTCGCGGGACGGATGAAATAGGGCGCCTTGACCCCGTCCTCGGTGTGCCACTCAAAGTAGCCGGTGGCAAACACGACCGCGCGCTGATGCCTGACCGCTGCCCGAAACGTGGGCTTTTCGGCGGCTGTTTCGATCCGCGCGTTGAACGTGGGGAACTTCGGGCGCAGCGTCTCGGACCAGCGGGGGACGAGCGACCAGGACGCACTCTCGAACCGCAGCTCACGATTGAGCTCGGGCCGCGTGGCCTCGAGCAGGATCGGGATCTGCTGGGTCGGGGCGATGTTCCAGGAGGGCTGCCACGACGGCCGCCACTCGGCCGGAGCGCGCCCGGTCTCCTCGATAAACTCGACGATCATGCTGTTGATCTCGCCATCCATGGCAAAGCGTCCACACATGCGCAGCCTCCTTTCCTGAGATGTTATCCGCTGGTGGGGACATCGTGGGAGAATTGAGCCATGGATCCCACACTGCGCTGCCCATGCCTGAGCGGCCTCACCTACGGTGAGTGCTGCGGTCGCGCCCATGCCGGCACCCCGGCAGCCACGGCCGAGGCGCTCATGCGCTCGCGGTTCTCGGCGTTTGCGGTGGGCGATGTGGACTACCTGCTGCACACCTGGCACCCGCACACCCGTCCCGGTGCCCTGGAGCTCGACCCCGACCTGCGCTGGTACCGCCTCGACATCGAGGGCACCAGCGCCGGCGGCCCCCTGGACCGCGTCGGCACGGTCGAATTCACCGCCTACTACCGCTCCCCGGACGGCAAGGGCACCCAGCACGAGCGCAGCCACTTCACCCGCGAAAACGGCCGCTGGTACTACCGCGACGCCGACCCTACCATCGGCTAGTCGCTAGTCGCTAGTCGCTAGTCGCTAGTCGCTAGTCGCTAGTCGCTTGTCGCTAGTCGCTAGTCGCTAGTCGCTTGTCGCGCTTTGGTAGCCGTTTGGTGCTTGGCCCGCTCCTTAGTTGATCCCGATTGTGACGCGGTCCGGTGCGGTCTGGTCCGGTGCGGTCCGGTGCGGTGAGCGGAGAACCTCGCCGTTTCTCCCACACACATGCCCCTGTGGCGAGGAGGCATTTTGACACGTCAATTACGTGTCAAAATCCCGCCCTGTTTCTCCTCGCACATGCTTCTGTGGCGAGTGCCGGTTTTGACGTGTCAATTACGGGTCAAAACGACCCTCTCGCTAAAAGGGAAAGGGGTGGGGAGGGTGGACTAAACGAGGCAAACGGGAAAAGCGCCTCCGATTCATCTGGTACCCCGATTCATCTGGTCCCCTCCCGATTTGTCTGCGACGTCCCCGATTTCAGTGCATCGTCGGCGTTCGAAGCGTTCGAAGCGTTCGAAGCGTTCGAAGCGTTCGGAGTGTCCGCGGTGTCCGTGGTGGAACCGGGGAGTTGATCCTGGGGCGAGTTCTGATTAGCCTCGCTCAGATGAACGAGAGGTTGCGCAGGCGTAGGGACCTCGGGCTGTCACAGGCCGGAGCGGCTAGGCGCGCGTCCGTGAGTGTGTCCACGTGGGCGCGCTGGGAAGTGGATCCGGAGAGGGTCAAAGAGAGCACGGGTGTGGCCTGCGCGCGGGTGCTGGGTTTGGCGGAGCGCACACCGGAGGTCCGGCAGAGGGATCAGGACACGCTGGAATGGAAGTGGCTGGGTGGCGGCTTTCTGACACCGAAGCAGGCGCAGGTGCTGGTGGCAATTCTCGAAGCTTGGGCCAACCAGGATATCGCTCGATGGTTGTTGGCCCCGGGGCAGCGCCCGCTATTTCAGGTTCCCCCATTTGCCTACTTTGATGTGCGCGTGATGTTTCGTATCGCAGAAAATAGGGCGTTTGCGGACGCCGTAGCGAGAGCCTGTCGGGGAATCGTGAACGAGCTGAAGCGCGGGACCGTTCCGTTCTACTCGCCGGGGCCCTATATCGACGAGCTCCTCATGGGGGCGGCGGTTCGCGAGGCGATCACACGTGGAATCTCGGCGTTGGATGATTCAGGCCTCTATCGACCTCGCAGGTGGGAAGACATCGCCGCCCAGTTTACAAAGCGCAGCTACTGGAACGGTGCGGGACCGGGGCCAGAGGGGCTGGAGTGGGACATCCCAATTTCGCCGGGCCACCGGCAGGTGAGCGAGCTTCTTGACGCGCGGCCCCCGTGGACCTGGTTCGACCACTCCGACGAGATAATCGTGAAGTTCGATGATCTCTAGCCGATTGCAGCGGGCTTAAGCTCCAGGGCTAGGCGTCCCCGGTGATCTCCTCGCGGATGCGGCGGAGATCCTCCATCAGGGAGCCGATCAGGATCCAGTGCAGTGGGTTGGGCTTGTGGATGGTGATCGGCGCGGTCAGCATGGGTTCCTCGATCGGAACCGAGAGTTCGGGATCCTTACGGTCGAGGATGCGGGCGTCCGCCAGGAGTCGCAGGTCGTGGGCGGCGCGGGAGAGTTCCTGGGCGATCGCCCGGACGGTGGGTTCATCGCGCAGCCCGTCATCGTAGTGGTCGTGGAAGGCACGGCTCATCCCCACAACCCGGTTGGTTAGCGCGCTCAGGGTTTGGATCAGAGCCTTGGTTTCGTTGAGGCGATCCCGATGGTTGCTTCGGCGGGGATTCATCGTGAGCGATTCCTCGCCCACCCGGATCGCCGCCAGGGCTTTATCGCGCATCGGACGCAGGAGGCGGGCCGAGATCATCAGCGAGTCCAGTTCCGCGCGGCTCTGCTTCGAGGGGAGCGCCGCGGCCAGATCATCCAGCTGTGCCGCAACCGACTGGGCCAGCTGCGCGGCCTCGCGCTGGGCGGGGGCGAGGATCACCGGCGGCACGATCGCCGCGTTCACCACAAAACCGATGGCCACACCGATCAGGGTCTCCAGGATTCGATGCCAGGCGTAGTCGGGGGTGGCACCGCCGATCGCGAGGACCAGCATTGCCGAAATCGGGATCTGATTCGAGGATCCGGGGGACAGGCGGAACACCCAGGCCACCATGATCGAGATCACGATGGCGAGCAGGATCGCCCAGCTTTGTAAGCCGAACACCAGGTTGACGCCGGTGGCGATCAGCACACCACCGATCACGCCAATGCTGCGCTCGATTGCCTTACCGGCTGACTGATGCAGGCTCGGTTGGACCACGAGTAGTGCGCCGACCGCCGCGAACACGGGCATCTGCGAGGGCAGGACCGCGGAAGCGGCAAACCAGGCGAGCACGGTGGCGATGGACGTCTTGAGCGCCTGAAGCAGGGGAATCCGCGAACTGGTGCGGATCAGAGAGGTCAGGCGCATGCCCCCAGAATATCGGATGGATGCATCAGGGGTGCTGGGCGCGTCGGATAACGTGCGTCGGCGCTAGTCGGGCAGATGAGCGTTTTTGAGCAGCGCCAGCAGCCCGGCACCGTCGGGTGCCGAGAGGCGCAGCACGCCGTCGCTCTCACTGTCCTCCACGTCGTCGTGACGGCTGCGGCCGCCGGCCAGCACTGCCTCGCCGGTGGACATGCGCCGAATTGCGATGGCCCGCACCTGGCCCGGGTGGGCCTGGGAGAAGTCGCGGTAGAGGTCCTCGTCGTGCTGACCGTCGTCGCCAACCAGGAGCCAGCGAATGTTGGGGAACTCGCTGGCGAGTCGGTCGAGGTTCTGCACCTTGTGGTCGCGGCCGCTGCGGAACCAGCGGTCCACGGTGGGACCCCAGTCGGTGAGCAACAGCGCGCCCGCCGGATATAGGTTTCGGGACATGAAGCGGTTGAGGGTCGGGGCCACGTTCCAGGCGCCCGTGGAGAGGTAGATGATGGGGGAGCCGGGGCGGGCTCGCACCATCCGGTCCAGGAACACGGCCATTCCGGGGACCGGGACGCGGGCGTGCTCATCCAGCACAAAGGTGTTCCAGGCGGCGACCAGTGGGCGCGGGAGGGCGGTGACCATGACCGTGTCGTCCACGTCGCAGATCACCCCGAAGCGAGCCTCGGGGTCCACGATAAATACGTCGGCGGATACCGGTTCGTGTCCCTCGGTGGTCAGCGTGATCTGCTGCCATCCGGGCTCAAGCTCGGCGGGAATGACCGCATCGATCAGACCGCCGCGGTCGGCGCTCAGGCGGTGCTCAACTCCGGCGACGGTGACGATCACCTCGGCATCCACCACCGGCACGGTAATAAAGGAGCGCCAGCCGCGAATGCGACGGGACGAATCCTGCTCACGGGTTTGCGGGTGGGTGGTGCTTCCGCTCAGGAGCACCCGGCACAGCACGCGTACCCAGGTGGTCGAGCCATACCCGGTGTAGGGGACCACGGTTCCCCGCCAGCCGCGCTTGCGGCCGCGGCGTTCTCGCCAGGCGAGAATGGCATCGTCAATTCGGGCGGCGCGATGAATGGTTGCCGAGACCATCGCGGAGGGGGAGTGACGTGCGGTGTCGTCGTGGTCAGGCGTGGGCACGAGTCAATTCTGTCATGCTTTGGGGTCGGCCTGGTCCTCGGGAAGATCCAAATGCTTCGCTTCGCGGCGTCCGATGAGCTTTTTGACACCCCAAACAACCGCGAGGAACGCGGCAATCACACCCACAAAGATGTATCCGGCACCGTGGAGCTGATCGGCCATCTGCCGATATCCACCCGCGGCGGCCGAGGCCACACCGACGTACGCCCCCGCCCAGATCACACATGCGGGAATCGTCCAGGCAAGGAAGCGACGATAGGTCATACGGCTCATGCCCACGGTCAGTGGGATGAGCGAGTGAAGGACCGGGAGAAACCGTGAGAGAAACACCGCGATACCGCCGCGGCGATCGAGGTAGAGTTCGGCGCGCTGCCAGTTCTTCTCACCGATCTTGCGGCCCACCCACGAGCGGCGGATAGCCGGACCAAAGGTGCGGCCCAACCAGAAGCCGATGGACTCGCCCAGCAGTGCGCCGACGATGATCGCCAGGACCATTGAGATGAATTCCACCGGTCCGGACACCGCGGTCGAGGCGATGATCACGATGGTGTCTCCGGGAACGATCAGGCCGATCAGGACGCTGGTCTCCAGCATCATGCCGATCCCAGCGAGCAGCGTGCGCAGCACGGGATCAACGCTCTGGACAAGGTCGAGGATGCCGCCGAGGAAATCGTTCACGTGTCTAATCTACGACAGCAGGGTCGCACATTTGTGCATTCGTGACCCGTATAGGGGGAGTCTTGGCACCCATTTCGGGGATTGCGACACCGTGTCGGTTAGTATGCGAAATGTGTGGTCAGACCACAGGGTTAAATCATGCTAATCTGAGGTCAACAAGACAGGTCTCACCACAGGAATTACCTCCCTGCACGGAGCTGACGGTCGCTTAGTCCACGTAGTTGTCTTGCGTAAACCAGGAGCGTTTGTGACATGAACGAAATTCTCGATCCGCTGATACTGTCCCGGTGGCAGTTCGGTCTCACCACGGTGTATCACTTCCTGTTTGTCCCCTTGACGATCGGGTTGGCCACCACGGTGGCGATCTTCCAGACCGCATGGGTGCGGACCGGTAAGGTGCACTACCTGCAGCTCACCCAGTTCTTCGGCAAGATCTTCATGATCAACTTCGCCATGGGTGTGGTCACCGGTATCGTGCAGGAATTCCAGTTCGGTATGAACTGGTCCAACTACTCCCGCTTCGTCGGTGACGTGTTTGGTGCCCCGCTGGCCCTCGAGGGTCTGCTTGCATTCTTCTTTGAGGCCACCTTCATCGGTGTCTGGATCTTCGGGTGGAATAAACTCTCGCCCAAGCTCCACCTGGCCTCGATCTGGTGTGTGGCCTTCGCGACGGCGCTGTCCGCGTACTTCATCATCGCCGCCAACGCGTTCATGCAGAACCCGGTGGGCTACCAGATGAACGCCGAAAAGGGTCGGGCCGAGCTCACCAGCATCGGTGAGCTGCTCACCAATAAGGTGGCCCTGGCCGCATTCCCGCACACCATCGCCGCGTGTTTCATGGTGAGTGCCGGTCTGATCGTTGCCGTCGCCGCCTACCACCTGTCGCGCAACCAGCACCTGGACACCATGCGTCCGGCGCTGAAGTTCGGTCTGTGGATGATGCTCATCGCCGGTGCCGGCACCATGTTCTTTGGTGACCAGCTGTCCCTGGCCATGGTTCAGACTCAGCCGATGAAGATGGCTGCCGCCGAGGCGTTGTACAACACCGCCACGGGAGCAAACGCCTCCTTCTCGATCTTCACGTTTGGTACCCCGGACGGACAGCACGAGCTGTTCTCGATCCGCGTGCCCTACCTGCTGTCCCTGCTCTCCACCCACTCGTTCGATGGAACGGTTGAGGGTATCCGCGAGCTGCAGGCTCAGTACTCCGCTCAGTACGGTCCCGACACCTACTCGCCGACCATCTGGATCACCTACTGGGCGTTCCGCTGGATGATCGGTCTGGGCATGTTCCACATGATCGTCGCCGCCGTGGGCCTGTTTGTGACCCGCAAGGGCCGCAGTCCCAAGCGCTGGGTCTGGCGCGTCGCCATCTGGTCCTTCCCGGCCTCCCTGCTGGCCATGTCGATCGGTTGGGTCTTCACCGAGATGGGTCGACAGCCGTGGATCGTGTTTGGTCTGCTGAAGACCAAGGACGCCGTATCGCCCGAGCTCACCGGGTTCCAGGTGCTCCTCTCCCTGATCGGATTTACGATCGTCTACGGCGCACTCGCCGTGGTCGAATTCGGCCTGATCCGTAAGGCAGCCATTGCCGGCCCCGCGCCGGTGGAAACCGCAGACGACGGTTCGGACACTCCGGTGCCCACCGCGACGGTCTACTAGGTAAAGGGAAACCATCATGGATCTTGCACAGCTTTGGTTCTGGATCGTCGGTGCCCTGTTCATCGGCTACTTCATCCTCGACGGCTTCGACTTCGGTGTGGGCATCTCGCTGCCCTTCCTCGGTAAAAACGACTCCGAGCGTCGCGTCCTGATTAACACCATCGGTCCGGTCTGGGACCTCAACGAGACCTGGGTCATCGTGGCCGGTGCGTGTTTGTTCGCCGCGTTCCCCGAGTGGTACGCAACCCTGTTCGCCGGGTTCTATCTGCCCCTGTTCCTCATCCTGATTGCGCTGATTCTGCGCGGTGTCTCCTTCGAGTACCGCCACCAGCGCAAGCACGAGAGCTGGAAGCGCTCCTTCGACACGATGATCTTCATCGGGTCGGTTATCCCCGCACTGCTCTGGGGTGTCGCCTTCGCCAACGTCGTCCGCGGCGTTCCGCTGAACGAGCACTTCGACTACGTGGGTGGGTTCTGGAACCTGCTGAACCCGTATGCGCTGCTGGGTGGTGTCACCACGCTGCTGCTGTTCTTCCTCAGCGGTCTGTACTTCATCCTGCTGAAGACCGATGGCGAGCTGCACGCTCGGGCTCAGAAGCTTGCGGTCAAGGTGGGGATCATCACCATCGTGGTTGCGGCCAGCTTCCTGGTGTGGACGATCATCATGTCCGAGTTCAAGCTCGCCACGATCATCTGCTCGGCGATTGCCGCCGTGGCTCTGATCGGCGCGGTTGCGCTCAACTACCTCCGCAAGGAGGGGCTGAGCTTCGCGGCCGTCGCCGTGACCGTCGCCGCCGCCGTGCTGACCCTGTTCGTGACCCTGTTCCCGAACGTGATGCCCTCCACGATCGACCCGGCTACCAACAGCCTGACCATCGAGAACGCCTCGTCCTCGACCTACACGCTGGAGTTCATGAGCTGGGTGGCCGTGATCGCACTGCCCCTGATCCTGCTCTACCAGGGCTGGACCTACTGGGTCTTCCGGAAGCGGATCACCCACGCGACGATCGAGGCTGCGGCCCACTAGGGTCCATTCACGATGCGTCCGCTTGACCCCCGCCTGCTGCGCTATGCCCGTTCAATCCGCGTCTACCTCGCGGCTCAGACCCTGATTGGATTGGTCACCACCGCGTGTGTGATCGGCTTTGCCGCCGTTCTCACCCGGATTGTGACCGGGGCCCTGGATGGAGATTCGCTCTCCGTCCTGGGCCCGTGGCTCGGCGCGCTGGTGGGGGTCGCTGCGGTTCGCGCGCTCACCGTGTGGGCGAGCGAAACGCTCTCGATGCGCGCGGCCGGCCGGGTCAAGGCCGAGCTGCGCGGCAAGATCCTTGATGCCACCCGAAAGCTCGGTCCGAGCTGGCTGGCCCGGCGCGGATCGATCTCGGTCGCGACCCTCTCCGGCCGCGGCATGGATGCGCTGGATGACTACTTCGCCAAGTACCTGCCCCAGCTGATCCTGACCGCCCTGGTCACCCCGATCCTCGTTGTGGTGATCTGGTGGCAGGACTGGGTGTCGGGCATCGTTGTGGTGGTCACCCTGCCGCTGATTCCGTTTTTCATGGCGCTGGTGGGATGGGCAACCCAGTCCATCCAGCGCACCCAGTGGGACACCCTGGGTAAACTCTCGCGCGGCTTCGTCGACCTGCTCGGCGGCCTCGCAACCCTGAAGATTTTTGGTCGCCAGCACCGCCAGGCCGACCGGATGCGCACCATCACCACCGAGTATCGCCAGGCGACGATGAAGGTGCTGCGGGTGACCTTCCTCTCCGGCTTTGTGTTGGAGCTGGCCTCGAGCCTCGCCGTCGCGATCGTGGCGGTGGGCATCGGCCTGCGCCTGGTTGAGGGCGGCATGCTGCTCTCGGTGGGACTGTTTGTGCTGCTGCTGGCCCCCGAGGTGTTCCTCCCGCTGCGCAACGTGGGCACCAACTTCCACGCGGCAGCCGAGGGCGTGACCGCCGCCGAGGATGCGTTTGCGATTCTTGATGAGGCGGCCGCGCTGCCCGAAACCACCACCGGCTCCGCCGCTTCGGTTACCCAGGGCCGGACTGCGGGCACCGGCCTGGTATTCGCCGCGGTTCGCGCCCAGCACGAGGCCGATGCGCCGCTGTCACATGAGCCGATCAGCGCCGAGGTACTGCCCGGGAAGCTCACGGTCCTCTCGGGTCCGAGCGGTGTGGGCAAGTCCAGCCTGGTCGGTGCGCTGCTGGGCTTCACCGACTTTAGCGGCGAGATCACCCGCGACGGCCTCTCCCTGCGCGGAGTCCCCGCGGGGGAGCGCGACTGGCTCGCCTGGGCTCCGCAGCGTCCCGGCCTGACCGCCGGAACCATTGCCGAGAACGTCACCCTGGGCGACCCGGACCCCGACCCCGCCGTCCTGGCCTGGGCGCTGGAAACCGCGGTTGCCGAAGACCTGGATGCCGCACGTGAACTGGGTGTGTCCGGTGCCGGTCTCTCCGGCGGGCAGGCGCAGCGCGTGGGCATCGCCCGAGCGCTGTACCGGATGCGTCGACGTGACTGCGCGGTGCTGATCCTGGATGAACCGAGTTCGGCGCTGGATCACGCCACCGAGGCGCGCCTGGTGAGCAACCTGCGCACCCTGGCCGCGGAGGGTGCCGCCGTGCTGGTGCTCAGCCACCGCGGGGCCTTCCTGGAGGGTTCCGACACTCGAATTGATCTGGTCCCGATCCCCGTACCCGCAGCCGAGCCGATCGAGGTGGACGCATGAGCGCAACAGTGACCCCGGCCCCCTCGGTGGTAACCACCCGGGATGTGCTGAAGGCCGCGCGACCGCGCGGCAAGTACGCCACCGGCGGACTCTTGTCGGCCATCGGATCGGCCCTGGCCACCGTGGCCCTGATGGCGTGTAGCGCCTACCTGATCACCCGCGCGGCCGAGATGCCGCCGATCATGTACCTCAACCTGGCCATCGTGGGGGTGCGCGCCTTCGCGCTGGCCCGAGCCTTCTTCCGCTACCTGGATCGTCTATTCAGCCACGAGGCGGCCTTCCGTCAGCTGGAAACCGTGCGGTTGGGGCTGCTGGAGCGCCTGCTGCCGATCGCCCCGGCTGGCCTTGCCCGCTCACGCCGCGGCAGCCTGCTGTCCACGCTGGTGTCGGATGTGGACGAGATGCAGAACCTCGGCCTGCGCGTGATCCAGCCGCTGCTGACCGCGCTGGGTGTGTCGATCATCGCGGTTGTCGGCGTGGCGCTGCTCTCTCCGGGCGCGGCCCTGGGTCTCGCGCTCGCACTGATCCTGACGTTTGCGCTGAGCGCCTGGGCCATTTCTGTGGTGGCCGCCCGAGCCGAGCGCTCGCTCGCGCCGCAGCGGGCCAACCTGCTGGATTCCCTGGTGGACTACCTCGGTGCGCTCGACGTGCTGGTGGCCTACGGGGCCGAGCCCGCGGCCCGTGCTCGGGTGGACGCGGCGGACAAGGCCCTCACCACCTCGCTGGTGAAGCGTGCCAGCGGCACCGGCATCGCCGCGGCGGCCCTGGCCCTGTTCACCGGGGTGGCGATTGCGATCGCGATGATCAGCGCAATTCCGGTGCTGCACGAGGGTGGCCTGTCTGGCCCCGGGCTGGCCGTGTTGGCCCTGGTTCCGCTCGCGGTGTTTGAGGTTGTGGCCAACGTGCCGCTGGCTCTCGGTGCCTGGCGTCAGGTGCGCTCAAGTGCCGAGCGGATCGCCGGTGCGACCGACGCCGAACGTGCGTCCGACGTGCCCGCCGAGGTGGGCGCGACCGAGCTGGTGCCGGTGGCCGGTGCCGATCTGCTGGCGTTTTCGAACGTCGCGATCCGTCACCCCGGTGCCCCCGAACCCGCGCTGCGCATCGACTCGCTCAACATCGTGGCGGGCGAGAGCCTGCTGATCGAGGGCCCGAGCGGCGCCGGCAAAACGACCCTGGCTCACGCGCTGGTGCGCTTCATCGACTACACCGGTTCGATCCGGTTGCAGGGCACCGAACTCTCCTCGCTGCATCCCGATACCGTGCGCACGGAAATCGGTCTGTGTGAGCAGGTGCCGTACCTCTTTGACGAGGACATCCGCCAAAACCTGCTGTTTGCCCACGAAACCGCCACCGACGAGGACCTGGAACTGATCCTCGACCAGGTGGGCCTCGGTGACTGGGTGCGCGAGCGCGGCGGCCTGTCCGCCCGCGTCGGTGAGCGTGGTGCGCTGGTGTCCGGTGGCCAGGCGCAGCGGCTGGCCCTGGCCCGGGCACTGCTGCACGAGTTCCCGGTGATCGTCCTGGACGAGCCCACGGCGAGCGTCGAGGGAGACCTGGCGACCGCCCTGATCGCCGACCTGGTGGGCGTCGCCCGCGCCCACGGCCGCACGGTCATCCTGATCTCCCACGCCGACGTCGCCGGTGACCTCTTTGACCGGCACCTGCGCATCGAGGCAGGCACCCTCGTCTCCGCGGGCTAGCCGGCTCTCGAATCGCGCTCACGCCGCGTGCACCGGACTCCGGGCACGCGGCGTGTAGTGTTGTGCGTCGATGATGCGCGGGGGAGACATGGGAAAAAATCTGTTGGTGGACCTGCGCCCGCTCCGCGACGCACCGGCGTTTGCCCGAGTGTGGAAGGGGAACACGATTCAGGGGCTCGGAACCCAGGCGGCAGTTGTTGCGATCACCCTGATGGTTTTTGAGCGCACCGGATCCTCGCTTGCGGTCGGGTTGATCGGGCTGTGTGTGGCGATCCCCACGATCGTACTGGCTCCACTCGGGGGCCTGCTGGCCGATCGCTCGGATCGACGCCGGCTCACCCGGATGACCGCAGCGGCCCAGACACTGGTCGCACTCGGATTTATGGCGCAGGCCCTCATCCCGAACGTCTGGTTGGGTGCCGCGTATCTTCTGGTTGCACTTCAGGCGGCGATCGGCGCACTGGCCGTGCCGGCCCGGCGCACCCTGCTGCGCACCATTGTGCCGCCGACGCTGCTTCCCGCTGCCATCATCCTCACTCTGTTGTCCGGCAATCTCGGGATGATTCTGGGCCCCGCACTTGGTGGGCTGCTGCTGTCGGTCGGGATGGCCTGGGCATGCTTTGGACTTCAGCTGGTGGGGAGCGTGGCCGTGCTGATCGCCGCAGTGCGTCTCCCGGCGATTCCCGGATCCTCGGCTCCTGGTTCAACCGGATTTGGCGGGATTGCCGAGGGTGCGGTGTTTGTGGCCCGCCATCGGGTGCTGCGCGGGGTGTTTCTGGCGGATCTGAGCCTCACCATGCTTGCGCTTCCGATCGCGCTACTCCCCGCCCTGAACGCCGAACGGTTCGGCGCAGATCCTCTGATTTTTGGTCTACTCAGCGCGGCACCGGCCATCGGAGCAGCCCTCCTGGGCCTCGGATCCGGCGCGCTCGGTCGCCTCCGCTGGCGTGGACCGGCGCTGCTGATTACCACCGCGCTGTTTGGCGGGCTGATGGTGGGGGTGGCGCTGTCCGGATACTGGTGGATCACTCTGATTCTGCTGGGCCTGGGCGGGATTCTGGATGCGGTGAGCATCTCGCTGGCTCAGATTATCGTGCAGGAGGAAACCCCGGACAGCCTGCGCGGCCGGGTCGGAGCGCTCGAACACATGGTGGGAATGGGGGGACCGCAGCTCGGTGCAACCCGGGCGGGCCTGTTCGGGAACTGGTGGGGTGCGGGGATCGGGATCGCGGCCGGGGGTATCTGCGCGATCGTGGCGGCCGCGGCGCTGGGGGCGAACCGCACCGGGTTGCGCGGGTACCGGGCCGCGGCGTCCACCGACGCGGATGAGTCTCGATAAACTCTGAGGGTGAACCTGAGTTTTAGCGCCCGCGAGTTGCCGGAGTGGATCGAACCCACATCGGTTGCGCAAAGCCTGATCGGTGAGGCCGACTTCTGCTTCTGGCTGGATGCCGGGGTCGGAGCAGATTCAGGCCCCTCCTATCTGGGAATCGCCAGCACCGTGGCCACCGCCCACCGGGGGACCGGCACGGTGAGCCTACGCGAACCTGGACGGGACCCCCGCGTGTGTGCCCCGACGACGGAGCTGCCCGATCTGCATGCGGTGCTGGAGTCGATGTTGGAAGACTTTCAGGTGGCCGCCGCGGACGTGCCCGGCTTCGGCGGCGGCTGGATCGGGTTTCTCGGCTACGAGTATGGTGCCGATCTGGTGGGAGCGCCCGCCGCCGTCTCTCGTACCGAGGCACTGCCGGATGCCGGCTGGATGCTGGTGGACCGGATGCTCGCCTTCGACCACGGTGCCCGCACGGTCACACTGATTCAGCGTGTGGACTTGCCGACGGATTCGCGGTGGGAGAACCCTGGTGCTGGTGCTGGTGCTGGTGCTGGTGCTGGTGCTGGTGCTGGTGCTGGTGCTGGTACCGGTGTGGGCGCTGCCCGCGTGCCCGGCGCTGCCGATCACGCCGCGCACATAACCGCTCCAGCCGCGGGCGAGCCGCCCGTTCCGACCTGGCGTCACTCCGAGGCCGAGTACCGTGCGCTGGTTGAACACTGCCGCACCCTGATCGCCGCCGGCGAGGCCTACCAGCTGTGTCTGACCAACGAGGTCACGGTGCCGGGAGCTTTCGATCCGCTGGCTCTCTATCAGCACCTGCGCACACTGAGCCCCACCGACCGCGGGGGGTACCTGCGGTTTGAGGGCACAGCGCTGGTGTCCTCCAGCCCCGAGACCTTCCTCTCCGTGGACACCGCGCGCAGGGTTACCACGCGTCCGGTCAAGGGAACGCGGCGGCGCGACCCGGATCCGATCCGAGACGCCGAACTCGCCGCCGAGGTGCGTGCGGACGAGAAGGAGCGCGCCGAAAACCTGATGATCGTGGACCTGATGCGCAACGATCTGGGCCGAATCGCCGAGCTCGGCTCGGTCACCGTCTCGGAACTGCACGTGGTCGAGACATACTCCCAGGTGCATCAGCTGGTTTCCACGGTCCAGGCCACCATGCGCCCGGACGTACGTATCGGAGACCTGTTGCGCACCGCGTTCCCCGCGGGCTCGATGACGGGCGCCCCGAAGCACCGCGCGATGACCCATTTGGCGGCGATGGAGGCGGGGCCTCGCGGTGCCTATGCGGGAGCGTTCGGGTATCGGGACGCGCGCGGATCCCTGGAACTGTCGATGATTATCCGCAGCATCCTGGTGGAGCCTGGCGCTGCGCGGATCGGTGCCGGCGGAGGAATCACGATTCTGTCGGACCCGGGCCGCGAGTATGCCGAATCCCGTTTGAAAGCGCGCGTTTTGCTGGCGGTGCTGGGTGTGGCAGAGGCCGAACGCTAGCCGGAGGAGCGTCGTTCGCCGCGGGCATCCGCTTCGGCACCCGGGACCCCGCAATCCGCGGTAACCTAGACGGATACGTGTTCTTTTGCTAGAACCGTTTGTCCTCCACCGTGAGTGGCCACCGAGCGTCGCACCGCGACCGCCCGATTTCGCTTGAGAATGAGAGTTTTGTGAGCACCAACGAGCCCAACATCGAAGAGAAGTACGACTTCTCCGCCATCCAGGACCGCTGGCTGGGGATCTGGGACAAGCTTGCGCCGTTCAATACGGCCGATGTACCCGATGATGCACCGCGCAAGTACGTGCTGGACATGTTCCCGTACCCCTCCGGAGACCTGCACATGGGTCACGCCGAAGCGTTCGCCCTCGGTGACGTCCTGGCCCGCTACTGGCGTGGACAGGGCTACTCGGTGCTGCACCCGATCGGTTGGGACTCCTTCGGTCTGCCCGCTGAAAACGCGGCCATCAAGCGTGGCATCGACCCGCGCGAGTGGACCTACCAGAACATCGAGCAGCAGAAGACCTCGTTCCGCCGCTACGCGACCTCCTTCGACTGGAGCCGCGAAATCCACACCAGCGACCCCGAGTACTACCGCTGGAACCAGTGGCTGTTCCTGGAGATGTTCAATAAGGGCCTGGCCTACCGCAAGGACAGCCCGGTCAACTGGTGCCCCAACGACCAGACCGTGCTCGCCAACGAGCAGGTGGTGGACGGTCGCTGTGAGCGCTGTGGCGCACTGGTGACCAAGAAGAAGCTGAACCAGTGGTACTTCAAGATCACCGACTATGCGGACCGCCTGGTGGACGACCTGAGCCTCCTGGAGGAGGGCTGGCAGTCCAAGGTGCTGAGCATGCAGCGCAACTGGGTCGGCCGCTCCAACGGTGCCGATGTGACCTTCGAGATCGAGGGCCGTCGCGAACCGATCACCGTCTACACCACGCGTCCGGACACCCTGTTTGGTGCGACCTTCATGGTTGTTGCCGCGGATGCCGACCTGGCCGCCGAGCTGGTGGTCGAGGCCGACGCCGAGACCCGGATGAAGTTCCAGGACTACCTGGAAGAGGTCAAGAAGGCCAACGACATCGAGCGTCAGGCCACCGACCGCGAGAAGACCGGTCTGTTCTCCGGCCGATATGCGATCAACCCGGTCAACGGCGAGAAGCTGCCGATCTGGATCTCCGACTACGTGCTGGCCGACTACGGCCACGGCGCGATCATGGCCGTGCCCGCACACGACCAGCGTGACCTGGACTTCGCCAAGGCCTTCGACCTGCCGATCCGCATCGTGGTGGACACCGAGCCGGTTGAGGGCGCGGACGCCGTGGTCGACCCGGCCGAGAGTGGCATCGCACTGCCCGGCGCCGGCAAGATGATCAACTCGGGCAAGTTCGACGGCCTGACCAAGGCCGAGTCGATCCCCGCGATCATCGCCGACCTAGAGGAGCGTGGCCTCGGTCACGCCTCCAAGAACTACCGTCTGCGCGACTGGCTGATCTCGCGTCAGCGCTACTGGGGTACCCCGATCCCGATCATCCACTGTGGTGACTGTGGCGAGGTTCCGGTTCCCGCTGCCGAGCTGCCGGTGCGTCTGCCCGAGAGCGCGGGCCTGGACCTGCAGGCCAAGGGTGCCAGCCCGCTGGGTGCCGCCGAGGACTGGGTGAACGTGCCCTGCCCGACCTGTGGCAAGCCTGCCAAGCGCGACTCGGACACCATGGACACCTTCGTGGACTCCTCCTGGTACTTCCTGCGCTTCCTGTCCGCCAACTCGGACGAGGTAGCCTTCGACGTCAACGAGGCGAAGAAGTGGGCACCGGTTGACCACTACGTGGGTGGCGTCGAGCACGCGATCCTGCACCTGCTGTACGCGCGCTTTATTACCAAGGTGCTGCACGACCTCGGCTATGTCGACTTCGTGGAGCCCTTCACCGCGCTGCTGAACCAGGGCATGGTGCTCATGGATGGCTCCAAGATGAGCAAGTCCAAGGGTAACCTGGTGGAGTTCGCCGGCGAGCTGGATGCCTATGGTGCCGATGCCCTGCGTGTGACCATGGCCTTCGCCAGCCCGCCCGAGGACGACATCGACTGGGCGGATGTGTCCCCGGCCGGTGCCGCCAAGTTCCTCGCTCGCGCCTGGCGGATCTCGAAGGATGTGACCACCCCGTCCGGCAGCATCGCCGACGACGGTGACCGTGCCCTGCGCCGTGAAACCCACCGCTTCCTGGCCGATGCCCCCGCGCTGATCGAGTCGTATAAGTTCAACGTGGTGGTCGCCCGCCTAATGGAGCTCACCAACGTGACCCGTCGCGCGATCGACTCGGGCCCCGGTGCCGGTGACCCCGCCGTCCGCGAGGCCGCCGAGGTTCTGGCCACCGCCCTGAACATCTTCGCGCCGTTCGCGGCCGAGGACATGTGGGCCAACCTGGGCTTCCCCGCCCCGGTTGCGCTGGTGCGCTGGAAGGACGCCGACCCGAGCCTGCTCGTGGCCGACTCGGTGACCGCGGTCTTCCAGGTCAACGGTAAGGTCCGCGACCGCGTGGACGTGGCCCCCGACATCTCTGCCGCCGACCTCGAGGCCATCGCCCTGGCCTCCGAGGGTGTGAAGCGTGCGATCGGTGAGGGTCAGATTGTCAAGGTCATCGTGCGCGAGCCCAAGCTCGTCAACATCGCGATCAAGGCGTAGTACACACACACAGAACGGGGCGGTTTCCGAAGGGAAACCGCCCCGTTTTGTGTCTGTGTCTGATGCGTGAGCGGTGCGTGACCGGCGCTACTTGCCGTGCGGGTCCAGGCTGTTGACCGCGGCGACGGTCTGCTTATAGTCCCCGCGCGCCTCCCCAAACCGGAGGAATTTCACCCGTTCCACCAGGATCTCCTCGGCATCCGGGTTCTCGTGGATCAGCGCCACCGTCTCGGTAATGAACTCATCCAGCGGCATCGCGAATGCGCTCTCGCGCTGGCCGGGCAGGAGATCGGTGGCCACCGACGGCGGCACCAGTTCCAGCATGCGTACCGAGGTTTCGGCGAACTGGAGGCGCAGCGACTCGGTCAGCATATGGATTGCCGCCTTGGTCGCGTTATAGGTCGGCGTTGCCATGAGCGGGGTGAAGGCGAGGCCCGAACTCACCGTCATGATGGTGGCATCCGGTCGACTCTGGAGGTGTTCCACAAACGCGCCGATCAGGCGGATCGGCCCGAGCAGGTTGGTGACGACGATCTCTTCGGCGGAGTCAAGGAACCCGCTCGGTCGGGTCCAATCTTCGACACGCATGATTCCGGCCATCGCGATCAGCACGTTGAGTTCGGGGTGGGCGTCGATCACGGCGGTGGCGGCCTGCTGGATGCTGGCCACGCTTGTGGTGTCGATGTGCACCGTGTGAATGCCCGGGTGAGTGGCGGCGATTTGGTCGAGCAGCTCGGTGCGTCGTCCGCCGATGATGACCGTGTTTCCGGCGTTCTGCAGTGCGAGAGCCAACGCCAGACCGATGCCGCTGGTCGCGCCGGGAACGAAGATCGTGTTTCCTGAAATGTTCATGTTTCGAGTATTGATCCGCTCAGCGACGCGTACCAGAGAGCGGTTATCGGGGGAGGGAGAGTCCCTGGTTTACCCGGTGGAAACGGAGGATACTGGTCACATGGATCGCGACGCTCTCAGCCAGTTTCTCTCCCGCCACCGCGGCGATCTCAAACCCGCTGACGTCGGCTTGCACGCGGGCCCGAGACGGCGCGCCCCCGGATTACGCCGCGAGGAGGTCGCGCAGCTCGCCCAGATGTCCACCGACTATTACACGCGTTTGGAGCAGGGTCGCAGCACGCAGCCGAGTGCGCAGATCCTGTCTGCGCTTGCACGAGCACTCAGGCTATCCCCGGATGAACGTGACTATCTGTACCGGATAGCGGGTTTGGCCGCTCCCGACCGCTCGGCCACCGGTGAGTATGTGGCACCCGCGCTGTTGCGGGTCCTGGACCGGCTTTCGGACACACCCGCGCTGATCGTCTCCCTGCTCGGGGAAATCTTGGTTCAGAATGCGCCCGCGGCCGCGCTATACGGGGAGACCAGCCATCTCATCGGGTGGGAACGCAGCGAGGTTTATCGCTGGTTTGCCCATCCCGAGAGCGCACGCACGCTCTATCCCGAGTCGGATCGGGATCGTCAGGGGCGCGCCCAGGTGGCGTCGCTTCGGGCCGCGCTGGGCCTAATGGGGCAGCATTCGCGCGCCGCCGATCTGGTGCGAGAGCTCGAGCGTGTGAGCCCCGAGTTTGTCACGCTGTGGGCCGAACAGCGTGTCCAGCGGCGATTCGCCGATCATAAAACGCTGATCCATCCCGAGCTTGGTGAGATCGAAGTGGACTGTCAGACGCTTTTCACCGAAGATCAAACCCAGGCCCTGCTGGTGCTCTCGGCCGCACCGCGAAGCGAGGCCGAGAGCAAGCTCCAGATGCTCAGCGTGGTGGGTATTGAGCGCTTCGGGTCCGGGTCATAACGTCAGCTATCCGGCGTACTGTTCGGCAACCTGAGTGAGGAAGTCTCGCACGCGCAGATCCACCTCCGCGAGGGTTTCGGCCTCGGGTACATCGCCCTCAGGCCAGCGCTCTCGGGCTTCGTCGCGGGGGAGTCATGTATACCCTCGGCGGCAAGTATCGTCTCTCTCACGCTAACGCATGTGCCCGGAGTCTCCGGCGGCGTGTCCCCGGCCGGTTCGCGGTGGCCCTCCTCCACAGTGACAATTCTGCCCCGGGTTATCCCCAGGCTGAGGTCCATCACCCTCCACGGCGACGTGCCCACCCTAGCCTCGAACCATGACCTCACACACCGCATTCATCCCGCATCCCGCGCACCGTTCTCCCCGGGAAGACGTCCCGTGGCCCGCAGACCCCGGCACCATCCGTGTCGGCCCACCGCGCCATGCTCGCCCACCGGATCGAGTTTTCAAGCCGCCGGTGCCCGGAACAGTCGAGGTCCTTACACCACCCGCGGAGGTCGACACCGGTGAGCCTGAACGACCGCCCATCGGCGCGACGCCGGGTGTGTCTTCGAGCCGGGTGCGTGGGTTTGTAGCGCGGTGGAGACGACTGGGGGTACGCGGGCGTGGCTTCGCGGTGGCCGGGGTGGTTGTCGCCCTGGTGATCGGTATCGTTCTGATTCGCCTACTTGACCCCGATGCGGCGGTTTCCACGGCGGCCACGGGGTCATCGCCCGCGGCAGTCTCCGCGAGGAACTCCGAGCGGGCGGCCGATACGTCATCGAGTATCGACTCGGGTTCAGACAGCGCAGACGCCGCTTCGGACGGTTCGCCCCGCACGGATGGATCCTCACCCGCCACGGGCGATACCTCCTCTGCTCGTCCGGGGCCCGCAACCGACTCCGCACCCGTGACCGTGCACGTGGTGGGTGCCGTGGCTTCCGCCGGTCTCTACACCCTGACCGGAACTGCGCGTGTGGACGCGGCGATCACGGCGGCGGGCGGTGCGCTACCGAGCGCGGATATTGCCCAGATCAATCTGGCCCGCAGGGTGGTTGACGGGGAGCAGATCCGTGTGCCCGCACAGGGGGAAACCGTGGTGCCGGCTTCGGGTGGTGCGAGCGGAGTCGCGGGAAGCGGTGATACCGCTCCCGCATCGGGCCCGATCTCGTTGAGCCAGGCGACCGCCGAGCAGCTTGATTCTCTACCGCGCATTGGGCCGGCCCTGGCCGCTCGAATTATCGAGTGGAGGACATCCAACGGTCCGTTCCGAAGCGTCGACGATCTGGCTCGTGTCTCCGGCATTGGCCCAAAAATGATTGTGGCGCTCCGTGGGAAGGTCACGCCATGACGGTGACCGAGGTGCTGTGCCGCGTTGGAAAAGGAGCGTGGCAACTGACCGATCCGGGGCGAATACCCGGCCCCTATCGGCTCGTCCCGGTTGCACTCGTCGTGTGGGGCTTATCCCTGGGCTTGCCGAGGCTCGGTTCACACATTCTCTTTCTCACGACGGGGATCATCCTGGCGATTGGAATTCCACTGAGCGGCGCAAGCATTCTGGCGTATCGGCGACGATATCGAGACTCGCGGGGTTCCGAGGTGCGTGCGCTTGTGCGCGCGGCCGTGGTGGTGGCACTGACACTTGTCGCTGCGGTGGGCACAACGAACATCGCGCTGGCGCGTGCCCGAGTCGAGGCGGATCCGCTCCTGAGTATCATCCAGGCCGCGCCTTCGCTCGACGAGGCGGAACCGCCCCTGCTGGGATATCGGGCAGCCCCCGCGCGTGCACCCACCGTGTCGATGCGCGTACGCGCTACCGAGCGGGCACGCCCGATTGTCGCGGCCCTGGACGGCAGCGAACGCATGATTCTCGCCGCGCGGACCGTGAGTGTGCGGGGTGCACCCAGCGATGTTGCGGTGTTGCTGGTAGGCGCGCGCCTGGACGCGCTCCGAATCGGTGACACGGTCGACGTGGACGGCAGCGTACGAGAAAGCGCACCCGGGACCGCGGAGGTTGCCTGGGTATCGGTACGCGCACTTCCTCGAGTTGGAACCCCCGGACCAGGCGGACCCGCCCAGATGATTCAGCGTGCGGTGGATGGGCTGCGGGAGGGGCTCGTCCAGGCGGCGTCGGTTCTCCCCGGAAGCGCGGGGACGCTGCTGCCGGGCCTGGCGATCGGGGAGACACGAACGCTGCCCGTCGATCTCGATCAGGCCATGCGCGATACCGGGCTGACCCACCTGGTCGCGGTTTCCGGGGCCAACTGTGCGGTTGTGATCGCCGTGTGTGCGGGGTTGGCCGCACTGATGGGTGCCGGCCGGAGGATCCGTATTGTGGCGGGGGCGATCGGCCTCGGCGGCTTCGTTCTGCTTGTTGGTCCGGATCCCAGTGTGCTGCGCGCCGCGGTCATGGCTGCGGTGGTTCTGGGGTTTCTGCTGCACGGTCGACCCGGCGCGGGCGTTCCGCTGCTCAACATCGCGGTGATCGTGCTGCTCCTGCTGGAACCCGGCCTCGCGACAGATTTTGGTTTCATCCTGTCGGTGGCTGCCACCGCGGGCCTGATTATGCTCAGCACCCCCTTAGCCGTGGCGCTCAGCCGCTGGCTTCCCACGTGGCTGTCCTACGCCCTGGCAATTCCCGCCGCCGCGCAGCTTGCCTGCGGCCCCATCCTGATCCTGCTTCGACCGGAGATTTCGCTGACCGCGATTCCCGCGAACCTGCTCGCCGAACCCGCCGCGCCCCTGGCCACACTCATGGGCCTGATCGTGTGTATTGCACATGCCATCTGGCCTCCATTGGGGCTGGTAGCCGTGTGGTTCGCCTGGCTCCCGACCGCCTGGATTATCGCGGTCGCGCGGGTCTGTGCCGCAGTGCCCGGAGGTCTCGTGCCCTGGCTGCCTGGGCCGGTCGGGGCACTTGGTCTGCTTGCGCTCACGCTGGTTCTGCTCGGATATGTTCTCCACCGCGCCCACCGTATTCGCTGGGGAGTTGCGATTTTGGTGACCGGGTCGCTGCTGACTGGTTCGGCGGTGATCCCAGCCGTGCTCGCCCGTGCAGGCACGCCCACAGGCTGGATCATCGCCGCGTGTGACGTCGGGCAGGGCGATGCAATTCTTGTGCGCTCGCGAGGGAGGGTTGCGCTGGTCGATTCGGGTCGGGACCCAGCCGCGCTGACGCAGTGCCTTGACCGGCTGGGTATCGACCGCATAAACCTCTTTGTCCTGACACACTATGACGCGGACCACAGCGGAGGTATCGCCGCGCTCGGCGATCGCATCGATGCCGCATTGATCGCCACACCGCGCACCGAACAGGATAAACGGGTACGTGCGCAGTTACCGTCCAGCGCAAGGCTGGCGCGAGATGGCGATACGGGAGCGCTCGGAGGGCTGAGCTGGAGAGTCTTCTGGCCGCCGTCGGTCACTAGCGGCCTGAGCGCCAACGGGTCCGCCGTGGTGTGGGGATTTGAGGGGGAAGGGACCCGGGCACTCTTCCTCGCCGATCTCGGCGCCGAAACCCAGTCGCTCCTGATTCCCGCTCTCGCGAAAACCAGCTACGCCCGCTCGACCGATGTTGTCAAGGTTGCCCATCACGGCAGCGCCGATCAGGATCCCGAGCTCTATCGAGCACTGCACCCAAGAATCGGGGTCATCTCGGTGGGTGCAGCGAACACATATGGGCATCCGCGCACCCAGACGCTCAGTTTCCTGAGCGCCCTGGGTGTGCGAATTCTGCGCACCGATCAGAGCGGAACCGTATTTATTGTCCGAACCGGACGCGGGCTGGAGGTGAGAACCGAGAGGTGACTAGTGCACAGTCTCATCCCGTACCGCGGCGATCGCCTCGATCTCAACAAGCTGATCGTCATAGCCGAGAACGGTGACACCCAGCAGGGTGCTGGGAACATCGTGATCGCCAAAGGCATCCCGCACCACGTTCCACGCGGTCACCAGGTCAGTCTGGTTGTGTGAGGCGACGAGGACCCGGGTGCTGATCACATCGGTGATACCGGCCCCGGCAGCTGCCAGTGCCGCCTTCATGTTGTCGATGCAGGACGACGCCTGGGCAGCATAGTCGCCAACGCCAGCGGTGCTTCCGTCGGCATTGAGCGGGCAGGACCCGGCTAGGAAAATCAGACGCGACCCCGCGGGGGCGGTAGCCGCATAGGCATACTGGGCCGCGTCAGAAAGGGCGGCGGAACGAATCAGGGTAATCGCTGAAGTCATGGATTCCTTCGAATTGTCGTGCGGGTCAGGCTTCGGGAGAACAGTTCGGCATCCCGAACGTCTCCGAGCCCCAAAACCACTTAAGCATACAGTGTTCGTTTAGGCTCTTTGGTGACCTATAGTGGACACCGTGAGTTATTGGGATCATCCAAAGCCTGTTCTGCGTGCCCGCTCCGTCCACATTGAAGACGTAGCGCTCGCGAGCATGCGGCTCCTGGACGAGGGCGGGGTGCAGGCGCTGAGTATTCGCTCGGTGGCCGGGGTGCTGGGTGTCGCGGCGGCGAGTCTGTACTCGCGGGTTGAGTCGGTGGATGACCTCTACGATCTTGCGCTGGATTATGCGATGCAGCGTGATCCGGTGATGGGGGAGGCGGTGATTTCCGGTTCGCTGGGAGAGCTCATGCTCGCCTACTATCGGCACCTCGTCCACCACGCCTGGGCCGTACGAGTGATCGCGATGCGGGCCCCGCGTGGGCCGCACTACGTGCGGGTCAGTGATCGCATGGTGGTGCTGTTGAGCGAGGCGGGTGCGCGCGATCCGCTGGGAACCGCATACATTCTCGCAAACTATGTGATCGGCTCGGCGACCACCGCGGCAATGGCCCGGAGTGAACGAGATCTCGGCGTGGAATTTGCCCATGCGCCGGAATATGCCCGGCTGAGGGCGATGGATCCGGTGGAGCCCGAGTCCATTATGCGCGCAGGGCTGGATGTGCTGCTTGCGGCGCTGCCCGCCCGGACGATGGATGCGCAAACGGGCCCCGATTCCCACGGGGGAACCGAGGCCCGGTAGCGGATTGAGATCCCTAGGCGTCGCGGCGCGAGCGTCGAAGACGCAGCGAACCGTAACCCAGGATGAGCAGGATGCCCGCGATTCCTGCGGCCAGCGCCGGGAAGGATTCACCGGTGGAGGCGAGACGTGCACCGTCGGCAGTCGCGTGGGCCGAAGCCGAAGCCGAAGCCGAAGCCGAGCCTGAAGCCGGTGCGGTCGGTGACGCGGTGGTGCCGGGGCCGGTGGTATTGCTTGGTCCGGGGGTGCTACCCGGGGTGGGGGTCGAGTTTCCCGGGGTGGGCTCGGTTGCCCGAACCCCGGCCCAGTTAACCGCGGACTGCGTCTGCACGGTGGCCGTGTGCGCCTGCACAAGCACGATGGTCTGCGCGTGCTCGGTGGCCGTGGGCGAGGTGCTGCCCGAAGCCGCAACGGAGATGACATTTCCGGTGGGTCCGGCCGCCGAGGCGGTTGCCGTCAGCGTGGCCGAACCGGCGGAGGTGAGATCGCGCAGATCCAGATAGATGGACTGGCCATCACGCACCGCGGTCGCGTTGATCGGGTTGCCCTGTGCGTCGGTGAGTCGCACGTCCGGGGCGGAGATGCTCACCGATTCCTGATTGGTGCTCACGGTGAAGGGTCCGGCCAGGCTTCCGGCGTTCTGCTGTGAGGTCGGGGAGGCAATAGAGGCGGTCGCCTGGGTTGGGAACGGTGCGGGGGAGGGCGCGGCGTTGGCACCGTGGACCAGGTACCAGTACACGGCCTCGGAGTTCGGGGTTTCCCAGGGCCAGTTCGCGTCGTAGCCCACATCCGTGTAGCGCCAGATCGCGTACTGTGTGGCCTCGATCGCGTCGTTCACGGCAAGCCCGGAGATTCCGGCAGCACTGGCCAGCTGCTCGAGGTCGACCGCGGGATAGCTGTGCGCGAGGACCCAGAGCACTCGGTCCTTGACCTCCTTGCCGGTGAAGGCGTTGCTACCGAGGTAGTCATCAAGGGAGTCGACACGGCCATCCACGTTTGTGCGCGCGCTGATGTTGTGTTCCAGGCAGTATGCCCAGCCATCGGGTTCGCCTACCCCGGCGCCGTGGTACCAGACGGGGAAGATTCCGGTGCCGGCGTATCCCTGCCGAGGTCCGATGTGAACGGTGTCTCCGGCGGAGACCGATGCCGCGCCGGATGCTGGCTCGGCCGCCAGGGCCGCGGCGGGTGTCAGGATGCCGCCCAGGGTGAGCGCGGCCGCGCCGATCCAGCTCGCCAGCCGGCGGGAGGTGCGTGGTGGGTGGGATGTCATGGATTCGCCTTTCGGGGAGAAAGCGTGCGCGCTGTCGGGTGCGATCGGCCGCGCGCGAAGAGTGAGGACAGGGAAATAATACTGATAAATACGAGCGTTATGTCACCCAACGGAGGGGAACTTTTGTTGATCGTTCCCGAATGCCGATGTGGCCTGTGTGTGGCGACGGGATTGCGTGGCGAATCGTGAGGAAAGTCCAACCTCGACGCGCCTGCGTGTCGGCCCCGGCCGAGGCGAGACGGCCTGTCCGCAACCAAGGTCCGAGGGAGCCGGTAGGCTGGATCCAGATGATTGGCGACCTCGGGTCCCGATCGTGAAATGGAGGACACGGTGGCGGCAGCTCGCGGCACAACGACGGCAAAGGCAAGCGTGAAGGTGGCGATCCCGCAGCTCGCGTGGAACCAGATTCGGCCGGCCTCCGTGGTGCTGGTGAGCGGGACCGAGGGGTTCCTCGCCGACCGGTCGATTCGGATCCTGCGCGATCTGCTGCGTGCCGAGGACCCGAGCCTTGAGCTCAGTGAACTTACCGCCGACACCTACGTGGCCAGCGAGCTGGCGACCGTGGCAAGTCCCTCACTGTTTGGGGAGCCGCGGTTTGTTCGTATTGATGCGGTCGAGAAGTGCTCCGATATTTTCCTCACCGAGGCCATCGACTACCTGGCCAACCCGCCCGAGGGGGCGACCGTCGTGCTTCGGCATGCCGGGGGAGTGCGTGGGAAGCGCCTGTTGGATGCGATCCGCGCCGCCAAGGGCACCGCGATTGAGGTGGTCTGTACCGAGCTCAAGAAAGACTCGGAAAAGATTGATTTTGCCGCCGCAGAGTTTGCGACGGCCGGTCGTCGCGCACGTCCCGATGCGGTCCGCGCACTGGTGTCCGCGTTTTCCGGAGACCTGGCCGAACTGGTGGCCGCGTGTACCCAGCTGATGGCCGATACCACCGGAGATATCACCGAGCAGACGGTCGCCCAGTACTATGGTGGCCGCGCCGAGGTCACCGCGTTCGCGGTGGCGGATCTGGCGATTGCCGGCCGTGCCGGCGAGGCTTTGATCGCGCTGCGTCAGGCGATTCACTCGGGTACCGATCCTGTTCCGATGGTCGCGGCCTTTGCGATGAAGATGCGCACAATGGCCAAGGTGAGTTCCAACCGGGTTCCCGGTGCCCAGATGGCGCGCGCCTTCGGGCTGGCACCCTGGCAGATTGATCGGGCCAAGCGGGATCTGCGCGGCTGGAATGATGCGGGCCTCGGGGCGTGCATCCGCCTGATCGCCGACACCGATGCGATCGTCAAGGGGGCGCCGGGAGATCCGCAGTTCGCCCTGGAGCGCATGGTCTCGGCCATCGCCAGCCGCGGACGCACGCTCGTTCGTCGCTAGCCCGCACCGCAACTAGGCCCGCACAGCAAAAATCCCCGCCCTCCGAAGAGGGCGGGGATTTTTAGAAAGCAGAATTACTTAGCGAGCAGTGCGTCAACCTGCTTGGCCAGAGCCGACTTGCGGTTCGCAGCCTGGTTCTTGTGCAGAACGCCCTTGCTCACGGCCTTGTCCAGCTTCTTCGAAGCGGTACGCAGGGCCGATACGGCGCGGTCCTTGTCGCCGGCGACGACGGCCTCGCGGGTGTGACGGACGACGGTGCGCAGCTCGCTCTTGACGGCCTTGTTGCGCTCCTGAGCCTTCTTGTTGGTACCGATGCGCTTGATCTGCGACTTAATGTTTGCCACTTTAGTTAGTCTTTCGTTTGTTCCGAATGGGAGTGTCGGTTAGCGAGAGAGGGCGCCGTCCGACTGTTTCGTGTGGATACTCCGCACGCAAGTCAAGACCCGAGTCTATCAGTTCCCGTCACTCTCGCCCAACCATCGCGAGCTGGCGCGTCGTGTCCCCACCCTTCGGCGGTGCGCATTCGCCCCGGCCGCTCCTTTCATGGGAGAATGGCGAGAAGGACACGTGTGTCCATGCCCGGTTTTCCGGCACCTGATTTTATTTGTGACCATTAACAACCAGAGGAACGCGTGAGCCCCCAAGCTGTAAAGGCCCTAGAGCCGGCGAGTACCCCGTCGGAGTTCATCCGTAATTTCTGCATCATCGCGCACATCGACCACGGTAAGTCGACGCTTGCAGACCGCATGCTCGGCATCACCGGCATCGTTGCCAACCGTGACATGCGCGCCCAGTACCTGGACCGGATGGACATCGAGCGTGAGCGCGGTATCACCATCAAGAGCCAGGCCGTGCGGATGCCCTGGTCGGATGAGGGTGGTCAGTCCTATGCACTGAACATGATCGACACCCCCGGTCACGTCGACTTCTCCTATGAGGTTTCCCGTTCGCTGGCCGCCTGTGAGGGTGCAATCCTGCTGGTGGATGCCGCCCAGGGTATCGAGGCACAGACCCTCGCCAACCTCTACCTGGCGATGGAAAACGACCTCACCATCATTCCGGTGCTGAACAAGATCGACCTGCCCGCGGCAGACCCGGATAAGTACGCGCTTGAGCTCGCCAACCTGATCGGTGGCAAGCCCGAGGACGTGCTGCGTGTGTCCGGTAAGACCGGCATGGGTGTCGAGGCGCTGCTTGACCGTGTGATCCGCGACATCCCCGCCCCGGTGGGCAACGTGGACGCCGAACCGCGCGCGATGATCTTCGACTCCGTATACGACGCCTACCGCGGCGTGGTCACCTACGTCCGAATGGTGGATGGCACGCTGAAGCCGCGCGAGCGCCTGCAGATGATGTCCACCGGCACTACCCATGACCTGCTGGAAATCGGTGTGTCCTCGCCCGAGCCCGTTCCGTCCAAGGGACTGAGCGTCGGTGAGGTGGGCTACCTGATCACCGGTGTGAAGGATGTGCGCCTGTCCAAGGTGGGCGACACCGTCACCCACGCGCAGAAGCCTGCAACCGAGGCTCTGCCCGGTTACACCGACCCCAAGCCGATGGTGTTCTCGGGTCTGTACCCGATCGACGGCTCGGACTACCCGATCCTGCGTGAGGCCCTGGACAAGCTCAAGCTGTCCGATGCGGCACTGAACTACGAGCCGGAAACCTCGGTGGCCCTGGGCTTCGGATTCCGCTGTGGCTTCCTGGGTCTGCTGCACCTGGAGATCATCACCGAGCGCCTGGAGCGCGAGTTTGGTCTGAACCTCATCGCGACCGCGCCCAGCGTGATCTACGAGGTGACCACCGAGGATCGCAAGACCGTCACGGTGACCAACCCCAGCGAGTTCCCGACCGGCAAGATCCACGCCGTATCCGAGCCGATGGTGCGTGTGGCGATCCTGGCCCCCAAGGACTACGTGGGCACCATCATGGAGCTGTGCCAGAGCCGCCGTGGCGCGCTGCTGGGTATGGACTACCTCGGTGAGGATCGCGTCGAGCTGCGCTACAACATGCCGCTGGCCGAGATCGTGTTCGACTTCTTCGACCACCTGAAGAGCCGCACCCAGGGCTATGCGTCACTGGACTACGAGCCCTCGGGTGAGCAGGAGGCCGACCTGGTGAAGGTTGACATCCTGCTGCAGGGTGAGGCCGTGGACGCCTTCAGCGCGATCGTGCACCGCGACAACGCTTACTCCTACGGCGTGCTGATGACCGAGCGCCTGTCCAAGCTGATCCCGCGCCAGCAGTTCGAGGTGCCGATTCAGGCGGCAATTGGTGCCCGCATCATCGCCCGCGAGTCCATTCGTGCGATCCGTAAGGACGTTCTTGCCAAATGCTACGGCGGTGACATTAGCCGTAAGCGCAAGCTGCTGGAGAAGCAGAAGGAAGGTAAGAAGCGCATGAAGATGGTCGGTCGTGTGGAGGTGCCCCAGGAGGCCTTCATCGCCGCGCTGTCCGGTGACGTGGAATCCGGTAAGGGCAAGAAGTAACTCCCCGTAGCGGCGAGCTCGGGTTAGACTTAACCGTGCTCGCCCTCGGGGCGTGCCCCAATCAGGCCGCCAGGTGGCCGAAGAATTGATCGCGGAACGAAGCAGACAGAAAAGAAGTAGGGGATGCGCCGCAGTAATTTCGAAGACCAGCCCGTTGACTATGCCGCAGTCGGGGCCACCCAGGCTGCCGACCTGATGCAGTACCCGCCGCAGGGCTATGTGCCCGCCGAGGACAGCATCCGTCTGGGCAGTGGACGCGAACGCTACGAGGCCGCAGCATCGACGCTGCTGAGCTGGGGTGTGCAGCGTGATGCCGGGATCGACGTGCACGATGTGCGTCCGGGCAGCGGAAACGAGTACACCGGAATTCAGTTTGATGATGAGGGTAACGCCGTTGCCCCCAACCGCCGTCACAGCGAGCAGCGCTTCGCCCCCGATGGCAGCGCATTCCTGGATGCGGGAACCACCGCCAAGCTGCGTGGCAAGATTGGCCGCTACAACCTGGAATCCAAGATCCGGGTGGTGTACCTGGTGGAGAACCAGAACTCGACCGCGTTCGCCTATGGAACGGTTTCTACCGCTCAGATGAGCGGCGAGGAGTCGTTCATGGTGGAGCTGCGGGACGATGACTCGGTGTGGTTCACCGTGCGCTCGTTCATGCGCCCGATCGGTGCCAAGTACCGTGCCTTCCCGCCGCTGGGTCGTGCCCGGATGACGGCGATTGCCACCGCGTATATGCGTGCGCTTTCCCCGACGTGGGCGAGCCCCACCACCTAATGGGAGCACTACCCCTCGGAGATCCCGCCCCCACCGACGGCTCTCTGCCTGCCTCCGCGCGCATCGGCAGTGAGGATCGTCCCTTCAGCTTCTACCTGCACGTCCCGTTCTGCCGGGTTCGCTGCGGATACTGTGACTTCAACACCTACACCTCCACCGAGCTGCGCGGTGCCAAGCAGGTGGACTACGCCGATGAGGCCATCGCCGAGGTGGCGCTGTCCAAGCGGGTACTCGACGCCGCCCAGGTTGCGGTGCGCCCGGTTGACACGGTCTTTTTTGGGGGCGGAACCCCGACCCTGCTGCCCGCGGATGATCTGGCCCGCATGCTGCACGCGGTCCGTGACACCCACGGATTCACCCCGAACGCCGAAATCACCACCGAGGCCAACCCGGACTCGGTGGATGAGGTCTACCTGCAGACCCTCAAGGATGCCGGATTCACCCGGGTGTCCTTCGGGATGCAGTCGGCCGTGCCGGAAACCCTGGCGACCCTGGATCGCAGCCACACCCCCGAGCGCGTGCCGCTCGTGGTTGAGTGGGCCAAGAGGGTCGGCCTGCAGGTGAGCGTGGACCTGATTTACGGTTCGCCGGGGGAGACCCTGGAACAGTGGCAGCGCAGCGTGGATGCTGCCCTCAGCTATGGACCGGATCACATCTCCGCCTACTCGCTGATCGTCGAGCCAGGCACCAAGATGCACCGCCAGATCCGCAGCGGCGAGCTGCCCGAACCCGACGAGGATCTGCAGGCGGACATGTACGAGTACGCCGATCAGGCGCTCTCGGCCGCCGGATTCTCCTGGTACGAGGTGTCCAACTGGTCGGTCTCCCCGGAAACCCGCTCGCGGCACAACCTCGCCTATTGGCGCGGTGCCGACTGGTGGGGCATCGGCCCCGGCGCGCACAGCCACGTTGGCGGGGTGCGCTGGTGGAACGTCAAGCATCCCGCTGCCTACGCTCAGCGCATGGCAGAGGGAATCTCCCCGGGTCTTGGGCGCGAGGTGCTGGACGATGAAACCCGCGAGATGGAGCGGATCCTGCTGGAATCCCGCACCGCCGAGGGCATCGCGATTTCCGGACTTGACGCCGACGCGCGCCACGAAATCCCGCGCCTGATCGCCGACGGCCTGATCGAGGGCCCCGCCGCCCTCCGCGGACGCCTGCAGCTCACCCTGCGCGGCCGCCTGCTGGCGGACGCCGTGGTGCGCGCGCTGGTGGGATAGAGGGTTAGCGCAACGAGTTTGTATAGCGGGTTCGGACGCTGACTCGGGGCGCCGGCTCGGGGCGTTGGTTTGGGTTGCTGGATTGGCTACCGGTTCGAGGCTGGCTAGGTGTCGCTGACTTGGTGTCGCTGACTAGATGTGGCCGAGAGTTTTGCCCGGCCCGTGTTTTAAATGGACCCGCGTTTTGACACGTAATTTACGTGTCAAAACGAGCCCTCCGCATGATCAACCCGTGTGTGCAGCGCGGACAGCCTCGGAACGAGTGAAATAGCGCTTGGATAACGTGTGGCGCCCCCGGACACGCCGGACCCCCCGGGACAGTCCGGACTCCGTGCTACTGCCCCGTGCCCCACGCCTCGGCGAGCAGCCGGTAGGACTGCTCGCGCACGGCGCGGGAGTGGGCCTGGGTGGTGATGACAAACTCATCCGCGCCGGTCGCGATCTGAAGTGCACGTAGTCGGGCAACCACGGTTTCGGGGGAGCCGACAATGCGCGTGGCGACCCGGTCGGAGACCAGCAGCGCCTGCTCGGGGGTGAGCGGGTTCGCGGCGTCGGTTTCGGGGCTCAGATAGGGGCCGGCCACGTAGTCGGTGCGGATCGAGTAGAGCCAGCGTTCGAATGGCTTGGCCAGGCGCTGTGCCTCCTCGTCGGTGTCGGCGACCAGCACGTCCACCGAGACCGCGATGTACGGGGAATCCAGCTCGGCGGAGGGCACAAACGCGTCCCGGTACGCCTGGACCGTTTCCAGGATGTTCTGCGGGAGCGCGTGATAGTTCGCCCCAAACCGCAGGCCGTTTGCCCCGGCCACCTCGGCCGAGACGCCGGCCGAGCTGCCGTGCACCCAGACCTCCACGTCAGCGCCCTCGGCGGGGGACGCGGTGATGTGCACGTCCGCGGGAACCTCACCGGGAGCGGTGAAGGTGCCGCGCAGGAAGCCGAGGATGTCCTCCACCTGCGCCCCAAAGTCGGTGGGGTTGCCGGGAAAGCGGTTGAGCAGGCGGTCGTTGAGGCCCGCGCGCGCATCGTTGAACGGGGTGACCACCCAGGACGGGATCACCACGCCTTCCACCTCGCGGTGTTCGCCGATCGGGCCGGGACGGGTGGTCCCGGCCTCCAGGGCCGCGTTGGTCTGCCGCCCGCGCTCGCGCTGCTCGGCGCTCGGGCCACCCCGGCCGATGCCCAGGTCGAACCCGCGTCCGGTGAGTGTGGCCACGGTACCCGCGACCTCGGCCACCTGAAGCGGCGTGTGGTGGTCCACGATGATGACCGCGGTGCCCACCCGAATGGTCGAGGTCGCCCGGGCGATGGTCGGGGTCAACAGGACCGAGGCAGCTCCGGCACCCCCGGGAAACAGGTGGTGCTCGGCCACCCAGTAGCGCCGATAGCCGGCCTCCTCGACGGCCTGGGCCAGCGCGATCGTCTCGGCAAATGCACTCGCGGCGTCGCCGCCCTCGGTGATGAGAACCAGGTCAAGAACGGAGAGGGGAATTGCGGTGGGGAAAGACGTCATCCCGCTATCCTCCCAAGCCCGGCGCGCCCGCAATACCCCCGCGTCACAGTGCGCAATGTTGCGTGACATAGCGTCACCGATGTTGGAAACTTCGAGGAGATTCCTAAAGTGATGCCATCCCCCCTTCCTCCCTGGAGGCAGTCCCATCCCGGCTGGCGTATGTCGTGGGGATTCATCGAAGGAGCACGCATGACCCACTCACGTATTCGTCGCCGCAGCACCCTGGCGCTGATCGGGATGGCCGCCCTGGCCGCCCTGACGCTGAGCGCGTGTTCGTCCTCAGCCACGCCCGCGGCTTCGCCGTCATCCTCGGCGTCCGCGGAGAAGGTCACCCTGGGTGACCCGGCCAAGCTCAAGCTGGTGAAGGACGGCGAGCTGACCGTCCATGTGGACGACCCGGTGTGGTCGCCCTGGTTCATCGACAACAAGCCCGAGAACGGCAAGGGTTTTGAGAGTGCGCTGACCTATGCGGTGGCCGACAAGCTCGGCTTCACCAAGGACCAGGTCAAGTGGGGCTACACCGCGTTTGCAGCCTCGTTCACCCCGGGACCCAAGAACTTTGACCTCTACACCCAGGAGGTCTCGATTACCGACGAGCGTGCCAAGGCCGTCTCATTCAGCGACCCCTACTATGTGTCGCGCAGCGTCGTGATCACCAAGGATAACTCCCCGGCACTCGAGGCGAAGAGCGTGGCCGACCTCGCCAAGTACCGCTTCGGAACCGTGGCCGGAACCACCCAGGACAGCTACATCACCCAGACCATCAAGCCCCAGGACGTGCTGTCCTTTGACACCGTGGCGCTGAGCACCCAGGCCCTGGAAAACGGCCAGGTGGATGCGATCGTGGTGGACCTACAGATCGGCCAGAACGTGGTGCTCAACCAGTTCAAGGACCTCAAGATCGCCGGCCTGCTCAAGGACAACGGTGTGAGCAAGGGCATGGGCTTCGTGTTTGATCTGAACAGCCCGCTGGTGCCCTACGTGGATGAGGCCCTGGCTGAGCTGCGTGACGACGGCACCATCGACAAGCTGGAGAAGGAGTGGCTGCCGCTGCCCGAGCAGGTTCAGGAGTACACCCAGTAACAATGGCTTCACCACACAATCCCCAACCCGAGAGTGCACCGGGCGCGAACCTGCGCCGGGTGCACCTCGGTGCGTTTTACCCCAATGACCACCACCACACCCTCTGGGGACATCCCGAGGCGGGCAGTCAGATCGAGTTTGCCGATTTTGCCCGGTTTGCCCGCAGCGCCGAGCGCGGCCTGTTCGACTTTGTGTTCCTCGCCGAGGCCAACTGGCTCCAGGAGCACCGGGGGCGCGTGGTGGAGCACGCGATCCTTGATAAGCCCGACTCGCTCACCGTGCTCGCCGGCCTCGCCGCCGAAACCGAGCGGATCGGACTGGTCGCCACGATCGGCACCACGTTCTCCGACCCCACCGACGTGGCCACCCGTCTGGCCACGCTGCACCGCCTCTCCGGCGGCCGCGCGGGCTGGAACGTGGTGACCTCGCACACCAGCTTCGGCGTGGGGGCCTCCACCAACTTCCGTCCCGGACGCATGGTTGCTCACGCCGACCGCTACCGCCAGGCCGAAGGGTTCCTGGCCGAGACAGCCCGTATCTGGTCCGGTGCCGAGGCCGCGGCCGGGCTCGCCGCGCTGCCCGGTCCCGGACCGGCGATCGTGCAGGCCGGCGGTTCCCCCGAGGGTCGCGACCTGGCCGCCGCCCACGCCAACGTGATCTTTGCCGGAAGGCGCAGCATCGAGGCATCCCGGGAGTTCTGCGCGGACCTGCGGGTGCGTCGCCGGGCCGCCGGTCGGGCGGATGAGCTGATCATCCTCCCGTCCACCTCGTTTGTGCTGGGGGATACCGAGCAGGAGGCGCGCGAGATCGCCGCCGAATGGCGACTGCAGGAGGTCACCCCGAAGGTCGCCGTGTTCCTCCTGGAGGAGGTGTGGGGGATCGACCTCACCGACTTCGACGTGGACGGTCCGCTGCCCACGCAGGATCCCGATTGGGAGCACGCCGACCGTTTCACCCGTGGACAGGTTGGCGGAGAACGCGACGCCCGCGTCCTGGTGGAGTCCTGGCGCACCCTGCAGCGCGAGCGCGGGCTCTCCACGCGCGCGCTACTCGGAGAGGTGCGCGCCCGCCGCGACTTTGTGGGCACGCCCAAGAGCGTCGCCGATCAGATCAACCACTGGGTGCAGACCGGGGCCGCCGATGGCTTTGTGGTCAACCCCTCGGTGGTGCCCAGCGGACTGGATGCCTTTGTGGACCGGGTCATTCCCGAGCTGCAGGAACTGGGTGTCTATCGCACCGAATATGCGGGGAGCACGATCCATGATCACCTCGCCGAGAGGGGAGACGCGTGAGTATCGACGATCGGGTTGCTGCCCAGACGAATCAGGTGGATCAGGCACCGCCGGTGGGCCGCCCCGGCCCGCCGAAACTCAGCGACGCCGAGCTGCAGGCGCTGCTGGTGCGCCCGGTGTGGTGGAGGCGTGCGGATGTGCGCCGCTCCGCGCTGATCGCCACGGTCAGCACGCTGGCCCTGCTGGCGGTCCTCGGATTTGGGCTGTCCTCCTCGGCCGGCTGGGAATCGTTCCAGGCGGCGTTCCTCAGCCCCGAACACTTTGTGCTGTCCTTCCCCAAGGTGTGGGACGGATTCCTGCTGAACGTGACCCTCTTCATCATCCTCGAACCCATCGTGCTGCTGGTGGGCCTCGGGCTGGCGCTGCTGCGAAACCTGTCCTCGCCGGTGTTTTTCCCACTGCGGGCCTTCGCGATCGGCTACATCGACCTGTTCCGTGGGCTACCGGCGATCCTGGTCATCCTGATGCTCGGGATGGGGATTCCCGCACTGCGGATCGAGGGGCTGAGCTCCTCGCCGCTGTTCTGGGGAGCGGTGGGCTGTGTGCTCACCTCGGCCGCCTATACGGCCGAAACCTATCGGGCGGGCATCGAGTCGATCCACCCCAGCCAGCGCGCCGCCGCCCGGGCCCTGGGCTTCGGGCACGGCCGCACGCTGTGGTACATCGTGCTGCCGCAGGCCGTGCGCCGCGTGGTGCCGCCGCTGATGAGTGGATTCATCGCCCTGCAAAAGGAGACAGCGCTGATCTCGGTGATCGGGCCGATGGAGGCCTCGCGCGCCGCCCAGGCGTACTCGGCCACCACGTTTAACTTCACCTCCTACCTGGTGGCGGCGGTGCTGTTTGTGAGCATCACGATTCCGCTCACCCGGCTGACCGATCACCTGCTGCGCCGTGCCCAGCTGCGCCGCGGCATGGGAGGAGCGGTATGAGTGGGGTCGCGGCGGTCAGTATCCGCAACCTCTCCCAGGCGTATGGGGAGAATCTGACCCTGAAAAACGTCTCGCTTGAGGTCGCACCGCACGAGGTGATCGCGCTGATCGGCCCCAGCGGGTGTGGCAAGTCCACGCTCCTGCGCACGATCAACCTCTTGGAGGACAGCCTCGCCGGTGAGATCCTGGTGCACGGTGAACCCGTGACCGGGGAGGCCGGACGTGGCGGACGCGACCGCGTACGCCGCCGGGTGGGCATGGTCTTCCAGCAGTTCAACCTGTTCCCGCACCTGACCGTGCTCCAGAACATCACCCTCGCCCCGCGCAAGCTCGGCGGTCTGTCCAAGGCCGACGCCGATGCCAAGGCCCGGGCGCTGCTGACCCGGTTTGGCCTCGCCGAGAAGGCCGACGAGTATCCCGACCGACTCTCCGGCGGGCAGCAACAGCGGGTGGCGATCCTGCGCGCGCTGGCCACCGAACCGGAGGTGATCCTGCTGGATGAGGTCACCTCGGCGCTGGATCCCGAAACCGTCGGGGAGGTGCTCGCCCTGATTCGCGAGCTGCGCGACCTCGGCCTGACCCTGATTCTCGCCACGCATGAGCTGCAGTTTGCTCGCACCATTGCCGACCGGATCGTGTTCCTCAGCGCGGGTGAGATCGTGGAGCAGGGCACCCCCGCTCAGATCCTTGACCATCCCGAGCATCCGCGAACGAGGCAGTTTGTGGCCAGCATGATTCACCCCGAACGCGCGCCAAGCGCCGTTCCCACTCCCAAGGAAACAATCGGATGACTTCCCCCACCCAGGCCCCCAAAATTGAACTCCACGTGCACCTGGAGGGTGCCGTCCGGCCGCACACCCTGTTTGAGCTGGCCCGGAAAAACGGGGTGACGCTGCCGGTGGCGAGCCTCGAGGAGCTTGAGAGCTTCTACAACTTCACCGATTTCAACC
Organism: Mycetocola lacteus; assembly: GCF_003667575.1. Lineage (GTDB taxonomy): Bacteria > Actinomycetota > Actinomycetes > Actinomycetales > Microbacteriaceae > Mycetocola > Mycetocola lacteus. The sequence goes on along the minus strand of NZ_RCUY01000009.1, from coordinate 261,240 downwards.
ACTTCATCGATGTGTGGAATGTGACCACCGACGTGTTGTTCAATCCGGATGACTACCGCCGGGTGGTGGTGGATTACGCGCGTGAGGCGGCGAGCTTCGGTGCCGTGTATCTGGAGGGCATCTTCTCTCCGGGGCAGTACTACGTGCGCGGCATCGATCCCGACGAGCTGTTCACCGGCTTCACCGACGGCATTCAGGAGGCGTTTGAGGAGACCGGCGTAATCGTGCGGCTAACCCCGGATGTGGACCGCAATCGTCCCGCCGAACTCAGCGAGCGGATCGTCCGCGACGCCGTTCGCTACCGCGACCGTGGCATCGTGGGGATCGGGCTGGGGGGCCGCGAGCGTGCGGCCCCCACCTCGAAGTTCACCCGGATGTTCCAGATCGCCCGCGACGGCGGCCTGTCCTCGGTCCCGCATGCGGGTGAGGACGACGGTGCCCAGTCGGTGCGCGAGGCCATCGACCTGCTGGGTGCTGATCGGATTCGGCACGGATTCCGAGCGATCGAGGATCCGGCCCTGGTGACCGAGCTGATCGAGCGCGGCATCGTGCTGGATGTCTGCCCCACCTCCAACCTGCGCACCCGCGTGATCGATCGCCTGGAGGATCACCCGATTGGCGCGCTGGTTGCCGCGGGGCTGCCGGTCACCGTGAATACCGATGACCCCGCAATGTTTGGTACCGACCTGGGGCGCGAGCACGAGATCGCCCTGGCGGCCGGCGCGAGCGCCCGCGGACTCTACTATGCGGGCGTGCTCGGGCAGGTGGGCGGCCCCGAGGTGACCGAACGACTGCGCCAGATCGGTGCCGAAACCTGGGGTGATGCACCGGCGGTCGCCACCGAAACGACCGAGTCGATCACCCTGTCGGGCGGTGTGCGATGACCGAGGCGTTTGTGGTCGGGGTGCAGCTGAGAGACGATCCGATCGGAGTAGCCGCGGATGGATCGGGGAGTGCCGACCTGGCGGAGCTAATCCGCGCGGCCGAATCTGCGGGAGTCGATTACATCGGCCTGGACGATGCGCTCCTGGGGCCCGGCGACGGCGTCCCGCGCGCCACCGCGGGGGAGACTCTCGCCTATCTCGCGCGTCGCACCTCCCGGATTGCGCTGGTTCCCGGCGTGGCCGCGCACTATGTGGAGCCCTTCCACGCGGCCAAACAGGTGGCGACTCTCGACTTTGTCAGTGAGGGTCGTGCGGGTGTTTTGGTGCAGGCGGAAAGGATCGCGGCGGCCGACCTGCTGGTTCCCGCGGCGAGCGATCTTGATGAGCCGGGTCTGCGTGCCCAGGCCGCCGAATTTACGCACGTGCTGCGACAGCTCTGGGATTCCTGGGAGGATGATGCGACGGTGCGGGATGTGGCGACGGGTCAGTACGTCGACAGCTCCCGGGTTCATTCGATCGCGCATGAGGGTCGTTATTTTCGGGTCAGGGGGCCACTGATCACCCCGCGTCCGCCGCAGGGACAGCCTCCGGTATTCGCCCGCGCCGAGAGCAAGGCAGCCGCGCGCGAACTGTGGAGTGGACCCTCCGAAACCACGGCGCCCGATGTGATCCTGGTCGATGAGTTGGATACGGAGGCAATCCTTGCCGAGTATCCCACGGGCGCCGCCACCCGGTTGATCGTGGTGCTCGCCGGCGAGGATGCCCCCGGTCTCGCCGCGCGGATCGACGCCTGGCGGGCAACCCCCGGGATCGCCGGTGTGGAGATCCGGACCGATACCGCCGGGCTGCGCGCACTGCTGGCCGGCGGGCTCAAGCCGGTTTGGGCGGGCGACGTCGAGAGGACCACCCTCGCCGGGCGACTCGGACTACCGCGACGCCCCAGTCGATTTGCGTCTGCACAATAACAAAGACCACTCATACACAAAACCGGCCACCCCAGGGTGGCCGGTTTTGTGTGCGCTACTTGATGAAGCGGTAGGTGAGCGGATAGCGATAGGGGGCGCCGCTGCTGGTCTTGACGCCGCCGATGATCGCAAACACGAAGGCGGCTACGCCCACCGGCCACATCAGAAGCAGCAGGATGACACCGATGCCGATAAAGCTGGTGATCCCACCCACGATGCCGAGGGCGATGCCCAGGAGCCAGGCGCTGATCTGGAAGTTCAGCGCCTCCTTGCCCTCCTGATTCACAAACGGGCCGCGGTCGCGGAAGATCAGCCACACGATCAGCACGACGATCGGGCCGAAGATGCCGGCGAAGTGTGACAGCGAGCCCCAGAGACGGTCGTTCTCGGGGGTGAGCGGGGTCGAACCGGCGGGCGGGGTGTACCCGGGCTGCTGGCCGTAGGGCTGCTGCCCATAGCCGGGCTGGGGCTGACCCTGCTGCGGGTAACCCTGCTGGGCATTTCCGGGCTGCGGATAACCGGGCGGGGGAGTCTGCGGCGCACCCTGCTGCGGGTATCCGGGCGGCGGCGTGGCCTGCCCGCCCTGCGGCGGAGTGGGGGGCAGCGGCGGTACCGCGCCACCGGGCTGGTTGGCGTCCGAGGGTTCGGGGTTCGACTGCGTGTGATCGCTCATAGTGGATTTAGGATAACCGGCGCACGGTGAATTGGATACGTCTTATTACCGTCTATCACCAAAATCTGGCGTATCGGCGGTCGAAAAGCACCCGGACCGAGTGTCAGAGATTGGAACCGGGCAGCAGAGCGAGCTAGAATTAGCACTCAGTGGTGACGAGTGCCAATCCGTGTGTGCGGATGCTTGCCCACGTCGAATGAGTCCAGATTTCCCCGGGGAAGTCGCGATGAGGTGGAGGTGACCGATGGTCTCCGAGCGTGGCCTAGCCGTCCTTCGCGCGATCGTGTCGGACTATGTCTCCAGTCGGGAGCCCGTGGGTTCCAAGGCGATCGTTGAACGCCACTCCTTCGGGGTGTCGGCGGCGACGATTCGCAACGATATGGCGCAGCTGGAGGACGAGGAGCTCATCCACGCTCCGCACACCTCCTCGGGCCGCATCCCCACCGATAAGGGCTACCGGCTCTTTGTGGATCACCTGGCCGAGCAGCGCCCGCTCTCGCCCGCGCAGCGCGGGGCGATTCAGGAATTCCTCGGCGACGGGGTGGGCCTGGACGATGTGCTCTCGCGCACGGTGCGTCTGCTCTCCCAGCTCACCAACCAGGTGGCGATCGTGCAGTACCCCTCGTTTGCCCGCGCCCAGGTGCGGCACGTCGAGCTGGTCTCGCTGGGGGATGCCCGTCTCCTGGTTGTCCTCATTACCGACAACGGTCGGGTCGAGCAGCGCACGGTTGAGGTGACCGCGCCGCTGTCCACCGAGGATGTGGACGACCTCAAGGTGCGCATCAATCACGAGCTCCTCGGTCACAGCGTCGAGGACGCCTCGCGGGTGCTCGTGCGGGTGCGAGCGCTGGGCGTTCCCGGACACCCGGGTCTGGTGGATCGAATCTGCGATGCGTTGGATGAACAGCTGGCCGAATACCGCCAGGATCGCCTGGTGATGTCGGGTACCGCCAACCTTGCCCGCAGCGAGGAGGACTTCGCCGGGAGTATCTATCCGGTCCTGGAGGCCCTCGAACAGCAGGTGGTGCTGATGCGCCTGTTTGGCGAGATGAGCATCGACGCGGCGGGGATTACCGCCCGCATCGGCCGCGAGAATGAACCCTTCGGCCTGGCCGAAACCTCGATCGTCGCGGGGAACTACCGTTCCTCTGCGGGCGAAATTGCCCGTCTCGGGGTCCTTGGACCCACCAGAATGGATTACTCGGGCAACATTGCCTCGGTTCGCGCCGTGGCACGCTATCTTTCCCGCCAGCTCGGCGAGAACTAACCCCGCGGCGTTTACGCCGCCGTTCAACCGGCCACTGCCCATCTTGGGTCGCTGGCCACAACAATCAATTGCGCGACGCTTCGGCGTCGCCACCATGGAGGATCACGGGTGGCTGACCACTACGAGGTACTGGGCGTTTCGCAGGACGCATCGGCTGAAGACATCAAAAAGGCCTACCGCAAGCTGGCTCGTCAGCTGCACCCCGATGTGAACCCCTCCGAGGAGGCGCAGGAGCGCTTCAAGCTCGTGACCCACGCCTACGATGTGCTGGGTGACGCGGACTCGCGTGCCCGTTACGACCGCGGCGAGACCGGTCAGGGCGGCGACGCGGGCTTTGGCGGCTTCGGCGACATCTTCGAGCAGTTCTTCGGCGGTGGCGGCCAGCAGCGCGGACCCAAGTCGCGTCGCGAGCGCGGTCAGGATGCCCTGCTGCGGGTTGAGCTTGATCTCGGCGAGGTTGTGTTTGGCACCCACCGCGACCTCGAGGTCGACACCGCGGTGCTGTGTGAGACCTGTCAGGGTTCCTGCTGCCAGCCCGGCACCCAGCCGGTGACCTGCGACATCTGCCGCGGTTCGGGCACAATCCAGCGTCCGGTTCGTAGCCTGCTCGGTAACGTGATGACCTCGACCCCCTGTGGGTCCTGCCGCGGATACGGCACCATCATCGCCAACCCCTGCGTCGGCTGCCAGGGCCAGGGCCGCGTGCGCGCCCGCCGCACCGTCTCGGTGGACATCCCCGCCGGTGTGGACACCGGTCTGCGCCTGCAGATGCCCGGATCGGGAGAAATCGGCCCGGCCGGTGGCCCGAACGGTGACCTGTACCTGGAAATGAAGGTGCGCCACCACGACGTCTTCAGCCGCAACGGCGACGACCTGCTGTGCACCCTGGAGGTGCCGATGACCGAGGCGATCCTCGGATCGACCACCACGATCCACGCCCTCGATGGCGACCTCGAGGTCGAGATCAAGGCGGGTGTGCAGAGCTCGGACGTGATCACCGTGCGCGACCGCGGCATCACCAAGCTGCGCGGCCACGGCCGCGGCGACCTGCGCATCGGCATCCAGGTGATGACCCCAACCAAGCTGGACCACAAGGAGCGCGAGCTGATCGAGAAGTTCGCCGCCAAGCGCAAGGACAAGACCGCCGCGCTGGGCGAATTCCAGCAGGGCCTGTTTGCCAAGCTCCGCGATAAGCTGCGCGGCTAGCATGTCGAGCCTGTTTCTGCGCGATTTTGTCGGGGTGCCCGCCGTGGGCGACACGATCACCCTGGAGGGTGCCGAGGCCAAGCATGCGGTGACCGTCAACCGGATCCGTGTTGGCGAGGAGCTCTTCCTTGGCGATGGCGCGGGCCTGCTGATTGGTGCCCGCGTGACCGTCTCGACCCCGGGTCTGCTGGAGGCCGAGGCGCTGAGTGTCGAGGTGCATCCGCTGCCGACCCCCGAGCTGTTCCTGGTGCAGGCCCTTGCCAAGGGCGACCGGGACGAGATGGCCGTCCAGGCGGCCACCGAACTCGGGGTGTCCGGGGTGTATCCGTGGGCGGCCGAGCGCAGCATTTCGCGCTGGGATGCGCAGAAGAAGGTCAAGGGGCGGGCGCGCTGGGCGACCATCGCCCGGGAGGCGACCAAGCAGTCGATTCGTCCGCACCTCGCGCACGTGCACGACCTGCTGGACCTCGCCGGGGTCGCGGCCCTCGCCGCCGACCACGATGTCCTGGTGCTGGATCCCACCGCGCCGGTTGCCCTGACCTCGCATATGGCCGCGCGCGAAACCGACGACACCCGGCCGATTGTGCTGGTGGTGGGACCCGAGGGCGGTATTTCCTCCCGCGAGTTGGACGTGCTGGAGCAGGCCGGCGCGCACCGCGTGGTGCTCGGCACCACGATTCTGCGTACGTCTACCGCGGGCCCCGCGGCGCTCGCGGTCATCACCGCGGCGCTGGGTCGGTGGTAGCAACGGGTCTTCGGGAGGTGTGCGCGGTGAATTCTTCGGCGCGCACACCCCGTACGTTCACCCCGATCGCTAGTATGGAGCTATGACAGCCACCGAGCCGAGTATCTTTAGCCGCATCATCGCCCGAGAGATCCCCGCCGACATCGTCGCCGAAACCGATCACCTGATTGCCTTCCGCGACATCGCACCGCAGGCACCGGTGCACATCCTGGTTGTGCCCAAAACCGAAGAGTATGTGACGGTGGCCGAGCTGGCCGCCGCCGACCCCGAGCTCCTCGCCGAGCTGGTGCTTTTCGCCCAGAACATTGCCAACGAACACGCCGACGGCAGCTTCCGCCTGGTCTTCAACTCCGGTGCCAACGCCGGTCAGACCGTGTTCCACGTGCACGCCCACGTTCTCTCCGGCAAGCTGGAAGAGGGGCGACTTGGTGCCTAACGTGCCCTCGGCCGGAGATACCCCGGTCGGCAGCAACCGCATCGAACGACGCATCCCGATTGACGGGGTGGCGATGGTCCATCTGCTGGGCCCCGAGGATCGCCTGCTCTCCACCATCGAGGGGCGTTTCCCCGCGGTGGATGTGCACGTGCGTGGCAACGAGGTGACCCTGGCCGGGCTGGCACATGATGTGGCCCGGGTTGAGGAACTGATCGCCGAGCTGATCGCGCTGGTCCAGGGTGGCCACACGATCGAGCCCGCCGATGTGACCGCCTCGATCAAGATCATCACCGATGGTGAGCAGCGTCCCAGCGATGTGCTGGGTCAGAGCATCGTGTCCAGCAAGGGCAAGGCCGTGCGTCCCAAGACCGCCGGTCAGCGCGACTATGTCGATGCGATCGACGAGTACACCATCGTGTTTGGGCTGGGACCGGCCGGAACCGGTAAGACCTACCTGGCGATGGCGAAGGCCGTCCAGGCGCTGCTGCGCAAGGAGGTCTCGCGGATCATCCTGACCCGTCCCGCCGTGGAGGCGGGGGAGCGTCTGGGGTTCCTTCCCGGGACGCTGAGCGACAAGATCGACCCGTATCTGCGTCCGCTCTACGATGCCCTGGGTGACATGCTGGACCCCGAAACCGTGCCCAAGCTGCTCGCGGCCGGCACCGTCGAGGTGGCCCCGCTGGCGTATATGCGTGGCCGCACCCTGAACGAGGCGTTTGTGATCCTCGATGAGGCGCAGAACACCACCCCCGAGCAGATGAAGATGTTCCTTACCCGGCTCGGCTTCAACTCGAAGATGGTCATCACCGGCGACGCCAGCCAGGTTGACCTCGGCACCGGACTGAGCGGCCTCAAGGTGGCTCAGCGGGTGCTCTCCGAAGTGGGGGACATTCACTTTGCGAACCTGACCAGCGACGACGTGGTGCGCCACAGCCTCGTGGGTCACATCGTTGACGCCTATGGCGAGTATGACGCTCGCCAGATCGCCGCCCGGCACGAGCGAGATCGTGCCGCCGAATTTGCACAGCGCGCCGAAAAGCGCACCGGAACCGGCGGCCCGAGCGGCCGCAACCCCAGGAGGGGCACCAGCTCATGAGCATTGAAATCAACAACGAGTCGGCCGTCGAGATTGACGAGGCCGCGCTGCAGCGCCTGGGGGAGTTCGCCCTGGCCGCGATGCACGTGAGCCCCGAGGCCGACCTCAACATCGTCGCCGTGGATGAGGCGGCCATGGAACAGCTGCACGTGCAGTGGATGGATGAGCCCGGTCCCACCGACGTGCTGAGCTTCCCGATGGATGAGCTGCGTCCGGGTACCCCCGAGCAGCCGACCCCCGCGGGTCTGCTGGGCGACATCGTGCTGTGCCCGCAGGTCGCCGAGTCGCAGGCGGAAACCGCCGGCCACTCGACCCTGGATGAGCTGCTGCTGCTCACGACCCACGGCATCCTGCACCTGCTCGGCTATGACCACGCCGAGCCCGAGGAAAAGCGCGAGATGTTTGGCATCCAGCGCGATATCCTGCTCGGTTTCCACGTGCAGGAGCGACGGTCCTAGGCCGCCAATGAGTGACCATAGAACCTGCCCCGCAGCACAACGGAGCGTCGCATGAGTGAGCTGATTACCGCCATCGTCGCCCTGATCCTGGTGGCGTTTGCCGCCCTGATGGCCGCGGGGGATGCCGCGATCACGGTCAAGTCCCGCAGTGATCTGCTGGAACTCGCCGAAAACTCGCGCTCGGCGCGCTCGCTGCGGGCGATTGCCGCCGACCCCGGTGCGCACCTGAACGCCCTGGCGTTTATCCGCATCATGGCCGAGTCCACCGCCGCGGTGTTGATCACCCTGGAGATCTCCTCGCAGCTGGACAACTTCTGGCTCGCGCTGGCGATCTCGGCCCTGGTCATGACGATCGTCTCGTTCATCCTGGTGGGGGCAAGCCCCCGTACCGTGGGACGCCTGCATGCCGATGGCCTACTCAAGGTTGCCGCCCCGCTGCTGCACGCGGTCCGGGTGCTGCTGGGTCCGCTGGCCAATGCGCTGGTACACCTGGGCAACCGGGTCACTCCGGGCACCACCCGCTCGGTGTCGTTCAACAACGAGGAGCAGCTGCTCTCGATGGTGGATGAGGCCACCGAGCTGGACGTGCTCGAGGAGGATGACCGCGAGCTCATCCACTCGATCTTCGAGTTCAATGAGACCATCGCCCGGGAGATCATGGTGCCCCGCACCGACATGATCACGATCGATGCCGACGCCACCGCGGATGCGGCCATGAGCCTGTTCCTGAGCACCGGTGTCTCGCGGATCCCGGTGATCGATGGGTCGGCCGACGCGATCGTGGGTGTGCTCTACCTGCGTGATATCGCCCGTATCGCCCACGAGGGTGACGCGGCGGCCCGCGAGCGCGAGGTGCGCGAAACCGCCCGCGCCGCGGTATTCGTGCCCGACTCGGCCAAGGCCGACGACCTGCTGCGCCGCATGCAGCTGGAATCCAACCACCTGGCCCTCGTGGTGGACGAGTACGGCGGGATCGCCGGCCTGGTCACCATGGAGGACATCATCGAGGAGCTCGTTGGCGACATCTCCGACGAGTACGACTCCGACTCCAACGAGGTTGAGGAGCTCACGCCCGGCAACTTCCGGGTGAGTGCGCGTCTGCCCGTGGATGAGCTGGGTGAACTCTTCGATATCGAACTGGACGATGAGGACGTGGACACCGTCGGTGGCCTGATCGCCAAGTCGCTGGGTCGCCTGCCCGAGGCCGGTGCCCGCACGATCGTGGGTGGGCTGGAACTCACCGCCGAACGCACCGATGGTCGTCGCGGCCGAGTCACCACCGTGCTGGTCACGCGTGCGCTGATCGCCGAGACCTCGATCCCCACACTTCCGGACGCACCGGGCGACAACTAGCCTCGAACGCTCCACCCCAACACCCCAAAGAGGACACAGCATGACCACCGAAGAACCCACCCGCAAGCCGCGCGGAGGCTTCCCCAAGTACCGTTCGGGATTCGTCTCGTTTGTGGGCCGCCCGAACGTGGGCAAGTCCACCCTGACCAACGCCCTGGTGGGCGAGAAGGTCGCGATCACCAGCGCCAAGCCGCAGACCACCCGGCGCGCGATCCGAGGTATCGTGCACCGCGACTACGGCCAGCTGGTCATCGTGGACACCCCGGGTCTGCACCGCCCGCGCACCCTGCTGGGTCAGCGCCTGAACGACCTGGTGCAGAACACCCTGGGTGACGTGGACGTCATCGGCTTCTGCCTCCCGGCCAACGAGAAGCTGGGTCCCGGCGATCGCTTCATCAACGAGCAGCTGGACCTCTACCCGCGCGCTAAGAAGGTCGCGATCGTCACCAAGGTGGACACCATCGGCGGTGCCGGTATCGCCTCGCAGCTGCTGGCCGTGCAGGAGCTGCGCGAGTGGGACCTGATCATCCCGGTGTCGGCCGTAACCGACGACCAGCTGGACATCCTCACCGACGAGCTGATCAAGCTCATGCCGGTGGGCGGGGCCATGTACCCCGAGGAGACCGTGACCGATGAGTCCGATGAGGACCGCATCGCCGAGTTCATTCGCGAGGCTGCGCTGGAGGGTGTGCACGATGAGCTGCCGCACTCGCTCGCGGTGACCCTCGACGAAATGGTCGAGCGCGAGGACAAGGACCTCCTGGAAATCTACGCGAACCTCTTTGTGGAGCGCGACAGCCAGAAGGGCATCATCATCGGCAATAAGGGTCAGCGTCTGCGTGAGGTGGGCCAGGTGGCCCGCGAGCAGATCGAGGATCTGCTGGGACGCAAGGTGTTCCTCTCGCTGCGAGTCAAGGTGGCCAAGGAGTGGCAGCGCGACCCGAACCAGCTCGGCCGCCTGGGATTCTAGCCGCGATCTCGTAAAATACATCGCGAGAGTGATCTTCGCCTCCGGAGGGGGTATCTATGACCCGCACCTGGGTGTGGCCGGGTAGCGTGGGCTTCGTGTTCCGGCAGCTTACGCGCATCCAGCTTGTGGTCGACCTCGTGGTCGCCGTGGTTTTTGGTGCCATCGTGGTGCCGCTCAGCTACGGCGACGGGCTGCCCGGTCTGATCCTCGTGTTGGCGATGGTCTCGGCCCTGGGACTGCGTCGGTTCTCCCCGGGGCTGGCCCTGATGATCGCCTGGGTCGGGGTCATCGCGCAGCTCTCGGCCGGGCTTCCGGCGACCCTCGCCAATGCGGCGATCCTGGCGGTGCTTTACACCACCGGAGCCTACGCCGAGCGGGCTGCACGCTGGTTCGGGCTCGGGTCCGCCCTGGTGGGTGGACTCCTGGCCGGGTACTACACGGCGATCATTATCGTGCGCGGGACCGCCTCCGATTCCGAAAACACGATGCGTACGATCGCTGTATTCGGGACCTTGGCGGCGGTCGCCGCCGTGGTGGTGCTGGCGCTGTCCTGGACCATCGGTCTGCTGGTGCGTACGGGTCGCCGGGCCCGAGCCGAGGGGCGCCAACGCTACCTGGCCGAGCGGGAGCAGTTCGCCGCCCAGCAGGCGATGTTTGCCCTCGAGGAACGCAACCGCATCGCCCGCGATATGCACGACGTGGTCGCGCACTCGCTCGCGGTGATCATCGCCCAGTCCGATGGTGCGCGATACGTGCACCGTGGGAATGCCGATGCCCTGGCTGGAACCCTGGAAACCGTGGCCGGTACCGCGCGCAGCGCCCTGACCGATGTGCGACTCCTGCTGAGTGAGCTGCGTCACAGCCAGGGTGATGGCCCGCAGCCGGTGCTGAGCGACCTGGGCGGCCTGATCGAGCAGATGCGATCCACCGGCCTTGAGGTGCACTACATCGAATCCGGTGAGCTGATTCCGCTGCCCACCGGCCAGCAGATCGCGCTCTACCGGATCGTGCAGGAGTCGCTGACCAACGCGCTGCGGCACGGGGATCGTGCCCGTCGGGTCCTCCTCGCCTTCCACTGGCGTCCGGGGGCCCTCACCGTGCAGATCGACAATGCCACGCTGCCCCCAAACCCCGGTCTGGCACCGCGCTCGGGCGGCCACGGCCTCCCCGGGATGCAGGAACGCGCCGCCCTGGCGGGTGGTTCGGTCGCGTTCACCCCGCCGAGCGCCGCCAACGCCTATCATTTTGTTGTGACGGTTCATATGCCCGCGGGTGCCGTCCGCCCGACTTCCTCGTGAAGGGAAACCCCATGACCGCGATTCGTGTCGCCCTCGTTGATGATCAGTCGCTGTTCCGTGCCGGAATCAAGATGCTGATCGACTCCCAGCCGGACCTGGAGTTTGCCGGTGAGGCCGCCGACGGTCAGGAGGGCATCGAGCTGGTGCGCAATACCGCACCGGATGTGGTCCTGATGGATGTGCGGATGCCCAACCTGGATGGGATCGCGGCCACCGCGGCCATCCTCGAGGAGGCAGACCGCTCCGGAAAGCCCGCCCCGAAGATCGTGGTGCTCACCACCTTCGATCTGGATGAGGGTGCCGCCCGCGCGCTGCGCATCGGGGCCAGCGGGTTCCTGCTCAAGGACACCCAGCCCGAGTTCCTGCTCGCCGCGATCCGCACAGTGTTTGCGGGGAGCGCGGTGATCGCCCCGGGCGCCGTACACGACCTGTTCAGCTCGGTCTCTGCGGCACCGGCCACCCGCGCCGTTCCCGAGTCCTTCTCCACACTGACCGGTCGCGAAACCGAGATCTTCAGGCTGGCGGCCGCCGGCCTGAGCAACACCGAGATCGCCACCCATGAGTTCCTCAGCGAGGCCACGGTCAAGACCCACATCAGCCGGGTGCTGGCCAAGCTTTCGCTTCGTGATCGCGTGCAGCTGGTGGTCTTCGCCTACGAACACGGACTGAATACCCCGCACGACGCGCAGTAGCCTCGGCCGCGCGCGACCGGTCGAGTTCACCCGCGAATACTCCGCACGACGCACGGTAGTCCGGCGTGTTCGGGGTGTGATCATCCCGGATGCTGACCGGCATGGTCCGGGGATCGGCCGCTGGGATGACGCGGGTTCCCTCCGCCGCTTGATGCCACGGATGCCCGGCTGTTTCTACTGTGGGGACATGACCACTTCCTCCTCCAGCCCCGTGCTCGCAGCTCGCCTCGACACGGTCACCAAATCCTTCGGCATCGGCTCGGGTGCCGTGGTGGCTCTCGACGCCGTGAGCCTCGACATCGAGCGAGGCCGCTTCACCGCAATCATGGGCCCCTCCGGTTCGGGTAAGTCCACCCTCATGCACATTGCCGCGGGACTCGACTCTCCCACCTCGGGCCGCGTGTGGCTCGGTGACACCGAGATCGGCGCGCTGGATGATGCGGCCCTGACCCGGGTGCGCCGGGACCGCATGGGCTTCATCTTCCAGTCCTTCAACCTGGTGCCCACGCTCACCGCGTGGGAGAACATCGTGCTGCCCTTCGATCTCGGTGGACGCCGCATCGACGCGACCCAGCGCGCCTGGATCACCGACCTGTGCACGAGCCTGGGCCTGGGGGATCGCCTGGATCACCGGCCCCACCAGCTCTCCGGCGGGCAGCAGCAGCGGGTGGCGATCATCCGCGCCCTGGCCACCCGTCCCGAGATCATCTTTGCCGATGAGCCCACCGGTGCCCTGGACTCGCGCACCGGCCGCGAGGTTCTGAGCTTGCTCGCCGATGCCTGTGCCCGCTTTGATCAGACCATCGCGATGGTCACCCACGACCCGATTGCCGCGAGCTACGCCGACCGGATCGTGGTCCTCGCCGACGGTTCGCTGCGCCACGACATCGGCCGCACCGGTGCCGCCGAGATTTCCTCGCTCATGCTCTCCCTCGAGGAGGCCGCGTGAGCCGCGCCGCCGCCGCGGAGGTTCGTGCCTCCTCGCCGGCCGAATACCGCTCCACCGGCGCGCGCGGAGGTGCACGCACAAGCAAAATGCGTCTGCGGGACTATCGCGCGAGCATCATCGTGGCCGCACTATCGGGGGCGTTTGGTGCGGCCCTGGTGATCGCGACCACCGTGGTGGCCGCGGCAATCGGGGCCCACCAGCTCGCCGGGGAGCACGAGTCGGTGCGCCTCACGGTGCTCGTGGTGAGCGCGGTGTTCTTCGCGATCGCGATCTATGTATCGGCGGTGGTCACGGCCAATACGGTCGCCACGGTAATCGCCGGACGGGTGCGCGAAATCGCGCTGTACCGCCTGATCGGTGCCGACTCGTCCCGGCTGCGCCGCGGCATCGCCCGGGAGGGACTGGCGTGTGCGGCCCTGGGTGCGCTGATCGGTACCGTCCCGATCATCGTCGCCGGCCTGGTGGGTGTGCCGATGCTGGTGGACGCCAAGGTGCTGCCCGAAACCACCTACGATGTGCTGGATCCGCTACTGATCGCGCCGTTCCTGATCACGATTGCGATGGGTTATCTGGCCTCCTGGGTCGGGTCACAGCGGGTGTCCCAGGTGACTCCGATCCAGGCACTCGGCGTGGCCGCCGCGGATCCCACCCGTCCGGTCTCGCTCGGCCGTCGGGTCGGTGCCTACGTGCTGCTGATTGGTGGGCTGTTCGCGCTGCTGGGTGGTGTCGCGCTGGGGCTGTTTTCCCCGCTGGGGCTGCTGGTGGCCCTCGTGGGTGGCGTGCTGTCCTTCAGCGGAATCGTGATGCTGTCGCCGGTCCTGATGCCGGCGCTACTACGCCTGACCGGTGGCTGGATGGGCCGCAGCCCGGCCGCCCGGATCGCCGCCGCCAACGCCGTGCGTTATCCCGAACGTAGCGCCCGCAGCATGGTGGGCATCGTGATCGGGGTCACCCTGGTCACCATGTTTGCGGTCGCCAGCTCTACCTACGTGCAGATGATGATCGGGATCGCCGACGCCCAGCCCGAGTACGCGGACGGAATGAACGAGATCCTCACGATGACCCTGGCAATCTTCTCCGGCCTATTCGGGTTCTCGGCGCTGATCGCCGCGGTGGGCCTGGTGAACAACCTGGCGCTCGGCGTGATCCAGCGGGCACCGGAGCTGGGGCTGCTGCGTACGCTGGGGTTCTCGACCGGTCAGATTCGCCGGATGATCATCACCGAATCCGCCCAGATGACCCTGGTGTCGGTGTTCTTCGGACTGATTTTGGGAACCTTTTATGGCTGGTGTGGTGCCCAGGCCACGCTGGGCGCGATGCTTGGTCACGGCCTGGTGACACCGGCCCTGCCCTGGGGTGTGTTCGGGATCATCCTGGTGCTGGCAATTGTGGTGGCGATCGGGGCTTCGCTCGCCCCCTCGCGCCGGGCCACGCGGGGGAGTGCGGTCGCCGCACTGGCCGCCGACTAGGCAGCGTTCCGCCGATTCTGAGACTCGATCACCCCACCCCACCCGTGTCCTCTGGAGACACGGGTGGGGTGGGGTGTGTCGATTTGGTGCTAGGCTAAACGCGTGTTCTTTGCGGGTCTGCTCCTTAGCTGCCGCGACGAGGCTTAGTTCAAGCCCCTCTCGTCGCGGCGTTTGTTGGCTTCACCCATAATTTTTGAGGAGATCCCCGCAATGAAGAACAACCAGAAGCCCTCGGCCATGCCGATCCACAAGTACGTTCCGTACTCCCAGCAGATCAACGTGAATCTGCCCGATCGCACCTGGCCCAGCAAGGAAATCACCCAGGCCCCGCGCTGGTGTGCGGTTGACCTGCGTGATGGAAACCAGGCGCTGATCGACCCGATGAGCCCCGAGCGCAAGCGCATCATGTTCGACCTGCTGGTCGAGATGGGCTACAAGGAGATCGAGGTTGGGTTCCCGAGCGCGAGCCAGACCGACTTCGACTTCGTGCGCAGCCTGATCGAGGAAAACGCGATCCCGGACGATGTGACCATTCAGGTCCTGACCCAGGCCCGCGAACACCTGATCGCGCGCACCTATGAGTCGCTGAAGGGCGCCAAGCAGGCCATCGTTCACCTCTACAACTCGACCTCGGTGCTGCAGCGCGAGGTGGTATTCCGCGCCGATAAGGCCGCGATCACCCAGCTGGCCGTGGACGGCGCGAAGCTCTGCAAGAAGTACGAGGAGACCATCCCCGAGACGGACGTGTACTACGAGTACTCGCCCGAGAGCTACACCGGCACCGAGCTGGAATACGCCGTCGAGGTCGTCAACGCCGTCCTCGAGGTCTTCGTCCCGACCCCCGAGCGCAAGGTCATCATCAACCTGCCCTCGACCGTCGAGATGGCCACCCCGAACGTCTACGCCGACTCGATCGAGTGGATGGGCCGCCACATCAACAACCGCGAGAACGTGCTGATCTCGCTGCACCCGCACAACGACCGCGGCACCGCGATCGCCGCCGCCGAGCTGGGCTACCTGGCCGGGGCCGACCGCATCGAGGGCTGCCTGTTCGGTAACGGTGAGCGCACCGGTAACGTCGACCTGGTGGCTCTGGGCATCAACATGTTCACCCAGGGCATCGACCCGCAGATCGACTTCTCCGACATCGACCGGGTCAAGCGCACGGCCGAGCACTGCAACCAGCTGCCGGTGCCCGAGCGCAGCCCGTGGGCCGGAGACCTGGTGTTCACCGCGTTCAGCGGTTCCCACCAGGACGCCATCAAGAAGGGCTTCGAGGCCATGGCCGCGGATGCCGCGTCACAGGGCAAGAGCGTGGACGACATCGTCTGGGCCGTTCCCTACCTGCCGGTGGACCCCAAGGACCTGGGTCGCTCCTATGAGGCCGTGATCCGGGTCAACTCGCAGTCCGGTAAGGGCGGCGTGGCCTACCTGCTGAAGGCCGACCACAGCCTGGACCTGCCGCGTAAGCTGCAGATCGAGTTCTCCGGCGTGGTGCAGGGTGTGACTGACTCGGAGGGTGGCGAGCTCACCAGCGAGAACATCTGGAACATCTTCCAGGACGAGTACCTGCCCGCCGCCGATGCCGCCGCCAAGTGGGGCCGCTTCGAGCTGCGCGACACCCACACCTCGAGCCGCGACGGCGCCACCGAGCTGACCGCGACCCTGCGCGATGGCGACGTGGTCACCGACCAGACCGCGACCGGCAACGGCCCGATCGCCGCGTTTGTCAACGTCCTGGCCGCCCAGGGCATCGACGTCGAGGTGTATGACTACGTCGAGCACGCCCTGAGCGCCGGTGGCGACGCGGCCGCGGCGTCCTACCTGGAGCTGCGCGTGGGCGACCAGCGCCTGTGGGGCATCGGTATCGATTCCAACTCCTCGACCGCCTCGCTCAAGGCCATCGTCTCGGGTGTGAACCGCGCCCTGCGCTCGCGCGTGGACGCCGAGCCGGAACTGGTCAACGCCTAACCTCCTCCCTCACGCCACGGGCCCGCACATTGTGTGCGGGCCCGCGGCGTTTCGGCGTTTTGTCCGCCGTGTCCGTTCTCTTGTGCGCGGGCCGGGGACGGCGTAGATTCGGTCCTCTTTATTGGGCTCAAATCGAGGAGAAACAGTGGCCGAATTAGTGCGCCCCGTCGTCTTTGACGGGAGAAGCTTCCTGATCACAATGTGTGTGCGTGGTGATCGAATCACCGTTCCTGCACGCGAGTTTTTTAATGCGTTGCGTGAGCGAAGGCTCATGCCAAACACGGGTGCCCCACCACTGGCGGAGCAGCCGCGCTATCTTGTCAGACTGGCTGGCGTCATTCGCAATCTTTCGGAGGGACGCACAATCTCGCATTCGAAGACCAACTATCTCGGTGGTGGCCTCTGGGAGTTTCGAGAGTGGGGGTTGCGGCTCAGTTTTTTCGACACCGATGGCTCGGGAATTCAGCACCCACAATCGCCCGCCGGGTGGGATCACTGGAGCGGAACGCACGTGCTTCCGGTCAGGTCGTTGAATGAGGAGCTCCGATTGGGTTTTGGATTTTCCAAGCAGTCACAGCACACGGACCCTAAACACCTCGCCGAAGCATGGAAGGTCATGCAGGAGGACCTCTCTCATGACGCACGCTGAACACACGGGGGCGTTCTCCTTGGCGGGCCTGCTCGCCAACGTCGAGGCAAAGGAGTTAGAGGCGGCAAGCTTGATGGACAAAACGGTGGTGGCGCTCCAGCAGGCCATTCATGAACGGGGTGCGTTGCCGGAAGATCTCGCCCACAGGGTGGGAGTCTCCGTCCCTGACATTCTCGCGGTGGTCAACGGTGATGGGAATGTGAATGTCGCGGCCTTTGCTCGTGTGCTGAGCGCCCTGGGTTACCGTGCCGAGTGGTCGCTGACCGATATAGAAACCGGGCGGCCGCTGGTGCCGGCCGAGCGGGAAAGCCGGCATTTGGAGGCCAACCGATCTGCAGAGTAGAAATCGTTGGCTGGGGGAGGAGCGAAGGCTAGCGGCGGATGCGGGGGAGCCAGCGACGCCAGCCCGAGTCGCGCGGGCCGGTGCCCAGGGCCGCGCCGGCACCCGAGGCGTCCGAGTCGCGGCGGCGCCAGGTGGCCCAGGAGCTGAGCGCGCGCTGTTCGGGCAGGCTCCAGCCGAAGCGGACCGAGAGGAGGCGCACCATCGTGGTGATCAGCACACAGCCCACCGCTGCCCAGACGATGGGCACCTCGAGGTGCATCGCCGCGAGCATGAAGATCGTGCCCGCTCCGGCAGCCACCGCGTAGAGCGAGCCCACGTGCATCAGGGCGATGGGCAGGTTGAGCATCATGTCGCGCACCACCGATCCACCCACCGCCGAGATGACCCCGACAAACACCGCGGGCACCTCGGGGAGCCCGGCGGCCACCGCCTTGGCGCACCCGATCGCCGCGAACATGCCGATGGTCAGCGCATCCAGGGTGATGATGATCGCATTCATCCGGGTGAACACACGCAGCAGCAGCATGCCCACAAACGCCGCACCCGTGGCGGTCAGCAGATACCAGTTGGTCGAGAGCGCGGCGGGAACCTGGTTGATCAGAATGTCGCGGGCAAGACCGCCGCCGAGGCCGATCACCAGACCGATGATCGCGACCCCGAGGAGATCCAGGCGATTCTCCCGGAAGCGTGCCGCGAACATCGCGCCCTGCACCGCGCCGATAGCGACGGCGGTCAGGTCCAGCCACAGGGGGATCACAAACAGAGGGGTCACATCCCCATCTAACACGCAGTTTCCCCCGGATTCCAGTGGACACGACGCGCATGACGCCGCCCGGGTCATCCTGGGAGGATCAACCGAACACGGCCGCCCGGTTCGCCCGGTGTCACCGGCGTAGCGGATAATAGGGGTGTGGCAATTTACCGTGATGAGGCAGTGGTTCTGCGCACCCATAAGCTGGGCGAGGCAGACCGCATCTGTACGCTGCTGACCCGTAATAACGGGAAGGTCCGCGCGGTCGCCAAGGGGGTGCGCAAGGTGGGCTCGAAGTTTGGCGCTCGGCTCGAACCGTTTATGGTGGCCGACATCCAGTTTTATGAGGGTCGCACCCTCGACACCATCAGCCAGGCCGAAACCCTCGGCTCCTATGGTGCCCCGATCGTGGCCGACTATGCGCTCTACACCACCGCGACCGCGATGGTGGAGGCGGCCGACCGACTGACCGAAACCGATCCGGCTCAGCGCCAGTATCTGCTGCTGGTGGGTGCCCTCCGTTCCCTTTCGCGCGGCGAACACAGCCCCACGCTGACCCTGGATTCCTACCTGCTGCGCGCCCTCTCGATTGCCGGCTGGGCGCCGAGCTTCCAGGACTGTGCCCGCTGTGGGCGTCCCGGCCCGCACGCCCGTGTGATGGTGCAGGTGGGTGGTGCCGTGTGCTCCGACTGTGCCCCGCAGGGTGCCGCCATCCTTGATGATGCCACCCGAGAACTCCTGATCGCGCTGCTCGCCGGAGCCTGGGACCTCACCGAGGATGTCCCCGAGCAGGTGCAAAAGCGCGCGAGCGGCATCGTCGCCGCCTATGCCCAGTGGCACCTGGATCGCAGCCTCCGCTCCCTCGACCACCTGGACGGATCCCAGGCTCACACCGTCGCGGCCGTGCCGCAGTCTTCGCCCCCGCCCGCCTCCGAACCAAAGGCCACCGCATGACCCCGAAGCCCTTCACCCACCGCGACGCGGTCCCGTATCGCCCGATCGACTGGACCGGCATCTATCCGCCCGAGTTCCCCCGGGCCGGGGTCCCCGAGCATGTGGCCATCGTGATGGATGGCAACGGTCGCTGGGCGAATGCCCGCGGTCTGCCGCGAGTCCAGGGCCACCAGGCGGGGGAGGCCGCGCTGCTCGATGTTGTGGCCGGCGCGATCCAGGCCGGGGTCAAGCACCTCTCGGTGTACGCCTTCTCGACCGAGAACTGGCGACGCTCCCCGGATGAGGTGCGCTTCCTGATGGGCTTCAACCGTGATGTACTGCACCGTCGCCGCGACCAGCTCAACGAGTGGGGCGTTCGGGTGCGCTGGGCCGGGCGCACCCCCAAGCTCTGGGGGTCGGTGATCAAGGAGCTCAAGTACGCCGAGGAGCTGACCAAATCTAACTCCGTGCTGACCCTCACCATGTGTGTGAACTATGGAGGTCGCAACGAGATCGCCGACGCCGTGCGGGAGATCGCCGAGGGTGTGAAGGCGGGCAAGATTAAGCCCGGCTCGATCTCCGAGAAGACCATCGCCAAGCACCTCTACCTCCCGGATATGCCGGATGTGGACCTGTTTGTGCGCAGCTCGGGGGAGCAGCGCACCTCGAACTTCATGCTGTGGCAGTCGGCCTATGCGGAGATGGTGTTCCTGGACACCCTGTGGCCCGACTTCTCCCGCGAGCAGCTGTGGGAGGCGATCGGAATCTACATCGGCCGCGATCGTCGCTTCGGCGGCGCGATCGACACCCCCCAGGCATAGCGGGTAAGAAAAAGCCCCGCCCGGTTTACGCCGAGCGGGGCTTTGTGTTGCAAAAACTAGGGGATGATCGGGCCGATCGAGAGCATCAGGCACAGGGCCAGGATCATGATCAGCGAGAAGCGGAACATGCGGTGAGCCCAGGCGTCATCGTCGGTGGCGCGGAAGCCGAGGAATCCGATCCACAGCCAGTAGAGGCCCAGCGCCCCCATGACCACGGTGTAGATGATCCCCACGTGTCCAAACACCGGCAGCAGCAGGGTCGAGACCACAAAGGCGAGGGTGTACCAGAAGATCTGGGTCTTGGTGTTCTTGATGCCGTTGACCACCGAGATGACGGGGATGCCCGCTTCGGCATATTCGTCGCGGCGGTAGACGGCGATCGAGTAGAACTCGGGCATTTGCCAGAAGAACAGCATCGCAAAGACCAGGATCGCCGAGGCATCGATCGATCCGGTCACGCCCACGTATCCGGCGAGGATCGGCGCGGCACCGGAGACGCTGCCCACCAGGGTGCCGTGGATGGAGAGGCGCTTGGAGAGCATGCCGTAAAACACCACGTAGACCACAAAGCCGGCCAGACCCACGGCGACCACGAGCCAGTTGGTCCAGGCGATCAGCATCGCATTGCCCACCACAAACAGGGCGATGGTGAAGATCACCGCATTACGGACCCCCACGCCGCCGCTCACGGTGGCGCGCTTGCGGGTGCGTTCCATCTTGGTGTCGATGTCGCGGTCCAGCACGTTGTTCAGCACGCAGGCTGAGGCGATCACCAGGGTTGTGCCGATGATCAGTGCGGCGAAGAGCCACAGATCCACCTGCCCGCGGGCGGCGAGCAGGAAACCGGCGGCGGCGGTGAGTACGTTGCCGTACAGCACCCCCGGCTTGGTCAGCGTGTAGTAGAGGGTGATCCGGTCACGGAGCGATCCCCCCTGGGCACGAGATGCGAGTGCCGCGTCGGTTCCATCGGAACCGGCGTGAAAAGCAGGGGTGGGGCCGTGCAGGGTCATACGAGAAAAAGCTCCGATCAGCGCGTATAGCAAACTCCAGTATATCCGTGCTGTGAACGGTAAATGTCCGCCTTCCGGGCCGTGAGTTCGCCGCGCGCGCGATCATCTGGGAGAATTGATGCGATGTCCACTTCAGTTGTTGCTCCCGCCCCCGCGCTGCGTATCGGCAGCCTGACCCTCGACGTGCCCGTGGTTCTCGCGCCGATGGCCGGAATTACCAACACCGCGTTCCGTCGGCTGTGTCGCGAATACGGTGCCGGCCTGTATGTCAGCGAGATGATTACCGCGCGCGCCCTGGTGGAGCGCACCCCCGAGACGATGCGGCTAATCGCCCATCATCCATCCGAGAAGACCCGCAGCATTCAGTTGTACGGCGTGGATGCCCCGACCGTCTACAAGGCCGTGCGGATCCTCAACGACGAGGGTCTTGCCGACCACGTCGACCTCAATTTTGGCTGCCCCGTCCCCAAGGTCACCCGCAAGGGTGGCGGCTCGGCGCTGCCGTGGAAGCTCGATCTGTTCCAGGACATCGTCGAGTCGGCCGTGCGCGGTGCCGGAGACCTGCCGGTCACCGTAAAGATGCGCAAGGGCATCGACCCCGAACACCTCACCTACCTTGATGCCGGCCGGATCGCCGAGGCCGCCGGTGCCTCGGCCGTCGCGCTGCACGGCCGTACCGCGAGCGAGTTCTACTCGGGTCAGGCCGACTGGTCGGCGATCGCCCGACTCAAGGAGACCATCACCAGCATTCCGGTGCTCGGCAACGGAGATATCTGGAGCGGCGAAGACGGTCCGCGGATGATGCGCGAGACCGGTGCCGACGGTGTCGTGGTGGGTCGCGGTTGCCTCGGCCGTCCGTGGCTGTTTGGCGACCTGGCCGCCGCCTTCACCGGTTCCGAGGAGCGTCACCGCCCCAACCTGGCCCTGGTGGCGCAGGCCTTCCGTCGTCACGCCGAACTGCTCTCCGAGTTCTTCGAGAGTGAGGAGCGTGGCTGCCGCGACATCCGCAAGCACGTGGCCTGGTACTTCAAGGGCTACCCGGTGGGCAGCGAGATTCGTAGCGCCCTGGCGCTGGTATCGAGCCTCGCCGAGGTGGATGAGCTGGTTGAGCGCCTGGGCGACGCCCCCTATCCGACCGAGGGTGCCGAGGGCCAGCGAGGCCGTGCCGGAAGCCCCAAGCGTGTGGTGCTGCCGGAAAACTGGCTGAACTCGCGCGAGCTTGAGGGCGACCAGCGTGAGCGCCTGACCGAGGGCGCCGGAGACACCAGCGGTGGATAGCGGCTACTCGACTGCCGACACCGAGCGGTGGTTCCCCGAGACCCATAAGTCGCACCGATCCAACTTTGCCCGCGACCGCGCGCGCCTGCTGCACTCCAGCGCGCTGCGCCGCCTGGCCGCAAAGACCCAGGTGCTGAGCCCCACCGCAGGGCTGGACTTTGCCCGCAACCGGTTGACCCACTCACTCGAGGTCGCCCAGGTCGGTCGCGAGCTGGGGCTTGCCCTGGGCCTCGACCCGGACGTGGTGGACACCGCCTGCCTCGCCCACGACCTCGGTCACCCGCCCTTTGGGCACAACGGGGAGCGTGCGCTCAACGACTGGTCCGAGCAGATCGGCGGCTTCGAGGGCAATGCGCAGACCCTGCGCATCCTCACCCGGCTTGAGCCCAAGGTCTTCGGGGAGGACGGCCGTGCCTACGGCCTGAACCTCACCCGCGCGAGCCTCGACGCGAGCTGCAAGTATCCCTGGCCCGCTTCGCACGCGGTCGCCGATCCCGGTGGACGTGCCAAGTACGGGTTCTTCAACGAGGACTCGGCGGCGTTTGAGTGGCTGCGCGCGGGCGCGCCGGATCGACGCCGCTGCATCGAGGCGCAGGTCATGGACCTCTCCGATGACATCGCCTACTCGGTGCACGACTTCGAGGACGCGGTGGTGGGCGAGTACATCGATCCGGCCATGCTGGCCTCGCGTGCCGGACACGAGGTCCTGCTGGTCAAGGTTCGCGAGTGGGCGGGTGACGAGTTCAGCATCGACGACCTCGGTGCCGCCTTCGAGCGCATCCGCGAGGTTCCCAGCTGGCTCACCGCGTGGGATGGCTCCCGGCCCGCCCAGGCGCGCCTGAAAACCTTCACCAGCGACATGATCGGTCGCTTCGCCGGCGCGGCAACCCTCGCCACCCGTGAGGCGTTCCCGGCCGCAAGCCTGATCCGATTCAACGCCGACGTGGTGGTGCCGCACGAGATCGCCGCCGAGATTGCCGTGCTCAAGGGCATCGTGGCGGCCTTCGTGATGAGCCGCGGCAGCCGCCAGCCGATCTACCGTCAGCAGCGTGACATCCTCACCACCCTCGCCGAGACCATCTACGAGCGCGGACCCGAGCTGCTGGACATCGGCTTCGCCGCCGACTGGGCCGCCGCCGAGGACGATGCGCAGCGTCGCCGGGTTGTGGTGGATCAGGTTGCGAGCCTGACCGATCAGGCCGCGATCAGCCGCTTCGAGCGCCTGGGGTAGTCCACACCGCGTTTCCCGGTCCCACCCCTGATTACGGGGGTGGGACCGCGCGCGTCCGGGCCCCGGATGTCGGCCCGCGGGGCTAGACTGGAGCAATGGCAGGACTGATCCGACAGAGCGATATCGACGAGGTAAAGTCGCGCACCAACATCGCGGACATTGTGGGAGATCACGTCACGCTGAAATCCGCCGGTGTGGGCTCGATGAAGGGCCTGTGCCCCTTCCACGATGAGCGCAGCCCGAGCTTCCACGTGCGTCCGCAGCTGGGCTACTATCACTGCTTCGGTTGCGGCGAGAGTGGCGATGCCATCTCGTTCCTGCAGAAGATCGATCACGTGTCCTTCACCGAGGCCGTCGAACGCCTGGCCTCCCGCGCGGGCATCCAGCTGCAGTATGAGGAGGGCGGGAGCGGCCGCTCCGATCACGGACAGCGCGCCCGCCTGCTGGCCGCCAACGCCGCCGCCGGTGTGTTCTTCCGCGAGCAGCTTGGTGCCCCCGATGCCGAACCCGGACGGAAGTTCCTGGGGGAGCGCGGCTTTGACCCGGTGGCCGCCGAACACTTTGGGGTGGGTTTTGCCCCCAAGAGCTGGGACCGGATGACCAATGCGCTCAAGGCGCAGGGGTTCACGGTCGAGGAGCTGCTGGCCGCCGGTCTGGTGAGCCAGGGTGATCGCGGCGTCTACGATCGCTTCCGAGGCCGCCTGGTGTGGCCAATCCGCGACGTCACCGGGCAGACCATCGGTTTTGGTGCCCGCCGCCTGCTGGAGGACGATAAGGGTCCCAAGTACCTGAATACCCCGGAAACCGCGGTCTACCACAAGAACCAGGTGCTCTATGGGCTCGATTTGGCCAAGCGTGACATCTCCCGCGGCGGCCAGGTTGTGGTGGTTGAGGGCTACACCGACGTGATGGCCGCACACCTGGCCGGGATCACCACCGCGGTGGCCACCTGTGGCACCGCGTTCGGGGTCGAGCACATTCGCCTGATCCGCCGGATCATGGGGGACGACTCCGGTACCGGCGAGGTGGTCTTCACCTTCGACCCCGACGCCGCCGGCCAGAAGGCCGCGATGCGCGCCTTCGCCGAGGAGAAGCGCTTCTCCGCCCAGACCTATGTGGCCGTCGCCCCCGACGGCCTGGACCCGTGTGACCTACGCCTGGCGCGTGGTGACGCGGCCGTCCGCGCGCTCCTGGATAACAAGGAGCCGATGTTTGAGTTTGTCATCCGGCAGCTGCTCTCCGAGTATGACCTGGAGAGTGTCGAGGGCCGGGTGGGCGCGCTGCGCGTGGCCGCGCCGGTGATCGCCGAGATCCGCGATCCGGCGATTCGCCCCGGCTACACCCGCGTGCTCGCGCGTCAGCTGGGGATGGACCTGCCCGAGGTGCAGTCGGCCGTGGCGCGCGCCAAGCCCGGGCGTGGTGAGCAGTCGGCTCCCGTGCGTGGTCGTGAGCTGCCCGCCCCGGCGGCACCGTCCGCGGGAATGGAGCCTTCAGGGCAGGGTTCGACCGAGGTGATCATCCTGGATGAGCCCCCGGTCTCGCTGCGCGACCTGCCCTCGGATCCGGTGACGCGCCTGGAGCGGGACGCGATCATGGCCGTGCTCCAGCACCCCGAAACCGTGCCGGTGGAACTGGTGGCGCGGGCGATGCATACGGGGTTTGTGAATCCCGCGCTGGCGATCGTCCGCGACGGCATCGCCGCAACCCTCGACCGGTTTGGCCAGCCCGACTGGTTCCAGACCGTCGCCGCCACCGTGCCGGTGCCGATCCGCACCCTGGTGGAGCAGCTGGCCATCGCCCCGATTCCGCAGCGCGGTGCCGACGAGCTCGGCGGCTACGTCAACGGCATCACCGTGGCGCTGATCGATCGCGATCTGCTGCGGCAGTCCCATGAGCTGCGTGGACGTCTGCAGCGCACCGACCCCACCGACCGCGAGGCGTACCGCGCGGTCCAAACCGAACTGATGGCGCTCGAAGCCGAGCGTCGCACCCTGCGATCGGAGTAATTCATGACCGCCGTGCTGTCCCTCGATGACCTGTCCATCGGCTATCCGATGCGCCCCGGCCACGCGGGACACGTGGCGCTCTCCGGCGTCTCGGCGAGCCTGGATGCGGGGGAGGGGCTGATTCTCTCTGGTGGCGCGGGCTCGGGCAAATCCACCCTCGCCCGCATCCTCAGCCTGCGTCCGGGTGCCCCCGCGCGTGTGGTCGGCGGTACCGGGAGTGTGCTCGGCGCACCCCTGCGAGGCTTCGGACACGGTGCCCGCAAGCGCGCCCGTGCTCGGATCGGATATCTGCCGCAGCGCGAACAGGGCGCGATCCTCGGCATGCAAACCGTTGCGGCGGGGCTTGCCCAGCGGGTACGTCAGCACAACCCGGGCCTGGATGATCCGGCGGTGGGACAGCGCGTGGCACACCTGCTCGATGATGCCCGGCTCCCGCTTTCGGTCCTCGACCGTTTTGCCAATGAACTCTCCAGCGGTCAGCGCCAGCGCGTGGGCTTGGCTCTGCAGCTGGCCGGAGACCCGAAGTTTCTGATTCTGGATGAGCCCACCGCCGGGCTGGATCCCAACGTGCGTCCGGCCATTGCCGAGGCGATCACCCGCGTTCAGGCCGCCGGCGGCACCGTACTCCTGGTCAGTAACGAACCCGACCTGTGCGGCTCCCTGACGCTGCCGATCCTCACCCTGGATCGCGGAACCCCGGTCGCCTACACCGAGGGCGCTCCACGGCCCGCCAAGCCCGTTTCGGCGTAGCATTCGCGCACGCCCCTGGGCGTGTATGCGACACGAATCGCCCGGGGCGCGCTCGATTTCGTTCCGGCCCAATCGCGCTGCTACAGTAGTAACACGCCAGCAGGCATCTTCCTCGATAGCTCAGCGGCAGAGCAGCCGGCTGTTAACCGGCAGGTCCTTGGTTCGAATCCAAGTCGGGGAGCTAAGCCCCGGGAAGCTCCACCTTCCCGGGGCTTTTTAGTACCCAAAAGCAAGGGTGAAAGCTCCCCTGCGAAGGCCCCGGGCTTTTCAGTACCCAAAAACTCGCGCCGAAGCTCGCCCGCGAAGGCCCCGGGCTTTTTAGTACCCAAAAACTCGCGCCGAAGCTCCCCTGCGAAGGCTCCGTGCTGTCTGGCCCCCAAATTCTTCCTCGAAGTCTCCTTGGCGCGGGCATGTGTGAGTGAACGCGGTCGAGCATGAGATGGAGCTGGTCACTCACCCTAGACTCTCCGAAAATAGGTGGTAGCTTCGAGTTAACGGCCGCTCTCCCAATAGGCAGAACTTGAGGGAGAGCTTTGCAAATACGCAGTGTGGGTTTGTCGCTGCTGAGTGCAGCAATTCTGGTTGTGGTCGGGACTTCGGGCGCGGCTAGCGCCTCATCTCCACCCTCCGACGCACCCTTGACCGTCGCCATTGAGTCGAGGTGCCCTCATGAGCGCTGACGAAAAAATAGTTCGGTGGAGCGCGTTGCACATCACCGTTGCCGATGGACGCTCCTGGGTTACGAGCGTGTGCTGCGTTTCAGGGGCTGGGCATACGTTTCTATTTGAAGAGGTGTTTCGTGAAACCGCCCAGGGACTAGTCTTCGCCGGGCTTAGTTCGCCGGGCATTGAGCGTCCGCGAGGCCCCTATCCCTGGAATCCCGAGGATGTGGTGAAGTCATACTCCCTGCGCGAGGTTCCCGAGAGCTTGCCCGCCCCTGTTTGGCCGAATATGGTGGCGGAGCAACTACGATCATCGGGACGCCTCTTCCTTGCCTCCGCTGGGACGCCGACCGGATGGAGGGGTATCCTGGCGCATCGCAAGCGCCCGAAGCGCGAGCATCGGTAGCCGACGACGCAACTTCGCCGCGCGAGCGTATTCCTGTGATGCGCAAGCGGCCGGCTCGGTTCCCCGGAAACATGCGGGACACGCCCAGATTTTGACTCGAATTGAAGCACGCCGCGCGCCTGTAGTAAAGTAACTCATGTAGCAACAAACGCCGTAATCCTCGATAGCTCAGCGGCAGAGCAGCCGGCTGTTAACCGGCAGGTCCTTGGTTCGAATCCAAGTCGGGGAGCCACAGATACGCGCCGGGTCACCCCGGCGCGTATTGTTTTATGCGGGAAGGAACGGGCATGAGCGATTACGAAAAAGAACGCACCCGCCGGGCCGCACGTGTCGCACGCGGTGCCGTGCGCTACACCCTGATCGGACTGATTGTCCTGGTTGGTGTGGTGTGGGTGATCGGCGCACTCGCGCGCTGACCTCGGAGACACAAAACGGGCTCGTCCACGAATGTGGGCGAGCCCGTTTTTGTTGGGCTGTCGGAAAACCTACGCGTCGATGTCGTCTACGCCGGGAGTCCAGCTCAGGCCGGGAACACCCCAGCGGTACTTGCGGGTCAGGCGGTCCTGGGTCTTCCAGTCACCGGAGCCCAGACGATCCAGATAAAGGTAGCCATCCAGGTGGTCATACTCGTGCTGGAGAATACGCGCACGCCACCCGGTCACATCCAGGGTGAAGGGTTTCTGGTCAAGGTCCACGGCGGTCAGTACCGCGCGCTCGGAGCGGCGCAGTGGGAAACGCTCACCCGGGAACGAGAGGCAGCCCTCGGACTCGATGTCCTCGTCCGGTTCTCCCGGCTCGGCCGGGCTGATCAGCAGCGTGGGGTTGATTGCCACGCCCCGCCAGGGCTCGCCCTCGGGGGTCTCGTAGCTGTAGACAAACAGACGCAAGCCGACGCCCACCTGGGGGGCCGCCAGGCCCACGCCGGGGGCCGCGTCCATGGTCTCGTACATGTTCTCGACGAGGGTGCGCAGGTCCGCGTCAAATTTGGTCACCGGGGCGGCCGGGGTGTGCAATACCGGTTCGCCCTTGATGCAAATGGGAAGAATAGCCATGCCACTACCCTATCTTTCGCGCGGCTCACGGTAGGCTCAATGGGTGAGCCCCGTACTAGATTTCCTGACCGAGGTCAGTCTGGAGACCTTCCAGAACCCCACCCAGATGATCGGTGTCCCCATCGCCATCGTGGGTGCCGTCTTCCTTTCGCTTGGAGCGCAGTTCCAGCACCGCGGAGTCAACAAGGTGGATAACGCCACCGAGGGTACCGGGAAAAACGGGCTCAACTTCGGTCAGCTGACGCTGCTGCTCAAGCGTCCGTCCTGGGTGATCGGCACGCTGATGCTTGGTCTGGCCATCGTGTTCCAACTGGTGTCGCTGGCGTTCTCGCCCCTGATTCTGGTGCAGCCACTGGGCGCGATCGCGCTCGTGGTGACCGCGATTGTCAACTCACGAGTGTCCAAGGTCAAGATGACCCGCGCCGGAATTATCTCGATCGCCGCCTGTGTGCTGGGTA
The DNA here is from genome assembly GCF_003667575.1 of Mycetocola lacteus. Classification (GTDB taxonomy): domain Bacteria; phylum Actinomycetota; class Actinomycetes; order Actinomycetales; family Microbacteriaceae; genus Mycetocola; species Mycetocola lacteus. The sequence goes on along the minus strand of NZ_RCUY01000009.1, from coordinate 232,458 downwards.
TCGGATTGTTTGTGGGGATCGCGGCGACCGTCAGCGGTGAAAAGCCGGTGACCGACGAGAAGCTCATCACGATCCTGATCATACTGGGTGTTGTGCTGCTGATCCTCGGCACCATGTTTGCCATCTTCCGCACCCGCGCTCGCGCCCTGTTCTACATCATCTCCGCGGGAATGGTCTACGGGTTCGTGGCGACCCTCGCCAAGGTTGTGATCAGCCGTGTGCAGGCCTCCGACTTCAACTGGCTCACCCTGATCTGCATCGTGGGTCTGCTCGCCGGCACCGGCCTGGGCGCCTACTTTGTACAAAATGCCTATGCTTCCGGCCCGCCGGATCTGGTGATCGCTGGGCTCACGGTTGTGGATCCGATGGTGGCCGTGGCCATCGCCGTGATCGTGCTGGGGGAGGCCGACGGCGCGCCGCTGTGGGCCATCATTGGGTTTGTCGTAGCGGGGGCCATCGCCGTCTGGGGAGTGTTCCAACTCGCCCGGCATCACCCGCAGGTAGCAAACTAAAACTCATCCTCGCGACTGATCTTCGCGCCACACACGCATGGATAACAAGCGTTGGGATGCACGCAGACGTTAGAATAGGGTGACCCCGAGGCCGCAGTTTGGCCTCAGCAGACCGGTCTGAAACCGGCAACCACGGAGGATCTCCACATCTTGACCGACTCAACCGAAAACCGTCCCGAGCTCACCGCCGAGACGACTCCGGCAAAGCGGCCGCTGCGCATCGTGATCGGAACCGACACGTTCGCCCCCGACGTGAACGGTGCCGCCCGGTTCACCGAGCGCCTCGCCGCCGGCCTGGTCGCCCGCGGACACGACGTCCACGTTGTTGCCCCCGCTGCGTCCTACCGTCACGGCACCTGGACCGAGCCGCACGAGGGCCAGCGGATGACCCTGCACCGCCTGTTCAGCGTGCGCTGGTACCCGCACGACTGGCTGCGTTTTGCCCTGCCGTGGACCATCAACCGCAACGCGGCCAAGGTTCTGGATGAGCTCAAGCCCGACGTGGTTCACTCGCAGTCGTTCTTCGTGATCGGCCGAGGGCTCTCGGTGCAGGCGCAGAAGCGCGGCATTCGTATCGTGGCAACCAACCACGTGATGCCCGAGAACATGCTTGAGTTCACGATGGTCCCGCAGGCCTTCCAGAAGCAGCTGATCGCCTGGGCTTGGCGCCTGGCCGAGCGCGCGCTGGGCCGTGCCGAGTCGGTAACGACCCCGACCCGTCGCGCCGCCGACTTCCTCGAGCGCTACACCAACATTCGCGATGTTCACGCGATCTCCTGCGGCATCGACTCCTCGCGCTACACGCCGAGCTTCGAGCCGCGCACCGAGAATCGCATCCTGTTTGTGGGTCGGATCACCGGTGAGAAGCAGATCGACGTGCTGATCCGCGCCGTCGCGAGCCTCGATCCCGAACTCGACGCCAAGCTCACCATCATCGGTGGCGGAGATCAGAAAAAGGCCCTCCAGGAGCTCGTAAGCGAGCTGGGTCTGGGGGAGCGGGTGCACTTCGCCGGCTATGTGACCGATGAGGAACTGCGCCAGGCCTACACCGACGCCACCGTGTTCGCGATGCCCTCGATTGCCGAGCTGCAGTCGATCGCCACGATGGAGGCCATGTCCACCGCGCTGCCGGTGGTTGCCGCCGACGCAATGGCACTGCCGCACCTGGTGCACGATGGTGAAAACGGCCACCTGTTCGAGCCCGGTAACGTGGCCGACCTGGCCGAGAAGCTGACCGACGTGCTCACGGCCGACACCGACAAGCTCAACGCGTTCAAGAACGCCTCGCTGCGCCTGATCGCGCCGCACGATATCGAGCGCACCCTCAACACCTTCGAGGCGCTGTACCGCGGCGAAGAGGTTGTGGATCCGGTCACCGAAATCGGCGCCGAGCAGTCGGCCGAATAGCCGGGTTCCTCGTCGTGTCGTCGGCTCCGCTGGCGATAAGATAGGACCGTTGTGTTCCCTCGGGGGCACAACCTGGGGCGGTAGCCAAGCTGGTTAAGGCATTCGGCTCATAACCGAACGATCGCGGGTTCAAGTCCCGCCCGCCCTACAAGAGTGTTACGCGGAGAAGCCGCGCGTGGGTTTGCGTCCGCGGCGTGGACGCAGCGGACGGGCTGCGCGTTCTACCGCGCGACCGGATGCCAGTTCTGCACCCACCCGGTCGATCCAGGCGAGGGCCGCCTCGGCCTGCGCCGCGCGGGCCGCGGTCACGAAGGGCTGGGCTGCGTGGGGGGCTTCGGGAATCTCGGCTGATTCTGCCCAGGAGGACCAAGCCTCACGGTAGCCCACCAGGAGCGCTCGTACGTCATCGGCGCTGCCGGGCAGCGAGGCGGTGATCAGCAGCTGATCCTGCATGTCGTTCCAGTCCGGAGCCTGCGCCTGCTCGGGGGCGGTGGTCCAGGACGCGGCGAATTCAACTCCGTCGGCGGAGAGCTCATACAGGGGGAGCGAGTCCTCGGTGAGGCCGGCCGAGCGGACGAGACCGGCGGTCAGCAGGCGATCAAGCGTTCCGTAGATCTGACCGACGTTGATGCCCGCGCGATGGGGTGCGCGCACGGTGAGTTCATCGCGAATCTGCAGACCGTAGGCGGGGCCGAGGGTCAGGATCGCCAGCAGGGAGCCCTTGACGGACACGTGATGCCTTTCGCTCATGCGGTTATCTTCTACCGAGTATAGGGAACCCGGCGGCAAAACGCTTGCGTCCGTCCGAATGATCTGCACATAATGACAGAGACGGGCTGGACTGCCGGGAAGCATCGTTTGGGTGCGTAGGGGAAGACGCATCACCACAAACGAAGGGAATCCCGTGTCCATCCAGAACAACGAAAGACAGAGTCGAGGGATGGTGTTCATCCATTCGGCCCCACGCGCATTCCGCGCCCATATCGAATGGGCGGTCGGAGGCGTTATCGGTCATGCGCTGGGACTCGACTGGAGTGAGCAGCCCGTTCAGCGTGGCGCTCTTCGGGCCGAGTTTTCCTGGACCGCGCCGCCGGGCACCGGGGCCCGACTGGCGACGGCCCTGCACGCCTGGGATCAGATGCGCTTCGAGGTAACCGAGGACGCCGCGGCGGGTCTGGACGGTCACCGCTGGATGTACACACCCGACCAGGGCATGCACTCGGCGCAGACCGATACCGGGGGCAACGTGGTGGTGAGCGAGAATCGCGTGCGGCTTGCCCTGGCCGAGGCGATCGATCAGCCGCATCAACTTCATGAGCGGATGGAACAGCTACTCGGTACCAGCTGGGACCTTGAGCTCGACGTGTTTCGCGGTGCGAGCGAGGCCGGCCCGGTCACCTGGCTGCACCGCGTCGGCTAGCCAAATTTTTGGCACCGCACGCAACGGCACGGATCCCCGGTCCTGGTGCCGAGCGGCGCGCATACAACACAGCGGCCCGCCTCCCGAGGGAGACGAGCCACTGTGTGATTTCCGGGACGAAGACTAGGCGACGTAGGTGCGCAGGGCCACCACGGCGTTGTGTCCACCGAAGCCGAACGAGTTGGAGATCGCCAGCACGGGCTCATCGCCCAGCGGGCGCGGCTCGGTGACGACATCCAGCTCGATGGCCGGGTCCTGGTTGTCCAGGTTGATGGTCGGCGGGATGACCTTCTCGGCCAGCGCCTTCGCGGTGAATGCGGCCTCGATTGCACCGGCTCCACCGAGCAGGTGCCCGGTCGATGCCTTGGTTGCGGTCACGGCAATCTCGCCGAGGCGGTCACCGAAGACCGCGCGCAGGGCGTTGTACTCGGCGATGTCGCCCACCGGGGTCGAGGTGGCGTGGGCGTTAATGTGGCCCACCTCATCCAGCGAGTATCCGGCGTTCTCCACGGCCGCGCGCATCGCGCGAGCAGCGGCGGTACCCTGGGGGTCCGGAGCGGTGATGTGGTACGCGTCGGAGGTGACGGCACCACCGAGCAGCTCGGCGTAGATCTTGGCGCCACGCGCCAGGGCGTGCTCCAGGGTCTCCACCACGAGAGCGGCGGCACCCTCACCAAGAACGAAGCCGTCGCGGTCCACGTCGTAGGGACGCGAGGCCACGGTCGGGTCATCATTGCGCTTGGAGAGCGCCTGCATCGCGGCAAACGAGGCCAGGGGCAGCGGGTGGATGGCGGCTTCCGAGCCACCGGCGATCACGACGTCGGCGAGGCCCTGCTGCAGGTGGTCATAGGCGTTGGCCAGGGACTCGGTGCTCGACGCACACGCCGACACCACGGTCCGCTCGCCACCGCGAGCACCCAGGTCCATGCCGATTGCGGCGGCGGGGCCGTTGGGCATGAGCATCGGAACGGTCATCGGGAGCACGCGTCGCGGGCCCTTTTCACGCAGGGTATCCCAGGCGTCCAGCAGGGTCCACACGCCACCGATTCCGGTAGCCCAGTCGACCAGCAGGCGCTCGGGGTCAACCTCGGGGGTGCCGGCGTCGGCCCAGGCCTCGCGGGCGGCGGTCAGGGCAAACTGGCTCGACGGGTCGAGGCGCTTGACTTCCTGGCGGGCCAGAACATCCACGGACTTGGTGGCTGCCTGGGCGGCGAAGGTGACCGGCAGACCCAGCTCTTCAACCCAGGGCTGCTCGAGCGGGGAGGCGCCGGACTTGCCGGCAAGAAGGTTGGTCCAGGTTTCGTCGGTGGTACCGCCCAGAGGGCTGGTGATGCCGATACCGGTGACGACGATTCGCTTGGTCATTCGATGAACTCTTTCGTCAGAATAAAACGGAGGGGAGTGGGGCAGATCAGGCCCGACCAGTGGCCGGGCCTGAGCAATTCCCGAGGGACTACGCCTGAGCGGAAACGATGAAGCTGACGGCGTCGCCGACGGTCTTCAAGTTCTTAACCTCGTCGTCCGGAATCTTCACGTCGAACTTCTCCTCGGCGTTGACCACGATGGTCATCATCGAGATCGAGTCGATGTCGAGGTCGTCGGTGAACGACTTCTCCAGGGCCACCTGATCGGCGGCGATACCGGTCTCGTCGTTAACCAGTTCAGCCAGGCCGGCGAGTACTTCTTCGGTGGACAGTGCCATTATTTTTTCTCCTTGAATATCGAGTGACCGTCGTACAGTGTATGCGAATCACGGGTGTTTGCGGCAATAACGTGCCGAGATCTACGGAAGTACAACCACCTGCGCGCCAAAGGCGAGGCCGGCTCCGAAGCCGATCTGCAGGGCGTAACCGCCGGAAAGCTGCGGGTTTTCCTGCAGCAGACGGTGGGCCGCGAGCGGAATCGAGGCGGCCGAGGTGTTGCCGGTGGTCGCGATATCGCGGGCGATGATCACCGATTCCGGAAGCTTGAGCTGCTTTGCGAACTCATCCACGATGCGCATGTTCGCCTGGTGCGGGATGAAGGCGGCGAGGTCGTCGGCGGTGATGCCGGCCACCTCGAGAGCCTCACGGGCAACCTTGGCCATCTCCCAGACGGCCCAGCGGAAGACCGAGGGGCCCTCCTGGCGCAGGGTCGGCCAGGGTGCCTTACCGTCGCGGTACTCGATCAGGGTGGCGTTCATGCCCACCTTGTCCGCGTTGGCACCGTCGGAACCCCAGACGGTGGCGGCGATGCCGGGGTAGTCCGAGGGGCCGATCACGGCCGCGCCAGCACCGTCACCCAGCAGGAATGAGATGCTGCGGTCGGTGGGGTCGATCACATCGGAGAGCTTCTCGGCACCCACAACCACGGCGTAGTGTGCGGCACCGGCGCGGATCAGAGCGTCGGCCTGGGCCACGGCGTAGGCGTAGCCCGCGCAGGCGGCGTTGGCGTCGTAGGCGGCGGCCGGGTTGGCGCCAATCCGGTCGGCAACCACGGTGGCCATCGAGGGGGTCTGCTGCACGTTGCTGATGGTCGCGATGATCACCAGGTCTACCTGGCCGGGCTCGATCCCGGCGTTGGCTACGGCCTCCATTGCAGCCTCGGTCGCGAGGTCGATCGCCAGGACATCGGCGGAGGCGCGGTGACGGGTAATCACGCCGGTGCGCTGCTGGATCCACTCATCCGAGGAGTTAATCGGCTCGATGATCTCGGAGTTCGGAACCACGAGCTCGCCGCGGGCTGCACCCATGCCGAGGATGCGGGTGAACTGGGGGCCGGTGGACTGGCGAAGCTGGGGACGGGTCATGATGCGTTTCCTTCCGCGTGTGCGGTGAGCAGCTCGACTGCTGCGGCAATGTCGCTCGGGGACTTGATGGCGACGGTGGGGACGCCCTTCAGGCCGCGGCGGGCGAGGCCCACCAGCGCACCGGCGGGGGCCAGCTCGATCAGGCCGGTGATGCCGGCGGCGGCGAAGGACTCCATGCAGAGATCCCAGCGCACCGGGGAGGCAACCTGGGTGACCAGCAGATCCAGGAACTCCTGGCCGGAGGTGACCTGGCGGCCGTCGTTGTTGGTCCACAGCGGCAGGGTCGGGTCGGCCGGGGTCACGTTGGCGGCGACGTCCTTGAGGACCTCGCGGGCGGACTCCATGTAGCGGGTGTGGAAGGCTCCGGCCACCTGCAGCGGGATCACGCGGGCACCGGCGGGCGGGGTTGCGGCGAGGGCCTCGAGGCCATCGAACTCGCCGGCCACGACGATCTGTCCGCCTCCGTTGTAGTTGGCGGGGGAGAGCCCCACGGCCGCGGCGGCGGCCTCAACTACCTCGTCGCCGCCACCCAGGACGGCGCTCATGCCGGTGGGGACCGCGGCCGCGGCGGTGGCCATCGCGCGGGCGCGGGCGGCCACGAAGCTCAGGGCATCGGTCTCGCTCAGTACGCCGGTTACGGCGGCTGCGGCGATCTCGCCGACCGAGTGTCCGGCTACTCCGCCGATGACGGCGTCGGGGGCGGCCTCGCGCAGCGCGTTCAGCGCCAGCAGGCTCGCGGCCACGATGAGAGGCTGGGCGATCGCGGTGTCGCGGATCGTGTCGGCGTCGGACTCGGTGCCGTGGGCGATCAGGTCGACCCCGGCGGCCTCGGAGTAGGACGCGAGCAGCTCGCGTGCGCCGGGAAGCTCAAGCCAGGGGGTCAGGAAACCGGGGGTCTGGGATCCCTGTCCGGGACATACAAGTACAATCACCCCTCTATCTTGCCAAGGGTTTGGACGCTTTCGGTGTTGACTCTCTTATAAAAAATGGAAATTTGTTTGGTGGAGTCCTACAGACGCGCCGGGGGTTCGTCTTCGCGGGTGAGGCGATCGACGATTTCGCGGACGGTTTCCCGCGTGATTTCCGGCTGGAACGAGCGGTGAATGGTCAGTCCCTCCACCGCGGCGTCCAGTGCATAGGTGGTCATCGGGTCAAAGTGTCGGCCGATCGCGACGCGACTCTGCGACATCCAGTGCCGGATCACCTCGCGTACCCGTTCGTTTTTGATACTGAACGCGTAGAGCTCATAGCTCAGGGTCAGCGTGCGCGGGGTTTCCCAGATATCGCCGGTGATGACCTCAACCACGGCCTCGCGAGCCTCCTCGCGGGTGGTGGCCGCATCCATGATCTCCATGTAGCGACGGGACACGGTGGTGGCCATCAGCATGAATGCCTCGGTGAGGAGTTCCTCCATGCCGGAGAAGTAGTAGGTCATCGAGCCCAGGGGCACCTCGGCGGCCGCGGCGATGCGACGGTGGGTGGTGCCGGCGATGCCGTGCTCGGCGATCACGTCGAGGGTTGCCGCGATGATCTTCTCGCGACGCTGCGGATCTTTCGGGCGGTGGGTGGTGGCCATCCAGGGTCCTTTGATCGGGGTGTTCCTTTTCACTTTACCGCACGTGTCCCGGAGGTGTACGCTTGTACACTTACCGGTGTCCGGCGTGCCCCTGCCGCCATCACCCCGCCATCTCGCCCCACAAGGATTCCCCGATGACCTCCGCCACGACCACCCTCGCGCCCATTTCGCGCGAGCTGGCCCGCCGCCGCCTCGCGCTGCTCTCCTTCTTTTTTATCCCCGGCATCTCGTTGGCCTCCTGGGTGACCCGGACGCCTGCCGTCCGCGATCAGCTCGAAGCCTCGACCGCGCAGATGGGACTCATCCTGTTTGGGCTGTCGATCGGCTCGATGGCGGGAATCCTCGGGTCCGCCCCGCTGGTGCGACGTCTGGGCACCAAGCCGGTGACCCTGCTGGGCCTGCTGTGCATCGTGGGTGGTGTCGCGCTGATCGGCGGCGGAGTGCTGCTGAGTAGTGGCATCGGTGCGTTTATCGGACTGGCTGTGTTTGGCGCGGGCCAGGGGCTCGCCGAGATCGCGATGAACGTCGAGGGAGCCGAGATCGAGCGCCTCTCCGGACGCTCCTTCCTGCCCTATCTGCACGGCGCGTTCTCCCTGGGGACCGTGGTGGGGGCGAGCCTGGGCATCCTGTTCACGGCGATGGACTTCCCGGTGGCGCTGCACCTGGTGATCATCGCGGCGATCTGCATGCTCCCCATCATCTGGGGCATCCGCTACGTGCCCAGCGGGTTTGGGCGTCAGCGTGACACGACCGAGACCGGGAGTATCGCGACGGTCTATCCGGTGCGTCGCCCGCTGTGGAAGGACCACCGCCTGCTGCTGATCGGCGCAATCGTGCTGGCGATGGCCCTGGCCGAGGGTGCCGCCAACGACTGGCTGCCGCTGCTCATGGTTGACGGCCACGGCTACGACCCCGCCTGGGGCTCGCTGGTGTTCACCGGTTTCGCCCTGGCGATGACGATCGGACGCTTCACCGGTGGCGCGGTCATCAACCGCTTCGGCCGGGTCGCCGTGGTGCGTGGGAGCGCCCTGGCCGGCGCGATCGGAATCGCCCTGGTTGTCTTCGTGGACAACCCGGTGCTCGCCGGAATCGCCGTGTTCTTCTGGGGTCTGGGCGCCTCGCTCGGGTTCCCGCTGACAATTTCTGCCGCCGGCGACACCGGCGAGCCGGGGGAAGACCCGGCTCGCCGCGTGAGCGCGGTCGCGACCACCGGCTACATCGCCTTCCTGGTGGGTCCGCCGCTGCTCGGCTTCCTCGGCGAGCACTTTGGCCTGCGCTCGGCAATGATTGTGGTGCTCGCGGTGGTGGCCGTGGCAATCTTCCTGGCCCCGGCGGTGCGGCCGCGGGCCGATGCCGAGCAGGAATCCACGCACTAGCGTTTGAAGACAGGAGGTCCCGGATCCGACATTGGATCCGGGACCTCCCGCGTTTCACCCGCCGACCGGAGGAGGAACTACTCGCTCCACAGCGCCCGAACCCGTGGGGCCTGCGCGAGGCCGGTCGCGAAGCCCGCCCGGGCGGCGTCTGGACGGAGACTCGGGTTCATGGCGTGGGGGCCAAACAGGTGTTCGGTCTCGGCATCCGGGACGATCACCTCAACCAGGCTGCCGCCTGTACGGAGGGCGTGGACCTGCGCGGCGAGGTGGGTGCCCCATCTCTCGGGGTGCAGCGAGCGGCCGCCGAAGGGCGAGAGCACCAGCACCCGCTCGGCCCCGGCGGCGAGGTCGGCGTTCTCGGCGTTGGTCCGGAAGCCGCCGTCCAGATACGCGTGCTCGCCGATCCGATAGGGCAGACCGCTCGCACAGCTCGCGGCAACCGCATCGATCAGGTTTACCTCTTCGCCCCGGGAGAACTCGCGGGGGACGCCGGTACGGGCGTCGAGGGCGGTGAGCAGGATGTCGCGGTCCCGGCGCCAGTGCGCGCGGGGGAGACGGGCCGCCACGGTGTCGCGCCAGCCGCTCGACCAGCTGCCGTCCGAGTCGGCCTCACGTTCCAGGGCGCGGGTGCCGATGCGGCGACGGAAGTCCGCTAGATCTGCTGAGGCGGCGACGGTGCGGGTGAGCGCCTCCAGATGCGAGGTGACCGGACGCGCGGCCTCAGATCGTGAGGTGGCCGGGCGCGAGGTGGCTGGGCGCGAGCCGTTGGATTGTGACGATACCGGTCCCGGGCGCATCGGCGGCGTAGCGAGCGTTGCCTCGTAGAGGGCAGCGGCGGAGTCGCCGGTCAGCTGGGCGGCGGCCGTGGCACCGGCCGAGGTCCCGATCGTGAGGTTGGCCGAGGCGACGTCCAGACCGGTGGACGCAAGCCCGGCGATGACGCCGATCAGCCAGGCATTACCGGTTGAACCGCCCCCGCCGAGGACAAGCGCGCGATCGATCCGGCGCGGCGAAGATGTGTATGAAGTGTGCATGGTGAGCCTTTCCCAAAGGATTGCGGGTGCTCTCCCGGGCGACCCTGGTCGCCTAGAACCTCGCGCGTGACGGGCGGGATGCACCCGGTGTGGATACTGCGGACACGGGTATCACCTCCTGTTCATGCGTCGCTACATCAGGAAGGCTACTCCGGGTGGGCGCACCACGCCAATCAGATTTCCATCGTGGGCCGTGAATGTGGCGGGCCGGATAGCGACCTATGATTGGTGTGGGGGTACCAAAATGCAACAGGACGCGGGTCTTGACTTCAGCGATGAGTTTCTGACGCTGATGGGGCTGGACTACGGCATCACCGATCGGGAACGCCTGAGAGCGTGTCTCTCCGACGGCAGTGTCAGGTTCCCGGTGAGCGACGATTTCGACTTCACCTTCACCCAGATGGACAGCGGCTGGATCGCGGTCCGACGGCATGATCGCGGCCAACTCGATCGGCACTGGCAGGAGTTTGCGAGTCTCGAACTTGCCGAGCGTCATTTTGCGATGGATATCGTCTCGTCCCTGCGCCGTCGCCGGGGGCTCAGCCCACTGGCAGAGTCCCGCTCGTCCCGAGATCTTGCACCGAATTCGCGCGTCTTTAACGTGCGTATGCGGGGCGTGGAGCGCTCCCTGTGGGGCGAGGAGTTGCATGTGGAGGGGGTGCCATCCGCGCGATTTCCGCGCTACGCAATGACGCGGGAAAGCAAGGCTGTGGACGCATCATGGTCCCTACGATTCCCGGTCCGAGAGATTCACGCAGCCGGTTTGGATCCGGTGGGTGCCCCGATTTTTCATGTGCTCACTCAGGACTATGCGGAGACCCTCCACGATGAAGACTGATACAACACAAAGTGCATCGTCATCGCCGCACCCCAAGGACTTTAGTGACGAGTTTCGAGCGTGGCTTTCCCGGGGCAACCCGGGTGAACTGCGCGAGGGCGCGAAATCCGGTCAGGTAGAAATCTCCTACGACCAGGGGGACCTGATCGTCGTTGTGGAGCACCTCGAGGATCGCTGGTACGGGGTTTCGTACCGTTCGGTTTGGTACGTGGACGGGCGCGACCACTTCCTCTTTTCCTGCCGCACGCTGGAAACGGTGGAAAAACTCCTGGCCGTCCGGCACGGATGGGCCGTGCGCCGCTATGCCGGACACCTCTGGATCCCCGAACGAACCGATCGGGATAACCTGGCACCCGGAGTCGAACTGCGCGAGTTGGAGGCCGTCGAGCACATCCCGGGCCGTTACCCGTGGTCTCCCGTGCAGGAGCGGGTGAGCCGACGTGAAGAGCTCGTGCTGAACGGGGTTTCACTGGTGCGCTACCTGCCGATCACCACTATTCCGCTGCGAGAATCAGCCGCTGCCTCGTGGGTGGTGATCCATTCGGTGGGTGACATCATCGCGTCTCTTGCGCACCCGATGGGCCTCCCGAGTTTTCCGCTGGACTCGGCAACACCGCGTCCCGGCTACCGCTAGTCCATGCGTGGTGTTGACGGCAACTCATCGACCAGACGATGCACCGGTCCGCTGGTGTGAACGGTGAGCGTTCTTCCGGTTAGCGTTTGCGGCGTTGCTCGGGCTCGCCGATCGAGCCGAGGATCAGTGCCGACTGGAGAATCAGCGCCTCGCGGGCACCGGTGGCATCCCAGCCGATGACCTCGGAGACGCGCTTCAGGCGGTAGCGCACGGTGTTGGGGTGCACAAACAGCTCGCGGGCGGTGGCCTCAAGCGAGCGTCCGTTATCCAGGTAGCACCAGAGGGTCAGCACCAGCTCGTTGGAGTGGGCCTGGAGCGGACGGTAGACCTTTTCGATCAGGGTCTGCCGGGCGATCGGATCGCCGGCCAGCGCGCGCTCGGGCAGCAAGTCATCGGCGGCCACCGGACGCGGGGCGTTGCGCCAGGAGCGGGCCACGGCGAAGCCGGCGAGGGCCGCGCGGGCGCTGCGGGACGCCTCCACCAGCGTGCCCACCTCGGGGCCGAGGACCAGGTGTCCGGCACCAAACATGGGGGCCAGCTGGCTGGCAATTTCAAAGAAGGTTTTGGCCGGAGAGGTGCCAATGGTCTCCTCTTCGGGAATCTGATCGCGCGGCGTGGATCGGCCGATCACCAGGACCAGGCGTCCGCCCTGCACACCGATCAGAACGTCGGCGGCCATGTGGCGGGCCGCGCGTCGCAGCTGGTCAACATCCAGCTGGGAGGGGGTGGTGCCCACGAGGACCGCAACCTCGCCGTGACCGTGCCAGCCCAGGGCTGCAATGCGGCTGGGAAGTTCATCGTCGGCCTCGCCCGCGAGGATCGAATCCACCACGAGCGCTTCCAGCCGGGCATCCCAGAGGCCGCGAGCCTCGGCGGCGCGGGCGTACACATCGGCCGCGGCGAACGCGATTTCCCGCGAGTACAGCAGGATCGCCTCACGCAGACCCTGTCCACCACTCTTCACCCGATCCTCAACCACCTCGACGGTGATGCGGATCAGCTGAAGGGTTTGTTGCAGGCTGACCGATCGCAGCAGCTCACGCGGAGCCGCCCCGAACACGTCGGCCGCGATCCACGGGGTGGAGCGTGGATCGTCATACCAGGAGATGAAGGAGGTGATGCCCGCCTGGGCGACGAGGCCAACGGCCGATCGTCGCCCAGGCGGCATCTCCGCATACCAGGGCAGGTCCTCTTCAAGCTTGCCGAGGGTGACCGTGGCCAGCTCGCCGGAAATCCGGCGCAGCCAGGCCAGGGTTTCTGCCTTGGTACGCTCCTTCATCTGTGTCCGAACCGCCTAGGCGTCGCCGCCGGCGTTACCGGTGGTACCGGCGTTGACATCCAGCAGACGGTAGCGCTCGATCGCCTGGCCAACAACGGCACGGTCGATCTTGCCCTGCTTCGCCAGCTGCTCCAGGGTGCGCACAACCAGCGAGTGGCTGTCGATCTTGAAGTAGCGACGGGCAGCCGCACGGGTGTCCGAGAAGCCGAAGTCGTCGGCGCCCAGGGTGGCGTAGTCACCCGGGACAAACTGACGGATCTGGTCGGCGACGGCGTGCATGTAGTCGCTGGTGGCCACGAACGGACCCTCGGCTCCGGAGAGCTTGGTGGTCAGGTAGGGAACCTGGGGCTCCTCGTTCGGGTAGAGGAAGTTGTGCTCCTCGACCGCGAGACCCTCGCGACGCAGCTCCGACCACGAGGTGACCGACCAGACATCGGCGGATACACCCCAGTCGGTGGCGAGCAGTTCCTGAGCCTCAAGAGCCCAGGGGACCGCCACACCGGAGGCGAGCAGCTGAGCCTTGACTCCGCCTTCGCCGCCATCGCGCAGCTTGTAGATACCCTTCAGCAGGCCATCCACGTCCAGGTTCTCCGGCTCAGCCGGCTGCACGTAGGGCTCGTTGTACACGGTGACGTAGTACATGACGTTGGGGTCTTCGTGGTTTCCGCCGTACATACGGTCCAGGCCATCGCGAACGATGTGGCCGATCTCGTATCCGTAGGCGGGGTCATAGGACACCACGGCCGGGTTGGTCGACGCGAGCAGCGGCGAGTGACCATCGGCGTGCTGCAGGCCCTCACCGGTCAGGGTGGTACGACCGGCGGTGGCACCCACGATGAATCCGCGAGCCATCGAGTCGCCGGCAGCCCAGATGGCGTCGGCGGTGCGCTGGAATCCGAACATCGAGTAGAACACGTAGAACGGAATCAGCGGCTCACCCTGAACAGAGTAGGTGGTACCCAGTCCGGTGAAGGCGGCCAGTGCTCCGGCCTCGTTGATACCCACGTGCACGATCTGACCCTGCGGGGACTCCTTGTAGGCGAGCAGCAGCTCGCGGTCCACGGAGGTGTAGTGCTGACCGTTGGGGTTGTAGATTTTTGCCGACGGGAAGAAGGCATCCATACCGAAGGTACGGGCCTCGTCCGGGATGATCGGGACGATGCGGTTGCCGAAGTCCTTGGAGCGCAGCAGGTCCTTGAGCAGTCGAACAAACGCCATGGTGGTGGCGATCTCCTGCTTGCCCGAACCCTTCTTGGCGATGCGGTAGGCATCGTCCTGCGGCAGGTTCAGCTGGGTGTACTTGCTGCGACGCTCGGGCAGGTATCCACCCAGCGCGCGACGACGCTCGTGCAGGTACTCGATCGCCTCGTTGTCGTTACCGGGGTGGTAGTACGGCGGCTGGTAGGGGTTTTCCTCGAGCACCGCGTCGGTGATCGGGATCTGCATGGCGTCACGGAAGAGCTTGAGGTCTTCCAGCGTCAGCTTCTTCATCTGGTGGGTCGCGTTGCGGCCCTCGAAGGTCGGGCCGAGGCCGTAACCCTTGACGGTCTTGGTGAGGATCACGGTGGGCTGACCCTTGTGCTCGCTCGCCGCCTTGAATGCCGCGTAAACCTTGCGGTAGTCGTGGCCACCGCGCTTGAGGCCCCAGATCTGGTCGTCGGAGTAGTTCTCCACCAGCGCCGCGGTCCGCGGGTCGCGGCCGAAGAAGTGCTCGCGCACAAACGCACCGGACTCGGCCTTATAGGTCTGGTAGTCACCGTCGGGAGTCTCGTTCATGAGGTTGACGAGGGCGCCCTCGGCGTCCCGGGCCAGCAGGTCATCCCACTCGCGGCCCCAGACGACCTTGATCACGTTCCAGCCGGCGCCACGGAAGTAGCTCTCCAGCTCCTGCATGATCTTGCCGTTACCGCGCACCGGGCCATCCAGGCGCTGCAGGTTGCAGTTGATCACGAAGTTGAGGTTGTCGAGGCCCTCGTTTGCTGCAACCTGCAGCTGACCGCGGCTCTCGACCTCATCCATCTCGCCGTCGCCGAGGAAGGCCCAGACCTGCTGGTCGGAGGCGTCCTTGATGCCGCGGTTGGTCAGGTACTTATTGGCCTGTGCCTGGTAGATCGCGTTGATCGGTCCGAGACCCATCGACACGGTCGGGAACTGCCAGAAGTCCGGCATCAGACGCGGGTGCGGGTAGGAGCTCAGGCCCCCACCGGCGTGTGACTTTTCCTGACGGAAGCCATCCAGCTGATCGGTGGTCAGGCGACCCTCGAGGAACGCACGTGCGTACGCGCCGGGGGAGGCGTGGCCCTGGTAGAAGATCTGGTCTCCGCCGCCGGCGTGGTCCTGGCCACGGAAGAAGTGGTTGAAGCCCACCTCGTACAGGGTTGCGGCACCCGCGTAGGTGGAGATGTGTCCGCCGACACCGATGCCGGGGCGCTGAGCCCGGTGCACGGTCATCGCGGCGTTCCAGCGGTTCCACGCTCGGTAGCGGCGCTCGATGGCCTCATCACCCGGGTATTCGGGTTCGTTGGCCGGAGCAATCGTGTTGATGTAGTCCGTGGTCGGAACCATCGGGACACCCAGCTGGAGGTCGCGGGAGCGCTTCAACAAGCTCATCATCATGTCACGTCCGCGGGCGGGGCCCTGGGTGTGAACGAGCTGGTCGAGGGACTCCTGCCACTCGGCGGTTTCTTCCGGATCGACGTCAAAGTTGTTGACGGAGTACGGGTCCTGGTCGTTTACAGTCACCGTCGACCTTTCTTTTCATGGCAGATCGTGCCGAACATTTGGTGGGTTTTAGCGCGCGCAGCATTTGGGATACAAAGGTTGTGCACGTTTCCTCCAAGCCTACCGACCCGGAGGGCATTAACGTGATTCGCCCGGCAGGTTTTTTCTGCTCCGGTAGGGTGAACGTAGAGTTTCCGCGGCGAACAGAGGGAAAAAGATGCGCAAAATTGGGTCTCCGGCACCGGACTTTGATTTGCGGAACCAGTTTGGCGAAGAGATCAGACTGAGTGCATTCCGCGACACCCGCCCCGTGGTGCTGGTTTTTGTGCCGCTGGCCTTCTCCGGTGTGTGCACCGGGGAACTGGATGCGCTGCGCGATAACCTCGCCGATTTTGCCGCCGTAAACGCCGAACTCCTGGTGGTCACCGTAGATTCCAAGTGGGCCCTGCGTACCTGGGCGGACGGTGCCGGCTACACCTTCTCCCTGCTCTCGGATTTCTGGCCCCACGGCGAGATCGCCTCGGCCTACGGGGTGTTTGACCAGTCCCGCGGTGTGGCCGAACGCGCGACCTTTGTGATCGGCACGGACGGTGTCATTCGCGACGTGTTCATCACCGGACCGGGGGAGCCGCGGGCGATCGAGCGCTACCGCGAGGCGTTGGCGCAGCTGGGATAGCGTGCGGCGTGCACCCGCGCTCGCCTCGCGGCTTGGGTTCCGCTTGGAGTTTGCCCGGGGGATGCTTGGGGGATGCTTGGACGGCGCGCCCGGGGTGGGCAACGAATTGCCATCGGGCCCTGGGATCCTGCTATTGTAAATCTTGTTGCTACGGCAACGGAGGGCCTTTAGCTCAGCTGGTAGAGCGCCACGTTTACACCGTGGATGTCATCGGTTCGATCCCGGTAGGGCCCACAAACAAGACCGCCACCCAAGAAATTGGGTGGCGGTCTTTTTGGTTGTGCGCTCTTTGGTCGGACCTCGGCGCACTCGCATACAAGACTGCGGGGCAGCCGTTCGATGAAACGAATGACTGCCCCGCAGCGTGTGAGCTAGTGGCTACCAGGTGGGGTGCGCGGCGCCGGGGGAGCCGCGGTGGGCGGTGTCGGTGTCGACCTGGTCCATGATGCCGTCGTGGTCGATGTCCACGCCGGGGCTGAGGAATCCGGCCCCGAGGATGTCGAGGTTGGCGTTGCCCACGAGATACATGTCGTAGTCCAGGCGGTTGCTCTGCAGGTCAATGAAGTCGGGCTTATCGTCGCCGTCGGTGTTCTTCAGGGTGTAGTTGATCACACCCGAGTCCGGGAAGGTTTCCAGGACGTCGGCCAGGCCGTTGGCACCCACCGGAATGTCGGCGTCGATGATGCCGTCGCCGTTGCGGTCGATCTGAGCGATCAGTGCCGGGTCGATGCCCGATTCGAACAGGTCGGGGATGGAATCGTTATCCGAATCCAGATCAAGGTAGGAGGAGACGCCGTCGCCCAGCTGCCCGATGACAAGGTTATCGCCGTCATAATCATCATCGGTAAATTTACCGTTGTTGTTGAGGTCCTCGATCACATCGGGGATGCCATCGTTATCGGAGTCGGCATCGCAGCGGTCGACGATTCCGTCGCCATCGCTGTCCAGGGTGGCCGACTTGTCATTGACCAACTGGCACCCCTCGGGGCTGGGCGAGGGAGTCGGGGTCGGAGTGGGGTCGCCCGGGGGCGTGGGCGAGGTGCTCGGAGTGGCCGAGGGGGTCGCCGACGGGGTGGCGGACGGTGAAACGGATGGTGAGGTGGTCGGCGAAGCCGACGCACTGGCCGACACACAGGGCTCGCCCTGGGCGGCGGAGGCCGGTGGCGCCGACTGGGTGGCCAGCCCCAGGGCCAAGAGCAGGGGCAGGGCGATCAGGGCGGTGCGCCCGGATTTGGTGTGGCGTGCGCGCAGGGCGAGGTATACGCCCAGGCCGACCACAACCAGCGCCGCGATCAGCACGGGCCAGGAGTCAAAGCCGGTACTAGCAAGACAGTCCATGAAGAGTTCTTTCTCAAAGGGTCAACAAAAATCTTCATCCTCGACCCGAGTGTTTCTGGTGGGGGGAGTCCGTTAACGCCATCGATGAGTTGAAGTAGTCGGAGACTATGCGCCTGCGATACCGCGCACAACAAAAACACCGTTAATGCAGAATAAGTGTTATTCATCTGGAACGTGGGGCGGCCGCCACCGACCCGAATCGGTGGCGGCCTGTTTCCCTCCCCAGGGAACCGCACGCGCCCGGGCCAATGATGGGGGACTCGGACGCGTGCGGGGTCTAGTGTGCCGGGCGCAGGATCACTCGGATCGTGCGAGCTTCGGCGCGGAGGGCGAACTCGGGCCAGATGTCCGGGCCACAGGCGCGCGAGCCGATGCCCGAGTGGGCGGCATCCAGGGTGAGGAAGACCCGATCGGACTCCGGGAGTTCGTGCCAGTGTGCGGCCCGGGCTAGTTCCTCGGCGCTCCAGCGGGAGAGGCCGAAGCCCGGCAGGCGTCCGGCCGCATCCGGAAGCGTGGCCAGGCTGAGCCACGGGGAACCCGCGCGCGAGAGGGTGAGCGTGCGCAGATCCGCGCGGTGTCCACTCTCCTGCGGACGGGCGTAGCGCACCGTCAGCTCATCCAGCGGTGCCTCGAACGTGCCCACCCGGGCGGCGGTGCGGGAGTCGGGATAGGACTCGTGTGGGCCGGTGCCAAACCAGCGCGCGTGATCCACGTCGGCGGGGAGTTCCAGCCGCACCCCGATTCGAGGCAGGGTCAGATCCCACGATGAATCCGGGGCGATATCCACACTCAGCAGCACCGCATCGGGCTCACCCGGCACGCTCTCCCAGCGGGTCTCCATCCGCATCCCCTCGGGAGAGGAGGGCGCCGCATAGCGCTCCAGGAGCCGAGCGGCATCGACGGTGTGGGCGGCGGCAAGGCGGCGAGCGCGCAGCAGGTGCAGTCGATGCGCGGCCCACGTGTCCGCGTGTGGGGGCGCATCCACGCCGAGGCCACGGCTGAGGCCGGGGTCGGCGACATCCAGGCTGCCCTGAGCCTGCCCCCGGTCATTATCGGTGGGTGCTCGGAACAGCGAGAGGGTCGGACCGGATGCCGCTGCCCCGGCGAGCGCGTTCAGGTGTCCGTCGGTCAGGGTCGCGAGACCGATCGAGGTGCGGGGTGCCACACCATCCTGCCAGTCGGTGATCCGGGCGGCCGGCTGAACGGGCACGGGCGCGCTCAGTCGCTGTTGCGCGCGCGCAACCACGTGCCCAGCCGGTGCCCAGGCGGTCTCCGCGCGCAGTTGCACGTCCACGCTCAACCAATGCTCGGCTCCCGGTGCCTCGGCGGTGATCTCGGAGATCGCCGCGAGGAGCTCGGGCGGGGCGAGGGCCGCCCAGGTGTCCCCGGCACTAACCGGGGGAATCGACCAGGTTCCGCCATCCCACTCGTCGTCGTTCGAGGTCAGCTCCCAGCGCAGCAGCAGGTCCGCGGTGTCCAGGGTGTGACGTCGGTTGGTCAGGGTGAGCGAGGTGCCATCGGGGGCGATATCCACCCGTACCGGGGCGACCACCGCCGCATACTCGTAGAGACCCGGGGAGGGAATATCGTCACTGGAGATCATCCCGTCCATAACGAAGTTGCCATCGTGGACCTCCTCGCCGAAGTCACCGCCGTAGCCGAAGTACTCGGTGCCCTCGGGGGTACGCGTGCGCAGCCCGTGATCGCGCCACTCCCAGACGAATCCGCCGTGCAGCCGCGGGAAGTTGTGCACCAGCTGCTCATACTGGTCGATGGCACCGGGACCGTTGCCCATCGCGTGCACGTACTCGCAGTGCAGGAAGGGCTTGGATCGCTGCCGGGCCGCCTCGATCGGGGTGCAGCCAAGCAGCGAGCCCGTGCTCCCATCGCCAATCGAGCGGGTCTCCGGCACCGAGGCATACATGCGTGAGTACACGTCGGTGTAGCGCCCGGCGTAGTCGCCCTCATAGTGCACGGGACGGGAGGGATCGCGATGGTGCAGCCAGGTCGACATCTCGGCCAGGTTCGCCCCGGTTCCCGCCTCATTACCCAGGGACCACATGATGATGCTGGCATGGTTTTTATCGCGTTCGAACATGCGTTCGATACGGTCCAGGTAGGCGTCACGCCAGGCCGGATCATCGCTTGGATTACCCCGCCAGTTGGCAACCTCAAAGCCGTGGGTTTCCAGATCGTTTTCCAGCATGACCCACAGGCCCAGCTCATCGGCCAGGTCCAGCAGCCGCGGATGCGGGGGATAGTGGCTGGTACGGATCGCGTTCACGTTGAACCGTTTCATCCGGGCCAGATCCTCCCGGGCGTGTGCCTCATCGAATACCCGTCCGCGGTCGGGATGCGCCTCGTGTCGGTTCATCCCGTGGAAGACCAGTCGGGTGCCGTTGGCCAGGAGCCTATCGCCGCGGATCTCCACCGTGCGGAACCCGATGCGCTGGGCGATGGTTTCCCCACGGGCCGAGACCACCGCGGTATACAGGGTCGGGGATTCGGCCGACCAGGCCTGGGCGTTCACCGCAAGCGGGCCGATTTCTGCCGCCGATCCCCAGGAGACGGCGACATCCAATTCGGGAATGCTCAGGTTGATCGGGAATGCCGAGGCGGGGGCCGTGATCTCGGGGGTGAGGGTGCCCACGCTGTTGTGCCAGGCGGTGTTGAGCCACAGGTCCTCGATGCCGCCGACGGGACGGGCGATTAGGGTCACGTCGCGGAAGATGCCCGGGAGCCACCACTGGTCCTGATCCTCGAGGTAGCTGGCCGCCGACCACTGGTGGACCCGCACCGCGAGCGTATTTGACCCCGCGGTGACCAGATCGGTCACGTCGAGTTCGTGGGCGAGCCGGGAACCCGAAAAGTGTCCCACCTCGACGCCGTTCCACCACACCCGAGCCAGCGATTCCACGCCGTCAAAACGGAGGATCACGGCCTCGGTCTCGACCCGGTCCACATAGGACGCGGGTACATCCACGCTCAGCCGGTAGTCCCCGGTGGGGTTCTCATCCGGAACAAACGGGGCATCCAGCGGGAAGGGATACTGGACGTTGGTGTAGATCGGGGCACCGTGTGCGCGCTCGCCGAGGACCCAGTGCCCGGGCACGGTAATGCGCTCCCAGCCGGAGACCTCCGTGTCGGGCTGGGCAAACGCATCCACGGCTTCGCCGAGCGGATCCGCCGCGGGCAACAGGCGAAACGCCCACTCGCGGTTCAGGCTGATGCTCGGGGCATCGGAGTGCAACCAGGCGCGTGCCGGGCGTACTCGGCCTCCAAAGGGGGCACGCTCGGAGACCAGGGAGTGCCCGGAAACCGGCCGCTGATCCGGTGACTTCGGGGGAGTATTGGTGCCGAGCGGCGCGGGAACGGAGGGTCGGGTGGAGTTTGCGGATGTCATGGGGTGCTCCTTGAGTCGGGGCGAAAACGGGCTGAGCGAGGAGGAAATGAGCGCGCGGACTACTTCACCGATCCCTCGGTCAGTCCGCCGCGCCAGAAGCGTTGCAGCACAACCATGGCGATGGCCAGCGGGATGATCGAGAGCAGCACCCCGGCGGTGGTCAGCTCATAGAATTCCGGCAGTCGGGTGATCTGCGAGTTCCAGTTCTGCAGGCCCAGCGTGACCGGGTACAGCTTCTCGTCGGAGAGCATCACCAGCGGCAGGAAGTAGTTGTTCCAGATGCCCACGAGCTGGAACAGAAACACGGTGACCAGTGCCGGAGTGAGGATGCGCAGGCCCACCGTGTGGAAGATCCGCAGCTCGCCGGCACCGTCCAGTCGGGCGGCCTCCAGGAGCGCGTCATCAATCGTGGTGCGTGCGTACACCTGGCAGAGGAACAGCCCAAACGGTGATACCAGCGAGGGCAGCAGGACGGCCCAGTAGGTGTTGGCGAGCCCGATCGAGCTGAACAGTAAAAACAGGGGCAGCGCGGTCGCGGTTCCCGGAACCAGGACCCCGCCGAGGATCGTGGCGTAGATTGTGTCGCGTCCCCGGAAGGAATACTTGGCGAGGGCATAGCCGCCGGCCGCGGCAAAATAGGTTGCGATAATCGCTCCCACTCCCGCGTACAGTAGCGAGTTCAGCAGCCACCGACCAAAGATCCCCTCGCCGTAGCTAAAGACCTGGGTGATGTTTTCCCACAGCGCCACGTGACCCGAAAACAGCAGGCCCGGGGTCGCGAACAGGTCGCTGCTGGTTTTGCTGGCGGCCACGATCACCCAGTAGACCGGCACCAGGAAGTAGAGCGCCACAACCACCAGGAAGCCGGTGACGAGGATGGTGCGGGCTGGATGTGTGCCCGGGGTGCGGGTGCGCTTCCCCGAGCGGGCCGGGGTATGAGCCGAGGTGTGGGCCCGTGTGCGGGCTGAATCGCGGCGGGTGAGTGGTGCGGCGGTCATTTGGAACCCCGATTCGACAGGCGCAGGAACGTAAAGGACAGGGCAAATGCGATCAGGGCGATCAGCACCGCCTGGGCCGCAGCCACGTTGTAGCTGTTGTAGGCGAACGCATTGGTATAGGCAGCAAGGTTGGGGGTGTAGCTACTGTCAATCGCGGTGGAGGATCCGGCGAGCACCTGTGGCTCGGCAAAGAGCTGCAGAGTCCCGATGATCGAAAACACGGTGGTGAGCAGCAGCGCGGGCCGGATCAGCGGCAGTTGAATGCTGCGCGCGATGCGGACCGGGCCCGCGCCGTCCAGTCTGGCGGCCTCGTAGATCTCGCCGGGGATTGCCTTGAGTTGGGCGATCACGATCAGCATGTTGTAGCCGGTGTAGGTCCAGGTGACGATATTGGCAATCGACCACAGCACCATGCCCGATCCCAACGGGTCCACGTCCAGGCCCACAATTTTTGCGGCGTCGATCAGCGGGCTGAGCCCCGGGGTGTAGAGGAAGGACCAGAGGATCGTGGCGATGACACCGGGGATCCCGTAGGGCAGGAAGAATGCCGCACGGAAAAACCCGGGCCAGCGTGCCGAGGCGGATTCCAGGAGGAGGGCGAGCAGCGTACACAGGGCGATCATCACCGGGACCTGGACGATGCCAAACAGCAGCATCCGGCCAATCGAGGTAAGAAAGCCCGAGTCCCCGAGAGCCTGGGCGTAGTTGCCGAGGCCGGCGAAGGTGTTGCTCACGCCCTCCTCGCCGAACAGTCCGCGGCGTTCTACCTGTTGGAAGCTGGACACCAGCGCCATCAGGATGGGCAGCGCAAAGGTCAGGATAAACAGCGCAAGAAAGGGGCCGATCAGCAGCCACGGGGCGAGCCGAGTGGCGGTGACCCGGCGGGTGGCACCGGAATGCTGGGCGGCACGGTTCGCGGCTGCGGCGTGGGCCGGGGCGCTGCGGCGCGTGGTCGTGGTCATCAGCGGGCCGCCCTCTCTACGCTCAGGCCCTTATTTCGCATGGCCGTGATGATCTGGTTTTCGGCGTTGCGCAGTCCGTCCACCAGGCTCTGCCCGGAGGCTTTCTTGCGGAACTCATCGGCCAGAATGTTGAACGATTGGAAGGTGAGTGGCCACCAGGCCCAGTCGGGGTTTTGATCGGCCGCTGCCGGGCGCATAATGTCCTCGTTATAGGTTTGCCCGCTGAAAAAGGCCGAGGGCTTGGTGCGCGCGGCCCCGATGTAATCGGGGGTCGGGGACCAGCCGATTCCCGAGGCAATTTCGCCGTCGATCCCCTCCTTCGACGAGGTGAGCCAGGTGGCAAACTTCAGCGCCTCACGCGGATACCGTGAGTGCCCGAGGACCGCGACGGTGGAGCCGCCCAATGCGCTGGAACCAAATCCCCGCGATCCCCAGCGCTGCATCGGGGCAACCCGCCACTTACCGGCGCCGCCGTTTACATCGGCGAGGATCGAATCGGCCCAGCTGGCGCTGGTGAGACTGGCGATCTGGTCTCGGGCGGCCGCCGCTGACCATGGCGGGGAAAATGGGCCGTACCCGGTGATCAGGAGGTCGCGGTCCAGGGCGGAGTCAAAAAAGCGTGCCGTCTTGAGCGTGGCCTCATCCAGCAGGTTGATTTTCCATCCCCCCTCGCCCTGGGTGAACCAACGGGCCCCGGCCTGGGTTGCGTAGGCGACGAAGGGGCCGGCGTCGGAGAGGGAAAAACAGTCGATCCAGGTTTTGGTTTTGCGGAGCTCAACCGCGATGTCGGCCCACTGGTCCCAGGTGGTGGGAACGCCCGCGCCGACCCGGTCAAAGAGCGGCTGATGGTAGTAGAGGGCCATCGGGCCCGAATCCTGCGGGAGTCCGTAGACGCCATCGAGGTAGCTGACCTGACCCCAGAGGGTGGGGTCGTAGCGGTGTCGATGGGCGTCGACTCCGTAATCCGCAAGATTTGTGAGGCCCCCGGCGAGCAGAAATTCGGGAATTGTCCGCAGCTCGACCTGCGCGAGATCGGGGCCACCGCCCGCGGCTAGTGCCGCATACATCTTTTGGTATCCACCCGCGTTGCCCTGGGGGATCGGCACCACGGTGACGTGGATGTCGGGGTTGTTGCGGTTCCACTTGTCGGCGACCTGCTGCATATCCTTCAGCCAGGTCCAGTACGTCAGGGTGATCTTTTCACCGGCGCGGGTGGCGGGCTTGAGGGCGGCTGAGCCGGGTCGGGTCAGTGCCGGAGAGGCGCATCCGCCGAGGAGGGCGGCGCCTAAACCGGCAACGCCAACGCCGAGAAGTTGCCTGCGGGTGAGTCCTGCCATGGTGTCTCCACATCGTCGTGGGTGGGGTCGGGTGAGGTGTTCGGTTTCGAGTATGCAGCGAGACTAACACCAAAACCGAGCGAACACACGGTTTTAGTGCAAAAAACTTTTGCCGGACCTGTAGCATGGTGGTCATGACTGTCCCGAAGAAGCGTGGTCCGCGCGGCCCGTACGCCAAAAGTGCCGAGCGACGCAATCAGATTTTGGCCGCCGCCGCCTGGGTATTTACCGCGCGTGGGTACCGTTCGGGCAGCCTTCAGGAGATCGCCGATCGCGCGGAGATGGGGCAGTCGAGTCTGCTGCATCACTTTCCCACGAAGGAGGCGCTGCTGCGTGCGGTGCTGCATGATCGTGATGAGCGGGGCGATGATCTGGTGGGCGACACCGACATCGTGACCATGGTGGTGGACCTGGCCCGCGCCAATGAGGATAACCCCGAGCCCGTCGCGCTCTATGCGGTCCTGGTGGGGGAGGCGACCACCCATGATCACCCGGCACGCGAGTACTTCCGCGACCGCTTTGTTCGGGTGCGTGATCGCTATGCGCAGGCCCTGCGTAAGCATGCCGCCGCCGGGGAACTGCGTCCGGGCGTGGATCCAGAGCTTGCCGCGACCGCCCTGGTGGCGCTGTGGGACGGCATTCAGCAGGAGTGGCTGATCGAGGTGCCCGGGGCCAGCGTACCCGAGACCATGCGCGCGTTCCTCTCGCTGCTCTTCACCGATGAGGCGCTGCCGGACTCACTGCGCGGCTAGTCTCAAAACGCCAAACGCACCCCGGGATTCCGGGGTGCGTTTTGCGTTTGTGTCTAGTAGGCGACGGTGAAGCGGGTGCGGGAGTGTGCGGGGGTGACAACCTCGTCCACGATCGCCTGGGCGAAGTCGGCACCGGAGATCTCCGACTTGCCCTCTTCGTCGACCAGCAGGATGTCTCCGCCGATGCGGAATGTACCGGTCTTCTCGCCCTCGGCCCAGGCGCCGAAGCCTCCGGCGGGGCTGACGTAGAACCAGTCCAGAGTTTCGGGGGTCGTGCGCAGCTGCTCGAGCGCCTCACCCATTTCGAATGCCTCGGGCTTGACGGCGTCGGGGAAATCGGGGGTGTCCACTACCCGGGGTCCGCCGGGGGCAACCAGGAGTGAGCCGGCACCGCCCACGACACCCAGGCGTACATTCGCGGCCTCGGCCTCGGCGGCCAGGCGCGCGATCAGCGGGGCAACCTTGCCCTCCTGTCCACCACGCGGGGAGAGGGCCACCACAACCACGTCGGTGCCGGTGACCGCGGCGGTCAGGGTGGCGGCGTCCTGAACATCACCGGTGACGTAATCCACGCCCTCGATGGGGGTCTCGGGCACGCTGCGGGAGAAGGCGCGCACGCTCAGGCCGCGAGAGACGGCCTCGCGAGCAATGTGGGATCCGGCGTATCCGGTACCGCCGAGGATGGTGATCTGAGTCATTGGGTGTCCTTTCGCTGTGCACGCCTTGTCTTCGGCGTCGCATTAGTTACGATAAGAGAGTAAAGCGCGCTTGTGAAGTAGGCACTTTGCGGTAACCATGCATTTTGGGCGAAATGAGAAGAAAAATGACGCAGTTTGCGCTGGACCCCTACAACCGAAACTGCCCCACCCGGCGTCTGCTGGATCGCATCGGCGACCGCTGGACGGTACTCATCGTGGGTGCACTGGGGGATGGGCCGCGCCGCTTCGGGGAGATCTCACGCCGCGTGGACGGCGTCTCGCAAAAAATGCTGACCCAGACCCTGCGCGGCCTGGAGCGCGACGGCCTGGTCCGGCGCACCGTGTATGCCGAGATGCCCCCGCGGGTCGAGTACGCGCTGACCCCGGTGGGCGAGACCCTGCAGGAGCCGCTGCGCGCGCTCGAGGACTGGGCGCGCGAGCACATGGGTGGCGTGCAGGATGCGCGGGAGAGCTATGACGTGCTCGCGGGAAGTGCCGCCTAGTAACTCGCGGACTTGCGCGCCGAGTCCCGGTGCATCGGCACCCGGTGTCACCCCATGGAATACCCGTGCGTGAATCTGGTTGTATTCACCCGTGCACACTCTTGTGCACCCTGAATGTGAGGGGAATCTGATGACCGTCCTGGTAATTGGCGCCACCGGCGAGATTGGGCGCGCGGCCGTGGCCGCCCTGAGTGAGCACTACGACGTCCTGGGGGTGGGACGCTCGACAACCCCCGCGGTGGATTTCACCCGCCCCGAGACCCTCGACGCACTGTTTGCCGATCACGCTCCGTTTGAGGCCGTGGTTGTGCTTGGCGGCGAAATCCCCTTCGCCCCGCTGAGTGAGCTCACTCGGGAGAACTTCGAATCGGGACTGGCGAGCAAGTTCCTCGGTCAGGTGGAAACCGTGCAGCGCGGAACCGCCCACGTCGCCGACGGTGGCTCGTTCACCCTGGTGAGCGGCATCCTGACCGATCACCCGGTGGCCGGTTCGGCAGCCGCATCGGCCATCAACTCTGCCGTGAACGGGTTTGTGGTGGGCGCGGCTCCCGAACTGCCTCGCGGGATCCGCATCAACGCGGTGAGTCCCACCGTGGTCACCGAATCCGTGCAGTATCACGGGGCGTTCCGCGGGTTCGCCCAGGTCCCCGCGGCCGAGGTGGCCCAGTGGGTCCTGCGCTCGGTCGCCGGAGAGCAGACCGGACAGATCTTCCGCGCCGGCTGGTAAATCCGCGCACGCACAAACGGACGGCAACCCGAGTGGGGTGCCGTCCGTTTGCCGCCTAGGACAGGGTCAGCGTGAACGCGGTTTCGATGGTGTCACCCGGATTGATGACCAGCGGCCCCAGGCGCTCATCCTCGGGATCGTAGGGACGCACCGAGGGCTCGACCGCTAGAACGTCGGCGATCCCATGCCAGGGGGAGCCCTGTGATGCCCGATGCTCCTGCCAGATGAACGCGTAGGGGAACAGCTCGGCATCCCACTCCAGCGTGGCCCGCAGACCGGCGACCGGATTATCCAGGACCGCACGCCCAGTGGGACCGCACGGATACGCGGCAAACGCCCCGTGGGTCTCCGGCGGCGTGGGGATGTGAAGTGGCAGCACACTCTCACCGAGCGTGATGCTGAGACCCGGTCCCACCAGTGGTGGGGCAAACGCCGGGTGTTCGGCCCAGCTGATCGGTTGCGGGCGCTCGCCGAGGTTGGTCGCCCGCTGGGTGATCCGCAGCGTGGTTTCGAACAGTTCGAACACACGTTCGAGTTGTATCGGGACCGTGTCGAGCGTGACACTCGCGTGCACCCGCGCTGCTGTCCCCGAGGCCGCCGAAACCCGCCAGGTTTTCCAGGCGGCCTCCCCGTGGAAGGGCTGGGCGACCCCGTCCACGGTGCGCTCATCTCCGGAGTGTGGGACCAGGGTGTGCCAGCCGCCGGCATAGCGACGGTGCCACTGCCCGTTGGACCCCGGGGCATCCGTGGGCAGGTCCGGCTCGGGCTCGCGTCGGTAGAGCAGCTCGACCGGATCGCCGCCGTCTTGGGAATAGATCAGCGAGTCCAGGCGCGCCCCGATCGGATCGATTCGTGCGCCGAGCGAGTCCCGGGTGAGGGAAACCAGGGTGTGCGAATCCGGGGCCTGAGATATCCCTGTGGAGTCGAGGGCCGGCGCGCTAGGCACCGGCACGCCATCCGTGATACTCGGTGAGGCCCAGCAGATCTGCGGCTCGGGTGGTGTCGTAGAGTCCGCCGTATTCGCCGACCCGGCCCGGGACTGCGAGGCCCGGGAAGGCCGCCGCGACGATGTCCCGCGTGGGCCAGGGGGACATCGTGTCCGGTGCACTGATGTTCAGCACCTCGGCCCCCTCGAAGGGCACCTCCGCCGAACGCAGAATCGCCGTCACCGCATCCCGGGTGTCCAGCCACGCCCAGAGGTCGCGACTGCCCGTTGCCGGGGACTGTGCCATCTCGTCCAGGCGGTACCGCAGGCGCTCGCCGGTGCCCACAAACGGGAAGCGCAGCGTGATGGTCGGCACCTGCCAGCGGCGGTGGGTAAACGCGGCAATCTGCTCCATGAACACCTTGGAGAGGCCGTAGGTATCCACGGCAACGATCGGATGATCCTCATCCACCGGCAGGTAGTCCGGGGTCAGATCACGGTCGGCCCAGGCGAAGCCCACGGCCGAGGCGCTGGAGACTGCGACGATCCGGCGGACGCCGCGCTCGCCGGCTGTGCCGATCACCCGGTAGGCCGAGGACACGTTGCGCACCAGGGTGTCATGGTCATCAAACTGACCGGGTGAGGGGATCGCGGCCAGGTGCAGCACCGCATAGACATTGGGCCCGGCGGCATCAAACACCGAGTCCACAATCGCCTGGTCGCGCAGGTCGCCCACCAGGGTGGCGGCCGCGCCGGGCAGTTCGAACGGGGTCTGATCGGCGCCGATCACCCGGTAGCCGGCGTCGAGGGCGGCCCGGGCGACCGGACCACCGATCCCGCCGGCCGCACCGGTGATCACGAGGGTGGGGGAGATGGTATTCACGAAGGTTCCTAACCTTTCACGGCCCCGACGAGGCCGTTCACGAAGTAGCGCTGCAGACTGAAGAACAGGATGATGATCGGAATCACCACGATCAGGGCCGCGGCCATGAGCGTGTTGTACTGGACCGTGTCGCCCTGTTGCAGGCTTTGTAGGGCAATGGGCAGGGTGTAGCGGGTGGGATCGTTCAGCGAGACGCGGGTCAGCTGATACTCATTCCAGGTGGGGATCGCGGTGAGCAGCGCGATGGTGATGAGCGCGGGCCGCGCCAGGGGCAGGTAGATCCGCGAGAAGATGCGCAGTTCCCCGGCACCGTCCACGCGGGCGGCCTCGCGCAGGTCCCCGGGGACCGCGTTGAACGCGTTTGTCAACAGCAGGATCGCCAGCGGGGCCGACCCGTTGATGAAGGGCAGGATCAGGCCCAGGTGGGTACCCAGGATGCCCATCTCGTTTTCCAGCATCACCACCGGCAGCAGGGTGACCACGCCCGGCACAAACAGCAGCACCAGGAACAGTCGGAACAGCAGCGTCTTGCCGCGGAAGCGCAGCACCGAGAAGGCGTAGGCGGCGCAGGAGTAGATGACGATCACGCCGAGGGTCGTGGCACCGGTGACCCAGAGGCTGTTCAGGAAGTAGTCGAAAAAGTGCAGCCGATTCCAGGTGTCGATCAGGGTGTCGAGGGTCGGATTGGCCGGGATCAGGTTGTTGCCCGCGTTGACCTCCTCGGTGGTCTTGAAGGCCGCCGAGACCATATAGGCAAACGGATACAGGCTGACCACGGCGTAGAGTCCAAGCACCAGACCCACCACGGTTTTCCCGCTGAGGTTGAACAGTCGGGTGTACCAGGGCTTGGGCGCGTAGGGCGTGGATGCGGGGGCTTTTCGCGCGCTGGGCGCGGGGGCGAGGTCTACCACTACTGGGCCCTCTTCTCGAGTCGTTGGTTGATCAGGGCGATCGCGAGCGCGGCGAGGAACAGCATCCAGCCGAGGGCACTAGCCAGGCCCAGGGTGGGGGAGAGCTCGGACAGGAACGCCAGACGGTAGGTTTCCAGGCCCAGCACGTTGGTGTGGTTGCCCGGTCCGCCATTGGTCATGATCAGGAAGATTTGGAAGCCCTGCAGTGCATCGCGCAGGTTCAGCAGGAACACGATGCCGGTGGTCGCACGCAGCAGCGGCCAGACGATCGACGTGTTGGTGCGCCACCATCCCGCACCATCGAGGGTGGCGGCCTCAAACACCGAGGTGTCCAGGGACTGCAGGCCGGTGAGATAGAGCAGCATGGCCACCGGGACCGCCGACCAGACCAGCACGATGATCAGCGTGGGCAGGGCGGTGTCGGGGTTACCGAGGAAGCCCTGCGGCTGGGTGAGAGATCCCAGCCCCAGCACCCGGAGCAGACCGTTGATCGCCCCGTTGGGCTCCAGGATGTACTGCCACGCCAGGTATACGGCGATGCCGGTGGTGACGTAGGGCACAAAGTAGACCGAGCGCAGGATGCCCTGGAATCGCTTGGCCGAATTCAGGATGATGGCCAGCGGGAAGCTCACCGCGATGGTCAGCACCGGTACCGCGATACACACCCACAGGGTGTTCAGGGCGGCCGCCTGTACGCGGGGTGCGTACGTCTTGCTGCCGAAGAGCAGGTCGGTGAAGTTCTGGAAGCCGACCCATTCCCAGTTGGGACTAAAGCCGTTCCAGCGGGCGAAGCTCAGCGCCAGGCCGTATCCGATCGTATAGACACCCATGATCGCAAACAGGACCAGAGCGGGGGCCACAAAGGCGTAGCCCCAGCGGGATTCGGTGCGGTTGTAGCGGATGCGCCGCTTCTTCGGGGACGCCGGCGAGCTCGGCGCGGCGGCGGGCGGCGTGGGGGCCGCCGCGGTGTGGGGGGAGTGGCGGGGACCGTCCTGGTCCCCGTCACCCCCGACCCCGCGCAGGGCGGAGTCGGGAGTAACGTGGCTGGTCATTGCTTAGCCCTTCTGGGTGACCCAGTAGGAGTCGATGAGCTCGGCCATCTTGGACCCGGTCTGCGCCGGATCGGTCTGGGCGAGCGGGGTCATGTTCATCAGCAGTGCACCCACGTCACCCGGGTCGTACTGGTTGGGGCGGTAGGAGGTGTCGCCCGGGTTGTAGGTGTTGGGTCCGGCCTCGCCGAACGCCGCCATCATCGCGCCGAGAACCGGCCCGACCTCCGTGGAGGGGTCCGCGCCGAGGTCAACCGGGGCGAGGTCGAGGGCGTTGGTGGAGAACTTCTTGGCGTTGTCGGGTTCGGAGACAAACTCCATGAACTTGAGCGCCGCATCCTTGTTCTTGGACGAGGAGGACAGCGAGAGACCGGTCAGCGAGAACGGAGCCAGCGCCAGATCCTTGACCGCGCCGTCGGCGGGCGGAGGAACCGGGAAGGTCATCAGGTTCTCGGTGTCAAAACCGTTCTGGTTGAGGAAGGAGAGCGTGAAGGTGCCACCCACCAGGAACGAGGACTTGCCCTGGGCGAAGCTCAGGTCGGCCTGGTCGATGTCGAGGGTCTGAGATCCCGGCATCCAGTACGGGTTGATCTTGTTGTACTCGCTGAGCACCTTGGTGCCGTTCTCCGAGCTCCAGTTCTTGGACTTGTCGTCCTTAAACAGGGCCTCGAACGGGCCCTTGCCCAGCTGGCCGAAGCCCATCGGCTGCATCAGCCATTCCAGGCCGGTGGAGGGGGACTTGAGCCCGATCGTCACGCCGCCGTTGTCGGGGTTGGTCTTCTTGACCGCATCCAGGGCGGCGATGAACTCCTCCCAGGTCTTGGGGGCCTCGGTGATGCCCGCGGCAGCCAAACGCTCCTTATTGGCATAGACGATGCCGAAGGTGCCGATGGTCAGCGGCACGCTCAGACGCTGCCCCTCCTCGACACCGGCGATCTTCGAGCCGGTTTCCTGCGAGGACTTGAAGTCCGCCGCGGTCACGGTGCCCTCGTTGCGCACGGATTCGAGGTAGTTCTTGTCCCACTCGGGGGTGATCTTGTCGGCCAGGTTTTCCAGCAGTCCGGCCGCGCCGAAGGTGAAGTCCTCGCCGCGCGAGTGGACCTCGAGCAGGTCCGGGAAATCGCCGGTCTTGGCGGCGGCCTGGGTCTTGGTGACAAACGCGTCATCCGGGGTGATCGCCTGCACCTTGACCGTGATGCCGGTCTTGGCCTTGAAGTCCTCGGCGGTCTTTTCCAGGGCGGTGGCGTGGGTTTGCTTGAAGGTCCAGAGGGTCAGCGACTTGCCGTCGCCGCCTCCCGCGTTGTCGCCGCCGGAGGCGCAGGCGGTGAGGGCGAGTCCGAGGGTCAGGGTTGTGGCTAAAGCCGCTGTTCGTGTGAGACTCCGATGTCTTTTCACTGTGTGGTGCCTTTCGCTGGGGGTTGGTGTTTGCCGTCGTTGGTGAACACATGACGAATCTAAATCAATTTGATAGACTGTGTCAACGCGGATTCGAAAATCCGTGTGAGACACGTTTCCAAGACCCCTGGCAAAGCAGCCACCACCCCGAAACGGAACGCTAGACAATGACGACTTCGCCCGATCTCCCCTTCGCCCTCACCGCCGCCGAGCCCACCGATGGTGTGGTGCTGGCCCGCGCACCCTGGGATACCGACCCCGCCGACCTCGATCCCGCTCATCTGGACCGCGACGATACCGTGCGGATCACCGGCGTCACCACCTTCCTCACCGCCCCACAGGGCTGCCCCTACGTGATCGTTCGGGTCGAAACCAACGTGCCCGGCCTGTATGGACTGGGGTGTTCGAGTGACCCGCAGCGCACCCTTGCCATCGCCTCGGTGGTCAACGACTATCTCGCCCCGATGGTTATCGGGCGCCCCGCCGCCGACATCGAAGACATCCATCGCCTCTTGCTGAATAGCGGTTACTGGCGCGGTGGATCGATCGCTAATAACGCCCTGGCCGGGATCGATGTGGCCCTGTGGGACATCGCCGGCAAGCGCGCGGGCCTGCCGCTGCACGAGCTCTTCGGCGGCCGCGCCCGCGGCGGTGCCGCGGCCTACACCCACGTGGACGGATTCACCGCCGGCGAGATCGCCGAGAAGGTGCTGGCCGCCACCGAGAAGGGCTACCGTCACGTGCGTGTGCAGGTTGCCGTGCCCGGAACCGACACCTACGGAACCGCGGCCGCCGATGCCGCCGAGGAGCGTCGCCGGCACCTGCGTGAGGACCGCTGGGATTCGCTGTCCTACCTGCACCACGTCCCGCCGGTGCTGGCCGAGATCCGCTCGCTGGTGGGCGACGGTGTTGAGCTGCTGCACGACTCACATGAGCGACTGACCCCCGCCCAGGCGCGGCGCTTCATGGCCGAGATTGAGCCCGCCCGGCTGTTTTTTGTGGAGGATCTGCTGGCACCCGAGGATGCCGATCACTTTGCCGAGATGCGCCTGGCCGGATCCACCCCGCTTGCGGTGGGCGAGCTGTACACCGAGGCGTCCCAGTACACGCGCCTGTTCACCACCCGCTCGATCGACTTCGCCCGGCTGCGGATCCCCACCCTGGGTGGTCTCACCACGACCCGCAAGATCCTGGCGGCCGCCGAGCTGTTCGGCGTACGCTCGGCCCCGCACGGCCCGGGCGACGTCAGCCCGCTCGGCCAGGCGGCGAACGTGGCGATGAACGTGTCCTCCCACGCCTTCGGCGTCCAGGAGGCCGCCGGATTCCGCGAGGCCACCCTCGAGGTGTTCCCCGGTGCACCGGTCGCGCGGGGCGGTGTGCTCTACCCGAGCACTAAGCCCGGCCTCGGCGTGGACTTCGACGAGGCGGCCGCCCGGAAATACCCGGTCACCGCCCCCGGCCAGCACGACCGCTGGGCCCTGCTGCGCGCGACCGACGGCGCGGCCCAGCGTCCGTAACCCGTCGTTGGGTGGCGCGGCCCAGCGCCCGTAGTCCCGGAGATGAGCGGTGCGGTGCTTGCGGTTTGGGCGGTGTGGCACGTTTTGGTTCCACACCGCGCGGTCGATGTGCGGCGACCGCGCGGCGGCTGTTCTGCGGCCGGGCGTGACCTGCCTGTTTGAGGGGCTGCGCTGGACAGCTCGATTTCGTGCTGCGCATCGGGCCACTGCACCCGCCTCGTGCCCGCACCGACAGAGGTACCTGCGGGAGAACCCCGTTTTGACACGTAATTGACGTGTCAAAACGGGGTTCTCCCGCAGGGGTGATGACGTCTGGAGTCCAGAGTTCGGAGCCCAGTGCCCACAGCTCAGTGCCCAGTGCCCACAGTCCAGAGTTCAGAGTCTAGAGCCGGGAGTTCAAAGTTCGGAGCCGGGAGCCCAGGGTTTGGAGCTGGGAGCCTGCCGCTCAGCTGCGACACACCTCAGCTGCAACTCGGAGAGGCCGTCTCGCCATGACGCACCTCGACCGCTGGGCGACGAGGCTGCCACGCCACGAGGCGGCTCGGCGCCGTGCGCGAAGCGGCCCGGCCCCTACTGCAGCACCAGTGACTGCGGCTGCACGGACAGCAGGGTGTCGAGCACGAGGGAGGCGGCACCGATGGCACCGACGGCGTCGCCCAGGGCGCTGGTGGTGACCACGGTTTCGCGGGTCTTCTCCACAAACGGGGAGGCATCCACGATCTCGCGCACGATCGGCAGGAAGCGCTCGGCGAGCAGGGTCCAGGCGGGACCGCCAAAAATGATCAGGGGAGCATCCACCAGGGTTGCGGCGGCGGCAACCCCGCGGCCGACCCGGCGTGCCCAGCCGTCGATGATGTCGCGGGCTTCGGCATCGCCATCGTGGGCGATGCGGACCAGATCGGCCAGCGCATCCTCGGCCTCGGTGGGGGAGACGGGCAGGCTCAGCCCGGACAGCACGCCGCGGCGCACCCCCTCTTCGGCCAGGTCGCGGGTGGTGCAGGAGGCGTCCAGGCCGCCCACCTCGCCCGCGTTGCCGGAGACGCCGCGCAGCACGGTGTCATTGACGACCAGTCCCATGCCGGAGCCGGTGCCGATATAGAAGAAGACGAAGGTGTCGACTTCGGCGGCGGCGGGCCCGGCGGCCCAGCGCTCGGCGATCACTGCGGCGGTGACATCCTTGTCCAGGATGACCGGCAGTCCGGTGAGCTCGGCCAGGCGTTCCCGCACGGGTACCCGTCCCCAGCCACGCAGCTGCGGAGGATCGATGATGACTCCGGAATCCAGATCAATCGGTCCGGGGGCCGCGACCCCGAGTCCCAGTATGCGATCGCGGGGCAGCTTTGCGCTGTCGACCAACTCGGACACCAGGCGGGCGATATCGGCGAGGACCCGGTCGGGCTCGGTGACATCGTGCATCGGGTGGCGGCGCTCGGCCAGCACCGTGCCGGTCACGTTGAGGACCGCGACCGTGGCCACCGCCGGGTCCAGATGCACGCCGATCGCATAGTAGGCGTCGGGGTTCAGGTGCAGCAGCGTGCGCCGCTTGCCCCCGACCCCCGCGGCCGAGGGAACCACGGTGCCCTCATCCAGAATCACACCCTGATCGATCAGCCGGCGGCAGATGTTCGAAACCGTCTGCGCCGAGAGTCCACTCGCGCTGGCCAGCTCGACCCGGCTCAGCCCATCGGGGGCGCGACGCAGCGAATCCAGGACCACCGACTCGTTGAAGTTCTTGAGGCGGGGCAGGTTGGTGCCGCGACGCGCGGAGACCGGCGTCTGCTCGGTGAGGTGCGAGGGTCTGGCCATGGGTGGCGAATTTCCTTCCGGGACTGAACGGGGGTGTGGGCCACGGCTGCGCTGCCGCCGCCCACACCGTGATGCGTGGGCCTAGGGTAGTTGTCGCAACGCAACAATCGCCCAGGGGGAAACCTCTAATTCACTCGCGAGAATACCACTCTCATCGGCTGAAACCGTGAAAAGGGCGGTGGCACGCGCGCCGCGGTTGATCAGCGCCAGTTCCTCGCGGGTCGGGGCCTCGGGCTCGCCGAGTTTCCGCCACTCGGCGATCGCGTTTCCGTGTTCCAGATCCAGGGTTTCCACCTCGAAGCGGGCACCCGCGGGCAGACCCTCCAGGCGGATACTCAGGGTCCGCGGCGAGCCGATCCGGCCGTTGGCGTCGGCGACCTCGCGGGAGTCAAAGGACGCGGGGATCGACTGGGGCTGCTCACTCGGATAGTGATAGACCAGCGCGCTCAGGCGTCCCGATTCCGCATCCCGGCTGAGGATCGTGCCGTTGGTGCGCGCGATCAGTTCATCACCCAGGCCGTTGAGCATGCGATAGGCGTGCAGGGTGGGCTTGGGGATGCCCGGCAGGGTGAACATGCCGAATCCGCCGTGGAAGAGTTCGTCCCCGGCGCCGCCCTCCTCAAACACATCGGTGAAGGCCCAGTAGGCCAGCGAGTCGACGGTGCCGAGCGAGTGCAGGATCGTGCGCACCACAAACGTCGCCGCGGGCACCGTGTCGTGGGTGTGGTCCCGTGGCGAGGAGGATGAGCTCCACTCGGTCAGGTGGATCTCGGCGTTCGGGTAGACGCTCTCGTCAACGATGCGGCGGATGGTGGCCAGATCGGTTGGGGTTGCGTCCACGCCGCGGGTCAGCTTCTCGCCCTGGCCGTGTTCATCCAACGCCCAGTCGGTGGGGTAGGGGTGGGTGGAGACAAAATCCACCGGGAGGTTCTGCGCGGCGCAGTATTCCAGGAAGGCATCGAGCCAGACCGGGCGCCAGTCCAGGGTGTCCAGGTCGTCGCGGCCGGCCACGATCTGTGCGCCGAAGTCCTCCTTTTCCCCGTCGAAGCGGGTGTCGGGCACAAAGTTCGAGGTTGCCGGACCGCCCACGCGCAGGCCCGGGTCGATGGCCTTGATCGTCTCGGCGCTTACCCGGTACAGCTCGAAGTACTCCGAGCGGGTGCCGTGGAAAAAGCCCCAGAGGTTTGGCTCGTTCCAGACCTCGAAGTACCAGGTGCGCACCTCGGCGAGGCCGTAGCGGCGGATCCAGTGTCGCACCAGGCGGTCGATCAGTTCGGCCCAGCGCGCGGAGTCGGTGGGCGGAGCGCCGTGGGCACCCCACCAGAATACGGTTTCGGTTTCCCGGGCCAGCGCGCGCGGGCTAAAGCCGAGCTCCACAAAGGGGCGGATGCCGATGTCGAGCAGCGCGTCCACCAGGGCATCCACGTACTGGAAGTTGAAGACCGGGGTGCCGTCCTCCTTTTCCGTGTAGACGAACATGTCGTCGTGGAAGAGTCCGTGGAAGCGGATATAGCGGAAGTCGGCGGCGGCGCGGGCCTCGGTGAGCTGGCGCTGCCAGTCGGCGCGCAGGCCCTCGTTCGCGCGGCCGGCACCGACCACGGTGCTCCAGTAGTGCGTAAGCGGGGTTCCGGGGGCGGCGGCGTTGCCGGAGAGGATCAGGGGGGAGGTCACGCGGGGGTCCTTTCGACGGTGATGCGGACGGTGCGGGCGAGCGTCGGATACCGAGCTCGGGCTCTGATGTCACTTTATAGTAAATCAAAAGGATTTACTATCTGTCGGTCGAGAGAACACGCGTCGCCCCCGGATGCTGGTTCCGGGGGCGACGATGGTGCGCGGTGCGCGGTGCGCAGCGCGCGTGTGCGGGTGCGCGGAGTGTCGGTTAGACGGTAACGATATCCGCGGGGCTGATGCCGTGCGGCAGGCGGTCGCGATTCAGGGTGATCGTGTCATAGCCGTGGGGGACCGGGGTGCCCGACTCGTCCAGGTTCACAAACACGATCTTCTCGATGGTCAGGATCGACTGGCGGGTAAACATGTTGCGCACCTCGGCACGCATGGTCAGCGAGGTGCGGCCAAAGTGGGTGGCACGCAGACCCATCTCGATGATGTCACCCTGTCTGGCGGAGCTGACAAAGTTGATCTCCGAGATCAGCTTGGTGACGACGCGGTGGTTGCCCAGCTGGAGGATCGCGTAGATCGCGGCCTCCTCATCGATCCAGCGCAACAGGCTGCCACCAAACAGGGTGCCGTTGGCGTTGAGATCCTCGGGACGCACCCACTTGCGGGTGCGGAAATTGATTTCGTGGTCGGAGCTCATCGCTCCTCCTTCCGGTTCGGGGGACGGGAAGCAGGGAACGGCGCTGGTCGCTACGTCAACCCATCCTAAACCCGGGGTCTGAATGTGGCCTCGGTGTGTCGAAGGGGGTCGCGCGCGCCGCTTCTCCACGAGGGCTTCTCGGCATGCCCGGAGCGCGCGGGGCCCGGGAGGCCGTATCCTGGAGTCGTGACCTACACACTGCAGCAGATCCTCGACGTGACCGAACGCCTCTGGCCGGCGCGTGGCGCCTCCGATTGGGATGCGTCCGGGCTGATCGCCGGCGACCCGCGCGAGCAGGTCTCCGCGGTGCACCTCGCGGTGGATCCGGTGGCCGAAACCGCCGCCGAAACCCTGACGGTGGGCGCCCAGCTGCTGATCACCCACCATCCGCTCCTCCTGCGCGGGGTGACCTCGGTGGCCGCCGACCGCTATAAGGGCTCGGTCATCCATACGCTGATTCGTGGCGGGGCCGCCCTGCTGGCCGCCCACACCAACGCCGACGTGGTCGAGGCGGGAACCTCGCAGATTCTCGCCGACCGCCTGGGCCTGGTCGAGACCACGCCCATCCTGCCCGGTGAATCCCCAACGCGCGGGATCGGGCGTGTGGGAACCCTGCCCGAGCCCAAGACCCTGGGTCAGATCGCGCGCGAACTTGCCGAGATTCTCCCCGCGACCGCGACCGGAATCCGCGCGGCCGGAGAATACGATCAGGAGATCCGGACCATCGCACTGTGCGCCGGTGCCGGGGACTCCCTGCTGGGCGAGGCCGCCGTCCGCGGTGCCGACCTCTACATCACCAGCGATCTGCGTCACCATCCCGCATCCGAGGCGCGCGAACAGGCGCTGCTGGGATCGGGCCCCGCACTCATCGATACCTCGCACTGGGCAAGCGAATGGCTGTGGCTGGATGCCGCAGCCGCGCAGCTCCGTGCCTCCCTGCCCGAGCTCACCGTCACGGTGAGCGACATCCGCACCGACCCGTGGGACTTTGTTGTCACCCAGTGACACCACGCCATCCCACTCCCCAGCGAAAGAGAACCCGTGAAAGCCACCGCCGCCGCGCAAGCCAAACTCCTCGACCTGCAGGCCATTGACGCCGAGATCACCAAGCTCGCCCACCGTCGAGTCAGCCTGCCCGAGCTCGCCGCCCTGGCCTCGCTGGAGGCCGACCGTGACGCCGCCCGGGGAACCCTGGCCCGCGATCTCGGCAGCTTCGAGGATGTCAAGGTCGAGCTGGACCGTCTCGAGGCCGACTCGGTTGTGGTGGATGCGCGCATCGCCCGCGACAACCAGCTGATTGAATCCGGCAGCGCCAACCCACAGGCCCTCAGCGGCATTCAGGCCGAGCTGGAGTCGCTGCGTGTGCGTCGCAGCGTGCTGGATGAGGCACAGCTGATCAGCATGGAGGCCGTCGAGGCCGCCCAGGCCGTCCTGGACGGCAGCCGCAGCGCCGAGGCCGAGATTTCCGGCCAGATCCAGACCGTCGAGGCGAGTCGGGACGAGTCCCTTGAGGTCATCGCTGAGGAGCTCTCGGCCCAGGAAAACCTGCGTGGCAACCTCACCATTGGCATGGACGAGCCCCTGCTCGCCCTGTACGAGCGGGTGCGCTCGCGCGGTGGTGTGGGCGCGGCCCTGTTCCAGCGTGGTGCCTGTGGTGCCTGCAAGATTGCCTCCACCGGCAACGAGCTGGAGGCCGTGCGCAACGCCGGTCTCGACGAGGTGCTGCAGTGCCCCGAGTGCTCGGCCATCATGGTTCGCACCGAGGAGTCCGGCCTCTGGGGCCAGACCCAGGCCTAGCCGCGACACGGTCGTACGCCGCAGCGTGCGCCGCGCCGGTCTCGAATGGGATGCGGGCGCGCCGCGCGCTACAGTAGTGGTGAATGGGTCGGCAAGGCGATCGCGGCATCGGCAACGATGACGAGGAACGTCCGGGCTCCACAGAGCAGGGCGGTGGATAACATCCACCCGGGGTAACCCGCGAGACAGTGCAACAGAGAATAGACCGCCACCGGTTTTCCGGGGGTAAGGGTGAAACGGTGGGGTAAGAGCCCACCAGCGACCGGGGTGACCCGGCCGGCTTGGTAAACCTCGCTCGGAGCAAGATCAGACAGGAAACCATGGGGCTGCTCGTCCCGTTTCCGGGTAGATTGCTTGAGCCCGTCGGCAACGGCGGGCCTAGATAGATGGTCGCCCATGAGGGTTTCCCTCGGGACAGAACCCGGCGTAAGAGTCGGCCCATTCCTACCACGTAAAACGCCGCGGCCCCTCCGAATACTCGGAGGGGCCGCGGCGTTTCTGCGACTACTGGGCGCGGGCCGCGAAGGCCGCAGCCCCCAGGATGCCCGCCTTATTGCGGTGTACCGCGGGCATAATCGGGGCGTCGAGTGTGAGCAGCGGCAGGAAGTGCTCGTGGTGCTTGGAGACACCGCCGCCGACGATGATGCGGTCGGGGGAGAACAGGAACTCCAGCGTCTCGAAGTAGCGCTGCAGGCGTGCCGCCCACTCGGCCCAGTCCAGGTCGTCGCGCTCCTTGGCACGGTACGAGGCGCGGGTCTCGGCGTCGTGCCCGTCGATCTCCAGGTGGCCGAGCTCGAAGTTGGGAATTAGCGTGCCGTTGTAGACGGCGCCGGCG
Source organism: Mycetocola lacteus (assembly GCF_003667575.1). Lineage (GTDB taxonomy): Bacteria > Actinomycetota > Actinomycetes > Actinomycetales > Microbacteriaceae > Mycetocola > Mycetocola lacteus. The sequence continues at coordinate 192,044 of NZ_RCUY01000009.1, read as the reverse complement.
CCGATTCCGGTCCCCAGGGTGATCACCAGGCTCAGCCCATCCTGTCCGCGGGCAGCCCCGAACTCAGATTCGGCGAAACCGGCGGCGTCGGCATCGTTCACAAACGTCAGCGGTCGGCCGAGGGCCTCGCCGAAGCGCGCGTGAGCATCCAGGCCGATCCATTCCTTGGACACGTTGGCCGCGGACATGGTTTTGCCTCCGCGCACAATTGCCGGGAATGCGACACCCAGCGGGACGGATTCGGCGTCCGGCCCCAGGCGGTGGATGATTTCGGCGACCGTCTCGATGATGTCATCCGGACGTCCGCCCTCGGGGGTGAGGATCTTGATCCGGTCGCTGATCAGCTCACCCGAGGCGAGATCCACGATGCCACCCTTGATTCCGGTTCCGCCGATGTCGATGCCGACGGCGTGTGCGGCGTGCGGGGCGCTCATTTTGCGCTCGGCAGGGTCAGGATGTCGGCACCGGTTTCGGTGACCACAAGCGTATGTTCAAACTGTGCGGTAAGGCTCTTGTCCCGGGTGGTGACCGTCCAGTCATCCGCCCAGAGATCCCATTCAATCCCGCCCAGGGTCAGCATCGGCTCGATGGTAAAGACCATGCCGGGGACCATCACGTCGTTGTAGCGCGGCGCCGAGTCGTAGTGGGGGATGATCAGGCCCGAGTGGAACGCCGCACCCACACCGTGGCCGGTGTAGTCGCGGACCACACCGTATCCGAAACGCTTGGCGTAGGCCTCGATGGTGCGCCCGATCACGTTAACCTCGCGGCCCGGGGCCACCGCGCGAATGCCGCGGCGCAGGGCCTCCTCGGTGCGCTCGACCAGCAGGCGAGTTTCCTCGGCCACGTTGCCGATCAGCAGCGTGCGGTTGGTGTCGCCGTGAAACCCGTCTAGGTAGGCGGTGATGTCGATGTTGAGGATGTCGCCGTCGCGCAGCACGGTGTCATCGGGGATGCCGTGGCACACCACCTCGTTGAGCGAGCTGCACAGCGACTTGGGGTACCCGCGGTAGCCCAGCGTGGACGGGTAGGCGTTGTGGGAGATCAGGAAGTCGTGCGCGATCTGATCCAGCCGGTCGGTGGTCACGCCGGGAACCGCGTGCTCTTCCACCAGGGCGATCGCGTCGGCGGCCAGGCGGCCCGAGAGGCGAATGCGCTCCACATCTTCGGCCGAATAGACATCCGAACCGGTGAACGGGGCGGGCGCTGCCTTCCCCACGTATTCGGGGCGCGGAATGTGGGCGGGCACGACACGCTGCGGCGAGACGATACCGGGGATGAGGTTTCCGAGGGAGTCCTGAGGCATAGGATCAGTCTAGGCCCTGATCAAGGAGGAACTATGGCAACCGATCCGACAACGCAGTATTGGTACAACTCCCGCACCGGCGAGGTGGAGCAGGGACTCGTGTCGCCCGCCGCCGACCGCGTGGGACCCTTTGAAACCCGTGAGGAGGCTGCCCACGCGATGGACAAACTGCGCGAAAACGCCGAGCGCTGGGCACGCGAGGACGCCGAGAACGACTAGTCCAATGTAAACAGGGTGTTTCGACTGCGCGAAACACCCGTCACCCCATTCCGGCGGGGGTGCTCGAACCACTAATCTAGACACAGCGAGCACGTGCGGTCGCGGGAAAGAGGAGCCCATGGATAAGCAGCGAGATTTCGTCCTGCGGACGATTGAAGAGCGCGGCGTGAAGTTTGTACGCCTGTGGTTCACCGATGTTGTGGGTACCCTGAAATCCGTCGCGATCGCCCCCGCCGAGGTGGAGGGTGCTTTCACCGAGGGCTTGGGCTTTGATGGTTCGGCCATCGAGGGCATGTCCCGTCGATTCGAATCGGATCTGCTGGCCCACCCGGACCCCTCGACCTTCCAGATCCTGCCGTGGCGCAGCGGTCAGGACCCGACGGCCCGGATGTTCTGCGACATCACGACCCCGGATGGTCAGCCCGCAAACACCGATCCGCGTAACGTTCTGAAGCGTGCGCTGGCGCATGCCGCCGACCGCGGTTTCACCTTCTACACCCACCCGGAGATCGAGTTTTACCTGCTGAAGTCCGCGCAGATCGGTCCCGAGGGCCCGATTCCGGTGGACTCCGCGGGCTACTTCGACAACGTCCCCGGGGGCACCGCCCACGACTTCCGTCGTCGCAGCGTGCGGATGCTGGAAGACCTGGGCATCTCGGTGGAGTTCAGCCACCATGAGGCCGGTCCCGGTCAGAATGAGATTGACCTGCGCTACGCCGATGCGCTGGCCACCGCCGACAACATCATGACCTTCCGCACGGTTATCAAGGAGGTCGCGATCGAGCAGGGTGTGTACGCCACGTTCATGCCCAAGCCGATGTCTGACCAGCCGGGTTCGGGCATGCACACGCACCTCTCGCTGTTCGAGGGTGACACCAATGCGTTCTTCGAGGCCGGTGCGCAGTACCAGCTGAGCAAGGTGGGTCGCCAGTTCATCGCCGGTCTGCTGCACCACGCACCGGAGATCACCGCGGTGACCAACCAGTTTGTGAACTCCTATAAGCGCCTGTGGGGCAGCGTCGGCAGCAATAATCTTGCCGAGGCCCCCAGCTACGCCTGCTGGGGTCACAATAACCGCTCGGCCCTGGTGCGCGTCCCGCTGTATAAGCCCAATAAGGGGCAGAGCGCCCGGGTGGAGTACCGCGCGATCGACTCGGCCGCCAACCCCTACCTCGCCTACTCGCTGCTGCTGGCCGCGGGGCTCAAGGGCATCGAGGAGGGCTACGAGCTGCCGCCGGAGGCCGAGGACGATGTCTGGTCGCTCTCGGACGCCGAGCGTCGCGCGCTGGGCTACGCCCCGCTGCCCTCGAGCCTGGACAGCGCGATCTCGCTGATGGAGCGCTCCGAGCTGGTCGCCGAAACCCTGGGCGAGCAGGTGTTCAACTACGTGCTGGCCAATAAGCGTCAGGAGTGGGACGAGTACCGCGCGCAGGTCACGCCGTACGAGCTCGCCAAAAACATCGAAATTCTCTAGCGGTGCCGCGTCCGGCCACGGGCCTCAGCGTCCTTGCGCGGATCGGGTTTGCCGAGCTCACCGCCGCCCGCACCCTCATCGAGCAGCTGGGTGAGGTGGGCTGGCCGGTGGAGCCGGACACTCTGGAGGAGTTCGCGGCGGCCGCCGATCCCGATGAGGCACTGCGCACGCTGCTGCGTCTGGGGGAGACCCGGCCCGATCTGCTGAGCGAGATTGCCGCGGATCCGTTTTGGCGTCGTGCGCTGATTCGGGTTATCGGAGTGTCCGAGGGGCTGGCCGACTTCCTGCTGCGCCATCCCGAGGAAAGCCGGGTGCTGGCCGAACCGACCCTGGTGTTGCCCACCGCCAGAGAGATGCGTGAGCGTCTGGCCCTCGCCGTGGGTGAGGAGGACGGGTTTGCGACCCTGCCCGAGCGTGAGGCGATCGTGGCGCTCAGGATCGCCTATCGGCGCGAGGTGCTGCGCATCGTCCGGGTGGACACCGAGGCCGAGGACCCCCGAGATGTGCTCGACGGCGTGGCCCGGGCGCTCTCGGATGCCGCCGCCGCGGCGCTTTCGGCCGCGCTGCTGATCGCCCGTTCGGTGGCCGCGGATCCCGCCGGCGAGCTGCCCCGCTTCCCCCGCGACGAGGTCGCCGCGACCCGGCTGGCGATCATCGGCATGGGCAAAGCCGGTGCCGGCGAACTCAACTACGTGAGCGATGTGGACGTCATCTTTGTGGCCGCGGCGGCCGCGGATGCCGACATCGACAACCAGCGTGCGATCGTGATCGCAACCCGACTAGCCACGATCCTGATGCGCAGCATTTCCGAGTCGGCCATCGAGCCCGCACTCTGGGAGGTGGACCCCAATCTGCGTCCCGAGGGCAAGCAGGGCGCGCTGGTGCGCACCCTCGAGTCCCACCTCGCATACTACGACCGCTGGGCCAAGAGCTGGGAGTTCCAGGCCCTGCTGAAGCACCGCCATCTGGCCGGCGATGCCGAGCTGGGGGAACGCTACCACCGGGCGATCGATCCGCTGGTGTGGGCGAGCTCGGGCCGGGAAAACTTTGTCGAGTCGGTGCAGCGGATGCGCGAGCGGGTGACCGCCAACATCCCGGCCGAGGACGTGAGCTTCCAGCTCAAGCTGGGCCCCGGGGGCCTGCGGGACATCGAGTTCACCGTGCAGCTGCTCCAGCTGGTGCACGGTTTTGCCGACGAGAGCGTGCGGGTGGGCGGCACCGTGGCCGCGCTGCGCGCCCTGGCGGATGCCGGGTATATCGGGCGCGAGGAATCCGGCGAGTTCATGGCGGACTACCGTCTGCTTCGGGTCCTCGAACACCGACTTCAGCTTCAGCAGATGCGTCGCACGCACCTGATGCCGGGCGAGGATGACGCCCTGCGCATCCTCGCCCGCGGTTCCCACCTGGCCGCCTCCGGGGGCGATCTGGTGCGCCGCTGGGAGGCCACCAAGCAGCGTGTGCGCCAGTTGCATGAACGCCTGTTCTATCGTCCGCTGCTGAGCGCGGTGGCCGAACTGGGCATGGACGAGACCAGGCTCACTACCGCGGCCGCCGGGGCTCGCCTGGCCGCGATCGGCTTCCGTGATCCCGCCGGGGCCCTCGCCCACATTGCCGCGCTCACCAACGGCATTTCCCGCAGTGCGGCAATCCAGCGCAACCTCCTCCCGGTGCTGCTGCGCTGGCTGGCCGACGGCGCGGACCCCGACTACGGGCTGCTCGCCTTCCGTCGCCTGAGCGACGCCCTGGGCAGCACCCACTGGTTCCTGCGCATGGTACGGGACTCCTCGGGGGTGGCCGAGCGCCTGACCAAGGTGCTGAGTGGCTCGCGCTTTATCGGCGAGCTGCTGGATAAGTTCCCCGAGGCCGCGGCCTGGCTGGAGTCCGATACCCTGATGCATCCGCGGGACGAGGCCGCACTGGCCGCCGAGGTGCGGGCGATCCGCAGCCGCTATAGCGAGCCCGACCGTGCGGCCCGCGCGGTGCTGCGGGTGCGTCGCCGGGAGATCCTGCGACTCGCGCTGGCCTCGGTGCTCGGGGTCTGCGACGTGCGCACCATTGCCACCGGCCTCACGGTCATCACCGAGGTGACCATCGGCGGCCTGCTGGATTTGATCCGCGAGGATGCCACGCTGGACGACACCCAGCTGGAGTTTGCGATCATCGGCATGGGTCGCCTCGGCGGTGGCGAGCTGGGCTTCGGCTCGGACGCCGACATCATTTACGTGTATCGCCCCGTCGCCCTCGACCCCGAGCGCGCCGCCCGCGCGGCCGGGAAGATCGCCACCGAACTCAGTCGTTTGAGCCAAGATGCCCGCCTTCCGCTGGATCTGGACCTCGACCTCCGCCCCGAGGGGCGCAACGGTGCCCTGGTGCGCACGCTCGACTCCTACCGCGCCTACTACGCCCGCTGGTCACTCACCTGGGAGGCGCAGGCCCTGCTGCGTGCCCGCCCGGTCGCCGGCGACCCCACCCTGTGCGCGGATTTCACCGCACTGGCCGACACCGTACGCTACCCGGCCTCGATCGACGCCGCCGAGCTGCGCGAGGTGCGCCGGATCAAGGCACGAGTGGAGGGGGAGCGCCTCCCCAAGGGCGCCGATCCGACCCGGCACGTGAAGCTCGGCCGGGGGTCGCTGAGCGATGTGGAGTGGTTCACCCAGCTGGTCCAGCTGGAGCATGCGGCCGGGATCCCCGAGCTGCGCACCACGAGCACGCTGGACGCCCTGCACGCCGCCCAGCGTCACCAGTTTGTGGGTCAGGAAGACGCCGATCAGCTCGAAAAAGCATGGTTGTTTGCGTCGCGCGTGCGCTCGGCCATGACCCTGTGGTTGAATCGCACTACGGATGTTTTGCCACGCGATCGAGACCAACTGGAGGGTATCGCCCGCATTCTGGAATATCCGGCGGGATCCGCCGGTGATCTGGAACAGGACTACCTCCGAATTACCCGTCGTTCCCGCGCCGTCTTTGAACACCTGTTTTATGACTCCGTGAGCGACACCCCCTAGCGACACCCCCTAGCGACACCCCCTTCTCGCCACACTCAGCACCACAGCATCACCCGTTTCGCCCCGAGATTCATCGGGCCCCCACCCCGGGGTCCACCCCGATCTGCCCCAACGGATCACCCGCACTACTGCCCCGAATGCAGCTTTACCCAGAGAAAGTGCCCTTCTCTCGTGCCCCGCAAGCACCCCCGAAATCCCGAACCCAGCGCACGTGTGAAATCCCACACGGCGGTGCTTGCTGCGGGATGGCGTTGGTTAACCGGACGCGGCGCTCCGCGGGCGGTGCGTGCGATCGGTCGCTCGTTTCTGAGCATGGCGGTGCTCTGTGGAGCCCTGGCGCTGCCCGCGGTGATCGCGCCGATGCCCGCTCAGGCGATCGCGCTCCCGCGCTACAGCATGCAGGAGTCCACGACGTGCACCCCGGTGGCGATTCTTGCCTTCCGAGGGAGCGGCGAGGCCAACCTGGCGCCGGGGGTGAGTGCCCTGGACGGTGCCCCCACGCTGTATCCCCGCTCCGGTCGGGTGACCAACGGCTGGGAAGGCCCCACGCTTGCTCGTCTGGTGGACGCGCTGGGCGGAGTCGAGCCCGAATCTGGGTGGCCCGCGGGCTTCTCAGTGGGGGAGGTCCCGGTTCTCGGAGTTGGCGGTACCGACGATGCGGGCTACACGGCCGTGCCGATTCAGGCACGCACCACGATCTTTGATGACATGATCGATTCGGCCGCCCACGGAGCGACCTATGCCGAGCGGGTCATGCGTGATTTTGCGGCAACCCAGCCGGCCGGCTGCCGGACCCGCTACATCGCCATTGGGTACTCCCAGGGTGCAATGGCGGCGCGCACCCTCGCGCAGGCATTGCCCGGGCAGGTCTCGGCAATCATGACTTTCGGCGACCCTTATCAGCAGCCCGCGGGTGCCGGTAATGAGCGTGAGATTTCCGGCCAGGGGATCATTCGCTGGTGGATGGGAGAGCAGCAGCGCACGGCAACCGACAACTTCTATGATTTTGCCGGGTTCAAGAGTGCCCTGTGCCACCCCCGCGATCCGGTGTGCAGCTACAGCTGGCTCTGGGGTCTCGGTGCCCTACTCACGGTTCCCGAGCCGCACCTCAACTATCTTGAGGGACTCGAGGGCACCATTAAGGCGCGCGAACTGGCCGAGGTGGCAGCGTCCCTGTGGGCCGGCGATCGCCCGACCGGGCCGGTCGCTCCGCGCCCCGCTCCGCGAGATAGCACCTCCGATGCGGCGGGGCCGCGACCTGCCCCGGCACCGCTGCCCGCCCTGAACTCGGCAACCTCGGGCCTGGTGGGTCAGTCGATGCTCTTTGGCGCCGAGGCTGGACTCCCCCTGGGGACGCCGGTGCACTACGAGTACGACACCACCGGCAACGGGGTCTTTGACCGTGCGAGCGATTCCCCGCTGCTGGAAATGGTGTTCCAGAGCCCGGGTGAGCACACGGTGACCGTGCGCATGAGCGCCCCCGACCTCGGCACCATCACCCTCACCAAGACCGTGCACATCCTCGAACGTGGGGTACCCGCGACGGCCAGTAGTGCCGCCTCCGATCTTGGCCGGGGGTGCCGGGGAGACCCGATGGTCTAATGCGCAGATGCCGCGCTTGAATCAACGCTGATGGGCATCGTGGGACCCCGGTCGGGTGCGTGCGCATAGCGTGTATCGGTCCGGTGATGTTTGCGTGCGCCCGTGCGGTGTGCGGCGCCCGAGGGTGCGTTTCTGGGAGAATGGAGCCATGTCTTCCTCCGCAGCACCTTCCCGTCCCGGACTCTCCACCCGCATCGATGAGCTGTATGCCGCCAAGGCCAGCGCCGATGACGTGTTTGAGTCCTTCCTCGACTGGGCCACCAGCGGCGGGATCACCCCGTATCCGGCGCAGGAGGAAGCGCTGATGGAGCTGGTGTCCGGGGCCAACGTGATCCTCTCCACCCCGACCGGCTCGGGTAAGTCCCTGGTCGCGATGGGGGCACACTTCGCCGCCCTGGCCGCGGGGGAGCGCACCTACTACACGGCGCCGATCAAGGCGCTGGTGAGCGAGAAGTTCTTCGCCCTGGTGGAGGCCTTCGGGGCCGAGAACGTTGGCATGGTCACCGGTGACTCGGCGGTGAATGCCGATGCTCCGATCATCTGCTGCACCGCGGAGATTCTGGCCAACCAGGCGCTGCGCGAGGGCGAGGACGCCGATATCGGCCAGGTGGTTATGGATGAGTTTCACTTCTACGGCGACCGCGACCGCGGATGGGCCTGGCAGGTTCCGCTGCTGACCCTGCCCAAAACCCAGTTCCTGCTCCTGTCGGCCACCCTGGGCGACGTCACCGACCTCAAGGCCGACCTCAGTCGCCGCACCGGTCGGGACACCGTGGAGGTCACCGGGGCAACCCGTCCGGTCCCGCTGCACTACAGCTACGTCCAGACCCCCGTCCAGGAGACCATCGAAGAACTGCTGCAGACTCAGCGCGCCCCGATCTACGTGGTGCACTTCGCTCAGGCCGCCGCGGCCGAGCGCGCGCAGGCGCTCACCAGCGTCAAGATCGTCAGCCGTGAGCAGCGGGACGAGATCGCCGAGGCGATCGGCGACTTCCGCTTCACCACCGGCTTTGGCAAGACCCTGTCGCGTCTGGTGCGGATGGGTATCGGCGTGCACCACGCCGGCATGCTGCCGCGCTATCGCCGCCTGGTTGAGCAGCTGGCTCAGCGCGGGCAGCTGCGGGTAATCTGCGGCACCGACACGCTCGGTGTGGGCATCAACGTCCCGATTCGCACGGTGTTGCTCTCCGGGCTGACCAAATACGACGGTGTCAAGATGCGCCAACTCCAGGCACGTGAGTTCCACCAGATCGCCGGCCGGGCCGGACGCGCGGGCTTTGACACCGCCGGCGACGTGGTCCTCGAAGCCCCCGAGCATGAGATTGAAAACCTCAAGCTGATTCAGAAGGCCGGGGACGACCCCAAGAAGAAGCGCAAGATCATCCGCAAGAAAGCCCCGCAGGGCTTTGTCTCCTGGGGTGAGGCGAGCTTCGAACGCATCATCGAGGCGCAGCCCGAGACGCTGGTCAGCCATATGGAGATCACCCACTCGATGATCCTTAACGTGGTTGCCCACGGTCGGGATGCGTTTGCCCGGGTGCGTGCCCTGGTCTTCGACAACCATGAGCCCCGGACGCGCCAGTTTGAGCTGGCCCGCCGCGCGATCGAGATCTATCGGACCCTGGTGTCCGCGGGCATCATCGAGCGTTTTACCGAGGAGGACGGCAGCATCCAGTACCGTCTGACCGTCGAGCTACAGGCAAACTTCGCCCTCAACCAGCCGCTCTCGCCGTTTGCGATTGCCGCGCTGGAGCTGCTGGATCCCGACGTGCCCACCCACGCGCTCGATGTGATTTCGGTGATCGAATCTACCCTGGACGATCCGCGTCCGATCATCAACCAGCAGCAGTTCCTCGCCCGTGGCGAGGCCGTGAACTCGATGAAGTCCGAGGGGATCGAATACGACGAGCGGATGGAGCTGCTCGAGGAGGTCACCCACCCGAAGCCGCTGGCCGAGCTGCTGGATGCGGCGTTTGAGATGTACGCGACCGAGCGCCCCTGGGCGCGTGACTTCGAGCTGCGTCCCAAGTCCGTGGTGCGCGACCTGTACGAGCGCGCGATGACCTTCACCGAGTACGTGAGCTTCTATAAGATCGCCCGCTCGGAGGGCCTGGTACTGCGCTACCTGTCCGACGCCTACCGGGCGATCAGCCAGAGCGTGCCCGAGGAGTTCAAGAGCGAGGAGCTGCGCGACATCATCGAGTGGCTGGGTGAACTGGTGCGCCAGGTCGACTCGAGCCTGCTGGATGAGTGGGAGGAACTCGCCCACCCGGATCCCGAAAAGCATGCCGAGCAGGCCCAGGCATTGCCCCCGGCACCGCGCAACATTCTCTCCAACCCGCGAGCATTCCTGGTGCTGATCCGCAACGAGATGTTCCGCCGGGTCCAGCTGGCAGCGCGCGACCGTTTCGACGAGCTCGGCGCACTGGATGGTGCCGCCGGCTTTGATGCCGATGCCTGGTCGGAGGCGATGGACGCGTACTACGAGGATTACGATTCCCTCGGCGATGGCCCGAGTGCCCGCGGCCCGCAGCTGCTCACCGTGGACCAGTCCCCGGCCGAGTCCGAGGGTGTCTGGAAGGTCCGTCAGGTCTTCGAAGATCCCGATGGCGACGGCGACTGGGGGATCTCGGCCGTGGTCGATCTGGCCGAATCTGTGGAGGCCGGCGAGGCGGTCCTCCGGGTCACCGCGGTGGGTCCACTTCTCGGATAGCGGTCGGTATTGATAGCGTGTGTATATGACCACTACACACAGCCGTGAGACGAGCCCGGCGGACGAGCGCAGTTCCGGAACCCTCCTCTCTGTTTTCGGAGTGGGTGTCTTCCTTTCGGGAATCATCTACTACGCCACCACCTCCACCGCGCCCGAGACCTCCGTGGGCCCGATCGTGAACACCGTGCTCATCGTGATCGGTGTGCTCCTGGTTCTGGCGGCCTTCTGGAAGCGCCTGACCAAGGGTAACCGCGCCGCCGGTGCCGTGCTGGGTCTCGCCCTGATTATCTTGCCGCTGCTGGTCAACCAGGGTGAGCGTTCGGCCGAGTGGACGATGCACGTCCTCGGCTTCCTCGCGATCACCGGTATCGCCTTCGGTGCGATCGTGGGGGTTTTCTCCTACATCTCGATGATTCGCGCCCCCAAGTCGCGCTAGTTTTCGCCACGCAAAAAGCCGGCCGTCACGAGTAATCGTGACGGCCGGCTTCTTGTTGCCCTCGGGCGAGGCTACTTGTCCTCGGGCTCGGGGACGACGGTGTTGGCAATCGTGTCCGCGCCGGGCTCTTGAGGCGGCTTGACCGCACCCTCGGGCAGACGCATTGCACCGTTGGACACCCGTGCTCCGGCCGGACGCATCGGTGCCGGTCGCTGCGGCAGACCGCGGCGGGCGTCACCGGGCAGCGGACGGGAGCGGCGACCGTAGATCATCTCCGAGGAGTCCAGCAGCCAGGGCACCAGGCTCACCGTGACGCCGTGCACCAGCAGCAGGCGCTGCTGGATCTGACGGGAACGGTGGTTGTGCAGCAGACGCTCCCACCAGTGGCCCACGATGTAGGTGGGCATGTAGACGGTGACCACGGCCGGGCCGTTTTCCACCCGGTCGCGCTTGATGAACTTCGACACCGGGATCGCCACGTCGCGGTAGGGCGAGGGGATGCAGGAGATCTCGATTCCGAGATCCAGGGCCTCCCACTCGGCCTTGAGTTGCTTGCTGCGTTCGGGGTCGATCGACGCGTGCAGCGCGATCAGGCGATCATGCTTGGCGGCGCGGGCATAGTCCAGCGCCTTGAGGGTCGGCTTGTCCAGGCGGCCCACCAGGACCACGGCGAGGTCGCCGTCGGATCCGAAGCGGATGTCCGGGTCCACCTGGATCTCCTGGGCGACATCGCGGTAGTAGCGGTGCACACCGGCCATCAGCAGACCGAGGATCGGCATAATGACAAACACAACCCACGCGCCGTGGGTGAACTTGGTCACGGTCACGATCAGCAGCACAACCAGGGTCAGCGTGGCACCGAGACCGTTGATCAGCAGACCCGACATCGATCCGGGGGCCGACTTATTTTCGCGACGTACCCGACGCCAGTGCTTGACCATGCCGAACTGCCCCAGCGTGAACGAAAGGAACACACCGATGACGTAGAGCTGGATCAGCTGGGTCAGGTTGGCCTGGAAGACCAGCAGGATGCCGATTGCAACCAGACCGAGGATGATCACGCCGTTCGAGTAGATCAGGCGGTCACCACGGGTGTTCAGCGCCTTGGGGGCGTATCCATCGCGAGCCAGGACCGAGCCGAGCATCGGGAAGCCGTTGAAGGCGGTGTTGGCGGCCAGCAGCAGCACCAGGGCGGTCGCGGCCTGCACCAGGAAGAACAGGAAGCTGCCGTCGCCGAAGGTCGCCGAGGCTACCTGGGCGATCAGCGAGCGCTGTGGGGTCGAGGCACAATCGGCAAAGCCCTGCAGATCGCAGGGCTTCTCGGCATAGTGCACACCGGTGGTCAGCGCAAGGGCGGTGAGGCCGGCAAACAGCACGATCGCGATGCCGCCCATGGCCACCAGGGTCTTCTGAGCGTTCTGGATCTTGGGCAGACGGAATGCCTGCACGCCGTTAGAGATCGCCTCGACACCGGTCAGTGCGCTACACCCGCTGGCAAAGGCGCGCAGGATTAGCAGCACCATCGCGGCCTGGGTGAGGCTCTCACCGTGAACCGTATAGTTCGCCGATTCAGCCACCGGTGCGTCGCCCAGGACCATGCGGACAAAGCCCACCACGATCATCAGGAACACGCTGCCGGCAAAGATGTAGGTCGGCAGCGCAAACAGCTTGCTCGACTCGGAGACCCCGCGCAGGTTGACCGCGACCAGGATGATCACAAAGGCGATTGCGAGCTCAACGCGCCACTCGTTCAGGAACGGCAGGGCGGAGATGATGTTGTCCACACCGGAGGCGATGGATACGGCCACGGTGAGCGCGTAGTCCACCAGCAGGGCGGCGGCCACGGTCAGTCCGGCGGTCTCGCCGAGGTTCTTCCGGGCCACCTCGTAGTCGCCACCCCCGGAGGGGTAGGCCTTGATCAGCTGACGGTAGCTGAGCATCACCACGAGCAGCAGGATGACCACGCAGGCGGCGATCCACGGTGCCAGTGACAGGAACGCCAGGCCACCGATCATCAGGATCATTAACAGTTCTTGCGGTGCATAGGCAACCGAGGAGAGGGCGTCGCTGGCGAAGATCGGCAGGGCCAGTCTCTTCGAGAGCAACTGACCCTCAAGTTTGTCCGTCGGCAGTGGATCGCCGAGAAGGATGCGTTTAGCCGAGCGTTGATCGCCCGGCGAAACTTCGTTATGCACGCTGTGCTCCCCAATAAAAACGTCACCCGACGGGTGCGCCGGATGATTACCTCGTACATTATGCACCTGTAATTGGCGGCATGCGCAACGGCCCGCTTTCTTCTCGGCAAGGTCGAAGGAAGCGGGCCGTGGGGGTTTGGGGTGAAAATCCCCGTGTTTTAGCGACTTTACGCGGGAATACGGGCATCTGCCGGCGCGTTAAGCGCGGCGGCCTCGGCCGAGTGCGATGCGGCCATCTGATAGGAGTGTTGCATCTTGTCAATGAACGCCAGGGCGATCGCCGAAACAATAAATGCGAGGTGGATCAGTACCTGCCAGAGGATTGCGGACTCGGTGTCTCCGAGGCCCTTGCCGTCGGTGGAGAGCTTGCCAATCTCGATGAAGGTCTTGAGCAGGTGGATCGAGGAGATACTGATGATCGCCACCGCGAGCTTGAGCTTCAGCATGTTGGCGTTCACGTGGGCGAGCCAGTCCGGCTCGTCCGGGTGGCCGTCCAGGCGCATGCGTGAAACGAAGATCTCGTAGCCGCCAATGATGACCATGATCAGCAGGTTTGCCACCATGACCACGTCGATCAGGCCGAGCACGCTCAGCATGATCAGGTTGGAATCGATGTGGGTGCCGTCGGTGATGACGTGCTCCACGAGGTGCCAGAGTTCCACGCCGAAGACGTAGACATAGACCACCTGAGCGATGATCAGTCCCAGGTAGAGCGGTGCCTGGATCCACCGGCTGGCAAAAATAAGGTAGGCCATCGTGCTGGTCCCGGCCGAGTTACGACGGGGTGCGGGGCGCTGGGGAGCGACGGTCTGGTCGGTCACGGAAAATACTCCTCGGTTCGGGGATCGTGAATCGATCAGCCCAATTTTAGGGGACGGGCGTGTCCAGGCCCGCATCGTGCGCCTGAGGCCCGCCGCGCTGTCGCCTCCGAACATGCATGGGATATCAGGTGTACCTCGAGCACAGACCCAGCATTCGCGCCTACCTTCTCCCCATGACCGTGTCTTGACCCCGCAGCACACCGCTCATTTTTCTTCAGCATGCTCTCCCCAATCGGCGTCGGAGATCCCTCCGATATCGGGTCGTGATTCAGCCGAATTCGCCCCGAAAGCCATTTGAGATACGTCCGAACGGAGAGTGTTATGGCTATTTATCGCGGTTTTGCGGCCGCCCTCGTGACGGCCGCGATTATTGCCGGTGGTGCGGGACTCCTTCCCGCCGCCAGCGCACAGGGAGATTCGGCTGGGCCGGCGCCAGATAATCGAGAACGGCTGAGCCGGGCACAGGCCGGGGACGCCAAGACTCCGACCCAGACACGGCCGGCATCGACCCCGGCTACGGGCCCGGTGCCGGTCTATGTTCAGCTGCGCGGTGCGGGGGCGTTTGATGCCTCGAGTCGCGCACGCGGTGGAGACCCCACCGAACGTGCACTGGCGGCCCGGGCAGACATCGCCGAGCGGGGGAAAAGTGTGGCCGCCGAGCTCGGCCAGGACCCGCTCTATGTCACCACCGACGCCCTGCCCGGGGTGGCAGTGACGGCAACCCCCGCCCAGATTGATGCGTTGCGAGCCCGCGACGATGTGCAAAAAGTCACGCCCATCATCACCAAAACGCTGGCGACCACGTCGGCACCCCGGGATCCGGTAACTCCGAGGTCCGGTGCCGAAACCGAACCTGCACGGGCCGAGGCTCAGACCGACGAGGCTCAGGCAGCTCGGCCGTATAACGCGGGTTCGGTGAGCGACACCCGCGCCTCGGCCGCCTGGCGGAAGACCGGACGCACGGGTGCCGGCATCACGATCGCCGTGGTGGATAGCGGCATTGACTACACTCACGCCGATTTCGGTGGTCCGGGCACCACCGAAGCGTTTGCTCAGGCCTCTGCCGCCGCCACGCCACCGGAGGGGCTGTTCGACCCCGAGAAGTTTGCCGGAGGCTATGACTTCTCCGGTGATGGCTACGACCCAAACCCGCAGAGTCCCACCTACCAGCCCGTACCGGTGCCCGATGCAAACCCGCTGGACTGCGCCGCGGCCGGCCACGGCACCCACGTGGCGGGGTCCGCGGCGGGCTATGGCATCCGTGCCGATGGTACCCCGCAAAATGCCCGGACAGACTTTGGTGCGCTCAGCGATGAGGAACTCGCAGCCCAGCTCCCCGGGCCGGGGGCGGCGCCGAGGGCAAAGCTCCTGTCCTATCGGGTGTTTGGCTGCTCGGGCAGCACCAACCTGGTCCTGCAGGCGCTGGATCGGGCACTGGATCCCAATGGTGACGGCAACTTTGATGATCGCGCCGACATCGTCAGCCTCTCGCTGGGCAGTGATTACTCTCCGGTTGATGATCCCGAGAACGATATGATCGCGAAACTGGCCCGGGAGGGCGTGCTTCCGGTGATCGCCGCGGGCAACGGCGGCGACCTCTATGACGTGGCCGGTTCTCCCGGAAACGCGCCGGCGGCGCTCACCGTGGCCAACTCGATCGGTACCACCCTGGCGCTGGACAGTGCCGAGGTGTTGTCCCCGGATCCCGGCACCACCACCGGACAGTACAGCGCCGACTTCACCTATACGGGGGCCACACCCGATGATCTCACCGGCACGGTAGTGGCGGGTCCCAGTGACGACAACAGCGAGGGCTGCGAGGCGTTTAGCGCCGAGGATTCGGCGCGGGTTGCGGGCAACTGGGTATGGTTACGCTGGGACGACAACCCGGGCTCGCGGGCCTGCGGATCGGCTGTCCGCTTTGACCGGGCTGCGGCGGCCGGTGCCCGCGGGGTGGTGCTGGACTCCACGCTGGACACGTTTACCGCGGGTATTGCGGGCAATGCGACCCTGCCGGGTATTCAGCTCACCCGGGCGAGCTCCGAGGCGCTGCGTCCGAGCATCGGCGCGCTCAGGATTCGGCTCTCACCCGAGGGCCGTGGTGCCACCCGGGGTGATTCGGGTTCGACCGGAGCGCTGGCCGAGAGCTCATCGCGTGGACCACACGGTTCGGTCGGAGTGGTCAAGCCGGACATCGCGGCACCGGGCACGCAGATCGCCTCGGCGGGAGCGGGCAGCGGTACCGGCGTGCGGGTAGCGACGGGTACCTCCATGTCCACACCTCAGGTTGCCGGTGTTGCGGCCCTGGTCGCCGAGGGCACAGCCCTGCGCGGGACCGCCCTCAAGACGGCCGTGGTGAACACCGCCGACTCCGAGCTGTTTGCCGGGGAGGCAAAATATGGTCCGGGACGGGTGGGCACGGGGCTGGTCAACGCGGCGGCCGCGATCGGTGCGAGCGCCCGGTTGGCCGACAGCGAGAACGCCGAGGGGGTGAGCGTGGAATTTGGGGTCTCGGAGAGCGGCACCGAGGCTACCTCGGTGGAGCGGGGGATCAACATCAGTAATGAGGGAAAGAACGAGCAAACCTATACGCTGGCGTACCAGGCGGCGACCACCATTCCCGGTGCCGACATTGAGGTGCCGACCTCGGTCAGCGTGCCCGCTGGGCAGACCGTGCGGGTGCCGATCACGCTGCGCATTGATGATCCGACGGCACTACGCAAGAATATCGACGCCACCCGGAACCGTTCGACCTGGGATGTTGCCTGGCAGTATCTCTCCGAGGTCTCCGGTCGGGTAAGCGTGACGGCGCCGGGGGAGGTGCCGCTGCGCATCGCCGTACACGCGGCCCCCAAGCCGACGTCGGATCTGACGGCATCCATCGCACCGTCCGATCCCGCGAGCGGCATCGCCCCGCTCACGCTGAGTGGGCGGGCGCTCAATCAGGGAACCCTGGGTAAGGACGGCTACACGTCCCTGGTTGCGCCGTTCCAGCTGGGTGCCGAAAGCCCGCGCCGGACCGATCTTACGGTGCGCGACGATGGCGCGGAGGTTCCCTCGGTGCGCGCCCTGGATTTGCGTGCGGTGGGAGCATCCAGCACGCTCCCGGCTCTGCGAGCGAGTGGGGGAGATCTCTCCACCGGGAGGCTGTCGTTTGGCGTCGCCACCTGGGGTAACTGGGCGGCGTTGACACCCAGTGCGGCCATCGAGGTATACATCGATAGCACCGGCAGTGGAACCGAGGACTATCGGGTGGATGTGGCGTTTGCCAGCCAGGTGGAACTGGATCTACCGCTGGCCAGGCTGACCCGCCTGGGCGCAACTCCAGCCGAGAACCAGATCGTGGATTCCCAGCCGGTCAACGTGGTGGACGGTTCGGTGGACACCAACACGTTTGACAATAACGTGCTGCTGTTACCGGTGAGTCTGGATTCACTGGGGATCGCGCCGGATCGGGTGGGTGCGCTGAGCTATCGCGTGGTCACGTATTCGCCGTTCTGGGCACCGGACGGCACGCCGACACCGGTAGACCAGACCGATCCGATCACGTTTAACCCGACCAGCCCCGACCTCTGGGTGGACGCGGCAAATGGTGATGCCGGGCCGCTGTATTCCGCACTCTCCGATACCGCGCTCCGCGTGCACAGCGGTCCGGGAGCAACCGAGAACACCAAGCTGCTGCTCCTCAACCTGCATAACCCCACCGGGAACCTCGGTGAGGGTGGCGACGGGGGAGCGCGCACACAGGTCCTCTCGATCCCGCAGACCGGCACCACGGCCACGCCGTCGCCCGCACCCACCTCCGTGGCGCCGATTGCCCCGACCGCGGATCCGTCGGCGAGTGTGTTTCCGCCGGGTGCCGCCGGTGGCGGTGAACTGGGGCGGACCGGTGCGCCAAACTGGGTGCCGCTCCTGCTGGGCGCTGTGTTGCTCGCCCTGGCCGGCACGGGAATTCGGTTCCGCCAGGCACGGCGCGCGTAGAACACACCGAGGCCCTCGAGGAGCAAAACTCCCCGAGGGCCTCGGTGCTACTGAAGACGCTTTACACGCCTCGTACGGTCTTTACACGCCGTAGTACAGCTCGAACTCGTAGGGGTGCGGACGCAGTGCCAGCGCCTCGATTTCGACCTTACGCTTGTAGCCAATCCAGGTCTCGATGAGCTCCTGGGTGAACACGCCACCGGCGAGCAGGAAGTCGTGGTCCTCTTCCAGGGCGGACAGGGCAGCCTCGAGGTTCGCGGGAACCTGGGGGATCTCCTTGGCCTCCTCCGGGGGCAGCTCGTAGAGGTCCTTGTCCACCGGAGCCATCGGCTCGATGCGGTTCTTGATGCCGTCAAGGCCAGCCATCAGCTGAGCGGCGAAGGCCAGGTACGGGTTACCCGAGGCGTCGGGGGCGCGGAACTCGATGCGCTTGGCCTTGGGGTTGGTACCGGTGATCGGGATGCGGATCGCGGCCGAGCGGTTACCCGCCGAGTACACCAGGTTGACCGGTGCCTCGTAGCCCGGAACCAGACGCTTGTAGGAGTTCACGGTCGGGTTGGTGAAGGCCAGGACCGCACCGGCGTGCTTGAGCAGACCACCGATGTACCAGCGGGCGGTGTCGGACAGGCCGCCGTAGCCGTTCTCGTCGTAGAACAGCGGCTCACCGTTCAGCCACAGCGACTGGTGGGTGTGCATACCCGAACCGTTGTCACCGAAGATCGGCTTCGGCATGAAGGTTGCGGTCTTGCCCCACTGCTCGGCGGTGTTCTTGACGATGTACTTGAACTTCAGGATGTCATCGGCCGAGTGGACCATGGTGTCGAAGCGGTAGTTGATCTCGCCCTGACCGGCGGTTCCCACCTCGTGGTGTGAACGCTCGAGGATCAGGCCGGCGTCGATCAGCTTGAGGCAGATGTCGTCGCGCAGGTCGGCGTGCTTGTCAACGGGGCTGACGGGGAAGTATCCACCCTTATAACCGGTCTTGTTACCGAGGTTTCCGCCCTCCTCCTTGCGGCCGGTGTTCCAGGCGGCCTCGTCGGAGTCCAGCGAGTAGAACGAACCCTGCGGCTTCGACTCGTAACGAATGTCGTCGAAGATGTAGAACTCGGCCTCGGGAGCGAAGAAGGCGGTGTCGGCGATGCCGGTGGAGGCGAGGTAGTCCTCGGCCTTGCGGGCGATCTGACGCGGGTCCTTCGAGTAACGCTCGCCGTTACGCGGGTTGTAGATGTCGAACACCATGATCAGGGTGCGCTCCTTGCGGAACGGGTCGATGTAGGCGGTGGTGACGTCCGGGATCAGCTGCATGTCCGACTCGTGGATGTTTGCGAATCCGCGAATGGACGAACCGTCAAAGAGCTGGCCAATGGCGAAGAAGTCTTCGTCGACGGTCGCGGCCGGGATGTTAAAGTGCTGCTGGACACCGGGCAGGTCGGTGAAGCGAATGTCAACGAACTTAACGTCCGTTTCCTTGATAAACGCAAGCACCTCGGCGGAATCAGTAAACATTTTGTTTGAGCTCCAAAAATCTGTTCAGAGGGGGATGGCAGGGGGAACATCCTGCTCCGAGCGTACGCAGCAGTCATTTCCCGATGGTGTCACCCATGTTTCGGGCATGTTACGAGTCTACTCACCGTAAACTTGAGGTGTGTCAGGTGAAAAACGGCCCACCACCTTTGGTGAACTCGAACCCAGTAAGTATCCCGGCGAGCGGCTGGGGCTGCCCAATCAGGGCCCGCGCAGTATCGCGCGTGTCGGAAGACGCTTCGCCGCGCTCTGTATCGACTGGGCCATTGCCTCGGCGGTGCTGCTGCCCTTCGGCCTCCCGCTGGGCACGCTGTGGACCCACGTGGCGTTCGGCGTGTTGCAGATTATTTTCATTCCCACCCTCAGCGGTAGCCTCGGTCACCGCATCATGGGGCTGCACCTGGTGCGTCTGGGAGCGGGCGGCTGGATCGGATTCTGGAAGCCCGTGGTTCGCACCCTGCTGCTGATGCTCGTGGTGCCCGCCCTGGTCTGGGACTCGGACCAGCGAGGCTTCCACGACAAGGTTGCCGGAACCGTGCTGATCCGCACCCGCGCCTAGTTTCTCGAACGCCTCGGGCCGAGACCGCACACGCGGTCTCGGCCCCTTTGTTTCGTGGACCGCATCCCACACACAAAACCGCCCACCGGAAGCCGGTGGGCGGTTTTGTAACGAAGGGATTTAGCGGGCGCGCTGCGGGCGAACCTTGAAGGGGTCAACGCCCTTGGGGATCGGCAGGTTGTTTCCCAGCGAGGACAGACGGTTGTTCACCGCAATGACCTCGGGCTTGGTGAGGTTCTTCTTGACCTTGCGCAGGGTCTTGGGGACCTGGTGCAGCGGCACCGAGTCGGGGTCCGGGCCCACGAAGTAGGTGTTGATCGGCACGTTGGGGAGGATGCGGGCGACCTTGCGGCGCTCATCGTCCAGCAGGCGCTTGGTGCGCGACTGCGGGCCCTCGGCAACCAGAGCGATTCCGCCACGGCCCACGGCGCGGTACACGGCGTCCTGGGTGCGGGGGTTCACATGGATGGGCATCTCGTCGCCGCGCCATCCGCGGGGCAGCGAGCTACGGAAGATCGCGCCCACGGCGCCGGGCTGACCCTCGATCTGACCGTAGGCGGCGCGCTCGGCGCGGCGGCCCAGGATGATCATTGCGATCAGGATACCGGCGAACAGGCCGGCGATCAGCCAGAGAACAAGACCAAATACGCTGCCCGAGGCGAGCCAGAGGGCCATTGCCAGACCCACGACGATTCCGCCGATCAGGCCCAGAGCCATGTACCAAACGACACTCGAGTCGTAGCGGCGGGTCATCTGGAAGACCTGCCACATCTGCTTCAAGCGACCGGGTTCCTTCTGCGCCTTTGCGGGCTTTTCCTTACGTGCCATACTCCCAGGATACCGGTTGCCGAGGGCTTGTGTGTACGCCCAGAGCACATCCAACAACAAAGGCCGGGAACTCCGTTCGGAGTTCCCGGCCCAGGCGGGTTCTAACGTGGGTTAGATACCGAGGTTACCCTCGAAGTTCCCGGCCTCAAGGCGTGCCTTGATGGTGGTCAGGAAGCGAGCGGCGTCGGCACCGTCCACGATGCGGTGGTCGTAGGACAGGGCCAGGTAGACGCTCGAACGGATGGCGATCGAGTCCACGCCACCGTTGGAGATGACGGCGGGCTTCTTGAAGACCACGCCGGTACCGAGGATGGCGCTCTGCGGCAGGAAGACCACGGGAGTGTCGAACAGAGCCCCACGCGAACCGGTGTTGGTCAGCGTGAAGGTTCCGCCCGAGAGCTCGTCCGGGGTCAGCTTGTTGTCGCGGGTGCGAGCGGCCAGGTCACCGATCTCGGTGGCCAGGTCGGCGAGCGAGAGCTCACCGGCATCGCGCACGACCGGGGTCAGCAGACCACGCTCGGTGTCCACGGCGATCGAGATGTTCTCGGTGGCCGGGTACACGATGCTGTCGCCGTCTACGGTCGCGTTGATGATCGGGAACTGACGCAGCGCCTCGGCGGCGGCCAGGGCGAAGAACGGCAGGAAGGACAGCTTGGCGCCGGTCTTCTCCAGGAACTCACCCTTGAACTTGTCGCGGAGGATGGCGACGTTGGTGACGTCCACCTCAACCACGGTGGTCAGCTGGGCGGTCTGCTGTAGCGAGGCCACTGCACGCTCGGCCACAACCTTGCGCAGGCGGCTCATCTTGACGGTGGTGCCACGCAGCGGCGAGTTCTCCACGACCGGTGCTGCCGCGGCCGAAGCCGATGCTGCCGGTGCGGCGGTGCCCGCGTTGAGGACGTCTTCCTTGCGGATGCGTCCACCCACGCCGGTGCCCACGACGGTGTTCAGGTCGACACCCTGCTGCTGTGCGAGACGACGCACCAGCGGGGTGACATACCCGTTGCCACCGGCGTTTGCGGCCGGAGCGGCTGCCGGTGCGGCGGGTGCTGCTGCTGCCGGGGCAGCGGCGGGAACCGAGACCGGCTTCACGGCCGCGGTGGGCGGCGGTGCAACGGCCTGGGTCGGTGCCGGTGCGGCGGCAACCGGTGCCGGAGCGGCAGCGGGGGCCGGAGCAGCAGCCGGAGCCGGAGCAGCGGCGGGTGCCGGTGCAGCAGGTGCCTCGGCGGCGGGGGCGGCGGGTGCCTCAGCTGCCGGAGCCGCGGCGCCCGAGCCATCACCAATCTTTACCAGGACGGCGCCAACCTCGACGGTCTCGTCCTCTTCTACCAGGATCTCCTCAATAACGCCGGCAATCGGCGAGGGGATCTCGGTGTCTACCTTGTCGGTCGAAACCTCGAGCAGCGGCTCGTCGACCTCGACCTGATCGCCGACGTTTTTCAGCCAGCGGGTAACGGTGCCCTCGGTGACGCTTTCACCCAGAGCCGGCAGGACCACGGATTCACTCATGACCTTGTCTCCTTAAAACCTAAATTGTGTGTGCGGATGTATCGGTGCGTACTAAAGGGTGTGCAGCGGCTTGCCGGCGAGGTACAGGAACGCCTCGCCCAGTGCCTCGTTCTGCGTGGGGTGTGCGTGGATCAGCGGCGCGATGTCCTCCGGGTGTGCTTCCCAGTTGACAACGAGCTGTGCCTCACCGATCAGCTCACCCACGCGGGCGCCGATCATGTGCACGCCGACCACGGGGCCGTCGTTCACACGAACAACCTTGACGTTTCCGGCGGTGCCCAGGATCTCGCTCTTACCGTTACCGGCAAGGTTGTAGTCGTAGCTGGTGATCGCGTCGGCGCCGAACTTCTCCTTGGCCTTGGCCTCGGTGTAGCCGACCGAGGCGACCTCGGGCTCGCTGTAGGTGACCTTGGGGATGTTGACGTCCTCGATGATGACCGGGTTCAGACCGGCAATCTCCTCGGCGACAAAGATGCCCTGCTGGAAACCACGGTGGGCCAGCTGCAGACCCGGAACGATGTCACCGACGGCCCAGAGGTTGGGGATGTTCGTCTGCAGACGCTCGTTGGTGATCACGAAGCCGCGGTCGATGGTCACGCCGACCTCTTCGAAACCGAGGTTTGCGGTGGCGGGGCCACGGCCCACGGCCACCAGGAGGATCTCGGCCTCGATGGTCTTGCCGTCTTCCAGGGTGACCACAACGCCGTTCTCGTGCTGGGTGACGCTCTGGAAGCGGATGCCCAGCGAGTAGTTGATTCCGCGCTTGCGGAACGCACGCTCGAGGCCCTTGGAGATGGCCTCGTCCTCGTTGGGAACCAGGTGCGGCAGACCCTCAATGATGGTCACATCCGAACCGAAGGACTTCCACACGCTGGCGAACTCGACGCCGATCACGCCGCCGCCGAGGATCGCAACGGATCCCGGAACAAACGGAAGCTCAAGCGCCTGCTCGGAGGTCATTACGCGACCGCCGATCTCCAGACCCGGCAGCGAACGGCTGTAGGAACCGGTTGCCAGGATGACATCCTTACCCACGATGGTCTGGTCGCCCACCTGGACGGTGTTGGGGGCGACCAGGCGTCCCTCACCCTCGATGGTGGTGATCTTGCGTGCCTTCACCAGGCCCTGAAGTCCCTTGTACTTCTTGGCGATGATGTTCTCGCGGTAGGCGGTCACGCCGGCCATGTCCACACCGTTCAGGGTTGCGGAGATACCGAACTGAGCGGCCTCGCGGGTGACATCGGCAACCTCGGCCGCGTGCAGCAGCGCCTTGGTCGGGATGCAGCCGCGGTGCAGGCAGGTGCCACCCACCTTGTCCTTCTCAATCAGTGCTACCGAGAAGCCGAGCTCGCTTGCGCGCAGGGCTGCCGCGTAGCCTCCACTTCCACCGCCGAGCACGACGATGTCAAAATTCTGCTCCGTCACTGAGCTACTCCCTCATGAGTCTTGAATTGAGCTGTTTTTGCGAGACCATTGTGTGGCTCGCCTGGGTGGTAAAGGCCACCATAAGAACCTTACTACCTACGCGAATATTCTTCGGCAAGCGACAGCAGCAGACGCACGCCCGAGGCGGTTGCGCCGTTGCCGGTGAAGCCGTATGCGGAACCGCCATTATCGGCGGGTCCCGCGATATCCAGGTGTGCCCAGGGGATGGTGGTCTCCGGAGCGTCCGCGCGCGGGGTCGTGAACTCTTTCAGGAAGTGCGCAGCTACGAGCATGCCGCCGTTGCGGTTTCCGACATTGGCGTTCATGATGTCGGCCACGTTGGAGTTCAGGATGCCGCGCAGTTCGGCGGGCATCGGCATGGCCCAGGCGGGCTCACCCACGAGCTTGGAGTTGGCGATGACCGACTCGACCAGTTCGTCGTCGCCGAGCACACCCATGTAGCGGTCGCCCAGGGCAACCAGGGCGGCACCGGTCAGGGTGGCGATGTCGACGATCGCGTCGGGCTGCTCCTCGCCGGCGGCCACCAGACCGTCGGCCAGAACCAGGCGGCCCTCGGCGTCGGTGTTGGTGACCTCGACGGTGCGTCCACCACGGATGGTGATGACGTCTCCCGGGCGGATCGCCGAGCCCGAGGGCATGTTCTCGGCCAGGCACAGCCAGCCGGTGAGGCGTACGGGCAGGTTCAGCTCGGCGGCGGCGGTCAGGGTGCCCAGCACCGCGGCGGCGCCGGCCATGTCAAACTTCATACCCAGCATCGAGTTGGCGGGCTTCAGCGAGAGTCCACCGGTGTCGAAGGTGATGCCCTTGCCCACCAGTGCGAGGTGCTGGGTGGCGCCCTCGGGGGAGTAGCTGATCTTCAGCAGGCGCGGTCCGCGGGTCGAGCCCTGGCCGACGCCGCTCAGACCACCGAAGCCGTCGGTGGCGAGAGCTTCCTCGTCCCAGACGGTGAACTCGAGGGGCAGACCCTCGGCGGCCTGGGTGGCTGCGGTCACCATGCTGGCGGGGTACATGTCGTTGGCGGGGGTGTTCACCAGGTCCTTGACCAGCGAGACGGCCTCGGCCACGGCGGCGGCACGGGCGATGATCGCCAGGTGCTCGTCCTCGGTGCCGGTTCCGGTCTCGGTCAGCACGGTCACGGTCTCCACCGCGCTCTTCTGCTCGGCCTGGGTGGCGCCGCGGTAGTCCACAAACGAGTAGGTACCGAGTGCGGCACCCTCGGTCACGGCCGACAGCTCGGTCACGTCTGCAACCGGGAGCGCCAGGGCTACGTGCTCGACACCGGCCAGCTGACGGATCGCGGATCCGGCTGCCGAACGCAGACGATCGGTGGTGGGCTCGCCGCCCAGGCCAATCACGGCGAGGGTGTCGGCGATACCGGCCACGGCGGGCAGGCGGACCAGACGGTCGGCGGCACCCGAGATGCCCAGCGGGCCAACCAGCTCGGATACGGCCTCAAAGCCGGCCGGGGCGACCAGGGTGACGTTGTCGCCGGTTCCGTGGGCGGCGAGGACCAGAACGGTCGCGGCCGCGGAATCGGCGGGGGTGGTGGAGATATTAAGAACGGGAACGGTCATGCCTCCATGCTATGCCCATGTGTGGTCGAACCGCCCGTATGCGCGCGGGTTACATGCGTGTTCGCTGATGGCAAAGCGGGAGCGGCCAAAAACGGAGGATTGTTCCGGTTGTGAGCCCTAGAGTGGATCCATGGCTGACTCGGACCGACTTATTTCCCTCGATGTGAACCCCGCGGACATTCCCGCCGGGCTCGATTTAGTGGTGGCACTCACCGGATATTCGGATGCCGGTAGCGCGTCGGCGCAGTTCATCGACTTCGTTCGGGAAAACCTGGATTCCCGGGTTGTGGCCACCTTCGATAATGACGAACTGTTGGATTATCGCGCCCGTCGCCCGATCGCGACCTTCGACGAGGATCACCTCTCCGACTACGTGCCGCCGCGCCTGGAGCTGACCCTCGTCCACGATGAGCTCTCCCAGCCCTTCCTCTTCCTGAGTGGCTACGAGCCCGATTTTAGGTGGGAGGCGTTTGTGCGCTCCATTACCGGGCTGATCGACACCCTGGGCATCGCCCGCACCACCTGGCTGCACGCGGTGCCGATGCCGGTGCCGCACACCCGCCCGGTTCCGGTGACGGTGAGCGGTACCCGCGCCGACCTGATCGAGTCGTTGACCGTCTGGCGTCCGCAGACCCAGCTGCCCGCCAACGTCCTGCACCTGCTGGAGTATCGCCTGACCGAGCACGGCCTCGCCGTGGCGGGTCTCGCACTGCTCACCCCGCATTACCTCAGCGACACGCAGTACCCCGATGTCCTGATCGCGGCGATTGAGTACGTGGGCGCGGCCACCGGGCTGATCCTGCCCACCGATGGTCTGCGCGACCAGGCTCGTGAGTTTGTGGAGCGCCTGAACGAGCAGGTGGCCGGAAACGATGAGCTACGTCGCCTGGTGGCGACCCTCGAGGAGCGGCACGACTCCTATATGGAATCGAATATGCCCGCCTCGCCGTTTGTGGCGATGGATGGGTCGCTGCCCTCTGCGGATGAGATTGCCGCCGAGCTTGAGCGCTTCCTGGCCGGCCGTCCCGAGGGTGAGGACAACGGCGAAGACCTGCGCGATTCGGGGGAGTAGCTCGGCCGCTGAGGGATCATCGCCGGCTTCCGTGCTGCGGACGCCTGCCCGCGCCGCGCGGGCGTCTCGGGCCGGATGGCTGCCGCTCGGATGGGCGTGCAGCCACGGATCACAAGTGTGCAGTGAATACGATGGCGGGGCGGATCGAATCGTTGCGAGTGGCCCGATAAGCTGAATTGGTGAATACGCGCACCTCCTGGATTGTTTTTTGGATCGGTGCCCTGGCATACATGGTGGCCGTCCTGCAGCGCGCCACGATGGGTGTCGCCGGGGTTGCCGCCGTCGAGCGTTTTGATGCATCCGCCGCGGCATTTTCCACGCTCGCCGTCATGCAGCTGGTCATCTATGCGGCCATGCAGGTGCCGGTCGGTGTACTCATCGACCGCCTGGGGCCGCGCGTCCTGATCCTCTTCGGCCTGGGCCTACTCGCGGTAGGCCAGGTCATCCTGGCGATTGCTGATCAGCTCGGCATTGCGGTCCTCGGGCGCATCCTGGTGGGCGCGGGCGACGCGGCCATCTTCGTCTCGGTGCTGCGGTTGATTTCCTCCTGGTTTACCGGGAAGTGGGTTCCGCAGCTCTCGCAGTGGATTGGAAACATCGGCCAGCTGGGACAGGTCCTCTCGGCGCTTCCCTTTGCCTGGGTCCTCCACAAGTTTGGGTGGAGCCCGGCGTTCCTGAGTGCCGCCGCGCTCTGCGTCCTGGCCCTGGTGCTGGTTCTGGCGACCGTGCGTGATCGCCCGCGCGACGCCCCGGTTCCGCCGCCCGTGGGTACCTGGGGACAGTCCGTGCGCGAGCTCGGGATGGCGCTGCGCCGCCCGGGCACCCAGCTGGGATTCTGGTCGCACTTCACCACCCAGTCCCCGGGCACCGTGTTCTCGCTACTCTGGGGCATCCCCTTTATGGTTTACGGGCTCGGCTTCACCGAGGGTTTTGCGGCGGCGATGCTGCTCGTGGTGGTGGCCTCCGGTATCGCGATCGGTCCGATTCTGGGTCTGCTGAGTGCGCGCTACCCGTACCGGCGCAGCAACATCGTGCTGGGCCTGGTCTTCGCGATCGCTGTGGCCTGGGCCGCCGTGCTGCTCTGGCCCGGGACGCCGCCACTCTGGCTGGTCATCATCCTGCTGGTTGCGATGGGCGCCGGGGGACCGGGCTCGCTGATCGGCTTCGACTTTGCCCGCACCTATAACCCCTCGCGCGTACTCGGCTCGGCCAATGGGCTGGTCAACGTGGGCGGGTTCAGTGCGAGCTTTGTGATCATGTTCCTGATGGGAGTGATCCTGGACCTCGTAGGTGGCCACGGTGGCCCACCCGCCGAGGTGTACTCCCTGCACTCGTTCCGCTTTGCGATGATCGTCCAGTTTGTGGTGATCGCCTTCGGTGTGGTGATGCTGTTCCGGGCCCGTCGCCGCACCCGTTCGATTCTCTCCGAGGACGGAATCGAGGTCGGCCCAGTCTGGGTCGCGATGATTGCACGTTTGCGCCGCAAGGATGGTCGCGACGGTCATGACGCATCCTGACCTATCCCCAGTTTGGGAATAAAACCGCAGATCCTGCGGTTAAATTCACTGTTCCCCCGTCAAAAATGCCCGCCAATACCCCATGATTTGCCCGCTGCGCAAGGGGTCGTGGCAAAAAGACCTTCCAAAGCATGGCATAATGGAAGGAAGGACCCGTTCTTGACCGAGCGTGAAGTGGCTTAATTGCCGCGCATCACATTCGGACTTGACATGGGTCCTAGTAATGTCCGAAAACTATCGTGGATTGAGGATGGGTGGGGGATACCACGTACCCCTCCTCAAGACTGAAAGGTGCCTCCATGGCAACCAAGAAAGTGCAGGCTTCGGAAGCCACCGAAGCTGAAACTGTAGCGCCCGCAAAGGCGACTCGGAAAACACCAGTAAGGAAGGCCGCCGCGGCCGAACCGGCAAAGAAGCCGGCGACCAAGCGCGCCGCAAAGAAGGATGCGGTGGACGAGGTTCTCGACGCACCCGACATCGAGGAGGGCGCAGACGAGGAGGAAACCGACAAGAAGTCGGACATTCCCGAGAACCTGCCCCAGGACGCCCTGGTTCTGTCCTCGCAGAACGACGAGGATGAGGTTCCGGTCTACTCGGCAGCCATCACCGGTGCCACCGCCGACCCCGTCAAGGACTACCTCAAGCAGATCGGTAAGGTTGCGCTGCTGAACGCCGCCGAGGAGGTTGAGCTTGCGATGCGTATCGAGGCCGGCCTGTTCGCGGAGGACAAGCTCGCCAACGAGGCCGACGGCATGACCCCGCAGCTCAAGCGTGAGCTGATGTGGGTGGCCAAGGACGGTCAGCGGGCCAAGAGCCACCTGCTCGGTGCCAACCTCCGTCTGGTGGTGTCGCTGGCCAAGCGTTACACCGGTCGTGGGATGCAGTTCCTGGACCTGATCCAGGAGGGTAACCTCGGCCTGATCCGCGCGGTGGAGAAGTTCGACTACACCAAGGGATTCAAGTTCTCGACGTATGCCACCTGGTGGATTCGTCAGGCGATCACCCGCGCTATGGCCGACCAGGCTCGCACGATCCGTATCCCCGTGCACATGGTTGAGGTCATCAACAAGCTGGCCCGCGTGCAGCGCCAGATGCTGCAGGACCTGGGCCGCGAGCCCACCCCCGAGGAGCTGTCGAAGGAACTCGACATGACCCCGGAGAAGGTCATCGAGGTGCAGAAGTACGGCCGCGAGCCCATCTCGCTGCACACCCCGCTGGGTGAGGATGGTGACAGCGAGTTCGGTGACCTCATCGAGGACACCGAGGCCGTGGTTCCCGCCGACGCCGTGGGCTTCACCATGCTGCAGAAGCAGCTGGAATCGCTGCTGGACTCGCTCTCCGAGCGTGAGGCCGGCGTGATCCGGATGCGCTTCGGCCTGGGTGATGGCATGCCCAAGACCCTGGATCAGATCGGTGACACCTTCGGGGTGACCCGTGAGCGGATCCGTCAGATCGAGTCGAAGACTATGGCCAAGCTGCGCCACCCGTCCCGCTCGCAGTCGCTGCGTGACTACCTTGAGTAAGCCGGGCGGCGTGAAGTACGTCCTGCCGATCCTCGCCGGACGGGCCGCGCGTTTCGCGACCCGTCTGCGCGGGGGCGGCAGCGCCCTGCCGGGAGTGGTTGTCCAGAAGCTCGCCCCCAACGTCATGCGTGACGTGGCGGCAGGCCTCCCGCACGGCGTGGTGTTCATCCTGGGTTCCAACGGGAAGTCCACCACCACCAACATCATGACCGACGTTGTGCGTGCACACGGCCTCAAGGTGTTCACCAACCCCAGTGGTGCCAACATGCCTCAGGGCATCGCCTCGGCACTGCTCAAGGAGACCTCGCTGACCGGTCGCCTGGACGCGGATATTGCGATCCTGGAGATTGATGAGGGCTACGGTGTGGTGATTGCCGAGCAGCTGCGTCCGCGCGCCGCGGTGATCCTCAACCTGCTGGTTGACCAGATCTACCGTTTCGGTGAGCCCGACCGGGTCGCGACCATGTTCCGCAACATCGCTCACGCGGTGGACGGCTACGTGGCGCTGAACCGTGACGACAACTTCCTGGCCAAGCTCGGTACCGAGCTGGAGCAGGGTGGCAAGCACCGGGTGGAGTACTTCGGTTCGACCCCCGAGGCTCTGGCTTCTGCTCCGCACGGTCAGGCTTCGGCCCGGGACTACTCGGAGATCGAGGCGTCGGCTAACGGCGCGCACCCGGTCGCCGAAGTGGTTTCGGCCGCCGGTAACGAGGCGGTCATCCGTTTCGCCGGCACCGACTACCCGATCACCATGCCGAGCCGCGGACTGCACTATGCGGTCGACGTGGCCGCCACGCTGACCCTCGCCGCGCACACCCTGGGTGAGCGCTTCGACGTCAATATCGCGCTGAAGGCCGTTCAGGCCGGTAAGACCGTGTACGGTCGCGGCGAGATCATGACCGTGGGTGACCGCGAGGTTGAGATCCTGATGCTCAAGAACCTGGCGTCGCTGCAGCTGAACCTGGACTCGCTCACCTATGAGCCGGACTCGGTGCTGTTTGCCTACGATGAGTCGTCCTACGACCCCTCCTGGCTCTACAACGCCGATCTGTCCAAGATCAAGCACGTGGATGTCATCTCGGGCCCCAAGGGTGCGTTTGTCGCGACCCGACTGGCCTATGAGGGCAAGACCTTTGACCGGATCATCCCGGACGTGACCGAGGCCGTGCAGGCAGTGCTTGACGGGCCGCGCCCGGCGAGCGGACGCCACACGTTCTTCCTCGACTACGACCAGATGATGGCAACCCGGAAGTACCTGGGTTATAAGGACCTGGAAGCAGGTGCGGCCTCGTGACCGTCTCCATTCTTGAACTCTTCTCCAACGACCTGGCCCTGAACGGGGACACCGGCAACCGGCGTGCGCTCGCGCACCGTCTGGAGCTCGCCGGTATCGAGGTCGAGCAGCGCACCTACAACCCGGGGGACACCCTGGGTATCCTCCCCGACATCGTCGTGGTGGGGACCGGATCCTCGAGTGCACAGCGTGCCCTCGCCCCGGAGTTTGCGCAGATCGCCGAGCAGCTGCGCGAGTGGGCGAAGGCGGGTGTGGTCTTCCTGGCCGCCGGTGCCGGGTTCCACCTGCTGGGCAAGACGATCAAGCTCGATTCGAATACCGTGATCGAGGGTGCCGGGGTCTTTGACGTGACCGTGGATGCTACCGCGGCGCGGATCGTGACCGAGGCGTTTGGTATCGATGGGCAGTTTGGTCTGCTGATCGGTACCGAAAACCACTCGGCCGTGACCACGCTTGCCCAGGGCATGGCGCCGATCGGTGCGGTGCGCAACGGCTTCGGTAACGGTGACGGCCTGGAGGGCGCGGTTGTGGGCAATGCCTATGGCACACACCTGCACGGCCCGGCGCTGGTCCTGAACCCGGTGTTTGCCGATCACCTGATCAGCCTGGCCGTGGCCCGCACCGGAGACACCTACATCAAGAACGACAAGCACGATGAGCTGGATCAGACCATCGATCTCGCCCGCGAGATCCTGATTGGCAAGCTTCCCCGCTAAGCCGTTCAACCACTCAAACACCCCGCCCGAACCTCGGTTCAGGCGGGGTGTTTTTGTTGGTGGATGGTGTCCGCACACCAAAACGTCGCCGTCCGGTTTCCCGGACGGCGACGCGTGGTTTGGGGACTCGCCGCTCTCGCGCTGTATCAGCAGCGCCGGCGAGTGTGGGCGAGCCTTAGGCGCGAGCCTCGCTGAGGCGGGCGCTCTCGTCGTGCCAGTTCGAGGCGACGGCGGCAAGCTTCTCCTGGTACTTCTTACCGTGGTGAGCGCAGAACATGAGCTCGCCATTGGCAAGGGTTACCCGGACGTAGGCCTGTGCACCGCAGCTGTCGCAACGGTCGGCCGCGGTCAGTGCCGGGGCGTCCACCACGCTCGGAGCGCTTTCGGTGATCTGTGTCATGTTTTCCTCCTGACCGGTGAGGAGGCCAATCGTTCGGCCTCACGTCTTATCCAACCACGTCCGGGGGCAATTTCATTCCGTTCCGGGGCAATTTCGCTAGGCGCGTACGCTCAGGCCGTTCACAACGTGTCGGTGGCAAGCGATGTCGGGGGTTTTCGGTAGAATTTATCCCTGTGACCACTGAATACTCCGCGCGCCACCTCTCCGTCCTCGAGGGCCTTGAGGCGGTGCGGAAGCGACCCGGTATGTACATCGGGTCCACCGACTCCCGCGGCCTCATGCACTGCCTCTGGGAGATCATCGACAACTCGGTGGATGAGGCGCTAGCGGGCTTCGGAACCAAGATCAACATCCTGCTGCACCACGACGGTTCGGTCGAGGTGCGTGACACCGCGCGTGGTATCCCGGTGGACATCGAGCCCAAGACCGGGCTGAGCGGTGTCGAGGTGGTCTTCACCAAGCTGCACGCCGGCGGAAAGTTTGGCTCGGGCTCCTATGCGGCCTCGGGTGGTCTGCATGGTGTGGGTGCCTCGGTGGTCAACGCGCTGAGTGCCCGCCTCGACGTCGAAGTGGATCGCGGCGGCAAGACCTGGCTGATGTCCTTCAAGCGTGGTGTACCCGGCGTCTTCGAGGACACCGGCGCGCCCACCCCCGATGCCCCCTTCACCCCGTTCACCGAGTTTGGTGAGCCGGCGCTGCGGCCCATCGGCAAGGTCGCCAAGGCCAAGACCGGTACCCGCGTGCGCTACTGGGCCGACCCGCAGATCTTCACCAAGGGTGCCAACTTCCAGATGGACGACCTGATTGGTCGCGCCAAGCAGACGGCGTTCCTGATCCCCGGCCTCGGTATCGCCATCGAGGACTCCCGCGGCGAGGAGACCGAATCACACGCCTTCGAGTTTGACGGCGGCATCTCCGAGTTTGTGGATCACCTGGCCCCGGATGCGGCGATCACCGATGTGTGGCGCCTGACCGGAACCTCGACCTTCACCGAGACCGTGCCCGTACTCACCGACGGTGGCGCGATGGTGCCCACCGAGGTGGAGCGTGAGTGCACCGTGGATATCGCTCTGCGCTGGGGCACCGGCTATGAGACGGTGATGCGCAGCTTTGTGAACATCATCGCGACCCCCAAGGGCGGCTCCCACCAGACCGGTTTTGACCAGGGGCTGCTGCGCTTCCTACGCGCCCAGGTCGAGGCCAACGCGCGTCGACTGAAGGCCGGAAACGACAAGCTGGATAAGGACGACGTCCTGGCCGGGCTGACCGCGGTCCTAACCGTGCGTCTGGCCGAGCCGCAGTTTGAGGGTCAGACCAAGGAGATCCTGGGTACCCCCGCGGTGCGGGCGATCGTTGCCTCGGTGGTCTCCGGACAGCTCAAGGAACGCTTCGCCTCGACCAAGCGGGACGACAAGACCCAGACCGCCCTGGTGCTGGACAAGGTTGTCGCCGAGATGAAGTCGCGCATTTCCGCGCGCACCCACAAGGAAACCCAGCGTCGTAAGAACGCGCTGGAGTCCTCATCGCTGCCCGCGAAACTGGTGGATTGCCGCAGCAACGATGTGGAAACCTCCGAGCTGTTCATCGTCGAGGGTGACTCGGCGCTGGGTACCGCGAAGAATGCTCGCGACAGCGAGCACCAGGCGCTGCTGCCGATCCGAGGCAAGATCCTCAACGTTCAGAAATCCTCGGTGTCCGACATGCTTTCCAACGCCGAGTGTGCGGCGATCATTCAGGTGATCGGTGCCGGATCGGGCCGCAGCTTTGATCTGGACGCCGCCCGCTATGGCAAGGTCATCATCATGAGCGATGCCGATGTGGACGGTGCGCACATTCGTACCCTGCTGCTCACCCTGTTCTTCCGCTACATGCGGCCGATGATCGATGCGGGCCGGGTCTACGCGGCGGTGCCCCCGCTGCACCGGGTGGTGCAGATCAACCCGGGCTCCAAGCCCAATGAGACGATCTACACGTACTCCGAGCAGGAACTGCACGACCTGCTGGCCGAGTTCAAGGCCACCGGAAAGCGCTACCAGGATCCGCAGCGGTACAAGGGTCTGGGCGAGATGGATGCCGACCAGCTGGCCGAAACCACGATGGAACGCTCGGGACGAACCCTGCGCCGCGTACGCATGGGCGACGCCGAGCGGGCCTCCAAGGTTTTTGAGCTGCTGATGGGAAGCGACGTGGCGCCGCGTAAGGACTTCATCGTGGAGCACTCGGCGGATCTCAGCCGCGAACGCATCGACGTCTAATCTGCTCCCGCGTATGCCGGATCGCCACGGTGCGTGCTAACCCGCCGGGGCACACCACGTCACCTTGGCGCACCAAATCATAAAAGGGGCCCGGTCTCACTCATCTGAGTGAGACCGGGCCCCTTTATCGTGGAACCTATTCCAGATCGAGGTCCAGGGTGACGGTGTCGGCGGGTTCCACCGAGAGCACGCCGTCGGTGTCAAAGCCGAGGGGCTGGGCCGGGGTGGCCGAGGCGCGGGCGGGGATCCGGATCACGTCGCCATCCTCGAACGAGGGGGCATCCAGGGGACCATCCTGCGGGGCGTCGGCGTCGGGCGCGGCGGCGGAGCCGGAGCCGGTGTCGGGCTGGATCGCCCGTCCCAGATAGGTCACCACCTGCTCAAGCGCGGCACCCGAGGCGTCGCGGCGGCCCACCGGCTCGGGCAGCGGACGCGCCGAGCCCTCGACCGAGAGGGCACGCACGGGACCAGGTCCCACCCAGGCGCGTTCGAGGTGAGACTCACCCTTGAGGAACGCGTGGGCCCGGACACCACCGGTCGCACGACCCTTGGCCGGGAAATCGGCAAACGTCGAGGTCTTGGCTCGGCCCGGATCGGTGCCGGGGATCGTGCCCTCGGCCACCGAAATCGTGGTCACCATAATCTCCTCGGCATGCGGTGCCGCGCCAAAGAACAGCACGCGCGCGCTCCCCACCAGTGCGACGCCGGCCATACCACCCGCCGGAGCACCCTGCGGGCGCACCGAGGAGGCGACAAAGTGCAGGAGCTTGGCGTCCGAGGTGACAAAAATCAGTTCATCGGTTTCGGCCGGCTGGCTGACCCCGACAACCTCGTCGCCGGGCTTCAGCGCGATCACCTCGAACTCGGGCTTATTCGGCCAGGCGTTCGCGGTCACCCGCTTGACCACACCCTGCGCGGTACCCAGCGCGACCGGGCGATCGCTGCCCAGATCGACCAGGGCCAGCACTCGCTCCTTCTTATTGGTCAGCGCGATGTAATCGGAGATCTTCACACCCGCGGCCAGATGGATCGATGCGGCGGGCACGGCCGGGAGGTCGATGGGGGAGAAGCGGATCAGGCGACCCAGGTTGGTGACCGCACCGATCTCGGTGCGTGAGGTGGTCTCCAGCACCGAGGCAATCGCGTCGTGCTTGGCGCGGCGCGGCGGCGCGGTAATCGTGACCTCCTCGCCCGCCGGGCGGTCCACCCGCAGCGCGCGGCCGGTGGCACTCAGGAAGATGGTGCAGGCCACATCGGCGACCTCAAGAACAACACCGGCCTTCTTGCGTGCGGATCCGGCGATGCTCGGGGCAGCCTCGGTCAGCATGGTGCGACGCGGGGTCCCGAACTTCTCGGCCACGGCCTCAAGCTCCTTGGACACCTGGGTGCGGATCCGGCGGGTGCTGCTCAGCAGCTTCTCCAGCTCGGCGATCTGTGCCTGCAGCTCATCCCGCTCGGTTTCCAGCTCCATCCGCGAGAACTTGGTCAGGCGACGCAGACGCAGCTCGAGAATGTACTCGGCCTGCACCTTGGAGAGGTCAAACACCTCCTGAAGCTTCTTGCGGGCAATCTCCGAGTCATCGCTGGCGCGGATGACCTGGATGACCTCGTCGATATCGACGATCGCGATCAGGAGTCCCAGCACCAGGTGCAGGCGTTCCTTGCGCCGGGCCAGGCGGTACTTGGAGCGGCGGGTGACCACCTGAATGCGGTGATCCACGTAGACCTGCAGCAGTTCTCGCAGACCCAGGGTCCGCGGCCCGCCATCCACCAGGGCGACGTTGTTGATGCTGAAGCCGTCCTCCAGCGGGGTGAATCGGTAGAGCTGTTCCAGCACGGCCTCGGGGCTGAAGCCGGTCTTGATCCCGATGACCAGGCGCAGACCGTTGGTCCGGTCGGTGAGGTCGGTGACGTCCGAGATGCCCGAAAGCTTCTTGTTGTTGACGCCGTCCTTGATCTTCTCGATCACCCGCTCGGGGCCCACCAGATAGGGCAGCTCGGTAACCACCAGGCCCTTTTTGCGCGGGGTCAGGTTTTCGACCGTGACCTTGGCGCGGGTTTTGAACGCGCCACGACCGGTTGCGTAGGCATCCTTGATGCCGGCAAGACCCACGATCGTTCCGCCGGTGGGCAGGTCGGGGCCGGGCACGTACGCCATCAGCTCCTCGAGGGTAGCCTTGGGCTTTTCCAGCAGGAAGCGCGCGGCGCCCACAACCTCGATCAGGTTGTGCGGGGCCATGTTGGTGGCCATACCCACGGCGATACCGCTGCCGCCGTTGACCAGGAGGTTCGGATAGGCCGCGGGGAGAACATCGGGCTGCATGAGGGCGCCGTCATAGTTGGGGATGAAGTCCACGACGTCCTCGTCGAGATTTTCGGTCATCGCCAGCGCGGTCGCGTCCAGGCGCGCCTCGGTGTAACGCGGAGCCGCGGGGCCATCATCCAGCGATCCGAAGTTTCCGTGGCCGTCGATCAGCGGCAGGCGCATCGTGAACGGCTGGGCCAGGCGCACCAGAGCATCGTAAATGGGGGCGTCACCGTGCGGGTGCAGCTTACCCATGACCTCGCCCACCACGCGGGCGGACTTCACATGGTTGCGGTCGGGGCGCAGACCCATGTCGGCCATTTGGTACAGGATGCGGCGCTGCACCGGCTTGAGTCCGTCGCGCGCATCCGGGAGCGCGCGCGAGTAGATGACCGAGTAGGCGTACTCCAGGAAGGAGCCCTCCATCTCATCGGTCACATCAACATCGAGGATGCGTTCGGCGGGGGCAGCGCTGGTGGAAGCGGAGTCTTTTCGGGTCATTCCATAGTTTCGGATGGCCGCGCGAGGAGAACGGCGCGAGGGCGGATGGGAGCCGGGTAACCATGCCTTCTATGGCACACTTAACCCGATGCCTTCAATGTTACCGACACGCACCGACGTTTCCCGCAGCCAAGCCGATATCCTGCCGAATCTTGTCGCCACTCTGCACCCCGAAACGGGCCTGCCGACGCCCGCGGCGATGCCCGGTGTGCCCCTCGGTCCGGTCCAGTCGGCCATCCTGATCGTGGTAGATGGACTGGGTGCGCAGCAGCTGCGTGCGGCCAAGCCCTATGCGCGCTTTTTGACGGCTCAGAAGTTTCCCACCCTGCAATCGGTGTTCCCCAGCACCACCGCGGCTAGCCTCACCGCGATCATGACCGGTGCCTGGCCCGGGGAGCACGGCGTGGTCGGGTATGAGATGCGCGATGCTCAACACAATCGCATCGTTAACGGACTCACCGGCTGGGATGAGCGGATGGTTCCCGAAACCTGGCAGCTCCGCGAGCCGCTCTTTGAACACGCCGGCCGGCTGGGTCTGCGTCCCTTCGCCGTGGGCACCGGGAAGTATGCCACCAGCGGCATGACCCGGGCAATCCTGCGCGGTGCCACCTATGTTCCCGCGGACCGCATCGCCGAGCGCTTCGAACAGGCGGTTAAACTCGCCGAAACCCCCGGGGCACTGGTGTACCTCTATGTCCCTGAGCTTGATCAGATCGCCCACCGGTTCGGCGTGGCCGATGAGCGCTGGCTGGCCGCGCTCGAGGATCTCGACGCCGAGGTTCGCAAGCTGCATGCGCGTGTGGGGTCCGGCGTGGGCATCGCCCTGAGCGCCGACCACGGCATCGTGGATGTCCCCGACTATGCGCACGTCCTCTTTGATCAGGATCCCGACCTGGTGGCCGGGATCGGCCTGATCGGCGGGGAGCCTCGGATGCGGCACCTCTACTTTGACGCGGGTGTTTCCCCCGAGCGACGGGCTGCGACCCTCGGTGCCTGGCAGGAGAGCGAAGGGGAGCGCGCCTGGGTGCTCTCCCGGGAGGAGGCGATCGCGGCGGGCCTGTTTGGCACGGTGATACCCGAGGTCGCACCCCGGATTGGCGACATTCTGGTGGCCGCACGCAAGCGCATCGCCTACTACGATTCGCGACCGACGGATCAGAGTTCGCGGCGAATGGTGGGCCAGCACGGTTCCCTCACCGAGGACGAGGTGCTGGTGCCGTGGATTACCCTCGGGGCCTGGGCCCCGCCGGGCCGCGGCTAGCGGCCGCGCTCCGGATGCCCAGGACGTGCGTCCTGGGCATCCGGAGGATCCGTTGAACTAGCCTCGCTGAGCCCGCGCGCGACGCACGGCACCGAGGGCGATACCCGCGGCCATCAGCAGCAGCGCGATGATCGCGCCCGCCTGACCGGCGGCACCGGTCTGGGGGAGACCTCCGCCCGGCTGAGCGCCCGGCGCGGCGATCACGCCGGGGGTTGCGGCGCCGCCGTCACCCGGGGTGACCGGGGTCGGGGTAACCGAGGGGGTGCCGGGGTCCGGAGTCTCCGCATCTACGGCAACCTGAACCTTTCCGGACCAGCTGGCGCTGGCCGAGATGTTTCCGGCGGCATCCACCGCGCGCACCTCGACGCTGTGGTCACCGTTCCCCAGCACGATCGGACCCTCGGCACGAATCCACTCGGTGTCGTCCTCGACAGGGACCTCATCCTGGGCAGCGTCCTCGGTCGGGACGGCGGCGGCCAGGGCCACCGACTCGACCCGGGCGGCCGGTTTGGTTGCAACGGTTCCTGCGGACAGGAAGCGGTACTCGACCCGGGGTGCCGGAAGGAAGTCATCCGAGGCCGTCACCGTGAGGGTGACCTTCTTGGTGTAGAAACCGTTGGGGCCCGGCGCCGCGGGGTCCGCGGTGATCGAGACGGTCGGGGCACTGCGATCCACGCCGGGGTAGGACACCACCTGCGCGGTCATGGTGGCAGGGGAACCACCCTTGACCTGGGCACCGGTGCCGTTGATGACGTGGTTGATACCGCCGGTACCGTTGAGGAACACCGAGGTCAGCGACTCGAAGCGCACGTTGGCGTTCTGCGGTGCCTGAACACCACTCTCGGCGTACACGTGGTTGCCGTTGTTCCGGGTGTCATCGAAGAACGAGTACACACCCATACCCTGCGCCAGGTGGCTGGTCACGGTGTCGGCCACCCGGTAGGAGGAGTATCCCAGCCGGGTGCCGTCCATGTAGTCGGCCTGGGTGGGCGGATCGTAGGGGAGTTCACTCTGGTAGAAAATGGTGCGGCCATTGTTGCCGTTCCAGATCACCTGGTTCTTGCCGTAGTGCTCCACAAACAGTCCGGTCGCGGTCACGTTATCCGCATTGACCACCACGCCGTGGTCGCCCACGTTGGTGTGCCAGTCAACACCGTCACCGTGGTCGGCACGCCAGGCCCAGATGTGGTCGAGGAGGGTGTTCGGGGTGTTGACCTCGATCGAGGTGGTCGCGTTTCCGGCCCAGGGGCCACCCACACGGATGAAGACGTCGGACAGGGTGGTGGGGTTCGCCACCTCGGCGGCGGTGGCACCCCGGGGGCCCACCTGAACCAGCACGTCGGAATTCTTGGTGTGTGCGTCCACGGTGATTCCCGCGAGCTTCACGCCGGGAACGTCGGCAATCTCGATGGCCGCGGTGCCGTTGTTCGGTACCAGCGATGCGTAACCGAGACCCAGGACCACGGTGTTGGCCCGGGTGACCTTGATCGGGGCGTTCAGGTAGTACACCTCGGGGGTCAGCAGGAGGTTTTTGCCGGAGGCGAGGGCTGCGTTGATGGATGCGGCCGTGTCGCCAGCCTTAGCGATGTAGAAGTCACTAATCGGCAGGGACTGTCCGGCCGACGCATCGGTGGACCAGTTGGCGCCGGTGGAGTTCGTGTGGGCCTTGGGGACAAAGACCTTGAAGTTGTTGCCGTCCTTGTACAGGAACGGAATCTCGCGGGAAACCGGGGTCTTATCGACGTTGGTGGTCACGCCGACGCCGCCGGCGCGGGGCTGGCCAAAGTCGGTGGCCGGGGCGTTGGTGACCCCGGAGAACACGTTGTTCCAAACGCCACCCTCCCAGGTTCCCACCTCGGAGTTTCGAGTGAACCACTGCTGCTGGGATCCGGTAACGATCTGACCGTCGACCTTGCTGTCGGCTAGGTAGCCGCCGCTGGCATACTCGCCCACGCGGCCAAACACCGTCAGGTCACCCTTG
This sequence comes from Mycetocola lacteus, assembly GCF_003667575.1. Classification (GTDB taxonomy): domain Bacteria; phylum Actinomycetota; class Actinomycetes; order Actinomycetales; family Microbacteriaceae; genus Mycetocola; species Mycetocola lacteus. The sequence goes on along the minus strand of NZ_RCUY01000009.1, from coordinate 152,024 downwards.
ATGTGAATGCGTCGGAGCGGTGCCGCCTGCGAGACCGCAAAGCGCATCTGGTGCGGGGCCGTGATTCCGCTGGGGAAGGGGCGGGTCGCATCCACTCCGACCGGTTGCTGAATCGGGTTGAACGCCAGGTTGCTCATCGACCGCCAGAACTTGGTGAGCGAGCCCGGCTGCTGGCAGTCCCAGGGGTTCGCCTCGCACACTCGCTCGGGCTCGACGTGAATCGCCCCGTTGATGAGCACATCGTCGGGGGAGGCCCCGAGCCCGGAGACCGACTGGTAGTAGCCGAGTTCCGAGTTGATGATGTTGGTCGCGGCCAGGGGGTTGTCGGCGTTGTTGTTCACGCCGTAGGTGCCGGGGGCGAAGAAGAACTGGTGGCGCTTGAGGCTGAATTCTCCCTCGTGGGAGGCGGCCTGAAGAGCGGAGTTAATCGCGTCCACACTCCAGTTTTCGTCAAAGATCGTGACGTTGGGACCAAAGAGTGGATCGGCACCGTGCGCGGCGGGTGCCGTGACGATCGTTCCGGCCGCTGCCAACGCAAGAATCGCGGCGGCCGACACGGCTAAATTTGGCCCATTTTTTTCACGCAATAATTTGGATCGCATGTGTTCTCCCTTGAACAAATGTGAGGGGCGTTTCATCGACTTCGGCGTCGACAGGTGCAGGCTAGCGATTTACTTACTTACCTGTCAACAAGTAAATTTCCACCCGATTCGAAAACCTTGGAATTCCGCGGAATATCGGGCTATTTTCGTATATTCATCCCGGTTTACAAACTGGCTGATTTGGCGAAATTGCGGGATGACCACGATCGTCTGAAGGCGCCGCGGGAGGCGTCGAGGCGGCTCGTTCTTGAGTCGATTAGGCGGCCCAAAATTGACGCACGGGGAGAGGGTAATGCCATCCAAAATCGGGAGGGTCGTCGACCCCGAGTTGACTTAGTTGGGAGCGCTCTCATAGGATCGGGGGCACCGATTGGGAGCGCTCTCACAGCGTCTCAATCCAGAGCGATGAAGCTCACCCCACCACCACGAAGGAGTGATTGTGAACAAGAGTGCTTTCCGCAAGAGTGCGGGCGCCGTTGCGCTGGTATCCGCCGCCGCACTGGTCCTGGCCGGCTGCGCGAGTGACGGCGGCGAGGCGGGATCGGGGAACGGCAAGATTACCCTGACCGTGGCCACGTTTAACGACTTTGGCTACACCGATGCGCTGCTCAAGGAGTACAGCGACGCCCACCCGAACGTTACGGTTGTGCACAACCGGGCGGCGACCAGCAACGACGCCCGAGCAAACTACTTCCAGAAGCTCGGCAAGTCCGGTCTGGCGGACATCGAGGCAATCGAGGTGGACTGGCTGCCCGAGGTCATGAAGTACTCGGACATGCTGGCCCCGGTGCCCGAGAAGCTGCACGATCGCTGGCTGGACTGGAAGGTCAACGCCGCCACCGACTCCGACAAGAACCTGATCGGATACGGCACCGACATCGGACCCGAGGCCATCTGCTACCGCGGCGACCTGTTCGCCGAGGCGGGGCTGCCCACCGACCGTGCCGAGGTCACCGCGCTGCTGACCGGCGGTTGGGACAAGTACTTCGAGGTGGGTAACGAGTATAGCACCAAGACCGGCAAGCCGTTCTTCGACTCCGCCGGCGGCACCTACCAGGGCATGATCAACCAGGTCGAGGCGGCCTATGAGAACCCCAAGACCGGCGACGTCACCGCGACCGATAACCCCGATGTTCGCAAGATCTACGATGAGGTACTCGCGGCCAGCAAGACCCAGTCGGCAAAGCTCGGACAGTGGTCCGATGACTGGAACGCCGGACTCGCCGACGGCGCCTTCGCAACCATGCTGTGCCCCGGATGGATGCTCGGTGTGATCGAGGGTAACGCCAAGAATGTGACCGGCTGGGACATTGCCAATGTCTTCCCCGGTGGCGGTGGAAACTGGGGCGGTTCCTACCTGACCGTCCCCGCCAAGGGCAAGAACGTCGAGGCCGCCCAGGAGCTCGCCGACTGGCTGACCGCTCCCGAGCAGCAGATCAAGGCGTTTAGCAACTCCGGCAACTTCCCGAGCCAGAACGAGGCTCTCACCAACGCGACCCTGCTTGAGGCCACCAACGAGTACTTCAACAACGCCCCGATCGGGTCGATCTTCTCCGAGCGAGCTCAGGCGGTCACCGTGTCGCCGTTCAAGGGCGAGAAGTACTTCCAGATCAACGATGCGATGCAGAAGGCGCTCACCCGCGTCGAGGAGGGTACGCAGGACGCGGACACCTCCTGGAAGCAGTGGGTTTCCGAGGTCAAGGCCATTAAGTAACGAGGTACCCGGGTGGGGCGGCGAGATAGCCGCCCCACCCTCTTTCCCCGTCAAACGTTCTGTCTAGGAGCATCGTGTCCTCTTCCACCACCGCGCCCGGCGGCGCCCGATCCCGCCCCCGCGCCACCCGCCGCGTGGGTTTCGGCGGCGGCCTGTCCCGCTGGGATCTGAAGCTTTCCCCCTACCTCTACATCTCCCCGTTTTTTATCCTGTTCGCGGTCGTGGGTCTCTTCCCAATCGCCTTTACCGCGGTCATCTCCTTCATGGAGTGGGACCTGGTGCGCGGCACCGGTGAGTTCATCGGGTTTGAGCAGTATGCCTACGTGCTCGGCCAGCCCAAGTTCTGGCTGGCCCTGCGCAACACCTTCAGCATCTTCCTGCTCTCCAGCGTTCCGCAGCTGATCGTGGCCGTGTTCATCGCCTCACTGCTGGACAAAAACATCCGTGCCAAGACCTTCTGGCGGATGGGTGTGCTGGTGCCCTACGTGATGGCCCCGGTGGCCGTCGCCCTGATTTTCAGCAACATGTTTGGTGACCGCTACGGCATCATCAACACCCTGATCCAGACGATCGGCCTGGACCCGATTCCCTGGCACTCCAACGCCTTCTTCAGCCACGTCGCCATCGCCACGATGGTGAACTTCCGCTGGACCGGTTACAACATCCTGATTCTGCTGGCCGCGATGCAGGCGGTCTCGCGGGACTACTACGAGGCAGCCACCGTGGACGGTGCCGGCCCCATCCGCCAGTTCTTCTCCATCACCCTGCCGAGCCTCAAGCCCACGCTGATCTTTGTGATCATCACCTCGACTATTGGTGGTCTGCAGATCTTCGACGAGCCGCGCATGTATGACCGGCCCGGCACCGGAGGACCCAACAGCCAGTGGCTGACCATCTCGCTCTACCTCTACAACACCGGCTGGGGGGAGTGGAACTTCGGTCGTGCCGCGGCGCTGGCCTGGATCCTGTTCATCATCATCCTGCTGATCGGTGTGATCAACCTGTTTGTCACCCGCAATCTGGTTCGGGACGAGGGTGGGCACCGTCCGCCCACCCGGCGCGAGCGCCGTATCGCCGCACGCGACCGGGCCGCCATGTCCGCCGCGGCCGCACCCAGTTCGACATCTCAGGAGGTATCGCGATGAGCGCACCCACCCTGTCGCCGTCTCGCGCGACCCCGGCCCCCGAGCCGCGCCGCCGCCGAACCGTGCGCGGCTCCCGTCCCGGCTGGATCGTCTACGGGATTCTCGGGGCGATGATTGCCGGGAGCCTGTTCCCGTTCTGGTGGTCGTTCCTGATCGGTTCGGGGGATGCTCAGACCATTCGTAACCCCTCCTGGATTCCTGGCGGAAACTTCATCGACAACGCCCTCACGGTGATCAACGACCCGGCGGTGAACTTCTGGCTGGCACTCTGGAACTCCTTCTACAGCTCGGCACTGATCGCGCTCTCGGTGGTTTTCTTCTCCACGCTGGCCGGTTGGGCGTTTGCCAAGCTCAAGTTCCGCGGCGGCAATGTGCTGCTGATCTTTGTGATCGCGACCATGGCCGTGCCGACCCAGCTGGGTGTTGTTCCGCTGTACATTCTGTTCTCGGACCTGGGCTGGACCGGCACCATCGGGGCGATTATCGTACCCGCGCTGACCAGCGCGTTCGGGGTGTTCTGGATGACCCAGTACCTGCGTCAGGCGGTGCCCGACGAGCTCCTGGAGGCTGCCCGGGTGGATGGTGCCAGTTCCTTCCGCACCTTCCTCACCGTGGGTCTGCCCGCCGCCCGTCCGGCAGCGGCGATGCTGGCGCTGTTTACCTTCATTTCCTCCTGGAACAATTTCTTCTGGCCGTTTATCGTGCTGGATCGTCAAAACCCGACCCTTCCGGTGGCCCTCTCGCTGCTGCAGTCGAACCACTTTGTGGACTATTCGATCGTGCTGGCCGGAGTGCTACTGTCCACGATTCCGCTGCTTGTCCTGTTTGTCTTCACCGGCAAGCAGCTGGTCAGTGGGATCATGGCAGGAGCGGTCAAGGGTTAGTTCGTTTCTCAAGAAAGAGATCACCATGTCATCACCACGCTCCTTCCCACGGGACTTCGTTTTTGGTGCGGCCACGGCCGCGTACCAGATCGAGGGTGCCGCCTTTGAGGATGGACGCACCGCGTCGATCTGGGACGAGTTCGCCCGGGTGCCGGGTGCTGTCATCAATGCCGATAATGGCGATGTGGCCTGCGACCACTACCACCGCTATCGCGAGGATGTGGCGCTGATGAAGGGCCTGGGCCTGGAGTCCTACCGCTTCTCGACCTCCTGGTCGCGGGTACGGCCGGATGCGGGTGCTGTCAATCCGGCGGGGATCGACTTTTATAGTCGCCTGGTGGATGAGCTCCTGGAGGCCGGCATTATGCCCTGGCTGACCCTGTATCACTGGGACATGCCTCAGGCCCTCCAGGAGCGCGGTGGCTGGACCGTGCGCGAGTCTGCCGATCTCTTCACCGAGTACGCCCTCTCGGTCCACGATGCGCTGGGGGACCGGGTTACCAACTGGGCGACCCTGAATGAGCCCTGGTGCTCCTCGTTCCTCAGCCACATCGCCGGGGCACACGCCCCCGGACACCAGGACGCCGGTGAGGGGCTGCTCGCCGCGCACCACCTGCTGCTGGGGCACGGGCAGGTGGTGCGCGAGCTGCGCGCCCGCGATGCGTCCCTAAACCTGGGGATCACCCTCAACCTGACCGTGGCCGACCCGGTTGATCCGCACGCCGAGGGCGACCGCAATGCCGCCCGCAAGCTCGACGGTCAGTTCAACCGCTGGTTCCTCGATCCGGTGTTCCGCGGCGTCTACCCGGCCGACATCCTGGCCGACATTCGTACCGAGGAACCGCTGGCGCTGAAGCGTCTGGAGGCGGCGGTGCACGAGGGTGACCTCGACGTGATTTCGACGCCGATTGACACCCTGGGCGTGAACTACTACCAGGGCGAGTTTGTGTCGGGTACCGCCCCGGCCGTCCCGCCGATCGAGCTTGAGGCGCCCACCGATCGCGCGATTCGGGCCCCCTGGCCGGCACCGGCTGACATCCACCCGCACGAGCGGGGTCTTGCTCGCACCGGACAGGGCTGGGAGGTTCAGCCCGAGGGACTGACCCGCGTGCTCACCCGGGTGTGGGAGGAGTATGCGCGGCCCACCGACACCGTCCTGTTTGTCACCGAAAACGGTGCAGCCTACGATGACGAGGTGGTGATCGAGGACGGTCAGGAGCGCGTGCACGATGTCGAACGCACGGCATTCCTCCGGTCACATCTGGGTGCCGTGTTGGACGCGGCCGAGGCTGGGGTGGACGTACGCGGGTACTTCTACTGGTCCCTGGTGGATAACTATGAGTGGGCCTGGGGATACCGGAAGCGCTTCGGTATCGTGCGGGTGGATTACGACACCCAGCAGCGCACGCTCAAGGACAGTGCCATGGAGTATCATCGGATCATTCGGAACCGGACCCTGTCCGTTCCGACGTACACGGGTGTGCCGCTGTACCTGCACACGCACTAGTCAAGGAGGCACCGAGTGGGCCCCGCACAACCCCCGGTCACACTCGAGGCGGTCGCCGCCCGCTCGGGCGTTTCTCGCTCCACCGTTTCCCGTGTGGTTAACGGTGCCCAGGCGGTGAGTCCGGCGGCCCGTGAGGCCGTGGAACGTGCGATCGCCGAGCTCTCCTATGTGCCGAACCAGGCTGCCCGCAGCCTGGTTCGGCGCCAGACCAAGGCGATCGCGCTGGTGGTCCCCGAAGACACCAGTCGATTTTTCGGCGATCCGTTTTTTGCCACCGTGGTCTCCGGGGTGCATCGTCGACTGAGTCAATCCGATTACGTACTCAACATCTTTATTGCCACCGATGATGACGGCGACAAAACTACCGCCTACCTGCGTGGCGGCAACGTGGATGGGGCGATTGTGATCTCCCACCATGCACGGGACCGCTTCGTGGACCGCATCGCCGACGCCCTTCCCGTCGTGTTTGGTGGGCGCCCCAATCGGATGCGCGGCACCGTGGGGGACTATTTTGTGGACATCGATAACGCCGAGGGTGCCCGCATGGCCACCCAATACCTGATCGAGCGCGGGGCGCGGCGCATTGCCACGATCACCGGTCCCCAGGACATGCCCGCCGGCCTCGACCGACTGACCGGATTTCAGGAGGCCCTGCGCGCGGCGGACCTGCCGGACACCCTGATCGAAATCGGTGACTTTTCCGAGCACAGCGGGGAACTGGCGATGGAGCGGCTCCTGCAGCGTGGCGGGATCGACGGGCTCTTTGTGGCCAGCGACCTGATGGCGCGCGGGGCCCTGCGCACGCTGACCAGCGCGGGCATCATGGTGCCCGAGGATCTTCCCCTGGTCGGATTTGATGACTCCTCGGTGGCCACCGAGGTGAGCCCCGCGCTGACCACCGTGCGTCAGCCCTCGGGGCTGCAGGGCGAGCTGATCGCCCAGCGGCTCCTGGAGATTCTGGCGGGGGAGTCCCCGGAGGTGGAAACCATCGTTCCGGCCGAGCTGATCATTCGCGAGTCGGCGTAGCCGGAGCGCACGCAGCACGGCGCACAAAACCGCGGCGCTCCCAACCGCAAACGGGCGGCCACGTTTTCACGTGGCCGCCCGTAGAGGTTTAGGTAGTTAGTCTTCCTCGGTGCGGGCGCCGAAGACGATCTCGTCCCAGGACGGCATGGCCTTACGGCCGCGACGGTTGCGGATCGCGCCGGTTGAGTTATCCGCGTGTGTGGAGGGCTCGTGCTCGATGTTCGGCGCCGATGCCGTGTGGCCCGACGTGTCGGACTCCGAGGCAGTGTGCGTGTCCGCGACGGGGGCCTCGGTCTGAACCGGCACCTCGCCGGTCAGGGTTTCAAAGTTTTCCAGCGGCACATCCACCGGACGCAGTCCAAACCCGGTGTCGGCGTCCGCGGCGGGCTCCACCTGACGCTGGTCGTGTTCCAGACGCGACTCCCGCTCGGCACGGTTCTCGCGCTCTCCACGACGCTTACGCAGCGCCTGGAGCAGGTCGGCGGTGTGCTGGTTGCCCTCATCGCCACGATCCTCGGCGCGGTTGATTGCGGCATCGGCGGCGGCGTTGGGTCCGCGACGGTGTGACTCCACCGCGTGGGCGGGCTCAACCCGGCGCTGTCCCATCAGGCTGGCGACCGACTCCGTGGGGCCCTCGGTAGGGGCCGCCGGGGTAATCGGGGCGATGACCCCGGTCTCAAACGCGTCGGTGCTAAACCGTGCCTCGCTGGGATCCACGGTGGGCTCCACGGCGCGCAGACGAGGGATCAGGGGGGCGGCAATCTCGCCCTGCTTGGAGAGGGTCACGGCCTCGCTGTTGTGCGGGCTCAGGACGTGGCGCTTGGGATCGAAGGTCCAGCGGGCATCGTGTTCAACCCGGGCGGCGGTGAAGGACAGCTTGACAATCCAGCCCTCCTCCTCGTCCTTCCAGCTGGTCCAACGCTCACCCTCGGCCTCAAGAGATTCCAGGCGGGCACGGATGGCCGAACCGAAGTTGGCCTCACCCTCCTCGGTCCCGGGCACGGAGGCGGCCACCACGGGCACGCTGAGTGCCGCGGCAACCATGTGCTCGCGCTCGGCCAGGATCGGGCCCTCGAAGCGGCGAACGTAGTCGGCATCGGCGCCGGTCAGCTCGGCAATCTCCTCGGCGGAGAGTCCGGCACGGATGTGTGCCTGAACCTCGCGCGGCCTGATCTTCGGGGTCGCCGCGAGCGGCGACTTCATCCGACGGAGCTGCGACTGCAGCACCTCATCGATTTCCAGTTTGAAGCGGTCCCCATTTTCCGCAGCAGCGATGAGGGCCCCATCCTCGATGCCAACAACCTTCAATTCCTGCATGTGCCCTGCCTCTTTCGGCGTCATAAATCCTGTGAACAATGGTGCCATGAATGCCGGGTGAAACGCGTAATCGCGCGGGCGCGGCGTGTGTTCCCGACAAAACGCTGGGAAAAAACGTCGCTCGGTTTGCTATTGAGCGCGGATTGTTGCAAACTATGGCCGCCGATTCAGATCGGTAAAGGCGAAGAGAAGTGGAAAAACATGGCAACGGATTACGACGCACCTCGCAAAAGCGACGACGATTCCGAATCGATCGAAGCGCTTAAGGAGCGCGTGCCGGACAAACTCTCGGGCGCTGTAGGTGACGAGGATGCGGACAACCCCGGTGGCTTCGAGCTGCCCGGTGCCGACCTCTCGGACCTCGACCTCGACGTGGTCGTTCTGCCCCCGCAGGCGGACGAATTCACCTGTGTGAGCTGCTTCCTGGTGAAGTTCCGCTCCCAGATCGACCACGAGACCAAGCTCGGCCCGGTTTGTGTGGAGTGCGCCGCCTAGGCTCTAACAACACAGTGTCAAAAGGCCCTCACGATGAAAATCGTGAGGGCCTTTTGTGTGCCCGGTGCCGGCTTCGCGCGGGACCGTGCGGCGGCGGGACGTAGCCGGCCCGGGAGGGCGCATTTGGGTGCTGTCCCGTCGGTTTCGCGACGGGCGAACACGCGCCGTGTCGGTGACGACGGCTAGGCGGCTTCGACCTGTTCGCGGCGGGCGGCCTCGATCGCCGCGGCCAGTTCACCCGCGCGGCGGGTCGAGATCAGCCAGTACGGGGTCGGGTCCTGCGCGTCCACCACGGGGACCTTCACCGCCTGCTGCGCCCAGGCGTTGAGCAGCAGGTACGCGCGGGCGTGCAGGTTGACGCCGCGCTCGGCACGCGCGGCCTCCCCGGTGAAGGCCTCGGGGGTGCCCAGTTCGGTGACCGGGATGCGGGCGCGTCCGGCCCGCAGTACCCCGTCGTTGATCGACACCGTGGGGGCCATCGTCAAAAACAGGGCGACCGATCCCAGATAGAGCACCGCGGCCACCACGTATCCCACCGTCAGTGAGATCGGGAAGAACACCAGAATGCTCGCGGGGATCACCAGGGCGGTGGCAACAAACACCATTACGGAAGGGAAAAGTCGTTCGTGATACTGGGTCATGTCTCAATCATTCATCGATGTGCATTACCCTCGATCTGTGACCGAAAGTGTTGATATCCCTATTATCGCCCGAGAAGCCCCGCGCTATGCGCAACCGGGCGATGCGGGTGCCGACCTGATGGCCGCCGAGGCGGTCACCCTCGCCCCGGGCCAGCGTGCCCTGGTGGGTACCGGTGTCTTGATCGCGCTGCCCGACGGGCATGCCGCGTTTGTGGTTCCGCGCAGCGGCCTGGCCGCCAAGCACGGCATCACCGTGGTGAACTCCCCGGGCACCATCGATGCCGGCTATCGCGGCGAGATCAAGGTCATCCTGCTGAACACCGATTCCTCGACCCCGTATGAGGTTGCGGTGGGGGATCGGATTGCACAGATCATCATCATGCCGGTCACCCAGGCACGCTTCATTCCGGTAGATGTGTTACCTGAAAGCGAACGCGGTGAGACAGGATTCGGTTCGACCGGGTATGGTCGTCCTCAGACAGGAGCACAGGCATGATTAGGAAAAAGAACAGCACCGCCCCCGCCACCGACGCGGTGGACGTTGTGGATGCAGAGGACACCGCCGCCGAGAGCGTCGCCGAGCCTATCGACGCGAAGTCGGCTCCGGCCGACCGCGTGGAGGGTGGCCCGTACGACGAGAGCGAGGCGAACCCGGTTCGTCCCTACATCGACCTGGGCGGCGTCAAAATCCTCCCGCGTGAGGGGCTGAACCTGCGCCTCGAGGTGGAGGAATCCACCCAGCGCATCATCGCCGTGGGACTCGACTATGCCGGTTCGACCCTGCAGGTGCAGGCATTTGCCGCGCCGCGCAGCTCGGGCCTCTGGCACGAGACCCGTGAGCAGATCACCGTGGGCATCAACGGTCAGGGCGGCAAGGTTCGCGAGGTCGAGACCATTCTCGGCCCGGAGCTGTTTGCGACCCTGCCCGGCGAAACCACCCCCGAAAACCCGGGCGGCGCACGCGCGGCCCGCTTCATCGGCGTGGACGGTCCCCGCTGGTTCCTGCGCGGCGTTGTGGCCGGTGCCGGTGCCGAGGAGGGCAACACCGAGGCCATTGAGGCCATCGATGACCTGTTCCGTAGTGTCGTGGTTGTCCGCGGCAACACCCCGATGCCTCCGCGCGACCTGCTCGCGCTGAAGATGCCGGTGGCCCCGGGAACCGAGTAGGGCATGACCTCGTCCGACTCGACCACCCCGCCGGAGTCACACCAGTCAGGGTCACACCAGCCGGAGTCAAGCCAGCCGGTACCCGCGGACGGCGAGGAGATCTCGCCCAAGCTCAGTGAGACGCTGGCCCAGGTGGCGGCGCGCTCCTCACTGGGTGCGCTGGCCTCCGGTGGCAGTAATACCGGCACCGCCCTGCTGGGTGCGATCGGTGGCATCCGCGGCATCATCGAGGCTGTGGTTCCGGGCCTGCTCTTTGTCATCGTTTTTACGCTGACGCAGAGCCTGCCCTGGGCCGCCGGCCTGGCGGTGGGAATCGCCGTGGTGGCAACCGTGGCGCGACTGATCGGCAAGTCCTCGGTCACCGCCGCGATCGGCGGCCTGGTGGGAGTGGTGGCCTCGGCCGTGCTGGCTCTCACTACGGGCCGTGCCGAAGACAACTTTGTGCTGGGGTTCTACGTGAACTCCGGATATGCCCTCGGACTGCTGATCTCGATCGCCGTCCGTTGGCCGCTGATCGGCGTGCTGGCCGGGTACCTGATGGGCGACGGCGTGGCCTGGCGTCACGACCGCTTTAAGCGGCGTGTGTTCACCTGGCTGACCCTGGCCTGGGTGGGCATGTTTGTGGCCCGACTGGCGGTTCAGCTGCCCTTCTACTTCTCCGGAAACGTCGCGGCGCTGGGTCTGACCCGGATCGCGATGGGCCTGCCGCTCTACGCGCCGGTCCTGGTGTTGACCTGGCTGATCGTCCGCTCGGTGTATCGCCGCGGCGAAACGGCGGATAAACGTTCCTAGAACACTCGTAAACTCCTCTGCGACCCCCACCCGGAAACGGGCGGGGGTCGCGGTCGTTTACCCACACGCCACGCACGGATGTGAGCGACACCGCGTCGGAATACTGATAGAATTATCTCGACATCAAGATAAATAAGGACAGCCTTAGTCGCGACGTAGCGAACATGCGAACCAAGGCACCGAGTTCCCCGCTGTTGCGGCAGGGGAGGAGGGTCCTTGAACGCAGGTGCGGGCGCGCCTGTCTAGCCAGAGGAGAACGCGTAGTGTCTACCGTCAATAGCTTTGGTGCGAAGCAGAATCTGACCGTCGGGGGAACCGACTACCAGATTTTCCGCCTCGACACCGTCCCGGGACATGAGAAGCTCCCGTTTGGTCTGAAGGTCCTCCTGGAGAACCTGCTGCGCACCGAAGATGGTGCCAACGTCACCAAGGCCCAGATCGAAGCCCTCGGTTCGTGGAACCCCACCGAGGAGCCCAACACCGAGATCCAGTTCAGCCCGGCCCGCGTGGTCATGCAGGACTTCACCGGTGTTCCCTGCATCGTGGACCTCGCCACCATGCGCGAGGCCGTCTCCGCCCTTGGCGGCGACCCCACCAAGATCAACCCGCTGGCACCGGCCGAGATGGTCATCGACCACTCGGTGATTGCCGACCTCTTCGGTCAGTCCGACGCCTTCGAGCGCAACGTGGAGATCGAGTACGAGCGCAACGGTGAGCGCTACCAGTTCCTGCGCTGGGGCCAGACCGCATTCAACGACTTCAAGGTGGTGCCCCCGGGCACCGGAATCGTGCACCAGGTCAACATCGAGCACCTGGCCCGCGTCACCATGACCCGCGAAGTCGGCGGTGCCCTCCAGGCCTACCCGGACTCCTGTGTGGGTACCGACTCGCACACCACCATGGTCAACGGCCTGGGTGTGCTCGGCTGGGGTGTGGGTGGCATTGAGGCCGAGGCCGCAATGCTCGGCCAGCCCGTATCGATGCTGATCCCCAAGGTGGTCGGCTTCAAGCTCAACGGCGCGATCCCCGCCGGCGTGACCGCTACGGACGTGGTGCTGACCATCACCGAGATGCTGCGCAAGCAGGGTGTTGTGGGTAAGTTCGTGGAGTTCTACGGCCCCTCGGTGGCCCAGGTTCCGCTGGCTAACCGCGCGACCATCGGTAACATGAGCCCCGAGTTTGGTTCGACCGCCGCGGTCTTCCCGATCGATGACGTGACCCTCGACTACCTGCGCCTCACCGGCCGCAGCGAGGAGCAGGTTGCCCTGGTCGAGGCCTACTCGAAGATCCAGGGTCTGTGGCACAACGCCGACCACGAGCCCGTGTACTCCGAGTACATGGAGCTCGACCTGGCCACCGTGGTGCCCTCGATCGCAGGTCCGAAGCGTCCCCAGGACCGCATCGAGCTCTCGGCCGCCAAGTCGCAGTTCGAGCACGACCTTCCCGTGTACGCACAGCCCGCCGAGCTCAGCACTGACGAACTGCTCGCCACCGCGCTGACCAGCCCGGCCCCGGCCGCCGCGTCCAAGCCGACCACCGTGACCCTCGCCGATGGCGAGTCCTTCACGATCGACCACGGCGCCGTCGCGATTGCCGCGATCACCTCGTGCACCAACACCTCGAACCCCTCGGTCATGATGGCCGCCGGGCTCCTGGCTCGCAACGCCAGCAAGCTGGGCCTCAAGGCCAAGCCGTGGGTCAAGACCACCCTGGCACCGGGTTCGAAGGTTGTCACCGACTACTACGACAAGGCCGGTCTGACCGAGTCCCTCGAGGACCTCGGCTTCTACCTGGTCGGCTACGGCTGCACCACCTGCATCGGTAACTCCGGTCCGCTGCTCGAGGAGATCTCGGCCGGCGTCAACCAGAACGACCTCGCGGTCACCGCCGTGCTCTCGGGTAACCGTAACTTCGAGGGTCGCATCAACCCCGACGTGAAGATGAACTACCTGGCCTCCCCTCCGCTGGTCATCGCCTACGCCCTGGCCGGTTCGATGAGCTTCGACTTCGAAAACGACTCCCTGGGCGACGACCTCAACGGCAACCCGGTGTTCCTCAAGGACATCTGGCCCGCCGCCGAGGAGGTCCAGAAGGTCATCGACGAGTCGATCGACACCGCGATGTTCGACAAGCAGTACTCGAGCGTCTTCGAGGGTGACGAGCGCTGGCGTTCGCTGCCCACCCCGGATGGCGCAACCTTCGAGTGGGACGATGAGTCCACCTACGTGCGTCGCCCCCCGTACTTCGAGGGCATGACCATGGAGACCACCCCGGTGTCCGACATCGTGGGTGCTCGTGTACTGGCGAAGCTGGGCGACTCGGTCACCACCGACCACATCAGCCCCGCCGGTGCCATCAAGGCCGACACCCCGGCCGGTCGCTACCTGACCGAGCACGGCGTCTCGCGTGGAAACTTCAACTCCTACGGTTCGCGCCGTGGAAACCACGAGGTCATGATTCGCGGTACCTTCGCGAACATCCGCCTGCGCAACCAGCTGCTGAACGACGTCGAGGGTGGCTACACCCGCGACTTCACCCAGGAGGGTGGCCCGCAGTCCTTCATCTACGACGCCTCGCAGAACTACCAGGCCGCCGGCACCCCGCTGGTGATCTTCGGTGGCAAGGAGTACGGTTCGGGATCCAGCCGCGACTGGGCCGCCAAGGGCACCTCGCTGCTCGGCGTGAAGGCCGTCATCACCGAGAGCTTCGAGCGGATCCACCGTTCGAACCTGATCGGTATGGGTGTTGTTCCGCTGCAGTTCCCGGCCGGCGAGAGTGCCGAGTCGCTGGGCCTCGACGGTACCGAGATCGTCTCGATCGCCGGTATCGAGGAGCTCAACAACGGCACCACCCCGAAGACCGTCCGCGTGACCGCCGTCCCGAGTGAGTTCTCCGCTCCGGGCAAGGCCGTGGTCGAGTTCGACGCCGTGGTTCGTATCGACACCCCCGGTGAGGCCGACTACTACCGCAACGGTGGCATCCTGCAGTACGTGCTGCGCAGCCTTGTTGGCTAGTTCGTAACCCCGAAAGTCCGGCCCCGGAAGGAACCTTCCGGGGCCGGCTTTGGTTTGTTCGGCGCGCGGCTCACACCCAATATGTGCTCGGATCACCTAAACTATCCCTGTGCCTCGGACGCTGTCCGATCCACGAGTCCGCGCCCCCGCGCAGGCAGACAGCGAAGGAGTACCCATGTCGATTCTTGAGAAGATTTCATCCCCCCGTGACCTGGATGGTTTGACCGAGTCGCAGCTCAAGGTGCTGGCCCTGGAAATCCGCGAGTTCCTGATCAATAAGGTTGCGCTCACCGGGGGACACCTGGGACCGAACCTCGGGGTGGTGGAGCTGACCCTGGCGATCCACCGCGTCTTCGACTCTCCGAACGATCCCATCGTGTTTGATACCGGACACCAGTCCTACGTGCACAAGCTACTGACCGGCCGCCAGGACTTTAGCCACCTGCGCGAGCGTGGGGGATTGGCCGGATATCCGCAGCGCAGCGAATCCGACCACGACATCGTGGAGTCCTCACACGCCTCGAGCTCACTGAGCTGGGCCGACGGGATCTCGCGCGGATTTGCGATGACCGGACAGTCTGATCGGGCGGTTGTCGCAGTGGTGGGCGACGGCTCGCTGACCGGCGGCATGACCTGGGAAGCGCTCAACAACATGACCGACGACAACGCGCGTCGCATGGTCATCGTGGTCAACGATAACGGCCGCTCCTACGCGCCGACCATCGGCGGCATGGCACGCTACCTCAACGACGTCCGCACCCGGAAGTCCTACCGCTCGCTGCGACGCAGCAGTGAGCAGTTCTTTGCCAAGCTGGGCGCTCCCGGCCGTGCCCTCTACCGCGGCGTGCGTGGTGGCACCCACGGGTTCCTCTCCCGCGCCAGCAACAACGAGGCGCTCTACTCGAACCTCGATATTAAGTACATCGGTCCGATCGACGGACACGACCTCCACGCGATGGAGGAGGCGCTGACCCAGGCCAAGAACTACGGTGCCCCGGTCATCGTGCACGCGATCACCGAGAAGGGCCGCGGATACCAGCCCGCCCGCGACGACCAGGATGACCAGTTCCACGCCGTGGGCAAGATCGATCCCGTGACCGGCCGTGCGCTGAGCACGAGCTCGCAGCAGAGCTGGACGGGCGTCTTTAGCGACGCCCTGCTCGCCGAGGGAACCCGGAATAAGAAGGTTGTGGCGATCACGGCCGCGATGCTGCGTCCCACCGGTCTGCACGCCTTTGCCGAGCGATTCCCGACCCGGGTTCACGACGTGGGGATCGCCGAGCAGCATGCGGTGACCTCCGCGGCCGGTCTCGCCTATGCGGGTCTGCACCCGGTGGTGGCGATGTACGCGACTTTTGTAAACCGTGCGTTCGACCAGATCCTGATGGATGTGGCCCTGCACAAGGCCGGCGTCACGTTTGTGCTTGATCGGGCCGGTGTAACCGGCCCCGACGGCCCCTCTCACCACGGCATGTGGGATCTCTCGATCCTGCAGGTTGTCCCGGGTATCCGCATCGCCGCCCCGCGTGACGCGATTCGTGTGCGTGAGGAGCTGGCCGAGGCCGTGGCCGTGGATGACGCCCCGACCGTAATCCGGTTCCCCAAGGGATCGGCACCCGAGGAGATCGCCGCGCTGCGCCGTACCGAGGGCGGGGTCGATGTGCTGGCCGAGGGCGACCGTGAGGACGTCTTGATTGTCGCCGTGGGCCCGATGGCCACGATCGCGCTGGATGTGGCCGAGCGTCTGCGGGCGCAGGGCATCGGCGCGACCGTCGTGGACCCCCGCTGGGTCGTCCCGGTGAACGAAGACGTGGTGGAGTTGGCACGTCGCCACCGCCTGGTCATCACGCTCGAGGACGGTGTGCGCGTGGGCGGCATCGGTACCCGCATCCGTCAGCGTCTGCGTGAGGCCGGAGTGGACACCGCGGTAGACGAGCTGGGCCTGCCCGACCTGTTTATCGATCACGCCTCGCGTGAGCAGATCCTGACCGATGCCGGGCTGACCGGCCAGCAGATCGCCCGCGACGTGGTCGCCCAGGTACTCGGCAGCCGCATCCCGGTCGCCCGTCCGGACGGCGAGGACCCGCACCCGGCCACGAGCCCCGGCTTCGACGCGGTCACCGGCAAGTAGTGTCAGCAGAAACGAGCGTCACCGGAAACTAGCACCACCCAGGTAGCCGGCTCGGCACCCCAGAGTGTCGAGCCAGCAACCTGGGTAAGCGGTCGCGCCTCTATTCGCGCGGGAGTCCCGGCGGGTTCACCAGAGACACATCCAACCCCTCAACCTCCACCGACCAGCGCTTCAGTACCTTCGCATAGGTACCGTCGGCGATCAACGAGTTGAGGACGAGTCGGATGGGTTCGGCCAGGCCATTGCCCTTTGCGGTCACCGCCCCGATCTCGGCATTGGCCGGATAGCCGCCGTTGATCGCTCCCACCAGCTTGGTTTCCCCGGTGGTGGCGGCCCGATACGCATTGGTGGCATTGGGCCCGAGTGTGGCGTCCACCCGGCCCGAGGTGAGGGCCAGGGTGGCGGCCGCCACATCGTCAAAGTACACGGCCTCACCCGGCGGGAGTCCGGCCGCCTCATTGGCGGCAAACCACCCCAGCAGCACCTTTTCCTGATTGGTTCCGCTGCCCACCACAACCTTCTTTCCCGAGACGTCCTTGGCCTCACTGATGCGGGTGATGGCGCTGTCCTTGGCGACCGCAAAGGAGACGACGTCGTCCCGGTAGGTGGCAAAATCGAAGAGGTCTTTACGCTCCTCGGTCACGGTGATGTTTGAGGCTCCGATGTCGTATTTTCCCGACTGCACCCCGAGTGGCCAGTCGGCCCAGGACACCGATTTGGGTGCGTAGGTGAGCCCGAGCCCATCGGCGATCAGCTGGGCAAAATCGGCGTCGCTGCCCAGGATCGTCTTGTTGTCGTCCTCGGCGAGAAACAGAATCGGGGGTGTGAACGGTGCATGGGCCACGGTCAGCGTCCCGGACTTTGCGGGGGTGAATCCCGAGGCCTGGAGCGCGGCCACCGCCTCGGGAACCGGATCGATGCGGGGCCGGGCCCGCACGTTTTTTGTGGTCAGATCAAACGGGCCCGTACTGGGTGCCGATGCCCGCGGTTCGGCGGCGCATCCGGCGAGCAGGAGCCCCAGTGCGGTGAGTGCGGCACCGAGGATCAGGCCTCGGCGACGCCGTGTGGCGCGGATATTCATGATGCTTCTCCCTCATACTTGTGGTGCGTTGATGGGGGAGGCGGGTGATTCATGGTCCGATTCGGGGGTTTCGGTGGCGGTGGGGTGGCGCAGGAATGCGCGGGTACGGGCATGTGACGGATTCACCAGGACAACATCCGGCGGGCCCTGTTCGCGAATGCTCCCGTGGTCCAGGAACACCACGTGATCGGCGACCTCGCGGGCAAACCCAATCTCATGGGTGACGATGATCAGGGTGGTACCGCCGTGTGCGAGTTCACGGATAACCGCGAGCACCTCGCCGACCAGCTCGGGGTCTAGGGCGCTGGTTGGCTCGTCAAAGAGCAGGACGGCAGGTTCGAGTGCGAGGGCCCGGGCGATCGCGACCCGTTGCTGCTGGCCGCCGGAGAGCCGCCGCGGATACGCCTCGGCATACTCGGCCAGGCCTACCCGGGCGAGCAATTCACGCGCCCGCGCCTCGGCGGCCGGTCGGTCCGCGCGGCGCAGCGACAGCGGCGCAATGACGATATTCTCCAGCACCGTGAGGTGCGGGAACAGGTGGAAATTCTGGAATACCATGCCCACCGCGGTGCGTCGCCGCAGCACCTCGCTCTCGCGGAGCTCATACAACCGATCGCCGTGACGGGTGTAGCCAATATAGTTTCCGTCGATGGTGATCGAGCCCGCATCGATGGTTTCCAGGTGGTTGATCGCCCGTAATAGCGTGGATTTTCCCGAGCCCGAGGGCCCCACCAGTGCGATCACGGATCCGGGCTCGACCGTCAGGGACACCCCATCGAGAACCCTGCGGGTACCAAATGACTTACTCACGCCGTCGATCCGAATCCGGCCCAGACGATCGGTCGCCGCCGGCACTGCGGCGCTCATGCCCGGGCTCCCTCGGGGGTACCCGTGTGTGCGGCGGTGTCGCCGTCTCGACTCGGGCGTCGCCGAATCACCGCCCAAAGACGGGCTCCGGGTGTGGGCGGAAGGGCTCGCTGGGCACCGCGGGCAAAGCGGCGCTCGATCAGATTCTGGAGCAGGCTCAGCGCCGTGGTGAACACCGTGTACCAGATCACCGCCACCAAAAGCAGCGGGATCACCAGCTGATTGCGGTTATAGATGACCTGGACCGTGTAAAACAGCTCGGGAATCGCCAGCACAAAAACAACCGAGGTCCCCTTGAGAAGCCCGATCACCTCGTTGAACGCGTTGGGGATGATCGCCGGGGCCGCCTGGGGCAGCACGATGCGGAAGAACCGGGTGTGCCGGGGAAGACCAAGCGCGGCCGACGCCTCGAACTGCCCGCGATCCACCGAGAGGATTCCGGCCCGAATGATCTCGGCCGAGTAGGCGGCCTGATGCAGGGAGAGCCCGAGAACTGCGGCCGCACCGGCGGAGATGAGCTGATTGGTATTAAACTCGACGATCCAGAAGTCGTAGGTGAAGGGCCACCCGAGCCCAATCGTGGAGAACAGATATCCGAGGTTGTACCAGATGACCAGTTGCACAACGAGCGGTATGGACCGAAAGAACCAGATGAAACCCCAGGCGAATGACCGCAGCAGCGGGGAAGCCGAGAGCCTGGCGAGGGCGAGGAGCGCACCCAGTACAAACCCCAGCACCGCGGAAACCGCGGTCAGCCAGAGCGTGAGCCACAGGCCGTTGATGATCGAGGGCGCGAACAGATAGTCGGCCACGGTGTCCCACCGCCAGCGCGGATTCGAGAACAGTGTCCAGACCAGCTGCGCAACAGCGAAGACAACGAGAAATCCGAAGACCCAGCGCCAGGGATGCCGCAGCGGCACCACCCGGAGGGGAGTGGCCTCCCCGGATGGTGGAGTGGGATCATGATGGTTGTTGGTGGAGACGGAGGCCGCGGTGACATGTGTGGTCATGGGGTTCCTTTCGATTACCGGTACGCAGCTAATTCGCCCGAATGTCCCGGGTGAGCAACGGGGACCGGGGAAGGTCTAACACGTCGCGCAGGGTGGTGCCCTCCGGATACTCGGTGCGGTATACGCCGCGCTCCTGCAGTTCGGGGATGACCCGATCCACAAAGGTGTCGAGTCCGTGTGGCTGTAGGTGCGGGACCAGCACATATCCGTCCACCCGGCCCGAGGCCACGTCGGCGGCGATACGCTCCGCCACGGCAGCCGGGGTGCCCACCAGGGTGAAGGAGCTGATCTTCCGCGTCACCACCTCACGCAGGCTCAGCCCCTCCGCCTGAGCGTGTTCCTGCCAGTCGGCGGCGATCTTCCGACGCTCCCCGAGATGCGGTGCCTGCCCGCGCCGCAGTTCATCCTCACCGGGCTCCTCGTGCGGGAGGGGTCCGTCCGGATCGAGATTCGAGAGATCGCGCCCCCAGATACGCTCTACCGTGGCAATGGCCGTCTGTGGGGTGACCTGGGCGCGAGCAATCTCCCGCGCATTTTCCTGCGCCTCGGCTTCGGTGTCGCCCAGAGCGAAGGTTGCCGAGGGAAGGATGCGCAGATCCTCCCGGGTGCGACCAAACCGCGCCAGGCGCTCGGTGAGGTCCGCGGCCAGGCGCGCGGCGGGTTCGGGGTCGGCATGCGGAGAGAACACAACCTCGGCGTATTCGGCGGCAAACTCGCGCCCGTCGGCGGAGTCTCCGGCCTGCACGATCACCGGCGCACCCTGCGGGCCGGGGGTCACGCCTGAGACTCGGTCAAGGCGGATTTGCGCCCCGCGGAATCCGAATTCGGCACCGGGACGTGCCCGCCACAGCGCCGCGGCCGCCCGGAGAACCTCGGCAGCACGGTCGTAACGGTCGTTGCGGTCAAGATACCCACCCCGGCGGAAGTTGGCTCCGAAGAACGCCTCCGAGCTGGTGACAACGTTCCACCCGGCTCGACCGGCCGAGAGATGGTCCAGCGTGGCAAACTGCCGCGCCAGGTCGGCGGGGTCATTGAAGGTGGAGTTGACGGTCGCGACCAGGCCGATGCGCTCGGTCACGGTGGACAGAGCCGACAACAGCGGGAGCGCGGCGGGCCTGCCCACCACGTCGAGGTCATGGATCTCGCCCTTGTGCTCGCGCAACCGAAGCCCCTCGGCCAGAAACACGTAGTCGAAGAGGCCGCGCTCGGCGGTGCGCGCGAGGTGTGCAAACGAATCGAATTCCACCTGACTACCCGAGCCGGGGTCCGACCAGACCGTCGAGTGATTCACGCCGGGGAAATAACCCACCAGGTGTACCTGCCGCGCGGTGCGTGCGTTATTCACCGTGGGTACCCACCTTCGCAAGACGAGCCTCCGCAAACGCATTGCGCGCAGGCTGCAATCCGAGCAGGGCTCGCAGGCTCGGCGTTGAACGGCCGTGGGTGGGCGGAAGCCCGAGGCCCCACAGCTCGGCCAGGAGTCGGGTGTCCAGATCCGCGGGTCCGCCGGGGAGGATCGTGGGCCGTAGGAGAATTCCGGTGACCCCATCGCGGTGCCAGCGCAGGGCGCGCTCGGCAAGAGCCGAGACGGCCTCCGGCCCGGACGGCGGCACAACCTCGATCACAATCCGCGTCGCCCCGGCCTCGCGCAACGCCCGGAGGGTGTGTTCCGGGTGTGCGCCCGAGGTGGCATCGAGGATGATGGTGTCCGCATACTCGAGGGCAAAATCACGCTCCGCACGCGCCAGTCGGCCCGCCGCCTCCGCATCCGAAAGCGCGGGAACCCGAATGAACAGGGGTGGCGATCCCTGTGGCGATCGAGGGACATAGGACGGTCCCAGAATCGTGAACCGGGAACCTCGATAATCCACCCGGTGTACCCGATCCCGATCGATATAGCGCCCGGTGGCCACATCGCGAATCTCGGCGTCCTCCTCCCAGCTGTCAAACAGGAGGCGGCTCGCCGCGATAGTTTCGGAGGCATCCTCGATGTCCTCTCGCACGCCCCCAGCCCCCGCAGGGCCCGGACGCACCAGCCAGCCCGCGCGTCCACGAGAAAGGTGATCAAGTGTCTGGACTGCGGCGGCCAGATGGAACGGTTCGAGCACGCCGGTGATGACCTCGGGGACGAGCGCGATTCTCTCCGCGGCCGGTGCCAATGCGGAGGCCAGAAGTACCGGGTCCAGTCCCGGTGCCGCGCCCGCGGAGGATCCGGCGAAGAGCACCTGGTCGTATCCGCCACCCTCGGCGGCGTGCACAAGCCCGGCCCAATACGCACGGTCAAAGCGCAGGGCGGGAGCGGTGTCGGGAGGCAGCGGCCCGCCGGGATCCAGCACGATCCCCACGGTAAACGGGGTCGGGGTGGCGGGAATGGAATCGGTGCGTGCGGTCATGGGGTAACGCTAGGCCCGATTGGCCAACAAAAACGAAGGGTGAACGCGGATGACAGCACACAACCAAAGATGACGAATTCCCCTGGACGCTCGGAAGAATCCCAGCTAGGTGCGACACAAAGCCGCCCCGAACCAAACGGTCCGGGGCGGCTTGCGGTTCGCGGGCTTCTGGTTCGCGGGCTACAGCCCGCGAATCTGCGGGTCGTGGAAGCTCGCACCAAACGTGCGCGAGCTCGCCCCGACGCGGTCCAGATACGGGGTGATCCCGCCATCGATGAAGGGCCAACCGGCACCCAGGATCAGGCACAGGTCGATGTCCTCGGCGGCGTGCACCACGTCGTCCTCAAGCATCAGGTGAATCTCGGTGGCCAGGCCGTCCTGCACCCGGCGCAGGATCTCCGCCTCGGACACCGGGCTCTTGCCGCCCGAGACGAGCTTCAGAGCACCCTTATCGAATCCCTTGACCTTGCCCTTGGCGTCCCGCTCCAGCAGCGTGCCGTAGTCGGCCAGCTTGTGCAGGTTTTCCGAGCGGTAGAAGCGCTCGGGGAAGGCGTTGTGATGGGTGTCCAGCACGTGTGCCCCCACCTTGAGACCCACCAGGTCGAGCAGCGCCGAGGGTGCCATCGGCAGGCCCAGCGGGGCCAGGGCCGAGTCCACGGTCCCGAATCCGGTGCCGGCATCCACCGCGCGCATCGCCTCGCCCAGCAGGACCGCCAGCACGCGGTTGACGACGAAGCCCGGGGTATCGCGGGTGATGACAGCGTTTTTGCGCAGGTTCTTGGCCACGACCATCGCGGTGGAGAGGGTCTCATCGTTGGTCGCCGGTGCCTTGACCACCTCGATCAGCGGCATCACCGCAACCGGGTTGAAGAAGTGGAAGCCGACCAGGCGCTCGGGATGGGCGAGCTTGGCTCCGATCTTCTCCACCGAGAGCGAGGAGGTGTTGGTGGCCAGGATGGTGTCTTCGCGCACAATCTTCTCGAAGTCGGCAAACACGTTCTGCTTGATCTCCAGCTCCTCGAACACCGCCTCGATGACCCAGTCGCAGTCGGCAAACTCGGCCCGGTCGGTGGTCCCGTGGATCAGCGCGGCGAGACGGTTGGCCTCGTCGCCGGAGATGCGGCCTTTCTCAGCCAGCGCCCGGATTTCGTCGCGGATGTGGGCCACGCCCTTGTCCACCCGAGCCTGGTCGAGGTCGGTGATGACCACCGGCACCTGCAGGCGACGCACAAACAGCAGCGCGAACTGGCTGGCCATCAGGCCCGCCCCGATCACACCCACCTTGGTGATCTTCTTGGCGAGGGCCTTATCGGGGGCACCCGCGGGCCGCTTGGCGCGCTTTTGCACCAGGTTGAAGGCATAGATCGAGGCGCGGAACTGGTCGCCGGCGATCAGCGTGGTGAGCGCCTCGTCCTCGAGGGCGAAGCCCTCCTCACGCGAGACGGACTTGGCCGCCTTGATCAGGTCCAGTGCCAGATACGGGGCGACCGGCTCGGTGCCAATCTTCGACTCCAGCGTCTTGCGGGCGATGCCCAGGGCGATGTCCCACTTGGCCAGGCGCTCAAGCTTGCCCGGCACGTTCGGACGCGACGCCCTGGTGGTGCCCTCGATGACCCCGGAGGCCCAAGCGAGCGAGGACTCCAGGAACGTTGCCGACCCGAAACTCGCATCGGCGATCCCGAGCTCCAGGACCTGCGCCGGACGCAGCATTCGGTTCATCTTGAGCGGGTTCTCGATGATGACCTTGAGGGCGTTTTCGATGCCGATCAGGTTGGGCAGCAGCCAGGACCCACCCCAGCCGGGGATGAGGCCCAGGAAGACCTCGGGCAGCCCGATACCGGCCGCCGAGGTATCCACCGTGCGGTAATCGCTGTTCAGCGCGATCTCTAGTCCGCCGCCCAGGGCGAGGCCGTTGATGAAGGTGAAGGTGGGCACACCGAGGGTGTGCAGCTTGCCAAACACGTGGTGGCCGAGGCGGGGGAGCAGGCGTGCGACCTCGATGCTGTCGAGATCCCCCACCTTGGAGAGGTCGGCACCCGCGGCCAGGATGAACGGCTTACCGGTGATGGCGACGCCGGCAATCTCGCCGGCGGAGGCGCGCAGACGCAGCGCGTCCAGGCGCTCACCGAGTTCGATCAGCGTGGCCGGCCCGAACGTGTTGGGGCGGGTGTGGTCCCGGCCGTTGTCCAGGGTGATCAGGGCCAGGGTCTTGCCCGAGGCCAGTCGAACATCCTGCACAAAGCTGTGGGTAACCACCTCATCGGCGGAGGCTTCGACAAGCGGGGAAAAGTCGATGGTGGAGTAGTCGGTCATAATCTACTTCTTTCCGTTCCAGTTCGGGTTCTCCCAGATGACGGTGCCACCCTGGCCGAGTCCCACACACATCGCGGTGAGCCCAAAACGCACGCCGGGGTTCTCGGCGAACTGTGCGGCGAGCTGGATCATCAGGCGCACACCCGAGGCGGCCAGCGGGTGGCCGAGGGCGATGGCGCCGCCCCAGGCGTTGACCCGCGGATCGTCATCGCCGATGCCGTAGTGGTCCAGGAAGCTCAGCACCTGCACGGCGAAGGCCTCGTTGAGCTCAAACAGGCCGATGTCCTCGATCTTCAGGCCGGCCTTGGCCAGTGCCTTCTCGGTTGAGGGGATCGGGCCGAGGCCCATCAGCTCGGGCTCGACGCCCGCATAGGCGAAGGAGACCATCCGCATCTTCGGGGTCAACTTGAGGTCGTGGACCGCCTGGCTTCCGGCGAGCAGGCTCACCGTGGCCCCGTCGGTCAGCGGCGAGGAGTTGCCGGCGGTGACGCGGCCGTGCGGGCGGAAGGGCGTGCGCAGTGTGGCCAGGCCCTCCATCGTGGTTTCTGGACGCATGCCCTGGTCGGTGTCGGCCAGGCCCCAGCCCGCCTCACTGCGCAGCGCGATCGGGATCAGATCCGGCTGGATCTTCCCGTTGCGGTATGCCGCCTCGACCTTCTGCTGGCTGCGCAGACCGAAGTGGTCGGCGCGCTCCTTGGTCAGCTGCGGGAAGCGGTCGTGCAGGTTCTCGGCGGTGATGCCCATGTTCAGCGCGTCCGGGCTGACGATCTTCTCCGCCAAAAAGCGCGGGTTGGGGTCGGCGTTGAATCCCATCGGGTGTCGACCCATGTGCTCCACACCACCGGCGATGGCCAGATCGTAGGCACCAAAACCGACACCGGCACCGAGGGCAGTGACCGCGGTCATCGCCCCCGCACACATTCGGTCGATCGCGTAGCCGGGCACCGTAGTGGGCAGGCCCGCGAGCAGTGCCGCGGTACGACCCAGGGTCAGGCCCTGGTCGCCCTGCTGGGTGGTGGCGGCAATCGCGACGTCGTCAATGCGTTCCCCGGGGACACCGGGGTTTCGTTCAAGTAGGCCGATCATGGCCTTCACCACGAGATCATCGGCGCGGGTGTTCCAGTACATGCCCTTTTCACCGGCACGTCCGAACGGGGTTCGCGTTCCATCGACGAAATAGACGTCGTTTTTCTTGGCCACACTGCCTCCTAGAGGAATCGATTGATTCGATCCTAGGGATGACCTCGGGCGCTCAGCTACCCCTTTGATGCTTCCTACGAAACCGCGCCGTCGTCTTCCAACACAATTTGGGGGGCTTCTACAAACGCATCGGCGATTAGCTGTGAGGTTTCCTCAACCTGCCAGGGGCGTGCCCCGAGCTCGGCGAGGGCCGCGCCGACCGCCTCGGCGGTCAGCTCGGTCGGCGGCTGCCAGGCCACTCGACGCAGTAATTCCGGAGTCAGCAGGTTCTCCACCGGCATCAGAATCTCTTCGGCATGCGCCTGCACCCGCGGGCGGGTCACCCGCAGGCGGTGGTGTGCCTCGGGGTTCTTTTCGGCCCAGGCCCGGATCGGCGGAAGGGTATCGGTGTGAATGCGCAGCGGCGGCAGCTCAGTCTCGTGCTGGCCGCGCTCGATGGCCTCCCACCACGTGTTCAGCTCGGTCCGGCTGGCACGGCCAGTGAAGGCTCGCATGCCGGCGAGCTGGGCTCGGGTCTTGGGGTTGGCCTTGACCGCCGCCTGCAGGGCGGCATCGGGGACCAGGCGTCCCGGGGCCACATCCCGCCGACGCGCGAGGGTGTCGCGGGCGACCCACAGTTCGCGGGCCACGGCGAGGATCTGCCGGTTGCGCGCGCTTGGGGCACCCGACAGCTTGCGCCACGGGTCCACCTTGGGCGCGGGCGCGGGCTTGGCCAGCTCGGCGGCAAATTCCTGCCGGGCTATCTCGGTCTTATCGGCCTCGATCAACAGCTTTTCAACCTCGTCACGCAGATCCACCAGGAGCTCCACATCCAGGGCCGCATATTCCAGCCAGGACTGGGGGAGCGGACGGGTGGACCAGTCGGCGGCCGAGTGTTCCTTGGCCAGGTGAATACCCAGCAGGGACTCCACCACGGCGCCCAGACCTACCCGCGGCATGCCGAGCAGTCGGGCGGCCAGCTCGGTGTCAAAAATCTCACGTGGATCCAGGCCCACCTCGCGCAGGCAGGGGAGGTCCTGGCTTGCGGCGTGCAGCACCCATTCGGCGTCCCCGATCACGGCCTGGAGCTCATGCATTGAGCCCAGCGCGATCGGGTCGTAGAGGAACATCCCCGATCCCCGGCGGAAGACCTGGATCAGGTAGGCCCGCTGGGAGTAGCGGTAGCCCGAAGCACGCTCGGCGTCTACGGCCACTGGGCCGTGACCGGCCGCCAGCAGTTCGAGGGACGCAGCGTAGGCGCGCGGGGTGTCGATGACCTTGCGCACGGTACCCGCGGGGGCACCGTCGCTCTGAGCCAGCGCCTGGGCGGCCGCGGCCGTGGCACTCACCGACACCACGGGTGCCTGCGCGGCAGCGCCGGCCGGGGCCGACGCACGTCGGGACCGGGTGCGCGACGCAGATCCGGAGGACGCCTGTTCGACCTCGACGGTGTCGGCGGAGACGGGCTCGCTCGAAGTGGCGGACGGTGCGGTGTTTCCTGCGGGAGCCGATGCTCGTCTGCGGCGCTCAGGCACGGGGGCCTCTGCGGCGACCGATCATGGTCACTCCTTCTTCAGTCGGGGGAAGGCCCGCGAGGAGACACAGCAGGTCGCCCCAGCCTTCGACATGGGCGCCGATTTCGGCATTACTGGGCGACCAGGACGCGCGCAGCTCAAGCTGTGTGCCGTCTCCGGCACGGGCGAGCTCGCCAAAACCCGTTGATATTACCTTAGTGGCGGTGCCGCTCGCCGCGCCAAATTGGGCGTCGCGAGACTCCAGCGCATCCATCAACCAGGACCAGGCGACACCGGCCATAAATGGGTCGACACCCAGTTCGGGCTCGAGCGGTGCCTGGGCGAAACAGATCACCCGAAAGACGCCGCCCCAGGCCTCGGGGGCCGCGGGGTCGTAGAGGAGGACAAACCGGCCGGCGCCATGCTCCGAGTCCGCCGTGTGCGGAGCGTGTGCACGCCCGAGTTCGGGAGGAATCACGTCGGCAGCCAAGGCCAGAGCGTACGGCGCAAGACGCTCCGGTGCGGTAATCTCGTGGACCCGCAGTTCGGGGCGTAGGATCACACTTCGGATGGCGTCGCGTGCCCGGAGAAAGTCAGCCGGTGCGAGTCCGTCCGTTACCGAATCAGTCACGATTGCAGACTAGAGTTAGTTGGCTATGAATTCTTCACGCCGCGCCGGAGCTCGCGCGTTAATCCTGCCTGCGGCGGCTCTCGCCGCCACCACCGCCGTCGTGGCGGCCGGAATCGCCACGGTTTCGGCGATCCTGGCCCGCGAGGTGGTGACGCCTCCGGGACCTGATGCGCCCGACACCCAGGTCCTGGGAATCAACGAGATAGAGGGCACCATCGTGCTCTCCCGCACCGACTTCACGGTCCTGCCCGGACAGTACGGCATCTGGTACGGCCGTCCCGAGCGCCTGGTACGCATCGGTGAGGTGCTGGCGGTGGGGGAGCATACGGTCACCCGTGAACTGCCCGCGCAGAACCTGCGTGGCCTGGTGGGGCACGGTGGCGGACGCTTCACCGCCTGGGTCGAGGCCGACCCCACCACCGTGGCCGAGCATTGGGAAAACGTCCACATTCCGGTGGAGAACGGCGTGGCGCCCGCCTGGCTGTTCCCGGTGGAGGAGGAGAACGCACCCTGGCTGGTGGTGGTGCACGGCCGGGGCACCCGTCGCGGCGAGGGCCTGCGCGTGGTTCCCACCGCCCAGGCCGCCGGGTACAACGTGCTCCTGCTGTCCTACCGCAATGACGGCGATGCCCCCGCCAGCGCCGATGGCCGTTACGGGCTGGGCCTGACCGAATGGCACGATGTGGATGCGGCCCTGGGCTGGGTTCGCGCCCGATCGGCCGCGCGCATCGTGCTGATGGGATGGTCGATGGGTGGCGCGGTCTCGTTACAGACCGTGCTGAATGGCGAGCACGGTGCCGAGATCTCCGCGCTGCTGCTGGATTCCCCGGTGATCGACTGGGCCGAGGTTCTGGCCTTCCAGGCGCGTGAGCGTCGACTGCCCCGGCCGGTTCGGGATATCGCCGTGCACCTGCTCGGTGCCGGATGGGCGTCGCGAATCACCGGGCTGGGTGAGCCTGTCCGCATTGACCGGATGAATCTGGTCGCCCGTGCCGACGAGTTGCGCATCCCCACCCTGATCCTGCACAGTGTGGATGACGACGTGGTGCCCGCCGAGGCCTCACAGGCCCTGGCAATCGAGCGCCCGGACATTGTCACGCTGGAGGAATTCAGCGTGGCCCGGCACACCAAGCTATGGAACTTCGACCGGGATCGCTGGGAGCGCCTGGTGCATGAGTGGCTCGAGGCTCAGCACGATCCGTCCACACAGGCCTGATCCGAAACGACCCGGTGGGATTTCCCACCGGGTCGTTTCGTTCGGCCGAACACTCGGCCTGGGCTCACTCGGCCAACCGTCGCCCTGCCAACCGTCGCCCGGCCAACCGCTGCTCGGCCAACAGCCTGTGTGGCCGTGCTACTCCGCGGTGCGTGGACG
Organism: Mycetocola lacteus; assembly: GCF_003667575.1. GTDB lineage: Bacteria > Actinomycetota > Actinomycetes > Actinomycetales > Microbacteriaceae > Mycetocola > Mycetocola lacteus. Next base: position 123,226 of record NZ_RCUY01000009.1, on the reverse strand, counting down.
GAAGCGCTGGTAGAGGGTGCCCTCATCGTCCAGCATCAGGCCGTGTAGGGTGTAGCGGGTCACCAGGTGCTCGGTTTGGCCAAACACCGGCTGCGGCGGCAGGACCACGCTGGGTGCCGCGGTCAGGAAGATCTCATCGATCGCCCCGGCGGCCAGGAAGCTGCCGGTCACGGTTGGACCACCCTCGCAGATCACCCGCTTCAGTCCGTGGTCGGCCAGGGTTGCCAGGATCTGAGCGGGGGACGGATCGGCGGCCTCGATGCCGATCACCGCGCGTACCCGACCATCCATCCGGGCGGTGACCTTGGGGACCGAGGCGCGCGGGCACAGCACGATCAGCCGATCCCGGGCACCCTCATTATCGGGCACATCGCCCAGATCGCCGCTGCGGGTCAGCACGGCGAGGGCCGCCCGACGTGGAATCGTATAGCCCTCGGCACGCAGACTCTGCGCGCCCACCAGGACCGCGTCGGCCTGGTCGCGGATAACGCTGAGAATTGTGCGATCCACCCGGTTGGAGATCGTGTCGCTGGTGCCGTCCTCGCCGGCGGCTGAGCCGTTCATGGTGGTGATCATGTTCACCGCGGTCCAGGACTCTCCGGCGAGCGCATAGCGTTCGGCGATCCACTCGCGTGCCTCGGGCAGCGCGGGATCGATGCTCTCTCCGCTGGCGGGGAGGAGCTCGGTCAGACTACTCATGCCCGGCCAGCAGTCGAATCTGACGCTGGGCACGACGAATCATTCCGGTCATCCCGGCCAGTCGAAGCGGGGAGACGGCGCGGGCCAGTCCCAGCCGCTGCGAGTAGTCCGAGGGAACGGCCAGTGCCTCCTCGACGCTCAATCCCGAGAGTCCCTGGACCAGGATGCTGGCAAAGCCGCGCGTGGTCGGCGCCTCCTGGGGTGCGGTCGCAAAGAGCTGCACCAGCCCGTAATCATCCAGTTCCACCCGAATAAACACGGGGGATTGGCATTCGGCCACGCGCTCCAGCTCCTCGGGGTGGTCGCTGTAGCGGGCGGGCAGCTCGGGAAGTTCGCGGGAAAAGTCGAGCAGCAGTTCAAGCCGCGAGTTTTCGTCAAGGTCGAGGAAGTCCTCGCTGATCTCGGCGAGCGCGGCGGGCAGCGCGTTATCGGTCATGGGACCCCATTATGCCAGCCTCTGGTGCGGCTGGCCGTGGATTTCGCCCAGAGTGAAGGGCCGCGGGAAATTCCCCGCGGCCCTACACACATCCGGTTCCTAGTGGGCGGATGCGCGGTTTCCACGCTCCGGGCGGGTGCCACGCTCGGTGCCCTGAACGATCGGAACCCGGACGGCGTTGCCCCATTCGGTCCAGGAACCGTCGTAGTTGCGGACCGCCTGGAATCCCAGCAGGTAGCGCAGCGCGAACCAGGTGTGGCTGGAGCGCTCCCCAATGCGGCAGTAGGTGATGACCGATTCGGTGGGCGCCAGGCCGAGCTCACCCCGGTAGATCGCCTCGAGCTCCTCACGGGTGAGGTAGCCCCCATCGGCCGCCACCGCCCGAGCCCAGGGGACGTTGTGCGCGGTGGGGATGTGGCCGCCACGCAGCACACCCTCCTCCGGGTAGTCGGGGTGGGTGACGCGTTCGCCGGTGTACTCCTGTGGGGAGCGGATGTCGATCAGTGGGTTGCCCAGGTGGTCGATCACGTCGTCTCGGAATGCGCGCTCGGTGCGATCATCACGTTCGATGACCGGATAGCGGGTGGCAATACGCTCCGGGGTGTCGGTGGTGATCTCGCGGCCCTCGGCGATCCACTTGTCCCGTCCGCCATCCAGCAGACGCACATCGGGGTGACCAAACAGCGTGAACACCCACAGAGCGTAGGCGGCCCACCAGTTACTCTTATCGCCGTAGATCACCACGGTGTCATCACGCGAGATGCCCTTGGCCGACAGGAGTTCGGCAAAGCCCTCGCCATCAATGTAGTCGCGCACGACCGGATCGTTGAGCTCGGTGTGCCAATCCACCTTGACGGCGCCGGGAATGTGACCAACCGCGTAGAGCAGCACGTCCTCATCGGATTCCACCACCACGAGGCCCGGTTCGCCGAGGCGATCGGCCAGCCAGGAGGTCGAGACGAGTTTGCCCGGGTGAGCGTAGTCGGCAAACTTGGGATCGGAGGTATCAAAGGCGAATGTCACGGGGTTCCCCTCGGGTTGCACCGGCAATCGCCGGTCCGGATGGTGGCTGATGGGGCGGGTTCACAGCCGACACCCCACGGGCACGAGCCTCGTGGGACTAGGCTAGGAGCCGACGCCCCACCTTTGAATGTACGCACCTTTTTGCGGCTTGTCATCAGGGTGGCGAAAGAATCCGACACACGAGGTAGCCCCCACATGACCGCAGCCCCCACGCAGCGTCGCATCAGCCTGACCGAACGCACCCCGCGCAGCGACGCGCAGGCCATTATCGCCGGGCTCACCCCGCCCCCGCAGTTCGCGCAGGCGTCGTTTGAGAACTATCGTCCCGATGCCGACTATCCCAGTCAGGCCGAGGCCGTCACGATCCTGACCGAGTTTGCCGACGCCTGGGGTGTGCAGCGCTCGGGAGGATTCTTCGGACGTAAAAAGAAGGCACCGACCGTGCAGCCGGGCATCTACCTCGACGGTGGATTCGGTGTGGGAAAAACCCACCTGCTCGCCTCGCTCTGGCACCGGGCGCCGGGTCCGCGCAAGTATTTTGGCACCTTCATCGAGTACACCTCGCTGGTGGGGGCCCTCGGATATCAGCAGGCGGTACAGGCACTCACCGGTGCCACGCTGATCTGCATCGACGAGTTTGAGCTCGATGATCCGGGTGACACGATGCTAATGACCCGCCTGCTGGGAGAGCTTGTGGCCTCGGGGACCCGGATCGCGGCCACCTCAAACACCCCGCCCGGCGCACTGGGGGAGGGCCGCTTCGCCGCGGCCGACTTCCTGCGTGAGATCCAGGCGATGTCCGCGCACTTCCGCACCCTGCGTATCGACGGAACCGACTACCGTCGCCGCGCGGTGAGCGGATCCTGCATCGTGACCGACCCGGCGAACTTCGACACCGCGCTGACCGCCGGCCTGCCGGTGGACGCCGAGGTATCGGATGACACGTTTGATGCGCTGCTGAACCACCTGCAGACGGTCCATCCCTCGCGCTATGCGGGACTGATTACCGGTCTGTCCCGGCTGGGCATTCGCGATGTCCACGAGCTCACCGATCAGACTCGCGCCCTCCAGATCGTGGCCTTCATCGACCGGGTATACGACGCCCAGGTGCCGATTGTGGCCTCCGGCATCGCGCTGGATCAGATCTTTGGTGATGGGATGCTTGAGGGTGGCTACCGCAAGAAGTACCAGCGAGCGATCTCCCGCATGATCGCACTGACCCACGCGGCCACGCCGGCCGAGTAGTCCATCGGGCCCCACCGAGGCCCCCGGTGCTATTCGACCGGCGGTGCCGCCTCGATGATCGCCGCCTCCAGCAGTGCCAGCGCGCCGTCCAGGTCCACCGGAGCCAACAGGAGTGTGCTCACGATCAGTCCGGTGATCACCGTCGCTCGATGAGTCAGCCGCGCCTGGTCTGTGGAGGAGGGCGCGTCCACGCGGAGAGCGGCGAGGATTGAGCCCTCGACGCGGCGACGATAGCCCGCGACCACGGCGGCCGCATCGGTGTCTCGCGAGCCGATTCCTGCCCCGGCGCGCACAATCATGCACCCGAACCGCGGGTCCCCGGGTTCCAGCGCCGCCAGCGACGCGGCCATGTCGCTCAGATAGCGGCGGACCCCGTCAGGACTTCCGTCGGTGAGATGCACGAGCCGTGGTTCGACGATCTCATCGAGATAGTCCTGCAGTGCCGCGTCAAACAGGCCACGCTTATTGCCGAATGCCTGATACAGACTCGACCGAGACAGGCCGGTCGCCGATTCTAAATCGCTGATCGAGGCGACGTCATAGCCGACCGCCCAGAACAGGTCGCGGGCCGCACGCACCACGGTGGCGGTATCAAATTCTCGGGAGCGGGCCATGTTTTCTCACATTCTGCAACGATCGGTTCAGAATCTATTGTACGCTAGTTTCCAGACCCCCTGTTATCTAACGTGAGGAACCCCCAAATGCTTGTTGCCGGACTCGTATTCGCGACCCTGGCCGCCGTGCTGCACTGCTACATCTTCGTGATGGAGTCGGTGCGCTGGACCGCCCCGAGCACCCGCAAGACCTTCGGGATCGAGAGTGCCGAGGTGGCCGAAATCACCAAGCCCCTCGCGTTCAACCAGGGCTTCTACAACCTGTTTCTGGCGATCACATCGCTTATCGGTCTGATCCTGGTTATCGCCGGGACTGAGACGATCGGACTGACCCTGATCATTGCCGGCATCGCTCCGATGTTTGCCGCCGCACTGGTCCTCCTGCTCTCCGACCACACCAAGGCTCGCGCGGCGATCACGCAGGGAACCCTGCCGCTGCTGGGCCTGATCTTCCTCTTTGTCGCACTCGCAACACGCTAAGGCTGTATTTATGAACACCACACCGATTCCCGAAACCACCGTCGAATTCCACCTCGCCGAGCGCCCCGAGGGGTGGCCCACCCCGGACACCTTCCGACGCGTGGAGCGCACCCTGCCCGAGCTGGCCGAGGGCGAGGTTCGGGTGCTCAACCGGTTTGTCTCGGTTGATCCCTATATGCGTGGACGGATGAACCTGGGTGAGTCCTACGTCGCGCCGTTTGAGCTGGATGCGGCCCTGACCGGCGGTGCCGTCGGCCACGTGGTCGCTTCAAACGCCCCCGAGTTGCCCGTGGGCACCGCGGTCAGTCACGACCAGGGCTGGCGTTCGGTCGCCCAGGGACCCGCGACCACTTTCCGTCGGGCCGCCGAGATTCCCGGCGTTCCGCTGTCCACCTCCCTGGGCATCCTGGGTATGACCGGGCTGACCGCCTTTGTGGGGCTGCGTGATATTGCCGAGATCAAGCCCGGCGATGTGGTCTTCATCTCCGGTGCAGCCGGGGCCGTGGGTACCGCCGCGGGTCAGATCGCTCGCCTGATGGGCGCCTCACGCGTGGTGGGCTCGGCCGGAACCGATGCGAAGGTTGCGATGCTCACCGAGCGCTACGGCTACGACGCCGCCTTTAACTACAACGACGCGGCGCCGGTTGCCGAGCAGCTGGCCGAGGTCGCCCCGGACGGGATCGACGTGTACTTCGACAACGTCGGTGGTGAGCACCTCGAGGCCGCAATCGGTGCCCTGCACCGCGGTGGACGGATCGCACTGTGTGGCGCCAGCTCCGAGTACAACGTCACCACGCCCAAGGTGGGGCCGCGTAACATGAGCCGCCTGATTACCCAGAGCCTGCGCCTGCGCGGCTTCACCATCGGCGAGCATGTGGCCGTGGCCCCCGAGTTTGCCAAGGCTATGGGGGAGTGGTTCGCCGCCGGCAAGATCGCCTACGACGAGACCGTCGTCGAGGGCATCGAGAACACCCCGCAGGCCTTCATCGACCTGCTCGCCGGCAAGAACGTGGGCAAGATGGTGGTCCGCGTAGACGCGTAATTCGCGCTTCCCATGGGGCGGCGGCATCGGGTACGAAACATTCTGTTTACCGATGCCGCCGCCCTGTAACATTTTGGAAATCAGATCCTGCCGGTTTTGGAAATAACTTCTCGCCAAACTAATCGCAACGGCCTCTACTCCCGATGGAGGCCCAGACGGTTAGGAAAAGCTTATGGATACCGGATCTCTCGCCTGGGGACTCGTCGCCACCGCACTGGTGCTGCTGATGACCCCCGGCGTCGCCTTCTTCTACGGCGGCCTTGTCAAGATCAGCAGCGTCGTCAGCATGCTCATGCTGAGCTTCGGCTCGATGGGCCTGATCGGCGGACTCTGGATCCTCTACGGCTACAACATGACCCATGTCGACAACCCGAGCCAGTTCGCCGGTAACCCGCTCAACGACTTTGGGCTGAGCGGACTCGCCTCGGCACCGCACGCCAACGAAAACCTGATCGGGGTGGCCTTCGGCGCCACGTTTGCCATCATCACCGTGGCCCTGATCTCGGGAGCGATCGCGGACCGGGCACGCTTCGGTGCCTGGATGGTGTTTGCCGGAATCTGGGCAACCGTGGTCTACTTCCCGGTCACCGCCTGGATCTGGGGCGGCGGCTGGATCCAGAACCTCGGCACCGCGCTGTTTGGTAAGGACGCCGGCATCGAGGTCATCGACTACGCCGGTGGTACCGACGTGCACATCAACGCCGGTGCCGCAGCCCTGGCCCTCGCCCTGATCCTGGGCAAGCGAGTCGGCTTCAAGCCCGGCATCCAGAAGCCCCACAACGTGCCGCTGACCCTGATCGGTGCCTCGCTGCTGTGGTTCGGCTGGTTCGGATTCAACGCCGGTGCCGAGTGGCTCAACGGCCTGAAGAACGTCGGCCTGATCACGATCAACACGCTGGGCGCCACCGCCGCGGCCATCATCGGCTGGCTGATCATCGAGAAGATCCGTCACGGAAAGCCCACCTCAGTGGGTGCCGCCTCCGGCGCCGTCGCCGGCCTGGTTGCCATCACCCCTGCCTGCGCCAACCTGACCCCGGGTTGGGCCCTGGTCCTCGGAGTCCTGACCGGTGCGGTCTGCGCCGTGGCCATCGAGCTCAAGTTTGTCCTCGGCTTTGACGACTCGCTCGACGTGGTGGGTATCCACCTCGTGGGTGGTCTGATCGGAACCCTGTACCTCGGCTTCTTCGCCACCGGCACCGGCCTGTTTGTGGGCGGCGACTTCCGCCAGCTGGTGGTCCAGACCATCGCGGTCTTCGCGGTCCTGATCTACTCCTTCGTGGCCGCCTACGTCATCGGCTGGGTCATCCAGAAGACCATGGGCTTCCGCGTCACCAACGAGGACGAGATCGCCGGCGTCGACAGCGTGGTACACGGCGAGGACGGCTACGCCCTTACCCCGGTATCCACCGCAACCTCCGAGCACAGCCTCTAGGTTTCCCAAGCTCGCGTCGGGTCTTCAAGGGGAGGGCCCGACGCGAAACTCCCATCCGAATATCGGATCCCCGGTTTGTGCCAGGTCTTCAAGGGGAGGGCCTGGCACAACTCTTTTCCCAAACGAACCGGATGTGCACCCGCACATCCGGTTCGTTTTGTCCGTATGCGACACCCAGCTTGAAGCCTGGCAGCTCGGCGACGGCGTGCACTAGCGTAGGAGCGTGAACACGTTCCTGAGGATCCTGCGTGACCTGCTGTCGGCCCTGACCGGCCCAAGTCGTCCCACCAGCCGTCCCGGCGGTGCCGGCCGCCCCGGTGCCCCGGGAAAGCCCTCCGGGGGCTCGAGACCGGGGGAGACGCCCAGTCCCGGACAGAGCGGACCCGCGGCCACCCGCGGGGTGGACCCGCGCCGGGTGGGATCCGTCACCATGACCTATGCACCGAGCCGCGACGGTGACGCCGATCCGGGAGAGATTGTCTGGACCTGGGTCCCGTTTGAGGAGAACGATGGACGCGGCAAGGATCGTCCGGTTCTAGTGGTCGCCCGACTCCAGGGATCCGACGTGTTGGCCATTGCCCTCACCTCCAAACCCCATGCGGGTCAGAGCGACTTTGTCCCCATCGGTGCCGGTCCCTGGGATTCCCAGGGGCGTCCGAGCTGGGCAAACCTCGATCGGGTCTTCCGACTCCGTCCCGGTGGCATGCGGCGGGAAGCATCGGGCCTGGACCGTAAGACCTTTGAACAGGTGACCGCCGCCCTGAGTAAGCGTTACGGCTGGCGCTAACTGGGCGTTGCACACCGGAGGTTAAACGAAGGATGGGGATGCCCCTACGGGCATCCCCACAAATCCGGTGAACCTGTGGGCTAGGCGCCCACCTTTTTCTGTCCGCGCCGGGCGCGGAGGTAGTCGAGTCGTTCGTCCAGCAGGACCTGAAGCTCTTCGCGCGTGCGACGCTCCAGCAGCATGTCCCAGTGGGTACGCGCCTGCTTTTCCTCGCTCGGCTCGAGCTCGATCGGTTCGGTCCCCACCATCAGCACCGCGGCCTCGCCGCAGTTACGGCACTCCCAGGTGTCGGGTGCTTCGGCGTCGGCCGCAAAGACCAGTGCGGTCTCATGGCCGCACTTAGGACATAGGTAGATGTAACGTTCCCGGTCTGAGAACACAACACCCTCTTCGCTCTGTAGGCTCTGTGCCCCGAGGCGCATTCCGCGCAAACTGCGATCCGCCATTGTGTGGTCTCCTCTCGCGTGCTTGCCATTTATACCGGTCTAGCCTGAAAAAACTATGAGCGTGGATCGGTTCCCCACACCATACCGGCCCCGGCTACCGCGCAACAGGGCTTGGACACAAAAAGAATGACCCAGTGCACGGGTCAGATAAAACAACCGGTCACGGGCCACAAATTCCCGGCCGATGGAAAATCTCATCACCCGGTGTAAGCGCTCACATTAATGTACCTCGTTCGAGGGACAGAATCCCTCGGCGCGCAAATCCTCGATCACACTCACGGCAAGATCACAGCGATCGGTGATGACACCATCCACACCGGCCAGAATAAGCCGTCGAATATCGGCCGGATTGTTGATTGTCCACACGTGGGATTCGACCCCGACGTCGCGTAATCGGGCGATCAGGGCCGGGGTCATCGCGGGGAACGGACCGTATTTCTCGGGAAACTGCACGGCCTCGGTGCGGGTGGCCAGTCGGCGAAAAATCGGGCGGAGTCGTATCCAATGGGCAAGGATCAGCACAATCCCGGCCCAGCGTCCGGGGGAGCTTGCCACCGGACCGAGCCTCCTCATCGCCCTCCGCCGAGTACGCTCGGAAAACGAGGTCAGCAGGATCCGGGACCGGGCGTCTGCCCGAAGGATGACCTCCACCGCCGGGTCCACCGCGTCCGCCGACTTCAGGTCAACATTGATCGGGATGCTCGGGAATGCCGCCAGAAGTTCGGCGAGCGTCGTGAGTGATTCTCCGGGGCCGATCGCCGGGTCGCGCAGGCGATCCAGGGGGAGTGAGGCAACCGGAATCTGCCGACCCGCCTGCTCGAAGGTTGGATCGTGGTGCAGGATCGCGATCCCGTCCGCACTCACCCGAATATCCGTTTCCAGATGCGTCGCACCGGCGGCCACCGCCGCCGAGAACGCGGCCAGCGTATTTTCATTCACACGCGCCGAAACGGCCAGGCCGCGGTGTGCAAACACGCGCGGACTGGCCGTTTCAAAAAACGCGGGGGAGTTGCTACTCACCACTCGACGCGGGGTTCTGCTTGGTGTATCCCAGGGCCGCGGCGATACCCTCGACATCCACGCCCGCGACCGGAGTCGCGGCACCGGGTGCGCTGGGGGTGGGGGTGGCATCACCCTTGGGGGTAAAGGCGCCGCCGATACCCTTGAGGGCCTCGGTGAGTTCGGACGGCACGATCCACAGCTTATTGGCCGAACCATCCGCGAGCTTGGGCAGCGTCTGGAGGTACTGGTAGGCCAGCAGCTTGTTGTCGGGATTTCCGGCATGGATCGAGGCGAACACGGTCTTGATCGCCTCGGCCTCACCGTTTGCACGCAGCACAGCGGCCTGGGCGTCACCCTCGGCACGCAGAATCTCCGACTGACGCAGACCCTCGGCCTCGAGGATCGCCGACTGCTTGGTACCCTCGGCGGTCAGAATCGCCGCACGCTTGTCACGCTCGGCGCGCATCTGCTTCTCCATCGAGTCCTGGATCGACAGGGGCGGATCGATGGCCTTGAGCTCCACGCGTCCCACGCGGATGCCCCACTTGCCGGTGGCCTCATCCAGAACGATACGCAGCTGGCCGTTGATGTTGTCGCGGCTAGTCAGCGCCTCCTCGAGGTTCAGACCACCCACCACGTTACGCAGGGTCGTGGTGGTGAGCTGCTCCACCGCGCCCAGGTAGTTGGCGATTTCATAGGTGGCGGCACGGGCGTCGGTGACCTGGAAATAGACCACGGTGTCGATTGACACAACCAGGTTATCCTCGGTGATCACCGGCTGCGGCGGGAAGGAGACAACCTGCTCGCGCATGTCAATCAGCGGACGCAGGCGGTCGATAAAGGGGACCAGGATGTTCAGTCCCGGCTGCAGGGTCTTGTGGTAGCGGCCCAGCCGCTCCACCACGCCCGAACTTGCCTGGGGGATGATGCGGACCGCGCGAGCGATCACCACCAGGACAAAGATCACCAGCGCAACCAGGGCGATGATGCCGATTACGGCACCAATTGATACGTCGTCGTTCACGATGTTCCTCTTGTTCTGTGTTGGTTCGCCGTTGTGACGAGACCTAGACGGGGGGAGTCGCGTCGGGGCGCACCAGAGCGGTGGCACCCTCGATCAGAGCTACGGAAATCACCGTGCCGGGTTCCAGCGCGGTACCGGGACCATCGGCTACGGTGCGTGCGGTCCAGGTTTCCCCGTTGGAAAGCTTGACCAGCCCCGTCCCCGCGCTCACGGTTTCCAAAACCACGCCACCCTGACCAACCACGGCATCCATATTGCTCTTGGTTGGGTCACCGCCGCGCTGGAGGGCACGCAGGAGGGGAGGGCGCACCAGCAGAATCAGCAGCATGCCGGCAATGCCGGCAATGATGATCTGGCCCCACCATTCCACCCGCAGAATGCCACTCAGCAGCCCAACAAAGCTACCGATGGCCAACATGAGGAAGGTGAATTCCAGGGTCAGCATCTCGATGATGATGAAGATCAGGATCAGCGCAAGCCACGCGATCCAGATATACGGGGTAATCATCTCCATGGTCGTCCAATTCCTTTCAGGATGTGGGCGAAAACTCTTGCAGCAAACCTACCAGTTCGACGGGTCAATTCCGGAGAAAAAGGGCGGATCGTTCGCACTTTGTGTCTCTATGCCGCGGGTGGGATGGGGCGGTCTTGCTAGAATCGTCGCTGGGCCACTTTGCCCACCTCGTCCTTTCCGCACCCTTCAAGGAGCATCACACAGTGTCTGAAATCCTCGCCCCGGGCAGCCTCGCCGGCAAAAACGTCCTCGTCACCGGTTCCTCTCGCGGGGTCGGCGCGGACACCGTTCGCTACTTTGCCGAGGCCGGCGCCCGCGTCGTGATCAACTTCCGCAATAAGGAGGCACGGGCGATCAAGCTGGCCGAGCAGATTCGCGCCGCCGGCGGTACCGCGATCACCGTGGGTGCCGACCTGACCGATCCCGCCTCGGTGGCGGACATGATGGACACGATTCGCGCCGAGTACGGCTCGCTGGACATCCTGGTCCTGAACGCCTCGGGCGGCATGGAGTCCGGCATGGCCGAAAACTACGCCCTGCTGCTCAACCGTGACGCACAGCTCAACGTCCTGGAGAGCGCCAAGTCGCTCCTGGGCGAGGGTTCGCGCGTGGTGTTCGTGACCAGCCACCAGGCGCACTTCATCCGCCAGACCCCGACCATGCCCGAGTATGAGCCCGTCGCGCTGTCCAAGCGCGCCGGTGAAGACGCCCTGCGCGAGCAGATCCCAGCCCTCGCCGAGGCCGGAATCGGTTTCGTGGTGGTTTCCGGCGACATGATCGAGGGCACCATCACCGCAACCCTGCTGGACCGACTGAACCCCGGTGCCATCGCCGAGCGCCGCGAGCAGGCCGGCAAGCTCTACAACGTGGCCGAGTTCGCCGCCGAGGTGGCCCTGGCCGCAGTCGAGACCGTGCCCGCCGACAACACCCGCCTGGTCGGGGACACCGGCAGCTTCGGTTCCGGCGAATAAAACGTAACAAAAATCCCGCATTCGTAGTGAATGCGGGATTTTTGTGGTTTTGGGGGAGTGGCCACGGGTGGGATTACCCGTGGCGCCCAAACATAAACGCCTGAATAATCTGCAGGATGCCGCCGACAACCAGGAATGCCGCGGCAATAACCAGCAGAATAGCGGCGGTGCTGAGTGGGATAAACAGCACCATCACACCGGCCACAATGCTCAGAATCCCATAAAGAATGCCAAACCATTTGGCGCGGTCGTTGCTGCGCCCGGTCAGTGCGGCGATGCCCTCGATAATCCAGGTGATGCCGATCACCGTCGCCAGAATGGTCGCGCCAAAGACCGGATTTTCCAGCGTATAGATGCCGCCGGCCACCAGAAGCAAGCCGAGGATCCCGCTGGAGATGCGATACACGGTATCCGAGTCGGTGGCCAGCGCCGCGGCAATTAGGCGCATCACGCCAGCCACAATGAAATACAGCCCAAAGAGCCAGCCCACGGCAATCAGCGCGGATCCGGGCTGCGCCAGAATCAGGATTCCCACCAGAACGGCAACAATGCCGGTAACGCCGAGCCCCACACGAATTCCGTTGACCGCCGAGTCGCGCAGCTGTCTACTGTCAATCACTAGTCGATCACTCATGATCTTTCCCCTTCGATCACACCGGTACCGGTACGTCCATTCTGACGCAGACGCTCGTTATTCAGCTATGGGACCACAGGTTTGTGCCCGAATCGCAATTCATTCATTGCGCCGATAATGTACATTATGTCAAGTAACCGGTTTGTGGCCCTCTCCTGTGGCGACTAGCTTCCCACCATCCGCCGGGGAATCCGGGCGGCACGAACGCCATTGAGGATCACGATCACCTCGGCGACTTCATGCACCAGCACCACCCCGGCCAGTCCCAGGACGCCCCACAGCGCCAGCGGAACCAGCACCACGATGATCGCCAGCGCAAGCACAATGTTCCCGGTCATGATCCGGAGTCCGCGGCGCGCATGGGCGATCGCCCGCGGGAGCTGCCGCAGGTCCGTGCCCACGAAGGCGATATCGGCGGATTCCAGCGCGGCGGCCGACCCCGTCTGCCCCATCGCGATCCCCACATCCGCGGTGGCCAGCGCCGGGGCGTCGTTGATGCCGTCCCCGATCATCGCAGTGGTTGCCGTACGCCGATATTGCTCGATCACCCGCGCCTTGTCGGTGGGCAGCTGCTCATGATGCACCTCGGCAATGCCCGCGGTGTGCGCGAGCGCCTCGGCCGTGCGGGCTGAATCGCCCGTCAGCAGCGCCACCTCGATCCCCTGGGCACGCAGAGTCGCCACCGTCTCCCCCGCCTCGGGTCGAAGTTCGTCACGAATACCGATCACCGTCGACGCTCGCCCGTCCAGCTCGATCACAACGACGGTCATTCCTACCGAAGCCAGGCGTTCGGCAGCGCTCACCAGCCCACCGTCGCCCTCCGCATCGAGCAGCCACCGAGCGCTGCCGACGCGCACACGCACGCCATCCACCAGCCCCGCAAGTCCCCGCCCAGCCTCCTCGGTCACGTCCTGTGCCACCGGGAGCTGTCCGGTGGGCACGGCGGCCACAATTGCCCGTGCGAGCGGGTGCGTGCTCCGCATCTCCAGCGCCGCGGCCGCGATCAACGCGGCATCGGATGATCCAGCATCCGCGCTCTCGACTGCGACCACCTCGGGGACGTTGCGTGTGAGCGTGCCGGTCTTATCAAACACCACCCGTCGCACGGCCCCGAGGCGTTCAAATGCCGCGCCGGATTTGACGATGACACCAAATCGACTGGCCGAACCGATCGCCGAAATCACGGTGACCGGAACCGCGATCGCCAGCGCACAGGGCGACGCCGCTACCAGGACAACCAGGGCGCGTTCGGTCCAGAATCCCGGATCTCCCACCAGGAAGCCAAAAATCACCACGAGGGCCGAGAGGATCAGAACGGCGGGGACCAGCGGCCGCGCGATTCGATCGGCACGGCGCGCCCACTCCCCCTTGCGATCCTGAGCCGCACTCACCAGCGCGACGATATCGGTCAGGGAGTTGTTTCGGCCATCGGCCGTGGCGGTAATGCGCAGGCTCGCCGAGCCGTTGATCGCCCCGGCCGCAATCGGGTCACCCGGCGCCACCGAGACCGGGATCGATTCACCGGTAATGGCCGAGAGGTCTACCCCGCCGCGTCCCGCGGTCACGATGCCGTCGGTGGCAACCCGCTCCCCCGCGGCAACCAGCAACACGTCACCGATCCGCACATCCGCGCCGGCAACGACACGCTCGTGGCCGTCACGCAGCACCCGCACCTCGGTGGGAATCAAATCGAGGAGGGCACCCAGACCGTGGCGCGCACGATCCATCGCCCGGTCTTCGAGCGCCTCGGCCAGGGAAAAGAGGAAGGCCAGGGCCGCGGCCTCGGCCACGTGACCAAGAAGTACCGCGCCCACTGCGGCGATGGTCATGAGCAGTCCCACGGTGAGGTGCCCGCGCCACAGCTTGCGCAGCGCGCCAGGGATGAAGGTCCACGCCCCCAGCGCAAGCGACACCGCCTGGATCACCAGTGCGGCCACCGGGAATCCGAGCGCCGAGACGCCGGCACCCACCATGAGAAATACCCCCGAGGCCGCGGGGATCAGGACACCGGCATCCCGCCACCAGGGAGTCAGCGCCTCGCGCACTACGGGGGCGGTGTGATCGGCACCCTCCCGCTCGGGTCCGGCGGCGATCGGTGCCTCGGCGGGTCCACAGCATGCGTCGGCCACTAGCTCCGCTCCCTCGCGCGGTCGATGGCGTTGTCGGCTTGACCACTAGTGTCGCCATCGACTGCGGCATCCGGGCAGCAACCGGGTTCGGTGCAGGAGGTGTTCACGCAGGGCGCCCCATCATCCACGGCGAGCACCACTCCGAGCAGCGATTCGATCGCCCGGGTGATGTGCGGGTCGGAGATTTCATACCGCGTCGATCGACCCTCGGGGACCGCCACCACGATGCCGCATCCACGCAAACAGGCGAGATGGTTGGAGACATTGGTGCGCGTCAGGTCCAGATCCGTCGCGAGTTTGCCCGTATATCCGGGCCCGGTCATGAGTTCAAGCAGGATGCGGGAGCGGGTGGCGTCGGCCATGGCGCGGCCGAGCCGATTCATGACGTCGAGACGGGAGGCTAATGTCAGCATGCACTGACTATACAGCGAACACTGACATATGCCAAGGGTAATCCCTCCTCCACAGGTTTCCGAGGCGACGAAGTTGTCCCCCAATCCTCAGGCCAGGAGTGGCGGGATCGTGTCGGATCGGTAACGTACGAGAGAATAGAGGTTGGCCCGCCGGCGGTGGGCCACGCGACAACGGGAGGATGAACGCGGTGAGTGACGTACTGCGAGAGCTGACACGGGTGAGGGAGTCCTTTGACAAACCCACCCTGCGCCTGCTCGATCGAAAATGGGCACCCCTGGTGCTCACCATCTTCCGGACCTCCTTTAGCCGGGAGCGCCAGAGCATTCATGCCGAGCGGCTCCACGTCCAGGTAGACACCTATCTGCAGGAGCTCGCCGCGCTCGGCGAGGAGGTTCCCCCGGGTGCCGGTCGCTCGCTCTGCGTACAGTGGATGAACGATCGCTGGCTCTACCGCTCGAGCGACAACGACGGTGAGGAGCGCTACTCACTCACCTCCCACGCCCTCGAGGCGCTCGCACTGGTCGATTCCCTGGCCAAGGACCGAGCGCTGATCAGCGAATCACGACTGACCACCATTCTTGACACCATGCACCACTGGGCCACCGAGGCAGACCCCGATCCACACACCCGTATTCAGCGGCTGGACGATCGCATTGCCGAGCTCACCGCCGAACGCGATCGCCTCCGCGGCGGTGGCGAGGTCCCCGCCGCCGGTAACGAGCGCATGTATGAGGGCTATCAGAACCTGATCGACCTCATCGGTCAGCTTCCCAGCGACTTCAAGCGGGTCGAAGAGTCGGTCGCGGCCATGCACCGCCAGATCATCAGCGACTTCCGTGCCGAGGAGCGTCCCATCGGCGAGGTGCTGGATGAGTATCTGGCCAAGACCGACGAACTCATGGGTGCCACGGCCGAGGGCCGAGCCTTTGAGGGAGCGTTCGCGCTGCTGCGCAACGAGGAACTCCTCACCGCGCTGCGTCAGGATATCCAGACCATTCTTGACCACCCGTTCGCCGCCGGGCTGGGGTCGGGGGCTCGGCGCGACTTCCGCGGCACGGTTTCGATCCTGCGCTCGGGCATCGATGATGTGCTTTCCCAGCGCCGTCGCCTCACCGCAACGCTGCGTGAGCACATCGAAAACCACGATCACGTGCGCGATCGCGAACTCGATGCGGTGCTGCGTGCGCTCGGGCGCGAACTGGAAACCTGGATGCACACCGCCGGCCCCCGCTCCACCGTCCCGGTGGAACTGCTGCCCGAGGTTCCCGAGACGCCACACCTGCGCGAACGCCTGTGGGATCCCCTCTCGGCGGCGCCGCCACCCCCGCTGGAGGATCACGCGGCCGACGCTCCCGCCGCCCCGGAAATCGACACCATTCGCGTCCAGGGAGGACCGTACCTCGACGAGGTGCGCGCGGCGATTGGTGCGGCAGCCCGGGATGTCGAGGACGCCCCACTCGGCGAGCTGTTTAATACGCTGAGCCCGGATCTCCGCCGTCCGGTCGAGATTTTTGGCCTCTTACACCTGCTCACGCAGGCCGAAATTGGCGTCGAAGCCGATGCCTACGACGAATTCTCTACCATCCGTCCCGACCACACCGCGCGCACCTTCCGGGTCCCGCGGGTGCGTCTGGACCGCGAGGCGCAACGCGCCCTTGCCCATATCGAACAGATTATCGACGGCGCCGAGACCGACGACTCCCCCGCCCAGACCGCTCAGGAGGACACCCCCGCATGACCCGAGACACGATGATTGAGGACGGCGTGCCCGAGGTAGACCCCGAGGGCACCGTCTCACTGTTTGAGGGCGACGAGGGCCGACTCGACCTCGCCCAGCGACGCGCGCTGGTCACGCTGCTGCGCGGCCGCTACCTGAGCGCCGCCGACCACCCGCGCGAGTGGAAGACCCTGCTCGCCTCCGAAGCGGTGCTGCGCTCCCGCCTCAACGACCTCTTCCTGGATCTGCACATCGATCGGGCATACGAGGTGGCGTTTAAGCGTCAGGCTCACCCCGAGGAGGGGGGACGCTTCCCCACCCTGCTGCGTGATACCGCCTACACTCGCGAGGAGACCATTCTGCTGGTCTTCCTGCGCGGACGATTCCGCAGCGAGCGAGGTAATGGACGCGAGAGCGTGCACGTGGGGCGCGAGGAGATGCTCGGGCGGATCGCCCAGTTCCGCCCCGCATACTCCACCGACCAGTCGGGCGATGCGCGCAAGGCCGACAAGGCCATCGAGTCGATGACTCGCTCACAAATCCTGCTGCGCACCGACGATCCCGACCGATTCCGGATTGCGCCCGTGATCGAGGTGCTGCTGCCACTGGAACGGTTGAGTGAGCTGCTCGAGTGGTTCCGGACACGCTCGGGACAGGTGCAGGACGCCGACAACGTCGATATCGCGGGTGCGGACACCAATGATCTAGACGAGACAGACCCTGCGGAGCTAGAGGCCGAGGCGGAAGACGAGGTGGATGACGAACCAACGTCCGAACCCGCCACCGAACCTGCCGCCGAGACCAATACCGATGAGGAGAACACCAAGTGAGCGACGCCCCTCTCTTCCACATTGACGGCGCCACCGAGGGCACCACCCAGTGGCGCGCCGAACTGTTCCAGGTGGTCAACTGGGGTGGCTTCCAGGGCCACCACGCGATTCCCCTCTCCCCCACCGCCACGCTGCTCTCGGGTGCATCCGGCTCGGGTAAAAGCACGCTCATGGACGCGTATCTGGCCCTGATGATGCCCTCGGACACCGCGTTCAACGGTGCCTCCAACGATGCCACTACCGGACGTGCACGCGGGGCGGATCAGCGCAACCTGCTGTCCTATCTGCTCGGAAAGACGGATTCGCGACGCGACCCGGAAACCGGCGTCATGCTTGACCGGGTGTTGCGCGGGGAAAACTCCTCCACCTGGGGTGCCATTTCGATGACCTTCGTGGACGATAATCAGCGCCGCTTCACCGTGCTGCGCACCTACTTTGTCCCGCGTGGAGCCGCTGCTTCGGCGAATGTCTCGATGAAGATGGCCGTCCTGGACAGCGAGTTTGACCTGCGAGAGCTGGCCGCTATCGCCGAGAGCCGTTTTGATCGTCGCGCGCTTCGCGGAGTCGTGCCCGGTATCCAGGTGTGCGGAACATACCTGGAGTTCGCCCAGAAGCTGCACACCCGTTTGGGCATTGGTGCCGGGGGTGATGGCTCGAAGGCGCTGCGTCTGCTCGCTCGCATCCAGGCAGGACAGCAGGTGCGCACGGTGGATGGCCTCTATAAGTCGATGGTGCTGGAGCGTCCGGCCACCTTCGAGGCAGCCGATACGGCGCTCGCGCACTTCGCCGACCTGGAGAAGTCCTATGAGGCGATGGTGACCGAGGACCAGAAATCCACGGTTCTCGGCGCCGTCCCCGCGCTCATGGCCGAGCACGCCCGGGCCCGGGCCGAAGAGGCCACCATCGATACGTTTGGGGTCAACCAGGAGGGGGCCACGGCCTTCAACCTGTGGCGGGTCCGCACCGAGCGTGCCCTGCTGGAGACCGCCACAACCACCAACGCCGCCGACCGACGCGGCGCAAGAGAACGCATTGCCACGGCTCGCGAACACGAGGATGGGCTGGCCTCCCGGCTTGCCACGATCCAGCGTCAACAGCGCGAAAACGGGGGTGATGTCCTCGAGGATCTGGGACAGCAGCGCACGGCCCTCGAACACCGTCGCGAGCAGGTGGCGCTCGAGCGTGACGCCTTTGTTGAGCGCGTCTCGGTCCTGGGGGCGGCCCCCGAATCGGCCGCCGAGTTTACCGCCGCACAGGACGCCGCCGATACATTCCTCGCCGCGTATACCGATCGCGAGCAGGAACACGAGGACCGCATTAACGCGCGCGGCCGAGACCAGTATCCGTTGGAAGCGGATCGCCGTGCCCTGCGCGATGAGGCGGTGTCGCTCAGCGGGCGGACCGGTTTGGTCCCGCCCCATCTGCACCAGGCACGTCTGGCGCTGGCGGAGGCCAGCGGGCTGAACCCGGCAGACCTGCCGTTTGTGGCAGAACTCATCGACCTGGCAGCCGGCGAGGAACGCTGGCGCACGGCCGCCGAGGTGACGCTGGGTCCGGTGTCCCGTATCCTGGTGGTGGATGAGGAACACCTCGATGCCTTCTCGCGCAGTATCGATGAGGTTGAGCTCTCTACTCGGATCGTGTTTGAGGGTGTCCCCGCGGGGACGTTTACGCCGGCCGAGGCTGACCCCGAGATGATTTCCGGCAAGCTGGTGTTCCAGGACTCCCCCTACGCCCACTGGGTGCAGGACCGGGTGCGCGCCCCGCACACCGACGCGCTGTGTGTGGAATCCGCAGCCGAACTGCGCGGCTCCGGCCGCCGGGTGGCCCCGAGCGGGCAGACTCGCGACGGCAGTCGCGGTGCACACGGAGATAACAATGTGCGTCCGATCATCGGGTTCTCGAACACCGCGCGGCTCACCCAGATCGAAGCCGAGGTTGCCGACCTGGACGCGCGCCTGGCCGAACTGGTCGGTGAGATCACCGCCGAACGTGCCGGCCTGGCGGTCCTGCGTGCGCACCGTGATGCACACCGTTTGGTGCGCGATGCCCGCTGGTCGACGATCGACGTGGTCGCGGTCGAGCTCGCACTGAGCGAACTCGCCGCCGAACGCGAACGGGTTCTCGCCGACAGCGATGTGCTGCGCAGCCTGGGCGATGAGGAAACCCGCCTGCGGGTGGAGCGCGATGCCGCCCAGCGGGAACGATTCCTTGCCGAGGATGCCGGCTCGCAGCTGGCCACCGAACATGAGCGACTCGTGGACCGCGAGGATGAACTGGCCGAGGCGTGGGAACGGGTCAACACCGCCGAGTTGGCGCCCGAACATGCGGAGCGCCTCGATGAGGAGCTCGCCGCCGTGGGGGGCGGAACCGACCTAGCCGCCTTCGATTCCGGCGTGAAACGACTGGGTGATCGTCTCCGCGCGCAGTCCACCCAGGCCCGCGAGGCCGCGCTGGCCGCCGAGTCGGCACTCGAATCGGCATTCCGGATCTATCAGGACCGTTGGCCGGACCCCAACCTGGGCACCACGATCGAATCGGCCGAGGGCTACCGCGATATCCTCGACACGATCATCACCACCGGCCTGCATGAGCGACGCCAGGAGTGGACCCGGCGGCTGTCCGAGTGGAGTGGGCAGGATCTCGTGCCGCTCGGCGGTGCCTTCGACGGTGCGATCGAGGCCATCGAGGAACGCCTGGACCCGGTCAACGAGATTCTCTCGACCCTGCCCTTTGGTGCCGGACGCGACCGACTCAAGATTGCCCTGCGACGCCTGCACGGCGAGGACGTGACCCGGTTCCGTCGTGAACTGCGTGAGCTCTCCGCCGGATCCACCGAGATTCTCGATGACGCGGCCGCGCAGGAACGGTTCACCCGCCTGCGGGCGTTCATGGATCTGCTCCGTGAAAACGGTGAGGGTCGGCGTGACGACCTGCTGGATGTGCGTCGCCATGTGGAGATCACCGCCGTTCGCCAGACGGTTGACGGAGTCGAAGTCAGCACGTACTCCTCACTCGGTGGAAAGAGCGGTGGTGAATCCCAGGAGCTGGTCGCCTTCATCGTGGGGGCCGCCCTGCGCTTCCAGCTCGGAGATGAATCCCGAACCCGTCCGCGATTCGCACCGGTGTTCCTCGATGAGGGATTTGTGAAGTCCGACGCCGAGTTCGCCGGACGTGCGGTCGCGGCCTGGCAGGGCCTCGGATTCCAACTCATCGTGGGTGCACCGCTGGATAAGGTCACGGCGCTCGAACCGTATATGGATCGGATGCTCTCGATGACGAAAAACAATGCCAGCGGGCTGTCGTTTGTGGCCGAGATCGCCGGGGCTGGTTTGGGTGATGAGGTCGACGCGGCCTAACCCGGGCACACAGATAGGCACACAGGCGGGTGCGCACTCCCCCGAGCGCGCACCCGTCTGACTCACGCTCAGCGCGCACCCGTCTGACTCACGCTCAGCGCGCACCCGTCTGACTCACGCTCAGCGCGCGCACACGTGAACCGCGCTCAACTCGGAGACGTGGCCACGCGAGGCACTCGATGCAGCCAGGCGTTTTCGCCGGGGGCCTCGGGGCGAAAGCCGTGCGCGCGATACCAGGCGGCAAGCCTGCCGGTGTCACTGCCAAATGCCGGATGTGGTTCCAGGGCGATCTCCCAGCCGGCGGAATCGGCGCGGCGACACAGGAAGCCGAGGGCACGATCCGCCAGGCGCTGACCGCGCAGCGGATAGGGAACCTGGATAAGGTCGAGAATGACCTGATGCCCGTGGGGGCGAAGAAGAATTTGAATGTGCGGATCGATGTCACGATGAATACGCTCGCGAACCGCGTCGAGGGTGGCGGTGGATGGGAGCATCGGAATGTCGGGCTCGGGCAGGGCGAGCATCCCGGCGCGGCGCGCGGGGAAACTGGAATCGGTCACGGGGAATCCTTCGTTTTTGTGCAAAAGCGCACACGCAAAAACGCCCGGATCTGCCCGGGCGCTCCCCATACCCTACCAGGGACCACACTGCGATGTTCACGCGTCGCCACCTCACGCAAAATGCCCGCCTCGACCAGATCGAGACGGGCATTTCAGCACAAACCTACTGGTGGTAGGAGGACAGGAAGTTCCCCAGTCGCTCAAGCGCCACCTCAAGGTCACCCACACCCGGCAGCGTCACCACGCGGAAGTGGTCGTGCCGCGGGTAGTGGAAACCGGTGCCCTGAACAACGAGGATGTGCTCCTTGAGCAGGAGGTCCTGCACAAACTTCTCATCATCGTGAATCTCGTGCACCTCGGGGTCCAGCCGCGGGAACGCGTAAAGCGCACCCTGTGGCGCGACCACCGATACGCCGGGAATCGCATTGAGCATGTCCACGGCCACGCGGCGCTGCTCGTAGAGTCGACCGCCGGGCTTGAGCATCGGATCGATGCTCTGATAGCCACCGAGCGCCGCCTGAATCGCAAACTGGGCGGGCACGTTGGCGCACAGGCGCATGCTGGAGAGCAGCGAGATACCCTCGATGAAGGAGGCCGCGCGGTCACGCGGACCGGTGATGATAACCCAGCCCGAACGGTAGCCGGCGATCCGGTACGTCTTGGACAGACCGTTGAAGGTCAGGCAGAGGACATCGTGTGCGAGGGTCGCGATGGAGATGTGCTCGGCCTCATCGTAGAGGATCCGGTCGTAGATCTCATCGGCGAAGATGACCAGGTCGTGACGACGAGCGACGTCGGCCAGCTTGGTCAGCACCTCCTTGGAGTACACGGCACCGGTGGGGTTATTGGGGTTGATGACCACGATGCCGCGGGTGCGGTCGGTGATCTTCGCCTCGATATCGGCGATATCGGGCTCCCAGTTCTGCTCCTCGATGGCGTTGTAGTGCACCACGTTACCGCCGGCGAGGGTGGCCGAGGCCGTCCACAGCGGGTAGTCCGGGGAGGGAATCAGCAGCTCATCGCCCGGGTTCAGGAATGCCTGCAGGGTCATCGTGATCAGCTCGGACACACCGTTACCCAGGTAGATGTCGTTGACATCGAACGCGGGGAAGTTCTCGCGCACCTGGTAGTGGTTGAAGATCGCGCGGCGGGCCGAGAGGATTCCACGGGAGTCGGAGTATCCGCTCGCGGCGGGCAGGGTCGCGATCATGTCGCGCACGATCGCGCTCGGCGCCTCGAACCCGAACGGTGCGGGGTTGCCGATGTTCAACCGCAGGATCTTGTGTCCGTCGGCCTCCAGTCGGGCGGCGTGCTCGTGCACCGGGCCGCGGATATCGTAGAGGACGTTTG
This sequence comes from Mycetocola lacteus, assembly GCF_003667575.1. Classification (GTDB taxonomy): domain Bacteria; phylum Actinomycetota; class Actinomycetes; order Actinomycetales; family Microbacteriaceae; genus Mycetocola; species Mycetocola lacteus. The sequence continues at coordinate 100,518 of NZ_RCUY01000009.1, read as the reverse complement.
CCAGCTTGGCGGATTGCAGGATGGGACGCGGCTTGCGCGTCGACTTTTCTGGATCAGACACACTGCCACTATACGCCCGTACAATGCGGCGACGCCGAATCGGGAACCGTTTCGTGTCGAAAACGATATGCCCAATCCGGCGTCGCGAATTGTATGGTGGCGCGGGCCTATCCGGCCGGACGTCCGACGTTCTGTACCAGGTTGTGCGTACGTACCGGAACCAGCTGAACCTTCTTGCCGGGCTCGGGGGCCTCGATCATCTGGTTGTTACCCACGTAGATGGCCATGTGATACATCACCTGAGAGTTGGTGTTGCCACCCGGCGAGTAGAACAGCAGGTCGCCGGGGACCAGTCCGCTGGAGCGCGGAACCAGGCGTCCCACCGCGGTCATCTGGCGGTACTGCGCACCCACCGTGTGGTATCCGATGTTGATCCCCGCCTGGCGGTAGGCGATCATAGTCAGGCCCGAGCAGTCCCACACGTCGGGACCCTCACCGGCGAAGACATACCACTTGCCCAGCTGGGCATAGGCGAAGTTGACGGCGCTGGTCGCGGCGGCGGCCGGACCCACCGGCGCTCCTCCCCCGCCACCCACCGGCGGCGTGGTGACCGGAGGCGTCGTGACCGGCGGAGTGGTGTTACCACCACCCGAGTTACCGCCGCCCGAGTTACCGCCGCCCGTGTTGCCACCGCCGGTGTGTCCGCCTCCGGTTGCCGGCGGACGGGTGACGGGCGGGGTGGTGGTCGGCGGACGAGTCGCCGCGGCCGCGGCTGCGGCATCGCGGGCGGCCTTCTCGGCGGCCGCACGATCCCGGGCGGCCTGCTCTGCCTGGGCCTTGAGCGCGGCGGCCTGAGCCTGCGCCGCGGCGTAGGCGCTATCCAAGCTCGCACTGCGGTCCTGCAGGAAGGCGAGCTGGGCGTTCAGCGTGGCCGATTCAATCTGCGCGTTATCCACCGCGGCCTGAGCGGCATTGGCGCGATCGTTCGCGGTCTTGAAGGCGGCGTCGGCGGCCTTCTGTGCGGTCACATTTTCTGCCTGCGCAGCCTTGGTCTGATCTTCCAGGGTGGAGACCAGGTTGCTGGTCTGCTTGGCGCGGTCAAGCAGGGCGGCCTGGCCGCTGGAGAGCTTCTCCATCGTGCCCAGCTCGTACAGCAGGTCACTTCCGTCGGTCTTATTGCCTCCGGAGAGCAGGGCGGCGCTCACACCGGTACCACCACCGGCGCGGGCAAACTGCGCGATGATCGAGCCGAGCGCCTTGCGCGCGTTTTCGTCATCGGACTTTGCGGCTTCCAGTCGTGCGTGCAGATCGTCCAGACGCTGCTGCGTCTCGGTAACCTTCTGCCGGGCAATCTGCAGCTTCTCGGCGGCCTGCTGGGTGGCCACATCGGCCGCATCCGAGGCGTCGCTGAGCTGCTGAATAGTGGTCTGGATCGCGGCGGCCTGCGCCTGCGACTTGGTCACGTCGTCGCGCGCGGCGGCGACGTCATCCCAGGACGGTGCCGTGGGTGTGCCGGGATCGGCGAGGGCGGGGGCCGCAAAACCCACACCGCCCAGGGTGAGCGCAAAGGTCAACGAGATGACCGCGCAGCGTTTAGAAAAGCGCATAACCGTGTTTCACTCCCCGTAGGTCCATGATGGCAGTCCGCTAAGCGGAGGCCACCCCGTCACATCTCCCCACGGAGTGGAGGGGTGTAAACGGAACGCGGCGGGTGCGCCGCTTCGTCAGGCTAACACCGTTTTTGCGACACGACCATAGCGAGATCTCATATTTTCACACCGCGCGCGTCGCGGCGCACGGAGCTACTGCTCCCCTTAGTTACCGTTCGACGGCGGGAAGCGGGATGCTGGAATCGCCGGTCAGTGCGGAAATCAGCAGCCCGGCGAGGCGCGCCAGCTCATCGGCGCGCTCGGGGGCGCCGGCCAGGTGTGCGGTGGCGCGCAGGATCATTGGGAAGTCGCGCTCCGACACATCCGCTCGAATGACCCCGGCGTCGCGGGCGGCATCGAAGAGCTCGGTGATTCCCGCGCGAATAAGCTCATGCTCATCCACGAAGATTCGCGGCGCGCCGAAGCCATCCAGCAGGACATCTGAGAAGCCGCGATCGGCCGACTGCAGCTCGATTGTGTAGTGCACAAACGCACGGAAGGCGCGGGCGGCGTCGCGGTCGGCGAAGTTCACGGCGTCGCTGGCAATCGTCACAAAGTGTTCCAGCTGTTCGCTATACAGCGCGATGATCAGATCATCACGCGTGGGAAAGCGGCGATAGAGCGTCCCGATACCCACCTCGGCGCGGCGCGCAACATCCTCAAGTGATCCCCCGACGCCGTGTTCGGCGAACAGTTCCCCGGCGACATTCAGGAGGACCGCGCGGTTGCGTTCGGCGTCGGCGCGGAGGGGTTTCGGGGTGGAGTCACTCATCCTGTCATAATATCGCACGGCGGACCTGACCCTCCGATTATCGCGCTGTCACACCCGCAAGGCACACGGTTTCACTGGCCAGACGCTGCACGGCGAACACGTTCGCCCGGGCGCGCCCCGGATGCACGCGGTTAGTCAGGAGCGCCACGGCGCTGTTGTGCACGGGGTCCACCACAAGCATGGTGCCGGTGAATCCGGTGTGTCCCAGGCCCGGGACGGCACCCATAAATTCGGCATCGTGCACTCGAAAGCCGACGGCCTGACCGAAGGTACCCGCCGCATTTGTGCCAAAAATCTGTGGGGCGGCCAGCAGGGCAACCGAGGCGGGTGAAAGGACACGGCCACGATCACCGAGTCCGTCGGCCAGGATCATCCGTCCGAGCGCGAGGGCATCATCGGCGGGACCAAACAGACCCGAGTTGCCACTGGGCCTGCCGAGGAAGAAGGACAGCTCGTCGTGCACGCTCCCCTGCACCAGGCCGCGACCGGGCTGCTCCTCGGTGGCCACCGCGAGGCCCGGATCAATCGGGTGATACCCGGTGTCTCGGGTGCCCAGCGGCTCCAGCACGCGGGTGCGCATCAGGGTCGGCAGGTCGTCCCCGCTCACCGTTTCCAGGATTCGCCCCAGGATGTTGTAGCCGATGCAGGAGTACTCGTGAGCCTCCCCCGGTGCCCGCACCGGGACGGTTCCCAGGACGTGCGCCCAAAGGGCGTCGGCACCCGGATCCTGCTCCCAGAACCGGGTATTAGCCGGGAGGCCCGAATCGTGTGCCAGGAGGTTCATCAGGGTGATCCGGCGGGCATCGCGATGTAGCGCATCACCGAGGACCTCGCCGATTGGGGCGTCTGGATCCACCAGCCCCGATTCCACCACGCTGAGCGCCAACACCGACACAAAGAGCTTGGAGAGCGAGGCGAAATCGAACCGGTGCTCGGCGGCGAGCGGACGGGAGATCTCGGGCCCAAATTCCTCCAGGGCCGTGCGTCCGTGCAGAAAATCGATACGCTCCCCGGCGGGGGTGAGTCCGGCCAGGGCGAGGGCCGAGCCGGGAATGCGACCCGCGACGCCGACACTGGCGGGATCGCGCGCCAGGGATTCCAGCGTGTGGGTGATCTGGTCGATCTGGGTGCGTTCGGCGGCGTTGGATGTGGTGGTGGACGCGGTGGTCTTGGACGGATTCATTGTGTGCTCCTTGCCTCGGCCGCGCGCTCAACACTTGTGGTGTGGGGTGGATGACCGGTGTGTCCAGCCTATCCCCGACCCGATTCCGGATCCGGCATGCGCGCGGGGGCAAGCCCGGGTTAAACAAACCGCCCCCTCCAACACGGGTCGACCCGTCGCGCGTCGGAGTTAAACAAACCGCCCCCTCCGACAGGGGTCGAAGGGGGCGGAGTTCCCCGCAGGCGGTGAGTCGGGACCCATGACGACCACGGATCACCGCCTGCGGTGGTCTAGGGGGTGCGGCCGGTGCCGGCACCGTTCATTTTGCGTCGCAGCGCCAGACCGCCACCGGCGAGCAGCGCGCCGACTGCGGCAATCAGCGGCCATCCTTCGGCGCCGGTGCGTACCAGCGTTCCGGGGCCGGCTGCGGCCGGCGGTCCGGCCGCGGGGGGCTGGGTGGCCGCGCCCGGAGCGGACGGAGTGGGTGAAAGTGTGGGAGCAGTCGGTGTCGGGGTCGGGCTCGTGGTGGGTCCGTCGATTCGGCTCTCTCCTGCCAGGGTCAATCGCACATCAAACGCGACCGACACGGCCTGATCGCTGGCCACCGGATAGTTGCCGGTGATCGCAGCCTCGGGCAGGTCGTAGTCGAGGTTGACGGTCGCGGTGCCGCCGGGCTGAACGCGGGTGGTGAGGATCGTGGTGTCCGTGCCATAACGGTCGATCACCGGGAGGCTGTTGACGGTGAAATCACGGTAGTACTCATCCGCGGGGTTTCCGGTGAGGCGTACGTTGACGATCTTGGCGGTGAGTACCGCGGCGGTGTCGCCCTGGTTGCGCACCACAAACGAACGCGCATCGGAGTCACCCGGAACCACGCGCGGTGTCACAAACACCGGGCGGTCAAGTTCCGCGGCGAATCCCGAACTTCCATCCCAGGAGAGCCCAATCTCATCGGCCGCCTGCGCGCCGAGCGCGGGACCCGCAACCGTGAGGGCGAGTGCGCCCGCGACGGCGGCAACGGTGATCCGTTTCATGGTGTGTTCCTTTCGGTGGCGCCGCGGGGACGACGCACGAGGGTGAAGACTGCGTAGCCGACCAGTCCCAGGCCGGCGAGGGTAATGAGGGGGCCGCGAACGTTGCCGCCGACCAGGTTGGTGACCCAGCCCACGTACGGCACGGTGTAGAGCACACGTCCGCGGACCTGATCGGCACTGATTTCGGGATCATCCGCGCCGTTGGCATCCCCGCGGGTGATTAGCCGCACGCCCGAGTCTCCCGCGCTCATCGAGCGAATACGGTGGGTGATCAGGGTGGGGTCATCGGAGATGGGCTGGAAGGTGACCACGTCCCCCACGCTCAGCTGGGCTGCCTGGACCGGGGTCGACACCACGACGTCACCGGGGCGAATCGTGGGCTGCATCGACCCGGTCAGTACGGTGAGGGGCACTGCCCCGATGATCAGCGGCACCACGGTGACCGCGGCGCTGATCAGGATCAGCACGGCGAGGAGCACCGCCCCGGCGCCCCGCCACACTCCGAACCAGAAGCCGCGCGAGGCGTGGTTCCGGTTGGCATCGACGTGATCCGTCTCCGGCTCGGTGGGTGTGATCAGGATGGACATGATGCGTTATCCGGCAAACCGACCGCGGAAGGTCTCGAACCCGAAGTCCAGGGAGAAGGTCGCCTGGAACGCCCGGGTGTCATATCCCAGTCCGATCGACCAGCGGTCCTCGTCCGAGACGCTCACCTGGGCGCCGGTCTCCGGGTTGGTGTACGTTCCGGTTGCCGAGCCGATGTTGGTGTAGGTGGTGTTCAGGGCAACCGGGCGACTCAGTCGCAGGCACAGGAACTCCCGTTCCGGGGTGTCCCATCCGGCCGTGCTGTAGGCGGAGGAGACGAGTTCGCGGGCGGGAATCCGGGCCGCGGACAGAGCGCCCTCATAGAGGGTGCCCGTGTCGGCGTTCAGGGCGGGTGCGCATCCCGCGGGCGTGCCGGCTCGCACGATCCGAACGCGCACGCCATCAACCAGGCTCGAGTCGTCCCCGCCAACGATGTGGGCACCTCGCAGGTCGTATGCGAGGCCACGATTACCCTGGGACTGTCCGTCTATCCGGATTACCGCGTCGGCGAAGTTTTTGGTTTGCAGGGCGGTGATCGGATTACCACCCTCGGCGTTGTTGGCCGACCAGGTGACCGCGGTCTGCGGCTCGAAGGCACGGTCCATCTGTGCGGGGGTGGCACCGGGGTTGCCGACGGCGAATCCCGCGTAGCCGATCGTCACGGCGTCGTGCACTGAGGTCTGCTGTGACCAGAGCGCCCAGGTCGCGGCGCCGGCGGTGCCGAGGGTCGCTCCGAGAGCCAGCGCAGTGACGGCGGCAAGGGTGCGTTTCATGGGTGAGGCCTTTCAACTGTGGGGAATGCTGCGGTGGGGTGGGCAGGGGGTGCGCCCACCCCACCGAGGGAGGAACTAGCCTCGGGTGCTCTGCTCGAGCGAGAAGTTGACGTTGCCCAGGACCGCCTGCGCGTTGGCGTAGGTGAGGTCGGTTGCGGTCTTGTCAAAAGCCAGCTCGATCTTCACGGTGTAGGTGTCCGGGGTGGTGCCGGCGTTCTTGGGTACCTTGAGGGTCACCGGGGTTCCCAGTGTGGTCTTGGCCGAGGGGGCCCCGCCTACCAGCGGGACGGCCTGACCGTTCTTGTCGAGCACGATGTAGGTCGCGCTCAGCCCGCCGGTTCCGGCCTTGGCCGCACCCTCGGCATCCAGGGCGCTCAGCGCACTGGAGGTCACGTTGAGGGTGGCGTTGATGTTGTCACCGGCCAGGGTGACATCGATGTTCTGGGTGCGGTTCAGAGTGTCCCCGGGGACGGTCTTGAACTTGGTGGCGTCGGGAATGGCAACCGGTGCACCGGCCACATCGGCCGACACGTCGGTCCAGACCGGGGCACCGGCCACGGCAACGTGCAGGTTACCGGTGTTGATCTTGCCGGCGTCGGCGTCGGTGGTGGAGCTCCAGAGAGCGAACGTGCTGCCACCGGCCAGGAGCCCGAGGCCCAGAGCGCCGGCGACGATACCGCGAGTTGAGATCTTCATGATGATTCCTTTATGTGAGGTGTTGCAGAAGGTGGAGGTGTAGCAGTGGTTCTGTGTGACTACGGGGTGAGGGATCCACGCGCCCAGCACGTCATGGACGCGCCGGCTGCGAGGAATCGGGTGCCATCGTCGCGGGTGTTCGCGGCGGGGCAGTTCACGGCGTTCGCCGCAAGCTTGTTATCGAGGACCGAGATGTTCTCGATCGGGAGTGCACCGGTGTTGCTGACCCGGTAGGTCCACTGGACCTGGCTGCCGGTGGGGCGCGGGATCGTGGTGTCGATCACCGGAGACCCAATCGGTCCGGTGCCGGGGATGATCTCTGATAGTTCCCACCCGGTCTTGACGATGGTCAGCTTGGGCACCGCGGCGTTGGTGAACTCGCAGTGCAGCGACGTGTTTGCCGCAACCCGAATGGTGTCGTTCTCGGGGGTGAAGGTCCGGGTGCCGTCATCGCAGATCAGTGAGGCGCGCACAAATCCGTTTACCAGTCCGATCTCGGAGAGTGTGTACTCGCGGTCCGGGGCAATCGTGACGGGAATCGCGGTGGGCCGTGCGGATCCGGTCGCGTAGAAGCCCCGTATCGGGCCGTCGCTGGGCTTGGTGAGGGCCGAGAGCGTCCAGTTTCCCGGGACGGCGTTGGTGTCGGTGCCGTTGAGCACCACCTTGGATAGGGACAGGGTCGCGGCCTCGTTGGTCACCGTGCAGCGCAGCTTATCGCCCCACCCAACGGTGATCGAGCCGTTGCGTCCATCGGCGATTCCACCGAACCCGGAACCCGAATCCCGCTCGCAGACCCAGGAGCCCACGGCACCGGGCACCAGCGTGGTTCCCGCGGCCACAACGGGGCGGTATTCACTGGGTCCGCCGCTCTCGGAGAGCACCACGGTGCCCGGGGTGACGGCGACGCTGACCCCGCTAGTACCGGTACCACCGGGGGTGGCCTTCAGGGTGAAGTCGGAGGGCTGAGCGGTTCCTCCACGCACCACCTTGTTCAGCTGGAGCGTGCTGGTGCACTCAAAGCGGTTGGTGAGCTGGAAGGCGTTGTCGCCAACCACGAGCACGCGGGTCTCCTGACCGTCAACTCCCAGTAGGCGGCAGCCCGAGGGAATCTGCGTGGGGACGGGCTCGGCCAGGGTCACGCTCTGTCCGGCGGTGAATCCGGTCTGTTTGGTTCCGAAGTCGGTGCGGGCGGCCGCACCATTCAGGGTGTAGGAGGCGGCACCAAAGGGCTGGCTGCCGTGGGCGAAGTTCTGGCCGTTGACCACCCACTTCTTGGTGACCGTCACCGTCGCGGTGACCTCCTTATTGACGAGCTGGCAGCTGATCGAGGTGTTGGCGATCGCGTCGACGGTAAAGCCGGTGGCACCCACGTTGGTCACCGTGACGGCGGCCTTGGTGTCGGCGCGGGTACAGACGGCGTTCTTGCCACCCTGCTGTTCCAGGACGTATCCGGGCTGCTGGGTTTCGGCAATGGTGATGGGGCGGGGCGTTCCAATCGAGAGGTTGTTGACCTTGAAGGAGGCCACGCCGGTCGAGCCGGTCACTGCGGAGGCGGGGGCCACGTTTTTCGAGGCCGCATCATCCACGTTCAGGGTCCATCCCGAGGCCGGTGAACCGGCGGGGTTCGCGGCGGTCTTGACGGTTTTGGTGACGTTGATTGTTCCGTCGCACTGTGCGCCGGCCAACGCCTTCAGCTGCGCGTTCAGGGCGCTATAGTCGGCAACCTTGAGATAGTCGACGCCCTCGCGGGTGCCACTGATCGACTTGAGGTTTTCGATGTTGGCTGCGGTGAAGGCCGACCCGATGCCCAGTGCCATGACGGTGGTGCCCTTGGCCTTGAGCGCGTTGGCGCTAAATACTGCGGCCTCGATGTCGGCCACAGTGGTGTTATTGCCCACGCCGTTCAGGGCGCCGCCCGTGCTCAGTCGGAAGGTCGGAGCACCGTCGGTCAGGACCAGCACCAGATCGAGCGCCTCGTTACTGGAGGTGATCGCGCGCAGTCCCGCATCCCAGTTGGTGCCCGAATCGCTGGGCACGGTGAGGCCATTGGCCTTGGTGCGGATCGGTGCGGCGGACTGAGGGGTGGCCAGGCTCACCATCTCCGAGTTGGTGTTGGCAGATCCGGCGGCCGGGGAGGTGGTCCCGAACGTCCAGATGCCCAGGCGGGTCGGGGTGCCGGTCAGGGCGTCCACGAATCCGGTCGTGGCGGTGCGCAGGGCAGCCTGAGATCCGCTCAGCGAGGATGACAGGTCAACCAGCAGGCCGATGTTCAGCCCACACTTGGGGGCAAGCGCCGGGTTGTCCTGGGAGGTCTGGAAGATTCCCGTGCTGTTCAGGGCCACACTCGAGTCGGAGGAGCCAACCGCCGGGTACTTGGTAATTTTTCCCTGAGCGTAATCACCCGAAGAGGTTTGGAACGCGTAGGGGGTGGACACGGCGGTGTTCTGGGTACCTGTCCGCGTCATCGTAATCGAGAACACGCCCGCGGGGGTGCTCTGCAGGGCTACCCACGGAGCATTTGAGTTACGCGGGAAGGTGAAGTTGGACGGCACCAGGATTGCACAGTTGCCGTCGGCATCGGAGGTACAGGTTGCCCAGGGGGCATACAGCGTATTGGAGGGTCCGCCACTGTGGGTTACCAGGCGCAACCCCACACCCGGCTGCGGTCCAACCACACCACCGGCGGTGCGGGTGCCACCAACCTGCACGTTGATCACGGCCTTGCTGCCGGGCGGCACCACCGTCGGTGCCGCCAACGGGGTAACAACGCCCGCATCCGCCACCAGAGACTCCCCGGCGAGGGGTGTCCGGGCGGACTCGACGGTTCCCTTGCTACCGGTTTCGGCCGGAGTCTCGGGCGCGGTGGTGCTCGCGGTCCCGGGCGTCGGTGCGGCCGCGGGGGCGGTCGTTTCGGCGGGACGAGTCGGCTGGGCTGCCGGGGCCTCGGTTCCGATCTGAGGGGCGGGTGTCTGTGCCGGGGCATCATCCACCGCGCGAATGTTCTCATTGGCGGTGACCGCGAGTGCGGCTTCGGAGGGGGCAGCCTCGGGGGTTGCCGCGCCGCTGGCCGCGTAGGCGCTCAGTGAGGCACCACCCACGATCAGCGCGAGCGCCACCGTGGCGGCCGTCGCAATCCTGAAATTCCTGTTCTTCACCGAACGTTCCTTTTGACTCATGTGTGCAGGGGGCGCACATCTAGGAACAATCTAAAAAGCGATAGTTTGTAGTGCGATGCGTATCGCTACGTGTTTTGTTCAGGGAGACCTCAGAAAACTACGTAGGTGGGCCGCGAACCTACGCATTAACACCGCAAAAACTACGTGCCCCGCCCGCGTAGACCCTCGTTTGAGGGGCCTTTCTTACGCAAAAACGACCGGCGTGCACCCATCTGGGTGCACGCCGGTCAATCATGTGGGGGACGCTTGGTGCCTATGCCGTATCCCCGATGAAGCCCAGGTTCGCGTCAAGCAGGCGCTCGCGCGAGCCCAGCCCCAGTTTGAGGAGAACCCGCTGTACATGGCCCTCGACCGTGCGGTCCGAGAGCGAGAGCGCCCGGGCAATCTCCCGGCTGGTGAGTCCACGCGCCACCAGGCGCGCCACCTCCCGCTCACGATCGGAGAGCACCGTGGCCTCCCGCATGGCGTTGAGCATCGGGTCCAAAGCCCGGGCACTCGGTGCCAGCAGGGCAAGCGCGTCCAGAGCCCGCCGATGCAGGGCACGTTCGGGAACCACGCGCAGGGCCAGGAACGCGCTGGTCAGTGCGCGGGCGGCAATGTAGTGCTGGGAACACTCGATCGCGATCTCTGCGGCACCCACAAAGTCGCAGGCGAGTCCTGTGCGCAGCGCCTGGGCCAACGCACGGGCGGCTCGTCCCATCCTGTCGCTGACGCCCTCGGTAATCTCCGTCATCTCGTCCAGGCACTCGCGGTCCCCCAAATCCATCAGGAGCAGCAGGATTTGAACGCGACCAGGATAGTGCCCCTGTTCCCCGGCCTCTCGTGCAACCGCTCGCAGCTCATCAAGCCCCAGACTCGGGTCCACCAGATACCGTGCATAGGACGCGTATGCTCGGGTCAGGGTGTCGGTGAGGGGCGTTCCCCCGTATTCAAGAGTGGCGTACTCGGCCAGGTAGGCGGCGGCGAGGTCCAAATCCTGACAGACCACCGCGGAAAACGCGGCGGTGGCGAGGACCAGTGGACGAAGGCGCTCGGGGTCGCTCTCACGGGCCAGGACAACCGCCGCTTGAGAGTGCCGCGCCCCGGCCTCAAAATCACCCTCCTGCATGTTCTGCACCGCACGCAACAGCTCGACGACAACTCCCTGTCGAATCATCCAGGCATTTTGCTCCTCGGCCAGACGTTCCAGGAGTCGATCCTGCCGCTCCCAGTCGGCGTACGAGCACTGCACAAGCGCGATTCGGGTAAACAGGAAGCCCCCGTAGTTGGCCAATTCCGCCGTGTTCATGACCAGCTCGAGTGCGGATTCCAGCTGTTCTAGCGACCGCTCGAAGTCTCCGGTCACCGCGAGGATTTCCCCGGTGAGGGCTCCGATCAACACGGTTTCCGCGTTGATATTTCCCGATCGCTGCAGGAGTGGCTCCACCGCGGCACGGGCGGCGCGATAGTCCCCACTGGTCATCAGGAAGGCGGGGGCACGCATCGCCCAGGCATGCTGAGCGAGCACACCGTGATAGTTGGTGCCCTCTGCCATCGTGGTCCATCGATCCAGCATGACCTCAATTTGGTCAAACCCCTGGCCGGTGGTGACGTAGATCTGTGCCAGCAGGGTGGCGATGCGCTGAATATCGTTCAGCGAGCCAGGGCCGATGAAAATCTCATCGATGATCTGCAACGCCGCTGCGGATTCGCCCAGGTAGAAGTGTGCACGGGCGCGCTGCACCTGCATGGCCGTAGAGCGAGGGGTCTCGCGATCCAGGGCAACCGCCCGCAGCGCCAGCTCGGGCCGGCCGACCCGGTTGGCCAACGTCGCCAAAATGCCGAGGGACTGGGTGTCCACCACGCCACCACACTCGATTGTCCACTCCACATAGCGCAGGGTTGACTCGGGGAGCCGCGGCAACGGCAACCGCGAGAATACTCGCTGCCAGAGCGCGCGACTAGCCGAGGGTGACAGGGACTCGCGCAGCACCGCGGCAATCAGATTGGTGGGGATCCGCAGCAACTCCTCCCCCGACTCATCCAGTCCGTCCCGTTCGATGGACACCAGCAGCTCGGTCGCCCGCAGTGCGCGTACGGCATCGCCCCCGAAGATTTCCCCCAGGAGATTGGTCGGAATCGCGAAGGCCAGGGCCACCGCACTGAGTGCGTCGGTTTCCTCGGGACTCAGCTGGGCAAGCATCCCGCGCAGCTGCCAGACACTCGCCGATCCGAGCCGCGGCTCATCCACAAATCGCCAGACGCCCTCGGTGGCGACCAGTGCGCCGGTGCGTACGCTCTCGCGCAGCCCGCCCTCAAGAATTTGCGGTGCAGCCCCACCCATCCGGACAAAGCGGTCGGCCACCGCCCACGGGACGATGCCCTCGAGTCGGCTGTGCGCAAACGCGATGACGCCGTCGGTACTGAGCGAGGTCATCGAAAACTCGACCAGCTGCCCCTCAAGCAAGAGCGCCCGCAGATCGCGCGGGATTCGGGCGGCACCCGGTGCCAGGATCATCAGGTGCACCCACGCCTCGATCGAAATCTGCGCGAGCAGGCCGGCGCTGGCCGAGTCCAACAGCTCAACCTGCTCCACGATAATGACAAACGGCGCACCCTGGCGGCGTCGCTCGATCTCGCCGCGGAAGCCCGAGAGCGCGGTGAGGGCGTCGGGATCGGGGGTATCCAGAATCGGTCCGAGAAAGGGCGCCAGCGCACCGTAGGCCACATCGGACAGGCTACGATTTCCCACCACCCTCATGGTTTTATCGATCCCCGCGGCGGCGCAGGTTTCCCGCGCCAGATCCGGCAGGCCGATGGCACCGGGGGCAACCAGGCACACCCCGGCGCTCGCGGGCTCGCGCAGCACGCTCACCGCACGGTCGCGAATGATTACCGCGTCACGAACCTCGACGGCTTCCGTCCCGTCTTTCATCCCGCACGCCCTCGCAGCTGGGTGACCGCGGCGAGGGGGTGGGCAGAAGTCCCGGCATCAATCGAGGTAACGCCGTGCCCCTCGAGCGGATAGGCGGCGAGCAACTCGGTGCGTGAACGCACCCCGAGTCGGCGGTACAAGCGCTGAACGTGCCCCTCGGCCGTGCGCGGGGAAATGCCGAGGATCGCCGCAATCTCTCGATTGCGCAGGCCATCGCGTAGCGCCGCAAACACGTGCCGCTCCCGTTCGGACAGCCCCTCGGGTTCATTGTGGACGACGTCACTCGCGGATTCCGCGCCCACGGCCTCGTCCTCACCGGAATACACAAACGCGCCGAGCCCGAGCATGTCGCTCAGTCGGGTTCCCGCACGCACGGCTCCCGAGACATCACGGCGATCCAACCCGATTTCGAACGCCGCGCACGCTCGCGAGAGCGGTCCCTCGCTGTGGCTCAGCGCCCGAGAAATGACGGCACGGGCACGCTGAACACTCTCCCCGGCGCCGGCCAGGGCGGCCGGATCGGCAGCCAGCAGGAGCCGGAGCAGCCCGGCGGCGGGGAACACCTGATAGCCAAACTCGGCTCGCAGATGGTGGGCGTCGGCCTGGGCGACGAGGGCCGAGATCGCCGCAGGCAGGTCGAGCCCGTCCGCTTCTGTCCGGGTCATGATCGTCTCCCCCAGAAACACCAGCGGACGCGGCACGCCCTGCAGGTCAAACTCGATATCGGGGGCGGGTTCGGCCGAGTGATCGGCCAGCAGTGGTTCCATCGCGCGCCCGAGCTCGGCTCCTTCCGCGGGATCCAGCTGGGCAAAGAGCGCGCGGGCGGTCCGCATCGGACGCTCGGCCCGTTCGGCACGTCCCTGGAGGAGCGCGAGGAATCCGTCCACCAGCTCGCCCACCGCCGCATAGGTACTCCCGGCCTGCGGGAAACGCTCGCGCAGCACGGCCGCCAGGTGTCGGCACTCATCCCACTCGCCGCGCACCTGGAGTACCCGCCACATGGCCATCACCGAGGTATCACGCAACTCGAACCAGACCAGGTTGAGCGTGTCCGGGAACACCCGACGCGCGAGCGCGATCCCCTCATTCTGGAGGCCCTGCACACACAGGGCCTCGGCCACCAGCATTAAGCACACGTTGGTCATGTCCGGGGTCAGCCGGGCAAACCGCTTCTCCTCGGCAATCTCGCGCACTCGCTGCCAGCGTCCGCGGTGGGAGGCGATCAGCATGTCGCAATACACCACCAGCGAGAGCGCCACCGGATCGGTGGAGGCGTGTTCACGCTGCCACTGCGTAAACGCCTCCAACAGGCGTTCGGACTCGGCTACCTGCGCGCGATCCTCAAGCGTATTGAGGATGTGCAGTGCGCGCGCTTGCGCGGCCTCGGCCGTCACCGAAGCCGAGAGTTCGGCGCGGCTGGCGAACTCCTCCGAGGCCTGGATATTACCGCGCTGGCGCGCATTGCCCGCGCGGACCAGGAAGGTTTCCGCGGTGTCGGGACCCAGCTGGTCCAGCAGGAGGTCGCTGAGGTCGGGGCGCTGGTCGCCGGTCGCGGTAAACGCCGCCGCGTACAGTTCTTCCCGGGTCACCCGCACGCCACCGCGGGCGGCGCGGAGGATCGCGGCCGGATGAAGGGTGCCCTCCAGGGCGCGGACGCGCTGCCCGAACTGCGTCCACAGGTCTCGCACCAAATCGGGGCTGAGCGAGCGGAGGAAGGACGCGTTCACGGTGCTGGAGGCCAGGCGATAGCGGGGCGGCTCCCCCTCGATAATGATCAGCCCGGCGCGTTCGAGCTGCTCCAGGTCGGCGTGGGCCGCGATATCCATCAGCCCGGCGATACTCAGCCGCTCAAAAACCGCCAGCGCGTTGATCGCGAATCGCTCGTGTTCCTCCAGGAGCTCATAGACCCCGAGGAAGGCGGTATCCGTACGTGAGCCGGATTCCCCGAGGGCGCCGTCACCACTCAGTGACCACACACCGTCACGAAATCGCAAACCCTCCACCGCCAGGGCCTGTTCCACCAGCACTCGGAGGCGCACCGGGTTGCCGGCGGCGGCCCGGGTGAGGCGTTCGGCAACCGGGTAGGGCACGGTCCCCGGGAGGGCAGCCTCGAGGATCTTGTGGACGGTGCGGATGGACAGCGGACGGATCTCGACCGGCTCGACCATCCCGCCGGCGATCACCCCCATCAGCGACGCCTGGCTCTCCACCGGGCCGCAGGTGATCAGGGCGGCATATGTGCCCGCTCCGAGCAGGGTGGACAGCACGGCGGCGCTGGCCGAGTCGAGGAGTTCAAAGTTCTGGATGTACAGCAGTACCGGACGGTCGGCCGAGATCTGACGCAGCCGCTCATCCAGGCGACGCAGCACACTCACCGGAGTGTCGGTTGGGCTCACGGTGCCCGAGACGAGGTGCGCAATCGCGAGATAGGGGCTATCGCTGCCGAAGGAAACTCCGCGAATCCGCAGAATCGAATAGGGCTCACCAAGATCGGCGATCACCAGGCTGGAAATCGCCGTTTTGCCACAGCCTGTCGGGCCAACCAGGGCCAGGGCACGGGGTACGGTAGGGTCACTAAAAGAGGTCAGGACGTCGGCCGCCTGGGGGGTCCAGTCGAATTGCAGCCGAGGCGGGGAAAGAGTTCGCATCGGGATCCTTCGGGTGTGCCAGGCCCCTCGTGTCATGGGTAAAGGAGCGCAGCTTTCGGGTGCCTCCGTCCGTAATTTTCGATCGGGTATTCGAAAAAACGAAGGCTGCCTCCCAGATTAGCGTTCGGTGGGGGCGCGACACACGTCCCCGTTCTGGGTTGATTGTTTTCCCCATTTTGCCCCCGCGCGTCGCTAGGCTGAGCGCAGATTCTGCCGCGCGTGCGCGCGGGAGCCGGGGAGGACGCATCAACATGGAAGCCGTCACATTCATCTTGGAATTGCTGGTGGTACTGGGTGCCATCATCATGGGAACCCGATCCAGCGGTGTGGGCCTCGGGCTCTGGGGCGGCACCGGTGTCGCGATCCTGGTGTTCGTTTTTCGAGAGCCGGTGGGCTCTCCCCCGGTGGACGCCCTGCTCATCGTGCTCTCGGTGGTGCTGGCTTCCTCGATGATGCAGGCGGCCGGTGGCATTGACTGGATGGTTGGGGTGGCGGCCAAGCTGATTTCGCGCAGTCCCAAGCAGATCACCCTGGTGGCACCGCTGGTGTCCTTCCTGTTCTCGGCCGGTGCCGGCACGTCGAATATCCTCTACCCACTGCTGCCGGTGATCCAGGACCTCTCCTATAAAAACAACATTCGTCCCTCGCGCCCGCTCTCGCTCTCGGTGGTGGCCACCGGAGTCGCGCTGGCGTGTAGCCCGGTGTCGGCGGCGATGGCCGCAATGGTGACCCTCACCGACGCACCCGCCTACGGGTACGAGCTGATCGATATCGTCAAGGTCACCTTCCCCGCCGCCGTGGTGGGGATTGTGCTGGCCTCGTTTGTGGTCTCGCGGCTGGGCAAGGACATCGCCGATGATCCCGAGATCCAGGCCCGGATCGCTGCCGGAAAGTTTGAGGCACCCAAACAGGACGGCCCGCTCTCCCACGCCGACGTGGCCCCCACGGCCAAGGGGCGCAACGCGGCGCTGATCTTCCTGGGCGGAGTCCTGGTGATCGTCATCTTCGGCCTGTTCAAGGACCTGCGCCCGCTGGTTCCCGGTGTTATCGATGGTGCCCCCGGCCAGGTCCCGCTGGCCATGACCCCGATTATCGAGATCGTCATGTTTGTGGTGGGTACCCTGATCCTGCTGGTCGCCCGTCCCAAGGTGGCCGAGATCCCCACGATGACGGTGTTCAAGGCCGGAATGGTCTCGGCGATCGCCCTGTTTGGTCTGGCTTGGCTGACCGATACCTTCCTCGGTGCACACCAGCAGGTCATCGCGGACACCGTGGGCGGCTGGGTGGGCAACTGGCCCTGGATCTTCGCCCTGGGCATCTTCCTGGTCTGTGTGCTCACCACCAGCCAATCCACGGCGACCCGAACGGTGGTGCCCATCGGCTTAGCCGCGGGTATCCCCCTCGGTCTCCTCTCGGGCATGTGGGCCGGTGCGTTTGCCGGGATCTATCTGCTACCCACCAACGGGTCGCAGATCGCCGCGGCCAACTTCGACTACACCGGCTCGACCAAGCTCGGCACCAAGCTGGTTGACCACTCGTTCTTTGTCCCCACCCTGGTGCTGGCCGGCTTCACGATTATTGCCGGCGCGGGCTTCGGATTGCTCTGGGGCTAACAAAACTTTGTGACACGGCATCCGTGGATGCTTGCAACTCGCATACCGAGTAGGTACATTAACCATACGCGGTATGCAGACGCAGGCCGTGACCAGAGAGCGGCGTTCGCGCCCGGTTGGAGGATCCCGTGTCGATTCGTCACTCCCTACTCGCGCTGCTGAGCGAGGGCCCACGCTATGGCTACCAGCTCCGCGGCGACTTCGAGTCGCGCACCGGATCCACGTGGCCGCTCAACATCGGCCAGGTCTACACCACCCTGGACCGTCTGGAGCGAGACGGCCTGGTGGTCAACGACGGCGACGACGGTGCCGGACACGTCATCTACCGTCTGAGCGAGGCCGGTCGCGCCGAGGCCGATGGATGGTTTGCCACCCCGGTGGTGAACCAGAACCCGCCGCGCAACGAGTTGGCGATCAAGCTGGCCCTGGCACTCACCCTGGACGGGGTGGACGTGGCCACGATCATCCAGACCCAGCGCGCCGCCTCGATCACCACCCTGCAGGACTTCACCCGGCAGCGCCGCACCGCGGCGGCCGAGCTCGATGCCCCCGAAAGCGGCACCGACAGCACGGCCTGGCTGCTGGTCCTGGACGCGCTGATCTTTGAAACCGAGGCGGAGATCCGCTGGCTGGATCACTGCGAGGGATGGCTGGCCAAGCGGGCACAGACCTCCGACGGCACGGCCACTCGTACTCCAGCCAACGGATCCCCGGCAAGCGGCTCCGAGGCCACGCATGAGGATGCCCAGGCCGAGCGGGTGGCCAAATGAGCACCGAGATCCTGCAGCTCTCCGGGGTTTCTCGTCACTACGGCGAAGGTGCCACCGCGGTAGCCGCACTGCGTGATGTCTCCCTGACCGTACACTCGGGCGAGTTCGTGGCGGTGATGGGACCCTCGGGCTCGGGCAAGTCCTCGCTCCTGACCCTCGCCGGCGGCCTGGACCGCGCCACGAGTGGTGAGGTGTTTGTGGAGGGCACCCCGCTGGGCGGTTTGTCCACCAATGAACTCGCCCGGCTGCGCCGCCGCGCGGTCGGCTATGTGTTCCAGGACTTCAACCTGATCCCCACCCTCACCGCCCTGGAAAACGTCGCCCTCCCCCGCGAGCTCGACGGGGTCGCCCTGCGCAAGGCCCACCGGCAGGCCCACGATGCGCTGCGTCAGGTGGGGATCGACAACCTCGCCGATCGCTTCCTGGATCAGATGTCCGGTGGGCAGCAGCAGCGGGTCGCGATCGCCCGGGCGATTGTTGGCCAGCGCCGCCTGATCCTCGCCGACGAACCCACCGGGGCCCTGGATTCCACCACCGGAGACGAGGTGCTCGAGGTACTGCGTTCGCGTGCCGAGGCCGGTGCCGCGGTCATCATGGTGACCCACGAAGCGCGTCATGCGGGCTGGGCCGACCGGGTTGTTTTCCTCCGCGACGGCCGCATCATCGACCAGGCCGCAGCCCAGCACGATCCGCGTGTGCTGCTCGCAGAGCGGAGTGCCTAGATCATGAGCACCCCGACACACCCGCACACCGGAGGGGCAATCTAACATGCCTCTCGATCTGACTCCCACCCGGGGTGGGTGGCTTCGCCGTGCCCGGTTGAGCCTCCGCATCGCCCGGCGAGACATCGGCGCGCACCGCGGCCGCTCAGCCCTCGTGGTGGCACTCATCGCCCTGCCCATCATCGGGGTCTCCCTCGGGGGCACCGTGGCGCTCAGCGCCTTCCCCTCAGGGGAGGAAACCGCGCGCACCGAACTCGGCACTACCCAGGGCAGGCTCACACCGTTCAACGTCACCAACGCACTCGGCTATCAGGGCACTCGTGGGGACCTGGGTGGCACCGGCGTCCAGGGCGACGACGATCCAGATTTCCATGCCACTCCACCCGCCGATGCCGCCCCGGCCGGCTTCACCACCATTGCGTGGAACCAGTACACGTTCTCGATGACGCGAAACGACGTCGCGGTCAGCGTCACCACCGTCGCCACGGATGCCCTTAACCCGGCTTTCACGGGCAAGTACACCCTGCTTGAGGGCCGGGCACCCGCCCGCTATGACGAAGTTCTGGTTTCACCGGGTCTCCTCGAGAGCGGTGGGTGGAAAATCGGAGATACGCTGTCCACTCAGCTGGGCTCGGTGACCGCCACGGGAACCCTCCGCACCGCCACACGTGATGACTCGGCGAAGGTTCTTTTTGTGTCGCCGGATCAGGTTCCCGCGGAGCTGCGATCTAGCCCGGCGGACACCACCGTATATCTGGTTGGAGATCGTCCGCTCACCTGGAGTGAGGTCGCTCCGCTCAATGCGCAGGGGGTCCTGCTTACCTCCCGCGACCTCCTGGCTAATCCACCGGCGCCCGAAGAAATTGGTGCCGAGCTCACCACGTTGAGCGAGGACCACAGACTAGTCTCGATCCTGGCGATCGCCGGGATGCTCACGTTGGCTGGCGTTCTCGCACTCTTTGAGGTGTGCCTTCTGGCCGGTGCGGCCTTCACGATGGGCGCGCGTCGCCAGCAGCGGGAGTTGGCGCTCCTTTCGGCTTCTGGAGCAGAGAGCGTGAGCCTGCGCCACATCGTCATCTCAAGCGGAATCTGGCTCGGTCTCCTCGGCGGCATCGTGGGCACCGCGCTGGGAACGGCAATCGGGGTCGCGGTGGTCCGTGTCTCGCAGGCGGCGGGCAGCGCTCGTTTCGCCTCGCTGGTGATTGCCTGGCCGGTCTCGATCCTCGTGGTGATTGTGGGGGTGCTGGCCGGTCTGGTTGCGGCATCGGTTCCCGCCCGGCAGGTGGCCAACCAGGCCACCCTCTCCGCGCTGAAGGGCGGCCGATCGGTAGCCGGCCCCACCAAACGGGCCCTGACCGTGGGCGTGGTCTTTGGAATTGTCGCCCTGCTGCTGTTTGGAGGCATGGTCGCTCTCACCCTGATGATGTCGCCCTTCACCCAGGATTCACCCATCGGCTCACTGTGGTGGCTGCTCAGCATCACCGGTGCGCTGGCGCTTGCAACCTCGCTGATCCTGCTCACCGGCCCGCTGATCGAGGCGATCTCAAAGCGGGCCGCCGGATTGCCGCTGCCGCTGCGGCTGGCCGCCCGCGACGCGGGCCGCAATCGTGGCCGTGCCACCCCGGCCGTCGCGGCCGTCCTCGCCGCCGCGATGCTCGCGAGCCTGCTGATGGTGGTCCTGGCAAGCAATGGCGAGCAGGCGCGGCGTGACTATAACTGGAGCGCACATAAGAATCAGGCGGCGCTCGAGCTCTTTCAGTACCGACACGACCCTGCCACCTATGAGATCACCGGAGTTACCCGCGTCGATCCCGAACGGGTGCTCAAGGCCCTCACCGACTCGACGTCCACTCCCCCCGTCTCCCACACGCTGTACGCCTCCGAACCTGAGGACGCCTGTAAGGCTCAGGCCCAGGCAAGGGCCGAGGCGGGAGATGGCCCCGCGGCGTGTGAAACGTTTAGTGTGTACTGGCCCGAGGAAAACCGTTGCCGGATAGCACCCGACGGCACCCCCCTGGATCTGACCGATGCGCGCTGCCAGGGCTCGGGCGCTCATGGTCCCGGCTCGCTGAATCGGTTGCCCGCGATTGTGGTGGGTGACGAGAGCGATCTTGCCGTATTGCTCGGACGCCAGCCCGGTACTCAGGCTAAGGAAACCCTACGCAGTGGAGGGATCGTGCTGAGTAACCCGGCAATGCTGGGAAACAACGGTACCGCCACGATTGTGCACTACACGGACGAGGCCGCAAGACTGGCCGCCGAGACGGCAATCCCGGGGAGCTTTAGCGGATACCAGCCGACCATCTCCACCGGAGAGGTGATTCCCGCTAGCGTGGCGGAGCCCGATGTCGACATCCCCTACTACGGTGTCATTTCGCCCGACACGGCACGGAAGCTCGGCATGACCGTGGTGCCGGTGACTCAGCTCATTACCTTCGCGGAGACACCGACCGTTGCCGAGCGCGACCGCATGTCGGCCGCGGTCGAGCTGCTCGCCGAGGGATCGGGTCTCTGGATCGAATCTGGGCCGGATTCTCTCATCCAGCAGATGCTGTGGTGGATCGTTGTGGCCTCGGCTCTGATCACGCTGAGCGCGGCCGGGATCACCGCGGGTCTCGCCCTTGCCGACGGCCGGTCCGACCAGGCGACCCTCGCCAGCGTTGGCGCCTCAACTCGCCTGCGCCGCTCCGCTTCCGCCGCACAGACACTACTCACCGCCACCCTCGGCACCGCCCTGGGGCTCATCGCCGGCGCGATTCCGGCCGCGCTGATCTTTACGCTCACGCGCAATGCCGTGCTCGTTGTGCCCTGGGCGCAATTCGGTGTCCTGCTGGTCGTGGTTCCCCTGGTTGGGGCGCTCGCTGCCTGGCTGCTCACCCGGGGCTCGTTGCCGCTTACCAGGCGGCAAACCCTCGTCTAGTTGCCCCAAAACGGGACGTCCCCGCCGCATCTATGTGCGGCGGGGACGTCCCATGAACGCGTGTCTAGGAGCGACGGTAGCGGTCCCAGGCATCACGGCAGGCGTGTGCCACGGCGTCGACGTGTGCAGGATCCTCGGTGATCCAGCCGGTCCCCGGCTCATGTAGTACCCGGACCGCCGCGTCACCGAGGAGGAACTCGCGCAGGAATTCGGCCTGGACCGCGTCGAAGTGCACGCCGGCCTGTGCCGCATCGGTTTCGCGGGCGAAGCGCTCCCCCGCCGCGATGATTTCCTGGCTGCCCAGATAGGGCTGATTGAGGGCCACATCCTCGGCCCGCTCGACCGCGAAGGCCTCGCGGTGGGCCGACGCCAGCATGCGCAGCCGCACCGGGTTCATGGTGACCGGCCCCTCGGGACGTGGATTACCCGCGTGATCGCCGCGGTTGGACAGCGCCACCACACGCGGCAGCCGGTCTGCCGGGTCCCGCTCCACGTTGACGGCACCCTCGCGGGTGGTGGTGGTGTTCATCGTGTCGTGGAAACTCAGCCGGGTAAACCACGCGTCTCCCCCGGATGCCGCACGCGCATAGGCGGCGGCGATGAAACGCTCGGTCAGCTCATCCCGGGTACGCTCATACACACCGAGTCCCTGCTCGGCCACGGCCTCGAAGGTCGAGGTGAGCTCGGAGAGCTCCGCATCCGTGCTGGGCACGCGCAGCAGCGGATAGAAGGAGAAGGTGACCGGGCGAATCGCATCCACCCCGGTGAGATCCGCCCGCTGATACGCGCCGGCCGTCCGCACCCGTCCGATCGCTTCGGCCAGCAGCGCCGCCGGATCCTCGGGCTTTTTGCGGTTGGGGTCACGGATCAGCCGCGGGTGCGGGTTTTCCACGTACACAATGCGGGGATCGATCTCGGCCCAGCGACGCACGATTGCCGAGGTCGCCACATCGGAAAAATCGTACTGGAGACGCCGGGTGAACTCGGGGGCCAAAAAGCGTGAAATCTCGGCGGGGATGGCCGCGCCCGAGTGTGGACAGCTCACCAGCACATCCGCCTCGGAAATGGCCTGTTCGAGGCTCCGGCTATCCCGGTCGGCCCAGAAGGTGATGTCCGCGGGCGAAAACACGGTGCCCGCGGGAATGAGAACGGGGGCGGCATCACTGGTGGTCATGACCGCACACTACCCACAAGTGCCCCGCAAAAATATCCCCTACACGGGGGCGGGTTAACGCGGGACGGCCCCGGGGAAAACCCCGGGGCCGTCACTGCTGGCGTTTCTACTTCTGATACGCCGGAACGATCTGGTTCGCCGCATCGCCCACGCGGTGAATGCGCAGGTCGTTGGTCGAACCCGAGATTCCGGGGGGCGAACCGGAGATGACAACAACCTTGTCACCCTGCTCGGCGATTTCCTCGCCCAGCAGAGCGTCGTCCACCTGGCCGAACATGGCGTCGGTGTGGGTCACGGTCTCGATCAGACGACCCTCGACACCCCAGTTCAGCTGCATGCGACGCAGGGTCGACTCCAGCGGGGTGAAGCCGAGGACGGGGATCCGGCTGCGCAGACGCGAGGTCCGGCGAACCGAGTCACCGGTCTCGGTGAAGACGCAGAGGAACTTGGCGTCCACAAACTCGCCCACCTCGGCGGCGGCGGCCGTAATGGCGCCACCCTGAGTGCGGGGCTTGCTGCCCAGGGCCGGGATGCGCTCCAGGCCGTGCTCCTCGGTGGACTCCACGATGCGTGCCATGGTGGCCACGGTGATCACCGGGAAGGCACCCACGCTGGTCTCGCCCGAGAGCATGACCGCGTCGGCACCGTCAAGGACGGCG
Source organism: Mycetocola lacteus (assembly GCF_003667575.1). Lineage (GTDB taxonomy): Bacteria > Actinomycetota > Actinomycetes > Actinomycetales > Microbacteriaceae > Mycetocola > Mycetocola lacteus. The sequence continues at coordinate 77,251 of NZ_RCUY01000009.1, read as the reverse complement.
TTTGCCACGTCGGAGGTCTCGGCGCGGGTCGGACGCGGGCTCGAAATCATCGACTCCAGCATCTGGGTGGCGACGATAACCGGCTTGGCGGCACGACGGCACAGCTCGATGGCGCGCTTCTGCACGATCGGCACGGCCTCCAGCGGAAGCTCCACACCGAGGTCACCACGGGCAACCATGATGCCGTCGAAGGCCTCAATGATCTCCTCGAGGTTGTCCACTGCCTGCGGCTTCTCGATCTTGGCGATCACCGGAACGCGGCGACCCTCCTCGTCCATGATCTCGTGAACACGAACGATGTCCTTGGCGTCACGCACGAAGGACAGGGCGATGAAGTCGGTACCGAGGTTCAGGCCCCAGCGCAGGTCGGCCTCATCCTTTTCGCTCAGTGCGGGCACGTTCACGGCAACGCCGGGCAGGTTGATGCCCTTGTTGTTCGAGACCGGACCGGGCACGGTCACGACGGTGGTGACGACGTTGCCGTCAACGGCGGTGACCTCAAGGCCCACCTTGCCGTCATCGATCAGCAGCGGGTCGCCAACCTTCACGTCCGCGGGCAGGCCCTTGAACGTGGTGGAGGAGATGTCCTTGTTGCCGATGATGTCGTCGGTCGTGATCTTGAACACGTCGCCCTCGGCGAGGTCGTAGGGACCACCCTCGAACTTGCCCAGACGGATCTTGGGTCCCTGCAGGTCCACCAGAACGGCGGTGGGGTGACCAAGGTCCGCGGCGGCCTTGCGCACGTTGGTGTACACGGCCTCGTGGACCGAGTAGTCACCGTGGCTGAGGTTCATCCGAGCGACGTTGACGCCGGCCTCAAGGATCGCGCGGATGTTCTCATACGTGTTCGTGGCCGGACCAAGTGTCGCGACAATTTTTGCGCGTCTCATGGGTATAGAGCTCCAAACTTCTGCGGCAGATGCCGCGGCTGGGGTGATTACAGCGAGAGCGCCCGCTCGTGAGCGTGCACCGGGGCTGGGAGAGAACTGGTGCCTTCCAGGTAGCGATCTACCGCCGCGGCAGCCGCACGACCCTCGGCAATCGCCCATACGATGAGCGACTGACCGCGGCCGGCATCACCGGCAACGAAGACCCCGGGCTGGTTGGTCCGGTAATCATTGTCTCGTTCCAGGTTACCCTGTGTGGCGATCGGAAGCCCGAGCTGGTCGCGTACCGTGTCGCCCTCTGTCCCGGTGAAGCCCAGGGCAAGGAATACCAGGTCCGCAGGGATTTCACGCTCGGTCCCAGCCTTGGGGACACGCCGCCCATCCACGAACTCGGTCTCGGCAACACGAATGCTGCACACTTTCCCATCTTCGTCCGAAAGGAACTCGACGGTGGAGACCAGGTAGGCCCGCTCACCACCCTCCTCATGCGCGCTCTGGAACTCAAACAGGGTCGGCATGGTCGGCCAGGGCTGAGCATCCGAGCGCTCGGTCCCGGGCTGCTTGCCGATGGCCAGCGTGGTGACGGATGCAGCACCCTGGCGGTGCGCGGTACCGATGCAGTCGGCACCGGTGTCGCCACCACCGAGGATGACCACGTGCTTGCCGCGGGCGTCGATCAGGTTCTCCGGGGTCTCCCCCGCGACCGCGCGGTTGGCCGGCACCAGGTAGTCCATCGCGAAGTGCACACCCGACAGCTCGCGACCCGGAATCGGCAGATCGCGCGGGATGGTGGCACCGGTGGCGACAACCACGGCGTCGAAGCGCTTGCGCAGCGCCTCCCAGGTCAGGTCCACCCCGATGTTCACGCCGGCACGGAACCGGGTGCCCTCGGCGCGCATCTGGTCCAGGCGGCGGTCGATGTCGCCCTTTTCCATCTTGAAGTCCGGGATGCCGTAGCGCAGCAGCCCGCCGATGCGGTCCTCGCGCTCGTACACGGCCACGGTGTGACCGGCCCGGGTCAGCTGCTGGGCGGCGGCCAGGCCCGCGGGGCCCGATCCCACCACGGCCACGGTCTTGCCGGTGATGCGCTCGGGCGGCTGGGGCTGAACCCAGTCGTTGTCCCAGGCGTCCTGGATGATCGAGGCTTCGACCTCCTTGATCGTCACCGCGGGCTGGTTGATCCCCAGCACGCAGGCGCTCTCACAGGGGGCCGGGCACAGCTTGCCGGTGAACTCGGGGAAGTTGTTGGTTGCGTGCAGGCGTTCGATGGCCGCGTGACCCTCGCCCCGACGCACCAGATCGTTCCACTCGGGGATGATGTTTCCCAGCGGGCAGCCCTGGTGGCAGAAGGGCACACCACAGTCCATGCAGCGTCCGGCCTGGCGGGCCACGGTCGCGCCATCACGCTTGTCGTAGACCTCCTTCCAGTCCATGATCCGCACCGACACCGGGCGGCGGGCAGCGGTCTCGCGCTGCGTGGTCTCCATAAATCCGCGCGGGTTAGCCACGGGTCACCTCCAGGATGCGCTCCCAAACCACGTCGCCGTCCAGGTCAAGACCCTCGGTCTCGGCCTGGGCACGGGTGGCCTGTACCGCGGCGAAGTCGCGCGGTACGAGCTTAGAAAATTCGGTTGAGGCGGACTCGAAGTCCGCGAGGATCGCCTCGGCCACCGGCGAACCGGTCGCTTCGAAGTGACGGCCGAGCAGCTCGCGCAGGCGCTCCTGATCGGCGCGGTCCAGCGGGTGCACACCCAGCTCGCCGCTCTCGCGGGCGTCGGGGTTCACGGCCTCGGGGTTCAGACGGTAAATGTACGCGACACCACCGGACATTCCCGCACCCACGTTGTGGCCGGTGGGTCCGAGGATCAGGGCCTCGCCGCCGGTCATGTACTCCAGTGCGTGGTCGCCCACGCCCTCGGCCACCGCGGTGGCCCCGGAGTTACGCACCAGGAAGCGCTCGCCCACGACACCGCGCAGGAAGATCTGGCCCGAGGTGGCGCCGTAGCCGATCACGTTACCGGCGATCACCGACTCCTCGGCCCGATAGGTGGCCTCGCGCGGCGGACGCAGGGTGATCAAACCACCCGAGAGTCCCTTACCCACGTAGTCGTTGGCTTCACCCTCGAGGCGCAGCGCAATTCCGGCGGGCATGAACGCACCGAGCGACTGACCGGCTGTACCGTGCAGCGCAACCTCGATGGTGGACTCGGGCAGCCCGGCCTCGCCGTGACGCTTGGTCACCTCGTGGCCGAGCATCGTGCCCACGGCGCGGTCGGTGTTGTTGATCGGCAGATCAATCGCCACCGGCTCGCCGTTTTCCAGGGCCGCACGGGCGTGCCGGATCAGCTGGTTGTCGAAGTGCTGGTCGAGCTCGTGGTCCTGGGTGCGGATGCCACGCAGGGCCTGCTCGGTCTCAGGACGGTACAGCAGCGGGTCCAGGTCGAGTCCGCGCGCCTTCCAATGGGCAGCGGCATCTCCGGCGTGGATCAGGTCCACCCGGCCGATGGCCTCGTCCAGGGTGCGGAAGCCCAGGGCGGCGAGGTACTCGCGCACCTCCTCGGCGATGAACTCGAAGAAGTTCACCACAAACTCGGGCTTGCCGGTGAAGCGCTCGCGCAGCACCGGGTTCTGGGTGGCCACACCCACCGGGCAGGTGTCCAGGTGGCAGACACGCATCATGATGCAGCCCGAAACCACCAGCGGCGCGGTCGCGAAGCCGAACTCCTCGGCACCCAGCAGGGCACCGATGATGACGTCGCGGCCGGTCTTCAGCTGACCATCCACCTGCACCACCACGCGGTCACGCATGTTGTTGAGGATCAGGGTCTGCTGGGTCTCGGCCAGGCCGAGCTCCCAGGGGGTTCCCGCGTGCTTGAGCGAGTTCATCGGGGACGCACCGGTACCACCGTCGTGACCCGAAACCAGGATCACATCCGACAGCGCCTTGGCCACACCTGCGGCCACCGCACCGATACCGGCCTGGCTGACCAGCTTGGTGTGGATACGCGCGGCGGGGTTGGCCCGCTTGAGGTCGAAGATGAGCTGCTTGAGGTCCTCGATCGAGTAGATGTCGTGGTGCGGGGGCGGCGAGATGAGGCCGACACCGGGGGTCGCGTGACGGGTACGGGCCACCCAGGGGTACACCTTGGTCGGCGGCAGCTGACCACCCTCGCCGGGCTTGGCACCCTGGGCGAGCTTGATCTGGATGTCGTCGGCGTGGGTCAGGTACATGCTGGTCACGCCGAAGCGACCGGATGCCACCTGCTTGATCGACGAGCGACGCTCGGGGTCGAGCAGACGCTCGGTGTCCTCGCCACCCTCACCGGTGTTCGACTTGGCACCGAGACGGTTCATGGCGATCGCCAGGGTCTCGTGGGCCTCCTTGGAGATCGAGCCGTAGCTCATCGCTCCGGTCGAGAAGCGCTTCACGATGTCGGCGACGGACTCGACCTCGTCCAGCGGCACCGGGGTGCGGCCGTGGCCCTCGAGGCGGAACAGGCCGCGCAGGGTCATCAGCTTCTCGTTCTGCTCGTCTACCAGGGCGGTGTACTCGCGGAAGATGTCGTAGCGGCGCGAGCGGGTCGCGTGCTGCAGCTTGAAGACGGTCTCGGGGTTGAACAGGTGCGGGGCACCGTCGCGACGCCACTGGTACTCGCCACCGGTGTTCAGGCGCTCGTGCACCCGCTCGGCCGAGTTGTCCGGGTAGGCGCTCTTGTGCCGCGACATGGTCTCGGCGGCCAGGACACCGAGGTCCACGCCACCCAGGGTGCTCACGGTGCCACCGAAGTAGCCGTCGATGAGCTCCTGGGACAGACCCACGGCCTCGAAGGCCTGGGCACCGGCGTAACTGGACACCGTCGAGATACCCATCTTCGACATGATCTTCAGCACACCCTTACCCAGGGCATAGATCACGTTCTTGACGGCCTGCTCGGGGGTGATGCCGGTGATCACGCCGGTGCGGGTCAGGTGCTCGCAGGTCTCCATCGCCAGGTACGGGTTGACCGCAGTGGCACCGTAGCCGATCAGCAGGGCCACGTGGTGTACCTCGCGGACGTCTCCGGCCTCAACGATCAGGCCCACCCGCATGCGGTTCTCCCGCTCCACCAGGTGGTGGTGCACGGTCGAGAGCAGCAGCAGCGAGGGAATCGGGGCCAGGTCCTTGGTGGACTCGCGGTCGCTCAGCACCAGGAATTCGGCGCCGCGGGCCAGCGCGGTGTCCACCTCGGCGCGGATCTCGTCCAGACGGTCGCGCAGCGCGTTCTCGCCGCGGTCGAAGCGGTAGAGACCACGGATGGTCACCGCGAGCTCGGCGGGCGCACTGGAGAGGTCCTCGGGCTCGATGTGCTGGATCTTGGCCAGCTCATCGTTGTTGATCACCGGGAACTTGAGGATTACCCGGCGGGCGTGCGCGGGGGCGTCCTCGAGCAGGTTGTGCTCGGGTCCCAGACCGATCGAGAGCGAGGTGACCCGCTCCTCACGGATCGCGTCCAGCGGCGGGTTGGTCACCTGCGCGAAGCGCTGGGTGAAGTAGTCAAACACCAGGCGCGGGCGGTCGGACAGCACGGCGATCGGGGTATCGGATCCCATCGCACCGAGCGGCTCGGCACCGTTCTGCCCCATCGGGGCCAGCAGGATGCGCACCTCCTCCTCGGTGTACCCGAAGGTCCGCTGACGGCGGGTGATCGAGGCGGCGGTGTGCACGATGTGCTCGCGCTCGGGCAGGTCCTCCAGGGTGATCTGCTCGGTCTCCAGCCACTTGGCCCAGGGCTCAGACTCGGCCAGGCCCTTCTTGACCTCGGTGTCCTCGATGATCCGACCCTCGGCGGTGTCCACCACAAACATCTGTCCCGGACGCAGGCGTCCCTTGCGGGCCACGCGCTCGGGGGCAATCGGCAGAATACCGATCTCGGAACCGAGGACAACCAGGCCATCGGTGGTCTCGAGCCAGCGACCCGGACGCAGTCCGTTGCGGTCGAGGGTCGCGCCCACCTGGGTGCCGTCGGTGAAGGTCAGCGCGGCAGGGCCGTCCCAGGGCTCCATCTGGAGCGCCGAGAACTCGTAGAAGGCGCGCAGGTTGTCATCCAGCCCGGTCTTCTTCTCCCAGGCCTCGGGCACCAGCATCGTCATCGCGTGGGTGATCGAGCGACCCGACAGAGTCAGCAGCTCAAACACCTCATCCAGCGAGGCCGAGTCGCTGGCACCGGGGGTGCAGATGGGCAGCAGCGGCGAGAGGTCGCCCAGCAGGTCGCTGGCCAGCTGTGACTGGCGCGCACGCATCCAGTTACGGTTACCCTCCACGGTGTTAATCTCGCCGTTGTGGGCGAGCATCCGCAGTGGCTGCGCGAGCGGCCACGACGGGAAGGTGTTGGTGGAGTACCGCGAGTGCACCAGCGCGAGCTTGGAGGCGAAACGGGCATCCGAAAGATCGGGGTAGAACGGCTCAAGCTGGAGCGTGGTAACCATGCCCTTGTAGACCAGGGTACGGCTCGACAGCGAGGCGAAGTAGGCACCGAGCTCATGCTCGGCGCGACGGCGCAGTCGGTAGGCCAGCCGATCCAGCAGGAGGGGATCCGGGCGGGCGGGACGCGCGGCGGTCGTGGGGACCGCGGGAGGAATGTCCTCGGAGCGCGCGGGAGTGGGGATCGAGGCGCTCGACGAGGGGGTGATCGTGGGGATCGAGGAGGTGGCGGTGGAGACCGCGTCCAGGTTGGAGAAGACGGTTGCGGGAGTCGGGTTCACCTCCTCCGGGGCGCCGGGTTCGATCGGCGAGTGCTCGTGCAGCTGCGGCTCGGGAGCGTGGTGAGCGATCTCGGTTTCCACGCGCACAAACAGCTGCTCAAACGCGGGCATGGCCTCGCGGGCGAGCGTACCGAGGTGCTCGGGGTCGGTCGGGACCTCACGCCAACCCAGCACGGTGAGTTCTTCCTCGGCGGCGATCTGCTCGATCGCGGCCTTCTGAGCGGCGCGCTCGGCCGAGTCCTTGGGCAGGAAGGCCATACCGACCGCATACTCCCCCGCCTCGGGAAGTTCAAACGGGGTAACCTCGCGCAGGAAGGCGTCGGGCACCTGGCTCAGCAGACCCGCGCCGTCACCGGTGCCGGCGTCCGAGCCGATTGCACCGCGGTGCTCGAGGTTACGCAGGGCCTGCAGGGCCAGCTCGATGATGTCGTGTCCGGCGGTGCCACGCAGGGTAGCGACCGCGGCCAGGCCACAGGCGTCCTTTTCCTGGACCGGGTTGTAAAGCCCCTGCCGCGGCGGAACCGCGGAGAAGCTTTGATAGGGACTGTGTTGCGTCATGAATCCACCCTTACGGAGTGTTTAAGGGGATGGGACGCCATTGGCCCGGGGCAGGTCTAACCTGTCCCGGGCCAATGCGTTGTAACTGGGTATGTTCTGGCTGAACCCGAGCGGGTTAGGGGGTTGCGCCTTCCCGGCTTGTGGCCGGTTCAGCTACCGGCGCCGTTGCCGGAACCGAGGGGTCAGTGGTATCTACGTACTCCACATCGGTGTGTGAAGATCCTACTCCAGCCTGAGCGTCCTTATCGCCACGACCCGGCATATATGCCGAGGGGATCAAACCGGTGTGGCGCTTGTTCTGCACGATGATCAGGACAATTCCCACAACGATGGCGAGCAGAGCCGCCCAAACATTTACCCGAATTCCGAAGAAAATCTCGCTCGGGTCGATCCGGATCGACTCCCATACGGTACGGCCTGCGCCGTACCAAATGAGGTAGGCACCAAAGACCTTGCCCCAGCCCACGTTGATCTTGCGCGAGAGCCACAGCAGGAACAGCACACCGAGCAGGTTCCAGATGACCTCATAGAGGAAGGTCGGGTGGAACAGGGTACCGGCGGGCAGACCCAGCGGCCAGGCCGCGTTGGTGCTGTCGATCTGCAGGCCCCAGGGCAGGTCGGTGGGGGTACCGAACAGCTCCTGGTTGAAGTAGTTGCCGAAACGGCCGAAGGCCTGAGCCAGCAGCAGACCGGGGGCCAGCGCGTCGGCGAAGACCCAGAAGCGCAGTCCGGTCCACTTGCAGCCGAGCCAGGCGCCCACGGCACCACCCAGCAGCGCACCGAAGATCGCGATTCCACCGCTACGGATATCCACGACCTCCCAGAGGTTCGCTCCCGGGTAGAAGTAGTCGTTGGGGTGGGTCAGCACGTGGAAGATCCGCGCGCCGATGATGCCGATCGGCACGGTCAGCAGGATCATGTCCAGCACGACGCCGTTACCGGCACCCAGCTTATTCAGGCGGTGGTTCACCAGGAACGCCGCGGCGACGATGCCCGCCATAATGCAGAGGGCATAGAAGTAGATGGTTACGGGCCCGATATTAAACGAGTTAATCTCGGGACTGGGGATGCTCAGGGAAATCACCCGGGTCACGCCTTTCTTCAGATACGCCTGGCGGCGCGGATAATTCTACTTCGACTGGCTCTTACCGGTTGCCAGCTCGGCGGCCTTGGCGGCCACGGCGGGCACTCCACCCTCGGCGAGGGCGGAGACCAGAGCGGAACCGACGATGGCACCGTCGGCATAGCTGAGCACGTCACGCACCTGGGCGGCACTGGAAATTCCCAGTCCCACACAGGCGAAGTTGTCTCCGGCGGCGCGCAGGCGGGTGGTCAGTGCGCGGGCGGCACCGTCCATCTCGCTGCGGGCACCGGTGATTCCCATCGTGGACACCGTATAGACGAATCCACGGCTGAGCTCCGACACGGTCTTCAGGCGCTCGTCACTCGAGGACGGCGCGGCCAGGAAGATGCGTTCCAGATCGGTCCGGTCCGAGGCCGAGAGCCAGTCGGCGGCCTCATCGGGGATCAGGTCCGGGGTAATCAGCCCGGCACCACCGGCGGCGACCAGGTCGTCGGCGAAGCGGTCGGGTCCATACTGAATGACCGGGTTCCAGTAGGTCATCAACAGGACCGGCACGTCCACGCGAGCACGAATCTGACGAACCGCCTCAAACACGTGGGCGAGCTTGAACCCACCGGCCAGGGCCTGAACGGTGGCCGCCTGAATCGCGGCCCCATCCATGACCGGGTCCGAGTAGGGCACGCCGAGCTCGATGATGTCCACGCCGTTTTCGGCGATGGCCACCGCGGCGTCCACACTGGTCTGGAAGTCGGGGAAGCCAACCGGAAGGTATCCGATCAGGGCCCCGGAACCGTCGCGGCGCAGTGCCGCAAGGGTGTCGTGTACCTGGGTCACAGCTGCGTGGCTCCCTCGTCGATCAGGTCGAAGTAGCGACCCGCGGTTTCCATATCCTTGTCACCGCGGCCCGACAGGCTCACCAGGATGGTGGCGTCCGGTCCGAGCTCGCGGCCGAGCTTCAGCGTGCCGGCCAGCGCATGCGAGGACTCGATCGCCGGGATGATGCCCTCGGTGCGACTCAGCAGACGGAAGGCCTCCATCGCCTCGGCATCGGTGATCGGACGGTACTGCGCACGGCCGAGGTCTGCGAGCCACGAGTGCTCGGGACCCACGCCCGGGTAGTCAAGGCCCGCCGAGATCGAATGCGACTCGATGGTCTGGCCATCCTCGTCCTGCAGCAGGTACGAGCGCGCACCGTGCAGCACGCCGGGGCGTCCCTTGGTGATCGTCGCCGCGTGACGCGGGGTGTCCACGCCCTCACCGGCGGCCTCAAAGCCGTACAGGGCCACGTCGGCATCGTCGAGGAACGCGTGGAAGATTCCCATCGCGTTGGATCCTCCGCCGACACACGCGGTCACCGCGGTGGGCAGCGCGCCGGTCAGGTCGAGGACCTGCTGACGGGCCTCCTCGCCGATGATCTTCTGCAGATCACGAACCAGCGCGGGGAACGGGTGCGGTCCGGCCACGGTTCCGAAGATGTAGTTGGTGGTCTCGACGTTGGTGACCCAGTCACGCATCGCGTCGTTGATCGCGTCCTTGAGGGTGCGCGAACCGGTCTTGACCGGAATGACCTCGGCACCCAGCAGGCGCATGCGGGCCACGTTGAGCGCCTGACGCTCGGTGTCCACCTCGCCCATGTAGATGACGCAGTCGAGCCCAAACAGCGCGGCGGCGGTGGCCGTGGCCACCCCGTGCTGTCCGGCACCGGTCTCGGCGATCACCCGGGTCTTGCCGATGCGCTTGGTGAGCAGCACCTGACCCAGCGCGTTGTTGATCTTGTGTGAACCGGTGTGGTTCAGATCCTCGCGCTTGAGGATGATCCGGGCACCACCGGCGTGCTCGGCAAACCGGGGCACCTCGGTAATGATCGAGGGACGACCCACGTAGTCCCGCAGCAGCGCGCGGAACTCGCCGAGGAAGGCCTCGTCATTCCGGGCGCTGTCCCAGGCCTCGGTGAGCTCGTCGAGAGCCGCGATCAGCGACTCGGGGGAATAACGACCACCGAAGGCACCGAAGTACGGTCCGGTTTCGGAACGAAGATCCGTCATAGGGATTAAACCGCCAGATATTCAGCAAGGGTCGCGACCGGATCTCCGGTCACCAGGGCCTCGCCGATCAGGACCACATCGGCACCGGCCGCGCGGTAGTGGCGCACATCGGCCGGCGAGAGCACGGCGGATTCGGCCACCCGGATGACCCCGGCGGGGATCTGCGGGGCGAGGGTGCCAAAGAGGTCACGATCGAGTTCGAACGTGGAAAGGTTGCGGGCGTTCACACCGACCAGCTGGGCGCCGAGCGCGAGGGCGCGGTGCAGCTCCTCCTCGCTGTGCGTCTCCACCAGCGCGGTCATGCCGAGCTCGGTGATCAGCGCATACAGTGAGGCCAGGGTGGCATCATCCAGCGCGGCCACGATCAGCAGCACCAGGTCGGCTCCGGCCGCGCGGGCCTCGTACACCTGGTACGGCGACGAGATGAAGTCCTTGCGCAGCACAGGCAGCGCGACCGAACGACGAACCTCCTCGAGGTCGGCCAGCGACCCCTTGAACTTTCGTCCCTCGGTGAGCACGCTGATGGTGCTGGCGCCACCGGTCTCATAGGACACGGCCAGCTGGGCGGGATCGCGAATCTCGGCGAGGTCACCGCGCGAGGGGCTCGCGCGCTTGACCTCGGCGATGATCTTCACCCGGTCACTCGGCGCCAGCGCGGCGAGGGCATCGATCGCGGCGGGGCGGGCGAGCGCCTCGGCTCGCACCGCCTCGAGCGGCTTCAGCCGCTCACGATCGGCGGCGTCGGCCGCGGCACCCGCCATCAGGTCGGCGAGCATGAGCTAGTGGCTCTTGGCGACGTACTTGGGGCCCTTGACGCCCCAACCGGCCTTCGAGAGGATCCAACCGAGCAGCGCACCCACGCCGATCAGCGCAACCGAAGCCCACACCAGCCACACCTGGGCGAACCAGAAGGCAACGGTGCCGATGGTAACGGCGGCCAGCATAACGATGACGGCGGTCCAGGCTGCGGGCGAGTGTCCGTGTCCGGGATCGGAAATGTCGGTGCTCATGAAACTCCTTAAACGAATGGGCGGATCCATCCTATCGGGGATCGCCGGGGGCGTGCGCACCCACGCGGTGCGCCTCGGGTCGGGACGCGCGGATCGGGGTGACGCGCGTGGGGTTAGGACTTGGAGGTCGAGTTGGGAAGTGTGGGATCGGTGGGGTCCTCGCCGCGACTCAGGTCATCCCAGCTATCGATCGCGTCGGGCATGGCGTTTTCATCCACGACCCGCACCCGCGGGGTGGTCTGATACTTGCGTCCGGCAGATCCGGGCCAGTGCTTGGCCGTGAGGATGATGACAAACCCGGTGAAGACCGCGATGGCCGCCCCCAGCAGACCCACATAGGGCCAGAAGGTGACGCTCGACGCGGTGATCACCTGGGCAATCGAGGCGGGTCCGGCCACGCCGGTGGCCTCGGTGACCGCGGCTCCCGAGGAGGCACCGGGGTTCAGCAGCACCAGGATGCCCTCGAGGGCGATGCACAGTCCGAGGATGACCGAGAGGGCACCAAAGAGCAGGCGCAGGACGTATCCGGCAATCGACAGCGCCGCGGCCAGGGCGATCAGACACAGAGCCAGGGCCGTCAGCGCCGGTGCGGCGATGGTCCCGTTGACCGCGAGGTCCTTGCTGCCACCACTGGGGATGTTGACGGTCAGGTTGACCCAGGTCTGGGTCCACGAGAGCAGTCCCAGTCCCCCGGCAACAATCAGCAGGAGCAGCGAGCGGGACTTGAGTCCGCGGCGCTTCTTGGCGATCTTCTCCGCTTCCGTCGGGGTGGCTTCGGTGGGCTGGGTCATGAAATCCTCGTGAGTGCGTTGGCGATGGCCACCGCGCGCAGCGGTGCGGCGGCCTTATTGCGGCTTTCGGCCGCTTCGAGTTCGGGCACCGAGTCGGCCACCAGTCCGCCGCCGGCCTGCACGTAGGCGGTGCCGTCGACGATGGTGGCGGTGCGAATGGCGATGGCCAGGTCGGCGTCACCGGAGAGGCCGAAGTAGCCCACGACTCCCCCGTACACGCCACGCTGGGCGGGCTCCAGCTCGTCGATAATCTCCAGCGCCCGCGGCTTGGGCGCACCGGAGAGGGTGCCGGCCGGGAAGGTCGCGCGGAAGATGTCCACCGGGCTGGCATCTGCACGGAGCGTACCCTCCACCGAGGACACCAGGTGCATGATGTGGCTGAAGCGTTCGATCCGCATGAACTCGGTCACTTCGACGGTGCCGGGCGTGCACACCTTGGCCAGATCGTTGCGGGACAGGTCCACCAGCATCAGGTGCTCGGCGCGTTCCTTCTCGTCGGCGAGCAGCTCGTCGGCGAGTTCGGTGTCCTGTTCGGGGGTGCGCCCGCGTGGGCGGGATCCGGCGATCGGATGGGTGATCAGGTGACCATCCTCCGATTTAACCAGGGCCTCCGGAGAGGAACCCACCACGTGGAAGGGGCGCCCCTCCGCATCCTCCAGCGCAAAGAGGTACATGTACGGGCTGGGGTTCAGCGCGCGCAGCACCCGGTAGACATCCACCGGTTCCGCCTCGGTTTTCAGGTCAAAGCGCTGCGAGAGCACCACCTGGAAAATGTCACCGGCACGGATGTACTCCTGCGAGGCCAGGACACCGTCCAGATAGTCCTGCGGATCGGTACGGTTGGTCGGATCGGCCACCAGCGAGAAGTCGGCCTCGGCGAGCCATGCCTCGGCGGGCTGGGCCAGGCCGGTCTGCAGGGCGTTGAGCTGCGCCTGGGCGTGGGCCCAGCGGGTGTCCCCGTCCAGCTCATCATCCAGCAGCACGTTGACGATCAGGCGCACGGTGGCCGAGCGGTGATCGCACACGGCCAGGCTCTCCACGAAACTCAGCGCCTGGTCGGGCACCGGAATCTCGCGCGGCGGGGCATCGGGCAGGTGCTCGATCTGACGAATGGCCTCCCAGCCGATAAACCCGACCAGACCACCGGTCAGCGGGGCGAAGCCGTCGATCTTGGGTCCGGCCCAGCGACGGTAGAACGCGTCCACGGCATCCAGCGGGCCGGCGGGGATCGACTCGCCGAACGCGCGCTCGGCACTCAGATCGTAGTCGATCCAGTGACTCGCACCGTCCCGCTCGGTGAGCACACCAAACGAGGACACCCCGATAAACGAGTAGCGCGACCAGATACCGCCCTGCTCGGCGGATTCCAGCAGGAAACTGCCGGGCTTCCCGGCGGCCAGCTTCCGGTAGATACCTACCGGCGTTTCGCCGTCGGCAAAGATCTCGCGGGCAACCGGAACCACCCGGTGCTCCCCCGCCGAAACCAGGCGGTCAAAGTCCGCACGGGTGGTGGTGCCGGACATACTGTTACTCATCAAAACTCCCGAATGTTCGCGCCGCGCCCTCGTTCGAGGCTAGCGGGCGTACGTGCACGTGGCTAGGGGCGGCCGGGAACCTCTCCCGGAACCGCCGGAACCGTGCGCTCATCAAAACATGAGTGTGCGCCGGTGTGACAGGCAGCTCCCACCTGAACCACGCGGATGAGCAGGGTATCGGCATCACAATCGACGCTGACATCCCGGACATACTGGGCGTGGCCGGAGGTATCACCCTTACGCCAGAACTCCTGGCGCGATCGCGACCAGAAGGTGACCCTCCCCTCGGTCAGGGTGCGCCGCAGCGCCTCCGCATTGACGTACCCGAGCATGAGCACGCGTTCGGTACCCACCTCCTGAATGATCGCCGGAGCCAGGCCATTCTCGTCATAGGTGACGCTCGCGGCCACGGCCTCGGGACTCGAGGTGTTCAGGGTGACGGTACCGCTCATCGCCGCACCTCGATCCCCTCGTCCGCCAGCGCCAGCTTGACCTGATCGATGGTGAACGCACCGGTGTGGAACACGCTCGCGGCGAGCACCGCATCGGCACCGGCATGTACGGCGGGGGCGAAGTGTTCAAGCGCTCCGGCGCCGCCCGAGGCGATCACCGGGACGTGCGAGATAGCGCGGATCGCCCGGATCAGCTCCAGATCGAAACCGTCACGGGTACCGTCGGCATCAATCGAGTTGACCAGCAACTCGCCGGCACCGCGGTTGATGGCGTCGGTGGCCCAGGCCAGCGCGTCCAGCTCGGTCTTGGTGCGGCCACCGTGGGTGGTCACCACAAAGCCCGAGGGGGCCGCAGCATCACGGGTGATGTCGAGGGAGAGCACCACCACCTGCGCGCCGAAACGGTCGGCAATTTCGCCGATCAGCTCGGGACGCGCGATTGCCGCGCTGTTCACGCCGATCTTGTCGGCACCGCAACCCAGCAGGCGCGCGACGTCCTCGGCTGAGCGCACACCCCCGCCCACGGTCAGCGGCACAAAAACCTGCTCGGCGGTGCGGGTCACCACGTCATAGGTCGTGGCACGTCCATCCACGGTCGCGGTGACGTCGAGGAAGGTGATCTCATCTGCGCCCTGAGCCGCATAGTTCGCGGCGAGTTCAACCGGGTCGCCCTGATCGCGCAGGTTCTGGAAGTTCACACCCTTGACCACGCGGCCACCTGCCACGTCGAGACACGGGATCACACGCGTTGCGAGTGTCATGGTCTTCCCCCTTAGAGACGTGCGGCGTGAATCGCGCTGACCAGGATCGCGCGGGCACCCAGCTCATAGAGGGCATCCATGATCTGGTTGGTACGGCGCTTGGGAACCATGACGCGCACGGCGACCCACTCGGGCTCGCGCAGCGGCGACACGGTCGGCGACTGGCGGCCGCCGGCAATCGCGGTGGCCTCATCCAGCAGCGAGAGCGGCAGGTCGTAGTCCATCAGCACGTACTGACGGGCAACCTGGACACCCTCGAGGCGGCGACGCAGGGTCGCCAGACCGGGCTGCTCCTGCTCGGAGCGGATCAGGACCGCGGTGGATTCGAGGATGACCGGGCCGAAGATGTCCAGTCCAGCCTTGCGCAGGGTCGCGCCGGTGGAGACCACGTCGGCCACGGCGTCGGCGACGCCGAGCTGCACGGCGGATTCCACGGCACCGTCGAGCTTCACCAGGTGGGCGCTCACGCCGTGCGCGGCGAGGAAATCGCCCACCAGGCCCGGGTAGCTGGTGGCCACGCGGACCCCCTCCAGGTCGCTCAGCTCGTGGAATTTACCGGCCGGGCCGGCGAAACGGAAGGTCGAGTCGCCGAAGTTCAGCGGCTCGATCTCGATGGCATCGGATCCGGAATCCAGCAGCAGGTCACGGCCGGTGACACCCACATCGAGGGCACCGGAGCCCACATAGGTGGCGATATCGCGCGGTCGCAGGAAGAAAAACTCGACGTCGTTCTCGGCGTCGACCAGGTGCAGTTCCTTGGGGTCGCGACGGGTCGCATAGCCCGCCTCGGCAAGCATCAGGGTGGCGGTTTCGGACAGCGATCCCTTATTGGGGATGGCAATTCTCAGCATGGGTGAACCTTAGGTTTGAAGTTGGGTATCGAGGGTGAAGCGGGGGCTTCACAGATGTCGATACACGTCCTCCAGGGTCAGACCCTTGGCGATCATCATCACCTGCAGGTGGTAGAGCAGCTGCGAGATCTCCTCGGCAGCCTCATCATTGCTCTGGTATTCGGCGGCCATCCATACCTCGGCGGCCTCCTCCACGATCTTCTTGCCGATGCCGTGGACGCCACGGTCCAGCTCGGCCACCGTCAACGAACCCTCGGGGCGCTCCTGCGCCTTTCGGGTCAGCTCGGTAAACAGGGTGTCGAAAGTCTTCACGAAGTTCACACTACTAGGTGCCCGGGCCCGAAAAAGACCGCGAGGCCCGGATCCGGGCGGAAATATGCCCGGATTTTGAGCACACCGGTGCAGGACCAAACACCGGTGCGCCCGTTTCCTCGACGCTAGTGACGGTGGGCGGCGGCCAAGTCACGCAGCGAATCGATCGCCAGCGCGGGGCTCTGCGCCCCGTAGACGGCCGACCCGGCCACAAAGGTATCCGCTCCGGCCTCGGCAGCCTGGGCTATGGTGGCCTCGGCGATGCCGCCGTCCACCTGCAGCCACACGTTGGATCCGCGGCGCTTGGCCTCGGCCGACAGTGCCGCAAGCTTGGGCATCATGTCCGCCATGAACGATTGTCCACCGAACCCGGGCTCCACGGTCATGATGAGAATCTGGTCAAATTCGTCCAGGTGCTCCAGGTAGGGCTCAATCGGGGTACCGGGCTTGAGCGCGATTCCCGCCCGTGAGCCGATCTCACGAAGACGACGAGCCAGCGCAATGGGGTTCTCGGCGGCCTCGGCGTGGAAGGTCACCGAGGCCGCGCCGATCTCGGCATATTCGGGGGCCGTACGGTCTGCATCGCTGATCATCAGGTGGATATCCAGCGGGACCGGCGACACATCCTGGATGCGACGCACCATCTGCGGCCCGAAGGTCAGGTTGGGCACGAAGTGGTTATCCATCACATCGACGTGCACAAAATCGGCGTTGGCAATGCGCTCAAGATCCGCCTGCATGTTTACAAAATCGGCGGAAAGAATACTCGGGTTGATCCGGACTGTCATGTCTCCAGCCTATCGCCTGAGACACCACACGCCCGCCCGAAAGTGCCGGGCGGGCGTGTGCGGGTGGATGGGTACCGGGTTAGCGTCCGGAACCGGCGAGGGCGCCGGTGAGCTTTCCGCTTTCCCCGTCAAAAAGGAAGCACTGGATGGTGCGGTCGTCAATGGCGTCCCAGCCATCTTCGGTTGGGTAGAACCAGTCGTAGTCCAGGGCCGAGGTTTCATAGTCCACCCCGACATACTCGGTGAAGCGTGACTCACAGGCACGCGCGGCGACCTCGTGCACGGCGTCCTCCCCGGGGTATCCGTCCTCGATGTCCACGGCACCGAGGTCGTCCTGGGTGATCTCGTGCTCGTAGTACAGCTCGGCATCGTGCTCGGTGTCGCACGGGATGACCTTCAGATCGCTCACCGTGTCCCCATTGGGGACGTTGACGCAGTCGCCCACCTTGATGGTGAAAACGTCCTGCTTGCCACCCTCGACTACCGACCCCTGATCGTCGCGCACGGGTGTCTTCCCGTTGCTGGCGATATCCTCCAGGATCGAGCAGCCGCTCATGGTCAGCGCCGCACTCAGTGCCACCGCCAC
The DNA here is from genome assembly GCF_003667575.1 of Mycetocola lacteus. Taxonomy (GTDB): domain Bacteria; phylum Actinomycetota; class Actinomycetes; order Actinomycetales; family Microbacteriaceae; genus Mycetocola; species Mycetocola lacteus. Next base: position 59,849 of record NZ_RCUY01000009.1, on the reverse strand, counting down.
GCCCAGTCCCCCGCGCATCAGACGTCGCGACATCGTGTTCTTGTTCATGTTGTTCCCCTTGTCCGCCACGACCCCCGGATGCTGCCGGGGCGCGTGCGATGTTCAAAAATGCGACCGGAGGATTTTGACGAAGTCACCCGGCCGCTACCACAGTAGGGCCTTGAGCACCCGTAAAAGAACAGATGTGATGATTTCGATAGTTGTGCTGTCGCATTCCCACCTTCCCGCATGCCACAGGCCCCGGACCGTGTGGATCCGGGGCCTGTGACACAACGCGGGTTAGTCTTCCGCGGAGTCGGTGCTGTGAATGGACGGGGTGTGCACCAGCTGAGCGATAAAGTGGCCGCGCTCCCGGCTGACCACCTGCGCCCGACCGGGAACCGCCGGCATGGCCTTAACCTTACCGATCAGCTGACCCTCCTCGGGGTTTCCGCTGAGCAGGATGCCGGTCACCCCGAGGTCGGTCATGCCCTGCAGGATCGGGTCGTAGGCGGCACGCGAGGCACCACCCGAGCGACGGGTGACCACAACGTGCAGTCCCACATCCGCCGCCTGAGCGAGGAGCTGGGCGAGCGGTGCGGCCGGATTGCCCTGGGAGGTAGCGACCAGATCGTAGTCGTCGATCAGCACAAATCCCTCGGCACCGCTCCACCAGCTCCGGGTGCGCAGCTGCTCGGCGGTCACATCGGGTCCGGGCAGGCGGCTGCGGAAGAAGTCCACCAGCTGAGCGATCGAGTCGGTGGTCTGCTCATGTCCGGTCATGTAGGCGCCCAGATAGTCGGCGGGGATCTCGCCGAGGTTGGCCCGGCGGTAGTCGATCATAAAGATACGCGCCTTACCCGGCTCATAGCGTCGCATGATCTCGTGAATATAGCCACGCAGCATCGTTGACTTACCCGACCCCGAGTCGCCGTAGAGGAACAGGTGTGCCTCGGTCCGCGGGTCGATACCAAACGGTGACAGGGTGGACTCGTCGATACCCAGCTGGATCTGCTCCAGCTGCGCGTGTTCGTCGGCGAGAACCTGAGCCAGCGGCAGCTCCTCGGGGAGCAGTCGCAGCTTAGGACCGGGCTCACGCACCCAGGCCGAGGAGGTCTTGTTCACCAGGTCATCCACACCCTGGCTGAGTGAGCCGGAGTCGGGATCGGCGTCGATACGCGGCAACGCGGTGAGCATCTGAAGCGTGCTGGGGGCAAGACCTCGCCCGGGACGACCGGGGGTCACGTTCCCGGCGGCCTTGCGGTTGACCTCGGAGTCCACCGGGTCACCCAGCTTGAGCTCAAGTCGGGTACCCAGCAGATCCTTGAGATTTGGACGGATCTCCATCCACCTTCCGGCGGTGAGCACCACGTGCACGCCATAGCTGAGTCCGCGCGCGGCAATGAGTTGGATCGGGGTTTCCAGGGACTCATAGTCGCTGCGAATCGTGCCGATGCCGTCGATGATCAGGAAGATATCACCGTACCCGTCGTCCGCCGTGCCCGCCGCGCGCCGAGTGCGGTACGTCGAAATCGAGTCGATCCCGTTGGCGCGGAAGTACGCCTCACGAGCATCCAGCAGTGCGGTGACCTCGGCTACCGAGCGGCGCACGATGTCCGATTCGGTTCGGGTCGCCAGGCCGGCCAGGTGGGGCAGGTCGCGCATTCCGGCAAAGCTGCCACCAAAATCCAGCACAAAGAACTGAACCTCATGCGGTGTATGCCGCAGCGACAGCGCGGTCACCAGTGTGCGCGCCAGCGTACTCTTACCCGAGAGCGGTCCACCCACGATGGCCACGTGGCCCGAGGCACCGGACAGGTCCACGGTCAGGGTGTCCCGGCGCTGTTCGAGCGGCACGTCCACCAGGCCCAGCGGCACCGTGAGCGGGGTCGCCCGACGCCAGGCCGGCGAGTGCAGACCGAGCTCATAACTCACCACGAGCTCTCCGAAGAGTTCATCCAGGGTCGGCGGAATCTCCAGCGGTGGCAGCCACACCTGGTGTGCGCTCATGCCGCTCTCAGACATCTTGGCGACGGCCAGATCAAACGTGCTGCGCTTTTCGGTGGCCTCTTCGGCGCTGACCGGCACCTCGGGCTCGATCTCCTCGGGAGTTTCGGGCTCGTCGCGCAGGACCGGGGCCGCGGTGAACGGGCTGATCCGCACCGGGGTGTTGTCTGCGTTTCCCAGGGCCCGGCCGGTGTTTCCGCGCATCTTGGTGCGTGGCGGTCCGGATACGTAGGCCGCACGGAACTGCACCATCTCATCGGTATTGGCCTTGAGGTAACCGCCACCGGGCTCGCTGGGCAGGTGGTAGGCGTCGGGAACACCGAGCACGCTGCGCGATTCCGCGGCCGAGAAGGTGCGCAATCCGATGCGGTAGGACAGGTAGGTGTCGAGGCCCTTGAGGCGGTGTTCCTCGAGCCGTTGCGACGCCAGCAGCATGTGTACGTGGAGGGATCGACCCACCCGACCGATGTTGACAAACGACTCAACAAACTCCGGTTTGGCGCTGAGCAGTTCGGAGAACTCGTCGGCGACGATCATCAGCGCCGGCAGTGGGGCCAGTTCGGGACGGTCGGTGCGACGGGCCTTCTCATACTCCGTGACATTGGCAAACGGTCCGGTCGCACGCAGCAGTTCCTGACGCCGCACCACCTCGCCGGTCAGGGCGTCCTGGAAGCGGTCAACCAGGCTGATCTCATCCCCCAGGTTGGTGATGATCGCCGACACATGGGGCATATCCGCCATCCCGGCGAAGGTTGCACCACCCTTGAAGTCCACCAGCACGAAGTTCAGCTCATCCGGCGAGTGGGTGAGCGCGAGGGAGAGCACCAGGGTGCGCAGCACCTCGGACTTACCCGAACCGGTGGCACCGATCATGATGCCGTGCGGGCCCATACCCTGTTTGGCGGATTCCTTAATGTCGAGGATGAGCGGCGCACCGCCGGTGTCCTGACCGATCGGCACCCGCAGGCGGTCGCGTTCGGGCCGCAGGGCCCACGCGGCATCCAGATCCATGTCCCGCACGTCGGGCATGTTGAGCAGTTCGATGAGTTCCAGCTGACGGTTAGAGGTTCGGGTACCGACCGCACCGCCACCCTGTTCCTCGGACTGGGCCAGCGGAGAGAGTCGGCGGGCAAGAGCTTCGGCCTCGACGATACTCAGCGCGTCCTGACGCACCGAGCTGTGCTGCAGCGTTCCGGCGAGCACGTGGGTGGTGTCGCCCTCGATGCGCAGTCGGGCGATGGTGGGATCCTCGTTGGCGTCCCAGCTGTCCGGCAGGTCGATCACGGTAACACCCTGCAAACCCCCAACAAACACCGGGTCGGTTGGCGGCACGCTCGCGCCGTCCACCACCACGATCAGGTGCGGCTGCGCACCACCGGGGGCATCGGGGCTGAAGCGTGAGCGTTCGCGCACGTCCGCGGGCATCATCGAGGTGAGGGCATCCACGTCCGAGGAGATCATCCGCGCGGCGCCCAGCGCGTCGCTGGCGCGGGTCGATCGGGTGTGCGGAAGCCACTTGGCCCACTCCCACAGCGGCAAACTCTCCGGGGTCGCGACGATCACAATCTGCACGTTTTCGGGTGCCTCAAACGTCGCGATGTGCGCGATCATCGCGCGGGCCAGGCCACGCACCTGATCCTCATCATCGCCGACAACCTGCACCGAGGAAAATGCGGATAGCTCGAGCGAGTTAGGGAGATCACGCTGGGTTTCGTGGGTCAGGATGAAGCGGTGCGCGGCGGTGGTGGACACCGGATCGAGCTGCGCTACCGGCGGCAGCTCCGGAGGCTCCAGGGTCATGCACAGCGGCTGGTCGTTGGTGCCGATTCGGACCGAGAGAAAATCGGATGCCGAGGGATCACGCTCCCACACCCGGGTCCCCTCCTCGGCGAGGAAGGGAAGCACCGCGGGTTCCGGGTAGCGCCAGTTGCGCTCCTGCCGCTGCGCCTTTGCGGCCGAACGCACGGTACTGCGAAGGTCGGTGAGGTAGGCCAGGTATTCGCGGCGACTGGTCAGGGTTGCGGCGGCGCGCTGCGAACGCTGACGCCATCCGTTGACAAACACGAATCCCAGCGAGGAGAGCAGCACCATGCCGCCGGTGAGGAATCCGGTGGGGCCCGCATTGGTGATGCTGACCATGATGATGGCACCCACGCTGCCCAGCATGGGCATCATCGAGGTCAGGATCCCGGAGCCTCCGTCGGAGGGCTCCATTTCCGGCGGAGCCTGGACGGAGATGGATCCGGTCGGGACCCGGGGCGGGGCGAGACGGCTATTCATCCGATCCTCCACTGATGATTGTTGACAGGGTGAACACACGGTTTCCGATCCGCACGCGTGCACCCTGGCTGACCAGGGCGCGGCCGCCGGCGGGCAGCTGGGCGTCGTCTCCGTCGTCGTCGATGATGTGGGTTCCGTTGGTGGATCCCAGGTCGGTCACCCACACGCTCCCCCGCTGATACTCGATTCGAAGGTGTGTCTTGGAGACGGTGCCCTCGGGATCGCCGATCGCCACGACCTGGTCCAGATCGGAGGTGCGGTCGGGTTTGCGTCCGAGGATCGCGACGACCGGAATTGGCAGCTGCACACGCTGACCGGTGTCAAACACCAGCAGCAGCTCGCCCTCTCGCGGCCGCGGCACCCGAGCTCGGGGTACGGGATTACCGACCGACACCACACCCGAGGGCGGATCAGCCGACTCGCGGACAGGAGGCTCCGCTTGGGCCGCAACGCGGGGTTCCGGAGCGTTGACGGGCACCCCGGTCACCGGCGGAGTCTCCCCGGCGGGAGCCGGAGTCGCGGTCGGTGAGGGAGCAGACGGCATGGCAGACTCCGCGCCCGAGGATGCCCGGGCGGGCGCAGACGGTTCCGGCAATCCAGGTGCGGGCAATCCGGGTGCGGGCGACGCGTGCAACGCCGCGGCGCGAGCCGCGCGATCACGCTCGATGGCCGCCGCATCGGGCTGCGGCACGCCCTGGGTCGAGGGCAGCGTAATCGGCGTTGGAGCGCCCATGCCCCGAGCCGCCGCACGATGACCGGAGGACGCCCTACGCTCGGAGATGGGCGGGGCACCCTGAGCGGATGCGGGCGGCACCTCGGGCCGTGAGTCCGAGCCGTGTGGAGCGGGCGATATGACGGGCGCACCGCCTGTACCGGGAGTAGATGCTCCGACCGCTGGCTGCTGCGCCGCGGCCGACGTGCTGGACGAGGGCCGCGCGGGCACCTCCGCGTTGTGAGCAGCCAGTGCGGGCACACTGGGCGGAGTGTCCACGGGCGCGGCAGCCGCGGGAAGGGGAACGGCAGCAGGAGCCGCGGGAACAGGCGTCGCCGCTGCGGGCACTGAGGACGCAGGCGCCGAGGACGCGGGCGCGGCACCACGCTGGGCAGCCCAGCGAGACCCGGCACCGGCCACATCTGCATGAGCGGTCCCGTGCGGGGCGGGCGACGCTACGGAGGCCACGCCGTTCCCGGCACTGGGCGTCGGGATCGGCGTGGGGGTACCGAGCCCCGGGCTCGGTCGGGATGACCCGATTCCCGCGACGTCCTGAACCTCGGGTGCGGGCGGATGGTTGTGCAGCAGGTTGGTTCCCTGAGCGGGAGCGATACCCGGAGGAGGGGTCGGCGTGGCGCGAGGTGCCGCGACCTCCCAACTGTCGGTGGGTACGCTGGCGCGGTACTCACGCTCGGCCCGGGTCGGGACGGCCACCACCAGGGTGTGTCCGGCGCGGTCGGCCCAGGTCCGTCCAGCACGGCGCGGATCGAGTGCGGCCGTGGCAACGATCAACCAACCGCCGATACCGGCAACCAGGAATCCACCCAGCAGGATCACTCCCCGAATCGCTGCCGCCCGCACTCCGGGAGAGCGCGGCGCATCATCGCGTACCGTCCGCAGACGCAGGCAGGCGTTGCCGAGGGTGATGCCGGTGCGCGCCTCGATGACGCACTGTACGATGCCCAGTTCGAGGGCAACAACGGCGCCAACCAGCGCGCTTCGGGTCAGGATCGCGGCGACGGTGGCCAGAATCAGCACGGCCGCGACATCGATCGTGTATGCCAACAGACGTTTCCCCACCGATGCGGTGTGCGCCCAGGAGCGTGAGGCCCGCAGGGCGGCTTCGAGGCGGGCGTCGCCGGTGAGCCCGGGGTCGACGCTCGATCCACGACTACGAGTTCGGGTGGGCGCGGGGCCGGATTGTGGACGCGTTTGCTCGGTGGTTCCACCGCCGCCACGACGGCGGGTCTGCGAGGTGCTGGACATACTCATCCGAGATACGCTCCTTGTGGCGGGGTGAACATGCCCCGGAGCGGGAATCGGGATCCCGCGGAGCAAAGAGATATGGGCTGTGTGGCGGCCATCAGGAAAGCGCCCCCTGCAGCAGGGTCAGCGTTCCGGCTGCGAGCAGGGCGGCCACCGGGGAGAACGCCAGGGCAAAGCTTTCCGCAATGTCCCCGGTACGAGACCAGCCCAGCGAACGCGCATTGCGAGAGAAGGGGACGATCAGTGCTGCTGCGAGCAGGGCCCCCAGCAGAAGTCCGGCGGCAATCCCCAGGGCGAGCATCCCGGTGAGGTGGATAACAACAGGCACGGCCAGCACGATCAGCCCGACCATTACCGCGACCCGCGGCGGGGTGCGCTGCGCAGCCCCGGACACCCGACGTCCACCCAGGAGCAGAGCGAGCGGGATAAATACCAGTAGCGCCAGGGCCGACCATCGTTCGATCGGCGAATCACCGAGCAGCGGTTCACCGATCGCGGGCAAGCACAGGGCGGCGATCAGCGAAAAAACGAGCGTCAGGGCTCGCAGCCGAGCGAGGGCTTCAGCAACCACGTGTTCAATTTCGGGCACCGACACGGTGGGGCGGTACTCGGGCACGCGTCCGCGGACGGTCCAGCGTGCGGTCATAAACCGGCCGAAGTCGATCTGATACCCCTCATCCACCGTGAACAAGGCGCTCGGCAGGGCACGCAGGAGCAAAGGGATAAATCCGAGGGTGACCAGCGCGGTCTGGGTCACGCCGTAGCCGACCAAAATGCTGAGCCCCCACAGCACAGCGAGCCCGGCAAACACCACCACCAGGGCCGAGGCTGCGGCACGGCGCGGGGTGTCGGTGTTGATCACCATGGTCAGTGCGCATACCAGGGCAGCGGCGGCCGCCGCCGCGGCGATGGCCAGCTGGGCGGAACCGTCGAAGGTTTGTGGCACCCCGACCAGTGCGGCCAAAGCGGACAGCGCGAGCGGCGTGTAAAACGAGATTCCGAGACGACCGTGCTCGCCCATTTCGGGACGCAGCTCGGCGATAAACACACCAAGAATCGCGCCGAATCCGAGCAGGATTGCGCCCGGCATACGCAGTTGGTCCAGGCTGATTGAGAGGAGTCCCACCAGCACCGCGCATCCCAGCAGTACCCACCACGGTCCGACCCGGGCAAATCCGCGGGGCACGGCAGCCCGGCGTCGCTCACGCGCGCTCAGTGGTCGTTCGCGGGCGATGGTGTAGAGCCCACCCTCGCGCAGATCGGCAACGGGTGTGCGTACCGCTATCTCTTCTCCCCCGGGTCCAAATACTCGTCCACCGGACACCGGGTCAGAGCCAAACACCGAGAGCGCGTGTGCGAGTGTTTGCCCCAGTGGGACAACCAGGTCATGCCGACGATCCGCATCACGAACGGCAATTCGCCGCAGCGCGGGGGCAGCCTTGGTGGACTCGGTCATTCGGTTCTTTCTTTCCGGCACCCGGTTGGATGCTAGGGGTGTGTCTCCTCGGCGCTCGTGGCGTAAGTGAGGATGGGCTTGACGAATTTAGGTGAGGAGGTCCCGCAGGGTTTCAACGAGTTTTTCGCGCTCACGAGCAAGACGAGCGTTGGATTCGGCGAGTTCTTCACTTCCCTCACCCTCCTGCATTTCCTGCTGTGCCCGGCCGTAGTACTCCCCCATGGTTTTCCGCACAAAACGTGCCTCCGGGGACAGATCGATACCGTTGTAGATGTCTTCCTCGGTGGTTTGGAAGATGTCGATTCGCTGCTGCAGTACGCGCCACTCGGGTCCGAGCTCCCCGGAGCGGCGTGCCGCGATCAGCTTTTCCTTGAGCTCGGCGTTGGCCTCGCGCTCGGCTTCGATTTCCTTACGCAGCTCGTCACGCTCGCGCTGAATTGCCGCGGTTTGCTGGCGAATGTTTTCCAGTGTGGCGGCGAAGTCGTCGCTCATGATGGTCCTTTCGTCGGTGATGTCGACGTATACTCAAACGGTCTCGGGGCGCAGCGCGCTACCCGATCGGTGCCGGCTTCGTCGCGGCGGGCTGTTTGGGTGCCTTGTTGAGCACCTCGCTGGCGAGGCTGGCAACCGCGCCCACGTTGGAGGCCACGGAAGTCCAGGTGTCCAGCAACGACGTGATCGCGCTCAGCGAATTCTGGAACCCCGTCATGATGGCGATGTAGGCCTGAGCGATGCGCACCACGCTGTTGATCAGGTCGAGGATTCGAACCGACCAGTCGCACACCTTGGCAACCAGATCTGCGACTTCGATTCCGGCGGCTACCCATCCGGCAACCGGCACCGCCGCTTCGGCGGACATTCGAATGAGCTTCTGCGCGAGGATATCCAGAATGTCGAGAATCAGCCCGGCGACCTGGGAGGCATAGTCCACAAAGGCGAGGTTCAGTTCGGCTGCATTGGTGCATTGCTGCGCCAGTGGCGGGAGCTTCTCGGCGAAACTGGCCTGGGACGCTTTGAAAGCATCAAATCCCTCGCCCTCCCAGTCGTCGCCCACAACCTCGGTGAGATGCTGGGCGTTCTGCCCGAACATCTCCAGCGCCGTAGCCGTGTTTGTCCACGCGGCAGCCGCCTTATCCATGCGCTGCCAGTCACCAATAAACGGGTTGAATACCCACTCATCGAGAGGACTGAAGTTGAAGAGCTGACGGGCGATGTTATCAAACTGACCAAATATTGAGTTACCGCGCGCCTGCATCACCTTGTCCAGGGACTCCTTGGACACCGATGGGGTGGTGAGGACCGAGGCCGGATCCGCTACCGGGGTGATCGAGCTCATGCGTTGCTCCGTTCGCTGGTCCCGAGGGCCTCACGCAGGAGACTGTCGAGGTTGATGTTCACATTGACGTTGGACACCACGTTGACGTTGAGGTTGATCTCTTCGGGGTAGCCAAACCCGATGTGCGATTTCGGCGGTGCGATAATTACGACGGCCTCTCGGTTGAGCCACAGTTCCCGCAGCTCCGCATCGGTGCGCCCCAGCGGATCCTTGGCGACGATCTCGTCCCAGTTTCGTGGCAATCCCTCGTTGAGATCCACCGGCACGGCGGGGTCAACCGGCGACACAACGGCACCGGGGTCGGTAGGATCTACCGGCTCACCGAGATGTGTCGGATCTACCGGATGTGTGGGTGCACCGGGTAGTGAGACATGGTTTCCGTCGCCGCCGGCTCCCCCAGCTCCCCCGGCTCCCCCAGCTCCGCCCGATCCACCAGCACCGCCGTCTCCACCGCTGCCGCCCGAACTGTCGACACCGCCACCAGCGCCGCCGTCTCCACCGGCACCACCGGCACCACCGCTACCTCCGACGCCACCGGCTCCGCCGCCGAGAGTGGGCGGGGTGGGAGCATCCGGGAAATCGGGCAGAGTCTGGTCAACAACCGGAGGGGTATACGGCGCGGATCCGCCAGCGCCTCCAGCGCCTCCAGCGCCTCCAGCACCTCCGGCACCACCTGCGCCGCCGCTACCTCCGGCAGCTGCTGAACCCCCGGCACCGCCACCACCGGCGGCAGAGCCTCCGCCGTATCTTCCTCCGGCGGATCCGCCACCGGGATTACCCCCGCCGCCGGCACCGCCGATGGAGTTCCCGTTGCCGTTGATGGTCACCGGACCGTTAATCTGCACGCCACTGTTGCCAGAAAAATCACCGTTGATTTGCGTGCCGAGTTTGCACGTTTCATCGATGACTTTTTGTTCGTGATCGCTATAGTCCTTGAGTGCCTGCCGCAGCCCATTCTGGCTCGCGATCGCAATGTTTTTGAGCGCTTCAAAGTTTTTCAGAATCAAGTCTCGAGCCTGATTATGGTAGTTCTGCATCGGCAGCATCAGCACCCCAAACGCCCCGTCGAGTCGGCAGTGCGTCTGCAAATATCCGTAGTTTGCTTCAAGAGCCCGGGCAAAATCGCCCTGATACTGTTCCGCATCCATCAGGGTCTGCGGGACCACAACAATCTTGTTGCTTGCCATCGATACTCCTCCGTAGTGCTGGGATCGTTTTCTTGGCGTTCAGACGGTGAACACCGTGTTGTGATTGGGGAGGGAGAACCAACCATCCATATCCGAATCCCTCAGAAAGCTCCCCCGGGCGGCACGAAATTCGCACTTTCCGAAATCCCAGGCATCGCCCCACGATGAACACTGAGATCCAGACGCATAAATGCGTCTCCGCTAGCCTACCCTCTTTGCGGGGCAGAATAACGCCATCTACAGCGCAAATTTCACATCATCTCGCGCATGCTGCACATTCGTGTCTAATTGCGTCCTTGTAAACAGCTTGTGGAGGATCGCGTTGCCTCCGCTATTGAAACTGATCGATTTTATGACCTAGTTAGACTGTGACCTTCTGCGCCTTCGCGAGTAGGCGAAGATCCAAACTGCGCCGCCAAGAATGACCAAGGCTCCGACAGCGAAGGCGTAAACCAATTCCAATTGAGCGCCATTTTCTTTAGCGTTGTCGGATGTGTCTCCTGCGCTTTGGCTAGGTTGCGTCGGGGCACCTGAAATATCGGCAGTTGTGGGAAATTTGGCCCATGCACACTGTTCCATGGAAGACGGCTGCGACGTTTGGTCTTCCGCTTTACATCGAGGATCAGATGGGGCGGTGACGAACAGGGGATTTACGTCTGGGTAGCTGGACGGATCCGTCCCGAGAAAATCAGGAAGCGACACGATACCGTATCCGAAAAGCTCGTCCCATTCCAGTTTTCCAGCGTGAGAGTTGTCATCCGTAGTATGGAGGAGAGCCTGAATGAGCTGGTTCTTAGATGCTTTCGGGTATTTCTGAGCAGCCAGCGCCAATACGCCGGTGACATATGGAGTCGCAAGAGAAGTCCCGTTCTCAATAGCGGGTTTCCAGTCAGCGCCAATTGAGAGAATACCTACTCCAGGCGCACTGATTCCCATGTTTGGCCTTCCAATCGGAATCTCTTGCCTGAAACCCGCGCTCTCACCAATAACTTTCGCATCATCGCCAACCGCGTTTACAGCCAGAGTTCCGTTCCCCGCGGCGGGGAAGGCACCAATACCTATGGAGTCATCACCTGGGTTCAGCGCGGATCCCACGACTGTAACGCCTCGTTTCATCGCATCAATCATGCCCGCTTTAAATGTCAGATACTGCCCGGCCAACGAGACTGAAACAAAATCTGCTCCAGATGATGCCGCAGCATTCATCGCGCTTTCCCAGGAGTCGCCGCTGAATTCGCCATCAGCATTCTTCTCAGAAGGACAAACCTTAGACTTGCCCTCAGCTTCTTCTTGTTTCGAAGTGACCGGACCCGTCGCAAAAAAATCGATTTGTGCATCAGGAGCAACTCCCTGAGCGCCAGGGCCGCCATCCGACGACTGGCCGTTCCCGACAAGCATCGCTACAACGCTAGTTCCATGCTGAGAGATCAGGGGATCCGTTGAATCTGCGGGTATGGGAGCTCCCGAGCCTTGGTCCAGACAAAATCCTCCGTGAACCTTGATGTTTGCGCCCTGCAGCTCGGCAGCACGTGAATTGATTCCATCATCAACTACCGCAATGCGGATTCCTTTTCCGCTGAGGCCCTCCGAGTGTGCCTACGCCACGCCAGTTTTGTTCAAATACCAGAGTCCTTGGGCTTGAGCTTCGTTGGTAGAAGGCATCGCGAAAACTGAATCCTGCTGAGTTGCCGCTGAACCAATAACCATCGCCGTGGTAAAGAAGGCCGCCAATACCGTCATACCAATTCGCCGACGACCAATCGAGAGGCTTTGAATTTTAACCCTCACTCGGACGTACCTCTAGTTTCTCTGAGCACGTGCCTTTTCGACCTGATCCACTGTGAGTGGGCTTTGTCTCGGCGTTTAGCCAGGGTTGGCGCAGCCCAACTCCTACCGGAAGCAAGTTCCACAAGCTTCTTTTCAGCTTCCCCCTGCTGAGCCATTTTTATTCAGCCTCCTTTTTGCGCTCATCGTTATGAGTAATGTTTTGACTGCTGTCATCTCGGACAGGCTGTCCCACCTGATTCGGTGAGCCCCAGTTCTGAGGTGCCTGAGGCAGATGCCTAGAATCAGAGCCATTCTGCATGCCCAACCGGCTCCCCTGCTCATGCGGCATAACGTGATGAGAATTACTCTGACGGCTTGCTTCTGCGAGTTTCGCCCTGCGATTGCGGACGATAAGGACCGGAACAAGTACCCCAGCAGCGGCAATGACCACGATTCCAAACACGGCACCAAGAATCACCCAGGGCAATGGCATCCCCATAGCGTTTTCACCAGGTAGCGGCGATTGGGTCGAAGGCCGCGCCGAAGCACTGGCCGCTTTGACTTCTTCAAGAGTCGGATTCTGAGCCCACCGGCACTTCTCCATCGTGGTCGGCTGGGTCGATGAGCGCGGCCACATACAGCGAGGGTCACTGGGATCGTTCACAAATAGCGGGTTTTCATCCGGAAACGAAGACGGATCCCGGCTCAACAGATCAGGTAACGAGGCAATACCGTAGCCAAGATCACTCTCCCAGGAGAGAGCACCATCACGCAGAGACCTATCCGTAGTGTTAATCAGGGACTGCAACAACTGATTGTGGGTCGCCTTCGGATATTTTTGAGACGCTAACGCCAGCGCACCGGTTACCAGCGGTGTCGCATACGACGTACCATGCTCAATCGTGGGCTGCCACTGCGCATCCATCGATAGAATTCGCACGCCGGGAGCCCCCACGGCCGTGTTTCCACTACCCACTTGCAAACCACCGCCAAAACCATCGCTCTGGCCAATGACCTTATTGTCCCGCCCAACGGCATTAACCGACACAGTACCGTTTCCCGCGGCAGGAAAATCCCCCACCCCACTCGAATCGTTCCCGGGATTTCGTGCCGAGGCCACCACCGTAACCCCTCGACTCGCAGCTTGAGTCAAGCCGTCTATGAATGAGAGGCCAGAGCCAGCGAGCGAAACAGACACAAACGACGCGCCTGAGTCCACAGCGTCGTTCATCGCATCTTCCCACGAGTCGCCGGTGAAGGTTCCATCATCATCGCGACCCGTCGGACAGATCTGGTCCCACCCCGCAGCTTCCTGCTCTTTAGAAACAATCGGTCCTGCGGCATAGAAATCGATTTGAGCATCAGGAACAATACCTACTGTTCCCGGCCCCCCGTCAGATGCACGGCCATTTCCGACAAGCATCGCCACCACACTTGTACCATGCTGAGAAATCGAACCATCAGTAGAGTCGGCCGGTATCGGTTTCCCCGTATCCTGGTTCAGGCAGTAGTTGCCGTGAACAGTAATGTTCGCCCCCTGAAGCTCCGCAGCCTTCAGATTGATCCCATCATCAACAACCGCGATCCGGATGCCTTTACCCGTCAACCCCTCGGCTTTCGCCGCAGGAATCCCCATCGCGTCCACATACCACAAGCCAGCGGTACGTTGGTCAGAGGACGGAGCGGTGGCGTGCGCGGGAAGCGAAACCCCAACCACCAAAGCTGCAACCGCTCCTGCGGCCGCCAAGCCCTTGCCCAGGTACCCGTAGGCGTGTGAATGCTCGCGGCGCTTACGTGAATGCATTCGATTAGTTCCCATCTCGTCCGCAGACATTCGGGCCGCCCCAAGGAAGTGTCGCAGTCCGAGGTGGCCGAGATTCCGATCCTTCGGTAATCCCAAAGTCGCTTTTACCAAATCGCTCATTCAGAGCGATATGCTCCGTGCGACGCTCGACAAGGGAATTCGCGGCGCGATCTATTTTGGATTCGATTTTCGATAGCTCAGCTTGCGCAACCCTATTTCGTTCCTCGGAAAGTTGATTCGCGAAAAGTGCGATTGTCGCCATCGTGAGAAGCCCGCCTCCGATAGGGTTCACGATCGTCGCACCTTGAAGTACCGCGCGGAGTGTGGAATCAGGAATTGCATCCTTGGGGAGCTTCTTCAGAGCAGACTCAGCAGACGCTCTGCGCTCCAAGTCATCCTGATCGATGGCTTTTTCAATATCTGCACACTGTTGTTCTAGAGTGGCAATCGTTTCCACGAGAACAGATGCCGCGGCTCGTGCAGCTTCCGAAGATTCTCCATTCCAAGAACCGAAAAGATCGATGCCCCGCGTGACAAGTTGGCCCCGCGCCTCGAGAAGTTTTCCCCGAAGTATCGCAAGGTTTGGTGCTACCCAGCTTTTACCCTGAACAAAATCCTTTAGTTGTGCTTCAGCGTCCCCCTGATTGGCCATTACTCCTCGTTTCGTTCAGTTTTTCGGGTTGAATCTGGGGCATCTGACAGAGTGTTTGTTCCCTGTCCATGCGCTGGCCTAATTGGTGCCGAACCCGGGTGGATAGGTGCTTTCTGAACACCAGCATTTTTGGGATCTCCAGCGCCAGGTCCTGTCACCGGATAGTTGGGACCTGTTTGCTGAAGACCAGCACCTTCGACCTGTACAAATGTCGCACTACGTCGTCGGCGGCGGCGAACTAACATAGGGATCGAGACACCAGCTGCGACCAAAACAACGATCCCTGCACCGATAGCAGATATCAGGGTTAGAAAGCCAGACGATTGACTCTTTTTCGTGTTGTCTTCAGGCTTTGCGATCGGGTTGGACGAGGACTTAGCGTCCTTGATCTCTTGAGCTGTCGGATACTGCGCCCATCGGCATTTTTCCATAGTTGTCGGTTGAGCTGAGGAACGTGGCCCCTTGCAACGAGGATCGCTTGGATCATCGACGAATATCGGGTTCACATCCGGAAATCCGGAGGGATCTCGGCTCAGCATCTCGGGCAGTGAAGCAATTCCATAGCCAAGGTCGTTCTCCCACGACAACGCTCCGTCACGAAGACTCTTGTCCGTGGTGTTAATAAGCGACTGCAAGAGCTGGTTATGCGTAGCTTTCGGATATTTCTGCGACGTCAACACCAACGCGCCTGTGAGCAACGGTGCAGCATAAGAGGTCCCATGCTCAATCGTAGGTTGCCATTGTGCATTCATGGACAAGATTCGCACTCCAGGAGCCCCCACGGTCATGTTTCCATTGCCAACCTGTAAGCCACCGCCAAACCCATCGCTACGTCCAATGACTTTATTGTCACGACCGACGGCGTTGACTGCCACCGTTCCGTTGCCCGCTGCGGGAAAAGCACCGACTCCAAGAGAATCATTCCCAGGGTTCAAAGCAGATGCAACTACTGTTACTCCAAGTCGCCCGGCGTCAACAAGCCCTTGTTTGAAAGTGGTCACCGAGCCGGCAAGGGAGACGGAAACAAATGACGCCCCTGAAGAAACCGCATCATTCATTGCGTTTCTCCATGCATCGCCGCTGAAAGCCCCATCGCTTCCTTGGCTGGAAGGACAAATCTTATCCCAGCCGGCCGCCTCTTGTTCTTCAGTGACGAGTGGGCCTGCAGCGTAAAAATCAATTTGAGCATCAGGCACAATTCCTACGGTTCCAAGCCCACCATCAGACGCACGACCGTTTCCCACAAGCATGGCCACGACACTCGTGCCATGCTGCGAAATCGCACCATCCGGGGAATCTGCCGGTATCGGCTTACCTGTGTCTTGATTTAAGCAGTAGTTCCCATGAACGTTAATGTTCGCACCTTGTAGCTCTGAGGCTTGGAGATTGATGCCATCGTCCACTACTGCTATACGCATGCCCTTGCCAGTCAGCCCCTCGGCTTTCGCTGCAGGAATTCCCAATGCATCTACATACCAAAGTGCTGCCGTACGCTCCTCCCCAGATGGGGAAGCTGCGTGTGCAGCCATTGGAGGTACAGAAAGCAAAGCAACGGTCAAGGCCGTGGTCACGAAACCTTTCACCTGGATCGACGCTTGGAGACGCTTAATATATTCTCTTTTTGGATGCATTCCGCTGGATACTTTCACTCAGAGTCGGTATTTGACGAGGAACCCTTAGTTTCAGAAGGTTCTGAAAAGCTTGCCTTCTCGGTATTTTCAAGTTCTAAGAAAAACTGTCGGCTCGTCTCTTCTGCCGCGTTGTCTGTGGCTCGAATTGCGGCGATTGCTGCAGTAGCATTTCCTGAGAAACAACTGATCCTCTCGACAAGCTGGTCTACCTGTGCACTTAGCTGGGCTAAGACCACGCTCATGGCTTCTCGATAATCCTTCGCTTTGCCGACGCTCACTCCCGAGTGCTCGCTAATTGAATCGCTATCTAATGGATCAGTGACAACATCGGCGACTTGCTTCGCAGTAGTTTCCGAATAATTAGGTATCCCCGGATTCCCGTTCCGGAGTTACTTCAGAGACTCACATAATGAGGCCGGCTCCACCAACCCGTTCGGGGTGACCCGAGCCGGGACGCACCCGCATCCCGGCCCGGGATCACGGCACCAGCGAGCCCGCGAAACGCCCAGCGGCACGCTTGTCCGTCTGGGCGCAGGTCTGAGCAATCTGATCGATACTCGATAAGAAACACCCAACGGCCCGAAGCACTCCCTCACTTCCAACAAATCGGCCGCCGGAAACGTAATACCACAACGCTCCAGGCGGCCGATCCATCACTGCTCCGCAGGCTTCTTCTTCACACGCTTGCCCGGCCCCGCGGCAAGAGATGCCGGACCTCGCTCGGGATCCTCCTCAAACTTCGGCGCAATATATCCCCCAGAACCAGAACGCTTCTTCTCGGCATTCGCGCCGCCAGCACCCTGACCGCCACCGAGAAGACCGCTCCCCCCAGGACGCCCGGCACCTGCTGATGCCCCAGCTGCCTTGCCCGCCGCACTAGCACCGGCAGAACCAGAACCGGCCCCCGCTGCACCATTCCCGCCAAGAAGCCCGCCACTACCGGAAACACCGGCACCACCGCCAAGCCCACCAACGCCACCGCCCACACCGGCGACACCACCAGCACCTAACGCACCGCCACTGCCCCCGGCAAGTTTTGCTCCGGCAGCCAAACCAACAGCACCAGCAAGACCACCACGCAACCCCACACCAGGACCACCGCCAATTCCGTTCAGCGACGAATCCTGACTCGGCCCACGACCAACATCAACGCCAGGACCCCCGATACCACCACCAGGCCCGTTACCGTTACCACCGCCGCCCGGTATCGGGCGAACATCCGAACCGCCCGAAATCGGAGGCCTCGACGGGTTTTCTTGGCTGCTCCCTCCGCCAGCGGGGCGAGAGCCTGCTCCAGATTCAGCCGAACCAGAGCCATTTTCAGAACCACTTGTTACAATTCCGGCATGCCCCGGTATGCCAATATTAAGGCTTCCGGCACCATTACCGTTGACACCGCTTAAGGAATCACGACTACCGTCAGGTGTCCACGGTGCCGGGAACCGCCGTCCAATAGGTTGACTAGATTCTGGTCCAGCACCTTCGCCCTGAGGGTCAAAATTCTCATTGAGAGACACATGCTCCGTCTTTAACGTAACCAGGTCATCGGCAGACGATTGGATGACTTTCGCAAGCTTCCGAAGCTCGCGCTTTGCTGCCTCGTCACGTTGGTTTGCCAGATAGGCATCCAATAAACCCTTCGTCGCAAACGTGATCAGTCCGCCGGTTAGCGGAGACGCAATGCTTGCGCCCTGAGCAAGCGCCCGCAAAGTGGGATCGGATATTTCCCCATCAGGTAGACGACCTAAGGCTGCTTCACCATTGTCTTGTCTCCGAATGTTATCTGATTCGATTGCCGTTTCAATACCTTGGCAGTAAGCCTCGATTGTTGCGACGTAATCTATTAGATTTGAGGCTTCTACCCGCGCAGCGGCAGCCGCCTCTCCAGTCCAATTAGAAAAGAGTTCACGAGATTGCGATGTAAAAGTAGATCGGGACATCTCCAGAGTCGTGCGGAGTTTGCGCAAGCCTGGTGCAAACCAGTCCCGCCCAGTCGCCAACTCTCGAAGTGTCCGCTCGGATTCCCCCTGCGTTCCCATGACCATCTTCCTTTCTAACTTAACTCTTATCTGCCGAATACCTACACATAGTGAAACTGAGTTCACCGGGCCATACGACTACGAAGCCATGTCTAATTCATAGGTGATTAGGTTTTCTGGCCCTGCGTCGCACAAGAATCACAATGATTGCGGTTGCGACGAGAATTGCAGCGACAACCCCTGAGACGACTGCTACAGCAAGCCAGGCCGGGAAAACAGCGCCTGTTTGCGCATCAGGAGCGATGCTAGGTTTGCTCGATGTTGGCGTTGCTTTCGCTACGTCTTGAGGGCTCGGAACCCGAGCCCAGTTACAATCTGAAACGGATGAAGGAGACACCGACTCGTCCGGTGCCTTGCAGCGAGGGTCATCAGCACTCGAAATAAAAAGCGGATTTTCATTCGGGTATGTACTTGGATCCGACTTCAGCATGTCTGCTACAGAGACGATGCCGTAACCGTAACGGTTATCCCATTGCAACGCCCCTTGCCGCTTGTTTTGGTCTGTTGTATGAATAAGCGCCTGTACGGCTTGATATAACGTGGCGTCTGGGTATTTTTCTTTCACTAATGCCAAAGCACCTGCAATCAGCGGCGTCGCGTAGGAAGTGCCATGCTCGATAGTAGGTCCCCAATCGGGACCAACCGAGAGTATGCGAACCCCCGGCGCGCTAACAGCCATGTTTGTCGCACTCGCAGGTACCATCTGCTCGTAGCCCGCGCTCGTCCCGATCACGTTCGAATCGCTGCCCACCGCGTTTACCGCAACCGTGCCGTTGCCAGCTGCCGGAAATCCTCCTGCGCCTAGTGAATCTGTCCCAGGATTATCGGCCGAGCCCACAACGACTACGCCACGGCTCGCTGCCTCAGCCAGTGACTTATCCATAAAGCCCACAGCTCCTGACATCGAAATCGACACTATTCCAGCCCCAGACCTTACTGCATCCTGGATTGCAGGCTCCCACGAGTTTCCTGAGAACGAACCATCTTGATCGCGATTGCTAGGACATGCTTGGTTTTTACCTATGTCGAAAGGTCCACTTGCCGGTACAGGTCCAGTTGCATAGAAATCGATTTTCGCGTCTGGCACGATGCCTGTTGCGCCGAGCCCTCCATCGCGAGACTTTCCATTTCCAACTAGGGCGGCGACAACGCTCGTACCATGTTGTGAATTGGCAGCAATTTCAGAATCCGCTGGAACTTCCTTGCCAGTATCCCTATCAAGGCAATATCCACCGTGAACCGTTATGTCAGCACCCTGTAGCTCCGAAGCTTTAAGGTTAATACCATCGTCAACCACAGCGATTCTGATGCCTTTACCCGTTAGCCCCTCCTGCTTCGCCAAGGGCATGCTCATCGCCTCCAAGTACCACAACCCTGCGGCCCGATCAGAGTCATCCAAAACGGATGTGGGAGCAGCTGAAGCTGAATCCGCACCACTGACGAGCCCCGCTGACAGGGTCGTCACCGAACAAAACGCAGCCAGCCCGAGGGCAATTCCACGAAGTCTGACATTCGATTTTTTCATCTACTCGTTTTCCGTTTCCGTGCCAGCGGAACCGATCGCTCGTCCTGCACCTGCATTAGATCCAGACGAAGGAATGCTTCGATTTGACGATGATTTCGCAAGAGGCAAGGTTGACCCGGCGCTTCCGGTCGATTCACTCATTGTTGAAAAGAGCTGCCGCGCACGTTCTTCGGCATCAGCATCAGCATCTTGAAGGGCAGAGATGGCCCCTTCAACGTTCTTAGAGAACTTCTCAAATTCACTCGCCGAATTACTCACGGCATTGGCCACTCTGTGCAGCACTTCATCCATGGCGTTACGATATCGTCTTGCGACGTCTACGCTGACGCCACTGTGCTCAACTATCTCGCCGATGCTTGGTAGGTCATCGAGGATCTTAACCAATTGGGCGCTCAATGCTTTGCTGTCGACGCCGACTGAAATCTCTGTGTTGTCCAACATCTCCCCTTTCATATTGGTCAACGCGCCTTCGACGAAACTGACCACAAACAATTGCTCACCGACAACTACACGTACATGGCGAGGCCGTCTCTCCAGGCTGCTTGCGCTGCCGACTAAACTTCACGAGTCATTCTTGGTTCCGCAAACCTGCGCTTGCCCCTGAATTCATTAGTTACTTCTCATCATCCTCGGAGCCCGGGAATGAGTTAGGGAAAGCGATAAAGCCACTTTGGTTTGAAAAGATTTCTACTTTTCTAGTTCGAATTCTTGATCCGATTATCATTACGGCAAAGCTCCACTACGGCGAAGCTCAACCGTCACACCTTCACCGGCCACACCAGCCCCGAGAAATGAATGCACACCTAAATTTGGTAACCGCGGAGTCACGCCCCGGAGTCACTTCAGAGGCCGACACTTAGATGCCAACTCCACCACCCCGCCCGGGGTGTCCCGAGCCGGAACGCACGCGCGTCCCGGCCCGAGAACACGGTGCCAGTTAGCCGGCGAACCGCCCGGCTGCACTCTTGTCCGTCTGAGTGTAGGTCTGAGCAATCTGATCGGTGCTCGACGAGATACGCTCCAACAGCTGCTGCATCTCGGTCAACGACGCATTCCAACGACGCTGCGCGTCATCGTAAGCGTTCTGAGCCTCACCACTCCAGGACGCACGAAGACGACCCACCTCGGACTCGAGACGGTCGAGCTCGGACTTAATGCCCTGAGCACCACCACGGATCTGCTGCGACAATGCTCCGACCTGCGCGGTCTGGACCGACATTGATTCCATCATGAGATTTTCTCCTTATCGTCTCAGAACCGGGCTTAGCCGGCCATCATCGCACCCAGACCAGAAATGGTCTGCTGGTGCTGCTCTTCGGTAGCCGCCTGGTCACGCTCGGTACCAGCCAGAGCGTTCTCCAACGTGACCAGAACATTGTTGAGGTTACGAGCTTCCTCGTCCCAACGGTTCATCATCGTGGTGAACGAGGTGGCCGCGGCACCGGTCCAAAAACCGCGCAGCTGCTCAATCTCGCCACGAACCTTCTTCACCTGCTGGTCAATTCCAGACTTCGCGGTGTTTACAGCCTGCGCTCCGCGGCGCAGGGCTCCTTCTTCTGCGGAGATGGTTTCAGCCATCTTTGCCTCCTTCGTAGATTTTTCGAATGGATTCGATGACCGAAGAAGCAACGAGAATTACCCCCCTCCATCCAGGCCTGAATTCCCTCTCAAAGCCCAAATGGTCCCGCCATCTCCCAACAGCCTACATAAAAAAAGTCCCCCGAAAGCACCACACATTGGATATTCTTTTCGTCCCGCGTTCAGGGGTGTAGATTCTTTTAGGAATAACCGGGGGAATAATTGCCATGCCACAGGCCACACAATCCAATGCGGACACCATCGTGCGGGTGTCCGTTGTACACGACGATCGACGCATCGACCTGGCCATTCCGGGACGATTGCCACTCATCGAGCTGATCCCTGGGATCGCTCGCAGCCTCGGGGTGCTCGATCCCACGATGGTGCACGGCGGATACCGTCTGACCCGCGCCAACGGTGCGTCACTGACACCGACAGAAGGCGCACTCCCACAGGGAATCACCCAGGGGGAAGTGCTCACGCTGACCCGCGGGGAGAACGTGTCGGCGATCAAGGTCTACGACGACGTCGTAGAAGCGGTCATTGACGCCAGCGCCGACCAACACGGCGGCTGGAAGCCCGAGGACGCGGCCCGTACCGCCACCGCCGTCAGCCTGACCCTGCTTGGACTGAGCGGACTCGCGCTGGCCTCGCTCGGCCCCAACAATCTCCTGGCGGCTCTCGTTGCCGGAGCGGGGGCAATTGTTCTCCTCGCGCTGTGCGCCGCACTGGGACGTCTAGGACAAAAGGGGGCCGGAATTGCCTTTGGTATCGCCGCGGCCGTGTTCGGTGGCGTCTCCGGATACCTGTTAACGCCGGCCGGAATTCTCTGGGGCTGGCCGCTGGCCGCCGCTGGCCTGGGCACGATGGTGATTGGGGCAATCGCGATCGTGGTTGCCATCCGACCGATTGAATACCTGTTCGCCCCCATTGCTCTGGGATTTGCGCTGGCGGTCCCGGCAACGGTGAGCGCGCTGTTTAACGTGCCGCCGATGGCCAGTTTCGCGATTGCGATAGCGGTTTGTGGAGCACTCGCTGGCGCACTCCCCTGGCTCGCACTCGCCAGCACCCGGATCACGATCCTGACGCCGCAGAGCGAACAGGAAATGTTTGATGACCCCGACCCGATCGATTCCGAACGTGTGGCCGACCGCGTCGCTCGTGGTCAGCGCACCCTGATCGCGCTGCGCCTCGCGCTGGGACTCACCATCCTCACCTCGATCCCGATCGTCGCCGGCGGATCCTGGCTCGGCGCAATCCTCAGCGCGCTGTGTGGAGCCGTCCTCATGTTCCAGTCTCGGCAGGCCGGAGCTCGGGGATCGGTGCTGACCCTGCTCGCCTGCGGTACCGCAATCGTCGGTTTGACCGGCTGGGTCAGCCTGGTCGCCCACCCGGACAACGCGGTCGTGCTGCTCGTCGCACTGCTGGTGGCCACCACCGTCACGCTCATCCTGACACTGCTCAGTGAGCGGGTCCGCATCCGTCTCAGCGTGTATGCCGACGGCATCGAAATTCTTCTCCTCACCGCGCTGCTCCCCCTCGGCGTGATCATCGTTGGGCTGGCATAAACATGGCAACCAAGAAGGATCTGGTTGAAGCTCAGGGGTTCAGCAGGCGTCGCCTCCTGTCTGCGTTCAGCGGCGGGGCCCCCGGCGGGAAGGAGCTGGAACCGGCCAAGCCGCTGCGTGCGGTCATCGCCGGCATCACCCTGTCGGCCATGGTGATCCTCGGTGGGCTCTTTTTTGGCCTGGTCCGCCCGGGACTGCCCCAGGGATGGGAGAACAACCGGCTCATCGTCGCCAAGGACTCCGGTGCCCGCTACCTGTCGGTAGATGGAACGCTGCACCCGGTGATCAACACCGTCAGTGCGCGCCTCCTGATTCCCGCCAAGGAATTTAGCGTGCTCACCGTGGATCAGGGGGCTCTAAATAAGATCCCGGTCGGATCAACAATCGGGATCCCCGGCGGACCGGACGTCCTCCCCTCGCGCAAGTCCCTCGAGGTCGATGCCTGGACTGCACGCGTTGTGGGGCAGGGAACCGAGCTCACCATCGGCGATCGCACCGCTAAGCCGGCGAAAGAAACCGAGGGCATCGTGGTCAGCCGTGACCAGGATCTGTTTGTCATCGCCGGAGGCACCCGGTATCCGGTGGATCCTGCGCAGAGCACCTCGGTCCTGCGCGCGGTCGGGTTGGATACCCAGACCCCGCTGCCGGTGACCGGAGACTGGCTCAACCTGTTTGCCGCGGGTGACCCCCTGGCCCCGCTCAACGTGGAGGGTGCCGGCACCCTTGTGCCGGGTATCAATCTGCCCGCGGGCAGCGTGATCCGTCAGATGGGGGCGGCGTCAGACGACCGCTATCTCCTGCTGGACAATGGGACGCTGGCCCCGCTCACACCGATCGCCTACAGGCTCGCCCTGCTGGGGAACGCGGCCGCCTATGGCGAGGAGGTCCAGCGTCCGCCCGCCGATCTGGCTGGGCTGCCCACCGCCAAAAACGCCGGCGGTCAGGTCTGGCCATCGCGGGTACTGACTCCGCTCGCCGGAATCGAGCAGGGCACCGTGCAGGCCACCTTCCTCGCGAGCCGCGACGGACGCTCAACCGTTCTCGCACAGCCCGGGCCCGCGCCCTCGGCCCGCGACGCCGACCGGGTGGAATCCAGCGTGAGCGTCGCGCGCGGCAGCGGTGCGCTGGTACGCGGTGGGCGCGCGGGAACGGTGACGGTGGTGGACTCCACCGGCATCGCCTATGCGGTCCCCGGGGCAACCAGCGACATTATTGCCCAACTGGGATATGAGGATAAGGATGTCACAACCATCCCCGCACCGTGGTTGCGTATGATCCCCTCCGGCCCGGAGCTCAGCGCCCAGGCCGCAGCCACCACCCCGGTATCGGGCGGATGAGCGCGCGCATGAATACGTCTCGCGTTGCGCATCACGCAGCAGCAATCAGCGCTGAACCAGTACTCGCTGAACCAGTCAGCGCGCAACCAGATATCGCTGAACCATCGAGCCCACACACCCGCGAACGGCGTGATCGGCGCGCATCACCGGTACGCCGATGGATCGCCGGTGCCGGCGCCGCCGCCCTCATCGGAACCGGACTGGTCGTGCTCCCCGTGGCGGGACCAAGCACGCCAGCATTTGCCGAGGACGCGTGCAAACCGGGCGTGATCGGGCGGATCGCCGGGCCACCGTCGGCACTGTTGCAGCTCGAAGCCTCCCCCGCGGTACCCGGCCGGACCGGTGCCGGTGTCACCATCGCCGTGGTGGATTCGGGAATCGACGCGACCCGACCACAGCTGTCCGACGCACTGGTTGGCGGGATCTCGTTGATCAATGACGGAGAACGCCCCGACGGTTATGGTGATCCCAATGGTCACGGCACCGCGATTGCCGGGCTGATCGCCGCGCGACCCGCCCCCGGATCCGGAGTGATCGGGCTCGCCCCCGAAGCCAAACTCCTCTCGGTTCGCGTTTACCGCGCGACCGATGACCAGGCGGAGAAGGACGGGTTCGGACCCGATGCCGGACGACTGGCCGCGGGAATCCGCTGGGCCGCCCAGCACGGTGCTCAGATCATCAGCGTCTCACTCAGCGACGATGTGGACACCCCGGACCTGCGTTCGGCGGTCACCGAGGCCTCCGCTGCCGGTGCCCTCGTGGTCGCCAGTGCCGGAAACCGAGCGACCACCCAGAACGTGACCGACAGTCCACGATTCCCCGCTGCCTATCCCGAAGCGCTTGCGGTCACCGCGGTGGACGCCGTGGGAGCTCCAAATGACAGCTCCATTCACGGGGACCACATCGAGGTCGCGGCCCCCGGCCAAGACGTACTGACCACCGCGACCGGCGCCGGAGACTGCCGCTACTCGGTGGACGCACCCTCCACCAGCTTTGCCACCGGCTATGCCGCCGCGGCGGCCGCACTGGTCGCGCAGGCCTACCCGCAGGAGACCCCGCGCGAATGGGCATACCGGCTCATGGCCACGGCCGACCGACCCAACGCGGATAAGCCCGACAGCCTACGCGGGTGGGGCATGATCAGGCCGTTCGATGCGATCGCCCTGCACCCCGACACCGACACGCGCGGACCTGCGAGCCCGTTTGTGGAGACCAGCCGACCAGCGGCTCAGAAACCCACAGCGCAGCTCGCCGTGCATGCCAGC
The DNA here is from genome assembly GCF_003667575.1 of Mycetocola lacteus. Taxonomy (GTDB): domain Bacteria; phylum Actinomycetota; class Actinomycetes; order Actinomycetales; family Microbacteriaceae; genus Mycetocola; species Mycetocola lacteus. The sequence continues at coordinate 34,460 of NZ_RCUY01000009.1, read as the reverse complement.
GAAACCCCGCTGAAGACGGCGCTGTCGTCGGCCGCTGTGGGTGGATCGATTGTGCTCGCGGTGCTCGCGATTGCGGGCCTCGGATGGGTGTTAGTCAGGAGAAGGCGAGAAACGCCAGCACGCTGAGCCCCACCACGGCAACCACGATGCTCGCGGCAAACCCGGCCACGGCACCCAGGCGGAAACGGCGATCCCGCTCCGCGGTGGGGAGCAGGCCGATCCGTTCGGCCGCCTCCATTGGCACACCCGCGGGCGGCTCTGCGCCGTACTGACGCTGGATAATCCGCCGCTCGGGTGCCGACGCGGTGACGGTTGCATCGGGACGGAACGGGTTCCCCTCCGGCAACAGGGCCGCCCCGGCCACCTCCGCCCCAGCCACCTCCGCCACGGGGGCAGAAGTATCGCGAGGGGTTAGCTTTTCGGGCGGGGTGAGACGTTCCGCGGTGGTGGGGTTTTCAGATGGGGTGAGCTGTTCAGGCGGGGCCGGCTGTTCCGATGGGGTGAGCTGTTCCGATGGGGCGGGCTGTTCGGCCGGGGCCGGACGATTCACCACAACGGTGGCATCATCCTGATCGTTGGAGCTCACCCGAGTTGGCGACGCCCCGCGGTCAACAACCACGGTGGCATCTTCCGGAACCTCGTCGACACCCGTGTGACGCTCCACATGACGCTCCACAACCACCGTGGCATCCTCCGGAACTTCGGTGACACCCGTGTGACGCTTCACCTGACGCTCCACAACCACCGTGGCGTCTTCGGGAACCGATGTGTCCTCGGAGGTGTGAGCCGCCCGGGTCAATCCCGTACGGACAACGACCACGGTCTCATCCACGATTTCTTCCGCGGCTGCGTCCTCTTTTTCCTCCTCCCGCGCGCGACGGGCACGACGTGTGGGCGGTTGGGCCTCATCAAACGGTTCGGCGTCATCGGTCGGGATGCTCATGATTTCCTTCCGGTGCGAATGGTTGCGGTCACGGATTCGGACAGGTCAAAGGGAAGCGGATCATCGGCAAAGACGCTGCGCGACTGCTCCGAGTCCATCACCTGGAGCACATCCAGCACGATCACCGTGATGTTGTCCTTACCGCCGGCCTCGTTGGCGGAACGGATCAGCTCGGCAGCCGCGGACTCGGGACGCCCGGCCACCGTCAGCACCGCACGGATTCGCTCATCCGAAACCAGCCCGTGCAGACCATCGGTACAGATCAGATAGCGCACCCCCGAGGTGAGTGGCATCAGCCAGGTATCCGGCTCGCTCTCGGCCGCTCCCACCGCGCGGGTGATCACGTTGCGCGCGGGCATCGGCGAGGTATCCCCGGGTAACCGGCGTGCATTCTCCTCCTCCCACAGCGAATGGTCCACCGTCAGCTGAGTGAGCTCGCTGCCCACGTGCTGGTACACACGCGAATCTCCGATATTCAGCAACAGCCACTGCAGGACCCCCTCGACGGAGACCAGCAAAATCCCCGACACCGTGCTGCCCGCACCGCGTTCGGTTTCCGCGGCCACCGCGGCCACCCCGGCGCGGGCGTGCTCAAGAGCCATTTGCACCTGTTCCAGCGTCGCCGGATCTGACGGGGGCAGCTGTGATTGGAACGCACTGACCACCGCGTGGCTGGCCCGGTCACCCGCGTCATAACCACCCATCCCGTCGGCCACCAGGAAGCTTGAGCCACCCACCACCACGGCGTCCTCGTTGCGGGTGCGTGTCAGACCGCGGTCGGTCTGCGCGGCAACCTCACAGTGCAGGCCCGCAGGTTCGGTGATCACACCGCTCCATCGCCAACCGCCCTCGCTCATACCTGCTCCCCCATGCGCTACTGCGCGGCCCAGGCGCGAACGGCGGGTTCGCCGACGCGCGACTCGAGGGATGCCCGAACCGTGCCCAGGATGAAGTCTCCCTGAATCAGGGTCTCCACCCCCGCCGGCAACAGTGCTTCCTGACCATCGGGCGCAAAAAACAGCACCCCGTTGGTCGAGTTCAGGTCGGTGACAAACCAGTTTTCGTCCACCCGGCGTAGCCGCGCGTGAGTCTTCGAAATGGTCTTCCCGGTATCGGGCACACGTACACCGGGCTGCTCGGGCGAGCCCGTGGGGTTGCGCCCGACCACGACGTCCGCAGCGGGCAGTTCCACCTCGATCCCCTCGGCGAGCATCAGGAACCAGCGTGTGGGCGGCGTACGATCCACCACCACCGTGGCCCCATCCAGCTCAGGATCGTATTCGGGTTCGACGGGGGCCGCGACCGGGGTGATCATCACCGTTCCCTCATCGGGTGCCACCGGCTCAAAGCCGGGCTGGGGCGCCCACTGGTCGGGGATCGGCGGCAGCGGAGGCGGACCGGCAAGCGGTTCGGATCCGGGTGGGACGGGAACAAATCCTGAATAGCTCATCGCTGGGTCTTCTCCTGAGTGAGATGGGTGGACGTGTCGGTGCTGTCGCGACCGCGTCCCTTCTGGGATGCGCGCACAGAGAGCCGGCGCGCGGGGGTAGTGAGGGTACGGGAAGCGGAACGGCCCCAGCGAGAAAGCTGAGCTCCGATCCCCCGGACGGATACATCGGCCAGCAGCGACCGCAAACTCCACCGGATGCGCAGTCGTCGCCAGCGCCCGGGTTCGGATACCCGCAGCGTCTCCAGCGCCACCGCGACGTCCTCCCAGATGCGCTCAACGTCCTCATCCGTGGAGAGTCCACGCGCAAACACAGCCCGGTCCACGCGGGAGGCAATCGAGCACAGCAACCGCTCCTGGTCGCGCTCGGCCTCGCCGTACTCACCGGTATCGTCGCCCAGGCCCTCGTGGGCCAATGCGATCGCCTGGTCCATCCGCGGGACACCCCAGGGTACGCGTCTTCCCGCGTCGCGATAGCCATCCAGCAGCTCACCCCAGGCCCCCAGGGCTCGGGTCTCCGCCGGGGCCGGCGCGTACCGACGGGTGCGCCGCAGCCGCTTGGCCACAGGGAGGTAAAGAATCGGCAGGGCGAGCAGAATCAGCGCGCCAAGGCTCAGCCCCACAATCCGCAGCACGGTCCAGAGGATCTCGACCCAGGCGGCCTCGTCCTGATCCGGGTTGTCGACACTCTCGCCCTCACCCACGTTCAACTGCGGGTCATCGCTGCGTGCGCCAAGATCCTGCGGCCGGGTTGCATACTCGGGAAGCTGCTGTCCCTCCACCAGATCGGTGGGAAGGTTCGCGCTCTGCGGGGTCACATCCACCGCATGCCACACATCGTTTGCGCCGCGCACCTCCACCCAGGCCGCCAGGTTGGCGCCGGTACACGTATCCCGACATGCGGGCACCCCGGGGATATCGTTATCCGCACCGAGGCGCACCCCCACCACCACGCGAGCGTCGTATCCAAACGTGTCGGCGATGATCGCGACCGCGGCGGCAAACTGCTCGTCATCTCCCACGGCGGCGATTAGCGCACGCTCGTCGGCCTCGGGACCGGCCGCACGCTGCTGCCGATTCAGGTCTTCGAACATTTGTTCGATGCGCGCACCGCTGTGCCCGGCAGAGCTGGGGCTGAACTGGTATCCGCCTCCCTCGCGCAGCTGGGTGATCCAGGCGGAGTTGGCCTGGTCGTCGGCCAAACCGTGCGAGAGATAGCCGCGATCCCGTAGCCGCTTGACCAGGGTTTCGAACCCGGCCGCGTTCTGCGGCTGAGCCTGGGTGCGCAGCCAAGCCGTCAGCTCGGGCATCTCCCGGGTGGGGAAACGCGGCGGCTGTGTGGCCGGGTCCGCCGGTGCGCCGGTATCAACCGGGTTTGCGGGAAACTCCACCTCGTAAGCGTCGCCGGCACGCACCCCCACGTTACCGGTGCGATCAAGTGGATCTGCGGGCGGGGTCACCACGCCGGTCCCGGTGTCGCGGTTGAGGTAGAAGGAGTCTTCCAGGACGTCCGCCCGAGCTCCGGAAAAGCGTGGAGGTTGGGCGATCTGGGCGGGCAGGGGCAGCCACAGCTGCGTGTAACCCCGCTCGATTTCCACCCGCACTCGCTGGGTATCCCCCGCCCCCACCGCGCCCGGAAACCGGGTAAACCGGGTTCCCTGTTCCGTCGGCGACGCGACGTGGAAGTCGGTTCCGTCATATCCATCGAGAACTGCGAGCCCGAGTCGTTCGGGGCCCTTCCCGGGAGCGCTCACCCGAAACAGACCCTCATTAAAGGTGGTGTCTCGCTTCCACTGCCGGTAGCTGCCCAGCGGGCTTGGTTCGGCCTGGATGATCAGATTTGGGTCCACATAGGCTCGCGGAACCTCCCGCTGCCCCAGCGCGGCCAGGCTCGGGGCACCAATCGCGGATCCAATCAGCGCGGCCACCAGCAACACCCCACCAATCACACGCCGACCCCAGCGAGAACGGCGGGGAACCGCGGGTGTGACATCCCCCTCGGCGGCGCGGGTCTGAATGGTCACGCCGGTTCCCATGCTCAGGCCGCGTCCACGCTTAAGCGCCGCACGACGATCCGCATCGGCACCCCAGCGCACCCAGATCAGGGCGGCCAGCAGGGCCGCCGACCAGATCATCAGCTCGATCGGTGCGACCAGGGTCCACCCCACAAGCGGCACGCTCAGCGGCGCACTCACCTGCCCAGGACCCCAGATCAAACCAAACAGCAGGGGTGCTACCAGGGGCGCGACCGCCCACTGCAGGAAACGACGCCTCCCCGTTACCAGCAGGACGGAGATCAGCATCGACAGCGAGAGCAGCAGATAGAAGGGCACCAGCATGGCCTGATAGTCCCCCACTGGAAGGGAAAGCGTGAGCAGCTGCTTCCACCCGGTCACCACCGCGGCCAGGGCGTCACGTTCGGCGCTCAGGATTCGGGCCGGATTCCCGCCCACGAGTCGCGGGGTCGCCACCGGGACCACGCTGAGCACAAACAGTCCCAGCCAGAGCAGAAAGACTCGGGTACCACTCCAGCGCAGCGCGATCCGCACTGCCCAGAGCAGGACCGCGATCGCCAGGGCCACGCCGAATACCAGCCAGACCCGCGGCGTGCGATAAATCGGCCACACCGCGGCGACACTCAACAACCCAAATACCAGCGCCGGCGCCAGACCAGCCAGGGCACTCGGGGTAAATCCGGTGTGCGCAGGGCGCGAGGCAGCGGTCTCTGCAGCGCCGCCGCGATTTTCCCGTTCGGGAGTGATGTCGCTCATCCCTTACTCCCCCGCACCAGCAGCTGCGGCAGATCGCCCAGCGCTCCCACGGTCAGCACCACGGTTTCACCGGAGACCACGCTGCGCGGATCGGCAAGACGTTCGGCACGCACCACCATGACCCGCACCGTTGCGGGAAACAGCGAGGCCGCGCGGCGCAGACGCAGCATGTCGGTCTGAGAACCCACCACCAGATAAACAATCGACAGCTGATCGCGGGTGTGTGATACCCGGTGGGCCAGGTATTCCAGGCTCGGGCCCTCGCTGAGCGCCTCGAGCTCGGCCCACGCATCCAGCATCATCGTGCTGGTGCGGGACGGGAGCTCGCTGAGCTCACCCACACCCGCTCGTGACCCCTCGGGATGCCAGGCGGAGGCGATATAGCGTTCACGTCCATCGCGAATGGCCTGCACGGAAATCGAGGCGGCGGCACTCACGGCCAGCTCGAATTCTTGATTATCCACGTACTCCGAGCGCAGCGCGTCAAAAACCAGGGCCACCCGGGCCAGGCGGCTCTCCTCATACTGTCGCACCATCAGGGCACCGGTTTTTGCCGTCGACCGCCAGTGCACGTGACGGTAGGAATCTCCCCGAGCGTAGTCGCGCACCGCGTGGAAGGAGAGGTCCGAGTCGGTCAGCACACGGCTGGACTGGCCATCCAGGTCGCGCACCATCCCCGCGGTGTGTTGGGGAAGCATCACGATCCGCGGGTGCACCCACAGGCGCAGCCGTTTGCGCCAGGTCATCTCCCGACGAAACAGTCCGATCGGGTCACGCTTGGACACGGTCACCGGCCCCAGCCAGATCACACCACGGTTGGGGGCCGTGAGCGGTAGCGGAATCTTCCGCTCCGCCTTCGGACCCAGCAGCGGAATCGGCACCTCGACCACGGCGTCGCCCACGGTCAACTCGGCCACCGAGGGCAGCGCGGGACGGTTCACCAGGTTCTCGGCACGCAGCGCCACCGCCACCTCGGAGCCGGCGAACACCCGCTCGCGATCGGTGGAGATCGTCATCCGATAGGCCCGCACCCCAAACAGGAACGGACTCGCGCAGACCACCAGGATCACCGAGATACACAGCAGATACCAGCCCTCAACCCAGCCCAGCAGGCCACCGGCAATCACGCCGGCCACCCCCGCTCCGAGAATCAGCCATCCGGTCGCGGTGATGGTTTCGCCCAGCCAGCGCCGGGCACGCAACAGGCGTCGACGCCACCGCCGGGTGCTACGCCGCAGGCTGCGGCGCAGCCGAGTGCGACGCGTCGGCCGCTCAAAGCTGGTGCTGGTGACCGTGGACCCCAGCTCAGTATGACGGGTATACGTCCGCTGACTGGTCCCGGTATTTCTTCCGGTTTCGGTGCTCACTAGACCCGGTTCTCCTCGGGGACGGGAACATCCAGCAGCACCTGGCCCACCACGTCCTCGGGACGCACACCCTCAAACTCGGCCTCGGGCTCCAGCACCAGTCGGTGCGCGAGCACCGGTACGGCCAGGTCACGAACGTCCTCGGGGAGCACATACTCGCGCCCGCGGGTCGCCGCCCACGCCATGGCCAGGCGAGAAAGCGCGATGCCTCCACGCACCGATGCGCCCAGGCGCACCTCGGAGGCCAGACGGGTTGCATCCACCAAACGCATCACATAGTCGGCGATCAGCGGGCTCATGTGGGTGTGCCGGGCAAGATCGGCGGCACGAATCATGGTCTCGGTGTCAACGACCGGACGCAGGGGTCCGTTATCGTCGGTGAGGCCCTGCAGAATCCGCATCATGGCCGCCGCGTCGGGATAGCCGATCGAGGTCTTGATCATAAAGCGGTCAAGCTGAGCCTCGGGTAGCCGGTAGGTACCGGCCTGCTCCACCGGGTTTTGGGTGGCGATCACCAGGAAGGGCTGGTCCACCGCACGGGTATTTCCGTCCACGGTGACGCTACCCTCGGCCATTACCTCCAGCAAGGCAGACTGGGTCTTCGGGCTGGCACGGTTGATCTCATCGGCGAGCACCACGTTGGCAAAGATCGGCCCCGGGTGGAACTCAAAACTTGCGGTCTTCTGATCAAACACGGTGATGCCGGTCACGTCCCCGGGCAGCAGGTCGGGGGTGAACTGAATCCGCGAATCCACACCCTCCACCGACTGCGCCAGCGCGCGGGCAAGCGCGGTCTTACCGGTGCCCGGCACATCCTCCAACAGGACGTGGCCTCCGGCCAGCGAGGTGGCAAAAACCAGCTCCAGGATGCGGCGCTTGCCGTGGATGGCCTCCTCCATATTGTCCACCACGGCACGGCTCACATCCCGCACCCACACTGCCTGCTCGGGGGTTAGTGCTGCGCTAGTCATGGGGTGGTCCTTTCGGTAGTGGAATCGCCGGCGGGCGGTGCGCCGCCACACACCTTCACCGGGATGGCGAGTTCTTTGAGCTTTTGGAAGTTACCGGTCCAGGAGATGACCAGTGACATCAGGGTGGGGGCTTCCGCGGTGGGGGGAACGATCTTGACGGTGAACGACCCCCGCGCGCTCCCGCTGATTTCCAGGGTGCCGGCATCCTTCGTATCAGCGGGAAGGCACGCAGGCACCTTGGTGACGGTGACCTCGTTGGTCGCCGTGATCGGCGCAATGCGCGCCGGTCGCGAGCAGTTGTTGGGTTCATCATTGAGGCACTGATAGACGCTGGCCTCGGTGATGATCCGGGTGGGGTCGAGGCTAAAGGTTCGACTCGGGGAGCCGCCATTGGTCTGATACATCAGGAACATGCCGTCCTGAGCCAGAACATTTGGCTGGGTACGCAGGCGGTATTCAAAATCACCGGACGGGGTCTTCACCGAGTCCGGGTTGACCTCATAGCCGCTGACGATCTCGGGCGGAGGCAGTTCGCCGCCGGGGCTCAGCGCCACAACATCACTGCTGGCCACACCAAACCCGTTACTCACGCATGCACGCACGTTGTAGGTGAAGAACCGGTTGAGCCCCGAGAGTTGCCCGCTGGTGGAATCCCCATTTTCACGAACCAGGTTTCCCGCCCCATCCACCGCACACGCGGCGGGCTCGCCCATCCAGCGCACCTTGTACCGGTACACCACGGTGCCACTGCCGGGTGCACCGTTCATGTTCACCTGGACACCGCTGGCGATCAGGGTTGTCGGATCGGCGGGGCGAAGGGCTAGCCGGCCAGAAACCGCAGGCTGACCGGCAACCGAAACCGTCGCCTCGCCGCGGGTACCCTCGGTAGGGCCACCGGGGATGGGTGGTTCAAAGGTGCTGAGCGGGGTGACCCGAATGGTCTGCGGACCCGCGGGTAGGGTCAGTTCAACCTGGGTGGTGGCACCCGAGCGAACAATCTCATTCTGCTGCCCCTCGATCCGGAAGGCACGCGCATCCGCGGCGGCGGCGATGGTGACCACCGCGATCCCCGAACTCGGTGTTGTCCCCTGAGCGTCATAGCGCGTAGTCGCACCAACACTGGTCACGGTGGGTACCTGGTAGGCCCAGGAGGTGACCGGCGTGGTTTCCGGAGACTCCCCCACCGCGTTGACCGCGCGGGCACTGAACCGCTGTTTGGTTCCGTTGGTCAGTCCACTCACCTCGCAGCGATAGCTTCCGGGGGTACTCGGTGCACAGCGTCCGGCACCGCCGCGCCCATCGGCACTCAGGCTCACACCGGTGACCGCGGGGTGCGCGGCCTGCGCCTCACCCAGGGCAACCTCCAGGCTCACGCTGGTGCCCGTATATGCCACCGTGGTGATACTGGTGGGGGCCGCGGGCAAGCCCTGGGCGTCGAATTCCAGCCTTCCCTCACCCAGTCGGCCCTGCGCGTCGCGCACCTGGAACGGGACGGTGCAGGTTCCGCCGGCGGTCTGGCCCGCGGGCCAGGTGATGTCAATATCCGAGGTACCCGAACGTCCAAACCGAGCCAGCGGGCAGGCGCTAGCGCTGATCGAGTCGAGGACAAGACCGCCGCCCACCTTGCCGGCAAACGGATCGAACTCTCCGGGGATCCCCACCGCGGTGACCCGGCATCCACCGGATCCCACCGTGCACTGTTTGTTCACCGTGGCACCGCGCGGGAGCTCCCGCGGAACATCGCCGACGCGCAGCGTCAGGGTCGCCCGCGCTTCCCCGGCACCACTCACGTCGATGTTAAAGCGCTCCTCGGTTCCCGGCGGCGCATCGGCACGCGCGGTCACCCTGATCTGGCTTCCGTCCTGGCTTACCTGGAACACCCGGCCGGCGCCGCCCAGGGCGAAGCGCAGCTTGCCCAGATCGCCGGCGCGGTCCCCCTGCCAGCGGATCATGTCGGTGGCGACGTTGATCGTCTCATCCGATCCGGGACGCACCACCCGGCTCAGCGGCGTCAACTCAACCTTGGGCTCACGCGGCACGATCAGATACGGGACCGCAAGCTTGGTCCAGATCTTCTGCCCCTGCACGCGCACCTCGATCATGCACCGATCCTGCCAGGGCGCTTCGGCTCCCGCCGAATAACGGATCTCGTTGCCGGCGGCCGAACACGTGGCCTGGGAACGCTGAGTGGGCAGATCGCCCGCTCTCAGCTCGATCCGCTCACCCGGAATGCGCTCGATCACGTCATCCACCGAGGTCGCCACGGACTTATTTTCATCCACTCCGATCGGGGCCAGGCCCGGGCGCAGCGTGACCTGTAGCTCATCCAAGGACGGCATGATCAGGAGCCCGTAGGCAACCGTCTGACCCCCGTCATTGTCGGGGCCGGCAAGCTTGAAGGGCACCACACCGCCCTCGGGACGGTATTCCCCGATGAGCTTGGGGCCGGACGCGGTAAAGCGATCGGCTCCCGCACCCCAGGGGCTGAGTTCTAGTTTGCCGGGATCTCCGGCGGCCCAGCGCACGCGGTCGGTGCGCACATCCACACCCGTGGTGGCCAGGACCGCACGGTCGCGGGCGGTGAGGGTGGTATCAACAACCACCGGTGCCTGGGTGCCCACGCGGTCGGAGACAAACACGCTGATCCGTCCCTCGGCGGTACTCTTACTCGCCGAGGATCGCACCGTGTAGCGGAACGAGAAGCTTCCGCCGTTCGGCGTGGAATGGATTCCCACCCGCCCGCGCTTGATCTCCGAGAGGTCCAGGAGGTCTGCGAGCGCGCGGTATTCGGGACTCTGCGGGTCGGCCCCGGTTTCGGGGACCACCGTGAGTAGTTCAAGCTTGCCCTGCGCGGGATCCACATCGTTGAGCAGTGGCTCCACCGTGGTGACTGCGTTCGAACCGCGCACCAGTCGGACCGAGTCGGAGATGGTGATCGGGGCACCGGGGTCCGCCGCGATCTCTCCGATCGACACACGAATGGTGCCGGTTCCATCGGCCCCCTCCGGATCCCGAACGGTGTAGCCGACGGTGACCAGGCCAGGCTTGGCAGTCTCGGCAATCGAGAGCACAATCTCATTTCCTGAGGTGGCCACGGTGGAGGACACCGCGTCCTTAGATTCCACCGAGACCAGACGGACCCGATCGCCGTCCGGGTCCACTCCACTCAGCGGGACCCGGACGCGCGACTCCTGCCCGGGCAGCACCCGGGCGGTGAGCGCGGCGGGGGTCGGCGGGCGGTTGTTCCCCTCGGGCAGGACGGTGATTTGGACGCGACCGATATCGGATTTCTCCGGGGCGCTTTCCTGATAGGCGGTGTAGCTCACCGTATAGGTTCCGGGGGCCTTGGGGGCCAGGTAGCGCAGCGTATTCCCCGAGGCGAATGCGAGCTCGCCATCGGCCCCGGACCCGGTGATCGTCGGATCGAGGTTGAGGCGTTCCCCGCTCCCCACCACGTCGTTTTCCAGCACGTTGATGTCCACCACGTTCCCCGCCCGCACGGTCGCGCGGTCGGGCAGGGCGATGACCGGATCGGTACCCGTCTCGGGAACCTGGAATACTGTCAGCTGGCCGGTTGCACTCTGGCCTTGGCCATCGGATACGGTGATCCGAGCGGTCCCCACCAGGCCCGCGGCACCGGTATCCGTGGTGCCCGAAATGCGCAGCGATTCACGTTCGATCGGTGCCACATTAAGGGTGCCGGTGAGCACCGTGGCCTGGTCCACCGTGACCACGCGATCCGCCAGGGCGGGAATCACATCCAGCACGCTCACCACGGTGTCCTGGAGCGGACGCACGTAGGCGCGCGTGGGCGGCAGGGTCAGCGCGGGCACCGTCTCGGGTGCCACCACGCGAATCACACCGGTCTGTTCGGTGGAGGTCACGCTATCGCGCACCGAGGTTTGAATCACATATGATCCCGGCTGTGAGGGGGTCACGGCGACCACGCCTCGGGCCTGTTGCGGCACCGTTTGCAAACCCGCGGAGGAACCCTGCGGCTGGACGGCATCCACGAGTTCAAACGACCCGGATCCACCGCTGACTCGCTCCAGGGCGTTCACGTCCAGGCTCTGCCCGACCGGCACCGTGACCACCATCGGTTCCACGACCGGCGCAGCCGAGCTCGAAACCGTGACGTTGAGCGTTCGTGTGGTCTCGATTCCCTGGGAATCGGCCACGGTCACCTCGACCGGAACCTGCCCATCGGGAGCATTCTGATCGGTGTGCCGCAGGACAATCCGACCATCCTCGGTGGCTACCGCGCGAATCGGGGCTGCCGGGTCTGTGCTGCGCGCCGAGAGCAGGGTGATCGGGTCGCCCTCGGGGTCAACCCAGCCCTCCATAATAGGCAGCGAAAGCGTACCGCCCGGGGTGACCTGCGGGGTCGGCCAGCTCAGCTGACATCCCTCCACGCCACACCAGACGGGGGCACTGTTTTCCTCCGGGGCGCGCACGGTGAGCGTGACCGAGGCAGTTTCGGATTCCATCGTGCCGTCGGTGATTTTATAGCTAAACGTGGCCGTTCCGGTCGCCGAATCGGCCACCTGGATCGCCAGACGCTGATTACCCGGAAGCACGCTGACCTGCCCAAAGCCGGCGGGTTCGACCCCGGTTACGGATTCCGGCACGATGCTCAGGACGTCCTTTTTATTGGGATCGTAATCGTTGAGCATCACCGGTAACTCAGTCTGTCCGCCGGCACGCACGCCGAAGCTGTCGGGGACTGCGATCGGGGGCATTTCCTCGGTCGCATCGTCGACCACCACGGTTCCGGTGTCCTGACGCGGGGGCTGGTTGAGGGTCCACTGCGAGAGCGGAATCGGTGTGCCATCGGGCAGCATCCAGAGCATGCCCGTTTGGCGTTCGCTAAGAACCGCTCGGGTTCCGTTGGTTTGGATGACCGGGTCAAGCCGGCGGTCGGCCGCTCCGGAAGCCGCATCATAGGCCAGGTCGATCGTCTTCGATCCTCCGGTCCAGAGCGTGCCGGCACCCGTGTCCAGCCAGGCACCGTAACCGGTGCCGTCGACGCGGGTGGGCTGGGCGGGGGTTCCGCGGGCGGTCACGGTTCGGGTCACCTTGCCGTCCTCCGCTACGGACCAGAGGCCCGCATCATCGGCGATGAGAATGTCGTCCCCGGTCTGAGCATCCCCCGCTTGGAGCAGCGCGTCGGTGCCGATTTCCAGTTTGGTCACGCTGCCCTCGCCCTGACGCCACAGGTCTCCGGTGGTGGGATCCAGCAGGGCCCAGCGTCCACCCGAGGTGGTCAGCTGCGGCTCCTTGGCCTTGGCCGCGGCGGCGGGAACTTTGTCCCCGTTGCCCTCGAATTCCGAGCGGGCAATGTTGAAGGATCGCACCCGCGACTCCCCCGCCGAGAACATCTTCAGCGTGCCGTCCGCGGCGAGTGCAATCTGGGTGGCCTCATAGTGCGGGCGGGCTGCGGGTTTCCCCTCGGCATCGGCACTGGGTGACGGCCCCGCGGTGGCGTTCCCGGCGAGCGGGTCGACGGGCGAGGCGCCGGTGATACGTCCGGTTGCCGGTGCCGGAGCGCTGGTCCCGGCCAGGGAGGCCTCCGCGTCGCTCTCGGCCAACGTTCCGGCAAACACCTCACCGGACTCGGTGCGGAAGGCAAAGAAGTTTCCGGCCGAGAGGACCTCCCTCGTACCCGATGGGGTCGACTCAGCGGCGGGACCGCTCGAATCCTTCGCCCCCGAGGGTTCGGGGGTCGCCGCAGGATCCGCATTCTGATCCGCAGTCGCATCTTCGCCGGCAGCCTTGCCGGGACCGTCTCCGGCCACCAGATCCTCGGGGAACGCCGCATTAATCGCCCAGGCTCGGCTCAGACCCGCCCCAAAGAGCACACTGGAACGGCCGGCCTGGATCACCTGAGCAGGCTCGGTAGCCTTACGAACGGTATCGAGCTCACCGGTTTCGGTGTTCACCCGCGCATACTGGCCGGCATCGCGGCTGACCCATACGGCAGTTTCGGTGCGCGGGAGCTCCTGGGCTTGGTATCCCTCGCTGAACACCGCGAGGGTCGCAACCACGGCGACCGCGGTGCCGCCGGCCACCCAGGCGATCACCTTTCCACGCTGACGGCGCGAGCGTCGCTCTGCGCCGCCGATCCCCCAGCTCGCCGAGAGCGTGGCTCGGATTCCCATCAGAGCGCCCCCTGGAGCATCATCACGATGCCGGTAATGATGCCGCCAACCACCACGGTCCCACCGATTCCGATCAGCATTGCGGTCATCGGGGACATTGGACGCGCGTCCTGGCGCTGGAGCGATGCGGATCGATCGGTGCGGGAGTGCTCGGCCCGCAGAGCGGCCCGCTCGGTCTTGCGCGAGGTTGAACGCACGGTGCTGACAACCGGTCCACGCTGACGGTCGGTGTTGACCGAGGGCAGCGCCCCGGCCCACTCGGCGGACATAACCTCGAGCGGGGTCAGGTCGTATCCGAACTCTCGCTGAAGATCACGCAGGGCCTCGGCTAGCTCGAGCATCGAGGAATAGCGTTCATCTGGATTCTTGCGTAGCGCGCGCGAGAGCACATCGTCCAGTCGGCCGTTTCCCATTCCGCCGGGCAGCCCGATATAGATGGCCTTGGTGATCCGCGCGGCGAGTTTTTCGCGCACGTTCTGCGCGCGCTCAGCTGATTCAAACGGGGAGCGTCCCGCGGCAAACGTGTATAGGGTGGCGGCCAGCGACCAGATCTCGCTGGCAATGGTGCCGGAGGTGGACGTCTGAACCACCTCGGGGGCCGCCCACGGATAGGACAGCGCGATCTGGGCACCGGGCTCGACCTCTCCGCGCACCTCGGCGATTCCGAAGTCGGCCAGGACCGGCCGGCCCAGGGTGGTCACCAGGACGTTGGAGGGCTTGAGGTCGCGGTGCAGTACGCCGCTACGGTGAGCGGTTTCCAGGGCGCCGGCGAGACGGACACCGGCATCGAGTACCTGTTCCAGAGTGAGCGGGGTGGCGCTGCGCATGCGTGAGCGCATCGAGTCGGGGCAGTATTCCATGGCGATATAGGCGCGACCATCGGCCGAGATGCTGGCCTGATAGATCGAGACGATCGATGGATGCACGCTGAGCCGGGCCATGACGTCGGCCTCGGCCTCAAAACCACGGCGCGTCTGAGCTGTCGATCCCACGCCGTTGAGCACCTTCACCGCGACCACACGGTGCGGCATGTCCTGCTCGTACAGGTACACCTCGGCAAAACCACCGGATCCCAGCGGGCGGACATAGCTGTAGCCGGGAATCACCGGCGGGCTGCTCGGGGTGCGCTGTGTGGCGGCGCGCTGTGTCACTCTGATCCTCCTCAGTTGCTGCCGGGGCTGGACGCACAAACATGATCCCGCAACAAAGCACTGAGAATTAATACCCCCGTAAAGCCCCCGCTAGTCCATCTTTGCATGACTGGAACGCCTGATTGGCCACTCCGGGCGTTAAATACGATGGCGGCCGTCGTCACCGCAGTGACAACGGCCGCCATTTATGGCGTATGTACCCTATCCGCGCACGGCGTCGAAGCCGGCCTGAATCTGCTCAACCAGGTACTCACGGTCCTCCAGCGGCAGGAAGGCACCGGCGGCGGCGTTGAGCTGGAAGGTCTCCAGATCATCGAGGTCATAGCCGAACGTTTCGACCAGCAGACCCAGTTCGCGAGTCAGCGAGGTGCCGCTCATGGTGCGGTTATCCACGTTCACGCTGACCCGGAAGCCCAGCTGGTGCAGCATGTCGAACGGGTGGTCAGCCAGGTCCTCGCCCCAGGCGGCGATGGCGCCGGTCTGCAGGTTCGAGGAGGGGCTCAGCTCGAGCACGATCTCGCGGTCCTTGACCCACTCGGACAGGCGTCCGATGTTCACATAGACCTCGTCGTCATCGCTGCGCTCAACGGTGACATCCTCGGCCAGGCGCACACCGTGGCCCAGACGCAGGGCGCGACCATCGATGATCGCCGAGGTGATCGAGTCCAGGCCGGCGGCCTCACCGGCGTGCACGGTCACGGGGAAGAAGTTGGCGGCGAGGTAGTCGAAGGCTGCGCGGTGGCGCGAGGGCAGGAAGCCGTCCTCGGCCCCGGCAATGTCGAAACCGGAGACGCCGCGGTCGCGGTGACGCACGGCCAGCTCGGCGATCTCCAGCGCACGGTCGGCGTGGCGCATCGCGGTGATCAGCTGACCCACCTCGATCTCACGGCCAGACTCGCGCACCTCGGTGACGCCGGCTTCCAGCCCGGCCTGCACGGCCTCGACAACCTGGTCCAGGGTCAGACCGCGGGTCAGGTGCTGCTCGGGTGCCCAGCGGATTTCACCGTAGATGACGCCGTCGGCGGCGAGATCCAGCACAAATTCGTGTGCGACCCGGCGCAGGCCGGCCTCGGTCTGCATTACGGCGGTGGAGAGGTCGAAGGTCTTCAGGTAGTCAACCAGGTTGCCGGCGTTGCACTGGTCCAGGAACCACTGGCCGAGGTCTTCGGCGTTGTCGGCGGGAAGTTCAAGATCGATCTCGCGGGCGAGGTCGATGATGGTCTGGGGACGCAGGCCGCCGTCGAGGTGATCGTGCAGCGAAACCTTGGGCAACCGAGAAAGGTCGACACCATCAAGCGAGGGAATAGTAGTGTTAGTCACCCGCTCAGTCTACTTGCGCGCGCCCTGACGTCCCCACCGAGACCCGCCGTTTTTGGGTTGTGTTACGGGGTGACTTCGGAATGCGTTTGTCCGCTTAGTCCGTCTTAGTTCCCACTGGGGATTTTTCAACATGTCTCGTATTTGGCGCGACAAGAATCGCGGCATTCCGCAGGAAAATGTCATTTGCAGCGGAGGAGGCGTCGAGCCCGGAACACCTCTGCGCTCGGCATCGTTCCGAGCGCTCCGAGCTACCCCGGCCGATACCACTATCTTGTCCAGCAACGACGTGAGGACAGAAAATGGCGAACGATCGAGACCTGTCGGAGCTCAAGGGAAAAATGAAGAGGGCCGCAATTGACTGCTGGATGGCCGATACCGGCTTTTACCCACACATCGGCAATAGCAAGATCTATGCAAAATGGGGCTGGATGTTGAACTTCTACAATCGCCCCGATGAAAACGGACGAGGCGGCGGGGACGGGAATGGCGTCACGGCCAGTGTGGAGGCTGAATTTGATGCAATCCGCAGGGCGATAGACGCTCTCGTTGACCGGTGGCTAGATTTGCCCGATGGATCCGAGTGCGATGATCCCCTGCAGAGAGCTAAAACAACGGCCAACACCCTAGGAGCCTCGGGGGGCCCGGGCTCCGGAGAGAGTACCGGAGATATTTCTACCGCAAACAACACGGTACATGAGGTCACGATCAACAAACTGGTCGGTAGCTTCAGAGCGCCGTTCCTTGACAAATACTTCACTCAGTTTTCAACGGTACAGGGCGAGCTTGCGGCGGCCTGCATGATTCTGCAGACCAACTATGGTGCAGAACGCGAAATGTGGCCAGCAGCGCGCGTAGATGCCTCCAAGCTGTGCGAACGGGCACTTCAGGCTTGGATCGCGCAGCAGGAACAAGAGTCAGATGTCAACGCCACGATGGCGCTCACGACGGTCAGTGCGGTCGCTGGCGTGGTCACATCGTTAGCGACGGCGGGTGCGGAAACGATTGCTAGTGTCACGGCACTTAGTGCGATCGCCGGAAGCGCGACGATTGCAATCCAGGGAATCTCTTCCGACGTCGACGTGCGCGGCGGCTCGTATCAAGAAATCTTCCAGTCCCTGACCGAGGGATTTGAAAAACTCGATTCAGTCCTCAAATCCCAAGAACACGCACTTAACAAAATGCTGAGGGACACACTCGCCATGATGTACAGCGACATGTCGCGATTCAATCTCGACGCATTCGTGCTGGGTTCCTACCCGATTTCAGACGGAACCATGCGGATGGAACGCTCGGATACGCAGATCATCGTAAACAATATGAAACGAATTGCTGATTCGCTGACCCAGGCGGTTTCCACCCTTCAGAACGCCCCAGCGAGAAACCCTACGCCGCGCGACGGGAGTCTCGGAAGCGGATCAAATGGCACGCATACGGCCGCGAGCGAGCTATGGAACCGGGCTTCGCGATGCCTCGCGCTCACCACGAGCGAGTACGAGCGTGGAACGAGCCTTTTTCAGGCAACTGTTGAGGATTTCTTTCAGGCCGACGCGGAGGCAGCAAGAATCGTGGCAGAAATCATGGCAGCAGAGGCACTGACCGAAAGGTTTGACCGGTGACGGGGTTGATAAGTCGTGTGCTGGGACCAATTTCACTAGATGGTGGTCCCGGTGGAGGCACCATGGATACAAGCACTCGGATTCTGAACAGAACGGTTGACGTTCGATTAGAGATTGATTTCCCGCTGCGTTTTGATGAAACAGTCGTTCAGGACATTGATCAGATGCTGGAGAACCTGAACCTGATCGACACAATGGCGCGTAACACCATTAGAGGTGCACTCACTCACAGCTCATCCACTCCCGCAACAGTATTTCGCCAGTGGCTCCGGCAATCCACCAGCTCCGCACCGTCACCGCAGGATTTCATGGACGAGCTGGTTCTCAGCGGTATCAGGCTGTACCCCGATGGTGGCCGCACTAATCGCGTTCGGATTGAGCTTGAATACCAGTCACCGATACAGATCAGTCCTCGCATAACAGTCCAGTTCCTCGAACGCACCGGCCCCGAGCTACTACCCGCGCGGCGATGACGTTGGACGAAAACTCAACAAACCCGCCTCAGATACCGCTAGTCGGCGTCATAGCGACACAAAACCGCACCGGAGTCGGATGTTTTGGAGACCACAACGACACCATCCCATCTGATCTCACAGCTCACCGAAGATCCTCCACGACGGTCCTGCGTGGTAACCGCAATCTTCGCCCATGATTGTTTTGAATTGAATGTGGCAAGGCCGACCGAGGGCCAGTTCTCCGTATATGTCTTTCTGCCGTCGGAGTACTCAACCGAGAGTGGACTCTCTCCCCGCGCGCTGAGTGCAACTCGGCTGATTTTTTCCGACGTCATCGCCACGGAGACTATTACACACCCAATTAACAGAGCATTAGTGAGGATTCCGCTAAGTGCAATGACCAACGCCCGCCGTCCAAGGCGTCGAGGAAAACCTGACCTCCGAGCCTGGATACTCAACATCAACGCGATCACCCCTGCCATCGCCCCGGTTAACACGATGGGGAGGAGCCACGGCACAGGAATCACCAACAAAGGGAAGAGCGCGGCGCTGAAAGCAAGGCAGGCCAGGGCACCCCAGTGGCCCGCCACCACAAGGCGATGCGACGACTCCTCGACTACCGCTGACTGAGTCATAATCGCCGATCCTAGTTTCGCGGCGCGCGAAGCGAAACTGTAATACCTCAAATGCACGATGAGATGTCGTGGTGAGCGGCTACAAAGACGCTATTCACTCACGTTGAGTCTGTCGGCGTATTCGTGACCTTGACCTTGACCTTGACCTTGACCTTGACCTTGACCTTGACCAGAGCTTGTCGCTCCATGAATGGTTCGGGCGCAATCGGCCGATCGCCGAATGTGGATCCCAGGGAGCTTGTGGCTAAACCAGTGGTACTCACGAGCAGCGCCAGCGTTCCCGCGGCCAGCGCGGGGACGGCGGCTTAGCTGCCGCGTCGAAAGATTTGTACGCCGCAGGGCGCGGAGCTAGAAAACAGCATCGGGACGACTGATCCAGCACTGACGCCATCATCAGTGGAATTCCAAAACCCGCAAACAGACCGGTTCCGATCCTTTCAGGGACCGCCTCGACGAACGTCAGCGCACCTTGATGTACGCGGTTTCATCTCCCTGCTCCACGATTCCGAATTCGGCGCGGCCACCCTCCGTAATTCGAAGCAGACCACCGCCGTCATCTGGTATCTCTACCGTAACCTGTGCTTCGTAGCTCGCCCCGGTTGGCAGGGTGGCTCCCGCGGGCGCAGAGCCTGGATTGCCAGGGATGGTTCCATCGCGATTATTGATCAGGTCACCTCGTGCGGTGACGTACCGAAAACCGACATCGCTCGCGGTGCCAGTTGACGAGCCGGTAAACGTGATCGAATAGTCAACGAGCGCAAATCGTTTTTCCTGCTCCATACGCGGGACCAGGGGGTTCAGCTTTCGTAGCTCATCCACACTCAACACAGATACCGATGTCACCTTTACGCGGTAGTCTCCAACGGTTACCTCGGTTCCGGATTCAGCTGGGTTCTGAGCGGTACTACCGGGAGCGTCCCCAACCGAAGGCTTCGTTGAGCTATTTTCCCCGTGCGCGATGACCGAATACGCTGCCTGCGGCGCGAAGTACTGAGTCCTGAAAATACCGACCCCCAGTACGAGAGCCGTGGCCCCAGTGCTCACCAGCAAGGCAACTGCGCCAAGTATCAAACCGGTGACTGCAAGGCCCGTTCGCTGATGTTTCTTTAGCGCTAAGACAGCCAGGACCGATGCGCCCATCCCCATCAAGATCCCACCGATAGGAACAAACCCAATCAAAAACGCGATACCACCAAGAACCAGAGCGGACACAGCAAGCGCGTTCGATGCGTGAGAACTCACCGTCGAGGCCCCCGAAGGGAACGACGGCTGACCGTTCGAATGAGGACTAACTGACATGAGCGTTAAGTGGCCTTCCAGATGGAGAATTGAACGGTTTGTCCATCCTCTTGAACTCGATAGTTTTCAGTGTTGGAGTCGACTCAAGATACGCGTGCAAAACTAACAATTCTGTATGTCCCCACGAGACCCTGAGAATGGCGCGATCACTCATACGACACATAAACCGGGTCCCCAATTCCTCCGCGTTCCCAGATGGTCAAGAGACCCGGGGACTCCTTTGGGATTTCCAAAACAACGTTTCCCGTTGCGCTTCCCCCCTGACGGAGCATGCCACCGGCAAGCCCTTCCCCGAGTTGCGGACCCAAGGTCAGGTTCTTCAGCTCTGTTCCATCTTCGCTTCTAAAGCCAATCCGCACAGACTGCGCGCTTTGGTCGGTGGCGTCCGACGAGCTCGAATTGGTGACGGTGTAGTTCACAATCGCGTAGACAAACCCGCTCTTTGGTTCCAGCGAGCTTTTCGATTCAGCGAGCACCTTCGCGGTCGCGTCAGGATCAATCGAGTTAATGCGCACTGACAGCGTCGTCAACTGAATCTGGTCGTTCACCGCGGCCGGATTCCCCACGCTCCCGAGCGAAGAATCGCTGCGCTGCGCGAGCGACGTAACGCCAATCCCGATCAAACCACCCGGCAGCGATGTAGAGACTATCCCGAGCACCAGTGCGAATCCGCCGATACTCACCGCTGCCACAGAGCGCCGCTTACCAGCTGTAGGCTTCCAGGACCAGATCCCCAAGCAGACCGCTACCGCCCCCAGGATAACCCCGGCCACCGGCAAGACAGCAGCACACAGGGCAAGAAATGCAAGAATCAGGGACACCGTTGCGAGGCGACGTATCCGAATCGATCGCTCTAGATCGGTGGCGGCCCCGCGCAAGCTCTGACCGTGAGGATCGACCGGAGCGTCCCGTGCCGGTTGAGGAATACTCATGATTTACCTCCGCAAGCTGGATTTGGGTGGATAAGTGAGAAATGTTTGGTTTTCCGCGGGTAACTGACCACGGCTGTCGATAGCTTCGCGAACAACTGCCAAGAATCATGAGTGGTCTGGCACATCATGAAATGGGCGTAACGTCATGCAGAGACTCCCAAGTACAAACGTATCGTTCACGAGAATCTCGGTCTGTGAGGGCAGTAAGAGTTGAGTACCATTCGAGGCTGAAACAACAATGCCATTTGTAGAGTCCAGATCAGTGATATACCAGGAAGACTCGACACGTCGCAGAAAAGCATGAGTGCGGGACACGGTTCTCCCGGGATCTGCGATCCGCACATGGTTAAGGGCTTGATCACTGAGCGGGTTTCTGCCGATGACGAACGCATCGCCCTCTAACATGATCGGAATGCCCCCATCTGGCACAAGGCACCAAAGATCTGGGGACGCTCGACGCACAAATATTGTTTTGTCAAGATCTTCCACAACGGCACCCGATTCGCCGTACGCGTCAGAAAAAGGCTGTTCTTCAATTGGTTCTATCGCGGGCTCGATGACAACCCCGGCCATTCCCGGAAGTACTTGAGAGGCCCGCCGTTGAGAAAGCTGTTCCCAGGTTGGAGCGTCTGCAAAAGGGTCTACAAAATCGCCCATGCCGCTCCTCCCTCGGGAGTGTGGGCTGCGCCGTCGCGGTAAACCACGCGTCGCGAACGTATTCCCCCGTGCATTCTTCCTGGCAAAATCCCCCCTGCCGTGCTTGCGAGCACCCCTACAAGCGCGTTCATCCCCGTTGCGCACCCGAACGACCGTCGCTATTACGCACAGTCACCACGCATCCACAGTGTAGCGCGTTCACCGGCCCTCAGCTCTGCCGTGACGGCCAAGGCCGCTGCCCTTGTCGCCGACGCTGCGCGGTCAACAACAAGAGCAGCGGCCATTTCAGACGCCGTGGAACTTCGGCAACCTACCCGATCTTCTCGGCGATCAGCGCGGGCGGGGTCCAGCCGGTGGCGTCGGCGGAGATTTCGAAGGCGCCGTCGATCGCCTCGAGGGCGCGGGCGAAGCGGGCGGGCTCGTCGGCGGAGAGGGTGAACAGCGGGTCGCCCACCTGCACGGTGTCGCCGGGCTTGGCGTGCAGGTCCACGCCGGCCGCGTGCTGCACCGGATCCTGGGCGCGGGCGCGTCCGGCACCCAGGCGCCAGGCGGCGATGCCGAACGGCAGTGCGTCCTGCCGGGTCAGCACACCGGCGGTCTCGGCGTACACGGTGTGGGTTTCGTTGGCCACGGGCAGGGCCGCATCCGGGTCCCCGCCCTGACCGGCGACAAATGCGCGCCAGGTATCCATCGCCCGGCCATCGCGCAGCGCGGCCTCCACGTCCGCGTCGGGCTGACCGGCGAGGGCCAGCATTTCCTTGGCCAGCGCGATGGTCAGCTCCACGATGTCGGCGGGGCCACCGCCGGCCAGTACCTCGATCGACTCACGCACCTCGTTGGCATTTCCGATCGCCAGCCCCAGCGGGGTGTCCATCCGGGTCAGCAGCGCGGTGGTGTTCACACCCGAGTCACGGCCGAGGTCCACCATCGTCTGGGCCAGCTCACGCGCGCGATCGAAGTCGCGCATGAATGCGCCGCCTCCGAACTTCACATCGAGCACCAGCGAGGCGGTCCCCTCGGCGATCTTCTTGGACATGATGCTCGAGGCGATCAGCGGGATCGAGTCCACGGTTCCGGTGATATCGCGCAGCGCATACAGCTTCTTATCGGCCGGGGCGAGGTCGGCACCGGCGGCGCAGATCACGCCACCCACCTCACGCAGCAAGCGGATCATCTCTTCGGGCTCAAGGTCGGCCCGCCAGCCGGGGATCGCCTCAAGCTTGTCCAGGGTCCCGCCGGTGTGGCCGAGGCCACGACCCGAGAGCTGCGGGACGGCCACGCCGAAACTGGCCACCAGCGGCATCAGCGGAAGGGTGATCTTGTCTCCGACTCCCCCGGTCGAGTGCTTATCGGTGGTGACCTTACCCAGACCCTCGAAGCTCATCCGCTCCCCCGAGTTGATCATCGCGTGGGTGAGATCGCGAATCTCGGTGCGGTCCATGCCGTTCAGGAAGATTGCCATGGCCATCGCGGCCATCTGCTCCTGGCCCACATACCCACGGGTGAACGCGTCCACCAGCCAGTCGATCTGGGCGGTGCTCAGGATGCCCGAATCTCGCTTCTGGCGAATCAGGTCTACCGCGTCGAAGGCCTCTACGGCGTTGTTGATGGTCATCTTCGCTCCTCTATTTGTGCCGATTATTTCGGCCCGGATGCCACACAGCGGCGACCCGATTATGTCGGATCGCCGCTGGAGGCACTGTGAAATTATGGTGAGACTCGGGGGCTATTCGCCGGCGTACTCAACCAGGGTGCGCGGCCCGAACGCGTCGGGCAGAACCTCCTCGATCGTGCGAATCCCCGAAAGGGTGTTCAGCAGCATACCCTCGGCGGAGTGCTCAAACAGCAGCTGCCGGCAGCGACCACAGGGCATCAGGACAGCGCCGTTTCCGTCCACACAGGCAAACGCGACGAGCTTGCCGCCGCCGCCCATGATCAGGTCGGAGACCAGCGAGCACTCGGCGCACAGGGTCACCCCGTAGCTGGCGTTCTCGATGTTGCAGCCGGAGACGATCCGGCCACCATCGGTGATGGCCGCGGCCCCCACCGGGAACTTCGAATACGGGCTGTAGGAGCGCTCCATCGCCGCCACCGCGTGTGCGTGCAGGGCATCCCAGTCAATAACGTCAGACATGACTATCCCTTAATGTAGGGCTTGCCGGACGCGGCCGGGCCCACCGATTGGCCCACGAGACCGGCCACCGCCAGGATGGTCACCACGTAGGGCAGCATGAGCATGAACTCGCTGGGCACCGGGGATCCCACCGCCGCCAGCACATTCTGCAGGTTCGAGGCGAACCCGAACAGCAGCGCGGCCAGGGTGGCCCGGATCGGGTCCCAGCGACCGAAGATCACGGCCGCGAGGGCGATGAATCCGGCACCGGCAACCATTTCCTTCTGGAACGATCCCACCGACACCAGGGTGAAGTAGGCACCGCCCAGACCGGCGATTGCACCGGCCAGCGAGACGTTCCAGAACCGGGTGCGAGCCACGTTGATACCCACGGTGTCGGCGGCCTTGGGGTGCTCACCCACGGCGCGCAGACGCAGACCCCAGCGGGTCTTGAACAGGCCAAGGAAGACCAGCGCCACCACCACGTACATGACGTAGACGAGGGCCGACTGGTTGAACAGCACCGGTCCGATGACCGGAATCTCGCTCAGCCCGGGGATCGCCACCGGAGCCAGACGCGGCGCGGTGTTCAGCGTCGCGGCATCCTTGGTCAGGACCGAGGAGTAGAGGAACGAGGTGAGGCCGGTGACCAGCACGTTCAGCACCACACCAACGATGACCTGATCCACCAGGTACTTGATCGCGAAGGCGGCGAGCACAAAGCTCACCAGCACACCGGCGACCATTGCGGCGACCAGACCAACCCAGGGGCTGCCGGTCAGCGAGGCAACCATGGCCGAGCAGAACGCTCCGGCCAGCAGCTGGCCCTCGATCGCGACGTTGACCACACCCACACGCTCGGAGATCACGCCACCCATCGCGCCGAAGATCAGCGGCACGCTGAGGCTCACGGTTCCCAGCAGCAGACCGGTCACCGGCACATTGTTGCCCACCATGGCCCAGGCCAGGAAGGCCACCATGAAGGCCACCGCGAACACAACCACCGAGGCGGTGACGATGATGCGGCGGGTGCGCGGGATCAGGGTGCCGGTCTTCAGGGTTGCCCAGATGACCAGGGCGGTGAGGACAATCAGCAGTACGGTGACCACACGGCCGGTGACGGCGGCGTCGGTTTCCCAGGTCGGCAGGCTGATCATGTCATCGGGGTTTGACCAGCGGAAGCCGGTCTTTCCCTCCCGCGGGAAGACCACAAACAGCAGGATCGACACGACGCTGAACACGGCCAGCGCGATCGCGGCCTTCCAGCTGCGCAGCTCCTTCTTTTCCAGGACCTCACTGATCGCGGCATCGGCCGCGGGAGTCACGACCCGGGTGTTGTCGTTGTGTGCGCTCATGCCGAAACCGCCTTAGAGTTGCGACGCAGCGGACGGCGCTTGAGCTTGCCGTCGGCCGAGGGGATGAAGAAGATGGCGCGGATCAGCGGCGGGGCGGCGATGAACAGCACGATAAGGGACTGAACCACACCCACGATGTCCACCGAGACACCCTCGGCGGCCTGCATGGCGAATCCACCGGCCTTGAAGGCACCAAAGAGGATACCGGCGGCGAAGATGCCCCACGGACGCGAGCGGCCCAGCAGGGCCACGGTGATCGCATCGAAACCGATACCGGCATCGATGCCGGAGGTCAGACCATCCGGGGTGGTACCGAGGATCTGCATCACACCGGCCAGACCAACCAGCCCACCGGCAAGCGCCATCGCCCACACGTACGTGGACTTAACGTTGACACCGGCAACCAGGGCTGCGTTGGGGTTGGTACCCACCGCGCGGAACCGGAATCCGGTGCTTGAACGGTTCAGCAGCCACCACACACCCGCGGTGGCGAGCACCACGATGATGAAGCCGGCGTGCAGCTTGTAGTTCGGTCCGAGGATCGCGGGCAGAACCGCGGTCTCCAGCATCGGCGGCGACTTCGGGTTGACCGATCCCGGTGCCTGCAGCAGGCCCTGGGTACGCAGCATGAAGGAGATCAGGTAGAAGGCGATGTAGTTGAGCATGATCGTCAGGATCACCTCGTGCGCACCGGTGCGCGCCTTGAGGAATCCGACGATTCCACCCCAGATCGCACCGGCCGCGAGACCCGCGAGGATTGCGACGGGCAGGTGGATCCACATCGGCATCGGGAAGGAGAATCCGACCCAGCCGGCGGCAGCGGCGGCAACCAGCATCTGGCCACGACCACCGATGTTGAACAGGCCCACGCGGAAGGCGAGGCCCACACCCAGACCGGCCGCGATCAGCGGGGTTGCGTAGGTCAGGGTGTCGGTCAGCGGACGAATACCGCTGGCGAAGTCATCCCGACCGAAGTTGTAGATCGCACCCTGGAACAGCGAGCTGTAGGCACCGGAGACCGAACTCCACACGGCACCGAAGAAGTCTCCGGGCTGGGCGAAGAAGTATCCGGCGGTTTCCTGCACGTCGCTGTTGGTCAGCGCGATCAGGATGCCACCGATGATGAAGGAGACCAGCACGGCCAGCAGCGTCAGAACGATCGGGCCGTTCATGATCTCGCGCAGCACGCGGTTGGTGGCCGGCTCATCGGCGGAGGGCTTAGCCTCCCCCTCGGCAACGGCCTTGGCCGCCGCCTTCTGCTGTGCCTTGGTCGCAGCCTTGGCCTCAGCCTGGGCTGCAGGGGCAGCTTCCGGAGACGGCTCCACGGGAGCGGAGGCCGAATCGGAGGGAACAGCCTCGGTTTCGGTGGCGGCGAGGATTGCATCCTCCACCTCTTCCACGTGGCGGTTGTGCGCCTCGGTGTGCTCGGCTTCCTGACGACGGCGCTCGGCGCGCGTCGCGGGCTGCTCGGCCTCGTTTTCGGGGTTCATGGGCTCCTCGTTCACGCGGTCACCTCGGCGCTCGCGTCGGTTGCTTCGGCGTGACGTTCGCCGGCCATCATCAGGCCGAGAACCTCACGCGGGGTGTTCGCGGGCACGATGCCCACGATCTCGCCCCGATACATCACGGCGATGCGGTCGGCCAGGGCCACCACCTCGTCCAGCTCGGTTGAGACCACGATCACCGGCACACCGGCATCACGGGTGGCAACCATCCGCTTGTGGACAAACTCGATCGAACCCACGTCGATACCGCGGGTCGGCTGCGCGGCCACAAACAGGGCCAGGTCGCGGCTGAGCTCGCGCGCCAGCACAACCTTCTGCTGGTTACCACCGGACAGCTCGCTCGCAAACGAGGTGATGCTGCCCGAACGGATATCAAACTCGGTGCGCTTCTCGGTCGCGAAGGCATCGCGGAATTCGCGCTGCACGTTGCCGGCCTTCACAAAGGGGGCACCGGTGGAGCGGTCAAGCATCAGGTTTTCGGCGATCGTGAACTCGGCGATCAGGCCATCCCGGTTGCGGTCCTCGGGGACAAAGCCCACGCCGGCATCCAGGATGCTGCGCACGCTGCTGCCCAGGATCTCGCTGCCGTTCAGCGTGATGCTGCCGGACACCTTGTTCTGGAGGCCCAGCAGTGCCTCGGTGAGCTCGGTCTGGCCGTTGCCCTGCACGCCGGCGATGGCGAGGATCTCGCCCTGACGCAGCGAGAAGGACACGTCGTTGACAACCTTGAGTCCGTTCTCGTCCAGCACGGTCAGGCCGGAAATCTTGAGCACCTCGTTGCCCGGCTTGGCGGGCTCCTTGTGCACGGTGAGGTCCACCGAACGGCCCACCATCAGCGCGGCCAGCTCGGCGTTGCTCGCGGTCGGGTCCGCCTCGCCCACGATCTTGCCGAGGCGGATCACGGTGATAGCGTCGGCCACCTCGCGCACCTCGCGCAGCTTGTGGGTGATGAACACGATCGAGCGTCCCTCGGCACGCAGCTGCTGCATGATCGCCATGAGCTCGTCGGTTTCCTGCGGGGTCAGCACGGCCGTGGGCTCATCGAAGACCAGCACGCGGGCGTCCTGGGAGAGTGCCTTGATGATTTCCACACGCTGCTGCACACCAACCGGGAGGTCTCCCACTCGGGCGTCGGGGTCCACATCGAATCCGAAGCGAGCGGAGATCTCGCGCACGCGGGCGCGCGCCTCCTTCATCTTGAGCACACCGGCGAACCCGGCCTGCTCGTGACCCAGGATGACGTTCTCGGCGACGGTGAAGACCGGCACCAGCATGAAGTGCTGGTGCACCATGCCGATGCCGGCGCGCATGGCGTCACCGGGACCGGCAAACTGCTGAACCTCATCGTCCAGCAGGATTTCGCCACCATCGGCCTGATACAGGCCGTAGAGCACGTTCATCAGGGTGGACTTGCCGGCGCCATTTTCGCCGAGCAAGCAGTGAATCTGACCGGGCTCAACCACCAGGTCGATCCGGTCGTTTGCGGTAAAGGCACCAAATTTCTTGGTGATCCCGCGAAGTTCGAGTTTCATTCTGTCCTTCTCAGTACAGCGGGGTACAAAGCGAATTCGACCGGGGTCTGGTCGAATAACGGGGCACGCGTCCGGGGGAACGAATGGTGTTTCGCTCCCCCGGACGCGGCTGTACTACGTGCCGAAAATTACTTCTTCGGCGACGAGGGGGACTTCACGACGATCGAGCCGTCGATGATGCCCTTCTTGATGGTGTCCAGCTCGTCCTGCAGCTTGGGGTCAACCTTGCTGGCGAAGTCGTGGAACGGAGCCAGGCCAACGCCGTTGTTCTCCAGGGTACCGATGTAGGCGGTAGCGTCGAACTTGCCCTTACCGGCCTGGGTCACGATGTCATCGGTTCCCGACTTCATCTGCTTCAGCACCGAGGTCAGGTACAGGTCCTTGTCGGCCGGAGCGGTCTCGTAGAGGTCCGCGTCGACACCGATCATGGCGACGTCCTTCTTCGAGTCCTTGATCGCGGTGATTGCGGACTGGAAGACCGGGCCACCCACGGGCATGATGACGTCGACGTTCTGCTCGATCAGGCCGGCAGCAACCTGCTTGGCGGTGTCGTTAGCGGCGAAGTCACCGGTGAACGAACCGTTCTGGGTGTCAACGTTCCAGCCGCGGACCTGAACGTCCTTGCCCTTCTGCTCGTTGAAGTACTTCACGCCATCGGCGAAGCCATCCATGAAGATGGTCACGGTCGGCAGCTGCATACCACCGAAGGTGCCGACAACGCCGGTCTTCGAGTAGGAGGCGGCGGTGTAGCCGGCGAGGAAGGAAGCCTCGGCGGTGTCATAGATCATGTGCTTGACGTTGGGCAGGTCAACCTGGTTGTCGTCAAGGGTCACGAAGTGGGTCTTGGGGTTAGCGGTAGCGGCAACCTTGGTGGCGTCCGACAGCTTGAAGCCAACGGAGAAGATGATCGAGCAGTTCTGATCAACCAGGCTGGTCATGTTGGGTGCGTAGTCGTCGTCCTTGTCCGACTGTACGTCCTTGTACTTCACGCCCAGCTTCTTCGCAGCCTCAGTCAGGCCCTCGAAGCTCGACTGGTTGAACGACTTGTCGTCGAATCCACCGGAGTCGGAAACGATGCAGGGCAGGAACTTGCTGTCGGCAGCACCGCCCTCAGCAGGCTTGGTGGGTGCCTGGCCACAGCCAGCCAAAAGCGCGATAACGCCGAGCCCGGCGATACCGGCGGCGGCCGCCTTACGAACGGAAATAGTCACGGGTTAGACCTCCAGAATGCGTCCTCGCCGATCGCGAGGGTCTGTGCCAAACGTTACCTAATGTTTCGGGCCCCTGGGCCTTCCCCCACGCGGCCGAAACACAAGTGTTACATCCGTGCTATGGACGGTGGGTAGCCGTGCGGCGAATTTTCGGGACTTTTGCGCGTTAAACCCTTAACGCGACCTCATTGAACGAATCTGGGACTTCTCGGCGTGTCGCCAGGTTATGAGCGCATCCACAGGCTCGTTTGACCCACCCGATTCTCGGGGCAATCCCAGCGGGCTTTCGGGAAGCGCGGGTCGTAGTGACAGCGGCGCCCCGCGCCTCGAACCAGGTCGAGACGCGGGGCGGATGTCGCGGGGTGCACGCGAGGTGTCCGATACCGCTCGGGTGCCGGGCGGCGGGTCAGGTGGCGGATCGGTCAGACTAGATCATGTTCCGACGCCGGGCGCGCAGAGCCATCACGGCCCCCAGTGCCAGGAGCAGCCCGGCACCCCCAAGTGCAAGGAGAGGCGAGGCCCCGGTGTGAGCGAGTCCGCCGGCCTTCCCCGCCGGGTCACCGACGGTCGTTCCGGCGACGGCCGTGGAAGAGCCGGAGCCCGACTTGCCGTCGGTTCCAGGCGCGGCACTCGGAGCGGCGGTCCCGGTCGGAGTCGTGGAGGGCTCGAGGCTCGGGTCCGTGCTCGGCTGCGGGGACGGGTCGATAGTCGGATCGGTAGACGGATCGGTGCTCGGATTTGTGCTTGGCTGCGGGGACGGTTCGGTAGTCGGGTCGGTGCTCGGATCTGTGCTCGGCTGCGGGGACGGCTCGGTTGACGGATCCGGGTCCGGGACGGCCGCCACCAGCGGCAGCGGCAGAGCCGCATCCAGGCTGCGGTCCCCCGGCGTCGCACTGAGCAGGACGACGGAGTAGTCCACACCGGGCTTCATGGTGCCCGCGGACGGCCGCACCGAGCGGTCAAAGAACCCGTTGCGCAGGTTCCAGCCCGGCTCAATCTCGACCTTAGTGACCGCATCTTCGGCGAGGTAGTCCGCGCCGCGCGCGTTCCAGCTCGCGGTGGGCACGATGCCGTAGATCAGGTTGGTCTTGGGGGTGCCAAAACCGCCCCCGAGCACGTCGATATCGTTGTTCTTGGTCACGTCGAACCGGGTGCCCGCGGGGTGGCTCTCGACGTTCAAACGCAGGGTGGGTGTGGTCGGGGCGGGGAGCACGGTGAAGTGACCGATACTGCTCACCACGTCGGGACCGTGCCCGTTGCGGGCCAGGGTCCGGTACTGTGCGCCATCCCAGTCGGCGGGCACGGCATCCACCACCATCGAACGCGAGTTCAGGAGTCCGTCGCCGGGCAGGACATTGGCCCAGGACTTTCCACCGTCACGGCTGAGCTGCGGCACGTAGACGGGCTCGGGGTAGCCGGTGAAGCCCGAGGTGACAAACGCCTGAGAGCCGGCGTAGACGACGCGGTTACGCGGCTTGGAGTCCTCCCAGGGCAGCACGAGTGCCTGTACATCCACGAACGCGTCGTAGGTGTTGGCGGAGAGTGATCCCGCCTGCACGCTCAGGCGATAGTAACCGGCATCTCCGACCTTGCGATCGGCCAGCACCAGGCTGGCCTCGGTGGCACCCTCGACGTTTTTCCAGGGACCGCGCCAGCTGTCGGCACGCTGCCACTGGTAGGTCATCGGAATGTTGGTTGTGGCCGCGCCGGTGAGGGTCACGGTGTCGCCGGGCAGCGCCTGCACGCCACTCGGCTGCTGAGTGATTTTGATCGGCTGGATGTCGACATAGTCGGGGACTCCCCCGGCCAAGCTCAGGGTCACGCCATAGGGAACCTTCTTGGCATCCCCCGATCCACCGCTGGAGTGCCAGTAGGTGGTGAGGCCCGACCGGTAGTGGAAGTCCACCAGGTCCGTGGGCCAGGATCCCCAGCCGGTCGGGTTCGCGGCCTTGGTTGCCGGGGAGATTGCCGAGTCCTTACTACGCGGGGACGCCGGGTTTTTCGGATCGGTCAACGGGAAGTAGTCGGTGCCCGCATAGTGCGGGATCGAGCGGATCTCATTGCCCGAGATGCTCACGCCGTCAAGCTCCAGGATCGTCGCGTTTTTCACCGGGGTCAGCGGGGTGATCGCACCGGACCCTCCGGGGTCACCGGCCGAGCCACCCAGGGTTGCCCGGATCACGCCGTGTCCGGTGGCATCCACATCGAGCACCGGATCCTGGATGTACCACGGCACCAGGCCGCCGTAGGAGTAGATCGTAAATGCGCCGGTCCAGGCGATGTGCGCCTCGCCCGTCGCGGTGTTGTGCTGGCCGGTTCCGCCGGTGAACAGCGCACGCTGGCGCGAGTCATCGCCCACCATCGGCAGGCAGCGGTTATCGCGGGTGACCTTCAGCGCATCGCCGTTTGCCGCACGCTTAAGCAGGGTCACGTTGCCCTCGGTGGTGCGATAGTCGGCATCGGTGCCGTCGGCAATGCCCGCAACGAAGTACGAGCAGGCACCGCTGTTGCTGGTGCCCTGAGAGACGGCGTTGACGCCCCACTCGAAGGTTGCGGTGGTAATGGGGGTTTCCTCGCCGGGGGCGGCGAGGGCCGGTGCGGCACCCACGCCTCCGGCAAGCAGCGCGAGGGTAACGCCGGCGGCGCTCCACGCGGAAAGTGTACGAGAAATTGGCACGGTAACTTCCGGGTCAAATAACGGGGGACGGTTAAGCGTAGCCTAACCTAACCCTGTTAATCGACTCGGAACGATACCGTGTTGCTGCTAGGCGGTGTAAGACTCCCCCACGCGGAACAGTGCGATGAACATCGCGTCGGTTCCGTGGCGGTGCGGCCAGAGCTGCACGGTCGATCCGTCACCCACGATCAGCCCCTCGCCGAGGTCCAGCGGGGTGTTGGTCACACCGTTGAGCAGCGCCTGGGTGTCCAGCAGGGTGACCTCCGGGTGGCGACGCAGGATCTCGGTGACCACACCGCGGGTTTCGGCGATGTGCGGCGAGCAGGTCACATAGGCCAGCAGGCCGCCGGGCTTGGTACCGGCCACCGCGGAATTCACCAGGTCCAGCTGGATCACGCCGAGTTCGGCGAGGTCCTTGGGGGTCTTGCGCCAACGCGCCTCGGGACGACGACGCAGCGCGCCGAGTCCGGTACACGGGGCATCCACCAGGATGCGATCGAAGCCCTGCGGGTGACGCTCACCCCAGTCGCGGGCATCCGAACGGCTAACCTCAACCTCTTCGGGGAGCACCGAGAGGGCACGGCGCACGAGGTCGGCGCGGGCGGGCACCACCTCGTTGGCAATCAGCGTTGCGCCGGCGTTCAAGGCCTCGGTGGCCAGCAGCACGGCCTTGCCTCCGGGCCCGGCACACAGGTCACTCCACGTTTCCCCGGCGGCGATCTCGCGCGTCCGGGTCAGGGTCAGGGCCGCGAGCTGCGAGCCCTCATCCTGAACCCGGATCAGCCCGGCGGCGGCACGAATCACGGCCTCGGGATCTCCCCCGCCCAGCGTAAACGCCAGCGGCGAGTAGGCGGCGGGCTCGGCCTCGGCCGGCTTCTCGACCCGCTCGGGCAGCGCAATATAGGTGACCTTCGGGGCCTCATTGTCGGCGGCCAGGGCCGCCTCCAGCTCGTCGACCCGACCCTCGGCGCGCAGCGACTGGCGCAGCGCACGCACGATCCACTCGGGGTGCGAGTGCAGCAGGCTCAGGCGCTCATCCTCGCTGGTGGCCGACGCGGCCACGCGCTCACGCCACTCCTCGGGCGAGGTGCGGGTGATCCCGCGCAGTACGCCGTTAACAAATCCGGTGGAGGAGCGTGAACCGACCTCGCGAGCCAGCGACACCGACTCGTTGACCGCCGCGTGGGCGGCCACGCGGGTGCCGAGGATCTGGTGCACACCCAGGCGCAGCACGTCGAGGATTTCGGGATCGATCTGGTCGGCCGCACGGTTGGCCGCAAGCTCGATCACCCGGTCGTAGTAGCCGCGCAGGCGCAGGCTGCCGTAGCAGAGTTCGGTCGCGAGGCCCGCGTCGGCCGAGCTGAGGGCCGCGCGGCGAATCGCCACGGGCAGCAACAGGTTGGCGTACGCGTCATCCGAGCGCACGGCCACGATCACGTCATAGGCGACCCGGCGGGCGGGCTGGACGGCGTCCCCGGCGCGCTCATCGCGGGCCGGTGCGTGCCCGGGGCGACGCTGGCCGCCGCCGCGGGGTCCGCGACGCTCTCCGCCACGCTCACCGGTACTCGATCCGCGACGCTCGCCGCCGGAACCGGATTCACGAACGGGTCCGCGACGCTCGCCGGAACCGGAACCGTTGCCACTGCCCTCCCCCGCACGGGTGGGCTTGCCGGAATTCGGCCCGCGGCGGGCGGGCCCGGTGCCGCGGGGTCCGCGTCGCTCGGGGCCGCGGCCCTCGGGGGTGGAGCCTGGGCGTCCGTCGTACTCGCTCATCGGGTTTCCCCCTCGGTAGAAGTGGTTGCAGAAAGGTCTGAGGAAAGCGCTGCGCGCGGTGTGGGATCGGCACCGAGGCCGCGCCACCAGGAGCCCGCGTCCATCGCCTGTTTCCCGGCGGGCTGGACCCGCAGCAGTTCCAGGGCACCGTCGAGGGTACCCACCAGCACGCGCTTGCCGACCAGGCGGATAACTCCGGCGTCCAGGGCGGTTTCGGTGGCCCGGGCCGCGCGCAGGATCTTGAAGCGTGCGCCATCCACCAGGGTGTAGGCGCCGGGCTCGGGAGTGACCCCGCGATAGCGGTTGTAAAGTTCGTGCGCCGGAGTATCGAAGGTCAGCAGCGCATCGTCCAGGCCGAGCTTGCCGGCAAAGCTCGGCTCGCCCTGCTGGACCGCGGAGGTCGCGCTACCGTCGGCGATGGCATCAACCGTGCGCGCCAGCTGGGCGGCGCCGGTCTCGGCGAGGGCCGCCAGCAGCTCGCCGGCGGTGATGTCGGGATCCACCGGGTGCACCTCGATGGAGATGATCTCGCCCGCGTCGAGTTCTGCGACGAGTTTAAAGATGTCGGTGCC
>NZ_RCUY01000008.1 GCF_003667575.1 Mycetocola lacteus | reverse complement strand
GGTGCACCTCGATGGAGATGATCTCGCCCGCGTCGAGTTCTGCGACGAGTTTAAAGATGTCGGTGCCGATCTCGGTGTCGCCGTTGATCAGCGCGTGCTGCACCGGCGCCGCCCCACGCCAGGCGGGGAGCCGGGAGAAGTGCAGGTTGATCCACCCGTGCCTGGGAGAGGACAGCAGGGGCTCGCGGATCAGGCCACCGTAGGCCACCACGACACCCAGGTCGGCCTCAATCTGAGCCAGGGTTTCCCCGGTTTCGCCGCCTAGGCGGGCGGCGCGGGTGGTCGGAACCCCGGCCTCCTCGGCCAGAGCCGCAACCGGCGAGGGGGTTAGGACACGCTTGCGTCCCAGCGGAGCATCCGGTCGGGTCACCACGTGCACCACCTCGTGGGGTCCCTCCAGCAGAGCTCTCAGGCTCGGCAGGGCCACCTCGGGGGTGCCGGCGAAAATGATCTTCACGGTAAAAACTCCTGATTTAGTTCACGCATCGGGGCTCGATCCGGGCGGCTACAGCCTAATCTCCGGGTCATCGAACCGAACCTTAAGTGTAGGGGCCGCACGGCCCGGACGCGCACCCGCGCGCGGTGCGCGGCGTTTTGTCGCGTACTCGATGACCGCAGCCCGCAGCTCCTTGGCCACCCGGGCACCCGCCGCATAGTCAAAACGAACCACCGCGCGGGATTCTCCGGTGGGGCGTCCGGTCTCCTCCAGGATCACCGGAACCGGCCCCAGGATGTCGCCCGCGGGCAGACCCTCCAGGCTAGTGAGCACCTCACCGATCGCATCGGTCTGGCCGGTGATCGTGGCCAGGCGCACGGCCGGCGGGAAGCGCAGCGCGCGACGGTCGTTGAGCTCGGCGCTGGCAAACTCCGCCTGGTTCCAGGTTGCAAAGGCACGGGCAAGCTCCCCGCCCACCCCCACCAGCAGCACCTGGGCACCGGGCGCGGCGAGGGCCGCCGCATGGGACCACCAGCGCAGGCAGTCCGAGGCGATACTCAGCGATTCGGCGGCGAGCATCCGATCCCCGTCCAGCAGCAGCACCGCGCGGTAGCCGCCGTGGGCGATGGGTTCGGCGCCGCGGGTGGCCACGATCAGCGCCGGGCGATCCGGGACCGTGAGCACGGTCTTTTCCCCGTCGGCGACGATCACCGTGGTCGCCGGGAACGCACGGCCCAGCTCCTCGGCCGTGCGTCCGGTCCCCCGGGTCACCAGGCGAAACTCGGTGCCCTCACAGGTTGCACAGACCCAACCGGCGGCCAGGTGACCACACAGCGTACAGGCAGGCGTCGCCCCGCGCGAGGGAATACCGAGCGGACCGTGGCACGAGGTACAGCGCGCCGCGTCCCCGCAGCGCTTACAGGAGAGCATCGGCGCATACCCCGGACGCGAGACCTGCACCAGTACCGGCCCCTCGCGCACCGAATCGGCGATCGCCTTCCATGCCGCCGAGGGAATACGGGCGGCGGCGGCCGGTCCCTCACCCTGATCCTGCTGCTCGGTGACGATAATTTTGGGGCGCTGACGCGGCTGCGGATCCAGCGGGCGGATAAAGCCCATCTCGACCAGGCGCTGGGTCTCGACGCTGCGCGAGTGCGCGGCAAACACCAGCGCCGCCCCCGACTGTTCCTGCCGAATCAGCGCCGCATCCCGAGCGTGCACGTAGGGGGCCAGCGGTTCGGCGTGCAGCGGGTCGCCGTCGTTCCAGAGGGCGATCAGGCCCAGATTGTGGGCGGGGGCGTACACCGCCGAGCGGTTACCGATGATGATCCGCGGCCGTGGTTCCAGCGCAGCGAGGAACGCCCGATAGCGGTCGGGATTGGGCTGCTTGGCATCCATCCGCAGAATATCCACGATCGGGACCCGCTCCTCGAGGGCAAGCAGCAGCTGATCCAGGTCGCGATAGTCGGGGACCACCAGGATCGCGCTCTCCCCCGCCGCATAGCGATCCAGCGCGACCTCGGCCAGGGTGATCGCCCAGCGTCCCACCGGGGCCTCCTGCGGACCGGGCAGCACGCCGGGCAGCGCGTCCAGCGCGATCCGATCATGGGCCGCCAGGGCCTCGGCCAGGGCGTCCGGATAGCCGGTGATCGGCGTCGCCGAGACCTGCGGAATCGGCGGCGCCACATCGGCCCCCTGCTCCTCATGCTCGGCGACCCAGGCACGCTCCACCCGCACCTGACGTCCGGGCACCGCGAGCCGCAGGATTCCATTGGCGGAACCCGCGGCACGGTCGGCGGCCCGCCGCGCGAGCGCCCACACCTCGGGCGTGAGCACCCGCGCCGGCGAGACCACCTCACCGAGGTCACTGAGCTTGCCGGTGAATTCGGCGTCGCTGGTGACCTCGACTATATAGCCGGCGGCCCCGTTTTTCAGCGACCGCCAGGGCACCACAACCCGCACCCCGGGCAGCGCGACATCGGCGAGTTCCGGCGGAATGCGGAAATCGAACGGATGGTCGAGTTGAGGCAGGGGCGAGTCGATCAGCACCCTGGCGATGCTGGCCGAGGTCATTTAGATTCCGGCGGCGCTTCGCAGGTCGGCGACCCGGTCGAGCTTCTCCCAGGTGAAGTCGGGGAGCTCGCGGCCGAAGTGGCCGTAGGCGGCGGTCTGACGGTAGATCGGTCGCAGCAGGTCAAGGTCACGCACGATCGCACCGGGACGCAGGTCGAAGACCTCACGAATGGCCGAAACAATCTGCTCGTCGGGCACGTGGTTGGTGCCGAAGGTCTCGACGTACAGACCCACCGGGGCGGCCTTACCGATCGCGTAGGCGACCTGGACCTCAAGCTTCTCGGCGAAACCGGCGGCCACGGCGTTCTTGGCGACCCAGCGCATCGCGTAGGCGGCCGAACGGTCCACCTTCGACGGGTCCTTACCGGAGAAGGCACCGCCGCCGTGACGGGAGGCACCGCCGTAGGTGTCGATGATGATCTTGCGACCGGTGAGTCCGGCATCACCCATCGGTCCCCCGATCACGAAGCGACCGGTGGGGTTGATCAGGGTGTTGCGGCCCGAGGTGTCGAGGTCGAGCTCGGCGAGCACCGGGTCGATGACCAGAGCCTCAACCTCGCGGCGCAGACGCTCGGTGGTCACCTCGTCGCGGTGCTGAGTTGAGAGGACAACGGTCTCCACGGTGCGCGGGATGATGCCCTCATAGCCGATGGTGACCTGGGTCTTGCCGTCGGGACGCAGGTAGTCCAGCTCCCCGCTCTTACGTACCTCGGAGAGGCGCTCGGCGAGGCGGTGCGAGATCCAGCTGGGCAGCGGCATGTACTGCGGAGTCTCGGTGGTGGCGAACCCGAACATGATGCCCTGGTCGCCGGCACCCTGCAGGTCCAGCGCGTCCGCACTGGTACCCTCACGGGTCTCAAACGCGGTGTCGACGCCCTGGGCGATATCCGGCGACTGCGCGCCGATGGAAACGTTCACACCACAGGAGGCGCCGTCGAAACCGGTCTCCGAGCTGTTGTAACCGATGCCCAGGATGACATCGCGCACGATGGCCGGGATCTCCACATACGCGGAGGTGGTGACCTCGCCGGCGACCTGGACCAAGCCGGTGGTGACCAGGGTTTCCACGGCCACGCGGGCGGTGGGGTCCTCGGTGATCAGGGCGTCGAGGATGGAGTCGGAGATCTGATCACAGATCTTATCGGGGTGCCCCTCCGTCACGGACTCGGAGGTAAACAGGCGCAGATCGGTCATGGTGATACTCCTCAAAGGTGCTGCGAGACTATAAAAATCGCGGTGGTTAACTCGGGCTATCCGGCGGTGATCGCGGTGAGGATGGCGTCGGCCACCTCGCGCTTCGAACCGGAAGCTTCCCCAACTATAGTGCCGGTGGCATCGAGGATGATGACCGTGTTACGGTCGGCGCCAAATCCGTCATTCCAGCCCACGGCGTTCAGGCACAGGAAGTCGCAGCCCTTGCGTGCGAGCTTGGCTCGGCCAAGCTCCAGGAGGTGTTCCCGGTCACGCGAGGTTTCGGCGGCAAACCCGACGATAATCTGCTCGGGACGCGCCAGCGGAACCAGCCCGGCGAGGATGTCCGGGTTCTTTTCCAGCTCCAGGGTGAGCGTGTCCCCTCGCTCCTCCTTTTTGATTTTTGTTTCACTCACCTGCACCGGACGGTAATCGGCCACGGCGGCGGCCATGATCACGATATCCGCGGCGGGCAGTGAGGTGTGCACCGCGCGCTGCAGCTCGGCGGCGGTCTGCACGCCGTGGCTCGGCACGTGATTCGGCAGCGTCTCATCGATCGAGGCGGTGATCAGTTCCACATCGGCCCCGCGCAGGTGGGCGGCGGTGGCCAGGGCAATGCCCTGCTTGCCACTGGAGCGGTTGCCCAGGTAGCGCACCGGGTCGAGGGGTTCGCGGGTGCCACCCGCGGTGATCAGGATGCGACGACCGCGCAGGTCGCCGGCGGCATCGGGCACCAGGCCGAGGCCCGCATCCACGATGTCCTCCGGCTCGCTCATCCGTCCGGGACCGCTGTCGGTGCCGGTAAGTTGACCGCTCTCGGGGCCCACAATGTGGATCCCCCGCTCGCGCAGGGTCGCCACATTCGCCACCGTCGCCGGGTTCTGCCACATCTCGGTGTGCATCGCCGGGGCTACCAGCACCGGCGCACGCGTGGCCAGGACGGTGTTGCCCAGCAGGTCATCGGCGATGCCCGCCGCCAGCTTGGCGAGGGTATTGGCCGTGGCCGGGGCGATAATCACCAGGTCGGCACGCTGGCCCAGGGCCACGTGACGCACCTCGGACACGTCGGTGTACAGATCGGTGGCCAGCGGCTGGCGTGAGATTGCCTCCCAGGTGGGCGCACCCACGAAGTTCAGCGCGTGCTCGGTCGCGATGACCTGAACACGGTGTCCCGCACGAACCAACAAACGGACGACACCGACTGCCTTATACGCAGCGATGCCGCCCGTTACCCCGACAACAATGTTGAGCGCGGAGGTCATTGGGAGATTGTTACTCGGCGATCGGCTTGATCGTGAGCTTGTCCTCGTTGATCTCGTGCATCGCGATCGACAGCGGCTTGTCTTCCATGGTCGAGTCGACCAGCGGACCAACGTTGTCAAACAGCGAGCCCTCGTGCAGGTCGGTGTAGTAGTCGTTGATCTGACGGGCACGCTTGGAGGCGAAGATCACCAGAGCGTACTTGGACTCAACCTTGGTGAGCAGGTCGTCGATCGACGGATCGATAATTCCCTTGGGCTTTTCAACCATGTGGTTCACACTCCTCGTGTGGTTTACGCGGGGTTAGCGCGGTGGTGAACGGTGCGATGGGCGCGGATCAGCGCGCGGCGACACCGCGAAGCTGAATCAAGTCTACGACCTCGGCCGCCGCTTCGGCGACTTCACCGTTGACAATTTGATAATCGAACTCATCCGCGGCCGCCAATTCGGTGCGGGCGGTCTCCAGACGGCGCGCCTGTTCCTCCGCGGATTCGGTGCCCCGACCGGTGAGTCGACGCACGAGTTCCTCCCAGCTCGGCGGAGCCAAAAAGACCAGCGCGGCCTCGGGCATGGCGTCCTTGACCTGGCGTGCCCCCTGGATGTCGATTTCCAGGATCACGCTGGTTCCGCGAGACAGCGCCTCGCGAACCGGGCCGCGCGGGGTGCCGTAGCGGTGCACGCCGTGCACGGTGGCGTATTCGAGCAGTTCGCCACGCTCGATCAGCGAGTCGAACTCGGCGTTGTCCACGAAGTAGTAGTCCACGCCGTGGGTCTCCCCCGGACGCGGTTCGCGGGTGGTCGCCGAGATGGACAGCTGAACCTGCGGGTAGTTTTCGCGGATGTGGCGCACCACGGTGCCCTTACCCACGGCGGTGGGTCCGGCGATCACCAGGAGCTTACTGACCGGGTGACGCCCGAGAGCCGCACGCTGGTGCAGGAACTCCTCCAGGCGCACACGCTGGTGCCGACCGAGGCCGCCCAGACGCTTGGCCGGGGAAATGCTCAGCTCCTCCAGGATGCGACCGAGCTTGGTGCGACCGATCGCCGGGATGGCCAGCAGGAAGTCGGTGATCCGCAGGCGGCCCTCGACCCCCTCGGGCTCGGCGGTCGCGGCGGCCAGCACGTCCAGCGGGCGACGAGCACCCGAGGCGATCTCCGCCTTCACGGCCGCGCGCGCACGGCGAGCAGCCACGGCCGCCCGCGAGGCGGCGACACGGTCGACCTCGGGCAGGTCACGGGTGACCGCCGAAGCCTCGGCGGCGCTCATGCTGACACCACCACGGTGGCGACCGCGGCGAACGCCACGAGAGACTGGGGGGCTACTCGGCGAGGCCGATGCGGGGTCGTACTAGGCACGGTCATACTCCACGGCGATTTCCTGGGTCATAGAAACAATTGCTCCCGTGATGTTACCTGGTCCGGCCGCAAGAACGCTGCGCGACGCCGAAACAATCACACCGGGTGCCAGCGGACCGTAGATTTCACGGGTATCCGCAAGACGTGCACCCTGCGCACCGAAGCCCGGCGCGAGGATCGGCAGCGCCGGCTCGGGAGCTTCATCATATGACAGATCGAAGTCGGCCAGATTCAGGGTTGCACCAACAACCAGGCCCACGCCGCCGAAGGGGCCCGGCTCGGCGAGATTCCAGGCGGCAATCTCGTCCACGATCTGCCGGGATACCCGGCGTCCGGATTCCTCCACGCGGGCGCGCTGGATCGCGCGCCCCTCGGGGTTCGAGGTTGCGGCGAGCACAAACAGGCCCTTGCCGCGCTCGCGGGCGAGCTCCATGGGCTTTCGGATCGAGCCGACACCCTGGAATGCACTGATGGTCATCGCATCGGATTCCAGCGGGGATCCCTCGGCCATCCAGGACTGTCCGTAGGCCTCAACCGAGGTGCCCACGTCGCCGCGCTTGCAGTCGGCGATCACCAGGATCCCGGCGGCGCGGGCGGTCTGGATGACCTCCTCCAGCGCCGCATAGCCCGCCGAGCCGAAGCGCTCGAAGAACGCGACCTGCGGCTTGACGATCCCGGCACCACCCTGCACCGTAGCCTCGACCACGCGCAGGCCAAACTCACGCACACCCGCGGCGCTGTCGGCCAGGCCCCACTCCTCCAGCAGGAAGGAGTGCGGATCGATGCCCACGCACAGGCGGCCGCGGCTGGCAAACACATCCGCCAGCCGCTGACCGAAGCCGGTGCCGGTTGCCCCGGCGGCGAGGTTGCCCTCGCCGCCGGGGGTCACGGCCGCGCTCACGCGGAGGCCGGAGCCGAGGCCGCCAGGCGCTCGGCGCGGTCGATCGCGTAGTCCTGCAGCGAACGCACCTCGAAGCCGTTGCGGATGGCCTCGATCGAGTTCACCGCGGCCGAGAGCTCGGCGATGGTGGTGAACAGCGGCTTGTCCGCGGCCACCGTGGCGGCGCGGATCTCGTAGCCGTCGGCGCGGGCGCTGGAACCGGACGGGGTGTTGATGACCACGTCGATCTTGCGGGCGTTGATCAGGTCCACGATCGTGGGGTCGCCGTCCACCGAGCCCTCACTGTGCTTGCGCACGGTGCGGGCCTGGATGCCGTTGCGGATCAGGATCTCGGCGGTTCCCTCGGTGGCCAGCAGCTCGTAGCCGAGCTCCTGCAGGCGCAGGGCGGGCAGCACGATCGCACGCTTGTCCTCATCGGTGACCGAGACGAACACGGTACCGCTCAGCGGGATGGCGCTGGAGGCCGCGGCCTGGCTCTTGGCGAAGGCACGCGGGAAGTCGCGGTCGATACCCATGACCTCACCGGTCGAGCGCATCTCCGGGCCGAGCAGCGAGTCCACAACCTTGCCCTCCTTGGTACGGAAGCGCTTGAAGGGCAGCACGGCCTCCTTGACGGCAACCGGGGAGTCCAGCGGGACGCGCGAGCCGTCGACCTCGGGCAGCATGCCCTCGGCGATCAGCTCGTCGATGGTCTTGCCCACCATGAGCAGCGAGGCGGCCTTGGCCAGCGGGATACCGAGCGCCTTGGAGACGAACGGTACGGTACGCGAGGCGCGGGGGTTGGCCTCGAGGACGTAGAGGATACCGGCGCTGATCGCGAACTGAACGTTCAGCAGGCCACGCACGCCCACACCCTTGGCGATGGCCTCGGTGGCCTCGCGGACGCGGTCGATCTGGGCGCGGCCCAGGGTCACCGGGGGCAGGGTGCAGCACGAGTCACCGGAGTGGATACCGGCCTCTTCGAGGTGCTCCATGACACCACCGATGTAGAGGCGGTTGCCGTCGTAGAGGGCGTCCACGTCGATCTCGATCGCGTCATCGAGGAAGCGGTCCACCAGCAGCGGGTGGTCCGGTCCGATGAGGGCCTGACCCTCCTGGCGCACGAAGTAGTCGCGCACGGCTTCGGTCGAGTAGACGATCTCCATGCCGCGGCCACCGAGTA
Organism: Mycetocola lacteus; assembly: GCF_003667575.1. Lineage (GTDB taxonomy): Bacteria > Actinomycetota > Actinomycetes > Actinomycetales > Microbacteriaceae > Mycetocola > Mycetocola lacteus. Next base: position 60,713 of record NZ_RCUY01000008.1, on the reverse strand, counting down.
CGAAGCTCGGACGCACGAGGACCGGGTAACCGATGGTCTCGGCGACCTCGATGGCCTCCTCCACGTTGTGGGCGATGCCGTTGCGCGGGGCCAGCAGACCACCCTCGTCGAGGATGCGGGCGAACTCGCCCCGCTGCTCGGCGAGGTCGATGTTCTCCGGGGTGGTACCGAGGATCGGCACACCGGCGTCCTTGAGGCCCTGGGCGAGGCCCAGTGCGGTCTGGCCGCCGAGCTGCACGACAACACCCACGAGCTCGCCCGACTGGCTCTCGGCGTGGATGACCTCGAGGACGTCCTCGAGGGTCAGCGGCTCGAAGTACAGGCGGTCCGAGGTGTCGTAGTCGGTGGACACGGTCTCGGGGTTGCAGTTGATCATGATGGTTTCGAAACCGGCATCGTGCAGCGCGAAGGAGGAGTGCACGCAGGAGTAGTCAAACTCCACACCCTGGCCGATACGGTTCGGGCCGGATCCGAGGATCACAACCTTCTTGCGGTCCGACGGAGCCACCTCGGTCTCGAAGTCGTAGCTCGAGTAGTGGTACGGGGTGAGGGCGGGGAACTCGCCGGCACAGGTGTCGACGGTCTTGAAGACCGGGCGCAGACCGAAACCGTGACGGATGCCGCGCACCTCGGCCTCGGTGAGGCCACGCAGCTGGGCGATCTGGGCGTCGCTGAAGCCGTGGTCCTTGGCCTGGGCCAGGACGGACTCGCTCAGCTCATCCGCACCGGCCACGAAGTCGGCGACGTCGTTGATCAGGGCGATCTGGTCGATGAACCAGGGGTCCATACCGGTGGCCTCGAAGGCCTGCTCGATGGTGGCACCGGCGCGCAGGGCCTGCTGCAGGGTGACGATACGACCGTCGGTCGGGGTGGCCGACACGGTCAGCAACTCCTCGAGCGACCGGGTCTCGGCACCCCAGTGGAAGGAGGAGCCACGCTTCTCAAGCGAGCGCAGCGCCTTCTGCAGGGCGGTGGTGTAGTTACGACCGATGGCCATGGCCTCACCCACCGACTTCATGGTGGTGGTCAGGGTGGCGTCGGCGGCCGGGAACTTCTCGAATGCGAAGCGGGGAACCTTGACCACAACGTAGTCGAGGGTCGGCTCGAAGCTGGCCGGGGTCACCTTGGTGATGTCGTTGGGGATCTCGTCCAGGCGGTAGCCGATGGCGAGCTTGGCGGCGATCTTGGCGATCGGGAAGCCGGTGGCCTTGGAAGCCAGCGCCGAGGAGCGCGACACACGCGGGTTCATCTCGATGACGATGATGCGGCCGTTGCTGGGGTCGATGGCGAACTGTACGTTGCAGCCACCGGTGTCCACACCCACGGAGCGGATGATGTCGATACCGATGTCGCGCATGCGCTGGTACTCACGGTCGGTGAGGGTCAGGGCCGGGGCCACGGTGATCGAGTCACCGGTGTGCACACCCACGGGGTCGACGTTCTCGATCGAGCAGACCACGACGGTGTTGTCGCTGCCGTCACGCATGAGCTCGAGCTCGTATTCCTTCCAGCCGAGGATGGACTCCTCCAGGAGCACCTCGGTGGTCGGGCTGGACTGCAGACCGTCGGTGGTGATCCGAATGAGCTCCTCTTCGGTGTACGCGAAGCCCGAGCCCAGGCCACCCATGGTGAAGGACGGACGCACAACCAGGGGGTAACCCAGGTCCTTGGCGTACTCGACGGCCTCCTCCACGGTGTGGGCGATGTGCGAGCGGGCAACGTCGGCGCCGGCCTCGATCACGAGCTCCTTGAAGAGCTGGCGGTCCTCACCCTTCTGGATGGCCTCGATCTTGGCGCCGATCAGCTCGACGTTGTACTTCTTCAGGATGCCCAGCTCATCGAGCTGGATCGCGGCGTTCAGCGCGGTCTGTCCACCCAGGGTGGGCAGGATCGCGTCGGGACGCTCCTTGGCGATGATCGACTCGATCACCTCGGGGGTGATCGGCTCGACGTAGGTCGCGTCGGCGAAGTCGGGGTCGGTCATGATCGTGGCGGGGTTCGAGTTGACCAGGATGACCCGGATTCCCTCGGCGCGCAGCACGCGGCACGCCTGGGTGCCGGAGTAGTCGAACTCACAGGCCTGACCGATGACGATCGGGCCGGAGCCGATGACGAGGACGGAGTTAATATCGTCGCGCTTGGGCATTACTTGGACTCTCCCTTACCGGCGAGAACTACCTCGCGGAAACGTGCAAAAAGATAGTGGGCGTCGTGCGGGCCGGCCGCAGACTCCGGGTGGTACTGAACGCTGAAGGCCGGGATGTCCAGGCAGCGCAGGCCCTCCACGACGTTGTCGTTCAGGCTGTAGTGGCTGACCTCGACCTGGCCGAAGCCCTCGGGCGACTCGTGCGAACCCTCGATGGGCAGGTCCACGGCGAATCCGTGGTTCTGCGAGGTGATCTCAACCTTGCCGGTGGCCTTGTCGAGCACGGGCTGGTTGATGCCGCGGTGGCCGAAGGGCAGCTTATAGGTGTCAAAGCCCAGGGCCCGGCCGAGCAGCTGATTACCGAAGCAGATCCCGAAGTAGGGCAGTCCGGCGCGCAGACCCGCACGCAGCACCTCAACCTGGCCGGAGGCCGCGGCGGGGTCGCCGGGTCCGTTGGAGAAGAAGAAGGCGTCGGTCTTCAGGGCCAGCAGGTCATCGGGGGTGATGTTCTGCGGGACAACGATCACGTCGAAGCCCTGGTCGGCGAGGTAGCCGAGGGTCGCGCGCTTCACACCGAGGTCGAGCACGGCAATCGAGCCGATCCGCTCAGTGGTGGCGGGCAGGGTGTAGTTCTCGGTGGTCGAGACGGTGGCCGAGAGGCTGAGGCCAGCCATCTGCTCCCCCGCGTTCACTTGGGCTACCAGGGCCTCGGCGTCTGCGGAGTAGTCGGCACCGGAGAAGATGCCGCCGCGCATCGAACCGGCCGAGCGGATGTGGCGGGTCAGGGCGCGGGTGTCGATGCCGGAGATCCCGACGACGCCATCCTCAACGAGGTTGTCATCGAGGGTGCCCTCCGAGCGGAAGTTGGAGACGCGGCGGGAGGGGTCGCGGACGACGTATCCGGAGACCCAGATCCGATCCGATTCCATGTCGGTCTTGTTGACGCCGGTGATGCCGATGTGCGGGGCGGTCATCACGACGATCTGACCCGCGTAGGACGGGTCGGTCAGGGTTTCCTGGTAGCCGGACATGCCGGTGGTGAAAACAACCTCGCCGAGGGTGGTGCCGGTCTTGCCATAGGCGGCACCCTCAAAGCGGGTGCCATCCTCCAGGACGAGGACGGCCGGTTCGGCGGAGCCGAATGCGGTGGTGGTCATGCTGAAATCTCGCTCTCGGTGGGGGTGGGAGTGGGGGCGGCGGCGATCTTTTTTATCGCGGCCAAAATGTTGGCGTGGTCGCCCTGGTCGATCACCCGGATGTAGCTATCCACATCCTGTTCGGGTGCGCGCCAGGCGAGCACGATTAGACCGTCGCGTTCGACCACGCGGTCGATCGTCCAGGTGGCGGTCTGTGCGCCATATACGGTGTCGGGGGCGAAGAACACGGGGGCTCCGCCTCGGGCTTCGAGGAGAACGCCCTCCGCATTCACGGTGATCCGGGCGCGGGCGCGGAAGGACAGGCCGTTCAGGGCGAGTCGTTCCAGCGGAGCGCCGGGCCGGGTGGAGGCCACGTAGAACGCGTCGGCTGAGGCCAGCTCGGTGAGGTTTCCGGGAATCACGCTGTTCAGGGTGATTCCCCCGTCTCGTCGCGATCGCTTTCGCCAGCCCAGCCACATCAGGACAAACAGTCCCGCGAGGAAGGCAACGATGATCAGCGTGGGGACGAGCGGGTTAGGCATGCGATGCTACCAATTCCTGGATCTTTTCAAGCGGCACCAGCTCCCCACCCAACACCGTGGCGTATCCGCGGTGGAAGGTTGCCTGGACCCGGCCCGGAAGGCTGGTTCCCAGGTACGGGGAGTTGATCGAGCGCCCGCGCAGGTCTGCGACGGCAAAGTCGGACCGGGCGGCGGGGTCGTAGAGGGTGATCTCGGCGGGGTTGCCCACCGCGATCTCGAGGCCCTGGCCCGAGATGCGGCCGATCTGGGCGGGGGTGCGGGACATGACCCGCTCGACATCCGCCCAGCCGATCAGGCCGGTCTCAACCATCGACTCGTGAACCACGCTGAGCGCGGATTCGAGACCCACCATGCCGTTGGCAGCCTCGGCCCACGCGCACTCCTTGGCCTCGGCCGGGTGCGGTGCGTGGTCGGTAGCGACGATATCGATGGTGCCATCGGCCAGGGCCTCGCGCAGCGCGAGGACATCCTCGGCGCGACGCAGCGGCGGGTTGACCTTATAGCGCGCATCGTAGGAGCGCACGAGCTCCTCGGTGAGCAGCAGGTGGTGCGGGGTAACCTCGGCGGTCACGTTGATGCCGCGGGCCTTGGCCCAGCGGATCACCTCGACCGAACCGGCGGTGGAGAGGTGGCAGATGTGCAGGCGCGAGCCCACGTGCTCGGCGATCAGCACGTCGCGGGCGATGATCGACTCCTCGGCCATCGCCGGCCAGCCGGTCAGCCCCAGCTCGGCCGAAACCGAGCCCTCGTTCATCTGCGCACCGGGGGTGAGCTTAGGGTCCTGGGCGTGCTGGGCGATCACGCCGTCGAACGCCTTGACGTATTCGAGTGCGCGGCGCATGAGCTGCGGGTCGGAGACACATAGGCCATCGTCGGAGAAGACACGTACCTTGGCGCGCGACTCGGCCATCGCGCCGAGCTCGGCCAGGCGCTCTCCGGCCAGGCCCACGGTGACCGCACCGATCGGCTGCACGCGGGCGTAGCCGGCCTGCTCGCCGAGGGAGAGTTCCTGCTCGACCACACCGGCGGTGTCGGCCACCGGAGAGGTGTTGGCCATCGCGAACACCGTGGTGTAGCCGCCGGAGGCTGCGGCGCGGGTGCCGGTCAGCACGGTCTCGCTGTGCTCGAAGCCGGGCTCGCGCAGGTGGGTGTGCAGGTCAACCAGGCCGGGCAGGGCGATCAGGCCCTCGGCATCCACGGTGGTGGCACCGGCGCGGGTGAGTCCGTTGCCCAGCTCGGCGATGACACCGTTTTCCAGGATCAGGTCGGTGGTGTCGCCCGAGGACAGGCGTGCGCCACGGATCAGGTAGGTCTCGTTCTGCACGGCGGTGTCCTTCGAAGTCGTGGGAGTGGGGGTGGTCATCGCTGGTCCTCGCGTTCTCCCGAGAGCAGCAGGTACAGGGCGGCCATCCGGACGGATACACCGCTCGACACCTGCTCAAGCACCGTCGAACGCGGCGAGTCTGCGGCGCCGGAGGAGATTTCCAGTCCGCGGTTCATCGGACCGGGGTGCATCACAATGCTATCGCCTGTGAGGCGGGCCAGACGCTCATCATCCAGGCCCCAGCGGCGGGAATATTCTCGACTATTGGGGAAGAACGCATCGTGCATCCGCTCCCCCTGAATGCGCAGCATCATGACCACGTCGGGGTTTTCTGCCAGCACGGCGTCCAGGTCGTAGGACACCGCGGCCGGCCAGCCCTCAATCCCCACGGGCAGCAGGGTGGGCGGGGCGACCAGCGTGACGTGCGCGCCGAGACTCGCAAGCAGCCACACGTTGGAACGGGCAACCCGCGAGTGCAGGATGTCGCCAACGATCACCACGTGTACGCCGTCGAGGTCGCGGCCGCGGGAGGCAGCCGCACCGTGGATACGGCGGCGCATGGTGAAGGCATCCAGCAGCGCCTGGGTGGGGTGCTCGTGGGTGCCGTCGCCGGCGTTGAGGATTCCCGCGTCGATCCAGCCGGAGGCGGCCAGGGTGTGCGGGGCACCGGAGGCACCGTGACGGATGACCACGGCGTCGGCACCGATCGCGGCGAGGGTCTGGGCGGTGTCTTTCAGGCTCTCGCCCTTGGAGACCGAGGAGCCCTTGGCGGAGAAGTTGATGACGTCGGCACTCAGGCGCTTAGCGGCGGCCTCGAACGAGATGCGCGTGCGGGTGGAGTCCTCGAAGAAGAGGTTCACCACGGTCTTACCGCGCAGCGTGGGCAGCTTCTTGACCTCGCGCAGCTGGGTGTCGGCCATATCCTCGGCAACGTCGAGGATATTCAGGGCGTCGGTGCGGGAGAGGGTGCGGGTGTCCAGGAGGTGACGCACTAGAGGCTCTCCCCGATGGTCACGCGGTCTTCGCCGTCGATCTCGACCAGCTCCACGTTGATCCGCTCGGACTTCGAGCTGGGCAGGTTCTTACCCACGAAGTCGGGACGGATCGGCAGTTCACGGTGACCGCGATCCACCAGGGTGGCCAGGCGTACGGCGCGGGGGCGACCGATGTCGCCGAGCGCGTCGAGGGCGGCACGAATGGTGCGGCCCGAGTAGAGCACGTCATCGGCGAGGACCACGGTCTTGCCGTCGATGCCGCCGGCGGGAATGCTGGTGGGCTGCGGCGAGCGCGTCGGGATCCGGCCCAGGTCATCGCGATACATGGTGATATCGAGCGAACCGACCGGAACCTCCTGCCCGGAGAACTCCTCAAGCAGCGCCGCCAGGCGGGCCGCGAGGTACACGCCGCGGGTGGGAATGCCGAGCAGAATCAGATCACCCGCGCCACGATTGGATTCAAGAATCTCGTGTGCGATACGGGTGAGCGCCCGGGAAATGTCAGCCTGCTGAAGCACGATACGTGCACTCATAGGGCCTCCCTTCTTCGCCTCTCTGGACGACCTTAAAGGTTGACTGGTGTACAACGTTTCTACCCTAGCACCGCCTGAGCCCTCGGCGCTCGCACACTCGGTCTGCCGAGCTGAGCGATTGTGCGCAATCTGGGCGATTCCCCGTCGCGTGAGACGACCGTTCGGACACGCCGACGAGGTGGTGCACGGGATAGAATTGCGGCATGCCCACCGAGATTTCGCTCCCCGCACCGGTGCGCCTGGATCCGGGCGTGCAGCGTGAGCGCACCCTCGCCCACGAGACCCGTGCCGACACGCTCACCGCGGGCTGGCGCGAGCGTCGTCAGAGCGGCGAAAAACACGCGATCGAAGACTTCCTCTTTACCTACTACCCGATCAAGCCCAGCATCCTGCGACGCTGGCATCCGGGAGTGGGTGCCGCGATCGAGTGGCCCGAGAATCGCGAGCTTCCGACCCGATACGTGCGCCTGGCCGATGGAACCATCACGGTGGATGCGGCCTCGCTCCTGCGCGACCGTGCGCGCCTGATCGACTTTGTGGAGTTCCTGCTCACCCGCACCGGCGAGCGCGCCGCCCGCTTTGACTGCTTCGGCCTGCACGAATGGGCGATGGTCTATAAGCAGGATCCCGAGCAGATCCGGCACGCGGGCGTCCCGCTGCGCCTGTCCCCCGCGGCCACCGACGCGGTGGTGGAATCCCACCGGGTGGGCTGCTCGCACTTTGACGCCTATCGGTTCTTCACCCCCGAGGCCGAACCCCTCAACCGACTCTCCCCCACCCGGGAGAACCAGCCCGAGATGGAGCAGGCGGGCTGCCTGCACGCGGGCATGGACCTGTATAAGTGGATCGCCAAGCTGGGCCCCCTGGTTCCCGGCGAGCTGCTGCTTGACTCGTTCGAGTTGGCCCAGGATATTCGCACGCTGGACATGCAGGCCTCCCCCTACGATGTCTCCTCCTATGGACACGCGGCCGTGGCCATCGAAACCGACGCGGGCAAGGCCGAATACGTGCGCGCCCAGCGCGGCTTCACCGAGCGCTCAAATGCCGTTCGAGCGCGGGTGCTCGCGGTGATCCAGGCGGCACGCGCCGAGGTCGCCTCCACATCCCTCACACTTTCCCGAGACGCGAGTGTCGGGGCGGCGTGAGGACTGGGCCCGCACCTTTGACGGGCTCGACTTCTACGCCGCACGCCTCACCGTGCACGGTTCGCGCGCACTCGCGGCCAACACCGCCCTGGCGAACTACCTGCGCGCCGCAAACATCGTCCTGCATGAGCTCGACGACAACGCGCCCCTGCGTCTGCGCCTGGCCCAGTTCCCGCAGCTGAGTTTTGTCCGGGTGGCGATGCCGGCGATCCGGATGGAGTGGCCGCGGGATGCGCAGTCCGCCGACCGCGCCGCGATCATCATCATCCTGGGCGGTCGAATGAATGTTCGAACCGAGGGTGCGCTGCTGACCCGCGAGCCCGGACTGTTCTATATTCCGCCGGGCACCGAGCCACTCTGGATCGACGTGCTCGACACCGATAACGAGGTGCTCTACATCAGCCTGCCCGCGGGTCTGGTCGCCGATATTCCGCTGGCCACGGCGAGCGCACGCGTGCCCATCCTGGACCCCTCGCTCCTGGCGCCGCTGCTCGCGTTTACCACCGGGCTGTTTGCGGTGGATCCCGAACAGGCACCCCACACGGCACCGCTCCGGCTGGTCGCCGAGGAGATCACCCGATCACTGGTTCGCCTCATCAGTGGCGACGCACCAGCCCAGGCTGATCCCTATGCGCGTGCGGTTGAACTTATCGCCGCCGAGTATCACGCACAAACGCTGCGCATCACCGAGATCGCCCGCCGACTAGGGGTAGCCCCGCGCACCCTTCAAGCCGAGTTTGCCCGGCGCGGCGACACCGTGAGTGGCGCCCTGCGTCGCGCGCGGGTGGCCGAGGCCCGGGCGCTTCGTATGGCCAATCCGACGCTCGGGATGGCCGAGGTTGCGCACGCCACCGGATTCGGCTCGGCCTCGGCGCTGTTCCGGGCGCTCCGCGAGGACTCCGCGGACCAGGGCGGCATCCCCTCGCCCAGCTAGCCCGCAGTGACCAGGGCGGCGCGGAGCTCCTCCGCGAGCGCAGACCCGGTCTGCTCACCCGCACCCACTCAGTTTGCGCAGACGCACTGTCATTTAGCGCAGCGCCCCGGCACGCTCCGGTACATTCCCGGTACACAGGGAGTGAGGTTCAATCCCCTAGAACAGAGCGGGCGTCCCACCCGAACGGCCATGCCGTGGATGCCCGCTCTCCACCTCGGCGCGCGAGCTAGCCCTGATAGATGTCGCGCAGCGTGACCGTGCGTAGACCGCGATCCTGGACGATCTTCTCCAGCTGATCAAACACCTCGGTCACCGGCGTATGGTTGGCGTGACCGATCACGATGTGCCCAGGCAGGAACCACTGGTCCGCGAAGCTCACCACCTGGTCGGGCGTGATCAGCCCCGAGTCTGACAGCGACCCGTACCAGAGAACCGGAACCGTGTAGCCGATGCTCGCGGCCACCGCGTCGGTGTGCGCATTGTGATACCCAAACGGCGGACGGTAGTAGGGTTTGGCGCTCACCCCGAAAGTCTTTTCGATGAACTCGTCGTTTTTGGTCAGCTCGTCCTTGATCTGCTGGTCGCTGATCTTGGTCAGCGCCGGGTGATCCCAGGTGTGGTTGCCAATCTGAATCTGTCCCGACTGCACCATCGGACGCAGCTTATCGGCCACCTGCGTCCAGGAGGGATAGTGTCCGTTAACAAAAAACGTCAGCCGAGTTCCGGTGCGCTGGGCAAAGTCCACGTACTTCTCGACGGTCTCGGGATCTGCACCGTCATCCACGGTCCACGCCATATAGTTCCCGCCCTTGGGCAAACCGGTGATTGCCCCGGTGGGTAGCGGCACTTTGGTGGCGGGTAGGGGAAGCTGGGCGATCGGGGCATCCGAGGGCGAGGGAGACCCCGAGGGTTGGCCACTCGGGCGTGCCGACGGGATGCCGGAAGATGAGGCGGAGGACGAGGGAGTCCCCGTGGTTTCCGAGTGCACGGCACAGCCGCCGGTCAGAAAAACGGTGGCGGCCAGCACACCGGCGGCAAGAAGGGCAGAGGATCTCATGAGATCAGATTATGGCGCGACATCCGGACTCTCCGTAGCGTCAAAGCAGATCCACAGAATCGCCATAGATTCGTTATTTTTGCCCGCCACGAGTGCCAGACACTCACCCCTCGAACACACGTTCGAATGATGAGTCTCGCGCCGCAACTCCGCGTGGTTTAGCATCTAAATTGACGGACTCATTCGAAGGTCCACCTCCCACTCAGCACTGGAGCACCGCGTGAATCTCTCCCATCTTTCCCCGCTCATGCTCGCCGATGGGACATCCGCCCGCGCGGCCTGGGAATTCGCCCCCGGCGTGGTCCCGCTCAACCACGGCTCCTTCGGTGCGGTTGCGAGCCCGGTCATTGCCGCGCAGCGAGAACTGCAGCGCACCGCCGAGCTCAGCGCGGTGGGCTGGTTCCCGTTTGCCGCCGAACGCACCCGGTTGGCGCGCGAGACGGTGGCGGGATTTGTAGGCGCCTCCCCCGCCGATACAGTCTTTGTTCCCAACGCCTCGGCTGGTGCCACGGTGGTGCTGAATGCGCTGCGACTTACCGCCGGCGACGAAATCCTGGTGACCGATCATGGCTACGGTGCTGTGCTGATGGGGGTGCGACGCCTGGCCCGGCGCACCGGAGCCCGGGTCACCATCGTGCCGATCGCCCTCGAAGCCGACGACACCGAAATCCTGGCGTCCTTTACCGCGGCGATCACCCCGCGCACCCGGCTAATCGTGGTGGATCAGATCTCCTCGGCTACGGCCAAGGTGCTCCCCACCGCTGCGCTCACCACGCTGGCGCACACACACGATGCCCGAGTGCTCGTGGACGGCGCCCACGCACCCGGGCTGGTCGCCGATGCGGCGCGGGTAGCCGGGGCAGACTGGTGGTTTGGCAACCTGCACAAGTGGCCGGCGGCCCCGCGCGGGTCTGCGCTCCTAGTGACCGCGGCCGAAGACCGCGACGACCTGTGGCCGCTGATCGATTCCTGGAATGCGGACCTGCCCTATCCCGAGCGCTTCGATATGCAGGGCACCCTGGATATCACCCCATATCTAGCCTCGCCGATCGCCGTGGACTTTATCGAACACACGTTCGGTTGGGACCGCGCCCGCGCAGCCATGACCACCGGGGCCGAGGCGGCCGCCACCCAGGTGGCCGCGGCGCTGGCCCCTCATGTCGCCGGCCCGACCCGACCGGAGGTGGCCGGCCCCGCCCCGGCCATGCGCCTGATTCGCCTCCCGGGCACCCTCGGGTTCACCCGCGAGGAGGCCGACGGACTGCGTGAGCGCCTCTTTGCCGCCACCGGAATCGAGTCGGCCTTCACCAGCTTCCGCGGCATCGGCTACGTGCGCCTCTCCGTGCACCTTTACACGGTCCAGGCCGACATCGACGCGTTCATCAACCGGGCTGTTCCGCTGCTGGTGGAGTGGTCCCGCGAGGGTTAACCAACAAACGGCGGGTGGCACGTTTTACCGTGCCACCCGCCGTTTCTGTTTGCGCAGTACTAGCCGAGCGCGTTGGCCTGGGCGATCTTGCCCAGCAGGCCGTTCACAAACCCGGCGGAGTCATCCGTCGAGAACTGCTTGGCTGCCTCCACGGCCTCGTCGATGGCCACGGCCACCGGGACCTGCGGGTTGAACAGCATCTCCCAGACGCCGATGCGGAGGATCGCACGATCCACCACGGGCATCCGGGCGAGGGTCCAGCCCTGCGCGTAGGTTTCCAGCTGCTCGTCGATCTCGGCGGCGTGATCAAACACACCGTCCACGATCTCGCGCGCGTACAGCCACGATGCCTCGCGCGCGGGTTCATGCGCGGCGCGCGCGGCCTCGGCGGTCAGGATCACGTGGATCGGCTGATCGCGGACGTCCGCGCCGTACAGCATATCGAGTGCCCGCTTGCGGGCTTTAGTTCTGGCGCTCACTACTAGTCGTTCACGCGGCCCAGGTAGTCACCGGTGCGGGTGTCTACCTTGACGCGGGTGCCGCTCTCAACAAACAGCGGGACCTGGATCTCGTATCCGGTCTCGATGGTTGCCGGCTTGGTGCCACCGGTGGAACGGTCGCCCTGCAGGCCCGGGTCGGTGTGGGTGATGGTGATAACCACCGAGGCGGGCAGGTCCACGTACAGCGGGTTGCCGTTGTTCAGGGCGATGGTGACGGCCTGGTTCTCCAGCAGGAAGTTTGCGGCGTCGCCGACGACGGCGGCGGGTACGTTGATCTGGTCGTAGTCGGTGGCGTCCATGAAGACATAGGCGTCGCCATCGGCGTAGAGGTAGGTGAAGTCGCGGCGGTCGACGCTCTCCAGCTCGATCTTGGTGCCGGCGTTGTAGGTCTTGTCTACGGTCTTACCGGAGACGACGTTCTTCATCTTGGTGCGCACAAAAGCGCCACCCTTGCCCGGCTTGACGTGCTGGAAGTCGATTACGGTCCAGAGCTGTCCGTCAATCTTGAGGACAACGCCGTTCTTGATGTCAGCGGTAGATGCCATGAAAAGCGGTTCCGTTCAGTTAAAAAAGGTACGATCGGGTGCGACCGACCCACCCATCTTAGTAGACGCGCCGTGAACCTTCAAAGAACGGCGCGCGCGACCAGAGATTCGCCGCCGCGCAGTACGGGACGAAACACCGACGCCGCGGCGGATTTAGCCGCGGGACAGCCCTGTCAGCTGTACCAGGGCGAGCCGGTACGAGTCGAATCCGAATCCCGCGATAACCCCGGTCGCGACCGCCGAAATAACGCTGGTGTGCCGGAATTCCTCGCGGGCGTGCACGTTGGAAATGTGCACCTCGATCAGCGGAACCCCGGGCTCATGGAGCAGCGCGATGGCATCCCGCAGCGCATAGCTGTAGTGGGTCAGCGCGCCCGCATTGAGGATCACCGGGGTGCCCGCATCGGCGGCCTCGTGGATCCACTCGACCAGCTGCCCCTCATAGTTGCTCTGACGCAGGTCGATCTCCACTCCCTCGGGAGCATCCTCCTGGAGGATGCGCGCGAGGTCGTCGAGGGTCCCCGAGCCGTACACCTCGGGCTGACGGGTGCCCAGGCGGTTGAGGTTCGGGCCGTTGAGGACAAGAATGCGGGTCATGATCGCAGACTACCGGATCCTAGGACCCGATCTCCTGATATGCGGCAAACAGGAGCGAGGTTTCCGGGGCGGTCAGCACGCTGGGCTTGCCGATGTCGTCCAGCACGATGAAGCGGAGCATGCCCGCGCGCACCTTCTTATCGCGCTGCATGGTGGCCAGCAGCGTGTTCCAGCGGCCCACCGGGTAGCTGGTGGGCAGATCCAGCGAGTCGAGGATCGCGCGGGTGCGGTCCACGGCCTCATCGGAGAGGCGTCCGGCCAGGCGCGAGAGTTCGGCCGCAAACACCATGCCCACCGCAACCGCGGCGCCGTGACGCCACTGGTAGCGCTCGGCGTGCTCGATCGCGTGCCCCAGGGTGTGTCCGTAGTTCAGGATTTCGCGCAGACCCGCCTCGCGGAAGTCCTCGCCCACCACCCGGGCCTTCATGTCGATCGAGAGCTCAATCACCCGGCGGAACTCATCGGTTTCCGGGTTGGTCGCCACGGCAACGTCGGCCTCGATGATGTCGAGGATCTCCGGGTAGTAGATGAACCCGGCCTTGACGATCTCGGCGAAGCCGGTGAGGATCTCGTTGCGCGGCAGGGTGTCGAGCACCGAGAGGTCAGCGAAGACGGCCGAGGGGGCGTGGAACACCCCCACCAGGTTCTTGCCCTCGTTGGTGTTGATGCCGGTCTTGCCACCCACGGCGGCGTCGACCATCGCCAGCACCGAGGTGGGCAGCGAGATCAGCTTGACCCCGCGCAGCCAGGTGGCAGCCACGAAGCCGGCGAGGTCGGTGATGGCACCGCCACCGAAGCCAATCACGGCATCGGTGCGGGCAAAGTCGGCCTGGCCGAGGATCTGCCAGCAGAAGGCGGCGACCTCCACGCGCTTGGCCGCCTCGGCATCGGGCACCTCGGCCAGCAGCACCTGGTAGTGCTCGGCCAGGGTTTCGCGCAGCGCGGCGGCGCGGGCACCCAGGGTCGGCGGGTGCACGATCAGCACCTTCTGCACCCCCTCGCCGAGGACGGCGGGGATGCCGCCATAGATGTCTCGGCCGATGATGACCTCATAGTCACCCTGCGGGGAGGAAACGGGAACGATGGTGGGTTCGGGGGTACTCATGAGTTCTCCTTAGCCCACGCGGCAATCTTGCCACCGAGGGCGGTGATGTGTCCGGCGGAGGTGTCAAAGCGAACGCTGGCAACCTCCTCGTACAGGGCGCGACGCTCGGTGAAGATGCGCAGCCAGGCGTCGGGGTCGTTCTGCACCAGCGGGCGCTTACCGCCGCGCAGGCGTCCACGCACCACCCGCTCCGACACGGTCAGGTAGATCGTGGGCAGATCGCGCAGGGTTGCGCGGGTGTCGGCATCCAGCACCGATCCCCCACCGAGTGAAACCACGGCGGGTTCGGTGAGGGCCTGGGCCACCACCTCGCGTTCGATGGCGCGGAAACCGGCTTCGCCCACCCGCTCGAAGATTCCGGCGATCTCGCCGTGCTCGGCGACGATGCGCTGGTCGGTGTCGATGAACGGGCGATCCAGGTCGCGGGCGAGCCGGCGACCAATCTTCGTTTTTCCCGAGCCCATCGGACCGACCATCGCGATCGTCTTGGGGACTGGCTGATTACTCACCGGCGGCGAGCTCCGGGTTGGAGGTCTCGGCGGTGTGCAGGTTGGCAGCCAGGTGCGCGCGGTAGGCGTCGAGGTTGCGACGGGTCTCCACGATCGAGTCGCCCCCGAACTTCTCCAGCACCGAGTTGGCCAGCACGAGCGCAACCATGGCCTCGGCGACCACCCCGGCGGCGGGGACAGCACAGACATCCGAGCGCTGGTGGTGGGCACCGGCGGCCTCGCCGGTCGCGGTGTCCACGGTGCGCAGCGAGTGCGGCACGGTGGCGATCGGCTTCATGCCGGCGCGCACACGCAGCACGGTTCCGGTGCTCATGCCGCCCTCGATGCCGCCCGCGCGGTCGCTTGAGCGCACGATCACGCCGTCCTCGATGAACAGCTCATCGTGGGCGGCCGAGCCGCGACGACGGGTGGTCTCGAAACCGTCACCGATCTCGACGCCCTTGATCGCCTGGATGCCCATGATTGCCTGCGCCAGCTGGGCGTCAAGGCGACGGTCCCAGTGCACGTGCGAACCCAGTCCGGGCGGCAGGTTGTAGGCGAGCACCTCAACCACGCCACCGATGGTGTCGCCGTTCTTCTTGGTGTCATCCACCTCGGCGACCATCTTCGCCGAGGTCTCGGCGTCGAAGCAGCGCAGCGGATCGGCATCCAGCGCGTCCACGTCGCCGGGCAGCGGCAGCGCGGTACCGTCCGGAACGCGGATCGGTCCGATCGCGATGGTGTGCGAGACCAGCTCAACACCCAGCTCGTTCAGGAACGACTTGGCCACCGCACCGAGGGCCACGCGGGCCGCGGTCTCGCGGGCGCTGGCGCGCTCCAGGATCGGACGGGCCTCGTCAAAGTTGTACTTCTGCATGCCCACCAGGTCGGCGTGACCGGGACGCGGACGGGTCAGCGGCGCACCGCGACCACGAGACATATCCGAGAGTTCCACCGGCTCCGGGCTCATGACCTCGGTCCACTTGGGCCACTCGGTGTTCCCCACCCGCAGCGCAACCGGACCACCCAGGGTGAATCCGTGACGCACGCCACCGGAGATGTGCAGCTCGTCGGCCTCAAACTTCATCCGCGATCCACGACCATAACCGAGCTTGCGGCGGGCGAGGTCCTCGCGGATGGCGTCCATCGACACCGGGACGCCCGAGGGCAGCCCCTCAACGATTGCGATCAGTTCCGGGCCGTGAGATTCTCCGGCGGTGAGCCAACGAAGCATGGCACCTATCTTTCCCTCGTCGCGGTGACCCGCGCATGAACATCTGAGGCCGGCGTGCACGGGGCATCCGGCGAAAAACCGCTAACTGGGGGTGGGTGTTGCGGGCAGCTGCAGCCCCACCGCCGCATACATGTCGGCGAGGACCGCGTGCTCATCGGGCAGAGGCAGAGCGGGGTTGTGCCCCACAAAGATCCGCACCTGGATGAGCGCCTGGCGGACCAGCATCTCCAGTCCACTGACCACGATACCGCCTTCGGCAACCCACTCGCTCGCCAGCGCGCTGGGCCAGGGCGAATAGGCCACGTCAAACAGGATTGTGCGCGCCCGCAGATCCGCCGGGAACACGATACCCGAGGAGGCCCCGCCGGGCAGGGTCGAGATCACCAGGTCAGTATCGGCGGCCACCACATACTGATCAAACCGGCGGATTTCCAGCGGGATTCCCAGGGCATCGGCGATGGGTTCCAGGTGCGCCGCACGATCCGGGGTACGCGCAAACACCCGCACGGCGTGGGCCCCCAGACGCGCGGCTGCCACCAGCGCACTGGCGGCGGTTGCACCTCCGCCCAGAATGTCGACGCCGCCGCGTGGCAGCGGGTTCTCCCCCACCAAACCGCGCACGGCATCGGCAATCCCGGCAATATCGGTGTTGAATCCGCGGGGTGCCTCCCCGGGCACCAACAGCAGCGTGTTGACGGCACCGGTCAGGGTCGCGTTTTCGTCGCGCTCCCCGGCGATCCGGAAGGATTCCCCCTTGAGCGGCATCGTCAGCGAGAGACCACGCCAGGACTCATCCAGCCCGGCCAAAATCCCGGCCAGTTCGGCCTCACCCACCTCGCGGCGATCATAGTTCCAGTCCCCCAGACCGAGCCGCGCATAGGCGGCCCGGTGCAGATCCGGGGAACGAGAGTGATCGATCGGCGAGCCGAAGACCGCGAGGTGTGTGGTGGCCACTAGCAGCCCTTACCGGGGTTCGCCGAGCACCAGTCACGCAGCTGCTTGACCGCGGCCTCGTGATCGGTGTTGTTATTGGTGAACACGGTCTCACCGGTGGTGAGGTTGACCGTGACAAAGAACAGCCAGTCGCCATCAGCCGGGGCGATCGCGGCCTTGATCGCGTCGTCGCCGGGGTTGCTGATCGGTCCGATCGGCAGGCCGGTGCGCTCGTAGGTATTCCAGTCGTTTTTATCCTTGAGGGACTCGGCCGAGGACCATACCGAACCATCGGCCTGACCCTTGCCGTACTGAGCGGTCGAGTCCATCTGGAGTTTCATGCCGGCGGCCAGACGGTTTTCGATCACCCGGGAAACCTTGGCGAAGTCATCGGTGGCCCGGGCTTCACGCTGCACGATCGAGGCCACGTTGAGAGTGCGCTCGTACTGGTCGGCGGGCACACCGGCATCGGTCAGGGCGCGCTTGGTGCGATCCACCATCGTCTGCAGGGCCTGGGTTGCCGTGGTCCCCTTGGGGAACGTGTAGGTGGCCGGGAACAGCCAGCCCTCCATCGTGACCGCATCGGCCGGCAGCCCAAAGCTTGCCGGGTTCGCCGCGGCGGCCTGAACATCGGCCTCGGGCACCCCGATCGCCGTGGCCAGCGCGGGCAGGATCGTGCGTCCGGTGTCACCCTCACGAATCAGCAGACCACCCTCGAGGCGGTTGCCGGGCTTGAGCAGCGCGTTCAGTGCGGCCTGCGCACTCATCTCCTTGCGCAGCGAGTACATGCCCGGATGGAATACCGGCTCCTCGCTGCTGGCTACCAGGAGCTGATAGAACGCCTCCACTGAAGCCGTGACGCCGGACTTATAGAGGGTGCGGGCCACGGCGGTGCCATCATCGCCGTCGGCGATGGTCACGGTGATCTGACCGGTCCCCTCGCCCTCAAAATCCTTCACTTCCATCGAGGAAATCCGTTCGATCAGCTTGGGAATAACCGGCCCCAGCGTCAACGCTCCCACACCGACCAGGGCTGCAACCACGAGCACACTAATGCCCGCGACCACAAACCCTCGCCGCCGACGTTTCTTGGGCTTCGGAGCTGCACGCACGGCGGCGGTGTGCTGTGCCAGCGCGGCCTCTGCCTCGGCGCGACGCTGCGCCCGGGTTTCGGCGATCTGGGCCTGTTCGCGGGCCTCACGACGACTGGTCGGCGTGGGCAGTACGGGATCGGGCTCCTGCAGGGCTCGTTCATGAGCCTCGACCACGTCCCGAGGAAGCTCCCCGGTCAACTCGGAGAATACGTGGTTGAGGACGTCCTCCTCGTGGTGCGCCGACCCGACCGGTCCGGATGCCTCCCCCCGCACAATCGCCTCGTCTGGCACGCCGGCGTCCCGAGGGATGGCCGCGTCTGCGGGGCCCGCAGCGGCGGCAGGGTCGACGGGACCGGAGGAACCTCCGGGGGTCAGGCGTTCGGGGAAACGTCCGTTCTGAGGGTCGGTCACACTCAGGCTCCTTCGTCGGTGAGCACCGGTTCACCGGGCGCGATCCCCCGGCCGCGCTCGGTGTCCAGGGCGTGTT
Organism: Mycetocola lacteus; assembly: GCF_003667575.1. Lineage (GTDB taxonomy): Bacteria > Actinomycetota > Actinomycetes > Actinomycetales > Microbacteriaceae > Mycetocola > Mycetocola lacteus. Next base: position 42,489 of record NZ_RCUY01000008.1, on the reverse strand, counting down.
GGAGGATGATAACCGCGGCGACCTGATCGATCACACCGCGCGACTTCTTCTGGGAGCGTCCCACGCCGCGCATCGCCTGGTGGGCGGTCACGGTGGACAGACGCTCATCAACCAGGCGCACCGGGGTGCCGAGGCGAGCGATCGCCTCGGCAAATCCCACGGCGTCCGCAGTTGAGGGGGTGCGGTCACCGCTCAGCGAGAGCGGCAACCCCACAATAATTTCCACCGGTTCCAACTCGGCAATGTGCTGGCGAATTGCCGCCAGATCACTGCCGTCCTCGGCGCGCGCCACGGTTTCGACCGGGGTAGCCAGCAGACCATCACGGTCGCTGCGAGCTACCCCGATGCGGGCCTTGCCCACGTCGATACCGATGCGTACACCGCGGCGGAAACCCTCGTGGGTCACGCGCGCCCGATCTGCTCGGTGATCGCGGTCAGCGCGGCGGGAATCGCCGTCACATCCTGACCGCCACCCTGAGCGAGGTCGGGCTTGCCGCCACCGCCACCGCCGAGCACGCCACTGGCAAGCTTCACCAGCGCACCGGCGGCCACGCCGGCATCGCGAGCGGCCTGGTTGGTGCCCACGATGATGACCGGACGACCGGAGACCTCCGCGGCCAGGGCCACCACGGCGGCCTCGGCACCCAGGCGCTCACGCACACCGGTCACCAGCGAACGGACGTCGTCACCCGAGGCCACCGAACCGAGGTTCTGGGCAATCACGCGCACCTGACCGGCGACCTGAGCGGTCTCGACCAGGGCGGGGATCTTCTCGGCGAGGGCCTTGGCCTCGAATCCGGCGATCTTCTTCTCGGCGGCCTTCAGCCCGGTGACGAGCTCCTGGATCTTCTCCGGCAGCTGCTCACGCGGGGTCTTCAGGCTGCCGGTGATCTGCTGCACCAGCGCGCGCTCGGCGGCCAGCTCGCGGAACGCCTCGCGCCCCACCAGGGCCTCGACACGACGGTTGGTCGAACCCACCGAGGACTCGCTGATCAGGCTGACCAGTCCGATCTCGGCCGAGGAGCGCACGTGCGTTCCCGCACACAGCTCACGCGACCAGGCACCGTTGATGTCCACCATCCGCACGCGGTCACCGTACTTCTCACCAAACAGCGCCATCGCACCGAGCTCGCGCGCCTCATCGAGGCCGAGCACGCGGGTGATGACCTCGTGGTTACCGAGGATCGCATCGTTGGCGATGTCTTCGATTTCGCTCTTGGTCTCGGCCGAGAGGGCCTGGTTCCAGGAGAAGTCGAGACGCATGTAGCCGGCCTTGTTGTAGGAACCTGACTGGTGGGCGTCCTGACCGAGGGTCTGGCGCAGCGCGGCGTGCACGAGGTGGGTGCTGGAGTGTGCGCGGGCGGCGCTCTGACGGTAGTCGGCGTCCACGATCGTGGTGGCCTCGTCACCCACGGCGACGGTTCCCTGATCGATCAGCACGGTGTGCGAGACCAGGCCCTTGACCGGACGCTGGACGTCCAGCACCTCGGCCTCGAAGCTCGAACCCACGATGCGGCCCTGGTCGGAGTCCTGGCCACCGGACTCGGCGTACAGGGTGGTCTCGGCGAGGATCAGCTCGGCGGTCTCGCCGGCCTTGGCGGCGGGCACCGAGGCGCCGTTCACGATCACACCGATGACCTTCGAACCGGTGATCAGCTCGTCATAGCCGCGGAAGTCGGTCTCGCCCAGCGCACGGAAGTCGCTGTAGACGGAGAGGTCGGCCAGGTGGCCCTTCTTGTTCTTGGCGTCGGCCTTGGCGCGCGAGCGCTGCTCACTCATCGCCTGGTCGAAGACCGCGCGATCCACGCGGAGACCGGCCTCCTCGGCGATTTCCAGGGTCAGGTCGATCGGGAAACCGAAGGTGTCGTGCAGCAGGAACGCGGTCTTACCGCTCAGGGTCGAGTTCCCGGCGGCCTTGGTCTCGGCCACGGCGGCGTCGAGGATTTCGGTACCACCGGCCAGTGTGCGGAGGAAGGTCTCCTCCTCGGCGAACGCCACCCGCGAGACGCGCGACCAGTCGGCCTCCACCTCGGGGTAGGACGCCTTCATCGCGTCGCGAGACACGGCGAACAACTCGGGGAAGCTCGCGGCCTCGTAACCCAGCAGGCGCATCGCGCGCACAACGCGGCGCAGCAGGCGACGCAGGATGTAGCCACGGCCCTCGTTAGACGGGGTCACGCCGTCGGTGATCAGCATCAGCGAGGAGCGCACGTGGTCGGCGATCACGCGCAGGCGGACGTCGTCCTCGTGGTTGGCGCCGTAGGCGCGGCCCGAGAGCTCGGCGGCGCGGTCCAGAACCGGGCGCACCTCATCGATCTCATACATGTTCTCGACACCCTGCTTGATGAACGCCACGCGCTCCAGGCCCATACCGGTGTCGATGTTCTTCTTGGGCAACTCACCCTTGATGGTGAACTCGGTCTTGGACTTCACGTCCGAGACCAGGTACTGCATGAACACCAGGTTCCAGATCTCGACGTAGCGGTCATCGTCGGTGGCCGGGCCGCCGTCGATACCGTAGGCGGGACCGCGGTCGAAGAAGATCTCCGAGCAGGGGCCCGCTGGACCGGGCTGACCGGTGGACCAGTAGTTGGTGTCGGCGTCCAGGCGCTGGATGCGCTCGGCGGGCAGGCCGGCGATCTCGGTCCAGTACTGGATGGCCTCATCGTCGTCCTTGTAGACGGTGACCCAGAGGTCCTTCGGGTCAAAACCGAGCTTGCCGTCCTCTTCGCTCCCGGTCAGGAACTCCCATGCGAAGGTGATGGCGTCCTTCTTGAAGTAGTCGCCGAAGGAGAAGTTACCGTTCATCTGGAAGAAGGTACCGTGACGCGGGGTCTTACCCACCTCTTCGATATCCGAGGTGCGGATGCACTTCTGCACGCTGGTCGCGCGGTGGAACGGGGCGGGAATCAGCCCGGTGAAGTAGGGCACAAACGGAACCATGCCGGCCACCGTAAACATCAGCGTCGGATCGTCGCTGATCAGCGAGGCGGAGGGGACTACGGTGTGGCCGCGCTCGGCGAAGAAGTTGAGCCAGCGCTTGCGAATTTCGGCGGTTTTCATGGGTCCGTTCTACTGTCGTTGGGGAGGGGAAGAGTCCGACGACTTACTTGGTGGTGGTACTGATGTCGCTATCCTCGCGAAGCTCGGCTTCGCGCAGCTTGTACGAGTCGGCAACAATGTCACCAAACTCGCGCATGCGGCCGTCGAGTTCACTGAAGAACCGACGTCCGCGGGTGGTCTTGTTCACCTCGTGGGCGACAACAAATCCCGCGGCAATACCCGCGAGGAAAATGAGGAAGTTTTTCACTGGAGTCTCCGAAATCATGAGGGTGAGTGGGCAACCACCCCACAATCTTAGTGCGCTGAGGTGGTAAAAGGTGGATCTTGCGGTGCAGGTCGCACGCTTCACCTGCGTGTGGCGATCCAAAAACCCGGGTACCAAAAGCGGGGCCACGGAAAACCGTGACCCCGCAAGAGGTGTATGGGTACTAGTTAGCGGGCTGCGTAGTACTCAACAACGAGCTGTACTTCACAGGTCACGGGGACCTCAGCACGCTTCGGACGACGCTCCAGGCGAGCCTGCAGCTTGTCGATCTCTACGTCCAGGTAAGCCGGAACCTTGGGCAGGACATCCTGGTGACCGCCAGCGGCAGCAACCTGGAAGACCTCAAGAGCCTCGGACTTCTCCTTGACGTGGATGGTCTGACCCGGCTTCACGCGGAAGGACGGGCGGTCCACCAGCTGACCGTCAACGAGGATGTGACGGTGCACAACCAGCTGACGAGCCTGGGCGGTGGTGCGGGCAAAACCGGCGCGAACCACGAGTGCGTCAAGACGCAGCTCGAGGAGCTCAACCAGGTTCTCACCGGTCAGACCGGAGGTACGACGAGCCTCTTCGAACGCAATCTTCAGCTGCTTCTCGCGAATGCCGTACTGGGCGCGAAGACGCTGCTTCTCGCGCAGACGAACGGCATAGTCGGAGTCAGCCTTGCGCTTGGTGCGGCCGTGCTCACCGGGAGCGTAGGGACGCTTCTCGAGGTACTTGGCAGCCTTCGGGGTGAGGGCAATGCCGAGTGCGCGCGAGAGGCGCGTCTTGCTACGGGTACGTGACTTAGTAGACACGGTTTCCTTTCAAATGGTTTCCATAAACAGATTTCCCGCACCACAAAACGCGGTGTGGAAAGGAGTTAGAGGGAGTGACCAGGGCGATTCGGCTACAGAATCCATCCCGTCGATCGATGAGTCTCTGCGCAGCCGTACGTCAAGACTCGATCTAGGTCCCCGCTAGCCTAGCATGCGCCCTCCCCGAAAGCACCCGCGCGCGGGGCGTTTTGTCGGGGATTTATGAGTGGCATTTCACTCTCCGAAACGATCGGAGAGGTCGTGCGCCCTAGCGTCCGCGGACGATGCGCAGGATCTTGGCCAGGCGTCCGCCCACCTCGCGCTCGTTGCCGTGGGTGGTGGGGCGATAGTAGGTGCGGCCGGTCAGCTCATCCGGCAGGTACTGCTGTTCCACCACGCCGAGTTCGGTGTCGTGCGGGTAGCGGTAGCCCTTACCGTGGCCCAGGCGTTTGGCCCCGGCGTAGTGCGCGTCGCGCAGGTGCTTGGGGACACGCCCGAACGCCCCCGCCCGCACATCGGCAATCGCGTCGTTGATGCCCAGGTAGGCGGCATTGGACTTGGCGGCTGTGGCCAGGTAGACCACGGCCTCGGCCAGCGGGATGCGTCCCTCGGGCATACCGATCATCTGGACGGCATCGGCGGCGGCCACCGCGATCACCAGGGCCTGCGGGTCGGCCAGGCCGATATCCTCCGAGGCGGAGACGATGATTCGACGGGCGATGAAGCGCGGGTCCTCCCCCGCCTCGATCATCCGGGCCAGGTAGTGCAGTGCGGCGTCGGGGTCCGAGCCGCGGATCGATTTAATAAACGCACTGATGACGTCGTAGTGCTCATCGCCGTTGCGGTCATAGCGCAGCAGCGCGCGATCCACGGCACCGGCGACGATCTCCTTGGTGATGACCGGGCGGGTGTCGGCGGGGTCAGCACTCTCCGATTCACCGTCACGGTTCGCTTCGCCGTCCCCGAGGCCTGCATCAGCATCAGCATCTGCATCGTCTTCGTCTCGATCCCCCGCTTGCCCCTCGGGGGCACCAAAATCGAGCACCCCGTCCTCGGACAGCGCCGCGGCGACCAGTGAATCGGCGGACACCGCGGCCGCCTCAAGCGCCGTGAGTGCGCGCCGGGCATCCCCCGAAGCCAGCCGAATAATGGTCGCGCGTGCCTCGGGATCCAGGCGGTAGCGATCTCCCAAACCACGCGGATCGGATACCGCACGATCGATCAGGACCCCCAGATCGTCATCGGAGAGCTGTTCCAGCGTGAGTAGCAGGGAGCGCGAGAGCAGAGGCGAGATAACCGAGAATGAGGGGTTCTCGGTGGTCGCGGCCACCAGAATGACCCAGCCGTTCTCGACCCCGGGCAGCAGTGCATCCTGCTGCGCCTTGGTAAAGCGGTGGATCTCATCGAGGAACAACACGGTGGAAAGACCGTACAGATCACGGCTGGTCATGGCCTCGGCCATCACCTCGCGCACATCCTTCACCCCGGCCGTGACCGCCGAAAGCTCCACAAACCGCCGATTGGAGGAGTGTGCGATGGTCTGCGCGATCGTGGTCTTCCCGGTCCCGGGCGGCCCCCAGAGAATGACCGAGACCGTCCCCTGATCTCCGGACTTCCCCGTGGCCAGGCTCACCAGCGGAGAACCCGGGCGCAGCAGGTGCCGCTGTCCGGCAACCTCGTCGAGGGTGCGCGGGCGCATGCGTACCGCGAGCGGAACGCTCCCGGACTGGAGGGCGGAGGACGAGGAAACCATGCCTCCAGGCTATCGGGTACCACCGGCGCCGGCTGCGAATTCGCCGTCGGCGCGCGCCATACGCACACATATTCATCGGCCGTGCCGCTAGTATCGTCTCGAACACCCGAACTCCCTGGAAAGGACCGCATCCGTGGCAGCCCAGAAAAAGGACGAAAAAGCCGCTCGCGAGGCCCGTGCACGCCTGCAGCAGTACGAGGCACGCAAGGAGGCGTGGGAGAAAAAGCGCAAGACGCGCACCCGCAACGCCTGGATTGCCGGCGGCGTGGCATTCGTCCTGGTAGCCGGAGCGATCACCTGGGGGGTCATCGCCCAGAATGCGGGCAACACCCCCGAGGCCGGATCCTCCGCCTCGCCGAGCGCCTCCTCCTCCCCCGCCCCCACGGCCAAGGCGCCGGATCCCTCGGTCGCCGAGGACCGCACCTGGACCGGGGACATCACCGTCAACGGCGTCGACCTGGGTATCGAGCTTGAGGGCCAGAAGGCACCTCAGGCCGTCGCCTCGTTTGTCTCGCTGACCCAGCAGGGCTTCTACAACGGTCTGTCCTGCCACCGCATGGTGGACACTCCCGGAACGTCGGGTGAGCCCGGATTCCAGATCCTGCAGTGCGGAGACCCCAAGGGTGACGGCTCCGGCGGCCCCGGCTACAGCTTCGGCCCGATCGAAAACGCTCCGTCCGACAACATCTACCCGGCGGGCACCCTGGCCATGGCACGCGTCGGAAACGACGCAAACTCCAACGGCAGCCAGTTCTTCATCGTCTTCGGCGACACCAAGATTCCCTCGGATAGCGCCGGCGGATACACCGTACTCGGCAAAATCACGAGTGGCCTGGATAAGCTCAACGAGTCGGTGACCACGATCCCGGTGGGCGGTGCGGATAACTCCACACCGGAACAGCCCATTAAGCTGGACTCCATTACCGTCAAATAGAATCAAGACGTATGTTGGGGCTGCCCGGCATTCGTCGTCCATACTAGGCTTATCGAGAGATCTCGAGAGCATCGAGCGTAAACATCAGCAAGGTGAGGCACGTGTCTACTTCCGAACAGCAACCGTGGGGTCGCGTTGACGACTCCGGTACCGTTTTTGTCCGCGAGGGCGAGCAGTGGCGTGAGGTTGGTCAGTACCCCGACGGCACCGCCGAAGAGGCACTCGCCTACTTCGAGCGCAAGTACCTCGATCTGGCCGGCCAGGTCACCCTGCTGGAGCAGCGCGCCAAGCGCGGCGCTCCCGCAAGCGACATCTCCAAGGCCGTCGCCAAGCTCCACGAGGAACTGACCGACGCCAAGGCCGTGGGTGACATTGCCTCGCTGGTTTCCCGCGTGGGTGCCCTGGACGCCACCGTGGGCGAGCTCACCGAGCAGCAGACCGAGGCGGCCAAGGCCGAACTCGAGGAGGCCGTGGCTGAGCGCACCCGCATCGTCGAGCAGGCCGAGGCCGTCGCCGGTCAGGATCCCGCCAAGACGCAGTGGAAGCAGGCCACCGAGCAGATGGCCGAGCTGTTTGCGGCCTGGCAGAAGCACCAGCAGGAGGGCCCCAAGCTCTCCAAGGGTGTGGCCAACGACCTGTGGAAGCGGTTCCGTACCGCCCGCGGCACCGTGGATGCCAACCGTCGTGCGTTCTTCGCCGAGCTGGATTCGGTCCACAAGGAAGCACGCACCCGCAAGCAGAAGCTGATCGAGGCCGCCGAGGCCCTGATCCCGCGCGGTGCCGAGGCCACCTCGGACTACCGCCGTTTGCTGGACGAGTGGAAGCTCTCGGGTCGTGCCGGCAAGCGCCAGGACGACAACCTGTGGGCCCGCTTCAAGGCCGCCGGTGACGCGATCTACCAGGCCAAGGCCGAGCTGGACGCCATCGACAACGCCGAGTTCCAGGCAAACTACGAGAAGAAGCGCGAGCTGCTCGACCAGGCCACCCCGCTACTGCAGGAGACCGACCGCGAGAAGCTGCGTGCGGCTCTGCTGAACGTTCAGCGTCAGTGGGACGAGGTCGGCAAGGTTCCGCGCGACAAGATCCGCGAGGTTGAAGACGGACTGCGCGCCGTGGAAAACCACCTCCGTGCGCTGGACGATGAGCACTGGAGCAAGAACAACCCCGAGACCAAGGCTCGCACCGAGGGTCTGGCTGGTCAGCTGAACGCGGCCATCGAGAAGCTCGAGCAGGAGCTTGCGGCGGCCGAGGCCACGGGAGATGCCAAGAAGATTGCCAAGGCCAGCGAGGCGCTTGAGGCACGCAAGGCGTGGCTCAACGTCCTCGGCTAGGCTTCCTTCATACGAACGGCCACGGAACCCTCGGGTTCCGTGGCCGTTCTGGTTGTCCGGGGCGTCCGCACCCTGCACATTTCCCCCTGTCCGGGGCGTCCGAACCCTGGACTTTTCCCCCAAAGGTGGACAGGCTGGGAACATGACCCCGGTAGATCTGGCTCGACTCTTCCCGGGTCCGGGGGCCCACCTTCCGGATCTGCTCACCACCGCGGATATGCCGCTGGCTCAGCTGATGGGTGCGCGGCTGCGTGGCGAGGTGTATGCCCTCGAACGAGGCTTTGTCCCGATCGACATTCCCGAGACCTCCGCGCTGCGTGCCCGAGCACTCGCCCTGGCGCTGCCCGAACCCGCCGATAGTCACCGACTGTGTGCGGTGGGTGCGTCCGCGCGCTGGATCCGGGACCTCGATGTCCCCCGCCCCCTCCGACACACGTTCCAGGGCACCCAGCGTCATCGCACACACCGCTGGAGCATCCTCGACGCCACCGTTCTCCCCGGAGCTATCCCCGAAGAACGTCGCACCCGGATCGCCGGACTCTGGGTCGAACTCACCGAGCCGGAATCACCAACGCCCGCCCACTCGGACTGAGTGGGCGGGCGTGAGAGCGGCATCGAGGCTAGCCGCCAGTCACCCGGTAGACGTCGTAGACGGCATCGATGCGGCGCACCGCGTTCAGGACACGATCCAGGTGGGTGGTGTCGCCCATTTCGAAGACAAAACGAGAAATCGCCAGGCGGTTGCTTGAGGTCGAGACATTCGCCGAGAGGATGTTGACGTGGTGTTCGCTGAGCACCCGGGTCACGTCACTCAGCAGGCCCGCGCGGTCCAGGGCTTCCACCTGGATCTGCACCATGAACACGCTCTTTGAGGATGCGGCCCAGGCCACCTCGATCATTCGATCCGGTTCCTGCATCAGACCCTGGACGTTGTGGCAGTCGGCGCGGTGCACTGAGACACCCGACCCGCGGGTCACAAAGCCGACGATCTCATCCCCGGGCACCGGGGTGCAGCACTTGGCCAGCTTAACCAGGATGTCGGCGGCCCCGCGCACCAGCACACCGGAGTCGCTGTGTTCCTGCGGGCGGACGCGGCCGCGCATCGGGAACTCGATCGCGTGCTCCTCGGCCTCCTGATCGCCCTGGAGCAGCGAAACCACCTTCTCCAGGACCGACTGGGTCGAGACGTGCCCCTCGCCCACGGCGGCGTAGAGGGCCGAGACGTCCTCGTAGCGCATCTGGGCGGCAACCTCGGCGAAGCTGTCGCGGTCCATGAGCTTCTGCAGCGGCAGGTTCTGCTTCCGCATCGCCCGGGCGATCGCGTCCTTGCCCTGCTCGATGGCCTCGTCGCGGCGCTCCTTGGTGAACCACTGCCGGATCTTATTGCGCGCCCGGGTGCTCTTCACAAACGCCAGCCAGTCCTGGCTGGGGCCCGAGTCGGGGTTCTTCGAGGTGAAGACTTCCACCACGTCCCCGGAGTTCAGTTCGGTCTCCAGCGGCACCAGGCGGCCGTTGACCTTGGAACCCATCGTGCGGTGGCCCACCTCGGTGTGCACCGCATAGGCGAAGTCCACCGGGGTCGCCCCGGCGGGCAGGCCCACCACGCGCCCCTTGGGGGTGAACACGTACACTTCCTTGGCACCAATTTCGAAGCGCAGCGAGTCCAGGAATTCACCCGGATCGGCGGTCTCGGCCTGCCAATCGGAGATGTGCTTGAGCCAGGCCATATCGGTCCCGGTTGAGCGCGAAACCTCAACCTTATTGCCCGCGTTGCGCTCCTTATACGCCCAGTGCGCGGCCACACCGTACTCGGCGTGCTCGTGCATCTCCTGGGTGCGGATCTGAATCTCCACCGACTTACCGCCGGGGCCGATCACGGTGGTGTGCAGCGACTGATAGAGGTTGAACTTCGGGGTTGCGATGTAGTCCTTGAAGCGACCAGGGATCGGGGTCCAGCGGGCATGGATCGCACCGAGGACCGCATAGCAGTCGCGCACCGAGTTCACGATCACGCGGATACCCACCAGGTCGTAGATGTCATCAAACTCGCGCCCACGCAGAATCATCTTCTGATAGATCGAGTAGTACTGCTTGGGCCGGCCCATGACCTTGCCACGGATCTTCGCCGCGCGCAGATCGGTGGTGACCTCCTGGATCACCTGCTGGACGAACTCCTCACGCTTGGGCGTGCGCTCCTTAACCAGCGACTCGATCTCGGCATAGATCTTGGGGTATAGGACCGCGAAGGAGAGGTCTTCCAGCTCCCACTTGATCGTCTGAATACCCAGGCGGTGGGCCAGCGGCGCGTAGATTTCCAGCGTCTCGGTGGCCTTGCGGGTCGACTTCTCCGGCGGCACGAAGCCCCAGGTGCGGGCGTTGTGGAGGCGGTCGGCCAGCTTGATGATCAGCACACGAATGTCCTTGGACATCGCCACGATCATCTTGCGCACGGTTTCGGCCTGAGCGGCATCCCCGTACTTGACCTTGTCCAGCTTGGTGACCCCGTCCACCAGCATCGCGATCTCATCACCGAAATCGGCGCGCAACTGGTCCAGGGTGTAGTCGGTGTCCTCCACCGTATCGTGCAGCAGCGCACCGGCGAGGGTGCGCGGGCCGAGGCCCAGATCCGCGAGGATCTGGGCGACCGCCACCGGATGGGTGATATAGGGCTCACCGCTCTGACGCTTCTGCCCGCGGTGGGCACGCTCGGCAACGGTATAGGCCCGCTCGATCACCGACAGGTCGGCGCGCGGGTGGTGCGTGCGGGCGGTTCGAACCAATCGGTCCACGGCACCCGCCGGCTGAGCCTTGGAAAAAATGCGCGGAACCAGCCGCCGCAGCGACGCATTCGCCGTATTTGTATCGGTCATCGTCGATTCACCACCTCATGTCTCTGCTCCCTATTATGCCCGCTCCCCGCCCCCACAAAGACCACGGCCCACCGCTAACCGCGAACACCACACTGTACCCACCGCCACCACCAAAAAACCGGAGCCCCGCCGCGATTGCGACGGGGCCCCGGTCCAGGGTGTAGCTGAGCTGTTTAGGCCTCGGAGGTCGAGCCCTGAACGGCCGCACGCTCGCGGTCGGCGAGCACCTTGCGGTCGTGCTTGGCAATCGCCGGCTCCTTCTCGCGCAGCAGCGAGTACAGCGGCGCCGCAACGAAGATGGTCGAGTAGGTGGCCACGAGGATACCCACCAGCAGCGACAGCGAAATGTCCCGCAGGGTCTCGGCACCCAGGAAGAGGTCACCGATCACCAGGATCGAGGCCACCGGCAGAGCCGCCACAACCGAGGTGTTAATCGAACGCACCAGGGTCTGGTTGACCGCCAGGTTGACCGACTCACCGAACGTGCGGGGCGAGTGCTCCCCCGCCTCGGTGGTGTTCTCTCGAATCTTGTCGAAGACCACCACCGTGTCATACAGCGAGTAGCCGAGGATCGTCAGGAATCCAATCACCGCGGCCGGGCTGATCTGGAATCCACTGAGGGCATAAACCCCCAGGGTGATCACCAGCACGTCCACCAGGGCGATAATCGCCGCGGCCGACATCTTCCAGGTGCGGAAGTACAGGGCCATGATGATGAAGGTCAGCACCAGGAAGATCACCAGACCGGTGAGCGCCTGCCGGCTCACATCCGCACCCCAGGAGGGGCCGATGAAGGACGAGGTCACCTCGCTCTCGTTGACCTTGAAGGTGCTGGCCAGAGCCTTGGCTACCTGGCTGGACTGGTCCGAGGTCATCTGGTCGGTCTGCACACGAATCGCGTGGTCGCCCACCTCGCTGACCTTCGACACGGCGGAGGGAACCACCGAGGAGACGGCGTCCGAAGCCTTGGTCTGGTTGGCGTCGGTGACGCCACTCACGGTGAACTCGGATCCACCGGTGAACTCGATCGAGAAGTTGAACGGTGCACCGGTCGTGATGCCACGCACCACGGGAACCATGATCGAACCGATCACCAGCAGGATCGCGATGGTGAACCACAGCTTGCGGCGACCAACGAAGTTGATCGAACGCTTGCCGGTGTAGAGGTCGTTACCAAACGACGTCAGGTTGAGGCTGGGCATTAGCTCTCCTTCGAAGAGGTCGAACCGTTGGCGGCCTGAGCCTCGGCGAGCTTGCGCTCGGCGATGGTCTGACGCTTCTGGGCCTCACGGCTGGCCCCGAGGGCCTTCTTGGAACCGGTCATTTCGGGGGTGCGGAACTGTGCGCGTCCGCGGTAGATCGCACCGAGGGCGTTGGGGTCCAGACCCGTCAGCGGGTGACCGCTGGCAAAGAATCGGTTACGAGCAAGCAGCTGGAGCATCGGGTGGGTGAAGAGCACCACCACGATGACGTCGATCACGGTGGTCAGACCCAGCGTGAACGCGAAGCCCTGCACGTTACCCACGGCCAGCAGGTAGAGCACCACGGCGGCCAGCAGGTTCACACCCTTGGACGCGTAGATGGTGCGCTTGGCGCGCTTCCATCCGGCCTCCACGGCGGATTCCAGGCCACGGCCATCACGGAGCTCATCTCGAATACGTTCGAAGTACACGATGAACGAGTCCGCCGTGAATCCGATCGCGACGATGATACCCGCCACACCTGCCAACGACAGTCGGTAGCCCTGCCCCCACGAGAGGAGCGCCAGGGCCGCGTAGGTGAGGGCTCCCGCCACCACGAGCGAGAAGATGGTCACAAAACCCAGCAGACGGTACTGGAACAGCGTGTAGATGACCACCAGGATCAAACCGATCAGACCGGCGAGCATACCGCCGGAAAGCTGAGTGGCACCCAGGGTTGCGGAGATCTCCGAGCTGGACTGCACACCGAAGGACAGCGGCAGTGCACCGTACTTGAGCTGGTCAGCGAGGGCCTTGGCGCTCTGCTCGTTGAAGTTACCGGAGATGCTCGGGCGGCCATCGGTGATGACTCCCTGCATGACCGGGGCCGAGATGACCTTGCCATCAAGCACAAACGCGAAGGCCGCGCGGGCGTCGTTCTGGTTGGCCGAGTACAGCTTGTACAGGCGCTTGCTCACATCGGTGAACGCATCCTTGCCCTTGCCGGCGAGGGTGATGTTCACAGCCCACTCACCGGTGCTCGCACCGGAGGAGGTGGTCTTGATGCCCGCGGAAGCATCGGTGATCGAGTCACCGTTGAGCTCAACCGGACCCAGCAGGTAGCGCACGGTACCGTCATCCGAGCAGGCCACCACCGGCTGATCCTTGGGCGCGTTCTCGGCACCGGTCGGGGTCTTGCAGTCGGTGGCCAGGAACTCGGCGCTCAGGTACGGGGTGACCCAGGCCAGGTCGCTCCCGTCGGTGGGCTTGGTAGCCGGGGTCTTGGACAGGTCATCGGTCGGCTTGGGGTTCGGCGTCTCCTTGCCGTCCTCGCCGGTCGTGGTGGTGGTCGGAGCCGACGCCACCAGAACCGAACGGAACTGCAGCTGAGCACTGGACTCGATCCGCTTCCGGGTGTCCTCATCGACCTTGCCCGGGATCGACACAACAATGTTGCGTCCACCCTGGGTGTTAACCTCGGCCTCGGTCACACCGGTCGCGTTCACACGCTGACGGATGATCGACACGGCCTGGTTCAGCTGCTCGGCGGAAACCTGCTGTCCACCCTCAAGCTTGGGCTCGAGGATGATCTGCGTTCCACCCTCCAGGTCGAGGGCGAGCTTGGGCTGCCAGGAGGCGTCCCCAAACATCGTTCCCGCGGCAAGACCGCCAAACATGGCAATGAGGATCACCGCCAACCAGATGAGCGCCCGCCTACCGTGGCGGACGGGAGCCTGTCGTGATTGTGCCAATGGGCTACTCAGCTTTCTATGGAGGGACGCGCCAGAACTACCCCGACGCGTGCGATGGGAGAGGCGCGTTACTTCTCGTCGGTCTTGGGCTTGGCGGTCTCGGCGCGCTCACCGAACTCGGGCTCGCCCACGAAGGTGGCGTTGTCCTCGTTCAGCTGAGCCTCGGCGGTCTCGTCCTCGGCGGCCGGCTCCTCGGTGGGAACCACGCGCGAGACGATCTGACGGTGCACGGTGAGGATGGTACCGGGGCTGGTCTCCAGCAGGACCTTGTTGTTCTCGTCATCAATCGAGATGATGGTGCCGAAGATGCCACCGTTGGTCATCACCTCGGCACCGGGAACAACCTGCTCCTGCAGGGCGGCGAGGTCACGCTTGCGCTTCTGACCGTTACGGAACATAAAGAAGATGAGCAGTGCCATAACGGCGAGCATGATGACGGTCATGAAGTCCATGATTTTACGCAGAGCCTTTCGCGGCGCGAGCGCCGGGGATCAAAGTTTCGGGTGTGTTGTTCGCTTGAATTATAGGTCATTGCCCTGTTGCGGGGCGTGGGGATGCTGAATCCCGAAGTGTGCGTAGGCCTCATTGGTCGCCATTCGACCGCGTGGGGTGCGCATGATCAAACCTATCCGTACCAGGAAGGGTTCCACCACACTTTCGATGGTTTCGGCCTCTTCTCCGACGGATACCGCCAGGGTGTTCAGCCCCACCGGTCCCCCGCCGAAGCGCTTGAGCAGGATCTCCATGACGGCCCGGTCCAGGCGGTCTAGCCCCAGCGGATCCACGTCATACAGCTCCAGGGCGGCACTCACGGCGGTGAGGTCCGCGCGGGAATTGTGAACCAGCGCATAGTCACGGACGCGGCGCAGCAGCCGGTTGGCGATACGCGGGGTTCCTCGACAGCGGCCGGCGATTTCGGCCAGTGCCGCGCGATCGATGTCCAGATCCAGGAGTCCGGCGGCGCGAGCGAGCACCTGTTCGAGTTCGTTATCGGCGTAAAACTCCAGGTGTGCGGTGAACCCAAATCGGTCGCGCAGTGGGTTGGGGAGCAGACCGGCGCGAGTCGTCGCGCCCACCAGGGTGAACGGGGCGAGTTCCAGCGGAACCGAGGTTGCACCGGCGCCCTTGCCCACCATGATGTCGATCCGGAAGTCTTCCATCGCCAGGTAGAGCATCTCCTCGGCGGAGCGCGCCATCCGGTGAATCTCGTCAATGAAGAGGACCTCGCCGGGCACCAGGCTGGAGAGCAGCGCGGCCAGATCGCCCGCATGCTGGATCGCCGGGCCGCTGGACATGCGCAGCGGACGCTCGCTCTCCTGGGCCACGATCATCGCCAGGGTGGTTTTTCCGAGCCCGGGAGGGCCGGCTAGCAGGATGTGATCGGGGGTGCGCTCCTGCAGGGCCGCGGCGCGCAGCAGCAGCTCCAGCTGCCCGCGCACCTTCTGCTGTCCCACAAACTCGCTCAGCGTGCTCGGGCGCAGGGCACCCTCGAAGGCCAGCTCGGCGTCCCCGGAGGCGGTGGCGCTCAGGGTTTCGGCGACGTCGTCGAATTCGACGCTCATCGTCCGCTCCCCGGCTGGGGTCCGAGGGCCGACAGGGTGGCGCGCAGCAGCGCGGGCACGGTAGCGGAGGCGGGGTCACCACTCGCGGCGAGGGCGGCCTCCACCGCGGGCACGGCCACGTGTTCGTTCCATCCGAGGCCCAGCAGGGCCTCGATCACGCTGGCCTTGACGGCGGCAGAGCCGGTCGCACTCGCGCTGACCCGGCGGGTGGCCACGAGCTTGCCGGCCAGGGAGACGATGATCAGCTTGGCGGTCTTGGGGCCGATACCGGTGACCTTGCGGAACGCGGAGTCGTCCTCGGCGGCCACGGCGTCGGCGATCTGATCCGGGCTCATCGAGGCGAGCACACCGAGCGCGGATTTGGGGCCCACACCGTTGACGCCGAGGAGCACCTCGAAGACGTCGAGCTGCTCGGTGGTTTCAAACCCAAACAGGAGCTGGGCATCCTCACGGATGATGTGCGAAATGTGCACAAACGTTTCGGCGCCCACACGCAGGCGTACCGCGTGTTCGGGCGTAATCTGTACGGCGTAACCAACGCCGCCTACCTCGATGGCCACTCGGCCGGCGGTGGTGCTGAGCACGGTCCCGCGAAGACTTACAATCACGCCCCTAGCCTATGCCCCGCCTGCGACACGGACTCACTGCCACGCCCGATATTACGCAGGAAGCGGCGATATCGGGCGGGCACTCGCCCACGCTCACCCCGCATCACGGTGGCGGCTACTTTCCGAAGCGGCCGGTGCGGGTATTGCGCGGGGACGCGACCCCGGCCTGTTCGGCATTGCGCCAGGCCTGCTGGGCGGGCGTCAGATTGCCCGAGGTGGGGGCACTCACCGGGGTGCGGGATCCGTGCGGGCGGGCGCCGACGGGAACCAAGCCTCCCCAGGCGTGACAGAGCGCCAGGGCCAGGGCGTCCGCGGCGTCCGCGGGCTGGGGCAGTTCGGCCAGGCCGAGGATGCGGGCAACCATCTGCTGCACCTGCTTCTTCTCGGCGTTGCCGTAGCCGGTCACCGAGGCCTTGACCTCGGACGGCGTGTGCATCCCAATCGGGATGCCGTGCTTGGCGGCGGAGTACAGCGCCAGGCCACTGGCCTGCGCGGTCCCCATCACCGTGCTGAGGTTTTGCTGGGCAAACACACGCTCAACCGCCATCGCGGTGGGCGCGTGTTCCACGATCGCCGCGTCGATCCCCTCGGCGATGGCCAGGAGTCGCGCGTCGATGGACATGTCTGGGCTGGTGCGGATCACCCCGTAGTGCACGAGGGTGGCCCGACGGTTCGGTGCGACATCGACAATGCCGATGCCGCACCGGGTGAGCCCCGGGTCAACACCCAGTACCCGAGTGCTCACGATGCCTAGTCCTGCTCGAGCTCGGCCTGCACCTCGGCGCTCAGGCCGTAGTTGCCGTAGATGTTCTGGACGTCGTCGGACTCTTCCAGTGCATCGATCAGGCGGAACACCTTGCGGGCGGTCTCGGCGTCCACGTCAACCTTGAGGTTCGGGATCATCGCAACATCGGCGGACTCGTAGTCGATACCGGCCTCCTGCAGCGCCTTACGCACGGTGACCAGGTCGCTCACATCGGTGATGATCTCGAAGGTGTCACCCTCGTTGAGAACCTCTTCGGCGCCGGCCTCAAGCACGGCCTCCATGACGTCGTCCTCGGTGGTGTTCTCGGCCGAGACAACGATCAGACCCTTGCGGTTGAAGTTGTAGGCCACGCTACCGGGGTCGGCCATGGTGCCGCCGTTGCGGGTCATCGCCGCACGCACGTCGGCGGCCGCACGGTTCTTGTTGTCGGTCAGACACTCGATCATGAGCGCGACGCCGTTCTGTGCGTAGCCCTCGTAGATGATCGTGGTGTAGTTGATGACCTCACCGGTCAGACCCGCACCACGCTTGATCGCGCGGTCGATGTTGTCGTTGGGAACGGAGGTCTTCTTTGCCTTCTGAACCGCGTCAACCAGGGTGGGGTTTCCGGACAGATCGGCACCACCGATCTTCGCAGCAACCTCGATGTTCTTAATCAGTTTGGCAAACGACTTCGCACGGCGCTGATCGATGATCGCCTTCTTGTGCTTGGTTGTTGCCCACTTGGAGTGTCCGGACATATGCTCCCGTTTCGTCGTATATCCCCTCTATTCTACGGGTCCGACCGGGATCTTCTCGCATCCGGGTGGGCGCGCTCAGCCGTTTTTGGCCGCGAGCACCATCTCCAGGAAGTATCGATGCACCGAATCATCCCCGGTCAGCTCGGGATGAAACGAGGTGCCGAGGAGGTTTCCGTGACGGGCGGCGACGATCGATTCGTCGTCCAGACTCGCCAAAACCGCGGTCTCGGTCGACACCGCAACAATCAGCGGGGCACGAATGAAGGTTGCGGCCACCGGATGATCGATCCCACCAAATTCCAGGGTGGTATCGAAGGAGTGAGC
This sequence comes from Mycetocola lacteus, assembly GCF_003667575.1. Lineage (GTDB taxonomy): Bacteria > Actinomycetota > Actinomycetes > Actinomycetales > Microbacteriaceae > Mycetocola > Mycetocola lacteus. Next base: position 24,544 of record NZ_RCUY01000008.1, on the reverse strand, counting down.
CTGGGAACCAAACGCGTTGCGTCTCACCGTCACCGGCAGACCACCGAGGCTCTGCTGGCCGGGAGCCGCATCCAGCACGGTATCGGCGAGGAGGATCAGGCCGGCACACGTCCCATAGGCGGGCAGGCCGGCGCGCAGCAGGGTGATCAGCGGATCGCGCACCTCAAACAGACGCATCAGCTTGTCCAGCACCGAGGATTCGCCGCCGGGCAGGACGATTCCGTCCAGCCCGCTCAGGTCTGCGGGTGTGCGCACGGGCAAAGTTTCCGCACCCACCCGACTCAGCGCCTCCAGATGCTCGGAAACGCCACCCTGGAGCGCGAGGACTCCGATGCGTGCTGTCATGGGGGCGCGTTACCAGCCGCGCTCGGCCAGGCGATGCGGGGCGGCCAGGTCGGCCACATTGATACCCACCATCGCCTCGCCGAGTCCGCGTGAGGCCTGCGCGATCACGGCCGGGTCGTTGAACGCGGCGGTGGCCTTGACCACGGCGGCGGCGCGAGCCTCGGGGTTGCCGGACTTGAAGATACCCGAGCCGACAAACACGCCGTCGGCGCCGAGCTGCATCATCATCGCGGCATCGGCCGGGGTGGCTACTCCCCCGGCGGTGAACAGCACAACGGGCAGGGTGCCGGTGCGCGCAACCTCAACCACCAGGTCGAACGGTGCCTGCAGGTCCTTGGCGGCCACGTAGAGTTCGTCCTCGTTGAGGGCCGACAGCGCGCGGATTTGCGACTTGATGGTGCGGATGTGCTTGGTGGCCTCGGAGACGTCGCCGGTTCCAGCCTCACCCTTGGAGCGGATCATGGCCGCACCCTCGGTGATCCGGCGCAGGGCCTCACCCAGGTTGGTAGCACCACAGACGAAGGGCACGTCGAAGTCCCACTTATTGATGTGGTTGACGTAGTCGGCGGGGCTCAGCACCTCGGACTCGTCGATGAAGTCCACCTCGAGCGCGCCGAGCACCTGAGCCTCGACAAAGTGGCCGATGCGGGCCTTGGCCATGACCGGGATGGACACCTCGGCACGAATCGCGTCGATCAGGTCGGGGTCGCTCATCCGGGCCACGCCACCCTGGGCGCGAATGTCGGCGGGGACGCGCTCAAGCGCCATCACGGCAACGGCGCCGGCGTCCTCGGCAATGCGAGCCTGCTCGGGGGTCACCACGTCCATGATCACCCCGCCCTTCAGCATGTCGGCGAGGCCGCGCTTGACGCGGGTGGTGGCGGTGGTCTGGGTGGGGTTTTCAGAGGTCATGCGCCTACGCTATGGCATTAACCAGGCCAATACCCGTGAGGATTGCAGTCCAATATAAAGCCAGTGGCTGTTTGGACTGTTTTCAGAACGCAAAACCGCCCGCTTCCGAGGAAGCGGGCGGTTAGGGGCCGCGAACTAGGCCGTGGGCCAGGCGTTCGCGATCGAGGCGCGCACGTCGCCGAGCAGCTGCGGCAGCGCCTTGGTCTTGGCGATGATCGGGAAGAAGTTCGCATCCGAACGCCAGCGCGGCACGATGTGCTGGTGCAGGTGGGCGGCGATCCCGGCCCCGGCAACCTCACCCTGGTTCATCCCCAGGTTGAAGCCGTCGTTGTGGGAGACCTCCTTGATCACGCGCATCGCGGTCTGGGTCAGCGCACCGATCTCGGCGACCTCCTCGGCCGTGGCCAGATCGTAGGTCGAGATGTGACGGTACGGGCACACCAGCAGGTGACCACTGTTGTACGGGAACAGGTTCAGCAGCACGTACGCGTACTTTCCCCGGGCCACGATCAGGCCGTCCTCATCGCTCATCGAGGGGGCCACGCAGAACGGGCAGTCGTCCTTGGCGGGCTGCTGCCCGTTCTGGATGTAGACCATCCGGTGCGGGGTCCACAGGCGCTGGAACTCGTCGGGAACACCGGCCAGCACGTTGCCGTCCGGTTCGGCGACGAAGCCCATGCCGGGCTCCGCCGCCGGATTCTCGGGAACTAGTCCTGCCATGCGGTGTTGACCTGGGCGTGGGTTTCGATGGCGTCCACGATCTTGGCGATCGCCTCGTCCACCGGAACACCGTTGAGCTGGCTGCCGTCACGGAACCGGAAGCTCACGGCACCGGCCACGCGGTCGTCCTCACCGGCGATCAGCTGGAAGGGGATCTTGGCCTTGGTGTGCGTGCGGATCTTCTTGGGCATGCGGTCATCGCTGTGGTCCACGTAGGCGCGGACACCACGGGCACGCAGGCGGTCGAAGATCTCCTCGAGGTACTCGGCGTACTCCTCGGCAACCGGGATGCCCACAACCTGCTCGGGGGCCAGCCACACGGGGAACGCACCGGCGTAGTGCTCCAGCAGCACGCCGAAGAAGCGCTCGATCGACCCGAACAGTGCGCGGTGAATCATCACCGGACGCTGCTTGGTGCCATCCGCGGCGGTGTACTCGAGGTCAAAGCGCTCGGGCAGGTTGAAGTCGAGCTGAATGGTCGACATCTGCCAGGTACGGCCGATCGCGTCGCGTGCCTGAACCGAGATCTTCGGACCGTAGAACGCGGCCCCACCCGGGTCGGGCACGAGTTCGAGGCCGGACTCCACGGCCACCTGGCGCAGGGTCTCGGTGGCGTCGTCCCACATCTCGGGGCTGCCCACGAACTTTTCGCTCTCGGGATCGCGGGTCGACAGCTCCAGGTAGAAATCGTCGAGGCCGTAGTCCTTGAGCAGGCCGAGCACAAACTCCAGGGTGGAGGTCAGCTCGGACTTCACCTGGTCCGGGGTGGCGTAGATGTGGGCGTCGTCCTGGGTCATACCGCGCACGCGGGTCAGGCCCTGCAGGGTGCCGGACTTCTCGTAGCGGTACACCGAACCGAACTCGAACAGGCGCAGCGGGAGCTCACGGTAGGAGCGTCCACGCGAGCGGAAGATCAGGTTGTGGAACGGGCAGTTCATCGGCTTGAGGTAGTAGTCGGCGCCCTGACGGGTCACGTGACCGTGCTCATCGCACACCTCGTCGAGGTGCATCGGGGGGAACATACCGTCCGCGTACCACTGCAGGTGACCGGAGGTCATGAAGAGGTCACCCTTGGTGATGTGCGGGGTGTTCACAAACGAGTAGCCGGACTCGGTGTGGCGCTTGCGCGAGTAGTTTTCCATCTCCTGGCGGATGATGCCACCCTTGGGGTGGAACACCGGCAGGCCGGAACCGATCTCGTCGGGGAAGCTGAAGAGGTCCATCTCGGCACCGAGCTTGCGGTGGTCGCGCTTGGCTGCCTCCTCCAGACGGGTCTGGTAGGCGCGCAGCTCATCCTTGGTGGGCCAGGCGGTGCCGTAGATGCGCTGCAGCTGCTTGTTCTTCTCGGATCCACGCCAGTAGGCGGCGGCCACACGCATGAGGGCGAAGCCGTTGCCGATCAGGCGGGTCGAGGGCAGGTGCGGGCCGCGGCAGAGGTCCTTCCAGACGGTCTCGCCGGTCTTGGGGTCGACGTTGTCGTAGATGGTGAGCTCGCCGGCCCCCACCTCAACAGACTCGTTGTCGCCACCGTTTTCGGCACCACCCTTGAGACCGATCAGCTCGATCTTGTAGGGCTCGTTCGCGAGCTCGGCCTGAGCTTCCTCATCGGTAACGACGCGGCGCACGAAGCGCTGGCCCTGCTTGATGATGCGTTCCATCTCCTTCTGGAGGGCCTTGAGGTCCTCGGGGGTGAAGGATTCGGCCACGTCGAAGTCGTAGTAGAAACCGTCGGTGACGGGCGGACCGATGCCGAGCTTGGCGTCGGGGTTGACCTTCTGAACCGCCTGGGCCAGCACGTGGGCGGCCGAATGGCGAAGGATGTTGAGGCCGTCCTCGGAATCGATCGTGACCGGCTCGGCCACGTCGGTAGTCTCCAGAGTGGTGGCGAGGTCCTTCAGTTCACCGTTGACGCGCATGGCGACAACGTTGCGGTCGGGGAATCGTTCGAATCCGTCAGACACCTGTTGTGCTCCTCTTGTAAATAGATTCGCCCATTCTATCGGTTCCGGGCGCCCCCAGACGACCCGAAACCACGGTGTGTACGATCCTGCCGCACGGAGTTAATAGTGGTGCAATGCCGGCGACGGCTAATCCAGGTCGGATATGGGAGCCGTCGGCGCCTTCTGGGCAGAATCGACGGGTAAGACGGGACGCCACCCGGTATCCAACACCGGTACTAGCGGTAGACACACCACAAGACTCCAGCCCACCGTGGGCAGGTAGGACCCCGCCCACCAGGTCGATCCACTCTCGCCTCGCAGCAGGTCAAGGAAGGTCAGCGCAAAACCAAACACCAGGGCCACAAGCGAGATTACGCTGAGCCTGATGATGCGTCCACGTGCGCTCGTGGCCGGACGCAGAAAGTAGGCAGCAAGCCCGGCGATGACACCCACCAGGGCGTTGGCCAGGTGCCAGTCCCAGAACGTCCAGATCGAGGCACCCTGAAGAAGGTCGACGATGGGGTTCCCAATTAGCCCGGCCACTCCCCCGGCAATGGGACCGAATCGAATCCCGAGAAATACCAGAATGGCGATCGCCGGCCGGATCGTCACATACTCGCTATGCGGCAGCGTATAGCTGAAGATCCCCAGCAGTCCGTACAGCAAGCCTCCCAGAATGCCGATTCCCACAATCCGAATCGAGAACGACCAGGGTTCGGGGAGAACGGAGCGGTTGAGCAGGCTGGGTGCGGTGTCGGTCATGCTGGCAGCGTACTTCCACGACCGCCCAGCGCCATAGGTTTTGCCCCGAATGGGGGCGACGCTCTACCGCACGGATCGGCGGCTCAGACGCGGTGCGATGTCCGGATACCTGGATCGACACATGCGGCCACGTAGTCTGAAAACATGGAAACCGAAGCAGCCCACCCCTCCACAGTTTCTACTGGGCCGAAAGCCCCCACGCGGTCGGCACGGAACCTCCTCATATTTGGCACCATCGCATTCCCGTTCATCTTCGTGGCGCTACTCCTTGGGCAGGTATCCTCTTCCGTTGCCACGTCGTACAGCGCGGATCTGAATACGTTCATGATTTTCAATTTTTTCGCGGCACTGATCATCGGGCTGTTACCGGCAGTATTCGCGGTACGAGACATCTTTCGCATCCATCGCAATCCCCCTACCGACACCACGTTTCGAATGGCCTCGGGTGGTTCATTCGCCATCGCCATCACCGGAATCATCATCGCCGCGCTGGGTGCGAGCGCCACAGCACCCGCGGCGCTCAGCGCCTGGCGGAGCGAGGCCAAGCAGGCGCAGATTCGCTCCGCGCCTCCCACCACGCGGGAGCAGTGGGACGTTCAGGAGGTTGCCGCGGATATGACCGCACTGCTGGAGGGCGGGTTGCGTACGCTGGGTATCGACCCCGCGGGGCTCGTCAAGACGACGATTGGCCCGGAGCCCGGAGAGCGGACCTGCACCCTGTCCAACCTTCAGGCGGGGACATGGGTATCGGTGAGCGCGACGGTGCACCTGCCCGAGCTCCCCGCGGATGAAGGGGCCACAGACGCGGATACCACCAACGCGGGTGCCACGAAGGCGAACACCGCGGAGCCGAGGCGATACACAACGATTCCGGTCACGTACTGGGCACCGCTTGAGGCGTACTGGGGTGAGCTGGGATTCCGCATTCTGATCCCCGATCAGGCTGAGCCGACCCTGTACGCGATTGTTGATAAACCCGGCCAGCTGCACGATACACAGCTCAGCCCCGCGTCGGAGGCGATCGGGGATGGTACGGCGATCGTGACCGATCTCTCCCGAGGTGCTGCCAATTCGGAGCAGGCAAGCTCCGGGGCCGAGCTCAGCCTGACCATGAGCAGCTCGTGCGTGGTGGATCCGAAACGCTAGCACACGAGGTGCGCGCGACGCGGAGCACGGTTCTCCGCGGCACTCGCTCCCTGGGGAGCGGTGTCCCACGAAAGCGAAAAACCCGGCAGACGCTGTGTCTGCCGGGTTTTTCTGTGGTGAGCGATACTGGGATCGAACCAGCGACCTCTTCCGTGTCAGGGAAGCGCGCTACCGCTGCGCCAATCGCTCAGGTATTAAATTATTGAGTGGAGGTGGCGACGGGATTCGAACCCGTGTGGACGGCTTTGCAGGCCGCTGCCTCGCCTCTCGGCCACGCCACCGCATGCGGGTAAAACCCGCGTGCCGTAACCGATCTTTCGATCGCTTCCCAACACTCGAGCGGATGACGAGATTCGAACTCGCGACCCTAACCTTGGCAAGGTTATGCGCTACCACTGCGCCACATCCGCATTTTGTTTCCGTTTCCGGCTACATCAATAGAATACAGGAAACGATACGGACGAAGCGAATTACACCGGTGTTTTTCCAAAATTCGCCCGCCACATACCCCCGCGACCCGCGGAATCCCGCGGATTTTTGACCCGTCATGCGACAACAGCATCGGGCGTGTCCCCTGGCGCGGCGCTTCCCGCACCTGAAACTAATGCAACGCAGTCCCCGACACCGAGTCCCGCCAACGCCACTCCCCCGAGACCTTCGGATCTACCCTCGGCTATTTCTCCGCATACCAAAAAGCCCCGGAGAAGTCATGAGGACTTCATCCGGGGCTTTATTTTGTGAGCGATACTGGGATCGAACCAGCGACCTCTTCCGTGTCAGGGAAGCGCGCTACCGCTGCGCCAATCGCTCAAATGTGAAACTATTCTACACCCGAGGGTGTAGGGAGAAAAGCTTAGCCGGCACCAGACCGGCCCGCAGGCTTATTCCGAGCGGATGACGAGATTCGAACTCGCGACCCTAACCTTGGCAAGGTTATGCGCTACCACTGCGCCACATCCGCATTTTGTTTGCCGTTTCCGGCTACGTCTTAGACATTACCGAAGCCCCGAGTGGGGTTGCAAATCGAGGGCGATTTTCGGCGTTTCGCGCGCGTCTGCATGTCTGGTGCCGCAGGCCCAGAGCTCCCCGCACACCGCAGGAAAATGCCCGAACATACAAAAACACCGGATCGGTCTGCTGACCGATCCGGTGTTTGATCTGAGCGGATGACGAGATTCGAACTCGCGACCCTAACCTTGGCAAGGTTATGCGCTACCACTGCGCCACATCCGCATATTTTGTTGTTGTCCCCGTTCCCGGGTACGTCATTACTTTATCCGCATCAGGCGATTCGACGCAAATCCCCCTCCCCCCTCGGCGTTTCGCGCGCCGGAAAAGGAGCGGCAGGCCCGAGGTTGCGCACCTCGGCTCGGGCCTGCCGCTGGTCTATCCGCCCAGCATCGGCGCGATCACAAACGTGAAGAGTGCGATCAGGACGCTCACCGAAATCACCGCGGTACTCGCGAGGATTCCGGTGGCGGAAACTCCGGAGTTTCCGGTCATCCGATGACCGGCCAGCCCAAATGATACGCCGCCATCGCCCTGCCCGGAATCATCGTCTCGGTACACGCTGGCCTGGCGCGCGAACCGTTCGTTAAGCAGCGCGATCGAGCCCAGCAGGGCATTCATGACCTCGGCTCGCCAGATTCGGGTGGTGTGACGCATGTAGAGGTAGAGGCGGTCCTCGATCACCTCAACCTCGGCGTTGCGCGCCACATCCAGCACCGCAGCCATCACATCGGGGGTGAAGATGTACAGCGCATCACGCTCATATCCGGCCGGGCAATACAGCGTGAAGTGGCGGTGAAAGTCACCCTCGAGATCGAGCTTGACCCGGTTCCCCAGGCCCATGCCGGCGAGGGACAGAATTCGTGACTTCGGATTCTTCAGGATCATATGTGGCAGATCTCGCGGCAAAATAATCTCCGCAAACACAAAGGGGCGGGTGATGTTGACCCGATCGTTCCGCTCCGGATTGGTCGGATAATTGGTGCCGATATCAAGCCACTCGTTACGGATCATGCCACGCTCCACGTTTTTTGCCCGGAGCGGGAAGCCGAGCCCCGGACGTCCACGCGTGATCACACGGTCGCGGTACTCCAGCCCGTTCAGCAGCGCAAAGCGCGCCAGTCGGGTGCGGTGAGCCGCCCCCAGTAGCCAGTGAACGTAGCTGACGATCAGGATCAGACCCCAGGCGGAGACGATCGCCAGCGGAATCCATGGCGGCGCGTCCTCTAACAAAACGATCAACCCCGCGGCAATCGCGAAGACGGCCAGGAGCCCCAGCAGCGAAAAGATACTTACCGCGGTGAGCCTGCCCCACCAGGGGACCTGTGCGAATTTCCCCAGCCGGGTAAAGTCCCGCAGCCGAATCGGCGCATCCAGGGAATCGCCCGGGTGGCCTATTCCCTCCACGCCAGGTTTCCCCACGGGCCGTTACGGTCCCCGTTCATCGCGCGGGCAAAGGCAACCATCTCAAAGGTCTGCTTGGTTTCGAACTCGTCCTCAACCTCGGCGTCGGACCAGTGCATGGTGCGTCCGAGGACATAGCTGCGCCCAAACGCGGCCCAGGAGTCGAATTCGGCCCGGGCGATGGCATTGATCTCACGGATGGCCTGGGCTGACTCCTCGCGGGTAATCAGTCCCATGCCCACGCTCCAGACGCACACGGCCACGGCCTGGCCGAGCGCATAGCCGTCCAGGCTGGTCACCAGATCTCCGGCCTCAAACAGGCCACCCTTCTTGGCGCTCTTGCGCGCCTTGTTTTCGTAGTGCATCAGACCGGTGACAAATTTACGTTCGTCTCCCTTGCCGCTCCCGCCGGCCTCCCTGATGGCCGTCAGCCATTCCTTACTCGTGGGTACCCGACCGAGGCGAGTGGCCAGACCCGCTCGAATCCCGAGCAGCTCCTGCCACAGGGTGCGACGGCGGCGATTCCCGATGAGGCGCTGAACGTTCTTCGCCCAGTCATCGCGGGTGTTCAACCCCCACTGCTTGGCCAGGGCCTTCTGCGAACTCTTTGAGGACGCGATCTCGGTGGCGGTGGGGTCATTCCAGTCGATCATGGGGTTCTGCAACTGGATAAATCCGAGGGCCAGATCGTTGGCTTCACGGGAGTCGGCGGGGAAATCATCGCTCTGATGGGCCTTTCCCGCGGGCAGCAGCGCCAGCACCACAAAAATCAGTACGATCACGCCCACGATGATCGCCAGCAGAATCCAATTGTCCATCACCCACCCGATGGCTTGATCGATGATCGATGTGCTGATGCGTGCGGCATGAACCGACATGGTTTCCCTTTCGTGCGGCGGGCCTACGCCTCACCGTCTCCCCGTATTGCGACGTGATGAAACACACTCACCGCGCCCTAGAACACAAGAACGATATCCAGCCGGGGCCTCGAAAAAAGAAAACCTGTCGCAATCCGCACGCTCGTTGCGACACTACGTCACACTGTCGGAAACCGGCTATCGAGGGCACAGCCTCGCGTCACAGGGGCCAGCATAGGCACCACCAGGAAACGAGACAAGAACCCCGAAACTGACGCTCTCCGCCGACGCCATCCTGCGCAGAAAACACAAAACCCCGCACCAGTGGATGCGGGGTAATTTTGTGGGCGATACCGGACTCGAACCGATGACCTCTTCCGTGTGAAGGAAGCGCGCTACCAACTGCGCCAATCGCCCTTTTGAGTTGTGAACCCGTTCCCGGGCACATCAATACTTTATCTGATGGCCCGGGCGCATTCCTAATCGAGCGGGGGTACGCGTGTCGCGCGCGGTCGGGTGCGACGCCGGGTTCCGAAGGCCAGCGCGCCGGCGATCATCATTGCGCCGCTCCAACCCAGGATGATCTGCAGGGTCTGTCCCCACTCAACGCCCGGCGTAACTCCCCGATAGAGCGGAACGTCGGTGATCATATATCCGGGCTTATACGGGGCGATCTCGGCCAGCGTGTGCCCGTTAGCATCCACGGTCTGACTGGTCCCCACGGTGGAAATGTTCACCAGCGCGCGCCCGGTTTCCAGGGCACGCAGACGCGCAATTGCCAGCTGCTGCTCGTTCTCGGCGGTCTTGCCGAAGTCCGCGTTATTGGTCTGGGCCAGAATCACCTGGGCACCGCGCTCCACTCCCTCGCGCAGCAGGTTATCGTCCACAATGTCGAAGCAGATCGAAATGGCCGCGATGGTCCCCCGCACATCAAACACGTTGTCCCGAGTACCCGGGGTGTAGTCTCGCCCGATCAGTCCGATCAGATCCGGTGCCAGCGGTTCCCAGAAGGAGCGGTCGGGCACATATTCGCCAAAGGGCACCGGGCGCACCTTGTCGTAGCCATCCAGCGGCCCCTGGCCCGCCTCCCACATCAGCGAGGTGTTGTAGTAGTTGCCGTCCCGCTGGGTGATGGTGCCAGTGATAATCGGAGCATCCAACATCTGTCCCAGCGAGTTGAGCGCCTGGGAGGCACGCGGATCCAGCATCGGGTTCAGATCCGATCCGTTCTCGGGCCAGACCACCATATCCGGTCGCTTATCCAGCAGCGGCAGGGATGCCTTGAGCTGACTCTGCAAGACATCACCCGGCTCACGCTTATCGAAGTACCCGGCGGGGCCATTGCCCTGGACCGCGGCGATCCGGCTGGTCCCGATCTTCTCGGTCTGCGCCAGCGGAACGGCGATCAACGCGGCAACCACCAGGGCTGGCAGAAGCACTCGGGCCGGACGATGCGCGATCCCCGAACGCCAGAGGTAGAGGAACACCACCGGCAGCAGCGCCAGCACAAACGAGGTCCCGGTGAAACCGATCCAACTCACCAGCGAGGCGAAGGGGCTCTCGGCGTGAGCCAAAACCAGACGGCCCCAGGCAAAGCCGCCATAGGGCCAGTTTCCGGCGATCTCTTCGCGGGTAATCCACACGGTTGCGATGACCAGCGGCGTCAACACCCAGGCGATTCGCGGGGAGAAAATACGCGGAATTCGCCGTGCGACCACCGCAATAAACCCGGCACCCAACCCGAAGAAGATCCCCTCCAGAGTGGACAGTGCCAGCCACGGGACCGGTCCCAGATACAGCGCGGTCCACGACACCAGGGCCAGATAGAAGCCGATGCCCGCCAGTAAGCCCAGGCCGGTCGCCGCCCAGAAACCGCGGCCGATCACCGCGAGCGTGATCATGATCACGCCCACAAAGGTCAGCGGCCACCATCCCAGCGCGGGAAACGCCGAGGCGAGCACCGGACCGGTTCCCAGCGCCAGCAGGAGAGCCAGCGGCCAGCGCACCCAGGGGGTCTCCGCGCTCAGCCGAGAGGTCTCACCCGGCAGCGGGGCGGGACGCAGGAAGCGCCGCCAGCGGCCGTCGGCGAGCACGCTCGCGCCGGAAAAATCGGGGATAAACCGCTGTGTCATTCACGCATCTTCCTGCCCGCGCGGTGCGCGGGTCCCTCAACTTCTATCAGACCGAGCTGTATGCAACGATGCCGCGACGCACACCGTTCAGCGCACGACGGGCAACGGTCGCAACCTCGGGGTCCGCGACATTGGCCAGTTGATCCAGCAGATCGATGGTCTGCTTGGACCAGCGCACAAAGTCTCCGGCGGCCATATCGGCCTCGCGCAGCACCTGATCCAGGTCGCGCCCGCGCACCCACTCAAACATCGCGTGCGAGAGTCCGGTAGCAAGCGGCTCGCTGCCGGGAAGCTGGTGAGCTCGCTCGGTATCATCCAGCGTCGACCACAGTTCCTCGGTTGCGCGCAGCGCATCGCGGAACGCGCCACCGGGGAGATCGCGCTCATCAAGGTTGCCCTCATCTCGGCGCGGTTCATAAACCAGCGCGCAGGCCATCGCGGCCAGCTGCGGAGCATCCAGCTCGCGCCAGAGTCCTCGGCGCAGGGATTCAGCTACCAGGAGGTCTCGTTCGCCATAGATGCGCTTGAGGATCCGACCGCTCTCGCTGAGCACCAGGGCCCCGTTATCATCCTTGACCAGATACTCGCGGTCCTTGAGCACGTCGGTCACCCGGTCAAAGACCCGAGCCACCGCACCGGTGCGCTCGTTGATCTGCCGGGTCAGCGAATCGGTGGATCGCTTGAGCTTCCACCAGCGCTCGGCCCAGCGTGCGTGCTGCTCCCGTTCAGGACAGCGGTGACACGGGTGCTCGCGCATCTGTCCGCGCAGCTCGGTCAGGCGGTCCTGACGACGGCGCTGGGTGGCCTTGGAGCCGTGCTCGTTGGACTTGCGTTCAATGTCGGTCAGCTCACGGCGAATGCGCGAGTATTCGGCAAAATCACCCAGGTGACAGGCCATCGACTCGGCGTAGCCCGCGAGCGAGGCACGCTGCTCCTGAACCTGACGGGCAAGGCCCAGGACCGCACGGTCGGCCTGGAACTGCGCAAACGAGGACTCCAGAATGTTGCGGGTCCGATTGCGACCAAACTGATCGATCAGGTTGACGGCCATGTTGTAGGTCGGCCGGAAGCTTGAGCGCAGCGGATACGTACGCTTGGAGGCCAGCGAGGCCACGGCCTCGGCGTTGAGCTCCTCCCGCCAGTGGATCACCGCGTGACCCTCGACATCGATCCCGCGCCGCCCGGCACGACCGGTCAGCTGGGTGTACTCCCCCGGCGTGATCGGCACGCGGGCCTCACCGTTGAACTTCTCCAGCTTTTCCAGCACCACCGTACGCGCGGGCATGTTGATGCCCAGCGCCAGGGTTTCGGTCGCAAAAACCACCTTCACCAGCTTGCGGCGGAAGAGTTCCTCCACGACCTCCTTGAAGGCCGGCAACAGACCCGCATGGTGGGCGGCGACCCCGCGCTCCAGCCCATCACGCCAGCGCCAAAAGTCGAGCACCGCGAGGTCCTCATCACGCAGCGTCCGGGTGCGGTCGTTGACGATCGAGCGAATCTCTCGACGCTCCTCGGCCGTGGTCAGCCGAACACCGGTGCGCAGCACCTGGCGTACCGCCTGATCACAACCGTTGCGGCTGAACACAAAAAAGATCGCCGGCAGCAGGTCGCTTTCACCCAGCAGCTCAACCAGACCCGCGCGATCCAGCTGGCCGCTACCGGGCAGGGGGCGGCGCGGACGACGGTCCCGCTCACGACGACCACGCCCGCGGGAGGAACCCTGGAAGCCGCCGTGCGCCATCCGAATAAACTCGGGGTTGACGGTGCGGGTATCGCCACGGAACTCGGTTTCGAACATGTCCACGAGCTTGCCGCGCACCAGTACGTGCTGATCCAGCGGGACCGGACGCGCCTCGGAGACGATGACCTCGGTGTTGCCACGCACGGCCTGTAGCCAGTCGCCAAACTCCTCGGCGTTGGACACCGTGGCCGACAGTGCGATCAGTCGAACCGAGCGCGGCAGGTGGATGATGACCTCCTCCCACACCGCCCCGCGGAAGCGGTCGGCCAGGTAGTGCACCTCATCCATGACCACATAGGCCAGATTATTCAGCAGCGACGAGCCCGCATACAGCATGTTGCGCAGCACCTCGGTGGTCATCACCACGATGCGGGCACCGGAGTTAATGTTTGCGTCTCCGGTGAGCAGGCCCACCTGATCGGCTCCGTAGGTTTCCACCAGCTCGGAATACTTCTGATTGCTCAGCGCCTTCATCGGCGCGGTGTAAAACACCTTCTGCTTCTCGGTCTGCATCGCCGCGAAGATCGCGAACTCGGCCACCACGGTTTTACCGGCACCGGTGGGCGCGGCGACCAGAACACCATTGCCCGCCTCGACGCTGATTGCCGCGGCGCGCTGGAACGGATCCAGCGCAAATTTCTGACCCTGCATAAAGGCGGTCGCCACCGGTCCCACCACATCGGGACGCTCGGGGGCCACCACTGGGGCTACCTCGGCCGAGAGCCCGGCATCAAACACCTGATCGGTAATCGGAGTTGCTGCGGGCTCAGGGGGCGAGGTGGTCATTTTGCGCCTTCCGGGTCCAGGGCGGCGGCCGCATCACGCTTGGCCACCCGCCGATCATGCATCCAGGCAACTGCCCAGGCGCCAAAGTACAGCACAACCATCGGAATCGCGAGCAGGAACATCGAGGCTATATCCGCGGCCGGCGTGGCCGCCGCGCAGAACAGCGCGATGATCAGGATGGCCCAGCGCCATCCCCCGATGATGCCCTTCGCGCTCAGCACCCCTACAAAGTTCAGGAGCACCAGCAGCACCGGCAACACGAAGGCGATACCCACGGCCAGAATCAGCCGCAGCACGAAGTCGTAGTAGTAGCCCGCCTGATAGATGTTCGCGGCGCCCTCGGGGGTAAACCACGCCATCACCTCAACGATGTGCGGGAACACCAGCCACCCGGCAACACAGCCGGCGAGAAACAGCGGAATCGCCGCACCCACAAAACCGGCCGCGTAGAGCTTCTCCTTGCGGGTCAGCGCGGGCATAAAAAACGCCCAGATCTGCGAGAGCCACACCGGAGAGGACAGCACCACACCGATGGTGAGTGCCACCTTCATCTGCAGGTCAAATGGTGAGGTGACCGTATCAAAGTTCAGCAGCGCCGTGCCGGTGGTGCTGAGCTGCTTGATCGGTTGGGAGATTGCCGCAATCGCCTGCCGGGAGAAGATGAACCCAACAATCATCGCCAGGACGATGCCAAGGGCGCTGATGAAGAGACGCTTGCGGAACTCTCTGAGGTGCGCGCCGAGGGACATGCGTCCCTCCCGGTTTTTCACCGGCTTGGCGCTAACCGCCACGACGGGCTTAGTTCTTGGTCGGAGCGTCGTCCGCGGTCGGCTCAGCCGGGGTGGAGTCACCCTCGGGCTTCTTGCCGGCACGGATTTCGCTCTTAAAGATGTTCATCGACTGCCCCAGGCTGCGAGCCAGGCCAGGAAGCTTCGGCGCGCCCCAGATCAGCAGAATGATGAACAGCAGGACGGGCAGGTGCCATCCGGCGAGCAGGTTTTGCATGGGAAATCCTCTGGTTGGTGTACACGTACGTACACGTCGAGTCTATCGCGAATCCGAGCGAACCGCAGTGAGGCCGATTACAGGCCGTATCCGGCCAGCGCCTCACGCGACCAGGCGGCGACCTCCTCGCGGGCGGTTCCCGGGTCGGTCACCTCGGCCAGGCCTCCCAGGCCGGCAACCACACGCTTGAAACCGTGCACATGACCAAGACGCAGGTTGACCAGCGAGCGATTGCCCACCTCGCGCACCTGAGAGTCGGCGGTAAAGAACTCGGCGATCATCGGCAGGGCGGCGGTGTCGATGTTGATCGTGACGGTCAGATCGGTGGCCGAGGGCTGGAAAAAGTCGGAGGGCACGCTGAGGTCGTCGGCACCGTGCTGGGCCTGATTCTCGCCGATCTCGACCCCGCTCATCCGGTCAATGCGGAAGGTACGCACGGCCTGGCGCAGATGGCACCACCCGCGCAGGTACCAGTCGCGGTCCAGGGACTCCACCCGCAGCGGGTCCACGGTCCGGTGCTCGGTCCGGCCGTCGGCCGAGAGGTAGTCAAAGCTCAGCTCGCGACGCTGTGCGAGGGCATCCCGCACCGGAACCAGGGCTGCGGTAGCGGGACTCGCGGCCACGGCCACCTCGGTGGGGCGGCCGGAGGAACCAATCGCGAGCTTGGACATGAGCGAGCCGATCACCTCATCATCGGCGGATCCCGGAAGCGCCGAAAGATACTGCAGCCCGGCGATCAACGCGGCCGCCTCCCGCGCCGAGAAACGCGGGGAATCGTCGATGACTACGAGACGGGTGAGCACGATCTGATCGCGCTGCTCAAACAGATCCCAGTCGATATCGAACAGGTCTTCATGCTGATAGGCGCTGGTCTCCCCGGGCACGCCGGAGACCGCGATCAGCGCCACAGACTCACGAATCAGCGCCTCACTCACCCCGAAGTGCTCGGCGGCGGTGGCCACACTGACCTGCTCATGCTCGATCAGATAGGGCACCAACACCAGCAGGAACGCCAGGCGATCGCGCCCCTGAAGCCCGGCACCGGCGCGGGCGGTGGACTTGGTCATCGAGACTCCCCCTCGGATCGATCGGATACGGCCTGCGCCGTGTGGTTGCGCAGCGTTCGCCGCAGACGTTCAATCACCGCGTCCCGCAGTGCCGCGGGTTCCCGCACCAACACTTCGGGACCATAGCCCGCGAGCTCATCGGCAAAAACGTTAACGTCGGTGTAGTGGACCCGCAGCGGGGCATCATCGCGATCCAGCGCACGGGTGAGCAGGCGACGGGCGGCCTCGGTGTCCGGGCGCACATCCAGCAGCGCACACTGACTCTCATACAGCGCGCGCAGGTCTGCCAGGGCGCGGTCGGCACTGCCCGCATTGTCTTCGGTGAACGAGCGACGGGTCGTCGTCACCGCCCCCAGGATGCGCGAAAGCAGGAAGGTCCGTGAATCCTCGGCATCTCGATCGATACCGTGCACGTGCCAGCGACCCTCGTGCTGCACCAGGGCCAGCGGGGCCACGCGGCGACGGCGCGCATGTTCGTCACCGGGCTTGAGATAGTCGAAAGTCACCTCGAGCTTACGATCCATCGCGGTGTTGAGCGGCCCAAACGCGCTCTCTCGGGTGCGCAGTCGCGGCGCATAGCCGATCAGCGGATCTGAAGACTCCACCCCCAGCGCACGCAGCTTGTGCAGCGCACGCTGCGACTCGTCCGAGAGCGAGCCCTCGCGCCACACGGTACCGGCCAGCGAGAGCACCCCAATCTCGGCCGGTGAGAAGGTGACCTCGGCGGGGAGATCATATTCACCCTTGGGGATGCGATAGCGCAGCAGCTGGTTGTTGCCGCTCTCCCCCGGAGGCTCCACGGTCTCCAGCGGAATCCCCAGCTCACGCACGTCATCCTTATCGCGTTCGAACTGACGTTCGAGCGAGGTGTTGTCCCCACCACGCACGAAGCGCTGGCGATATCCCTGCACGGTGGAGAGAATTTCGGCTTTGGTCAGCCCCTGTTCACTTGCAAGCAGCGCAAGGACAAGGCTGAAGAGCCGTTCCTCAACGGGAACACGGGGCGGGGTGGCGCGAGTAGATTCGAACACGTATTCAGTTTAGCGTGTTGTGGGGGTCGGTGGTTGATTCGTGTCGGGCGCGGCGCAGGGTGCGTTACCGGAGACAAAAATACGCCGCACCCCCACGCGGGGATGCGGCGTATTTGAGAAAACTCGACTAGATCCCGACGGTACCCAGAATGTCCACCACGTAGATGATGGCGCTTCCGTTGCCCTGCTCGGCCGGATCCTGCAGCTTCGGCGGCACAACCACCAGCACGCGCGATCCGATGGTCTGGCCCTTGAGCGCCTCGGACAGGCCCTTACCCAGCTTGTCCAGCTGAGCGACCTGCGGGGTCTTCGAGGTCCAGGTGGTCGAGATGATCGAACGCTCGTTCCAGCTGGCCACGGTCGAGTTCATCGCGAACGCGTCCTTCTCGGTGAGTTCCTTGCCATCCCCCTTGATCAGAGTGGCAACCTTGAGCTCATCCGGAGCCTTGCTCTTGGGGATGGTCAGACCCGGGGTGCCATCCGGTGCGCTCACGACGCTCGGGAAGCCCGAACCCACAACCGGGACATCGCGTCCATAGGCGCGGTCCGGCAGCACCGAGGTGATGTCGGCCACAAACACGACGGCCGGCGACTTACCCTCGGACTGCTCCGAACCCACGGCCGATACGATCCGCGAACCCGCCTGAGCACACTCGAGGGCGGGGCGGAACTGCTCGGGCAGGCTGTCAACCAGGTAGGGCTGAGGACCGGTCTGCTCGCTAGACTGCAGCAGCTCGCCATTCTCGCCGTTGTAGAGCGAGAAGTTCATGGTGATCACCTGGTTGCCGGTGATCGGGATACCGGTGCCCTCACGCACAACCGTGCGCTGCCCCTTGCCCTTGTCCACATACAGCGGGGTCGGAATCTCGACCTTGGCGACCGAACCGGCCTTCCCGCTGGTCTTGATGTCTTCCGAGGCCTTCCCCGAGGACATCGACGGCTTGCAGTCGGCAGCCGACGGGGCGACGGTGGAACACGCGGTCAAGCCGCCGCCAACCAGCAGCGCTGCGGCGACGATGAGTGCGGGGGTGGTGCGCACGGTACCTCACTTTGGGTCAGGAAAAAGAAGCGGTCGAAAAATCAACGCGATCGTCAGACCAGTCTAGGCGACCGGATGCTGAGGATTGAACGCGAGCGGAAGGATGCACGCGGCGAGTCGCTGCCGCGTGCACCCGGAGGGACTAGTCCTGGGCGGTATCCGCATCAAAATCGCGGCTCAGCGAGGATTCGGCCGCGGCCTGAGCCTCGCGCACACGCTTGCGCAGCGACTTGTCGCTGGCCTCACGCACACCCAGCGAACCGGGGGTCCACGCCTCGACATCCTCGGCGCTGAACTCGGTCTTGGAGGCGCGACGCTTGAGCTCGGGCATAATCGTGCCGTCCGCAAGCTTGCGGGCGGTGATCAGGAAGCCGGTGTGCGCGATCATCCGGTGATCCGGACGCACGGCCAGGCCCTCGACATGCCATCCACGCACCATGCTCTCGCTCGAGCTCGGGTTAGTCACCCGACCGGTGGCGCGCATAGCCTCGGCCACACGGGACAGCTGGGTCACGGTGGCCACGTAGCACAGCAGCACGCCGCCGGGCACGAGGGCGTCCAGGCAGGCATCGATGCACTCCCAGGGGGCCAGCATGTCCAGGACGATGCGGTCCACGGTACCGGACTCGGTGGTCTGCGGGAGGGTCTCGGCCAGGTCGCCGGCGGTGATCGACCAGTTCTCCGGGGTGTAGCCGAAGAAGGTGGTGACGTTTGCCCGGGCGACATCGGCGAATTCCTCGCGACGCTCATAGGACTTCAGGGTTCCCTGCGGACCGATCGCGCGCAGCAGCCAGAGCGACAGCGCACCCGATCCCACACCGGCTTCGACCACGGTGGCTCCGGGGAAGATGTCGGCGTCACCGACGATGGCGGCGGCATCCTTGGGGTAGATGATTGCGGCGCCACGCGGCATCGACATCACAAAGTCGATCAGCAGCGGACGCAGCGCCAGGTACTCCTCCTCGGCGGAGTTCACCACAACCGAACCGTCGGGCAGGCCGATGATCGCGCTGTGCTGGATCACGCCGCGGTGCGAGTGAAACTCGCCACCCTCCTCCAGCGCAAAGGTGTTCTTGCGGCCCTTGGGGCCGGTCAGCTGGACGCGGTCGCCAAGGCGGAAGGGGCCGGAGTTGAGGGCCCGCTCGGTGCCGGGGACAATGCTCACGAAGAAATCTCCTGGGTGTTATTGGGGGTGGTGCGACGCCAAACAAGCGCGCTCAGATCATCCAGCGTCACCCCTTCCAGGGTGGGCCAAACGGTAAAGTCGGGGTTTTCTGCCACCTGCGTGGCATGGGGAACCACAATCGCGGTGGTGCCGGCGGCGGCCGCCGAGGTAATGCCGGGGAGGGAGTCTTCCAGGGCCACGCATGCGCGGATGTCCACACCCAGCGCCTCGGCGCCCAGCAGATAGGGCTCGGGATGGGGCTTGGCGTGGGTGACCGAGTCTCCGGTGACCAGCGCATCAAAGGCGGGGAACTCGATCATGTCGATGACCTTTTCGGCCATCGTTCGAATCGACATGGTGACCAGGGCGGTGGGAATGTTGTTTTCTCGCAGCTCGCGCAGCAGCTCCAGCGCGCCGGGGCGGAAGGGCACACCGTGCTCCTCGATCTTGGCGATCACGCGACCGGTCATGGTGGCCACGATCTCATCCAGCTCCAGGGCCACGCCCTTGCTCTGCAGGACCGCGGCACACTCCCAGAGGCCCGAGCCCACCATCTGCAGGGCGTCCTCCTCGGTCCATGTGCCGCCATAGGAGCCCACAAGCTCCCGTTCGGTGGCAATCCAGTACGGTTCGGTGTCTACGAGGGTGCCGTCCATGTCCCAGAGGACTGCGGCGGGAAGCTGAGTGGTCACGGGGTCCCATGTTACCTGGTCCGGCCCGGGCAGTAGGGTGTAATCACGCCCGCGCGTCCCTCGGACGCGATCACGGGCACGAGCATGCAGGAGAGAATCTGGTGACTGAGCGAATTCTAGTGGTGGCCTTCGAGGGGTGGAATGACGCCGGAGAGGCGGCATCCGGCGCGGCCAAGGTGCTGCGCGAACACCTGGCGGCAACCCCGGTGAAACGCATCGATCCCGAGCCCTATTACGATTTCCAATTCACCCGCCCGACGATCTATTTTGACGAGTCGGGACGCCGCGCGCTGCGCTGGCCCGAAACCGTTTTTTATGCGCCGGGTGAGGCGACAAACGCCGCCGAAGGCATCGAGGCGCAGCCGGCATTCATCCCCGAATCGCTCGGCGCACACACCAGTACCAGCAACGAATCCCAGGTCTATCTCCTGCTGGGCACCGAGCCCAGCCGGAGTTGGCAGGCGTTTGTTTCCGAGGTTCTGGATACCGCGCTGGTGCACGACATCGGCCGCATCATCGTGATGGGTTCGGTCCTGGCTGACGCCCCGCACACCCGCCCGATCCAGATCGAGTGTTCCAGCGACAACGCCGACATTCGTGGGGAGCTTGAGCTGGAGCGCAGCCAGTACGAGGGCCCGGTGGGCATCCTCAATGTGCTGTGTGTGGCCGCCGAGGCCGTGGGAATTCCCACCCTGTCGGTGTGGGCTTCGGTTCCCCACTACGTCCATAACACCCCCTCACCCAAGGCGATTCTGGCCCTAATCGATCGGATCGAGGAGCTCGTGGGTGTGGTGATTCCGCGGGGCAACCTGCTGGCCGAGGCCGCCGAGTGGGAGCAGACGGTGTCCGCGCTGACCGCCGAGGACCCCGACATGGTGAACTACATCACCCAGCTGGAGCAGGCCCGCGACACGGTTGAGGATCCCGAGGCATCAGGGGAGGCGATCGCGCGCGAGTTCCGCCGGTTCCTGGACAGCGCGCCCGAGGCCGAAATCGGAAGCGAACCCGGACCCGACACCGAGCCCGCAACTGAGGATGGCAAAACGGACACGACGTCGGGCGACACGGAAGACGGCACGGACGGCACCGGCGACCCCGACCTGCCAGACTCCCCCACCGCATAGCCGCACGTACAAAAACGCCGCCCGCAGATTGCGGGCGGCGTTTTGTGTGTGCGGGAGGCGAGCTAGAGCGTGATTCCCAGCAGCGCCGACACCAGATCGGCGAACAACTCGGTGTCATCAATCTCGGCCAGGGCCGCATCGATCGCCGCCAGGGTGGCCGGGGTGTCCAGGTCGTCCTGCAGGGCCACACGGACCCGATCCAGAAGTGCCAGGGTCGATCCGGCTACCGGGGCCGTGCCAGCGGTACGCCAGGAAGCCAGGCGGCGTTCGGCACCGCTCAGGTCGGCGTCGAACCACTCCCAGTCGCTGCGGTAGTGGTGGGCGAGCACCGCAAGGCGAATCGCCGCGGGCTCGGTGCCGGCGGCGCGCAGCTTGGAGACCAGCACCAGGTTGCCCAGCGACTTCGACATCTTCTCGCCCTCGAAGGCCACCAGGCCCGCGTGGCTAAAGATGCGAGCGAGCGGCTCCCCGGTCAGGGCCGACGCGTGGGCGGCGCTGAACTCGTGGTGCGGGAACGGCAGGTCTCCCCCGCCGGCCTGCACGGTGAAGTTCTCCCCCAGCAGGCCGGTCGCGATCACGCTGCATTCGATGTGCCAGCCCGGACGGCCCGCTCCGATTGCCGCCGGCCAGGACGGATCATTCGGCCGTTCGGCGCGCCACAGCAGCGGGTCCAGGGCGTCCCGCTTGCCCGGACGCTCGGGATCGCCGCCCCGCTCGGCGGAGAGCGTCAGCATCAGCTCACGGGTGTACCCGCTCACCGATCCCAGGGTCCAGGGACCCTTCGAGGCGGCGGCCGCGACATCAAAGTAGATGTCCTCGCCCTCGGCATCGACGGTTTCGACCCGGTAGGCGAGGCCCGCCTCCAGAAGTTCGGCCACGGCGCTGGCCACCGCATCGATGGTGTCCGTCACCGGCACATACTCACGCGGCGGCAGGATACTCAGGGCCGCCATATCCGTACGGAACAGTTCGATCTGGTCGGCGGCGAGCGCGCGCCAATCCACACCGGTGGCCGTGGCACGCTCCAGCAGCGGGTCATCCACGTCGGTCACATTCTGGACATAGTGCACCTCGTAGCCGGCATCCAGCCAGACGCGCTGCAGCGTGTCAAAGGCCAGATACGTCGAGGCATGGCCCAGATGGGTTGCGTCATACGGGGTGATTCCACACACGTACAGGCCCGCGACACCGTCGGTGTCGGCCAGGGCGGAGGTGCCGGTTGCGGTGTTCAGGATGCGTGGCGCGCCACCGGTCCCGGGCAGTGCCGGGACCCGCGGTGCGGTCCACGAGGGGATCGTCCCGAGGCTAGTTGCCATATGCCGACAGCACCCCGGTTCCCAGCAGCACAAACAGCACCAGGCCGAGCGCGATCCGGTAGATCACGAACGGCAGGTAGCTGCGCTTGGAGATGTAGTTCATGAAGAACACGATGACCACAAGGCCCACCACGAAGGCGACGACGGTCGCCACGATGGTCGCGGCCACACCAAAGGGCTCATGGCCGCCCGAAGTGTCGGTGAAAGCCTTGTATACCTGGTAGAAACCGGCACCCATCACGGCGGGGATCGCCAGCAGGAACGCATAGCGTGCGGCCGCGGCCCGGGTGTACCCGAGGGCGAGGCCCGCGGTGATCGTGCCACCCGAACGCGAGACGCCCGGGATCAGCGCGAGCGACTGCGCCAGACCATAGATGATGCCGTGACCGTAGGTGAGGTCCTTGACCTCGAGGCGCTTGCGCCCCAGCCAGTCGGCGACACCCAGGATGATACCGAACACGATCAGAGTCGTGGCGGTGAACCACAGCGAGCGGAAGGTGGTCTCGATGTCGTCCTTGAACAGCAGGCCGAGCACCACGATCGGGATCGAGCCGAGGATGATCAGCCAGCCCATCTTCACATCGGGGTCGGTCCGCGGAACCTTACCCACCAGGCCCTTACACCAGGCACCGATGATACGAACGATGTCCTTCCAGAAGTACAGGATCACCGCGAGCTCGGTACCGATCTGGATAATCGCGGTAAACCGGGCACCGGGATCCTCGCCGGTGCCGAGGAAGGCACCCACGATGCGAATGTGGGCGCTTGAGGAGACCGGAAGGAACTCCGTCAGGCCCTGCACCAGGCCCAAAATTATGGCGTTAATAAATTCCACGCGAGGGGTACTTTCTTCTGTGGGGATTAGTAGTCAAGAAGCAGATCGGTGAGAACCGCGCGGCCAAACACGAGGGCGTCCAGAGGAACGCGCTCGTCGACACCGTGGAACATCGCCGGGAAATCAAGATCGGCCGGCAGCTTCAACGGGGCAAAACCGTAGCCGGCAATGTCAAGTTTAGACAGAGCCTTGTTGTCGGTGCCCGCGGCGAGCAAATATGGGAGCACCGGCGCGCCCGGATCATGCTTCCCCAGCGCCGCGGTGACCGCATCCACCAGCGTTCCGGTGACCGGGTTTTCGATACCCACGTCCTGGTGAGAAATCTCAATCTGAACCTCGTCGCCGATCAGCGCCTGCAGCTGTGCCACCACCTCGGCCTCCTCCCCGGGGAAGCAGCGAATATCGATCCGCGCCTCGGCCCGGTCGGGAATCACGTTGTGCTTATATCCCGCGGAGAGCATGGTCGGGTTGCTGGTGGTACGCAGCGAGGCATGAATGAAGGCACCCGCCGGACCGGTAGCCAGCGCAATCTCTTCCGGCCCCACCCGCTGCGGATCCACACCGAGCATGCCCGCGAGCGAGGCAATCAGCGCCTCGGTGGTATCGGTCAGGCGCACGGGCCACTGAATCGACCCGATCGCCGCCACCGCACGGGCCAGCTTGGTCACCGCGTTATCCTCAAGCACCCGGGAACCGTGGGCGGCGGTGCCGGTGGCCACAAGCTTGGCCCAGACCAGCGCCTTCTCCCCCGTCTGCAGCAGGTAGGCCCGCTTATCGTTCACGGTGACGGAGTATCCACCGACCTCGCTGATGGCCTCGGTCGCTCCGGCAAAGAGGTGCGGGTGGTTGTCCACCAGGTAGTGGGATCCGAAAATGCCACCGTTTTCCTCATCGGAAAAGAAGGCGATGACCAGGTTGCGCTCGGGACCACCCTGCTCCAGCACATCGGCGAGGGAGGTCAGGATCATCGCGTCCATGTTTTTCATGTCCACGGCACCGCGACCCCAGATCATGCCATCCTTGATCACCCCACCAAACGGATCCACCGACCAGTTCTCCGGCTCAGCCGGCACCACATCGAGGTGCCCGTGCACCACGAGAGCGCCCTTGTCCCGGTTGCGTCCGGCGACACGCGCGACCACGCTTGTGCGCCCCGGCGCGGCGTCAAACAATTGCGGCTCAAGTCCGAGCGCCCGCAGCTTCGCCTCCACGTATTCGGCGGCCTCGGTTTCCCCGTTCGACACACCGTCGCCGTAGTTTGTTGTGTTCATCTGGATAAGTTCGCGCGTGATTATTGCAGTCTCATCGAGCGCAAATTCCGCGTCATTCTGGGCCTCGGTCATGACCACAAGGCTATCGTGCATCCAAACCAAATGCCGGATTTGTGTCGGTTGGTAAAAACGCCGGTTGGGCGTCTGGTAAAGTTTTAGCTGTTGGAATGGCCACGGCCCAGACAACAAACGCCGGTCACGAAAGTGACCTCGCCGAGAAATCGGAAGTTACCCGCGCGGGTGGCG
>NZ_RCUY01000007.1 GCF_003667575.1 Mycetocola lacteus | reverse complement strand
CGGGTGCACGTTGTTGGGTCCTGAGGGATCACTCAAGGCGGTAACGTCTTGTTGATACCTTCGGACCAAAGCCTCACAGCATGGATATGAGCTGGAGGGTTTTGGTATCGACCGTACGTTGAGAACTACACAGTGGACGCGAGCATCTTAAGAATTACAGCCCTTTTGGGGTTGTGGTTCATGATAAAGATGATCTTTATAGATCATTGGTCAATTTCTGAAAAGTTTACTTTTACAGTTTTTTGATCGATTTTTATACTCATGTGATTTCAAATTTTTAAGAGCAAACGGTGGATGCCTTGGCATCTGGAGCCGAAGAAGGACGTAGTAATCTGCGATAAGCCTCGGGGAGCTGATAAACGAGCTGTGATCCGAGGATGTCCGAATGGGGAAACCCCGCCACGGGCTGCAAGGTTACGTGGTGACTCCCGCCTGAATATATAGGGCGGGTAGAGGGAACGTGGGGAAGTGAAACATCTCAGTACCCACAGGAAGAGAAAACAACAGTGATTCCGT
>NZ_RCUY01000006.1 GCF_003667575.1 Mycetocola lacteus | reverse complement strand
TAGTAGTGGCGAGCGAACGCGGAAGAGGCTAAACCGGGCATGTGTGATAGCCGGCAGGCGTTGCATGTTCGGGGTTGCGGGACTTTCCGTAGTGATCTGCCGATCACTGAACATTAGAGAGCGGTATAGACGAATGGTCTTGAAAGGCCAGCCAGAGTGGGTGCCAGCCCCGTAGTCGAAATGCTGTAATCGTGTGGAGAGTATCCCAAGTAGCACGGGGCCCGAGAAATCCCGTGTGAATCTGTCAGGACCACCTGATAAGCCTAAATACTCCCAGATGACCGATAGCGGACAAGTACCGTGAGGGAAAGGTGAAAAGTACCCCGGGAGGGGAGTGAAATAGTACCTGAAACCGTTTGCTTACAAACCGTCGGAGCGCCCTTGTTGGTGTGACGGCGTGCCTTTTGAAGAATGAGCCTGCGAGTTAGTGATATGTGGCGAGGTTAACCCGTGTGGGGAAGCCGTAGCGAAAGCGAGTCTGAATAGGGCGATTCAGTCGCATGTCCTAGACCCGAAGCGAAGTGATCTATCCATGGCCAGGTTGAAGCGTGTGTAAGAGCACGTGGAGGACCGAACCCACTTAGGTTGAAAACTGAGGGGATGAGCTGTGGATAGGGGTGAAAGGCCAATCAAACTTCGTGATAGCTGGTTCTCTCCGAAATGCATTTAGGTGCAGCGTTGCGTGTTTCTTGCCGGAGGTAGAGCTACTGGATGGCCGATGGGCCTCACCAGGTTACTGACGTCAGCCAAACTCCGAATGCCGGTAAGTGAGAGCGCAGCAGTGAGACAGTGGGGGATAAGCTTCATTGTCGAGAGGGAAACAACCCAGACCACCATCTAAGGTCCCTAAGCGCGTGCTAAGTGGGAAAGGATGTGGAGTTGCAGAGACAACCAGGAGGTTGGCTTAGAAGCAGCCACCCTTGAAAGAGTGCGTAATAGCTCACTGGTCAAGTGATTCCGCGCCGACAATGTAACGGGGCTCAAGCACGCCACCGAAGTTGTGGCATTAATATTATGGTAGGCCTTCGTGGTCCAGCCGTATTGATGGGTAGGAGAGCGTCGTGTGGCCAGTGAAGCGGCGGTGTAAACCAGCCGTGGAGGCTACACGAGTGAGAATGCAGGCATGAGTAGCGAAAGACGGGTGAGAAACCCGTCCTCCGGAAGACCAAGGTTTCCAGGGCCAGGCTAATCCGCCCTGGGTAAGTCGGGACCTAAGGCGAGGCCGACAGGCGTAGTCGATGGACAACGGGTTGATATTCCCGTACCGGCGAAGAACCGCCCAAGCTAATCCAGTACTGCTAAACGTTTCGAAGCTCACATTACTGATCCCTTCGGGGTGAGGGGTGTGGGGGACGCACGTGACCCGATCTGGTGCGGTTAGCGTATTAACAGGTGTGACGCAGGAAGGTAGTCGGTCCTAGGCGATGGTTGTCCTAGGCCAAGAGTGTAGGCCGAGAGATAGGTAAATCCGTCTCTCATATAAGGTTGAGACTTGATGGGGAACCCGTAAGGGTATGATCCGATGATCCTCTGCTGCCAAGAAAAGCATCGACGCGAGGTTCTAGCTGCCCGTACCCCAAACCAACTCAGGTGGTCAGGTAGAGAATACTAAGGAGATCGAGATAATCACGGTTAAGGAACTCGGCAAAATGCCCCCGTAACTTCGGGATAAGGGGGGCCTGGCACGTCAACACTCTTGCAGTGGGTAGCGTGTTTGGGCCGCAGAGACCAGTGGGAAGCGACTGTTTACTAAAAACACAGGTCCGTGCTAAGACGCAAGTCGATGTATACGGACTGACGCCTGCCCGGTGCTGGAAGGTTAAGAGGAACGGTTAGCCGTAAGGCGAAGCTGAGAATTTAAGCCCCAGTAAACGGCGGTGGTAACTATAACCATCCTAAGGTAGCGAAATTCCTTGTCGGGTAAGTTCCGACCTGCACGAATGGCGTAACGACTTCCCAGCTGTCTCAACCGTGAACTCGGCGAAATTGCATTACGAGTAAAGATGCTCGTTACGCG
This sequence comes from Mycetocola lacteus, assembly GCF_003667575.1. Classification (GTDB taxonomy): domain Bacteria; phylum Actinomycetota; class Actinomycetes; order Actinomycetales; family Microbacteriaceae; genus Mycetocola; species Mycetocola lacteus. Next base: position 871 of record NZ_RCUY01000006.1, on the reverse strand, counting down.
CAGCAGGACGGAAAGACCCCGTGACCTTTACTACAGCTTGGTATTGGTGTTCGGTGTGGCTTGTGTAGGATAGGTGGGAGACGTTGAAGCGGACACGCTAGTGTTTGTGGAGTCGCTGGTGAAATACCACTCTGGTCATATTGGATATCTAACTTCGGACCGTGATCCGGTTCAGGGACAGTGCCTGGTGGGTAGTTTAACTGGGGCGGTTGCCTCCTAAAAAGTAACGGAGGCGCCCAAAGGTTCCCTCAATCTGGTTGGCAATCAGATGGCGAGTGTAAGTGCACAAGGGAGCTTGACTGTGAGACTGACAGGTCGAGCAGGGACGAAAGTCGGGACTAGTGATCCGGCAGTGGCTTGTGGAAGCGCTGTCGCTCAACGGATAAAAGGTACCTCGGGGATAACAGGCTGATCTTGCCCAAGAGTCCATATCGACGGCATGGTTTGGCACCTCGATGTCGGCTCGTCGCATCCTGGGGCTGGAGTAGGTCCCAAGGGTTGGGCTGTTCGCCCATTAAAGCGGTACGCGAGCTGGGTTTAGAACGTCGTGAGACAGTTCGGTCCCTATCCGCTGCGCGCGTAGGAAATTTGAGAGGATCTGACCCTAGTACGAGAGGACCGGGTTGGACGAACCTCTGGTGTGTCAGTTGTTCCGCCAGGAGCATTGCTGATTGGCTACGTTCGGGATGGATAACCGCTGAAAGCATCTAAGCGGGAAGCCGGCCTCGAGATGAGATTTCCATCCTTTTAGGGTGAGGCTCCCAGTAGACTACTGGGTTGATAGGCCGGATGTGGAAGCGAGGACTAAAGACTCGTGGAGCTGACCGGTACTAATAGGCCGATAATTTGATAATCATTACATACACATCGT